>MFPR01000020.1 GCA_001784175.1 Candidatus Lindowbacteria bacterium RIFCSPLOWO2_12_FULL_62_27
TCGATGGCGCTGGCCACCCGTTTGGCGATCGGGTTCGATCCGGAGACCCGAAAACAGACCCTGCAGGACATCCGCCGCCGGGCCGAATCCGTTTCTCCGGCCGGTGGCCGGGCCGTCCGGCACTTTGTAATCCTGCCGGCCGCCCTGGCCGCGTTCACATTCATGGCCTACTGCCAGTTTCGCGTGTTCCAGGGCAACCGGTCGCTCAAAAAAGCCTCGCCCGACGGGGGCCGATCCATTTCGTCCATTCCCCTCGGAAAGACGGTCCTGCAATCGAATCCTTACAACCCCGCGGCGGCCTACGCACTGGCCTGCGCCTACCTCGAAAAAAACGAGCCGGGGAATGCGCTGGAGGCCTTTCGAGCGGTCATGCAACTGGCGCCGAATTACGCCTATACGCACCGGCTCATTGCTGCGAACTTAATGCGCCTGTATCTCACGACGAATCAGTTGAAGTATCTCTACGCGGCGTATCTTGAATTCGAGGGATTCACCGTCATGAACAACGACCATGAGCCGCACATGATGATCATTGAGGGGTATCGCATGTACATGAAGAATGGAGCGCGCGCGCACCATCATAACCAGTTCATCTTCTGGTTGGCTCAGGAAGACTTGTTCTTCAACCTCCTGCGCTACTGGAACGGCTGGGCATGGGGATTCGGCCTGTATCCTGAAGATCTCCACGTGCAGACGTTATACGACACTTACCTTCGAGACGGCGAAGCGGCCATGCACGATCACTGGAAGCTCCGGGTCGAGTTTGTACGGCTCAGCGGCCGGCCGTGGCAGGAGGTGCAGTATGCGATCAAAATGGCATCGGCGTTGGCGCCCCGGAGGGCGCATGTCCTCCAGTATGTCCTGGGGGGCATCGTGAGGCTGAAGGATCCGGAGACCGATCTCCTCTATTTAATCAACATCCTCGAAGGCCTGCGCCCCGAACATCTGCCCGCCGACCTCTGCCACATCATGCGGGAACAACTGATCGGGGCCGCCGCCGGCCGGATCGATTCGCCCCTCCTCTATTACGCGCTGGGCGTCCTGTCCCACCGCGCGGGCGACCGGGACCATGCCGCCGGCTTTTTCGCCACGGCGCGCAATCGTGCCGCCGGCGACGATTCCCATGTCCGGATCCTCCGGCGGATCAGCCGGTACGGATATTGAGTTCATCTTTCCTTTGACGAGCGTGCAATAAATGCTATAGTGTTGGTCTGCCTTGGTGGCAGGGAGAGATTGGGGAGGGGACCCAAGGGACAGCAGACTTATGCCCAAGACCGAAAAGCCGAAGAAGCCGGCGCGGCACGCCAGCGCGGCCGGCGAACGAGATACGTCCAAACCTGACGCCAAAGAAGCGGACGCCAGGAGTCCGTCCTCCGAGAGCTACGGCGCCGACAGCATTCAGGTGCTGGAGGGCCTGGAGGCGGTCCGCCGCCGGCCGGCCATGTACATCGGCACGACCAGTTCCCGGGGCCTGCACCATCTGGTCAGCGAAGTGGTCGACAACAGCGTTGATGAGGCCATGGCCGGGCATTGCAAGCACATCACCGTCACGGTCACGAAAGAGCAGGTCGTGGAGGTGGTGGACGATGGGCGGGGCATTCCGGTCGAGAAGCACAAAAAATTCAAAGGCAAGAGCGCGCTCGAGGTCGTGATGACCGTTCTCCACGCCGGCGGCAAGTTCGACAAGGAGTCCTACAAAGTATCCGGGGGACTGCATGGCGTCGGCGTGTCGGTCGTCAACGCCCTGTCGGAATGGCTGGAAGTGGAAGTGCGGCGGGACGGAACGATCTATTACCAGAAATACAAACGCGGCAAGCCGGCCGGCGACGTTCATGCCAAAGGGAGCCTTCCGAAGGGCAAGGAAAAGGAGACGGGGACGACCGTTCGGTTTTACGCCGACTCCGACATTTTCAAGGAGATCGAATTCAAAGTCGATCTCCTGAAGAACCGGATGAAGGAACTCGCCTACCTGAACGCCGGCCTGAGCCTCACGCTGATTCACGAGAAGGAGAAATTCAACGAGACCTACAAGTTCGAGGGGGGATTGGCGCAGTTTGTGAAGGACATGACTGCCAACAAGGGCCCGCTCCACTCCAAGCCCATCGCCTTCTCCAAGGAAAAGGGCGGCTTCAAGGTCGAGGGTGCGTTTCAGTACACCGACACCTACGTTGAGACCCTCTTCTCCTTCGCCAACAACATCAACACACACGAAGGCGGCACGCATCTGACCGGCGTCAAGGGCGCGTTCACGCGGGTCATCAACGACTACGCCCGAAAAAATGACCTCCTCAAGGAAAAAGATCCTCCGCTCGAGGGCGAGGACACCCGCGAGGGACTCTACGGGGTCATCCACGTTCTCGTTCCGGAACCGCAGTTCGAGGGGCAGACGAAGACCAAACTCGGGAACAGCGAGATCAAGGGCGTGGCCGAGGCCGTCTGCGCGGACGCCCTCGGCACCTACTTCGAGGAAAACCCGCCGATCGCGCGGAAGATCTGCGCCAAAGCCATCACCGCCGCACAGGCCCGCGTCGCGGCCAAGAAGGCCAAGGAGCTGACCCGGAAGAAAAACGCGCTCGACATTTCCACGCTGCCGGGCAAGCTCGCCGACTGTTCGATCGACGATCCCAAACTCTGCGAGCTCTTCATCGTCGAAGGCGATTCCGCCGGTGGCTCGGCCAAACAGGGCCGGGACCGGCAGTTCCAGGCCATCCTGCCGCTCCGGGGGAAGATCCTGAACGTCGAGAAGGCGCGGCTTGACAAGATTCTGGCGAACGAGGAAATCCGCACCATCGTCACCGCGATCGGCGCCGGGGTCGGCTCGGAAAAAGAAACCAAAAACGGCGAGGAGAGCGGGATCAACCTCGAAAAACTCCGATATCACCGCGTCATCGTCATGACCGACGCCGACGTCGACGGCGCCCACATCCGGACGCTCCTTCTGACCTTTTTCTTCCGCTACATGCGGCTGCTCGTCGAGAGCGGCCACATCTTCATCGCCCAGCCGCCGCTCTATGCCGTCAAATACGACGGCAAGGTCGAATACGCCTATGACGACGGGGAACTTGATAAAATCAAGAAGCGCCTGAAGGAAAAGTCGCTGTACATTCAGCGGTACAAAGGACTGGGCGAGATGAATCCGGACCAGCTCTGGGACACGACCATGGACCCGAACCGGCGGGTGCTCCTGCAGGTCAAACTTGAGGACGAGATCGAAGCGGACGAGATCATGTCGATCCTGATGGGCAACGAAGTCGAGCCCCGCCGGATCTTCATTCAGGAAAACTTCAAAGAAGTCACAAACCTCGATGTCTAAGTCCCGTTAGAATGCCCGCCGAAATTCAGCAGCGCGTCGAGGAGGCGTATCTAGAGGATCAGCTCAAGGTTTCCTACATCAACTATGCGATGAGCGTCATCGTCGGGCGCGCCCTGCCCGACGTCCGGGACGGCTTCAAGCCCGTCCACCGCCGGATCCTCTACGCCATGTACCACGATCTCAGCCTGCACCACAACAAGCGGTACTCGAAATGCGCCGGTGTGGTGGGCGAAGTTCTCAAGCGCTATCATCCGCATGGAGACTCGGCGGTGTACGACACGCTGGTCCGGCTGGCCCAGGAGTGGGTCATGCGGTATCCGCTGGTCGACGGTCAGGGAAATTTCGGGTCCATCGACGGAGATCCGCCGGCCGCCTACCGCTACACCGAGTGCCGGCTGGAGCAGATCGCGGACTATTATCTCAACGACATCGACAAGGAGACGGTCAATTTCGGCCCCAATTTCGACGACACGCTCCAGGAGCCCCTGATTCTCCCGACGCGCCTGCCCAACCTGCTCATCAACGGCTCCGCCGGCATCGCCGTCGGCATGGCCACCAACATTCCGCCGCACAACATGCGCGAGGTCATCGACGCCGTCTGCGCCCAGATCGAGGCGCCGGACATCGACATGAAGGACCTCATGAAGCACGTCCGCGCGCCGGATTTTCCTACCGGCGGAATCATCTACGGGTCGGAGGGCATTCAGGAAATGTATGAGACGGGCCGCGGCAAGATCACGGTCCGGGCCAAGGCTGTGATCGAGCGGCTCCGGAACGGCAAGGACGCCATCGTCATCACCGAAATGCCCTACCAGGTCGCGAAGACCCCCCTGATCGAAAAAATATCCGAACTCGTCCGGGAGGAGAAGTTGAAGGGCATTTCCGCAATGCGGGACGAGTCCGACCGCGACGGGATCCGGCTGGTCATCGAGCTGAAAAAAGGCGAGCCGCCGCAGGTCGTGCTGAACAATCTATTCAAGCACACGCAGCTCCAGATCACTTACGGCGCGATCCTCCTGTGCCTCGTCCACAACCAGCCGCTCATCCTCAACCTCAAAAGGATCGTCCAGCATTTCATCGATTTCCGCAAGGACGTCGTCACCCGCCGGACGCAATTCGAGCTTCGCAAGGCCGAGGAGCGGGCGCACATCCTCGAAGGGCTGAAAATCGCGATCGCGCACATCAACGAAGTCGTCAACATCATCAAGAAGTCAAAAGACACCGACGACGCGCGGAAGAAACTCACCCGGCGATTCAAGCTGACTGAAGTCCAGGCCCAGGCGATCCTCGACATGACCCTGAAACGCCTGACGGGCCTTGAGGTTGAAAAGATCGAGGACGAACTCAAGCAGCTCGAGGAGACCATCAAGGAACTCAAGTCGATCCTGGCGAGCGAAAAAAAGCTCATGGGAGTGATCACGGCTGAGCTGCAGGAACTGAAAAAGCTTTTCGGGGACGACCGCCGCACCGAGATCGTAAAAAAAGCCGAGGATTTTTCCGTCGAAGACCTGATCGCCGAGGAGGACGTCGTCGTGACGATTTCGCACGACAGCTACATCAAGCGTATCCCCGTTTCCAGTTACCGCCGCCAGCGCCGGGGCGGGCATGGCGTGACGGGCATGAAGACGAAGGACGAAGACGCCGTCGAGCATCTCTTCGTCGCGTCGACCCACAACTACATCCTGTTTTTCACGGACCAGGGAAAATGCCTCTGGCTGAAAGTTTACGACGTCCCCGAGGGCTCGCGGGCCAGCCGCGGCAAGGCGCTGACCAACTGCCTGGCGATCAGCGGCGACGAGCGAATCACGGCCTTTGTGCCGGTCAAGGAATTCACGGAAGGATCCTTTTTGTTCATGGTCACCCGCGACGGCACGATCAAACGGGTGGCGCTGCCGGAATTTTCGAATCCCCGGTCCGCCGGCATCCGGGCCATCACGCTGGACGAGAAGGACGCGCTGATCGGCGTCAAGATGACGTCAGGAAATTCCGAAATCATTCTTTCCACCCGAAACGGGACCGCCATCCGGTTCCATGAAAATGACGTCCGGGTCATGGGCCGGTCCGCCGGCGGTGTCCGCGGCATCCGGCTGGGCAAGGGAGACGCCGTGGTGTCCGCGTCCCTGGCCAACAAGGGCGCCGACCTTCTGACGGTGACCGAGAAGGGCTATGGAAAGCGCACGCCGCTGGAGGAATATCGGGTGCAATCCCGCGGCGGCAAGGGCATCATCAACATGAAGGCGACGGATCGGAACGGCAAAGTGATCGACGTACTCGAAGTGAGTGACAAAGACGAACTGTTGCTCATCACCAAAAAGGGCGTAGTCATGCGAATCCGCGTCAAGGAAGTCCGGGAGTGCGGCCGGAACACGCAGGGCGTCCGGCTCATCAATCTCGCCGCCGGCGATGCCCTGTCCGACGTCGCGCGGGTGGTTCAGGAGGAAGCGGGGGAATCCGAGGAAAGTCCGGAACCGGACAAGGCCTGACCCCTCTCAAGTCGCCGAGAGATCCAGCTCCAGTTGGCTTTCGTCCGTCAGATAATTCCGGTCCGGCCGGACCCAGAAAAAGGGTTTGATCAGGGGAAGGCGTTTGAATCCCTGCATGTCGTTCAGGATCGTCTGCAAATAATCCCGCATGGATTTTGTCAATTCAGGCCGGCTTGGAAACGCCCCGTCCACGGCGGAGCCGGACCCGCGGGCCGTTTTGTCGAACCAATCCTGCAGGAAGGACCGCGCCTGCAAATCGCGCGGAAGAATATTCTGATGAAATCGCGGATGCCGCTTGAGCCACCGGAAGGCATGCGGATAGATGGCAGGGCTGCGACGCGGAAGGATGAGATGAATATTGAGTTCTGGCCGCGTATGGCCATCAACCCATTTGAGGAAATCCAAGAGTTCCGGCGTCTGAACCTTGACGCGCTTTCGGGCCCGATGGGCGGCGCGGAGGACTTTTGAAATAATCAGCGGATCGTCCGGCCCGGGTTCCGGCGGCGGTCCTTGGATCGCCGGCTGGACGGCAAGCGCCGAGGCCGGCTCCGAGGGCGCCGCCAGCAGCGCCACGGCGAAGACATCGTTGGACTCGATGTAGAGCCCGGCCAGATCGGTGTATTTCCGGTAAAACTCCGGATCATGCCGGAACTTGAACTCGGCGTCCGCCGGCTTGAGCCCGTGCCGTTTCCAGATGCGCTGAATGGTGCTCCGGCTGACCCCCGTGAGTTTGGCCATGTTCCGGATGGACCAGCGTTTGGCGTTGGCCGGAAACTGTTTTTCTGTCGCCTCGATGATTTTCCGTATCTCGTCCTCGCCGTGCCTCGGTTTCTTGATTTTTTTGTCGTCTGAAATCTCCGCCAACCCGCCGCTCAGAAAACGGTTTCGCCAGTACAGCACTGTCGAGGCCGACACGCCCAGCCGGGACGCGACATTGGCCGTCGAATGGCCGGAGGCCGACAGGAGGATAATCCAAGCACGAATGATGAAACGCAGCGGAACCCCGGGCCGATCGACCCAGGATTCCAGCGCCTTGCGGTCCTTCGCCGTCAAGGCGATGGTTCCCTTCCCCACTCTCATGTGAATTTCAATATCTTATGGTTTAATAAAAAAAAAGAGGAATTTTGGGGTATGGAAAATCTGGCCGATCAATTGAAGCCGGGCGTCTTTTTGAGCACCGGTCACCGAGGAGCGGCGAGTCTGGCTCCCGAGAACACGATGGCATCCATCCGGAAAGCGCTCGACCTCGGCGTGGACCTCGTCGAACTTGACGTCCGCGCGACCGCGGACGGGCGGATCGTCGCCCTTCACGATGAAACCGTCGACCGGACCACGGATGGAAGAGGCGACATCAGCCGCATGCCGTATGAGGCCGTCCTGGAACTGGATGCGGGGTACCGGTTCGCATCGCCGGCGTTTCCGTTCCGCGGCCGGGGCGTCCGGATCCCGCTGCTGGAAGAAATTTTCGAGGCGTTTCCGGCGGCGCGGTTCACCGTCGAAATAAAATCCCCGACCCATCCCGGGTTCCTCGAAACGCTCGCGGCGATGGTCCTCCGGCAGGCGAAAGATCGTGTGATTCTGGCCTCCGATCCCATGCGGCCTCTCGAACAGATCCGGCGACGGCTCCCGGGCGTGCCGACCAATTTATCGAGGCCGGAAGTCCGCCAGTTTTATTGCATGGAAAAAATTTTCCTGAGCCGGCTGTTTCGATCCACAGGCATCGTCTTCCAGGTTCCCGTCTATTCAGGCGGAGACAATCGCCGGGGCCTCCACGTGGTCACGCGCAGATTTGTGCGTGCCGCGCACAATACGGGCCGGCCGGTCCAGGTCTGGACGGTCAACGACCCTGACGAAATGCGGCGGCTCCTGGCGCTCGATGTGGACGGACTTGTAACCGACCGGCCGGACCTGCTCAACGAGGTGCTGCGGGAAAGTCCGCCCCGGCGCGTTGACAGGGTTGTATGGTTTTAATAGAGTCCGCAATAGAAGGAGGCTGGGACGGGTGGCGGACAAAGGCAAAAAACACGAAGGCAACGCAGGCGGCAAATTTTATGTGGATACCGAATGCATCGACTGTGATCTGTGCCGGGAAACGGCGCCGGCGAACTTCAAGCGAAACGATGACGGGGGATATTCATTCGTATTCAAGCAGCCCGAGACGTCCGAGCAAATCGATCAGTGCCGGGAGGCCATGGAGGGCTGCCCCGTGGAGGCGATCGGGCAGGACGGAGAAGAGCAGGCCTGATCGGATTTCATGAAAATCAAAGTCTTGTTGTTCGCCGCCGCGCGCGATATCGCCGGCCAAACCGAAATCTGTATGGACCTGCCCATTGGATCCACCCTGACGGACGTGCAAACGCGGCTGAAAACAGAGTACCCCGCCCTCTCGCAACTTCTTGCGGTGTGCCGTTATGCCGTGAACGCCGACTATCAGCCATCAGACGTGAGACTGCCGGACGGGGCCGAGGTCGGCGTGATTCCGCCGGTGTCGGGCGGGTCGGCGCCGAGCGAGGCACCGCTGTACGCGCGTATTGTGCGACGTTCCATCGCCGTGCAGGAACTGGCCGACAAGATCGGCGGGCCTGGCTGCGGCGCCCTCCTCACGTTCGCCGGAGCGGTGCGCGCCGACGACGACGAGCAGGGGCGCGCCCAAGTGACCCACATCACCTATGAGGGATACGAATCGATGGCGGAGCAAGTTCTCCGGCAGATCGCCGAATCCGTCGCGCGGGCGCATCAAGTGCGCGTGGCGATCGAGCATCGCCTCGGGCGGCTGGAAGTGGGGGAGGTATCGGTCGGCGTTGCCGTCGCATGTCCGCACCGTTCTCAGGGATTTTCGGCGCTGAGGGACGCGATCGAGAAAATCAAGAAAGACCTTCCGATCTGGAAAAAAGAGGAGTTCTCCGACGGCACGTCACTGTGGGTCCATGGCCAGGTCGAATCGCACCCCCAGCCCGAGCGCCCGCCCCTTGATTCCGGGGCCGAAACTGCCGATACATAGGGCAGATGGAAATCGTATGCAATGGCCAGTCGATCAAGGAACCGGAGCTTGAGCAGACACGCTCATTTTCGCAGCTCATGACGGAACTGCACCGCCTCCTGAGCCTTCGCGAGGAGATCATCACGGACGTGCACGCAGACGGGCGGGAGATCGCGTCGTGGGACACGGTCGATCTGGATGTAACGCGGATCGCCCGGCTGGACATTGCGACGCTGCCGATGAGGGACTATGCGATCTCCAGTCTGGGAGACTTGGGCGAGTACGCCAGCAGCGTTTTGTCCGTCCTCCGAAACATGGAAACGATCTGCCGCAAGGACGGATTCGATCCTGTCCGGCGGCGGCTTGAAGAGGGCCTGGACTACATCCTGACCATCATCGAAACGTCCGGCAGCGTCCTGAAACTGAATCTGGCGCAGGCCCGGTATGACGTCCGGAGCGGCGAGCAGATGTTGAAGGAAATGCGTTCGCTCAGGACGCAGATCGCCGCCGCGCATGACCTCCAGTCCGCCCGGCATCTCATCGAAGACCTGGACTTCGCGCTGACTGACTGGCTGAAATTTCTCGAGCTGCTCCTCACGCGATACCGGGACCGGGAAGCCGAGGTCGGAACGGTGGACGCCATCCAGGTGCAGGCGAAGGCCCGCCTGGAGGGGCTGGACCGGCTCCAGGCGGACCTCCTCTCGATCGTGGATGACCTGTATGCCGGCCGGATCGCGCGGTCGCTGGAACATTTCCAGGACCGTATTTCGGCGCTGCAGGAATCGCTGGTGTTCTTACAGCGGCTGAAGGAATTCGGGAAAATCCAGTACGACCAGCTCTCGGTCAACGGCGAGAAACTGAGCGGCAAGATTTCCCAGATGGCCCGGATTCTCAGGGAACTTTCGGAAACCATCCAGGTCGGCGACACGGTCCTCATGCGCGACCTGCTAGAATACGAGATTCAACCGTTTATCCAGTTTCTCAGACAGATCTACACGCAGATTTGTTCCTCCGAAGACTCCTGAAATTCGAGCTGGCCCGGATTGTTCGGGACCAGTTCGGCCCGGACCAGCCCGAAGTTGAAATCACGCTGCCGCGGGACCCCGCGCATGGAGACTACGCTACCAACTTTCCGCTGAAGGCCTCGAAGGCGCAACGGACGGCGCCGATCGCCCTCGCCGAAACAATCGCCGGGCGGCTCCAGACACACGCCTGGTTTTCGCAGGTCAGCGCCGCCAAACCGGGATTCGTCAATCTCTTTCTGTCGCAGGCATATCTTGCGGAAGGGATCGAAACCCTGGCCCGCGACGAGCCGTTCTTCTCCCATTATCAGGTCACGCCCGCCCTGAACGTCAACGTCGAGTTCGTCTCCGCCAATCCCACCGGGCCCCTCACGGTCGGCCACGGCCGCAACGCTTGCCTCGGCGACAGCCTCGCGAGACTTCTCAGAGCCGTCGGACACCGCATGACCGCCGAGTACTATTTCAACAACGCCGGCCGGCAGATGAAACTGCTCGCCAATTCGCTCCGCGCCCGGTACCTGGAGTTGATCGGCCGGCCTGTGGAGTTTCCGGAGGAAGGATATGTCGGCCAATACATCGTGGACATCGCCCGAACGATCCGTGAGCGGGAGGCGGACCGGAAGGCGGACGCCGGCCAATCGTTTTTCCAAGCGGAGGCCGAGCAGAGCATTTTCTCGATCATTCGCGGGACGCTGGACCGGCTGGACGTAACCTTTGACGTCTATTTCAACGAGGACAGCCTGTACAAAACCGGCGCGGTCCAGGCCGTGCTGAGTGAGCTGAAAACCCGCGGATGGACCTTCGAAACGGACGGCGCCGTTGCGTTTCGCGGAGAGCCGCACGGCCTGTCCAAGGATCCGGTGCTGGTGAAAAAGACCGGTGAGCCGACCTACCGCCTGCCCGATGTCGCCTATCACATCGACAAGCTGGGCCGGCGGTACGACCTCATCATCGACGTCCTCGGCGCGGACCACATCGATGAGCACCGCGAGGTCCTCGCGATCCTCAAGGCCCTGGGGCATCCCACCGGACCCATTCGCGGCATCATCTACCAGTTCGTCACGCTCGTCCGGGAGGGCAAACCGGTCAAGATGTCGACGCGCCGGGCCGAGTACGTGACCCTGGACGAGCTTTTGGACGAAGTCGGCCCGGACGTGGCGCGGTTCTTTTTTCTATCGCGGAAGGCCGACACCCATCTGGAATTCGATCTGGAGCTGGCCAAAAAAGAGTCGCAGGAAAATCCCGTGTACTACGTCCAGTACGCCCACGCGCGGCTGGCCGGCATTTTCCGCACCGCCACCGAAAACGGCTTGACGGCGGCCGATATTCAGCAGGCCCGTGTGGACCTCCGGCCGCCGGAAGCGGTCGTGCTCGCGAAAAAAATCCTGTCGTTCGGGGACGTACTGGAAGGCAGCCTGAATGATCTCGAGGTGACGGCCCTTCTCTGGTATCTGAGGGACCTGGCGGAAACATTTCACAAATATTACACGGAAGTTCGTGTGGTCGACCCCGGAGACCGCCCCGGAAGCCTCGGCCGGCTCAAGCTCTGCGGCGTCGTCAAAAAAATCCTTTACAGCACCCTCACCACGCTCGGAATCGGCGCGCCCGACCGGATGTAAGGCGGCGACGCCGTCAGCGTTCCATATTAATAACGCAGCGGAGCGCCGTGCCCTTCACCATGAGATCGATCGCGTCGTTGATCTCATCCAGCGAAAACTCGTGCGAGATCATCCCATCAAGGGAAAACCGGCCCGAGCGCTGGAGCCGGATCAGCCGGGGGATTTCGTAGGAGGGATTGGAACTGCCGCCGTAGGACGGCACGAGCTTTTTGCCGAAATGCAGCGGCGTCGTATCGAGCGCCATCCGGTCACCGGCCTTCGTCACGCCGACCAGCACCGTTCGGCCGGTCGCGCTGGTCAGATCGTAGGCGAGTTCCTTGATGGGATTGGCGCCGATCGTCTCCACGACCACGTCGGCGCCGGTGGGAAAGAGGCTTTCGAGACGCTTGCGCGCGTCCTCCTTCGAGGCGTCGATCACGTGGGTCGCGCCGTACTCCAGAGCTTTTTTCAGCTTCACTTCCTGCAGGTCGACGGCGACGATCGGATGGGCCGACACGAGAGACGCGGCGAGGATCACCGAAAGACCCACGCCGCCCGACCCGTAGACCACGATCGACTCGCCCGTCTTCATGCGCGCCTCGTTCTGGACGATTCCGAAACCCGTTGTCAGCGCGCACCCGTACAGGACCGCCGACTTCAGGTTGAGGTCGGCCGGGACCGGCGTCACGCGGTTTTCGGAAACGATGGCCATTTCGTTGAAGGTCGTGACCCACCCGGCGTTCAGCCGGTTTCCCTTCCACTGATACCGCGGCGTGTCCGACTGGATCCCCTCTCCTTTGCGCCAGTGCAGCACGACGCGGTCACCCGCTTTGACGGCCTTCACACCCGGCCCGCAGGCTTGCACGACGCCACCGCCTTCGTGACCCAACAGGTGCGGCAAAAACTTGTCGGGTCCCTTGAGCCCGCGCATCTCGTTGACCTGCGATCCACAGATTCCCGTATAATGAATCTTGACCAGAACCTGCCCGTGGAGGAGGTCGGCCGGCATCTGAACTTCGTCCACCACCAGCGGCTTTCTTTGCTCGACCATGATCGCCGCCTTCATTTCGGCGTTTCCTCCACCAGATTCAACACGTCGGATGTCATGAAGAAATAATCTCCGGTATAGCCCGCCTCCTTCAACACTTCCTGCCACTCGTCCACATGAAGGATCGTGGCGCCGAGGACCGACCACATCTTGAACAGTTTGAATCCTTGCTCGTCCCGGTAGGATCCCAGCGTGATGAAACTTTTTCCTTTTCCCACCCGCCCAATTTCCCTGAGGCAGGAGAGGGCGTCGGCGAGCGTCATCGTATAGACGACGCCGACCGCGATGACGAGATCGAATTCGTGGTCCTGGAACGGCAGTTTCTCAAACCGGCCCTGCGTGATCAGCGGCCGGACCGACGGCATCGAATTTTCGATCGCGTAGGGGGACACTTCGTACCCCCGGAGTTTCATGCCGGGAAACCGTTCCTTGAAATCGTGCAACAGAAACCCTTTCTCGCAGCCGATCTGGAGGACGGCCGAATTTTCGTTGAGGCCGTACTCCCGCGTCATCGTATCGACGACCGCTTTCCACCGGCCGTCGTACCGGTATCCGCCGTAGCCGTTGTTCCGGTCGCCGTCGTAATACTCCCGGTCGCGGTACGAGGCCGCGATCCGGTTGCGGATGCCGCGAAGGTGCGGGCCCACATACCGGGGCTTGCCGGGCTGCGGATAAGCGCCGAGCGCGTTGAATTCTCTCATGGCGTCACATACCCCTTCCCCTCGCCGGCGTCGATCGGAACCAGGCATCCGCCCATCATGGAGGCGGCGTCGGAACAGAGAAGCATGACGAGCGGGATCAGTTCCTCGGCCTTTCCCAAAAATCCCCGCGGCAGCCGCTCCGCGACAAACCGGCTGACCACCTCCGGGCTCTTCGACTCCAGGCGCATCCACGAATTACCGGGCGCATAAAACCCGCCCGGCAAAATTCCGGTCACCACAATCCCGCTCGGCGCCAGCTCCCGGCCCAGGGACCGCACATAGGCGGCGAGCGCCGACTTGACGGTGTTGTATCCCACCGACGCGGTCGCTTCGCTGGAGGCGATGGAGCCTACGTGGACCAGGTTACCGGATTTTTTCTCGACCATGCCCGGCGCCACCCGGCGGTTGATTTCCGTCGCGACGAGGACGTTCAGCGTAAACAGTTTTAAAAAATCAGAGGAAGACAGAAGCGGTTCCCGCAGCCCCAGACCGCCGCCCGCCACGTGCAGCACCACGTCGATGCCGCCCAAAAACGATTTCGCCTGATCGACCGCCGCCCCAAGCCGGTCGAAATCGGTCAAATCGACGGGCAAGCACGCGTGCCGCTCGGGGCGCGCGCACGAATCCCGCACCTTTGCGAGATCCGCTTCCGTCCTCGCCATGAGCGCCAGCGAGGCGCCGGCGCCTGCCAGGGCGCGTGCGCACACGGAGCCGAGCCCCCGGGACGCGCCGGTCACGAGGATGCGCTTGTCCTGCACGCCGGTCGACATGCCTATCCGCGCGCCTTCAGGACCTGCAGGGTTGCTTTCATGAAATCGCCGTTGTTGCGGTAGTGCGGCGCCGTCACGAGATTGCCGTCGACGACCACGTTCTGATCCAAGTAGGTGGCGCCGGCGTTGCGAATATCGTCGGCGATTGACTGATACCCCGTCGCCCGCCGGCCTTTGAGAATGCCCGCCGAAACGCAAATCCAAGGCCCGTGACAGATGGCCGCCACGACTTTGCCGCTGTCGTACATCTCCTTCACGAATTGGAGGACTTCCTTCCGGAGCCTCAACCGGTCCGGCGCCTCAAAGCCGCCGGGCAAAATCACGAGATCGTAGTCGGCCGCCTTGAGGTCCCGAGTATCGACCGTGGGCCGGGCGGGCACGCCATACTTGCCGAACACAGCCGCCTTGTCGGGCGTCGCCACCTCCACCGCGATGCCCTCTTCGAGCAGGCGGTAATAGGGGTAGGTGAATTCCTCGTCCTGAAAATTCTGCGCGGTAATGATCACGGCTTTTTTCATCGGAAAATGACTATCACAAGGCCGGCGGCGGCGTCAAATCCGTGAAATCGTCAAACCACGGAACGCCTCCGATGATTCGCCAATCGACCATGCCGGAATTGCGCCCGACGAAATCGATGCCGACCGCGCGCGCGGCGGTGAGGTCGTTGAGCGTGTCGCCAATAAACACGCATTCACGGGCCTGCCACTTCTGTGTCCCCAGGAGCCGCTGCAGATTTTCCTCCTTGCGCGCCGGCGAGCCGAGGATTTCGGCGAAATAACCGCGGAGGCCTCTGGCTTGGCACACCGATCGCAGTTCCTCCTGGTCCGACCCCGAGACGATAGCGAATCGGCCCGGGCGGTGGAACCGCGCCAAAAACTCGATTGATCCTTTCACCGCTTCAGCTTCGATGACGCGGCGCTTCACCAGATCCGAATAACGCGCAGACCACTCCACCACCTTTTCTTCCGACACCGGCTCGCCTATGAGTTCCTTGAAAAAATACCGGATCTTTTCATACCGCGACATTCCCCCATTCGCCTCCGCGTATCGCACCATCGCATCGACTTTGGATTCCGGGAACCCCTGAAACAGCAATCGGAACCCGTCGACACGAATCGGGTTCGTGTCGGCGAGGACGCCGTCGAAATCGAAAATCAGGCGCGGATACCGCAGGATGTCAGGCGGCGGCATGCGCGAACTTGCGGAGAACGTCGGCCGGCAGATGAACGCCAAGTCCCGGCCGGGTCGGCACGCGGACAAATCCGCGCTCCATCTTCAAGGGCTCTTCCAAAAGCTCGTGATAAACGGCGTTTTCGGAACAGTCGAACTCGAGCCACGAGGTGTTCGGCGTGGCGGCCATGAGGTGGAGCGTGGCGGCGAGGAGGATACCGGAAGAGAAATTGTGCGGCGACACGCGGACGCCATACTCTTCCGCGAGGCCGCAAATCTTTTTCGTTTCGAGAATCCCACCCGCGCGCCCGATGTCCGGCATGGCCACGTCCACGGCGCGCAAATCGAAAAGCTGTTTGAATCCGTGGACGCAGAATTCGTTTTCGCCGGCCGCAAGCGCCATGCGCGTCCCGCGCCGCACCTCGACCAGGGCCTCCGCGGGGTCGGGCCGCACGGGTTCTTCCAGCCAGTAAATATCGAACGGCTCCCAGAGCTGCGCGGCGCGAATGGCATCCTGAGCAGAGTAGCCAGCGTTGAGATCGATCATGAGTTTCACGCCGACCCCGACCGCCTCCCGGAGGCTCCGCACCCGTATCGTCTCCTCCTCTGGCGGCCGGCATCCGATGTGCGCCTTGACGGCGCCGAATCCCCTGCGAACGATCTGTTCCGCGCGATCCGCCATCCTCGCCGGGTCCTCTTCCCAGTAGACGTCACTCGCGTACGCCTCGATCCGGTCCCGGGCCGGGGCCGAATCTTCGGCGGCAAGAAGCCGATGAACCGGCGCGCCGAGGGCCTTGCCTTTGATGTCCCAGCAGGCCATCTCGATGGCGCTGAACGCGCAGATCGCCGATCCCTTTCGTTCAAAGTAAACGTACGGCTCCATCAGCCTCTGCCGGATTCCCTCGATGTCGGTGGGATCCAAACCGACCGCGCGGGCCGCAAGATCGGCCTCGAGAATCGCCCGAATCACCGCGGCCTGGCCAACGCCCTCTCCCAAGCCGATCAGTCCCTCATCCGTGTGAACCTGCACGATCGCGTGCCGCCGAACATCAAATCCCCCGCGGGAAATCCGCATGGAGGAGGTCAGCCGGTTCTCGAGCAGGAATGTCCGGACTTCCGTGATTTTCACGCCGGCAGTTTACCACGCCCGACGCCACTCCGGTACTCTTGATTCGCCCCGCTTGTTTTGGTCAAATGGTTTCATGCAGGAAAAGATCAAAAAAATAACGGTCAGTTTGGCGGATAGGACCGAGGTGCAGAAGGTCCCGGTGGATCCTTCCACGCAGACAGACAACTCCTTTGACTATTCGAAGGTCGTGGTGAAGAAGCCGTGGGGGTACGAGTACCTGATGTACCAGAACGCACACATGGCCGTATGGATACTCTACATCAAAAAGGGGAACCGGACCTCCATGCACTGCCACCCGAAGAAGAAGACGTCGCTGGTGGTGCTGTCCGGCGAAGCCATCTGTTCCACGCTGGGCGAGAGAATGAAGCGGACGACCAGCGAGGGGCTCCTGATGGACAAAGGCGTGTTTCACAGCACGGAGTCGGTGTCCGACAGCGGCACGTTCGTCATGGAGATCGAGACCCCGAACCACAAGCGGGACCTGGTCCGGCTCGAGGACAAATACGGCCGGGTCGGCAAGGGCTACGAATCGGTCAGCGAGATGTCATTCAATCTCGACAATTACAACTACATCACGTTCATCGAATCGAAGATCTATTACAACGTCCGGAAAAAATTCGGCACCTGCAGCCTGTCTCTGGCGAAATTCAGGACCTACGAGGAGTTCAAAAACAATTTCGAGCTCAAGGGCTGGGACGCCGTGAGCATCGTCAAGGGCAAGATCCTGGACGGCCGCGGCGCCGTCATCCTCGACGTCGGCGACACCGTGGATCTCGAAACCATCAAGTCCTTCCAGAACATTCAGATCGACGGCGAGATCGAAGTCATCGTGATCAAGCGGCGGGACACCATGGTGAAACTGTCGGATTATGTCGTAACGTTTATTGAAAAGGAAAAAGTGCGGGACGTGTTTCTCGTTCCCGGCCGGCCCAACGCCCACATCATCGACTCGATCGGGCGCAACACCAACATGCGGTACGTGTGTTTCAAGTCCGAGGAGGCCGCGACCATGGCGGCGGAAGGGGCATCCAAGCTGTCGAACCGCCCGGCCGTCGTGGTTCTTTCATCGGGAGCGTCCGGCACGAACGCCCTGACCGGCGTGGCCGACGCCTGGGTCGACTCCACCCCGCTTCTTGTGATTTCCGGCCAGACGCGGACGGATGAGATCACCAGCGGCGCCGTCCGGCAGCTCGGCATCCAGGAGCTGGACATCGTGCAGATTGTCCGGCCCATCACCAAGTACGCCGTGCGAATCGAGGACGCGAACAGCATCCGCTACCATCTCGAGAAGGCGGTCCATCTGGCCAGAACCGGCCGGCCCGGGCCCGTGTGGATTGATCTGCCGTCGGACCTGCAGGGAATGGATATCGACGAGGATGAGCTGAAGCCGTTTCAACCGCCGGGCTCACCCGGCAGCGGCGGGGACGGGGAAACGGATGAGAAAATCGAAGAGGCGATCCGGCTGGTGCGCGAAGCCGAACGGCCGGTGCTGCTGGCCGGCAACGGCATTCGCCTTGCCGGCGCCCAGCAGAGCTTTCTTGAACTCGTGGACCGGCTGGCCCTCCCGGTGCTGACCTCCCGGCGCGGCGCGGACCTCATGCCCGACGATCATCCGCTGTTTTTCGGCCGGCCGGGCACGTACGGCCAGCGGAGCGCGAATTTCGTCATCCAGAACGCCGACGTCATCCTGAGCATCGGCTCGAGACTGTCCCTCCCGCAAATCGGCCGGAACCCCAAGGCGTTTGCGCGGGCGGCCAGATTGATCGTGGTCGACATCGACAAACACGAGCTGGGGAAACCGACCATCCGGCCGTATCAGGCCATCTGCTGTTCGGCCGGCGAGATGATCCGAAGGATGCAGGAAAAACTCAGCGAGGGCCAGCGGCGGGACATTTCCGCCTGGATTCAGAGATGCCGCGAGTGGCGTTCGAAATACACCGAGCCCCGCCCGAACGGACATCCGCCGGAGGACCGGCTCGACGCCTACGCGTTTATCCGGATCCTGTCGCAATCGCTGAAACCCGGCGAGATCGTCTGCGTGGACGGCAAGGCGCCCCTGACGTTCGTCATGCACAGTTTCCGTTTCAAGGAGGGCCAGCGGCTTATTTCGGCCTCCGGCCTCGAAAACACCAGCTTTGCGCTGCCGGCGGCGATGGGCTCCTGCATCAACTCCAACGGCCGGGAGATTGTCTGTCTCTGCGAATACCGCGGATTTCAGAAGAACGCGCAGGAACTGGAAACCGTCAACAAATACCGGCTTCCCATCAAGATTTTCATTCTCGACACCGGCGGCTATTACATCAAGGACACCCAGCAGGACTATTTCGGCGGCCGATACGTGGCGTCGGAAAGCGAGGAAGGGATCACCGCGCCGGACATCCGCCAGATCGGCGCCGCCTACAATCTTCCCGCCTTCCAGCTCAGCACGCGCCGCGACCTCGAGTCGAATCTTCCGGAGATCGTCCAAAAGCCGGGGCCGTTCATCTGCGACGTGCGGATCGACAAGAGCCAGAAGTTCGAGCCGAAAATCGTCTATACCGTGAAGCCGGACGGAAAATGGATCGCCAAACCGCTTGAAGACATGTATCCTTTTCTGGATCGCGAGGAATTAAAGGCCAACATGATTGTCGATTTGCTCGAAGAGGAATAGAGGAGGCTGCGAATGATCCGGGTGGCGGATTACATCATCTCGTTTCTGGAGGGCGCCGGTGTCCGGGATTTTTTCACCGTGTCCGGCGGCGGATCCATCTTTCTGGACGACGCGCTGGCCGCCAATCCGAACATCCGCTACTACTGCTGTCACCACGAGCAGGCGGTGGCGATGGCCACCGAGGGCTACGCGCGGGCGCGCGGGGACCTCGGGGTCTCCGTCGTCACCACGGGACCCGGCAGCACCAACGCCATCACCGGCGTCGCCGGTTCGTGGATGGATTCGGTCCCGCACATGGTCCTGTCCGGCCAGGTGTTCTTGAACCAGACCATCCGGAAGACCGGCGCGCGGCAGATCGGGGTCCAGGAGATCAACATCATCGACATTGTCCGCCCGCTCACCAAACTCGCGGTCATGGTCGAATCGGCGGACAAGATCAAATACTTTCTGCAAAAGGCCGTGTACGTCGCGAAAGCCGGCCGGCCCGGGCCCGTGTGGCTCGACATTCCGGCCGACGTCCAGAACGCGCGGGTCCACCCGGACGATCTGGTGTCCTTCGACCCGTCGGAACTCAAGCCGGCCGAATTCGACGCTCATTTAAAAGAGAAGGTCCGCGAGGCCGTCAACTTCTTGCGCGCGGCGAAACGGCCCCTCGTGCATGTGGGCCAGGGCGTGAGGATCGCCGGCGCCGCACAGGAATTTCGCCGGCTGATCGAGACCCACCGGCTGCCCTTCGTGTCGGCGCGGAACGTCAACGACATGATCGAGACCGACCACGATTTGTATGTGGGCCGGCCCGGCACATTCGCCCAGCGGGGCGCAAACTTTGCCGTTCAAAATTGCGACGTGTATCTCGCCGTCGGCACGCGGCTGTCCCTCCCGCAGACAGGCTATCGTTCGAAGGACTACGCGCGTCACGCGCGGCGGATCATGGTGGACATCGACCGGGCGGAACTGGAAAAGGACACGCTCGACATCCATTTGAAAATCCACGCCGACGCCGGCCGATTCCTCAGAGAACTCATCGACCAGCTCCAATCCGTCCAACTGAACACCACCTCGTGGGTCGAACAGTGCCGGCACTGGAAAAAGAAGTATCCGGTCGTGTTGCCTGAATACAAGGACCAGAAAGGCTCGGTCAATTCCTATTACTTCACCGACGTCCTGTCGGACCTCCTGGGGCCCGGGGACCTGATCGTGACGGACATGGGCATCGCCTTTCAGGGAACGCACCAAGCCTTTCGCGTGAAGAAGGGCCAGAGACTCTTCACCAATTGCGGCTACGCCGCGATGGGCTGGGGCTTGCCGGCCGCGGTGGGCGCTTGCATCGGCATCGGCAAAAAGCGGACGATCTGCATCGCCGGCGAAGGCGGTCTGCAGATGAACCTGCAAGAACTTGCCACCGTCATGCACAATAAACTTCCCATCAAATTATTCGTCCTCAACAACGGCGGGTATCTCACCATCAAACAGACGCAGGAATACGGATTCGGCGGCCGGCTCATGGGCTGCAACCAGGACAGCGGACTGAGCTTCCCGGACATGAAGTCGATCAGCGCCGCCTACGGGTTCGACTTTCTGAGGGTGAGTGACCAGAAAAATCTGAAATCGGCGGTCGAAAAGGCGATTTCGGGTCCCGGCCCGTTTGTCTGCGAAATCATGATGGACCCCAACCAGGCGCAAATCCCGAAATTCCTGGCCCGGAAAAATCCCGACGGATCAACCCTTCCCACGCCGCTCGAAGATCTCTATCCCTACCTGGACGAGGCGGAATTCAAGGAGAACATGGTAGCGCAACGGCCCAACGAATAGTAGATTGCTTCGTTTCGCCATAGAGTCCTCGTCGTCTAGGGGCCCAGGACACCGCCCTTTCACGGCGGTAACACGGGTTCAAATCCCGTCGAGGACGCTGTTCTTCAGATCGATCCGCTGACGGACCGCCGCGAGCAAATCCATCGGCGGCGGAAGACACGTCGTCACGAGGGCCTGGCCGGCGTACGGAGTCAGAAAGGCCGTCACCGCCGCGCGGCGTTCCTCGTCCAGCTCGGAAAACAAATCATCAAACAGCAGGATGGGAAGCGACACACGGGAGAGACGTGCGGCCTCGATGCACTTGAGGGCCAGCGAGAGAATTCGGATCTCACCCTGGGAAAGCGTTTCCTGCGCCGGCAGATTCACATCCATCATGAGCACGTCGTCGCGGTGCGGTCCCACCGTCGTGTGGCCCGCCGCCCGGTCCTGCGCCCGATGGGAGATCAGCGCGCCGAGCAAGTCCTCCGCGGCCGTCTCCTGGATGCGGAGCCGGGTCCGCCCGGCCAGATGGGCGGCGCCGAGAGAGGCAAGCCTATCGGGCAGCGCGGCTTGGACTTCCTCGATCAATTTCCTGCGCCCAGACATGATTTCACCGCCGTCGCCGGCAAGCGTTTCGTCATACGCCAGTAGGGCGTGTTCGTCGAGTACCGATGAACCCGCTGCGCGCAGGAACGCGTTTCGATCCTCGAGCGCGCGTGTGTAGCGCCGGAGCCTGGAAAGGTACTCCGGATTTTCCTGGGCCAGAATCCTGTCCATCCATTTCCTCCGCCGGGCCGGCTCGCCTGTGACCATCCGCATTTCCTCGGCCGAAAACAGGACGACCGGCGGCCGGCCGATCAGATCGCTTCTTCGAACAGGCCGGCCGTCCTCGTGAAACACGAGGGCCGACCCTGCCAAAAACGCAACGGACCGGACTTTGGGTTCGCCGGCGGCTCGCTCGACCTCAACGCGGAAATAAGGCGATCCACCGGTTCGGCACAGGAGAGACAACACTCGAATATCCCGCGCCGGCCGGCCGAGACACAGGAGATACACCGACTCCAGGAGTGTGGACTTGCCGGAACCGTTGGGCCCCGAAATCAGCGTGAGGCCGGACTCGGCCAGCGTTACTTCGGCCTTTGCGAATCTCCTGAAATTTTCGAGCGTGAGGCGGACAAAACTGTTGGCGGGTGTCAAGCGATGCGCATGGGCATGATGACGTGGAGATGCGAGTTGTCGTCCGGCGTGCGGAACACGCACGGATTTTTGGGCGTGATAACCCTGACCTGTACCTCCGGAGTCTCGATCTGGGAGATGGCATCCAGGCAGTAATTGACGTTGAAAGCCAGCTCCATGGGGCTGCCGGAGTATTTCAAGCCGAGGGTCGCGTCGCCGCTGCCGCGGTCCTGGGAGGCCGCGGATATTTTCAGGGAGTTCGGCTCCAGCTTGAAGAGCACCCGGGGATTCTGGACGTCGGTGAAAACCGACACCAGCCGGAGGGCTTGCGTCAGTTCCGTCACGTCGACCAGGAAATTGGTTTCGAATTCCTTCGGGATCACCTGCGCATAATTCGGAAATTTTTCCGCAATGAGCTGGGTCTGCAGCGTCAACCCGTCCATGGAAAACAGGGCCACGCGCTCGGTGAACGTCAGAGACACGGACGAGTCGTCGTCCGGGAGGCACCGGATCAGTTCCTGGCAGCTCCGGATCGGCACAAGAAACTCGCGCTTCTGGAATTTGCCGTCGACGCCGATCCGCACAAACGCCAGGCGGTGACTGTCGGTCGAAACCAGTTTGAGGTCCGCGCCCTCGAGATCAAAGAGAACCCCCGTCAAATACCGCCGGCTGTCCTCCACCGCCGCGGCCACCACGGTGCGTTTGAGACCTCCCAGAAGCTCTTTGGCGGACACGGAGAGCTTGACCTCGCCCTCGAGTTTCGCGGCTTTGGGGAAATCATCCTTCGACAGCACCGGAATACTGCCGGAAAATTTCTGTTTTCCCACCGCCGTCACATGGATCTGTCCCTTTTGAATGTCGCCGGACAGCACGAGCGACGCCTCGGGATCGGCGAGACGACTGACGAGATCGCCGAGCGTTTTGGCAGGAATGGCCACATCGGCCTTGTCGGCCACCGCGGAATTCAAAGCGACCGTGATGCGAAGATCCAGGTTGGTCCCGGTCAGGCGGCTCTTGCCGTCCCGGGCCTCCAAGAGAAGGTTCGTGAGAATCGGCAGAGGTGTCTGTTCGTCGACCGCACCACGAACTTTTTGCAGGGCATGCGCAAGGGACTCTTTGGTAAACTGGGCTTTCATCGGTTATCTCCTTTTATATATATAATAATAGTGTTTTTAATAATTATAAACACTATTATTATTATGTCCCGTGGATATGTGGGAAACCGTAAAACCTTCTGAACGCCAGCGCAAAGCCGAAATCAGTTCCTGTGGGCCGTTGCGCACAGAATCCTCAATTCACACGACGTGTGCAAAACGGGCCACCGTGCGTCGACACCCTCTGCACCATCAGTGCACACCCAGTTCTTTCATGAGATTGTCCAGCGTTCTCATCGTCTGCGGATTCTGGGCCGCTTCCGCTTCGATCTTCTCCACCGCGTGGATCACCGTGGTGTGGTCGCGGTCACCGAAGGCGTCTCCGATCGACTGGAGTGAGTAGTCGGTGAGCTTGCGGATCAGATACATGGCCATCATGCGGGGATAGGCGATGTTGTGCGTGCGGCGCTTGGATTTCAGCTCGTCCACCGAGACCTTGAAATATCCCGAGATGCAGCCGGTGATGCCGTCCGGCGTGAGGATGTTTCTGCGCCGGACCACAATGTCCCGCAGCATTTCGCGGGCGAGATCCAGCGTCATCTCCTGTTTCATGATCCTGCTGCGCGCGGCCACGCGCGTGAGAGACCCTTCGAGTTCCCGGATATTGGTGCGGACATTTTCCGCGATGAATTCGAGGACATCCTTTCGAACCGGCAGATTCTCCCGCTGGGCCTTGTCCATGAGAATGGCGACGCGCGTTTCATAATCGGGCGGCTGAATGTCGGCCGTGAGGCCCCACTCAAACCGGCTCCGTAGCCGCTCCTCGATGTCGAGAATGTCCTTCGGCGGCCGGTCGGAGGAGAGGACGATGTGTTTGCGCGCGCTGTGAAGTTCATTAAAGGTATGGAAAATTTCTTCCTGGATGGCGTCCTTGCCTGAGATGAAATGGACATCGTCCAGTAGAAGGATGTCCATGTTCCGGTACTTGTATCGAAAGGCCGTGGTGCTCCTGCCGCGGACCGCCGCGACGTATTCGTTCGTGAATTGCTCCGACGTGATGTAGCACACCACGGCCTGGGGCGACCGGCGCTTGATGAAATGCCCGATGGCGTGCATCAGGTGCGTCTTGCCCAGACCCACGCCGCCATAGAGGAAAAGCGGATTGTAAATTTCGCCGGGCGATTCGGAAACCGCGAGGGCGGCGGCGTGCGCGAAATTGTTGCTCTTGCCGACGACAAACCGGTCGAAGGTGTATTTGTGATTGAGGTTGCTGCCGGTGAAACTGAACTCGAGGTTGGCCGGCGTTTCCTCCTGCGGTCCGGTTTCCTCCTCCGCCACAGGTCCTGCGGACATGGACCGGTTCACGCGGATGTCGACTTTCACGGCGGCCCCGGCCAGTTCGCTCAGCGTATCGGAAATTTTCGGAATGAATTCCGCCAGCCGTTTCCGGTAGATCGCGCTGGGAACCTCCAGCACGTAGTGGGAATCAGAATCGGATTTGAACTCTGTGTTCTTGACCCAGATGTCAAACAGATGCTCCGGGATGTGAGTGCGCAGTACGCCCAAAAGCTTATCCTGCTCAATTAGATGCGTCGGCATTATTTCCCCTCTTTCCTTGCAGATAAACCCCGTTTATCCACACTTTCAACGATAATTTCCACAATCTATCCCAACCCTTTTTCCAGCGGTTATCCACAGTTTATACACCCAATGATGCACATATTCTACACACTGAAACATAAGCACTTATGATATTGGGTTCTTATACCAGCGCGAGGTTTTCCACGCAAGTGTTTTTTTGAAATTCTCGGCATTTTCTCAACAACAAATTAGATTTCACTTGTTTATGTCGCGCCCAGCGCTTCCATCGGCTCCGTCAGAAGCGTGAGGACCGCCGTGTGATTCAGAATGGCCGAACGAACTTTTCGTCCGTCCCAGTGAATCGGGCCGATTTCGGCGAACCCGAAAAGGCCGGCGACGGGAAGTTCCGGGAAGAACTCGCGATAGGCGTCGAGATCGACATGAGGCCGGCCGTAAAGGGACAGTCCGCGCGCGCAGCAGTTGAAGATCACCGTCGCTCGTGGCGCCCGGCCGCTGAGGCCGCCGCTCAATCGTTCCAGCATCTGCCGGAACGTGCGCCTCGACCCTCTGGCGCTCCGGACGCCGAAACAGATGAATTGTCCTGCGCGGACCGGTTCCGCGACGGAGACATGCTGGGTGGCCAGCTCGACAGCGAGAATGCTTCGCACGATATATCGGCCTGCGATGTAATCCTTGAGGGAATCCGCGAGCGCGCAGAAGATGTCGATGCGGTCCTGCTGTGGGTGGGCTTTCCGCTGTTCCTGGACGAACGCCGCGAGGACGTCGGCGGCCGGTTCGTGGTCGATCTGCGCGATCCGGTTGTCCGATGCGCTCGTGATCGGCCGCGGCTCGGATTCTGGAAGGACGGCGTGGGCGACCCCGATGGAAGCCTCGACGCAGCCGGCGAGGTGCAGTGCGGCGCAACCGTGGTGGGAGGATTCGCCGTCGGCCGCGATCGTGGCCACCTGGCTTTCGGCGGACCACCCGGCGGCGGCGCCGACGACGGGTGTTTCGGGAAAGGCGTGGGCCATGCGGGAAAGAAACCCGGGATGCAGGCTTCGCGGGTCCGCCGTCAGGAACAGGACGCCGCGTTCCCGATAGAGACTCGGCAGTTCCCCCCGCAGGTGCTGGACGGCGTCGGACCGCAGATCGGGCGCCATGGCGGCCCCCGCGGTGACGCGGTCGGAGGACATCAGGAGGATCGACAGGCCCGGCTCGCTTTCGACCTCGCCCCGCGGACCGATGATGCCGGCGCCGGTCGCGCCGAAGAGCGCCCGGATATGAATCTTGCTTCGAAGAAAATCCAGGATTTCCTGAAAGGATTTCGAATGATGGCTTGTGCCGAAGACCCACGCGGCGGTCGCCGCCGGTTCAGGCAAGGGCTGGACCGCCTCGCCGAGGGCCTCGGCCGCCGCCGCCTTCGAATCCGGGTTCAAACTCATGCCTGCGCCGGTGTGGATCATGCGAGGATTATAGCAGAAATAAAGACGGCGCCGGCGGTAGATGAGGCGTTGCTGTCACTTTGGGACATTTCCCTTGAGCGCCATCAAAATGGATGTGCGCAGGCGCCCGAATTCGTCGTCCGACATGACCGGCGCCGCGCCGTCAAGGGAGATTTCCTCCTGCATATGGATCCAGTTGCGCCCTCTCATCTTCGGCACGTGAATGAGGGCGGGCAGGCGATAGACGCGCAGGACGGAGGCATACATCGGATTGCGGTACTTGCGGGACTCGCTTAACGCAAAGTCCACCGTGTAGGGCATGAAGGGTCCGATTCGGACGATTTCTTCCGGACCCACTTCGACGTTTTCAACGGAGAGCGCCACATATCGAATCGGCACCCGATCGCCGGTCCACGCCGGAACGCGCGGCGCCACCTCCGGCTTGAGCGCATCGTCGGCCAAACCGTCCCGGTGCGGCACCAGCAGGAACGCCTTCCCGGTCTTGATGCCGCCGGCGACGGCACGCAGACTGAGCGCGGTTCGGCCCCCGCCGAACGACTCGACCATGCGGTGATCGAAGAGATGGCCGACGGAGGTTTTGTCGGGAAGAGTTTCGTCTTTCACCGTGCCATCCGGCGACGGTGCGGACGCATCGTCGGATTCGACCTCGGTCCCGGTTCCACGCCCTACGAACCAGGCTCCGCCTGCGGCGAGGGCGAACAGAATCCCGGCGGCGATGAGGACGGCCTTATTGGATTTGACGCCGGCCGGCGCGTTGGACGAAACATCCGAGCGAAGGATGTCCACCGGCGCGCCGGCCGCGCCCGACAAGTCCTCGATCACGTGAACGGCCGACCGGTATCGCTTGCACAAATCCCGCTGGAGACATTTTTGCAGGATGCTGTCAGACAGCGCCGAGAGTTTCGCGTTCAGGTTTCGCGCGGGCGGCGGCGCGTACGATGGATTCAGAATCCGGGCGATCACCACGGTCGCGGACTCGCCGTCGAAGGGCCGCCGGCCCGTCGCGATCTGGTAGCCGATCACGCCCAGGGACCAGAGGTCCGCCGGCTCGCGCACGTCTTTCGACGACTGGATCTGTTCCGGCGCCGAATAGTGCGGCGTGCCGAGAACTTCGCCCGTCACCGTGAAGTGCGATTCGCTGACCATGGCCGAAAGACCGAAATCCGTGATCCGGATGCCGCCGTTTGGCATCACCACCACGTTGCCCTCCGTCAGATCCCTGTGCAGAATCCCCTGCTGATGAGCCGCCAGGAGCGCCCGGCAGATTTCGCCGAACATCGCGCGCCAGGTTTCGTCGTCCGGAAGTTCCGTGCGTTCGGCGAGCCAGGCCCGAAGGTTCTTGCCCTCCAGCCATTCCATCGCAAGATAATAGCGTCCGGCGTCGATGCCGAATTCGTAAACCTTGGGAATCGCTTCGTGCGACAGCGTCATGCCGATCCGCGCCTCGCGCTTGAACCGCTCCACAAACGCCTCCTGCTTGCCGAAGGCCGCCGGCAGAAGTTTCACCGCCACCGGCTTGCCGTCCTCCGGGTCCTCCGCCCGGTACACCGAGCCCATCCCCCCCGCCGCCACCAGCGAGACGATCCGGTACCGGCCGATCCGGTCCGGGGTTGATGGGTGGGCCGTCATTTCAGCAGATGAAATGCGTTTTTGTAGGGCGTAAGATCGAGATCCCATTCTCCGCTCCGCAGGATTGGGCGATTCCCGGCCGACACGATGTTGACAGAGCGGGTGGCTCTCCCCCCCAGAGATGTAAACGTCTCAATGCGATCCGGCGAGAGAATATCTCCCGGAATCACGAAAATGTCCCGAGACTCTTCATCATCGACGACCACAAAATAGGGTCCCAAGTCCGCAATCGCGCGGGCGACGATCGGACTTAAACTGATACGATGGCGGATCCCCAATGACCGAATCGTCGTGCGATACAGGTAACAGTTTCTGTCACGGACCTTATATGTCCTCGCCGATCCGGGTATTCCAGAGAGAATCCGGTCCATCTTGACATTGAACTTCGCCCCAAAGAGCAGATCATCCTCCGACATTTCTCTCATCTTATATGCCGGGGTTTCCTGCCCGGCGTCGGAGACGCCGGCACTTGGGGCCGCGGAGCGGCTGACCCGTCCGGCGGCGATTCCGGATGCGAGGGGAATGACGAGAAGAACCCAGACGGCCGCGGGCAACCGGCGCCGCGCCACCGACATGCGCGCCAGGGCCGGGCGCCATTCCACATTTTTTAAATCTCCCGTGCGCCACGCGCCGCAAGACGGACAGGCTCGCCCGGATTCGGCCGCCATGTGTCCGCAGGCGGGGCAGGCAACGGCCACCCCGCTCTCGTCCGTCCGTGGACTTTGCGGGATTCCCTCCGTCCGTCCGGTCATTTCAGGAGATGGAACGCATTTTTGTAGGGCGTAAGGTCGAGTTCCCATTCGCCGCTTTGCAAGAGCGCACTCTTTCCACCAGAACGGACTGTCGCATACCTGGTAGAACTTGTAGTATTCGCCCGGACAAATTTTTCCATTGTTTCCGTCGACAAAATGTTCCCGGGGATCACAAAAACTTCATCGAGGTCATCCGTTTCGACAACCAGGAACCAAGGACCCAACTTGTCCATGAGCCGTGGGAGGGCTGGATTTAAATAGACCTTCATTCGCCTCACACGTTCTGCAGATGCGGCATACAGGTAATATTTGCCGCCCTGGACCTCATATGTTCTCGCGTGCGTACCTGTTCTTCCTCCCACGCGAATTCTCTCGATCTTGAGATTCAGCTTCGCCGCCCACGGCAACGCGTCGTCCGCCGCCTGCTTTGTTGATATGGCCGGCGCGTCCACTTCATCCCGTTGGTCATCCTCATCTGCAAGCTGGGACTCCGGCGCGTATGCCCTTTGCCCGCCCCCCGTGACGGAGACCCACCCGATGGGCGCGCCGGCGGCGAAGGCGGCGAGGGAGGCGATGAGCGCGATGGCGACCCGGCGAAGGCTCACGAAACCGCCGCCGGGGTCCGGCGCGGGGCGGGAGGACGAAAGAGCGTAGGTGCGGCCGCCGATCTCGGCTTCGATCACTCCCCGGCGGCCGATCTTGCCGGACCGTACGACCTGGCCGACCGCCCCTCGCGGAGGCGGGTGTCCGCCCGCCGCATGATGATGGCAGGCGATCTGCGCGTGATAAAAGACTTCGCCCGGAATGTAGGCGCGGTCTGACCGGTAGGCGAACGCCTGCGGAATCGGGTCGTCAGAGTCCAGGTCTCGCAAGAGATCCGCACATGATCCGTATCGGCCGGCCGGCTCGCGGCAGAGGCACCGCATGACGATCAGATCCAGTTTCTGGGATACGCCGTCTTTGACCTCCGACGGAAATTTGATGTGGTAGCTGGGATTGAGCAGCGTCGCGGTAATGGATGCGATGTTCCGTGCCTCATAGGGCGTCCGGCCGGCCAGGATTTCGTAGGCGATGACGCCGATCGACCAGAGGTCCGACCGGGCGTCGATGGCGGCGCGGGACTCGAACTGCTCGGGGGCCATGTAGGCGGGCGTGCCGAAGTGTTGGCCGGTCATGGTGAGGGTCGCCTCGTCGACGAGTTTGGAGATGCCGAAATCGACGAGCTTGATGCCGGTTGCGCCGTTGACGATGACGTTTTTCGGTGAAATATCCCGGTGGATGATTCCAACGCCGTGCGCGTACGACAGAATTCCCGCAAGATCCCGGATAACCCTCACCGCCAGGTCAGGCCCGCCGGAGGGAGGGTGAGCCAGGACCCATTCGAGTGACCGGCCCTCGAGAAATTCCATGACGACGTATCGGCGGCCGTCCACCTCTCCGTCGTCGATGTGCCGGGGGATGCCGGGATGATTCAGTTTTCGCAGCGACGCGCATTCCCGCTTGAACCGCTCCCGGAACCTCTCGTTCTTCGACAGATGCTGCGGCAGAACTTTGAGCGCCACGGGCGGGCCGCCCTGCGGGGATTCGGCCAGATATACGTTGCCCATGCCCCCGTGGCCGACCTCCCGGATGATCCTGAAAGGCCCGAAAAATTCGACGCTTGGCGCGGGAGGCGGCGTCATCGGACGGTCAGGAAATCCTTCAGGATCTTCATGCGCATTTCGACGCCGGCGCCGGCATCCAGAAACGGGCGAAGTTCGTCGACCGATCGAAATTTGCGGGACTTGCGTGCCTTCAGAATACCGGATATCTCTCCGCGTCCGATATAGGGAATTCCCTTGAACCGGGCCTCCGGCAGAGTGTGGACGTCCTGCGGCTCGCCCCACAGGCTCAGGAATTCCAAGTCAACCGTCACGGTCCGATCGCCCGGTTTGACGTAGAGCGCCTTCCGATATCGGGCAAGGCGTTCCCCCGCCGGTTCTGATTTGGGATTGTACTGCAATGGCTCAATCACCCCGCGAATAAACTCCTCCACATCCCCAAACGCCCCCCGGCGGTGGCGGTGCATCATGATCAGGAGCGGATCCCGCCACGTTCGGAGCAGGCCTGTCAAATCCGAGAGTGAGGCATGATTCAGATCCAGCCGTTCCGCAACCGACGTGACGACGATGAAATCTTTCAACAGATTCAGCCGGATTTTGGGATCCCAGGATGCGTCCAGCAGCGGCAGAAGGTCTTGAAATGATCGGAACGCCCGCCTCTCACGGACGCGCCAGACAGCCGTTTTTTCGTGCCCTTTCAAAAGAGGCAGGTTGTGGATCTGATCAAAGGACGCGGTGTTCAGATTGACGGGTTCATTCCACATCCGCAGAAACTCCGGATCAACGGTCACCGTCGCGTCTCCCGGGGCAACCATAAGGATGTCCCGGTATCGTTTGACCTGTTCTTGAACCGTTTCCCTATGGGGCTTGTAGCCGACCGGCAAAAGAATGCCGTTGATATATTCATCGACGCTCCGGAACGCTCCGTGACGGTGGCGGTGCATCATGATGAGCATCGCGTCCCGGTCGCGGCCTTTGCCGAAGGCGCCAATCAGCTCTTCGAGCGAGGCGTGATTCAAGTCGACCCGGGCGCGCCTGGAAAGTCGGGAGGAAGCCAGTTGTTCGGCATAAAATTTGTCGACGGCCTGCTTGTAGGTGCGGTCGAGCGTTTCGTTGCCGAGAGTTATAAAATCCAGCCACACCACTTCCTTGCGCCTCTCATATCCCGCCGAGGGTCCGCTTGCGGCTTTCAGCACGTCGTCCAGGCTGCGAAGCGTTCCTCCATGGGCGCGGTACTGCACGATATCTCCGGCAGTGCTTGATCCAATAAAGGGCACGGTCGCGAGTTCTTCCGACGATGCGCGGTTGATGTCGATCCGCCGGTATCGTTTGAGAAATTCGTCGTCGGCCGGCGCGGCCGCATGGGACTCAACTTTCAACTGGTGACGGTAGTTCTGGATGGCATAGTATCTCATCCCGGCGAGGATCGCCCCCGCGTCATCCATATTCTTGAAAGCCCCATGATTGTGACGGTAGGCCAGCAGAGACATGGCGCAGTTGTCGCTCAGGCCTTTGATCCTGACCAGGTCTGAAAATTTCGCCGTGTTGAGGTCGACGACGAGGTCGGCGTCTTTTATGTGTTGAGTTGTCGGGGTCGACGATTTTTGAATCGCCCCGATGCGGGAAGGCGCCGGCGTGACATGAGGTGACCGGCTCCAGAAGATCGCCCCCGCGATCAACGCGACGGGGAGGGCCGACCATGCGACGGCTTTGAGCAGGCGCCGCCGTCGCGCGTGCCGGCCGGACTGCGATCGGGAGCGCGTCACGCGGCAGAGGGATTCGGCTCCGGCCGCGATCAGGCCGCATGCCGGACAGGCCTGGCCGCCGGCCAGTCCGTGCCCGCATTCGGCGCATGGGGTGTTGTTGTCCGTTTCGGTCTCCGCTGGCGCCGCGGTCAGGCGGCGGCTGTGGCTGGCGCCGTGGTGGATCAGTCCCACGAACCTCCGCCTTCCCAGCTTTCCCGCCTCATCCACGACCGCCCAACGACGGGCATGGGGCAGGTAAACCAGGTCGTCCAGTTGATAGATCCGCCGAGGATCGTACGTTTCATCCGGCGCCGGCCGGCTGAGGGCCTCGATGACGGCGGTTGCGGAGGGGAATCGGTATCGGGGATTTTTTTGGAGCAAACGATCGACGACGGCCGCCAAGGCCGGGGGAATGTCCGGATTCAGGTCGAGTACGGCGGGCGGCGACAGGTTGGGATTCCCTAATTTCTGAATGACGACGATATTATCCCCTTCGAATGGGGTCCGGCCGGTCAGCGCATGAAAGGCCACCGCGCCCATCGACCAGAGGTCCGACAGCTCCGGATGGACGCCGGCGGTCCCAAACTGTTCCGGGGCCATGAAGGAGGGCGTGCCGAAGTGCTGGCCGGTCATGGTGAGCGTGGCTTCGTCGACGAGTTTGGAGATGCCGAAATCGACGAGCCTGATTTGGGATGCGTCGTCCACAATGACGTTCCTCGGGGAAATGTCGCGGTGGATGACGCCCATGCCGTGCGCATAAGAAAGAATCCCCGCAAGCTCCCGGATGAGTCGCGCGGCCAGGTCAGGCCCGCCGGAGGGGTGCGCCAGAACCCATTCGAGGGACCGGCCCTCGAAAAATTCCATGACGACGTATCTGCGGCCGTCCACCTCTCCGTCGTCGATGTGCCGTGGGATTCCGGGATGGTTCAGCTTCCGAAGCGACGCGCACTCCCGGTTAAAGCGCTCCCGGAATTGATCGTTCTTCGACAGATGCTGCGGCATGACCTTGACCGCCACGGGCGCCCCGCCCATCGGGGATTCAGCCAGATAGACATTCCCCATGCCCCCGTGACCGATCTCCCGGATGATCCTGAAATCTCCGAAAAATTCGGCGCCTTCCAGCATGGAAGGCCAGTGAAACAGATCAGCCGGGGGCATTCAAGCGCCGTACGCACGGCTTCCTCAAACCGGCGGCATTAGTTAACGTGACTTCATGCTGCACCGCCTGGTTGTGTGGATCGTTGCCTGTGGATTCTGTCTCCTTTCATCCGCCGCCGCGTCGGATGTCCGGCAAAGCCTGGAACGGATCCGGCGGGCGCAGTCGACGGCGGAGGTGGGGGAGATCGTGAAGATCGCGAGGGAAATTGCCGATGAGATATTCATGGCGCCCGCGCCGACCCCCCGGCTGACCGCGACCGTGGTGGGATTGTTCCGGAAAGCCGAGGCGCTGAATGGCGGCGCGCTGTCGGCGGAGGACGCGGGCCGGGTCGGGCGTTTGTATCTGATGCTGTCGGAGTCCTACGCCGACGTGGCGAAACGATATCTGGACCGGTCGGTGCGGGAGACGGGGGATCCGGAGGAGCGGGTGGCGCTGGGGAACGCCGAATTGTATTTGGGCAACCCGGGCGCGGCGCGGCGGGAGTATCTGAAGGTGAGCGAGCGTCGGCCGGAGGATCAGGTGGTGCTGGTGAATCTGGCGATGGCCGAGCGGGCCCTGGGCGACACGGCCTCCGCGTACGGGCGCCTGCGGCAGGTCCAGTCGCGCCCGAGAAACGTGGCGGTCGAGCGGATCGCGACGCTGGCGATGGCGGACATACAACTTGCGTCGAGAGATTATTCGGGCGCGCGTCTGGAAGTGCAGAAACTATTGAGAAAGTGGCCGTCGGACCGGGAGGGGTTGATGATGCTGAAACAGATATTCGAGAAGGAAGGCAAGGCCAGGGAGTCACGGGAAGTGGAAACGCGTCTGAAGGGACGCCCGGGAAGACCTTAGGGAGGATTTCGGGATGAAACTGCTGAACACGATACTCGGGTATGTTTCGAGCGATATGGGAATCGATCTTGGAACCGCGAACACGCTGGTGTACGTGAAGGGCCAGGGCATTGTCCTGCGCGAGCCGAGCGTAGTGGCGATCGACACCGACACGGGGGATGTCAAGGCCGTGGGCGACGAGGCGAAGCGGATGGTCGGGCGAACGCCCGCGCACATCCAGGCGATCCGGCCGCTGAAGGACGGCGTGATCGCGAACTTTGACGTCGCGGAAAAGATGATCCGGCATTTCATCGAGAAGGTCCACAACCGGCGCAGCACCTGGGTGTCGCCCCGGATCGTGATCGGCGTTCCGTCGGGAATCACCGAAGTGGAGAAACGGGCCGTGACCGAATCGGCGCTCGCCGCGGGCGCGCGGGAGGCGCTGACGATCGAGGAGCCGCTGGCGGCGGCCATCGGCGCGAACATGCCCGTCCAGGAGCCGTCGGGCAACATGGTGGTCGACATCGGCGGCGGGACGACCGAGGTTGCCGTCATATCGCTCGGCGGGATGGTGCGGTCGGCCAGCGTGCGGGTGGCGGGCGATGAGCTGGACGACGCGGTGACGCAGCACATCAAGAAGGTCTACAACCTGATGATCGGCGAGCGGACGGCGGAGGACATCAAGATCCAGATCGGCTCGGCGTTTCCGCTGGATGAGGAGAAGACGTTGGAGATCCGCGGCCGGGATCTCATCAGCGGCCTGCCGAAGACGATCACGATCAGTTCGGAAGAAATCCGGGAGGCGTTGTCCGAGCCGCTGACGACCATTCTGAGCGCGGTGAAGGAGACGCTGGAGCAGACGCCGCCGGAACTGGCGTCGGACATCATGGAACGCGGGATCCTCATGGCCGGCGGCGGCGCGCTTCTCAGGGGCATCGACAAGCTGTTGAGCAAGGAGACCGGCCTGCCGGTGCACGTGGCGGAGGATCCGCTGACCTGCGTGGTGCTGGGCGCGGGGAAATATCTCGAAGAAATGAAAAATTTCCATCCGCTCTGAGCTGATGTGATGTGGGGAGGGAGCATTCACACCGTCATCCGGACCTGACCGGTCCGGCGCCCTCCTTCCGGCCTTCCCGTTCGGAATTCGTCCTGCTTCTTGTGGCGGCGCTCCTTTACTGGTTTCAGCCCGTGTGGCCGGCGCTCCGGTTTGCGCCGGCGTTTCTCGAAGGCGGCGTCCGGGACTGGGTGGGCGAGCGTGGGGCGCGCATGGCCGACTGGAAGGGCGCGCGCCGGAAACTGGAAGCGTCCCGCCGGGAGAACGAACAACTCCGGGCGGAACTTTTGGTCAAAGACGCCGAGGTTCGGATGCTGTCCTTGCAGGTCCTTGAAAACGACGCGCTCCGGTCTCTGTTCTCGCTTTCCAAACGTCCCGACTATCGTTACCTGTACGGCGAGGTCCGGTCCCGCAAGGTCCGGAGCACGGACGCGCGGCTCTTTGTCCGCGTGGCCGGCATGGACCCGGCGATCCGGGAGACGCTCCCGGGCGCGCCCGTGGTCGCGGCGGTTCCGCCCCAGTGGATCGCGGTGGGGCAGGTGGTTCAGGCGAAGGAGAGTCTGGTCGAAGTGATGCTCTTGTCTGATCCGCGTTCTCGAATCGGCGTGACGGCGGTCGACACGCCGTCGCTCGGCAGCGCTCTGATGATCGGCGCCGGCGCCGACCGGATGGTCCTGGATTTTGTGGCGCATCCGACGTTCGTCAAGAAACTGTATCCGGACCTGATTCTGGTGACGGGTCCGGAGAGCCGGTTCCCGCAGGGACTGGCGGCGGCGCGGCTCGCGGCCGATCAGGGCCACGCGGAATCGGGATGGACGCCGGATGCCCTGCGACCGCGGCCGGTGGTTCCGTACGAGGAGTTGCCGTTCGTGGTGATTCTGGCGCCGCTTCGCGAGGACCAGCGATGGTGATTCTCAAGTTTCTGATTCTGTCGCTGGCCGGCGTCTTTTTCTGCGTGGCGAGCGTGCCCACGCCGATCGGCGCGATCCGGTTCGAGTTCCCGTTTTTTCTGGTCTACCTGAGTGCGGTCCGGGACCGGCGGCCGTGGCAGTCCGGCCTGACATTTTTTGTGCCGTCGGTCGTGTTTGATTTCATCGACCAGCAATTTGCGTCGACGTTCGCCCATCTACTCGTGTTCATGGCCCTCCGGCGGATGAATGGCCTTGTGCATTTCGACCGGGTCCCCAACGCATTGTTTCTCGGCTTCATCGCCGCCGTGGTCGACCGGGCCTTCTTTGGATTTTTTGCGGGCGTGAAGGCGGGCCTTGGGGCGGACCTCGTGTGGAACGCGATGCTGGATCCGGCCTATGCGCTGACGGTGGCGGCGCTCTACGCCTGGCTCGCGTATTTCCGGCCCAGGTGAGTTCCTCCGTCTTTCGGCGTCCCCAGACACTCCCCACGTTTCAGGCCACCCTCCCCGCCCTGGCGGTGCTGGCGCTGGTGTGGCTCCTGTTCATGATTCGGCTGTACGAGCTTCAGGTGCGGGACCGCGGCCTCTATGAGGTCAAGTCCGAAGACAACCGGATCGTCCGCCTGACCCGGCTGGCGTCCCGGGGGGAAATCCTGGACCGGAAAGGAGAACTTCTGGTGGCGTCGCGGTTCGCGGTCGATCTTGTGGCCCCGAACCGCCATCTGAAGCCGCGCGACCTCGAAGATGTATGCCTGCGATTGTCTCCGGCGCTTGGCGTTCCGCCCAAACGCCTGCGCGCCGCCTATCACGCCGAACTTCGGAAAACATACGCCTATCAGGCGGTTCCCATCCAGCAGAACCTTACCGAAACGCAAACGGTGCGTGCGGGAGAAATTCTCTGGCGCGTGCCGGAGGCGCGCCTGCAGAAGCGCCTGACACGATGGTACGCGGAGAGGGACCTTGAGGCGCATGCGCTGGGATACGTGAACGAAGTGTCGAAGGAGGACATGGAGCGGGACGCGACCTACCCGCTGGGAAGCGTCATCGGCCGTGCGGGGATCGAGGAGATACTGGAGCCGTATCTGCGCGGCGCGGACGGCTGGAAGTGGGCGGAAGTCGACGCGCACGGGCGGATTCGCCGGGACCTCATGGACCTGCCGCAGACCGACCCGGTCCCCGGCGCGACGGCGCACCTGACGCTGGACCGGCGGATGGCGCGCGCGTTCGAGGAGGAGTTCGGGGACTCGAGCGGATTCGGGATTCTGATGGACGCGCAGACCGGCGCGATCCGCGCGATTTTTTCCAAGCCGGCCTTCGACCCGAACCGGCTGGTGACCACCGACATTCAATACATCCGGCATCTCCGGCTGGACGCGAATCATCCCTTCTTCAACCGCGCCGTCCAGTCGGCGTTTCCGCCGGGCTCGACGTTCAAGACCGTGAATTTTGTGGCGGCTGTAGAATCGGGCCTGGCCGATGAGGGGACGCGGTTTTATTGCTCGGGAAAATTCCGCATGGGCCGCCGGATCGCCGAGTGCTGGAAGGAAAAGGGCCACGGCCGGATGAGCCTGGTGCCCGCGCTCATCCATTCATGCAACGTCTACTTCTACAACCTGGGCTTGGTCCTCCGGGTCGACCGCATGCACGAAGCGGGCCGGATGTTTCGATTGGGCGAAAAGACCGGATTCATTCTTTCGGGAGAGCCTTCGGGGATTTTACCGAACGCGGAATGGAAGGAGCGGCGGATGGGCGAGAAGTGGACAGGGGGCGACGACGTCAACATGAGCATCGGCCAAGGGTTTCTCTTGGTGACGCCGCTTCAGCAGGTGGTCCTGATGGCAAGCCTTTTCAACGGAGGCGCGATTGTGCGACCCTATCTGATCGAAAAGGCCGTGTCGCCGTCCGGCGACATCGTTTACGCGGAAGGGATGAACGTCCGCAGTTACATTCCTGTTTCCGACAGCACGCTGGCCCTGGTCCGGACGGCACTTCGCGGTGTGGTCGTGCAGGGCACCGGCACGCGCGCCGGCCGCGACGCGTTTGGCCGGCCGCATGGCGTGGCGGTGTACGGCAAGACCGGCACGGTGCAGCGCGCGGGTCGGGAGGCGGTGGAGCGCGCGGGTGTGGATCCGGAGGATCACGGCTGGTTTTTGTGTTACTTTGAACTGGGCGACGAAAAGTTCACAGCGGTGGTCATGAAAGAGGCGGCGGGCCACGGCGGCGCCGTCGCCGCTCCCGTCATCGGCCGGTTTATCAGCCGGTTGCTACAATCTCCGATATAGGCCGATCACTTTTCCGACAATTTCGGCCTCGTCGGCCGGGATGGGAGTATAGGCGGGGTTTTCAGGTTTGAGGACATAGCGCTCGCGCTGTTTGACGAGCCGTTTGACGGTGGCGTCCTCGCCGATTCGCGCCACCACGATGTCGTTCTCCTCGGCGGCCGGCTGCACTCGGACAATCACAATATCGTCTTCATGAATGCCGGCGTCGATCATTGAGTCACCGCGGATCTCCAGGCCGAACACCTGGCCTTTGGGCAGAAGCGCCGGATCGAGGGTGATCGAGTCATCCGAAAGTTCAAACGCCTGGGCGAGCGGCCCGGCCGGAACCCGGCCGAGCACCGGGATCCGCCGGCCGACCGCGTGGTCCCGCAGGATGAATTGGCGCGCGCGGCGCCGAAGCGTTTGGGCCGGCTGGCCGGACAGAAACCCTTTTCGTTTGAGGCCCTCCACATGCGTCTGGGCGCTTCCGACCGACACGCCGAGATGCGCGGCGATTTCCCTGAACGTGGGCGGCACGCCGTTTTTCTCGACGTGGGATTCGATGAATCGCAGGGCCCGGTGCTGCTTGGGGGTCAGCGTTTCCATGGGGGTACTATACCTACGGGTGTATGTTTGTCAATTATTTTTTCAAATATTTATCGAACAACTTCGTGCTTGCCTTGAAGCGGACCGTGCGGCGGGCGGGGATGCGCGCGCGGGGGCGGCCGGGGAATTGGACGTTGCGGGCGGCGTGGGCGCGGACGATGAAGCGGCCGAATCCGCTCATCATGACTTTGCCGTCCTGTTCCAGGCCTTCGCAGATTCCGTCGAGAATGGCGTTGATGGCGTCTTCGGATTCGCGTTCCGTCAGGCCCAGCGCTTTCAAGTGGCGGATCAGTCCCTGACGGCCGTGTTCGGACATGGCGGTCCGTCTAGGCGCGTTCGGGGACGAAGGGCCGCGCGAGGAGGGATTCGACGGCGCGCCGGACGCTTTTTCGATTGTAGATGATGTTGTGCACCTCGCGGATGATCGGAATCTCCACATGGGCCTTCCGGGCCAGACCGACGGCGGCTCTTGCGGTCGCGACGCCTTCGGCCACGAACCGGTGCTTGCGCGCGATGTCGGCGGGCGAATGGCCTTGGGCGAGGAGTTCGCCGAACCTGCGGTTGCGGCTGTGGCGGCTTCCACAGGTGACGACGAGGTCGCCGAGACCCGCGAGGCCCGCGAAGGTATCACGGCGCGCGCTGAGGGCGACGCCGAGCCGCGATATTTCAGCGAGGCCGCGGGTCATCATGGCGGCGAGCGTATTGTCGCCGAATCCGAGCCCCACGCAAATGCCGGCGGCGATGGCGACACAATTTTTGAGCGCGGCGGCAAGTTCGACGCCGATCACGTCATTGTTTGTGTAAAGCCTGAATCGGCTGTCAGAAACCAGTTTCTGGACGCGGGCCGCGAGCGCCGCCGGCCCCGCCACCACCGCGGCCGTCGGGATGTTCAGGATGACTTCTTCGGCGTGCGACGGGCCCGACAGCACGGCGTACTGGCTGCGGCTGAGGGAAGGAAACATTTCGAAGAAGACGCCGGAGATTGTTTGACCCGTTTTGATTTCGATTCCCTTGGAGAGATTCACCAGCGCCTTTCCGCGCCAAAGGGGGGATGACTGGAAAACATTGCGGATGAATTGCGTCGGCACTGCGTTAAACACCAAGTCGGCCGAGCGCACGCACGCGTCGAGGTCGTTCGAAATGACCAGGGACCGCGGCAGTCGGACACCCGGCAGGAAGAGCCGGTTCTCCCGGCGTTTCTGGATGTCCTGGGCCACGCGCGGGAAAAATTCGTAGAGCGTGACCGGTTGGCCGGTGAGGCCCGCTTCGAAGCGCCGGGCCATGCGCACGGCGAAGGTCGTTCCCCAGCTTCCGGCGCCGACGACGGTGATCATGGTCAGAAGAGCGGTGGCTCTTCGCCGTGGATCAGGCGCCGGAGGTTGGACCGGTGCCGGACGAGGACGAGGGCCATGGCGGCAACAACAATGGCGATGAGAAGCGTGTCGCGGGACACGAGCGGAACGCCGACGCCGAGGGTAATCGCCCCGAGGCACGACGCGGGCGACATGCGGTGACTGATGAGGAGCGTCACGGCAAAGACGGCGACCGCCGCGAGCGTGGGGTTCAGGGCGAGGCAGAGAAACACGCCGAGACCCGTCGCCACGCCTTTGCCGCCGCGAAATCTCAAAAACGGCGAGAAGGTGTGTCCCAGGATGGCGGCGAGTCCCGCCAGCGCATCGGCGCCGCCGATCGATCTTGAAATCCACACGGCGCCCGCGCCCTTGAGCACGTCGAGGATCAGAACCAGGGATCCGACCGCCGGGCCGAGGACGCGATAGGCGTTGGTCGCGCCGATGTTGCCGCTGCCCTCTGACTTCAGGTCCTTTCCGAAAACAAACCGGCCGATCCAATACCCGGGCGGCAGGCTCCCGAGGAGAAATCCGGCGACGACGCTCGAGACCGCGGCGGTGGTCAAGGTCATCGGTCGGTCACCAGATGGATGAGGATCGGGATGCCGCGCAGTCCAAACGCCTCCCGGAACCGTTTTTCGAGGTATCGGATGGACTCGCCTCGGAAGATTTTGGGATCGTTGACGAATATTTTGAACGCCACGGGACTTTTGCCGGTCTGGACACCGTATTTGAGTTTGCCGGGCCCGCGCCTGAAGAGGCTGGTGGGCATTTCCGTGTTCCATTCCTGGAGGCGCCGGTTCAGTTCCGGTGTCCGAATGTCCCGGCGGGATGTTTCGTGAACGGCGAGGACCGTGTCGAGGAGCGTGGACACGCCATGCCCGGTCTTCGCGGAAATACGGACGAACGGCGCCTCCCGCGCGTCGTGCGCGCGCTCGCGAAATTCGACCTCCAGATCCCGCGCCGGGCCCGACGCGCGGTCAGGCACGAGATCCCATTTGTTTGCCGCCGCCACGGCGCTGACGCCGCGCCGCCAGAGATGGGAAAGGAGCCTGAGGTCCTGCTCGGCGAGGCCTTGCGAGATGTCCATGACGAGGAGCACGACGTCGGCGGCTTCGCCGACCCGCAGCGCGATCCTGGAAATGGTGCGCTCAAGGCCGTCGGTGATCCGGTCGATCCGCCGGACGCCGGCCGTGTCGACCAGCATGATCGGCCGGTCGCGATGGGTGAACGCCGCCTCGACCGCATCCCGCGTGGTGCCCGGGCGGTCCGAAACGACGACGCGATCCGCTCCGAGGATGCGGTTCACCAGCGTCGACTTGCCGACGTTGGGCCTGCCGAGAATCGAGAGCCGGAGCGGGCCAAGAGCGTCATCCTGCGGGCCGGCCGGCGGTTCGTTTTCAGAGGGCCCGGATTTCTTCAGATGCGCTTCGACGACGGATATGAGATCGGCGATGCCGCGGCCGTGTTTGGACGAAATCGGCACGGCCTCCTCCCACGGGAGGCCCGCGAACTCCGTGTCGGCCCATTGAACGGCCGGCCGGTCGAGCTCGTCGAGTTTGTTCACCACGAGAATCGTCTTGTTCCGGTACGGCAAAATTCTCTGGGCAAACGCGTCCTCGGCGCCGGTGCGCCCCTCGCGGCCATCCACCACCCACAGAATGATCCCGGACGATTTGAGCGCGCTTTCGACCTTCCGGTTGATCGCAGCGCTCAACTCGGGATCCTCCGCCGCCGGATAGGGCCAGCCCGCCGTGTCGATCAGGCGCACCGGCCGGTCGCCGACGTCCAGCGGCGCCTCCAGGAGATCCCGCGTCACGCCGGGCCTGTCAAACACCACGGCGGCCGCGCGGCCGACCAGTCTGTTATACAGCGTGGATTTGCCGACATTCGGCCGGCCGATGATCAGGACGATGGGTGGATTCATATAGAAACAAGCGTCTCAAGCCTGTGCGAAGTGTCCGAGCAGCCGGCGAAACGCCGCGAGGAGGATGGCCGCGAGCGGGATGGCGAGCATGAGCCCGAAAAATCCAAACAGTTGCGAAAAGGCCAGGAGGGCGATCACGGCCAGGAGTGGGTGAATGCCGACCGACCCGCCAAGGAGTTTCGGCGTGAGGAGCACCGCATCCACGGCCTGGACGAGCGCGAAGACGGCGGCCGTCAGCGCGAGGTGGAGGAGCGTGCCCTGGGAATAAAACGACACGCCGAGGGCCGCGATGAGTCCAAGCGTGATGCCGACGTAGGGGACGAGCGAAAGGAGGCCGATGGTGAGGCCGATGGTAAGGCCATACGGGAGGCCGATGGCGACGAGACCTGCGGCTGAAAGTCCGCCGATCGCGGCGGCGTAGAGGAGCTGGCCGCGGAAGAATGAACGAAGGATGTCATTCGATTCGGACAGAAACCGGTCCATGAGCGCCGTGCGTTCCGGCGGCCAGCCGATGTCGGAGAGAATTTTGAGAAGGCCGGGTTTGATCAGCGGGAAATCCAGCATCAGGAAAACGAAGGCGACCACGAACAGGAGCAGCTTGGCCACCGCGTCGGCGATGTTGCCAAGGATGCCGAAACTTTTCAGGACGGCCTGCGTTGCGACGGCGATGATCTTACCGCTGAAGGCGGACAGGTGTTCCGCCACTTTTGTTTTGACGTCTTCCGGAAGTGTGGCCAGCCGGCGCTGGATGGACGCGTTGAGTTCGGTGATATTGAGTTCGATGGATTCCGCGGCCATTTTCGCCTCCCGAACCGCTTTGGGCGCGAGAAACATCAGAACCGCCGCGAGGCCGATGGCGAGGAGGGCCAGGGTCAGCGCGGCGGCGGCGGTCCGGCCGGTTTTCCGCGCGATCGCGGCGACCACAGGCTCGATCAGAAACGCCGCGATGAACGCGGCGAGGAGCGGCGTGACGACCGCCCGGGCGGCGTAGAGCACGACCAGGAGAACGCCGGCCGCGAGCGCCTGGATCAGGAGCCTGTTGGATTTTTCCGAGCGGATTCCGTCATACACGGGTGAACCCTCCCATCCGTTTGTACCATTCGACAAAGCATGCGGCGCCGGACACGACGGTGGTGACGAGTGTTGTGAGGAACGCAACGCGCAAGATCACATCCGGAACGCTCACGACGTAGTAAAGGGCGATGTCCAGCAAGAAGAGTCCCGCGGTGATGAACTGGCAGGCCGTATTGACCTTGCTGATCCACAGCGGCCGGATGCCGGCATCCCGGCCGAAATAGTGGAGCAGGGCCCAGCCCAGCACGATGAGGACGTCCCGGCTGATGACGGCCACCGTCACGTAGAGCGGAATGCCGTAGGGAACGCCCAGGAGGTAGACCATCGTCACCAGAAGTTTGTCGGCCAGAGGATCGAGAAACGCGCCGACCGCGCTTTTTTGCCGGAAGGCCCGCGCCACGAATCCGTCGACCGCGTCCAGGACGGCCGCGAGGGTGAAGAGACAGAACACGACCCAGCGAAGAATGGGATTTTCGGCCATGTAGAGGAACGCCGCCGAAAACGCCGGCACGAGCGCAATGCGAAAAACCGTGATCAGATTGGCCGTCGTCAGCATGCGGCATTTCTATCATATTCCCTCGATTCTTTCACAAAAGCGAGCAGCGCCATTCCCGCGATGAGCAGGACCAGCAGGGAAAGGATGGCCCGGCGGATTTGCCCGGTCCATTCGTGAACGATCCCAAAGATGAGCGGCCCGGTGGCGGCCGAGATTTTACCGGAGAGTCCCCAGAATCCGAAAAACTGCGCCTCCTGTCCCGCCGGCACGAGCCTGCCGAACAAGCTGCGCGAGACGGCCTGGCTGCCGCCGAGGACGATCGAGATGAGAAATCCCGCGATCCAGAATTCCGCCCGGGTGGTCATGGTCGTCGTCCAGAGAAGAATCCCGGCCCAAAGCGCCAGACTTGCCAATAGCGCCTTTCGCTGGGTCCATCGGTCGGCGAGGCGCCCGAATGCGACGGCGCCGAAGAAGGCGACGAACTGGATCATCAGGAAACAGGCGATGCGTTCGCTTTCCGGCATGCCGAGTTCCGCGGCGGCGAAGATGCCGGCGACGACGATCACCGTTTCAATGACGTCGTTGTACAGGAAATAGGCGGCGAGAAAAACGAAGATGTTCTTGTTGTACTTCCGGGCCGCCCGGATGCTGTCCATCACGCGCCGCAGAGCCTCCCGGCCGGCGCGCGGCGGTCCCGCCGCATCGCGTTGTTCCTTGATCCAAAAAATAAAGGGAAGCGTGAAGACCAGCCACCAGAGGCCGACGACGAGGAACGTGGCGCGCACGGCGCTGTCGCCCTCCGGCAGGCCGAACCAGACCGGCTTCTGGATCATCGCGAGGTTCAGCGCGAGGCACAGCCCGCCGCCCACATATCCGATCGCCCAGCCGAAGCCGGACACGGACCCGATCGTGCGGTCGGTGGAAAGATCGTTCAGGAACGAATGATAGAACGTGAGCGAGACCGTGAAGCACACGCTGGCGATCACGAAGAACGCGGATGTCAGAACCAGCGTTTGCGGCCCGGAGAAGAAAAGCGCGGCGGTCGAAACCGCGCCCGCGCCTGCGCAGCCCGCCAGCCAGCGCTTTCTGGTTTTCCGGATGTCGGCCAGCGCGCCCAAATACGGCGAGAGGATGCCGGAGAGGAGGGTGGATCCGGAAATGAGAAACGTCCAGAGCGTCAGGCCCCGGATCGGCGCGTCCCGGGCGACGACCGTGGCGAAGTAGACGTTGAAGATCACGGCCATGACGGACGTGGCGAAGGGGCTGTTGGCGAAATCGTAGAGCGCCCAGGCCCAGACTTGCCGGTTCTTTAAAATCGAAGCGCGACCCCGCCCAACCCGCCTTCGCCGAAATAGGCGTCCTGTGTCCAGCGGGCGAACAGCGCGTTCTGGTTGAACCGGACGCCGGCCTCCGCGGTCACTTCGGCCCTTCGGCCGGCGTCCGTGGCATTTCGCACGGTGGTTTTCAGGTAGGGCGCCAGCGTCCAGGTTCCCCACGGCCGGCCGGCCGCGTCGATGCGGATGCCGGCGCGCCCGTCCACGTCCCGGGATTTTTTAAAGGAGTTTTCGGCGTACCGCCCGATCGAAAAGTGTGCGGCGACGCGCCCGCGCGTTTCGTTTTCCCTGCCGGGATCCCAGCCTTGAGTTTTGAAGGCGAGCCGCACCAGGTTGTAGTTTTTTTCGGGAAGCGCCCGGTCGAGTCCATGGGTGGATCGATGATCCAGATACAGTCCCATGATCCACTCCGGCAGGTGTCGGCCGACGAAGGGCGCGTCCGGATCGATCCGGGTTTCCGCGCCGCCCTGCAGGTTGTACTCGATCTTGTTGATCCGTCCCCACGTCGCGCGCTGGAGCGTGTCCAGAACGATCACCCAGTCCTTGCCGCGCCCGTTCAGCCGCACGAGGTCGAAGTCCGCGGCCAGCTCGGATGCGATGTCCTCGCCGCGCGCGCCCATCACCACCTCGCCGGCGGTGTTGCCGAGGAAGGATTTGAACAGCTCTCCCGCGTGTCCGCCTTCCAGATCGACTTCAATCCGGACGCCGTCGTCGCCGTGGCCGAACGGATTTTTCGAATCGTAGAATTTCGCGGCGACGGAGATGGAATTGTCGGCTTCCGGGTAAAACAGGAACCGCACGCCCGCCTCCACGTCCGCCATGAGACCTCCCGGCGCGTCGATCGCGTCGGCGTCCGCCTCGATGAACACCTGGCCTTTCGGCAATGCCATCCTCCCCTGCCGGCCCGTGAGTTCCTCGAAATCGTACCGCAGGGACGCGATATATCGCCCCTCGCCGCTGAATCCGTTCTCGTTGACGATCGCCCCCGCTGCGATCCGGCCGTGGAGCCGCCGGGCGGCGCCGAACCGGAGCGTTTTGAATTCGGGGTCGGCGAAGGCGGCGCCGAAGAAATTGGCGTTTCGCCGGCCCACGCGGTCGGTGTTCATGCGGCGGAAATGTTCTCCAAACAACTCGACGGTGTAGTCCCTGCGGCGATGGCGGTATCCGGCGGCGGCGGCGATCCGGGCAAAATCAGGATCGTATTCGGTGTTGCGGAGAAGCGTGGTGGTAAAGCCGACGTCAAAGAAGAGTTCCTCAGGGTTCGATTCCGATCCTCGGCGCGCTCCGATGACGCCGCGGACCCGGACCGTCCCCTGCGCGTCGTGCTGCCGTTCGCCCTTGAGCATCGCCACACCACTGCGGGCCTGAATGTCCGACATCGTCAGATGCCAGCTTCGGAACAGGGTTTGGGCGCCGGCCGGCGAGGCGGCCGGAAAAACAAACGCCGCGAGCACAAGTGCGGCCAGGGCTCTGGTCAAGGCTTCTGTCTCAAATACTCACCCGCCTCCCGGATCGCGGGTTTGGGTCCGACCAGACAATACGTCAGTCCGTCGGCGGTGAGAAATTCCCGGGCGGCGGCGTGTGCCGATGCGCGGGTGACGGCATCGATTTTCCCCGGATACTTGTCCATTTCCTCGAGGCCGAGTCCATAAAACAGAAAGACAAGCATTTTGGCCGCCCGCTGGCCGGGGGTCTCCGTTTGAAGGAAAAAATATCCTTTGTAAAATTCCTTTGCCTCGGCGACTTCGGTGTCGGTCGGTCCCTCATTCGCATATGCCTTCATCACCTCCATCGTCAATTTGAGGCTGGGAATGAGTTCTTCGTTGCGGGTCGAGAATTTGATATCGAAGAGATCGGGCGTGGCGGAGGAGGCGATCGCGCTGCGGATGCCGTAGGTCTTCCCCTCCTTCGCGCGGACGGCCGCCATGAGGCGGGAGACAAAACCGCCGGCGCCCAGAACGTAATTGGCGACCATGGTTGAATAATACTGTGCCGACAGCCGTCCCAGCCCGGGTTTTCCGATCAAGACCGTCGTCTGGCTCAGGCCCTCCTTCTCCACTTCGATGACCTGTCCGGGCGCCCGATTCTTCGGGATATCGGCCGGCAGGGTCGGGGGCGTTCCGGGCGGGATATCCCGAAATGCGTGTTCCAACTGTTCGGCCGCGGCCGGCGCGTCGATGTCGCCGATGCAGAGCGCGATCGCGCCGGCGCCCTGGACACACTGCTGATGGAATTTCCGGATGTCCTCGACCTGAATCGCCTGCACGCTCTTTTCCGTCTTGACCCGCCCTTGCGGCAGGTCAAGTCCGAACACGGCCGGCGGAAGGCTGATGGCCGCGAGATACGAGGGACTCGAACGCTGGGCCTTGATGCCGGCGACCGCCTGGTCTTTGAGAAGGTCGAATTCTTTTTTGTGGAGGAGGGGCGCCCGAACGACGTCCCGAAGGATGGAGATCGCCGTATCGAAATGGGCGGACAGGGCATTGCATCCGAGAATGGTGTATTCGGCGTAACTTTCCCCGACGAGTTCCATCCCGTGTTCATCCACGAGTTCCGCCAGCGCGTCGGCGTCGCGGTCTCCCGCGCCCTTCAGGGCGAGTTCGGCGGCCAGGTCGGAGACCCCGGCCAGCCCGGCCGGATCGTCGTTCTCCCCGCGCGGCAGCAGCACCCGCAGAATCACGGCCGGCTGGGCGTGGTCTTCGACCGCGAGGATTCGCATGCCGTTTGGCATCGTTTTTTGCGTCATGCTCGCGCTCACCGGCATCACGATCACGCAGCCAAGGATGAATACGGCTGTGAGGAACGCGCGGGCCATCGCACGGTTACGATTTGAACCATCCGGCGAGCCGGTCCCATGCTTCCACGAACCAGTCGGCGATGGATTTGAAGAAGCCGAGGACATAATACAGCCAGTTGGTTTTCTCCGGCTCCGCAATCAGGACGATTTCGCGGTCGGGGGACAGATACCGGGCCGCCGCGGCCTGGACGTCTTTTGGTTTCAGCGCGCGGTAACGGTCCAGCACGGTTTCCCACCGCCGAAAGTCCCCCTCCAGAAGTTCTGTTTCGCCGTATCCGTGCGCCAGGTGGTCAGCGGAATAGGCTTCGAAGACCATGTCCGCCAGCGTCTGGTTGACCGCCTTCTGAAGTTCGCGCTCCGTCACGCCGTCCCGGATGACGCGGGCGATCTCGTCGCGAAGTTTCGACTCGACCTGCGAGGTGCGGCGGTTGGGCAGGAAAGCGGCGCCGACGCCATAGAGTCCGGGATCGCGCTGCAAAAGCGTGTACCCCATCGCGTGCACGGCCAGCTTGCTTTCGCGCACCAGTTTCCGGTACAGCCGGGAACTCTCGCCCCCGGACAGGATCGCCGTGAGGACCTCGAGCGCGGGGATGTCCTCATGGGCCGCGGGCGGGATATGGTAGGCGAGGGTGACGACGGGCAGTTCAAGATCAAGTTTCAGCGCGATCCGCCGGTCGGCCGGTTTTTGGAGTTTGGACATTTCGATCGGCGCCGGATTGGCGCCCCGGCCGGCCGGGCGGAGCGGCCCAAAATGGGTTTCGGCGAGGCGCCGGACATCGGCGACGGACACGTCTCCGGCCACGATCAGGACGGCGTTGTCGGGCGCGTAGTGCCTCCTGTAAAAATCGAGGCAGTCCTGCACCGTGATCTTGTCGAGGTCCTCCATGTCGCCCAGCGGCGTCCAGGCGTAGGGGTGGCCGGGAAAGAGGCGTTTGCGGAATTCCAGATAGGCCTTGCTGAACGGATTGTTGAGCGACTGGCGGAACTCCTCCTTGACCACCTCCCGTTCCGTGTTCAGCACCTGCGAGTCCAGGACCAGCGTCTGCATCCGGTCCGCCTCCAGGCGAAACGCAAGTTCCAAATGCGGCGCGGGCAGGGTCTGGTGGTAGACGGTCATGTCCTCGGCCGTGAAGGCGTTGTCGTACCCGCCGATTTTCTGAATCAGCCGGCTGTGTTCTTCCGGACCGTACTTTTCGCTCCCGCGGAACATCATGTGCTCGAAGAGATGCGCGATGCCGCGGATCCCGACGCGCTCGTTCCAGCTCCCGACCCGGTACCACACCTGCATCGTGGCGACGGGCGCGCCGGTCTTGGGCCGGACGATGACTTTGAGGCCGTTCTTGAGCGTGAAAGATTCCGCGCGCGCGGCCGGGGCGGATGGCGCCGGCGCTGCGGCTGTGACGGGCGACGGTCCAAGGCGGGTTAGACAGATCAACAGCATTCCTCCTTTGGTCAGCGTGCGAAAATCGAGCATGCGGCGCAGACTACGCAAAGGGTTTCTGACTGTCAAGGAGCGCTGTGCTATAATGAAAGGGTCATGAACCGGTGGACGGTATGGACAGGGGCGGTTCTGGCCGGCGCCGGTCTCTCCATGGGGTGGGGCGGCCGGCCGGAACCCGCATACAGCCAATCCTCGTACTACACGAATTTTTCGTCGACGTACCCGAGCTCGTCGCTGGCGAACAGCAGTCAGTGCAATGTCTGTCATGTCAACGCGGGCGGCGGCGGCCCTCGAAACTCGTACGGCAGCCAGTGGGAGGCGAGCGACCGCACATTCACCAGCATCAACAGCTCGGACGCGGACGGAGACGCATTCAGCAACCTGACCGAGATCAACGCCGGGACGTTTCCTGGAAACTCGTCGAGCAAGCCGAACACGACGCCGGTCGCGAACGCCGGGTCGGATCAGTACAAGAAGCCGGGACAGGTCGTGACGCTGGACGGCACCGGCTCGTCCGACGCCGACGCCAATCCGCTGACATACAGTTGGAGCCAGACGGGCGGCACGACCGTGTCGCTGTCGAGCACGACGGCCGGCCAACCGACATTCACGCCGTCGGTGGCGGACACCTACACGTTCTCGCTGACGGTGAACGACGGCACGGTCAACAGCTCCGCCGATGCGGTCGTCATCACCGTCACGTACGTGGGCCCCCAATGGTACGTGAACGACACCTACGTGTCGTCGACCGACTCCTTCACGTATGTGGGCGGCAGCGACACGTCGTACGGTCTCGGCTCGCCCGAAAACCCGCTGCGGTCGGCCGCGAAGGCTCTGATCTTCGCCAAGTCGGGCGACACGATTTACATCGACGCCGGGCTGTATGCCGACACCTATGTGCTCGTTTCGTCCACGGAAACCGCCGCGTTCAAGATCGACACCGACAACCTCACGATCATCGGGAAGGACTCCAACGCGACGGTGATCGATCCGCCAGGGGACAATTCGACGCCGGGTCTTTACGGCATCTATGCCGACACGCAGGCGAATCTCACCGTCAAAAATATCGGCGTCACCGGCGCCTATTATGGAATCTATTTTCAAAATGTCGACGGGTCGGCCTTGACGGCCGACAGCGCCGGCGCCAACGGATACGCCGGCATTCATCTCGCGGGCGGTTCGGACACCAACACGATATCCGCGTGCAGAGCGGATTTGAATCAACATGGAATTGTCCTCTCGGCGAGTTCGAATATTGGCGTGATCCAGAATACGCTGTCCAACATCGGATACCAGATTTACGTGTCAGGAGGCTCCACTTCCGACACGATCAACAAGAACAATATTTATGTCTCGTCGGCCAACCCGGACAGCGGCGTTTTCAACAGCTCCGGCGCCGCCTTTGATTTTTCGCGCAACTGGTGGGATACGACGGATGAGGCGAGGATCGACCGGATGATGTACGACACCGCGTCGGCGAAGTCGATTATTTTCCGGCCGTATCGACTGGGCGTCGTCGACCCAAGCGCCGGCGGCGACACGACGGCGCCCCTGCGGCCGGCATCGATCGGGATCGACACCGGCACGGCTGGGCAGATCAAACTGACGTGGACGATCCCGACCGTGAACGAGGAGACGAATGGCGGGTCGGTGGGCTACGCGGGCGCGCGGATCTACCGGCTGGCAAACACGCCGGACACGAACCACTGGGCCAATCCGCTCAATCTGGTCCGGATCGCGTCGTCCACGGAAACGTCCTGGGCGGACACGACGGTGACCGGGGGGAACGTTTATTATTACCGGCTGACGTCGATCGACGCCGCGGCGTTCGTCAATCAGTCGTTTTTTTCAGATACGGTCGCCGGCCTGGTGGATACGACGGCAGGGCAGGTGAGCCTTTCGGCGCCGGCGTCCGGCCACGAAACGACGCAGACCTCGATCGTGGTCCAATTCTCCGCGCTGGTCGACAGCGCCGGCATCGACAGTTATGTGGTCGAAGTCTCGAAGACGGTGGCGTTCGGGTCTCTGTTTTTTTCCGACACGATCGACGGCGCGATCACGGCGGACACGATCACGGGGTTGTACAACGACACGCACTACTGGCGCGTCCGGGCCATCGATCTGGCCGGCAATGCCGGCGCCTATTCGGACACGCGTGGTTTCGTGGTGGACACGGCGTCGGCGCAGGTGTCGGCGTCCGCGCCGGCGGACGCGCATGAGACGACGAACACGTCGGTGGGGGTGAGCTGGTCGGCGGTTGGCGACAGCGTGGGGATCGATTCATACGCGCTCGAGGCCGCCAAGACAAGCGCCTTCGCGTCTCTCGTGTTCGCGGACACGATCGACGGCGCGATCACGATGGATACGGTCACGGGGTTGTACAACGACACGTACGTCTGGCACGTCCGCGCGGTGGACGATCTTGGAAACGTCGGGGCCAATTCGTCGGCGCGCGGGTTTGTGGTGGACACGGCGGCGGCGCAGGTGTCGGCGTCCGCGCCGGCGGACGGCCATGAGACGACGAACGCGCCATTGGCGGTGATCTGGTCGGCGGCCGGCGACAGCGTCGGCGTCGATTCGTACGCGATCGAGGCCGCCAAAACAAGCGCTTTTGTGTCCCTCGTGTTCGCCGACACGATCGACGGCGCGATCACAGCGGATACGATCACGGGAGTGTACAACGACACCTATTATTGGCGCGTGCGCGCGATCGACGATCTCGGAAATGTCGGTACAAATTCGACGACGCGCGGTTTTGTGACGGACACGCGGGTCGATACCGTCCAACTCGCGACGCCCGCCGACGGTTCGGTGACGGCGGACACGACGCCCACGTTTTCTTGGACGCAGATCGCCGACAGCGTGGGGATCGATTCGTACGCCATCGAAGCCTCCGCGTCCCCCGCGTTCGCGACGGTCGCGTATGCCGACACGGTGGACGGGTCGCAGTCGAGCGTGACGGTCGGCGCGACGGCGTGGATCAAGAGCGACACGTACTACTGGCGCGTCCGGGCCATCGACGATCTGGCGAACGTCGGACCGCACGAGGACAGCAATGTCCTGCGGATTGACACGCTCGTGATCACCGTGTCGCTCGCGGCGCCGCCGGACGGCCACGAGACAAACGCGGCGGCGTTCTGGTTCCGGTGGGATGGCGTGAACGCGGAGACGTATGCGTGGCAGTTGTCCAAGTCGGCGGGGTTCACAGCGATTTCGGACAGTGTGACAGACACGACGACCTCCACCCTTTACCGCGCGTTCACGCAGCAGGACTCATTCTTCTGGCGGGTGATCGGGAGGAATTCGAAAGGCGAGATGGATACGACCCCAGCGCGCGGATTTGTCATGGACACCCTCGCCGCACAGGTCGCGCTGTCAGCCCCGGCGGATGGATACGAAACCTCCGCCTCAGCGCCGGCCGTTTTCTGGTCGGCCGTGACCGACAGCGTGGGGATCGACAGCTATGTGGTGGAGGCCTCCAAAAGCGCTGCGTTCACGACGACGGTGTTTGTGGATACGACGGACGGGACGAATACGACCGATACGATCACGGGACTGTACAACGACACGTATTTTTGGCGCGTCCGTGCGGTCGACGAACTCGGAAACGCAGGCGCCAGTTCTTCGGCCCGCGGGTTTTTACTGGACACCGGTGTTGCGCAGGTATCGGCGTCGGCGCCTGCGGACGCGCACGAGACGACGAACACGTCGGTGGCGGTGAGCTGGTCGGCGGTCGGCGACAGCGTTGGCATCGATTCGTACGTGGTCGAGGCCGCCAAAACAGGCGGCTTCGCGGTCCTCGTGTTCACCGACACGACCGACGGCGCGGTCGCGTCCGACACAATCACCGGCCTGTACAACGACACTCATTTTTGGCGCGTGCGCGCGATCGACGATCTGGGCAACGCCGGCGCCAACTCCACGGCGCGTGGATTTCTGGTGGACACGGCCGTCGGTCAGGTCGGCGCGCTGGCCCCGGCGGATGGACACGAGACGACGAACACGTCCGTGCTGGTTTCCGTGTCGTCCCTCAGCGACAGCGTGGGCATCGATTCATACGTGTTTGAAGTGTCGAAAGTATCCGCATTCACGGCGATTCTGTGGACCGACACTATCGACGGAGCGTTGACCGGCGATACGCTCACGGGGCTATATAACGACACATACTTCTGGCGCGCCCGCGCGATCGACGATCTGGGCAACGTCGGCGCAAACTCCACGGCGCGTGGATTTGTCGTCGACACGGCGGTCGCTGCGGTCGTGCTCTCGTCTCCCTCCAGCGGCGTCCGAACAGCGGACACGACGCCGGCGCTCTCCTGGTCGGCGGTCTCGGACAGCACCGGCATAGATTCGTATGCAGTCGAAGTTTCGGGAAGCCCGCTGTTCGCGTCGATCTCGTACGCGGCCACCGTCGACGGATCGCAGACGAGCGCAACGACGGACGCGCTGGCCGATTCGATCTATTACTGGCGCGTCCGCGCGATCGACGATCTTGGCAACGCGGGCGCGCATTCTGATTCCCTGTCGTTCGTGATCGATTCCGGAGTGAAAGTGACGCTCGCGAATCCCGCGGCCGGCCATGAGACCACGGCGGTGTCCGTCCGGTTCGAGTGGTCGTCCCCGGACGCGGAGACCTACACGCTGCACCTGTCCCGCTCGAGCGCGTTTTCCTCCATCAGCGACAGCGTCACGGACACGTCGGCCACGGCGGTCGTGCGGACGCTCGCCGCAAACGACAGCTATTATTGGCGGGTGGTTGGCCGGGACCGGACGGGCAACACTGATACGGCGTCCGCCGGATTCGTGATCGACACGACGGCGGGTCAGGTATCGCTGGTGTCTCCGGCGGACGGCCACGAGACGTCGAATACAGCTATAAGCTTTAAACTTGAAGCTTTAAGCGACAGCGTGGGGATAGATTCATACGTGATTGAGTTATCGAAGTCCTCGGCGTTCGACACGATCGTATTTGCGGACACGATGGACGGCGCGCAGACGGAAGACACGATCACCGGCCTGTACAACGATACGTACTATTGGCGCGCCCGCGCCATCGACGATCTCGGCAACCTCGGCGCCAATTCCACAAGCCGGAAATTCCGCGTTGACACCAGCGCCCCCGCCGCCGGGCCCGTGTCGAAAATGGCGCTGTCCAACAACCACCAGATCGGAGACCGGAGTACCGCGCTGTCCAAATGCTTCTCCGTGACGCTGACGGATGACACGGGAAACGCCGTCAAGGGCGAAACGGTTACCTTTTCCGTTCTTTATCCTTCCGCCGGCGGCGCGGCTCTGGCGCGCGGGACGGTTGTCTCCGACGACAGCGGTCAGGCCTGCGACACGCTGACGCTGGGAACGGTCCGGGGCCCGTACCACGTGAAGGCCGCGTCGGCGAGCAATTCGAAGCTGGCGGCGGTATTCGTCTCCTACGTCGACGGCCTGGATATTTCGCCGTCGACGTTCAAGATGATCGCGCCGGACAAAAGCCTCTCCGCGAGCGGCGTTGCCGCTCTCATTCAAGACGATCTGCCGAAATCAACGGTGGTTGAATGGAACCAGGACGCCGGCGCGAGCGCCGGCCTGAACGACTACGTGACACCGTCTTCCGTCGTTCGCGGGCGCAGCTACTGGATATACGACGCGTCCGGCGGCGCGCTGGGATTTCAGGGCACGGCCGGATTCGACACCGTGTCGGTTTTCTTGAAAGCCGGCTGGCACCAGATCGGGTCAGGCCAGTATTTTTACGTGAGCTGGGATTCGGATGTCCGCTTCGACAGCGGCGGGACAAAGTACACGCCGGCGCAGGCCGACTCGGCCGGCCTGATTCAGAACGCGGTCTACTGGTACACGGGCGGCGGATATGCGTGGGGTCCGGACCGCGCCACGCCGGCGATCTCGGCCGTTCAACTCAAACCCGCGATTGGCTTTTTCATTTACGCGAAACAGTCCTGCACGATGACGGTATATCCGAACCCGGCCGTTCCGGCCGAGACATCGACGCAGATCATGTCGCAGGCGCCTGTGTACCCGCCGGGCATCTGGGCGGTTCGGCTGTCTGCCTCGGCCGGGCCGTACAGCGACGCGCAGAACTACGTGGGCGTGAAATCGACAGGCGACGAGTCGTTGCGGTCCTCGATTTTTGATCCGCCCCCCGCGGCCGGGCCGTCGCTAAGCCTGGGAATCATCGACGACGCGAGTGGAGATGGCGCCCGCCGAGCGGCCAGTTTTGCGGCGCCGATCACGTCCATCAAGACGTGGACGATCGTGGTCACCACGAATCTCGATTCGCCGGTGACGGTCACATGGGAGGGTGTATCGAGCATTCCTCCGCGCTATGACGCGTATCTCATCGGCGCTCCGGCCGGTCCGGTGAATCTGCGCGAAGCGTCATCTGTGGTTTCGCAATCCAAAATGACCCTGGCGGTTGGACTGCCCGCATCGGTGTCTCCCTATCTTGCCCCTGCGCTCGATCCGGCGCAGACGTACGCGTATCCGAACCCGGGCCCGGACGCGAACCACGTGATTTATTTCAAGCACAACATCCTGACTGCGTCCGTTCGGATCAAAATCTTCGATCTCGGCGGCCGGCTGATCCGGGAACTGACCGGAACGGGCTCGCCCATCCCGTGGGACGGGACCAATCGCGCGGGTCAGCGTATCGGGTCGGGCGTCTACGTGTATGTCATCGAATCCAGCGGCGCGCGGCTCGTCGACAAGGTGGGGATCGTGCGATGAAATCTGTGGTTGGCGTCTGCCTTTGTTTGCTCATCTTGCTTGTTTCTCCGGCCGTCGCCCAGATGTCCGCGGAGGACCTGCGGCGGGAGCGGCAGGAGACGCTGGAGGCGCTTCGCCGCACGGAGGATTTCTCCGGGAAATCTTCGTGGGTGTCCCGCGGGCTGAGCCGGGCGTCCGGCTGGCGGATGAAATTCGGCGGGGTCTATTCGCCGTCGTACACGTCGGGCGGCAACAACGATCGGGATGGGTCGATGCAGGATGCGCTCGATCACACATGGGACCAGGATGTCCGGATGTTCTTCCATCTGACCAGCCGGAGCGGGAAAACGAAGGTATACGCGCGTGTCAAGTCCACGTACGCCCGAAACGCGCGGACGGCGCCGGCGATCCGCGGCTCGGACCTCGTTGCGCCGACCTTTGACATGCTGTATCTTCAGCGCCTGTTCCAGGCCGGGGGCTGGCGGCACACCCTCACGGCGGGCCGGCAGTACGTTTCGGTTGAACGCGGGATATCGTTCGGTCTCGTGTCGGACGGCCTGCAGGTCGAGTCGAAATCGAGGGTGAACGAACTCCAGGCGTTTTTCGTCCGGCAAAATCCCGGGGACGACAACGTCGACATCCTGTCGGCCGGGGCCGGCCGGACGAAGCGGTGGTTTTATGGCGCCGAGTGGAAATTCCGGTTTTTGTCCAACCACAAGGCCGGCGTCTTCGCCGTGGGCAACGTCGACCGGAACGACGAAGCCCCGGACGCGTCCGGCCAGCGTCATCAGCTTGATTCGTTCTACTACGGTCTTGGACTGGACGGCCGGGTCTTCGGCAACCTCAGCTACTGGGTTCTGTCGATTCAGGAGTCCGGGAGGACCTATCCGAACGGCGGGGCATCGAAGGTCAGCATTGCGGCGAGCGCGCTCGACGCGGGTGTCCGGTACTTTTTCCGCACTGCCACCGCCCCCAGCTTATATGCCGAATATGCGTCCGCCTCCGGTGACGGCGACGCGACCGGAAGCAGCAGCTCCACGCTCGGAGGAAGCGCGTCCGGAAATGACCGGCGCTTTATCGGATTTGGCGGGCTCAGCCTCGGATATGCGCTCGCGCCGCAGCTCACCAACATCGACGTCCTCAAACTCGGCATGAGCGTCAAACCGTTCGGCTGGACTGCGTCGCAGTCCTGGTCGGAGTTTTCCGTCCAGCCGACGTATTACATTTACCGGAAGGACCAGGCGTCGGGGGCGACGTCCGATCCCTACAGCACCGTCGTGTCCCGCGACTTGGGCGCCGAGTTTGACCTGACGATGGCGTGGAAAGCCGCCGTCGATATTTCGTATCAGCTCAAGTTCGGCCGGTTCAACCCGGCGGCGGCCTATCCGAACCGCGGCACGGAAAATTACCTGCGTCTGAAGCTGACGCTGGACCTGTGATGAAACCCGCCGGTCGTTCGCTCCTTGGGATTCTGCTCGTTGCGTTTGCCGTCTTTCCGGTGCGGCCGGCGCAGGCCGAACCCGAATCGGCGTATTACGCGGCGCTCATGCGGAAGGAGTCGGCGACGGTGGAGGACGCCGTCCGGCTCCTTGCGCGGATGCGGGGCTACGCGGGCGAATCCGACATGCGCAGCGAGATGCGCCATCTGGATGAGAGCGGCGTTCAGTTCAAGCGTGATATCGAGGGCATACGAAATTCCGCCCTGACCGCCGGCAACGCCGCCCACCTCTTGCTTCAGGCGACCGGACTCAAGGGCGGCGTCATGTCGTGGGTGTTTCCGTCCAGCCAGCGGTACGCGCTGCGGCAGGCGATCCATCTGGGCCTTCTGCCGGAGACAACGGCCGTGGAGGACAGGCTGTCCGGCAAGGACCTGATGGGCATGGTGAGCAAGCTGGCGCAACGGGCGCGTGGACGGTTGAAATGAGCCCTCGATTGACGGCCGCCGGTTGCGTGGTGCTGGCCGGGTTTCTGTTTGTCCATATTCCCGTGTCCTTCGCGGCGGACGTGATGGTCGGCGTATTGAAAGAGGTGCGCGGAAACGTCGAGATTCTGAAGCGCGGCGAGACCGAATGGCGGAAGGCCCGGTCGGGCGCGGAGGTCATGCCTGGAGACAAACTTTCGACCGGGATGCAGGGCACGGCGCGGCTCGAGTATCGCAACAGCGCGATTGATATCGAGCCTCTGACGCAGTTCGTGGTCGGGCGGACGCTGGAGGACAGCGAGAAATTCTATACGGAGATGTTCCTTCAGGTGGGCAAGATCATATCGGAGGTGAATCCCAGGAGCGGGAAACAGAACAAATTCACGGTGACGACGCCGGCCGGCGTCTGCGGGATTCGCGGAAGCAAACAGGAGGTCGGCCATTTCCCGCAGACCGGGACGGAAATGCGGATGCTGGAGGGCCACGGGTTTATGGGCGCGGTCAAGCCGGAGAATCTCCCGGCGCCGGTCCAGGCGGTTCTCGGCATCGCGCCGGCGGCCGGTGGCGGGGAGGCCCCCGCGGAAAACGCGGGCCTCCTCAGCGAACAGGCGTTCGATTTCGTCTATACCGCCGGCGCCGGCCAGTCGATCGAAGTCCGCGATATGATCGATCCGGGCGCGGTGGTGGACGCCGCTCAGGGCCTGGCGCGGGACGCCGTCGCGGATGTGACGCCGGCGGCACTGTCGGACAAGGAGCGCGAAGCGACCCAAATCACGGCGGAACCGGTCGATGCGCCGGTCGCCGTGACAACGCGGGCTGAGCTGGCCGCGCAAGCGGACGAAGTGCGGACGGCCACGACCACCGCCGTGACGACCTCGACGACGATCCGGTTTCCGGACCGCCCCGGTCAGTAAAACAAATGCAGTTGCGTCTGGAACCGTCTTTCCTTTGATCGGGCGCCTCCCGCCGTCCTGCTGGACAGCGTATTCATCAGTGTTTCGAGCTGGACGCCCGGCAGGAGATAATTCTTGAACCCATAGGCGAATTCGTACGCCGACCCCGGCGCGGACGTGACGGAGACGTTGGACTTGGCGAAATTCACCTCGGCGTAATTTTGCCGCCACAGGCGTGTCTTGGTTTCCAGCGTATAGACGCGTGATCGCGCGCTGCCGGCCGCGAGATGCCGCCGGACTTTGAGGAGTTCGAAATTGGCTGTGAGACGCTTGTGAGACATGCCGCCGGTCAGGGAATAGAGGTCCTTTTTCAGTTGCGTCACGGCGCTTTTCGATTTCCATCCCGAAATCATGAAATAGGCGCCGAAGGTGACGAACCGTCCGCCCAGATTATATGCGAATCCCCGCGCCTGATCGCGCCCGTCGCCTTTCTGGGGGCCGAAAAAATGCAGGTTGAGGAACGGAACATTGGGCGCGGTTCCCACAGAAAAGGCGCGATATCCCGATCGCAGCGTGAACCCGGCCAGCGACTGCGCCAGGGAGCTTCGGTCCGGCGTGTAATGGCCGAAGAGCGGGAAATAGACGCCGTACATCGCGAACGTGTTGAACGGCATCTGATCGACGAGAACGTAGGCGGACCTCAGGACGGAGTTCGGTCCGGAATTGAACAACTCGGCGATGCGGGCCTTCGGCGGGTCCTTTTCGACAAACCGGTTTTCGACCACGAGGTTCAGATATCGCCGAAACGGTTTCACCCGAACGCCGACATCCGCAAAGGAAACGTAGCTCAATTTTTTTTCGGCGTACGGCGTTCCCTCCTTGTAATCGACGTACTGATACCGGGCTTCCCCTCCGACGTTCACCCACCGCCGTTCCTTCCGCCAGGGATCTTCGCGCGTCAGGCGCTCCATGAACTCGCGCCGGTTCGACACGACGATTTTTTCCTGGCCGTCCGAGCGGTCGTAGTCTTTTTCGTCATAATCGAGATCGTCGATGGTGACCAGCGGATGGCCTTCGGGCGGCGCATTTGTTCCACCCCCCGCCGGCTGGTCGGCGTAAGCTTGATCCTTGAGGGGCGCCGGCGTTTTTTCGTTTCCAAGAAATTCCGAGATGAACGACCGAAGCCAGCGCTTCTCCTGCCAGAGCCCGTACATCGTGCGCATGCCGCCTCCGTTCGGATTGACGTGGCAGGCTTGGCAGGAGAGCGTGCAGCGGCGCTGAATGAGCGGGACATTTCGCCTCGATGGCGAATGGCATGCGGCGCAATTTTGCGAAACACGATTCGCAAGCCATGGCTCGGCGGAAACGGAAACGGAAGAGGAAAGAAAGGCCCAAAACAGGGCTATGGTAAAAATATTTTTACCCGAGTGCCTCTCCATATATATATAGCCCGTCCCAACCCCCGTCTGTATGGTCTTACTTGCCGATCAGGTCACGCACGATGCCGATGAGTTGTGAATTGGTGAATGGTTTGCTGAGATACTCGTCCGCGCCGCACTCGCGACCCTTCCGGATGTCCTCCGGCGTGGTCTTTGCGCTGACGAAACAGACCTTGAGTTCCTGCATGTGCGGATTGGCCTTGAGCATCCGGCAGACCTTGTAACCGTCCATGCCGGGGAGTCTGACATCGAGGAGGATGAGATCGGGGGCCCCTTTGGAAAGCCCTTTGATCATGCTTTCACCGTCGAGGAATCCTTCCACCGAATAACCGGCGCCGGCCAGAACTTCCTTGACCAGGTCCAGCACGGGCTGTTCGTCGTCGACGATGAAGACGCGCTTGGCCATGAGGGAATCACTTTGACAAACTTTGAGGCGACTCGCAAGTCTTGACGACCTGAGATACCATACGGCGCGTATGGACGGATCATCTTCACAATCGGCTCGAATGTGGATCTGGGTGGCGCTGTCCGGCGCCGCCGTCGTGTATCTGGTGGTGACCTCCATCCGCGGCACCGAGCTTCCGTACGTGAACGCCGCGGACCTGCCCGCGTCCGGCCCCCGCGCCGTTCGGGTGGCGGGAAAGGTGGCGGTGGGCGGGATCGAATCGGAGGGCCCCGGGGACGTGTCGATCGCGTTTTTGTTGATTGACGAGCGTGGCGACACGGTGCGGGTCGAGTATTCGGGTGTGCGCCCGGACGCCTTCCGGGAAGGCGCGCAGGCGGTGGCGGAGGGCACGTACGACGCGCCGAAGGCCGTGTTTCACGCGGAACTCTTGCAGGCGAAGTGCCCGTCGAAGTATGAGGTCAGCCCGCCGGCTGGTGTCCGGCCGGGAACCTGATCGCCCCGCTCGATGAAATTCACGTATCTGGGCGAATGGGCCATGCGATTCGATCTCGTCATCGCGACGCTCGGGTTGCTGGGCGGCGTGTGGGGGCTGTGGAAGAAGGACGGGCGGTTTTTGGAATTTCAGCGCCGGAGCCTCATGCTCTCGTGCGGATTGGTTCTGGCGGCGACGGTGACACTGGTCGGCGCTTTTTTTCTCCATGATTTTTCCATCCGTTATGTCGCCAACTATTCGTCGTTGAATCTTCCGATGGGCTACTGCCTGACGGCGCTCTGGGCGGGCCAGGAAGGCTCGCAACTGTTCTGGCTGTTTGTCCTGGCGGCCTTTTCGGCGGCCTACCTGTGGGTCCACCGGCGCGACCGGTCGGACATTCATTTTCACGCGACGGCGACGGTGCTGCTCCTGATCCAGCACTTTTTTCTCGCGATCGTCAACTTCGCCTCCGACCCTTACGTGCGGCTTGACCCTCCGCCGGCGGACGGGAACGGCTTGAACCCGCTCCTGCAGCATCCCGCGATGGCGATCCATCCGCCGATGCTGTACGTCGGGTTTGTCGGGATGGCGGTGCCGTTCGCCTGCGCGATGGGGGCGCTTCTCACGGGGCGGCTGGACGAGGGCTGGATCAAGAAATGCCGGTCGTGGACGATCTTTGCCTGGACCGTGCTCGGCGTCGGAATTCTTCTGGGCGGGCGCTGGGCCTATGACGAGCTTGGCTGGGGCGGCTACTGGGGCTGGGACCCGGTCGAAAACTCCTCGTTCATTCCGTGGCTGACGGCGACGGCGTTTTTGCATTCGGTCATGATTCAGGAACGGCGCGGGATGCTCAAGATCTGGAATATGTCCCTCATCACGATCACGTTTCTCCTCACGATCTTCGGCACCTACATGACCCGCAGCGGCGTTGTCGCGTCGGTCCACTCCTTCGCGCGCCAGCCGATGCTGGGCGGGATGTTCCTGGTCTTTCTGGGCTCCTGCGCGGCCTTCGCGACCGGCCTGATCGTGTGGCGGTACGGGGCGTTGAGATCGGAGCGGAGGATCGAGTCGTTTCTATCGCGGGAGGCGGTGTTTCTGTTCAACAACGTGATTCTGCTGGGCCTGGCGTTCGCGATTCTGTTCGGGACCTGTTTTCCGACGATGTACGAAATGGTGAAAGGCACGCGGATCAGCGTGGGCCCGCAGTTTTTCAACCGCGTGACCATTCCGCTCTTTCTCATTCTTCTCGTGCTGACCGGCGTCGGCCCGGCCATCTCGTGGCGGAAGGCGACCGGATCGAACTTGGCGAGGAATTTTCTCACGCCGGCGGCCGGGGCCGCGCTGTCGGTGGGGATTCTGTGGGCCGGGGGCGTGCGGCATCCAAAGGCGGCGATGGGGATCGGCTGCATCGTGTTTGTTCTGTCGTGTCTCATTCTCGAATTCTACCGGGACACCGCCGCGCGGCGCCGGTCGACCGGCGAGGCATTTTTCCCCGCGATGGGGCGGCTGATCGGCAAGAACCGCCGGCGGTACGGCGGATACATCGTGCATGTGGGCGTTGCGGTTACGGCGCTCGGCATCGTCGCCTCGTCGGCCTATCAGGTTGAAAAACAACTGGAGCTTCAGCCGGGCCAGTCCGCGCGCGTGGAGCGGTTTCGGCTGGAGATGGTGGACCTCACGGACGGCGTGCTGCCCAACGCGAAGACCGTCCGGCTGCGCCTGAACGTTTTCAACGAGAACCGTCCGATGGGCGAGCTTGTGGCTGAGAAGCGCTTGTACGAGAAAACGGAACAGCCGCACACGGAGACCGGCGTGATGGCCCGATTTTTTTATGACCTCTATGTGGTCCTCGCCGGCTGGTCGGGCGACGGGACGGCGATGATCCATGTGTATGTGAATCCGCTCGTGAGCTGGGTGTGGCTGGGCGGCGGGATTTTGCTGATGGGCGCCGTCGTGTGTTTGTGGCCGAAGTGAGCGCGTCGCTTGTGTTATTGCATCTGGCCCTCTTTTTCCCGGCTGCGACTCCCCAGCCCTCTGACTTGGTCTCGGAGTTCATGTGTCCGTGCCCCGACCGGTGCGGCAAGGCGCTCGAGGTGTGCGAGTGCTCGGACGCGGCCGGATACATCCAGGAACTCATGGATCTGCGGAGCCGCGGCCTGAGCCGGGAGGCGGTGCGGGAGAAGTTCGTCGAGAAGTACGGCCCCTCGGTTCTGGCGTCCCCGCCCGCGAAAGGATTCGGCCTCGTCGTGTATCTGCTCCCGCCCCTGGCGGTACTCGGCGGCGCCGTTCTGGCGGTCGGGGTCGCGCGGCGGTGGAAGCGCCGGCCTGTTGGCGCGCCCAAGGTGACGGATGCGGATTTAAAACGGGCCGAGGAGGCGATGAAGAAATGGCGATCGTAGGCGCGGTCATGATGCTCCTGTCCGCCGCCGCGCTCTTGTATGTCTTCTCGGCGTTTTTGAGCGATCCGGCCGGCGTCGGAGACGCCGGCACTTGGGGCGCCGGAGGCGCTGATCCGCCGTCACCGGCCGCCCGCGCGGCCGAAGCGATCGCCGAGATGGAAATGGATCTTGCCGCCGGAAAGATTTCCAGGGAGGATTTCGAGACGATCCGCAGTCAGGCCGTCGCGGAGTTGGCGGCGGAATTAAAGAAAGGACGCGCATGAATCGGTTGTGGGGTCATTCTGTTAGTTTGTTAGTCAGCCATTGGTTCATTGTTGCATTCTCAATGTTGAATGTATCCGCCGTCCCCGCCGCCGGCGCCGAGCCGGGCCTGGCGATCCGGCAGAATCACCTGTTCTTTGAATTCGCCGGGGAGAGCGGCCGGGTGGTGTGCGGGATACAGGAAATCGTGGTGATCGAAAACGCCGGCTCGGCGATTCCTGAAAATCCGGCCGGAACGGTCCGGTTGTCGGTTCCGGTGGCCGCCCTCTCGGTCCGCCCGATGCCGGTGCCGCCGGTCATGCCGGGCGCCGAATCTGTCCGGCCGCTTGAGGCATCGGAGGTGGACATCCAGCCGGGCGAATTGCGGATCAAACGACATCTTCATGCGGGCAAGAACACGTTTTCGTACGCGTATATCCTCCCGGTTTCCGGCGACGCCGTCCGGTTTGAGAAGAAGGTGATCATGCCCACCCGCCTCCTCGTTTCCTTCGCGCCTGATGTCGGCGGGCTGACGTCGAAGACGCTGACGGTCGAACGCGCCGAGGGCGGATACAAGATCATCGGTCAGAGTCTGGCTGCGGGCACGATGATCGATCTGGAGTTCACCGGCGTCGGACGCGTGTCGGCTGGCGTCCCGACACCGGATCCCGGCGCCGCCCCGGTTCAGATCGCCCCGAGCCGGACCATCGAGGCGTTTCTGGCGCCGACGATGGCCGGCGTTATTCTGGCGCTGGTTGTGTTCCTACATCTTCGGCTGCGCCGGACCGCACGGTCGGTGGAGGCGCGATTCCGGAAATTTCTGATGGACGAAATCGAATCTCTCGACGCCGCTTTTGATCGAAGCGATGTGCGGCCGGAGTATCACAAGCGCAGAAAGAAACTCCTGATGGATATGCTCCGGATCAGCGCCTCCGGCGCCCCAAGTGCCGGCGTCTCTGACGCCGGCCGGGAGATTCATTGATATCCATCACGGACCTCACCGTCGATTTCGGTCCGGTACGGGCCTTGGATCACGTGACGCTGGATCTGCCGTCCGGCGCCATCATGGTTCTTGCCGGTCCGAACGGTTCCGGAAAGAGCACCCTGCTCTGGGCGATGGCGGGCCTGCTCCTGCCGACGTCCGGCGCCGTGCGACTGCGCGGGCCGGCTGGCGTGCCGTCGATCGGATTTCTGGCGCATCAGAGTTTTCTGTATGAGGAACTCACCCCGCTTGAAAATCTCGTTCTGGCCGCGCGGCTGTGCGGTCTGTCCGATCCGGCCGGCCGGTCCATCGGGATGATCCGGAAGATCGGGCTGGAATCCGAGTCCCGTCGGCGGGTGTCTACCTTGTCCCGGGGGCAGCAACAGTTGGCGGCGTTTGCGCGCGCGGTGTTGCCGGACCCGCCGGTTCTGTTTCTGGACGAGCCGTTTTCGAATCTCGACCGGACGGCCGTCCACGTCATCCGTCAGATGCTTGATCCCTTTGTGTCCCCGGACCGTCTGGCGGTCATTGCGACGCACGATCCGAATCCGGAACCGTTGTCCGGCTTGCCGACCCGTTGCATCCAGATCGAATCGGGGCGGGTCCGCATGGTCCGCGGAGCATCATGAATCCCGTATCGGCGCTGGCGGCGGCGGAACTGAAAGTCGAATGCCGGAACCCTTCGGGTGTTGTCTCCGCCGCAATGTTTTCCTGCCTCGCGCTTCTGGCGCAGGCGCTGGTCCTTCCAGGCGTGGTTGCGGCGCGCCCGGAGGCGGCCTTTGCGGCGTGTTTCATCGCTGTCTTTTTTTCGGTGCTTCTGGCGGAAACCGGCCGGATGGCGCGGGAATCCAAAACGGGAACGCCGTTTGTCCTTGCGCTCAGCCCGGCCTGCTCGCCGGCGCTCTTTGCGGGGAAATCCGCTGTGCCGTTCGGTTTCATGATGCTGGTCGAAGCCTGCATGGCGCCGCTTCTGATTGTGTTCTTTAACCTGCCAGTCCGGGGGCCCTGGTGGGCCGTCGCGCTTCTCGCGGCGCTGGTGAATCTGTCCCTGGCGGGATTGACCACACTCCTCGGCGCCGCCGCGTCGTCCTGGAAAGGCGTCGCCCGCGCCGTCTCGTTGCCGCTCCTGGTCCTTCCGCTCGCGCTGCCCGTTCTGGCGACGGCCGTGGTCGGCGCCGCCCGCGCGATGGCGCACGATCCGTTCGGCGCGCATCTCCGGCTGCTTCTTGCATCGGCTCTGGCGATCTGGACCGTGGGCATGGCGACGTACGGGAAATTGCTTGGAAGATATTGATCGAAGAGATACCGTAGAGCGTATGAGCGATTCGACCGGCCCGGAGGTTGGTCCGGAGGCGAAATTCCGGCCGGCGTCAGAGACGCCGGCACCTGGGGCGCCAGAGGCGCTGTTCCGCCCCCAGCTTCTGGTGCAGTGGTTTGTCATCCCGCTTCTCGTGGTGGGCTTGTGTGTCGGGCTGTATCTCAGTTTCCGGCTGCTGATGCTGGAGAGCAAGACGACGGAAGACTATTTGAACGAGCTGCGAAGCGGCAACCCGCATCGCGCCTGGCAGGCCGCGTTTGCGCTCGCCAACCAGGTCAATCTCGGCCGCCTCCCGGAACACGAACAGTCTGCGGTCGGCCGGCAGCTCCTCGAGATGCTGGACCAGAGTTCGGCCGGCGCAGGCGAAATCCGGCACTATCTGATTCTGACCCTGGGCCGGCTCCGGTACTCGGAGGCCGTTCCGCGCTTGCTCGCATTGGCCGACGGCGCGGACGCGACGGAAAAAATATACGCGCTGCTGGCGCTGGGAGAGATCAAACCGGTCGAGGCGATCGACGCCGTGTCCCGGTCGCTGAATGATCCGGACCCGGGCGTCCGGAAAACCGCCGCGCATCTTTTCGCTGTGCTGAATCGCCCGCTGCCCGCCGGCCGGGTCAGCGCCTATACCCTGCCGCCGGACTGGCCGGTGCGCCTTCGGCCGGTCCTGAACGATCCGGTTGCGGACGTCCGATGGAACGCGGCGATTTCACTTGCCGAGTTCCGCGACCCGGCGGCCATTCCAGTGCTGGCCGGTATGCTGGACCGGCCGGTGCTGGCGGCCGAGCTGAAAGAATTCGGCGGACTTGACGAAACGAAGGTCGAAAAGATAATCAAGGCGGCACTGGCCGCAAGCCTGCAGTATCGGGATGCCGGCCTGGGCGGGAAAATCCAGACGCTGGCTGAATCGGATCCCAACGCCGCGGTGCAGGCGACTGCCCGACAGGCCTTGGAGCGCTTAAGAGGGACGAATTAAATGGCGGAACAACCACAATCCCCAAACGTCGAACCCAAACCCGCCGCACTTGGGGCGCCGGAGGCGCGGACCCGGCGCGGGTTTTTCAAGTGGCTGGGCGGCGCATGGGCGGCGTTTACGGCCGGCGTCGGCATGATGAACATTCTGACGGTCCGATTCCTCTATCCGAACGTGCTGTTCATTCCGCCCACCGACGTCAAAGTTGGCTTGCCGGAGGAATTCCAGGTGGGTCAGGTGGACACGCGGTTCAAGGACAAATTCGGGTTCTGGATCGTGCGGACCGAGGAGGGATTCTACGCCGTGTCGACGGTCTGCACCCACCTCGGCTGCCAGCCCAACTGGCTGGAGGCGGAACAGAAATTCAAATGCCCGTGCCACGGATCAGGATTTTATGTTTCGGGGATCAATTTCGAGGGCCCGGCGCCCCGGCCGCTTGAGCGGTTCCGCATCGTCCTCGCGGACGACGGGCAGATCTTGGTGGACAAGTCGAGAAAGTATCAGCATGAGTTAGGGCAATGGACAGACCCAGAGGCGTTCCTCAGAGTTTAAGAACGCCTCGTTTCGTAGCTCCCCGTTGCGGGGCTTCTGATTTTCTGAATTTCTGATTTGAGGTGTACCCTGATGTGGGACAAGATTAAGAATTACGTCACCGACTCCCAAGTCTGGAAATCCGTCATCCGGCACGGATACCCGGACACCCGCCGAAACCGTGTCCTGGTGGTCCTGACCAACGTCTTTTTGCACCTGCACCCGACCAAGGTCCCGGCGCATTCGCTCAAGCTCTCCTACACGTGGTGCATGGGCGGCCTCACGTTTTTCCTGTTCCTGGTCGAGACTCTGACCGGCGTTCTCCTCATGTTTTACTACCGGCCCGTCGGCGAATACGCCTACAACGACATTCTCGCCCTCCGGGAACACGTCCCGCTCGGCATCATGCGCGAAATTCACCGTTGGGGCGCGCACGCCATGGTCATCACGGTCTGGCTTCACATGCTGCGCGTCTTTTTGACGGGTTCCTACAAGCCGCCCCGCGAGTTCAACTGGGGCGTCGGCGTGATTCTGCTCACGCTCACGCTCCTGTTGTCCTTCACCGGATATCTTCTCCCCTGGGACCAGCTCGCGATCTGGGCCATTACGGTTGGGTCCAACATGGCGCGCGCCACGCCCTTTGTCGGGCATGAAGGTCCGGGATCAAAACTCCTCAATCCCGGCCTGCTTGGCATGGAGGACATTCCGCTGATCCATGCGACCGACGACGCCCGGTTTGTGCTCTTGGGCGGCCCATTTGTCGGTGAAGCCACGCTGCTCCGGTTTTACGTTCTGCACTGCGTCTTCATCCCGCTGGCGGCGGCCACCCTGATCGCCGTGCATTTCTGGCGGGTCCGAAAAGACGGAGGCATCTCCTCGCCGACGGACGACTTTTCCCAGAAACCCCTGTGATCGAGACCCTCAAACACTGCATTAACGCCCTCGCCGCGCCGACGATCTTTTTGCCCCTGGTGGCGGCCGCGTTTTTCCTCGTCCTGCATTTTTACCGCACCATCACGCGCCCGAAGGTGGCGCTCGGTATCCTGATCGGCGCGATCCTGTTTTACGTCGTGTCGCTCTTCGACCCGAATTTCCAGCACATCGTCGCCAAGCCGGACAACGTGCCGATCACGATCATGCTCCTCCTGTGTGGATTCTGCGTCTGGCTGGCCCTCCGGCAGGCCGCGATCAACGACGAGCGGATGGAACGGGGCCTTCCGCCGCTCGAAAAGGAGTCGAGCGAGACCATTTTCGTCTGGCCAGACCTCGTCTACATCGAATTTTTGTCCGCCATCCTTGTCGGCGTCATCCTGACCCTGTGGTCGATCGAGCTGAAAGCGCCGCTGGAGCAGCCGGCGAGCCCTTTCAAGGCGCCGAACCCCTCCAAGGCGCCGTGGTACTTTCTGGGGTTGCAGGAAATGCTGGTGTATTTCGACCCGTGGCTGGCCGGCGTGGTTTTCCCGAGTCTGATCATCTCCGGGCTGATCTCTATTCCGTACATGGACACCAATCCGCGGGGCAGCGGCTACTACTCGTTCAAACAGCGCCGGATGTCGATCACGATTTATCTGTTCGGATTCCTGTTTCTTTGGGTCACGCTCATCATGCTCGGCACGTTTTTCCGGGGACCCAACTGGAACTTTTTCGGGCCTTATGAATTCTGGGACGTCCACAAAGTCGAGCCGCTGGTCAATATCAACCTGAGCGAGATCATCTACGTGAAACTCCTCCACACGGGCATGCCGGCCCACTGGCTGCCGCGGGAGATATGGGGCCTGCTCCTTGTCGGATTCTACCTCTTTGCCCTCCCGCCGATCCTGCAGAAAACGGTGCTGAAGAAATTTTACGCCGAGATGGGCTTTGTCCGATACAACGTCTTCATGATGCATTTCCTGATGATGATGATGCTCCCGCTGAAGATGATCTGCCGGTGGATGTTCAACCTGAAATATTTCGTCGCCGTCACCGAGTTCTTTTTCAACATCTGACCATGGCCCAAAAACCGCCTGCCGACAAATATTTCCGGGACATGCCGGCCGTCCACATGGTGTTCTTCGCCTCGGCGGTCGCCATGGTGGCCGTCATCGCGTGGATGTCGTGGGACGATTACGCCAGGGACTGGAAGGGATATCAGCGGCACTTCGAAAAGCTCGAACGGGCCCTGGCGAAGGAGGAGCTGAAGGCGGCCAAGGCGCGGCTGGACGGGGAGAAAATCCAACAGCTTCAGCAGGACATCGCCGCCGAGGCCGGGGCGTTGAAGAAAAACCGCGTCGAATACGAAAAGGCTCGCGCGGAGCACCGCAAGGCCGACGCGGACCTGTACCGGAAGAGAACGGTCATGGCGTTCGCCAAATCCGACCTCGACGCCGGCCGGTACCAGTACGAGGAGGCGACCCGACACGGGCCGAACGAACGGGCGCTGAAGAAATTCGAAGCGATTGAGAAGAGGCACCGCGACGCCCGCGAGGCCTTCATGCGCCAGGAAACCCTCGTCAAGACGCTCGAGGAACGCGTGAAATCTTTTACGGACCGCAAGGAGCAGCTTGAAAAGGCGCTGGAGCGGGCGCAGTCGGAGGGCCGGATCCTCGCGGCCAAAATCGACAAGCTTTCGCCCAACCCTCTCAAGTTTCTCCTGAACGCCCCGATCCTCGATTTCGTCGCGCCGACGTCCAGAATCCGCCAGACGGTCCTCCCCGATCTGCACGACGATTATAATTTCCTGATGGTCGAGAAGGTCGACCGGTGTCACACCTGCCATCTGGGGATCGAGAAACCGAGCGTGAAGGACGCCGACGGCAACGTCGTCAAGCTCGGATACGACGACGACAATCCCAATGCGCCGTACCGCGCGCAGCCGTTCCGGGCGCATCCTCGCCTGGATTTGTACGCCGGCGCCGGATCAAAGCATCCGGTGGAAAAATTCGGCTGTTCGACCTGCCACGCCGGCGTCGGGCACGCCGTCAGCTTCATGGACGCCGGCCATACGCCGAAAGACGGCGCGCAGGAGGCGGCATGGAAGAAGAAATACGGATACAAGCCGCTCGACCACAACCATCTTTCCGATTTCCTGTGGGACTACATGATGTATCCGGGCGACCTGGTGGAGGCGTCCTGCCTGAAATGCCATCAGGGCGTGGTGGAAATTCCGGAGGCGCGCGCGCTGAATGCCGGCCGGCGGCTGTTCGAGGACTACGGCTGTTACGGATGCCACAAGACGGCCGGGTTCACGGAGCTTCGAAAGCCCGGGCCGCCGCTCACGCATCTCCAGGAGAAAGTGTCGGCCGACTGGGTCAAGAAATGGCTGAAGAACCCGAAACGGTACCGTCCCACCACCCGGATGCCGCGGTTCTTTGATCTGTCGAACACTTCGAGCGCGGAGGACGTGCGGCGAAGCGACGCCGAAATCGCAGCCATCACGGCGTTCCTGTACGACCGCGCGCGTCCTCACACGAAATTCGACGCGCCGCCGGGCGCAGGCGACGCGAAACGAGGGAAGGAATTGTTCGAAACGGTCGGCTGTCTGGGCTGCCACAGCATGACGGCATCCAACCGGTCGGCCAATGATTTCGGGCCGGACTTGGGCGCGCTCGGGAGCAAAATCTGGGACCGCGCGTGGCTCTTCACGTGGCTCCGCGATCCCCGGCGGTATTTCCCGCACACCAAGATGCCGAGTCTGCGGCTGACGGACGAGGAGGCGGGGGACATCGCAGCGTATTTGCTCAGCCTCAAGAATGCGGAGTTCGACGAGGCGCCGGTTCCGGCGGGCTCGGTCGACGACGTCGACGCGATTCTCCGGCAGTTCTGGTCGGCCAAGGAAACGTCGATCCGAATGGACGAAAAATTGCAGGAAATGCCGGAGAAAGACAAATGGATCGCAGCCGGAGAAAAACTGATCGGCCAGTACGGCTGTTTCGGATGCCACGATATCGCGGGCTTCGAGAAAACCAACCCCATCGGCACCGAGCTTTCGGAGGAGGGCAGCAAGGACCTCGACAAGCTGGATTTCGGCGGCCTGCATCTCGCGCACGACCGCATGACATGGTTCACGCAGAAACTCACCGACCCGCGCGCGTTTGACCAGGGCAAGCAGAAGGACCGGCAGGACAGGCTCCGGATGCCCAATTTTGATTTCACGCCCGATCAGGTCCATCAGCTCGTCACGCACATCTTTTCGATGACGAAGGACCAGGTCCGGCCGGAGCGCCGGCGGAGGCTGTCGGCGCGGGAGGAGATCGTCGAGAAAGGCCGGCGGCTGGTCCGCGACCACAACTGTTACGGCTGTCACACGGTGGACGGCCACGAGGGCGGCATCCGGGCGTACTATCAGGAGGACCCCGGTCTTGCGCCGCCCATCCTGTTCGGGCAGGGCCGGAAGGTCCAGGAGTACTGGCTGTATGAGTTCCTGAAGCATCCGACGACGATCCGCCCGTGGCTCAAGGTGCGAATGCCGACGTTCGGATTTTCAGACGAGGAGGCGACGGCCGTCGTCAACTATTTTCAGGCCCTCGACGACGTCAAACACGTCTATCGCCCGAAGGATTTTCACAAACCCGACGCCCAGCTTGCGGCCGCCGGCCGGGACCTGTTCGACAAATTGCAGTGCATGAAATGCCACGTCGTCGGATCGCAGGCGCCGCCGGGCCGCGCGGCCGGCGATCTCGCGCCGGACCTGGCGATGGCCAAACAGCGCCTGAACGCCGACTGGCTGATCGACTGGCTGTCAGACCCGCAAAAACAGATGCCGGGCACCCGCATGCCGGCCTTCTTCGCCGAGGGCCGCCCGGCCCTGCCCGACGCTTTGGGCGGCAGCGCTGAAAAACAAATCCAAGCCCTTCGGGACCACGTTCTAAGTCTTCGTTAGGAGGTAAGTGTTCAGGTCGTCTTTTTCTTTATCCCCCCTTTACAAGGGGGGATAAAGGGGGGGGTCGATCCACCGTTGCCGACCCCTTGCATCCGCCGCCAGATTTCCCTTGACAATCGCCCGTCGGTTCGATAGATTCCCGTAATTTGCATTCCGCACAGGCAGGATGGATTTATCGTTCAAATACCTGTCGGAGGCTTCGAAACTTCAAGGGGAGGTGGTTATTACAATGATTCGCAAGCAAACGATGGGGATGATGGGATGTTTGGCTTTGATGTTTGTCCTTGCCTGCACGGTTCCTTCCTTCGCTACATTTACAGAGGACACGATGGTGTTGAGGGGCACGACGGATACGTCGTCGAGTACTTTCAACGCCGCCGGCGGCCTGAATGGAGATACGAATGTGACGACCATGCTGGATGTGGCCGTGGACAGTTCGGGACAGATGTATTTCCTGCATTTTCACAGCGAAGCGGGTGACACGGAGATTTTGATCACCAAATATGACAACGCCGGTAATTTCAAATCGGTTCTGACGGTCGACGACAATCCGGAAACGGATATTGTCATGATGGCGCTGGCGGTCAACAAGCAGTCGGGTGCCATCTATGTCGCTGCTGCCGGTTTGACGGGTGCCTTGTACCTGTATACGGATACAGGTCCACACACGAACTCACGTTTTACGGTTGACACCATCCAGTTCGGTCTGATCAACATGGACTCCAAATTCGGTTCAGTGGACGTCACGGTGTTTGGCAAGAGCACCGTCGATTCCGTGTATGTGGTCGCTATTTCAGACACTACATTTCGGCCAACTGGAAATCGTGATTCTGGTGTCCTGCTGTGGAGATTTAACCATACCGGAATGATCACCGACACCAAGGTTCTGATCCGGAGAAACGACACGGAGGCGGAAGACACCCTGGCTCTAAGCCGGGGTTCCATTCCGGCGAGGGTTCTGATTGAGGCCATCGATACGGATAAAATCGCCGTTGTGTCGATCGGCCGCGCTCCGTACCCGGCGCGGTTGGGCGGGGTCGGCTACGATACGGGCAAGTACGGTGTGTATTATGACACGTTCCAAATCGGCCCGGATGGGACGATCGTCACAGATTCCATGGCCGATACGATAACGGTCCTGGCCGACTCCGTGACGGTCAATTCCATCGCGGCGTTCGACATGAAGTGGGATACCTTCAACAACCGGATCGTAATCTATTACGCGCTTCGGACTTCTTCCACCAAGCTGTCCAGAATCTACATCCCGGCCTTTGGGTACTTCACATCTTCCGGGAGCAACACGGCAGTTTCCGACAATTTTTCCTTCGATACTCTGCCGTCGGCCATTTCGTTGAGCATCCACAAGCTGACGGGGCAGTCCGTGAAGGAGCATCTCGCGTATCGTTCCCGAGGGGCGGGAACGATTCACTACATTAAACGGGAAGCTGATGCGACGACGGGAAACGTCGAGATCGACACGGTAGCCGGCACTCGTGACCGTGCCAGTGGATCCGTCTCCTTGAGCGATTCGTTGCCGGTCGTGATCGCCGTCACGAACGACGGCGCGCCCAGGATCGCGTATGAGCAGCGGGTGCATAACCAGATTTTCATCAACCTCGCGCGCCAACAGGGCGCGTCGGTGGCGAGCGGGGAGAACGTGTCGGTCACAACGTCCCAGACGTTCACGTCCTCCTCCGGCGCCGGCACGGCGTCGGCGCCGCTGGTTTCCACCATCGTCCCTGCGTTCAACAGTACGATTGACAGCCCGGCGCAGCTCGCCCAGATCGCGTTGACGTCCTCTCCGACCTCTCCCGCCACGTCCTCGTCCGGGCTTACCGATTTCACCACGCCGTCGTATGTGGTCGCGGTCCCGCTCGGAAACGCGCACGGGGACACGCTCACGGTTCAGCTTAAGGCGACGGGCAACGGCGCCGGCGTCGCGGTCTACATGCGCCGCCTGACCGACACGAATCCGTCGGGCGGAATGGGCGGCAGCAGCTCGACGCCGGACACCAGCGTGTTCGCGGGCCTGTCTGACTCCCAGTTCACGGCTTGCGCCCAGACTTGGGTGAAAATCCGGCTGGGCGACACCGCCGGCAACGTCTATGACGACAACGCCTTTTCCGACACCCTCGCCGTCCGGCTGTCCTTCACGCTGACGCCGGCCGTGCTGGCGTCGTTGATGAATGCGGGCATCGACACTACCCCGGGCCAGCTTGCGGTGTGGGTCCTGAACAGCAGCAACGCGTTCGTTCAGATCGGAAATTCGTCCGCCTACACGCAGACCGAACTGAACGCCGGCGGCGCCGTGACGCTTGTATCCAACACCATCACGAGCTTCTCGCCGGGTGGCGTTGCGAAAGCGGTGGGTGCCGCGTCCGGAAGCGACGGCGGCATCTGTTTGATGGGCCGCTGCGTCGAAAGCGCCTCTCCTGCGGCCGGCGCGTTCCGGTCGGTGCGGGACACGTTTCTATCGAGCAAAGTGGGCCGCGTGTTGACGTCGCTGTATTATCGGATGAAGTAATTTAAGGATCGCATTCGTTCCTCCCCACTTCCGACGGCTGGCCATACTGTTGGAAGTGGGGAGTTTTTTTATTCGGAATTGGGGGCTTGGGAATAGAGAAGTAAGTCTCACGCAAAGGCGCGAAGGTGCAAAGGCGCAAAGAAAACATGACGTAGCGGTGAGGGAAGCGTTTGACTGAGAATGAGATTGCCGCCATTGTTGTGGATGTGGCGTATAAGATCCATGTCAAACTGGGGCCGGGGGTTTTCGAGTCCGTCTACGAAGCCGTTATGACACGTGCGCTCACGAAACGTGGACTCGAGGTGAAACGACAATATCCGATCCCGGTCAGCTATGACGGTGAGGAGTTTGATGAAGGATTCCGCGCCGACCTCATCATCGAGAACAAAGTTATCATCGAATTGAAATCCCAAGAAACCGTCTTGCCCGTCCATAAAAAACAATTGCTCACCTATCTGCGTCTGTCGGGGTTGAGGCTCGGACTGCTCATCAATTTCGGCCAAGAATATATCAAAAACGGAATCCATCGCGTAGTCAACGGCCTTCCGGATGAGTCCTCCTCCTCATAACCCCAAGTATATGTTTCTCCGCGTCTCGCGCTTTGTGTCTTTGCGCCTTTGCGTGAGACCCCATGGTTTCTAATCTTCCTGTCACCATTCCAGTTGATTTCTCAATAACTTTCCGTACATCCGGGGCGGCAGGAAGGCGTGGGCGTGGATTTCCGCGCTGTAGAATTTTGTCTTGACAGAATGCCTTCTTCTCATTTTCCTCGGCGTCCATTTCCGGGACGCCACCGCGAAGCTCCACCAGTTGCTCGGATAGGTCGCGATCGGCGCGGTGTAGAGATCGACGATGGGAAAATGCCGTTTGAGTTTTCGTTGCATCGCGATGATCGTTTTCTTGTGAAAGTGCATCGATTCGGTGTGGGTCACGAAGAAGCCGTCGGCGCTCAGGCAATGTTTGACGAGCTTGAAAAAATTGTCCGTAAACAGGGTGTTTGCGATTCCCGTGATGTTGGTGGAATCAACGATGACCGCGTCGATATTCTCCGGTTTGCCGTCTCTCAAGAAGGCCGCCCCGTCGCCTACGTGAATCTCAACCTTGTCGTCATCCACGCGCCCGGCCACCTTCGGAAAAAACCTCCGGGAAACATCGATCACTTCCCCGTCCAATTCGGCGAAAAAGACCTTCTCAACCGTCCTGTGTTTCAACACCTCCCGCACGATCCCGCCGTCGCCGCCGCCGATGACGATGATCCTGCGAGGCGCCGGATGCGCGTGCATCACGACGTGCGTGAGCATCTCGTGATAGAAAAATTCGTCCCGCTCGGTGATCTGCACGGCGTCGTCCAGGATCAGCATCCGGCCGAAATACTTGTGCTCGGCCACCATGATCTTCTGGTATTTGCTCTTGTGCCGATACAGCACCCTCTCAATGTCATAGGAAAAAATGACGGGCGAGTACCGCGCATTTTCTGAGAATCTGGCCACCGTGTCACCTCCGATTTCTCACGCGAAGACGTATCTTATCTCATCTTCAAAAATTTTAGCAATTTTCTTGACATTGGGGTTCAAAGTTGCGATATTTCGTGAACATTTGCGCAAAGAGGTGAAGGATGAAGCAGTTGGGGAAGCATTTGCTGGTTGAGCTGTATGATTGCGATCCGAAGCTGTTGAACAATACGTCGACTGTGGAGCGTGAGATGCAGCGCGCGGCGCGCGCGGCCAAGGCCACCATTGTGCGGTCGACCTTTCACACCTTCAGTCCCTGGGGCGTTTCCGGGGTTGTCCTCATTGCCGAATCTCATCTCACCATTCACACCTGGCCCGAACACAATTACGCCGCCATCGACATTTTCACCTGCGGCGGGTCCGTCGAACCCTATACGGCCTATCAGGTCCTGAAAGACGCGTTTCGGTCGAAAAATTCATCCGTGATCGAACTCAAGCGGGGCCTGATCGAAGGCGCCGTCGAAAAGGCGCGCAAAATCGCCCGCCGGAGCCGCGCAAAGCAGCCCGCCTAAATTCATTTCCTCCTGTTTGACCCTTGAAGATATTTCTGACCGGCGCTTCCGGCTTTGTCGGATCGCACCTGGCGCGGCTTCTGGTACGCGCCGGCCACGAGGTCCATGCGCTTCTAAGGCCGGGCGCGTCCGTCGAGCGCATCGGCGACATCCTGGATCGGCTGGCCGTCGTGGAGGGGGATCTCAAACGACAGGATGAGTGGTTCGCGCGGATCGACCGCGGCCGGCCGGAAGTGTGGGTTCACCTCGCTTGGATCGCCACACCGGGCGTTTATCTCAAAAGCCCCGAAAATACGGAGTACGTGGCCGCGAGCCTGCAACTCGCCAAACGGCTGGCTGAGACGGGATGCCGGCGATTCGTTGCGGCGGGCACGTGTTTTGAATATGCCCCGTCGACCACTGCGCTTTCGGAAAGTGCGCCCACCGGCCCGCGAACGATCTACGCGGCTTCCAAGCTGGAATTCGAAGTATCGATCGAGCGTCTGGCGGCGTCGTGGGGCGTTCATTTTGTCTGGCCTCGGCTCTTTTACCTCTACGGCCCCGGCGAGCATGAAAAGCGGCTGGTGCCGGTTCTGATCCGCTCGCTGTTAAGAAATGAAATCGCGAAACTGGCCTCCGGAGACAGGGTGTTTGATTACCTGCACGTCGAAGACGTCGCGGCCGGAATCTGGGCGGCTGCTCAATCGGATCTTCGCGGCCCCGTCAACATCGCGTCGGGCCGGCCCGTCACGCTGCGGGATCTGGCGGAGGAGGTCGAGCGGCAGATCGGCGTGGCCGGTCTTTTGGCGTTTGACGCTTATGCGTCCGATCCGATCGACCTCGCACACGTGCTGGGTGACAACCGCCGGCTCCTCAGCACGGGCTGGAAACCGCGATACACGCTTCAGGAGGGGATTCGGCAAACGATTGAGTGGTGGAAAAACAGGATGCGCGCGAATTGACCGCTATGGTATCCCCCCTCTCCCGCCTTTGGCGGGAGAGGGTCGGGGTGAGGGTGGTCCCGCCGTCATCGACCCCCCTCACCTCAATCCTCTCCCCCCTTCGGGGGGAGAGGAGGTGAATAGATACCCGTTACGGCCGCCTGAACCCCAGCGCCTGGAGGATGTCGTGGAACATGTGTTTGGTCCGGCGGGCGAGAAAGAAGAAGGCGACGCTGGCGAGCATGACGGGCTTTCGGCGGATGGAGTGGGGCGAGCGCAGGACGGCCGTCAGGTGATCAAAGAACTGCCGCCAGTGCGTCATCCACATTCGGAAATATTTTGGTTTGGGGCACGTCGCCGGATAAAAAGTCGTCTTATACCGCTCCAGCACGTCCCGGAGATGCGCGGAGGGTTTGGTTTTCCGGAAGTACATCAGGTCTTCGTGCACGCAGGCGATGGCGCCGATGAGGGAAAGCTCAAAAATCAGCAGGTTGTCCGGTGAGATGACATGGTGGTACATCCGTGTCCGCCGCAGGGCATCGGCGCGAAAGAGTCCGCCTATTTGATTGCACCCGCTGGATGACCAGAGCATGATGTTGAGTCTGGACACAACGTTGAGGGCCCGGGTGTCCATCCAGGCATTGAACCGAGGATCCGATATCACTTTACCGTCCGTGTCGATCACGGGGATCAGAGGATAGGCGCAAACCACGGCCGGGTTCGATTCGAGGACCGGCAGGAGTTGCGAAATGTAGTTGGGCCGCCAGAGGTCGTGGCCGGCCGCCCACATGAAGAAGGGCGCGCGGGCCTGGCGGAACACGAAGTTCTGGTGATCGATGATGCCCAGCCGGGACGGCTGGCGAAACAACCGGACGCGCTTGTCGCGCTCCGCGTATTGCCCACATATGTCGCCGGTCCCGTCCGTGGAGTTATCGTCGGAAAGGATCAGCTCAAAATCGGTGAAGTCCTGCGCCAGCAGGGACTCGATGGCTTCGCGCGCAAACCTCCCGTCGTTGTAGGAGGTGAATCCGATACTGACGCGCGGGCTTGCTGGATCCGGCATGTCGCGTCTAGGGGCGGGGCAAACCGAGTGCCTGAACGCCGTCGTGGATCATGTGCTTGGTGTGCCGTGCCATGAATCCGAAAACGGTGCTGGCGAGCATGACGGGTTTGCGGCGTGGGGAGTGTGCCGAGCGAAGGACGGCGGCGAGATGTTCGTAAAAGAGCCGCCAGTGGGTCAGCCACATCCTGAAGTATCGGGGCATCGGATCGTCTTCGGCGTAAAACACTGTCTTGTAACGTTCCAGCACGTCCCGGAGATGCTTCGAGGGAGAGGTCTTCCGAGAAATCAGGAGTTCCTCGTGCACACAGGCGATGGCGCCGATCAGGGAAAGCTCAAAAAGCATCAGATTGTCCGGCGCGATGACGGGCCGGATGAGCCGCGTCTGCCTGAGCGCGTCCGACCGAAATATTCCGCCGCCCGGATTGCAGCCGCTGGCGGACCAAAGCGCGATGTTGAGTCTGGAAACGACGTTGAGCGCCCGCGTATCGACCCAGCAATTGGCTGCATGGGCGGTCGGATTAGAGATGATCATTCCATCGCTATCAATGACCGGGATGAGGGGATAACTGCAGACCACGGTCGGGTTATTTTCGAGGATCGGCAGGAGCCGGGAAATGAAGTCCGGTCTCCAGAGGTGCTGGCAGGTGGTCCACGCAAAGAAGGGAGCGCGGGTCTGGCGAAACACAAAATTCGCCTGGTTGACGATTCCCTGCCTGCGGGGCTGCCGGAAAAACCGGATACGGGGATCCTGATCCGCGTATTTCCGGCAGACATCGGCGGTCCCGTCCGTGGAGTTGTCGTCGGACAGGATCAGCTCAAAATCCTTGAACTCCTGCGCCAGGAGCGACTCGATGGACTCGCTCACGTAATGGACATCATTGAAGGCGCTGAGTCCTATTCCGACACGCGGGCTCTGTCCTTCTGACATGGAGAGTATGCTATCTTAGGCGGATATGTTGCGCCAGATTTTGAAAACGGTTGTGCGGACGGCGGTGTCCCTGTTGTTCCGGCTGTACAAGCGATGGTGGCGGCCCCGCAGTCCCGCCGTCTTTGAGCGGATCCTGGTGTTTTCGACCGGCGGCATCGGCGACACGCTGTCGGACACGCCGGCGGTGCGCGCGGTCCGGCAAAGTTTCGCGGATGCGCGGATCGAGGTGGTGGCGGACCGGCGTCGCGCCGTGATCTGGGAGGGCAACCCGGACGTGGCGGCGGTTCATACGTATCGGAAATCGGTCCTTACGTTCTTGCGCCTCGCGGCGGCGGTTCGGAACCGATATGATCTCTCGATCGTTCTCCGCGCAAACGATCCGGATATTTATCCGCTCGCCTATCTGGCCTCCCGCAACGTCCTGGCCAACCCGCACCGGACGCAGATGCCGTTTCTGGTGACCCGGCCCCATGCCGATCCACGCTGGCGAAAGAGGCATGGCGTGGAACAGATGCTGGACGTGGTGTCGGAAATCGGCGCCAAAACGAGCGACCCGCGCCTGGTGCTGATGATTTCCGATCGCGAGGCGTCGGAGGCCGAACAGAGGCTGCGTTCATCCGGCGTCGATCCCCGCGCGGCGGTGGCGGTGCAGGTCGGCGGAAGCGGCCGGCAATACTGGCGGGAATGGCCGGCGTCATCGTTTGCGGCGCTGCTCGATCTTCTCCACGCCGCGCGGCCGGAGTTGACGCCCATATTGATCGGCGGCCTGAATCTGAGGGACAAGGCCTGTGAGATTCTGCGGCTGTGCCGCAAGGCCGCGCCGCTCAATTTCGTCAATGCGACCAGCCTCCGGCAGACCGCCGCGCTCCTGTCGGTCGCCGGCGCCATGGTCACGACCGACACCGGCATCATGCACGTGGGCTATGCGGTCGGCTGCCCGACCGTAGCGATCCTTCACTGTTCGATTCCGCAAACGGAGGTCGGCCCATACGGCTATGATCCGAAACGCTATCGCATCCTGGAACTGCGGCCGCCCCAGGGCATGGACTGCTCGGAGAGCCTGACGCTGGCGTCGATTCCGCCGAACCTCGTGCTGAATGCGTTGTTGTCGCTCTTGACATGAAACGTGATTATTCAGATATTCCCCCTCTCCCGCCTCTGGCGGGAGAGGGTCGGGGTGAGGGTGGCGATGCCGCCGCTGTCTGACCCCCCTCACCTCAATCCTCTCCCCCCTGCGGGGGGAGAGGAGGTGAATAGACCATGAAACTCCGTCTACGCGACTGGCTCCTCTCGACCGTGTTTCAGGCCCTGCTCGATCGCGGCGCCGTTCAGGGACGGCCGTTGGCGCAGTACGGCGCGCAGGACACGCCGAGACTGCTCCTGGTGATCACGACCTCGTTCGGGGATCTCGTGGCGTCCACGGCGGCGCTCGAGGTGTTGCGGCAGACGTTTCCGAAGGCGGTCATCGGCGTCATGGGAAAACATCCGTTCGAGACGGTGCTGAAGGATGATCCGCGCGTGAACGCGCTGATTCCGTACTGGGGGAAATACCGCCGCGTGTGCCGGACGCGCCGAATGATCCGTGAAGGGCGGTTTGATACGGCGTTGCTCCTGAACATGAATGATCCGGATGTCATCCCGCTTCTGTATGTTTCAGGCGTCCGTTGTTTCGTGCGGATGCCGGGCCGGACGACGATCTATCGGCGCATTTGCGCCAATCAAAATGATCTTGGAACCGGAATCGAAGGCGAACACATGTACGAGGCGATGGACCGGATTGTGCGATACTTTGGCCTCTCCCTCCCCTCACCCCAGCCGGTGTTGCGGCCGTCGCCGGCGGCACAGGATCAGGCTCGCCGGTTTCTGGATGGCGCGGGATTGGCCGGCAAGCGGCTGGTGGCGGTCCACCCCGGCGCATCGATTCCGGCCAAGGCATGGTCCGAAGGGCGTTTCGCGGAATTCATCCGGTTTTTTCATGAGCGACGCCCGGACGACGAAATTCTCCTGACGGGCGCTCCGGCCGAAACCGGCAAGTGCGAGCGGATCGCGCGCCGGTGCGGCGCCCCGGTGCGCGTGGTGACGTCGGAGCTGGACCTGCCGGCCTTTGCGGCGTTGTTTTCACACCTTTCGTTGTTCATCGGCGGCGACAGCGGCGCGTTTCATCTCGCGCAGGCCTTTCAAATCCCGGGCGTGATTCTCTACTTCCAAACGCCGGTCTTTCGAACCCGCCCACTGCCCGGCGCCGGTCGCTACCGCATATTGCAGGCGTCCGGCGCTGTCACGCGCCACGGGGTGGATGCGATTGAGCCGGCAGATGTCGTTGCGGCGGCAATGGAATTGCAGTCATGACGGCGCCGTTTGTTTTCAAGCATGTCATTTCAGAATTGAGCGCGCGTCCGTGCGGTCCGCTGCTCGATATCCCGGCGGGCCGGTTGGAGATGTGCTGGGTCCTGTCGGGAAGGGGATTCGAATGTGTCGCCGCCGATCTGTCGCTGGCGGATGGAGAGGAACCCATGCCAGACGGAAAGACCATCCGGCGATGCCGGGTCGACCTGAACCAATCCCTGCCGTTTCCCGCGGGCGCCTTCCAGTATGTTTTGTGTGTTGAAGGCCTCGAACATGTCGAAAACACATTTCTTGTATTAAGGGAACTCCATCGGGTCCTGCGCCCGGGCGGGGAGATATTCATCACAACGCCCAACATCCTGAACATCCAGTCCCGGATGCGGTTTCTGCTGTCCGGAACGTACATGAGTTTCCCGCATCTGACGGCGCCCGTTCGTGCTGCCGAACACGCCCATATCAATCCTGTGGCGTATCCGATGCTGGACTTCGCTCTAAGGCAGGCAGGATTTGATCACATCGTGGTTCACAGGGTCCACAGGAAATGGAAACTGCTTGTGTACGCTCCAATCCTCCTCATGATCAAGTTCCTGAACGTATTTCCACGCCACGGCCAGTCGCCGGACAGTGCGCGGATTAGAAATACCATTCAGTCCACGAATTTTCTGATGTCCGACGCAATGGTGGTCAGCGCCCGGCGGGCTGCATGACGAACCCCCCATCCCAGCCTTCCCCCACAAGGGGGGAAGGGGTCAGCCCTCGCGGATCGCGTGCCCGTAGAGGCGGATGCCGCAGCAGTTCGGCAGCGCCGGGCCGAGGAGTCGTTCCGCGTTGAAGGATGCGGACATGAGCCACGAGTTTTTGGTGCGGGCGACATCATCGAGGAGGCGCCGGCGTTTTTCCTCCATGGTTTTGCGTCCCATGGACCAGCGGCCGTATTTTTTGACGGCGTAAAACGCCGGATACAATAAAACGCCCATGTAGCGGATTGCCCGGATCGCAAATCCCACCGATCGGATCTTGTCGCGAAATTCCCGCTTTCCGTATCGCCGCACGTGATGGACGACCTCGTCGTAATAATTGTAAAGCGACGGTCCGGCCGGCACCATGAAAAAGGCCGAACCCCCTGGTTTGAGCAACCGGAATATTTCGCGGATCGCCCCTGCGTCATTTTCGATGTGCTCCAGCACGTTCAGGCATGAGATCGCATCGAACGACGCCGGGGCAAACGGGGCTTGCAGGAGGTCGAACTGGACGACGCGCCGGCCGGCCGGGCGGGCTTTGGCGGCGTTCAGCGCGGGCAGAAACGCGTCGGCGCCGTAGACTGCGGCGTTCGGAAACATTTTTGCCGCGTCCTCCAGGAGCCACCCTGCCGCGCAGCCGGCGTCCAAGTAGGCCGCGCCAGGCCGGCGCAGGGCCGGCGCCAGAACCTCGAGGGCCACACGCCTCGACGCGACCTCGACCGCATGGGTCGGCGCCGCCTCCTCCAGCATCTCCTCGTTGTCCGCGGTCCAGTGCCGGTCTGGCGAATTCATCGGCGGTCACCATAGCAGAAAACCGGGAGCCGATGGTAGGGTTCACGCGATCATGAGCGTCTGTTCCGTCATTTCCGTCGATGAATTCGAACGCGACCCGCGGTTCCGGAAAATCCTCGGCGACATGCACGCCCTCATGGGCGTGCCGGACCATCCTCTGGGCCGGCACTGCAAGACGGGCCACGGGCGGCTGCGCCGGGCGGAGATCGAGGGCGGGAAGCATTTCGAATATCCATGGGCGGTGGTTCACGGCGATTTTCAGCCGGGAATGCGGGTGCTGGACGCGGGCTGCGGCCGGGGCGTTCTCCAGTATTATCTGGCGCGCATGGGATGCCGCGTGTCCGGCTGCGACCTCGACGGGTTCAGGTCCAGGAAATTGCTCAGGATTCACAGACTCCTGCACCGGCTGGGTATCGCGCCGGCGCCGGACCTGACGTCGCGGCTTCGAAAAAACGCACGGTATTTCGGCATCGAGGTCGATTACCACATAGAGCCGATGCAGGCTCTTTCCTGGCCGGACGCCGCGTTCGATCGCGTCTATTCGATTTCGGTGCTTGAACATATTCAGCCGCTCGATGAGCAGAAGCGCGCGGTGGAACAGTTGGCGCGCGTCCTGAAACCGGGCGGAAAGATGATTCTCACGCTGGATTACGCCGAGAAGACTGCGGGTCGTGAGAGCGTCCCCGGGTTGTTCCAGCCGGCCGACGTCGAGCGCGTGATCGGATGGTCGGGCCTGCGTCCTGTCGAGCCGCCGGTATACGACTCCGGCGGCTGGGCCGATTATCTGATCAAGCTCGCGCAATTTTTCGACGTCCCGTCGGGCTCGTACAGCGTCTTCACGCTGGTGCTCCAGAAGTAATTGTAACCCCCCATCCCAGCCTTCCCCCACAAGGGGGGAAGGAGGTTAAAACCTCAGTTCCGCCGTGGCCGCGAAGCTGGTGACGCTGCGGTCGTCATCCGGGGTGATTTCGTTGCTGGTGACGTTGTAGCCGAAGGTGCCGTTCACGCGGAAATTTTCGCGGATGTCATAGTTCAGTCCGAGGGTGCTGCCATAACTCATATTGTCGTCCTTTTTCGCTCCGTCCAGTTCCCGCTCGTTTGCGGCCCAGTTCATGCCGCTGGTGAGTTCCAGGCGGTTTTGGAACCGGAGGAGGTTCCCGGTGAAGGAGGTCATTTTGAACGGATTGGAGATGAGATAGGACATCGAGTAGGCGGAGTTCTGGCCCGCATTTTTCGAAAAGGACAGCCGGTCCTTGGCGTCGCTGAAATTGAACGCGTAGCTCAGGCTGGTCCGGAACCGGTCGGTCCACGACACCGGCCAACTCACGTTGTTGGTGATGTTTCTCGACTGGGTCGTCCGCGTGACGCTGGAGCTGAAGGCGTATCCGTAGGTCAGCGCGGCGGAATTGGGCCCCTTGAAGAGCCGCGAGGCCCGTTTGAGGTCCCAAGTGTTGTTGAGGTTGAAGCTGAATGCGTCGGAGACCTCCACCGAGTTGAGGCTCTGGACCTCGGACGCGCTGAACCCGCTGCTGTAGGTGGTCGACAGGCTTTCCCAGATCTTGATCGATCCTCCGAAACTGTGGCTCCGCGATGTGCTCGCGGAATTTCGCAGGAGCGCGAGCGTGTCCGACGTGACCTCGAGCTTGCCGCCCTTCCAGAAAAGGAATATGTTCTTGTAAAAATCGTCGAAGACCGCCGCCAGCCCGAACCGTTCGGGCAGGTTCTGATAGGCGGCGCTGCCGCCGACGGAATAGGCGTAGGAGATGGTGAAAAACTTGAGTCGCCGCCACCACTTCTCCGGCGCGATGCCGATGCTTGCCCCGAAATTCCCGCTGGACTGGATGCTTTTGAATTCGCTCTCGTTGTTGAAGCTTTCCGAAAAATTGAAATTCCAGTTGAGGGAGGGCGTGAGGCCGATAAAGGTCGGAAGCGGCCAGGACCAGCCGTAGCCGCGCCCGCGCCCGCTTTCCCTGAGCGGCGCCGTTTCCGACAGCGTCTGCCGGGACAGCGACTGGTTGAGGGTGAAGCTCCAGTCGAACCATCGGGTGATGATGTAGTGGACGCTGAGCGAGACGTTGTCGGACTGGCTTTTCTGGAACGAATTCTTTTCCGTGCCCAGGAGAATGTCCCGGTCGCGGACGCTCGTGCCGCGGGAAAAGCCCGTGGTGTAATCGAACGACCGCCCGATCGGAATGAACCAGAGAATCTTCCGGTTGAAACTCTGCCCATAGGACGTGGAGTAGCTGCGGTCGGTGTTTTCCTGCCTGGAAACGAATGTTTTCTGATTGACGTCCTCCTCTTGTTTGCCCCAGTTGGCGCTGAAGCTCGGCCATTTGGGGCCTCGCGTGACGCTGAACCCGAGCGTCTGTCCCTGCGCCGACCGGTGCCCGATTTCGGTCCGCTTCAGATTCTCGACGAGATCGGGATTGACAAAGGTTTTGGACTTGTTCTTGGTAAAGTTCGCCGGGATCTCCAATTTCAACAGGCGGTCGAGGAACAGGAGCTTGGAGACTTTCACCGATCCGTTGTACGCCTCGGACTTGCGGTCCTCCGTCACATAATCGCTGACGCCGCCGTAATTGATGCGGCCGACCGGCCGGAACGTGTTATCGACGATTTCCTGGCTGCCGTTCAGGGTCATGAGGTTGTCGAAGAGGGTGCTGCTGAAGGACGATTTGTTGGCCGTGCCCTTTTCCTCCTCGATGTCCTTGATGATGATTTCGTCCAGAAAAATCTGCCCCGAATTGCCGTTGGAGTTCACGCCCGCGCCCATGAACCGGACGCGGTCGAGGGTGGGCGAGCCGAAAACCCGGACGCCGTTCACGGTGACGTTGAAGGGGGGTTTCGTGTCCTGATTGAGTTTGACGAGATCGAGTTCGATCTGATCCAAGCTGACGGTCCGCTCCACCCAGTCGGTGCTGGCGGTGAGGGTATCAGCGATCTCAAAAAAGTTGGCGGCGTCGGGGCCGAACCGAAAGATGAACGTGTCGCCGGCGTTCGTGGGAACCTGACCGGCGAGACCGTTGCGGTACCAGTACGACATGTTGCGATAGAGGGAAAGGCGGAGGTCGTTCAGGGGAAGAAACTTCGTCACGTTCTGTCCCGTGCGGCTCGCGTAGCTGATCGACAGGGCCTTGGCATCGAGCGCCTGAACGTCCGCCGCAAGGACGGGCGGCGCGTCGAAGTTCGGATCCGTGCGTTTGGACACGACGCCGACCGTGAAGGTCTGCGTGTCGTTGAAATTGTCGTCTTCCCAGCTCACCCCGCGGATCGAGATGTCGTTGACCAGGATCGTCCCCGTCGTCCCGGCCGCCAGTCCGGTCTTCGTGAAGATCAGCCGGATGTCCTTGATGACCTTCGCGTCCGGTTTCTGCGTGCTGCCGACCGCCAGTCCCGCCGCCTCGGTCGCGCCGCCGGCGGCCAGCAGTGTGCCGAGAAAGACGCGGTATCGGCGCCATTTGTTTTCCGGGAAGAACGTGATCTCGGCGATGGACGAGTCGGTGTTGAGCCTGGTCCTGAAAAACGCCTGGTCGACGTCTAGCGTGCCGTCGCGGTCGCGGTCCTCCGAGTCGAGAATGCCGTTGCCGGACCCGACCGGGATGCCGGCGAGGACGATACCGCCGTCCTCGCCGGAATTCAGCAGGTTGTCGGCGTTCTTGTCCTCCGTTTCCAGCCCGTCGCCGTCCGCGTCCTCGTTCAGAATCCCGACATCGAGCGTCACGTCCGGGTAGTTGTCGTCCCGCACCCAGAATTCCAGAAAGGTTTTCTTGGAAAAGTCCTGGGCGACGTCGGAGATGTGGAATGAGATCGCGACGTAGGTGTCCTCGGCATTGAACGTGTAGCCGACCGAGAGGGACGACTGGTTGCGCAGGTCCTGGGAACTGACGTTGGGCAGTCCGTCCAGATGCCCGACTTCAGACACCTGGCCGATGCTGAAGGTGGCGATGCCGGTGTCGCCGAATCCGTCGGGGATTTCGGGCCGCCACTGGTTCTGGCTGATGCCGAGCTGGTCGATGAGGCCGGCGTCCTCGAAATCGGCGAGGATGGCGACGCCCCGCGTGTTGAAGTTGAACCGGCTGGTGGCGTTCTCAAACTGGATGCCCAGGCTGAACCGGTCGAGCAGTTTGGGCGGCGTGAACCAGTTGCCGAGCCAGTTCTTGGTCATGCCGAGGGGATTGAAGCTGACCGAGAAGTCCGAGATGTCGATCTTCTTCGGCTCTTCGCCGACCCTCGGCTTTTCCGCCGGCTTTTCGTCGAAGTTCGACACGAAGGTTGCCGCCCAGTTGATGTTGGGCGACACGTCCATGTAGAGGCTCGTACCGATCAGCGTCTGGTTGGACCGCTGCGTGAACGGGAAATATTCGTAGTCGACCACGATCAGGCTCTTGGACGTGATCAGGTCGGGCCGGAGGAACTGGAGGAATCCCGAGGTGTAATCCAGAAAATAGTCCTGGTCGCGGATCATCCGGGTGCCGTCCACCGTGATGATCTCGCTGTTTTTGACGATGCTCGGATTGAGCAGATACACATTGGTTTTCTGTATGTACTCGACGTGGATTTTGTATTTCTGCGTCGGGATGTTGGACGTGTAAATCTGCGGGTTGGACAGATCCGCCCGCCCGGCCAGCCCGAGGGCCGCGAGCGTCGCGTCCTCCGCGATGAACGGCGTCGAGTCGGGAAACCGGAGAATGCCGAAATCGAAATCGACGTTCTTCTCGTCCACGCGCCCGTCCCCGTTCTGGTCCAGCCCGAAGATCTGGTTGTAGGGCACGTCCGGCGTGCGCTCGGCGTCGCTGTCCTTGTCAAACCCCGGGTTATTGTTGAGGTCCCGGATCTGAACGATGAAGTCGGGGTCATTCCGGATGATGTTGTTCGATCCGAGGGCATACCGGTTCTTCAGCTCGTAGACCCGGTAACTGTCCGTCACGTTCTCGTTCTTGATCATGCTGTCGGTCACGACTGTGCCATCGGCGGCGGTGAAAGAGACGGAGAGGACGGCGTTGCCGGACACCGGCGTTTTGAACTGGACGATGCCGAGCTGGTAGTCGATGAAGTAGTCCTGGCCGGTCACCAGGGGATCGAAATCTCCGGCGAAGGTGTCGGCGCCCTGGCCGAAGATTGTTTTCTTGACGGTATTGGCCGTGTTCGTGGCGAGGTTCCGGTCGTCCCGGAAAAGCCTTTCCGATCCCACCTTGATCGACAGTTTCGTCGCCCGGACCGCCTCCGGCAGATCGCCCAGCAGGTCATAGTAGGTTCTGGCGAGGAAGATAATGTCGGAGATGTCGCGGACGACGAGGGAGTTCTGCCCGGAGAATTCGCGGTGCGCGCTGATGCCCTTGGTCTGGGTGGCCACGAACCGCGAGCGGAACTGTCGGGCGCGAAAGACGTCGAAGAAGTGGAAGTCGTCGAAGGTCAGCGCGGCGGTGATGCCGAAGAGTCCCTTGTTGTAAAAGGCGTAGGAGGTCCCCTCCAGAAGAAGGTTCACGTCGCCGAACTCGGCGACGGGCGACATGGCGCCGAGCGGCGTCTGGAATTTTTTGGGCGACCCATTCGCTTCCTTGGGCTCAAACTTGATCGTGATCGCCTGCGCCTGGTTTTTGTCGCCCTCGGCGTCGTCGAAATGGACGCCGACCGTGAGCGCCTCCTGGAACTGAAAGGCGACGCCCCCGCCGATCTGGATCTGGAGCTGCTGGTCGACGCGGACGTCCTTCGAGTTCTTGCGCACTTCGGTCGGTTTCTTGTAGCGCGTCGAGTTGGCGGTCCATCCGATGAATTTACGCCCCCGGACCGACAGCGATGACATTCCCTTACCCCCGAACGGCAGTGTCTTGGTGTACGACCGCTCTCCAAATATGCCGAGCGTCGGCTCCTCCCCCGCCGATTCCGGCGGTTCCGTCATCAGGCCGGGCAGGGAGCGCGCGCCAAGCGAGATGGAGGAGAGCTTGTCCCGGATCAGCGGCTTGGGTCCGGTGATCAGGTGGGGCTGGGTGACCTCGAGGAGCTGCCGGACGTCCACCCGCACGCCGCGGATGGTTTCGTATTGCCGCACCACCGCCAGGCCGTCGGAGTAGGACTGCAGACGCTTCTCGCTCCACTTGGAGCGCTCCGCGTCGTCCGCGCTCTCCTGGAACAGCGCGTCGTACAGGTGGTAGGCCCGGAAGTAGTTCATCGCGGCCAGACCAAACTCCCCCTCCAGTTCCGCCTTCCGGCCGTTGGACCACATTCCCTGCGCCAGAAGCTCCCTGGAGAAAGACGCCGTCTGTTCGACGGCCGAGACTGCGGCCGGCGCGAGGAGAATCGCGAGCACGGCCAGCGCCTGATACAGCGTTTGAGTTCTTGCTCTCATTATCACACCGAAGTTATACTTGATGTATATATGCAAATCTTATACCGGTACATTTTCCATCGGGCGGCCGTCGCCTCCCTATTTGTCGTAACGACTTGTGTGGTAATCGCTTCTCTCATTAACCTTTTCGACATTCTGGACGAGGTTGTGAAGCAGAATGTCGGACTGGATATTCTCTTTCGATATCTCGGAATCAATTGCGCGCCGCGGATGATGGATCTGTTGAACGTGATGATGATTCTGGCGGGATTGTTTACGATGGGTGAGCTGGGCCGCCGCCTGGAACTGGTTTCAATGCGGGCCGCGGGGCTGAGCGACGGCAGGCTTCTTCAGCCGGTGGTGTGGCTGGCCGGCATTTTATTTGTCGTGATTCTTGGCGGCTCACTCGAAGCGATCCCGAAGTTGCAGAAGGAAGGAGACCGATTGAAGGGGATTTTGCGGACCGGCAAGGTGATGGAGCCGCAGGCGGCGCCATTTTTTGTGCAGATGGGCGGCACGGCCCTGCAGGCGTCCGGATACTGGCCGGACCGGCGGGAGATGCTGCAGGTCCGGCTGGTGCGGTTTGAGGGAGACCGGGTGTCGGAAATCCATCAGGCCGAGCGGCTCATCCGGTCCGGCCGGCAATGGGACCTCGTCGCCGGCGTCTACCGGAAAATGGATCCGCCCACCGGCCAGGTCATGAAATACGAGCCGTTCGCGCGCAAGCCCTTTCCGGCCGGATATGCCACGCCGGAGGAATTGCTGTTCGAAATGCGGAACCGGAAAAACATGGTGTCTTGGATGAGTTTCACGCAACTCATGTCCGAGCGGACATTTCTGGCGCGGCAGGAGATTCACAAGCGAGTCGCGCTGGCGATGTCGACGGCGATTGGTCTTTGCGTGGGCGCGTGGTTTGGCGTGAAGATGCAGCGATTCAACGCCGCGCGGGCCATCTGTCTTGCGATCCTGATCGGATTCGCCTACCGGCTGATTTTTGACGGATGTCTGGCGCTGGGCGTGGAACTCGGAGCGTCCTGGGTGTGCCATGGCGCGAATCTCATCCTGATCGGCGTGGCGCCTTTCTCGCGATTCTTGACGGCCACGTAGACCCGTAGGATAGTGGAGCGATGAGAGAGACAGCGTATCGGCAGATCCGGGACGCCGGGGAGAAACTCCTGGCGCTTGGCATCAACACGACGCATTCCGGAAACGTCAGCGTCCGGAGCGAAACGGAAATCTTCATCACCCGGACCGGCTCCCGGCTGGATCGGCTGGCGGAGTCGGACGTGATTTCGGTCGGCTTGAACGAGGAAGGCAAGGGCATCGCGTCCGTCGAGCTGCCGATGCACCGCGCCATCTATCAGAACACGCCCGCGAAGGCCATTCTCCACGCGCACCCGCCGTACACGATCGTGTTTTCCCTCATGGAGGATTCGATTTTCCCGGTGGACAATGAGGCGTTCCTGTTTCTGGGCGAGATTCCCATCCTCAAGCCCAAAGAGGTGTCAGGGTCGGCCGAGACCGGAAATCTGCTGGCGACGGCGTTCAACCGGGGCACGCACATCACCGTGATCCGGGGACACGGCAGTTTCGCCGCCGGCGAGAATCTGGAGGAGGCGCTGCACTGGACATCCACGCTCGAGCGCGCCTGCCAGATGGGGTATCTCCTCCGGACGCTCTCCGAGTTCCGGTACCGGGAGATCATCCGGGCGCGCCGGGATGAGATTCGGAAACAAAAACGCAAGTAATTGGACTGGCTCCTCGTTAATCTGGCCTCCCGATCGGGCCGCGTCCAGTCGCAACTGGACGGCGTCCGGTCCCAGTTCAAGGCGCACGGAGTGGAGGTGGCCGAAAAGGCCGCGTCCACCATGCCGGAACTTCAGGACATCGCGCTCAAGGCGGTCCAGTCCGGCGCGGACCGGCTGTGGGTGTTGGGCGGAGACGGCACGCTGGCCGCCGCCGCGACGCATCTTTGCTATTCGCCGACCGTGCTGTGCGCGCTGCCCGGCGGCACCGCCAACGTCTTCTGCCGGGAGATGGCCATTCCCTTGGACGCGCCGGCGGCCGTCCCTGCACTGTTGTCAGGAAGGCTCATGACGATCGACGTGGGGGAAGTGGACGGGATTAAATTTTTGCTGATGGCAAGCGTCGGGCTGGACGCGCAGGCTGTGAGGGACGTGAATGTGGGGCTCAAGCAAAGGGTGGGACCGCTGGCCTATGTGATCGAGGGCGTCCGGAAACTGTTTTCGTTCGGCTCGCCGCGGCTTACTGTGACGGACGAGCACGACATCGAGCATCATGGATACCATGTCGCGGTCCAGAACGCGCGGTTGTACGGCGGATCGATCGAAATGGCGCCAAAGGCGAAACTGGACGACGGGCGGTTCGATGTGGTGCTCCTGAAAAAACCGGGCCGGCTGGCGATTCTTCGTTTTTTGTGGGCTGCGGCCGCCGGCCGGCATGTCCGGCTGCCCCATGTCGAGTATTTCCGTTCGCACAGCGTGCGGATTCACAGCGCGACGGAGCTGTCGCTGCAGGCCGACGGAGATTGTCTCACGAAACTGCCGGCCACCGTTTCTATATTGCCGAGAGCACTGAAAGTTCAGTCAGCCCGCAGCCAGGCGTGATGAGCGGCCGGATTCCGGAAATCATGAAGGCGGCGATTCTGCATGCGCCGCTCGACCTTCGGTATGAAACTGTTCCGGTTCCGGCTTTTTCCGACGGTGAGATACTGATCCGGGTGCGCGCCGCCCTCACGTGCGGGACCGACCAGAAGGCGTATTTGCGGGGCCATCCGAAGATCCGGATTCCGGGCGCGCTGGGCCACGAGTTTTCCGGTGAAGTGGCCGCGGCAGGGCGCGCCGTTCAGAACGTGCGGGTCGGCGACCGGGTGGCGTGCGTGCATACGGCGCCCTGCGGCGAATGTTTTTTTTGCGGCAAGCGCCAGCCGAACTTGTGCGAGACGCTGACGGACCGGATGGCCTACGGGGCCTACGCGGAATACATCCGGATTCCCGAGCATGTGCACCGGCAGAATTGCCTGCCGCTGCCGCCGGGTCTGACGCATGAAGCGGCGGCGCTGACGGAGCCGCTGGCCTGCTGCGTGTACGGGATGAAGCAGGTGAATGTGCGTGAAGGCGAAACCGTCCTGATTCTGGGCGACGGCCCGGTGGCGCTGATGATGGTCGCGCTCGCGCGTCTTCGCGGCGCCCACAGCGTGGCGGTGGCGGGCCGGCACAAGGCGCGGCTGGACGTGGCAGCGGCGGCAGGCGCGCAGCGAGTGTTCGGGGAACAGTCGGCGGCCTCAGAGATTCTGGATTTTTTCCGGCCTCGCGGCCCGGATGTGGTTCTCGAGTGCGTTGGAAACCCGGATACGTGGAGACTCGCGCTGTCGCTGGTCCGCCCGGGCGGCCGTATTCTTCTGTTTGGCGGCTGTCCGCCGGGCGTTGAAGTGCCGATCGACGCGGGAAAAATTCATTATGGGCATCTTGCGATTTACGGCACATTCCATTTCACGCCGGTGGAGGTCCGGGAGGCGCTCAATCTTCTGGAAAGCGGTTCCATCCCGGTGTACCCGCTGATCACCGCCCGCGTGCCGCTGTCCGACATCCCCCGATACTTTTCGGCGGACGCGCCGAAGGATTACCTGAAAGTCGCGTTCATTCCCTGACATGAAACTCGCACGTTGCTATTCTTTCAATGACGTCCGCGTGGAAGACGCGCCGCCGCCGAGGATCGGCCCGGGGGAGGCGCTCGTGAAGGTCAGCATCTGCGGCGTCTGCACCGGCGAGGCGATGCCGTGGTATGTCAACCGCAAGTGCCCGACGGTGCTCGGGCACGAGCCGGTGGGGATCATCCAGCGGGTCGGCGCGGGCGTCACGGGTTTCAGGCCGGGAGACCGCGTTTTTTTCCATCACCACACGTCCTGCGGCCGGTGCGTGGAATGCCGGCGGGGCCATCGGACGCTGTGCCGGGAATTCCACGAAACGCGGCTCGATCCCGGCGGGTTCTCCGAATTCGTGCGGATCCCGAAACTCAATCTTCAAAAAGACACATTGAAACTGCCGAAATCGGTAACGGATGAGCGGGGCGTTTTGATCGAGCCACTGGCCTGCAGCGTGCACGCCGTGCGGCGACTCAACCTGAACGCCGGCGATACGGTGCTTGTGATCGGCGCCGGCGTCATGGGCCTCTTGAACATTCAGGCTGCGAAACTCTTCGGCGCGCGGAAGGTCCTGGCGTGCGATCTTTTGCCGGAACGCCGCCGTGCGGCGCTGCGGTATGGCGCGTCAGCGGCGTTCGCACCGTCCCTCGCGCGGTTGCGTTCTGAAACGGCCGGCCGTGGCGCCGATTGCGTGATCGTCGGCCCGCCGCGTCCGGAGGCGCTCGAATTCGGCCTCGCCGCCGCCTCGCCCGGCGGCACGGTCCAGCTTTTCGGTCCGATGCCGCCGGGTTCGCGTACCCGGGTCGAGTTCCATGATCTCTATTTCAGAGAGCAGTCCATCACCACAAGTTATTCCTGTGACGCCAGCGACACTCGCGCGGCCCTGCGCCTTTTGGCGGCCGGGAAAATAAAAACGCGTGGATTGATCACGCACCGATTCAGTCTCGGCGGCGTCGGCATGGCGCTCAAGAAAACATTCAGGGGGAGCGGAAATTTCCTAAAAGCGGCCGTGTATCCTCACCGGGACTGATTTTTTCCGGCAGATTTTCGCATAAGGGCCAAGTAGCTGATCCCCTCTCCCCCGAAGGGGGAGAGGGTTAGGGTGAGGGGGTCCCTCGGCGCCGGAAATGGCCACCCTCACCCCAGCCCTCTCCCGCCAGAGGCGGGAGAGGGGGAAAATCACAGTAATCTTAGCGGCCATGATCCTAAAACAGCCTGCGGGCCTTTCGCGCCGTGATGATCTCCGTGTTCATGCCGACCCAGTGGAGGCTGCCGTTGTATCGGCCATGCTCCATTTTCACGCACTTGTCCATGACGACGTCGAGTCCGGCGGCCTCGGCCGCCTGCGCTGCATGTTCATTTACGATGCGAAGCTGAAACCAGACCGTTTTGGCTTTTTTTTCGATCGCCTGTTGGACGATTTCATCGCATTCCTCCGGCCTGCGGAAAACTTCAACGAGATCGATGGGGTGCGGGATCGACCGGACGTCCGGGTAGGCTTTCTCGCCGAGAATCTCCTTCGCCTTCGGATTGACCGGAATAATCCGGTAGCCCTCGTACTTCAGGTACGACGCGACGAAGTAACTGGGGCGCTGCCCGTCGGAGGAGAGGCCGACCATGGCGATGGTTTTCGATTCGGCGAGAATTCTTCGGATGAGGGACGGGTTCTGGTACCGGTCCTGCAGGTGTTTCGGCAGAATGGAATTTAGCGAGATGTCGCAAGCAAGGCTTGATCCAGATCCCATAGCAGATCCTCCAGAGTTTCCAGGCCGATGGACAGCCGGATGAGTTCGGGTCCCACGCCGCATTTTTGCAATTCCTCGTCCGAGAGCTGCTGGTGCGTGGTGGACGCCGGGTGAATGACGAGGCTCTTGGCGTCGCCGACGTTGGCGAGATGGGAAAAAATCTGCAGCGCTTCGATGAATTTCTTCCCGGCCTCGCGCCCGCCCCGGACGCCGAACGCAAACACCGCACCGGGGCCCTTCGGCGTGTATTTCTTCGCGAGCGCGTGATAGGGGCTGTCCGGCAAGCCGGCGTACGACACCCACTCGACCTTTGGATGGCTCTTCAGAAATTGCGCGACCGCCAGCGCATTCTGGACATGCCGCTCCATCCGGAGGGACAGCGTTTCGAGTCCCTGGATGAGGAGAAACGAATTGAAGGGCGAGATGCAGGCCCCCACGTCCCGGAGCGTTTCCGCGCGGGCTTTCATGAGGAATCCGTAGTGGCCGAACGTCTCGTAAAATTTGAGATTGTGGTACGAAGGCGACGGATCGGAGACGGTCGGGTAATGGCTGTAATCAAAATTGCCGGACTCCAGGAGCGCTCCGGCGATGGACGTGCCGTGCCCGCCGATGAACTTGGTCGCCGAGTGGACCACGATCGTCGCGCCGAAATCGATCGGGCGGCACAGCCAGGGCGTCGCGAAGGTGTTGTCGACGATCAGCGGGATGCGCCGCGCTTTGGCGATCTCCGCCGCCGCCTCAATGTCGAGGATGCTGCCCCGGGGATTGCCGATGGTTTCCCCGTAGAGTGCGCGGGTCTTCGGCGTCAACGCGCGTTCAAAATTTTTCGGGTCTGTCGGATCGACAAAGTGGGCTTTGACGCAGAGTTTTCTCAGCGTATGGGAGAACTGGGTGTAGGTGCCGCCGTAGAGGTGGGCCGAGGCGACGATTTCGTCTTCGGGCTGAAGGAGCGTCGCCAGCGCGATGAACTGGGCGGCCTGGCCGCTGGCGGTGGCGAGGCATCCGGTTGCGTTTTCAAGGGACGCGAGCCGCTCCTCGAACACGGCCGTGGTCGGGTTCATGATGCGCGTGTAGATGTTGCCGTACTGTTTGAGCTCGAAGAGTTGGGCGGCGAAATCGGTGTCGTCGAAGACGTAGGAGGTCGTCTGGTAGATCGGGACCGCGCGGGCGCCGGTGACGGCGTCCGGGATATGGCCCGCGTGGAGCATGCGGGTCTCGAACCCGAACGCGCGTTTGGACTCGTTCATATTTTGATGAAGCGCGCCGCGGCACGGCGCCGCCGGCGGAGGCGTGCGGCCATGCCGGGCGAAACGAGTTCGGGCCGGTCGCGGGAGGCGGCGACCATGCACAGAAAACCGAACGGTTCGCGGCCGACCTGGTGGAACTGGTGGACGGCGTTTCGTCCAATGTAGACGGCGTCGAACGGTTTCAGGTCGTGCACTTTATTTTTTAGAAACATTTTCCCGCGCCCGCGGATGATGACAACAGCGTGCCGGTGGGCGTGCCGCTCGAGGCTCGAGTAGCCACCGTTGCGGATCTCGAAATAGCGCACCTGAAACGGCAGGTCCGGCTCGCGGTTGCCCAGCACCACGCGCCGGATGATATTTTTAAATCCGGTGCCGGCCGGTTTGTAGATCAGCGTGGGAACTCCCTGCCAACGGAACCCTCGCCGGGCCCGGACAACCGAAACGCCGCGCGTCCTGGCCACGGTCAGGCCGCTTGGTTGGCTTCTAGAAATTCGCGGATGATCGGCGCCATCCGGTTGGCCTCCAGGAAACAGGCGTCGTGACCGTAGGTCGTCTGAATCGTTTCGTGCCGGACTTCCCTGCCGGCGGATTTCAGCGCTTCAGCAAGTTCGACCGACCGTTCGACCGGATAGAGCCAGTCGGAGGTATAGGACAGGATCAGGAACTTGGAGGGGCATTTTTTGAATCGGGCGGCGAGATGCGCCTTCAGGCTCCCGCCGTTTCTGAGTCCGTTCGCGAGATCAAAGTAATCGATGGCCTTCGTGATATACAGATAGCTGTTGGGGTCGAAACGCTTGACGAAGATGTCGGCCTGGTGCTGAAGGTATGTTTCGACCTGGAATTCCGGCACGAAATCAAACGCGAGCCGGTCGCCGTTCATGAGGCGCCGGCCGAACTTGTCCCACATCGTCCGGCCGCTCAAGTAGGAAATGTGGCCGATCATGCGCGCCACGCCCAAGCCCCGGACCGGCCGGGCCGTGCGGCCGTAGTAGTCGCCGCCGTTCCAGTCGGGGTCGGCCATGATCGCGCGCCGGCCGACTTCCTGCAGCGCGATATTCTTGGGGGACTGCCGGGCCGCGGCCGCAATGGGGATCACGCACCGGACGGACGAGGGATACTCGACCGCCCACTGGAGCGCCATCATGCCGCCCATGGACCCGCCGGTGACGGCGAGAAGCTGGCGAATTCCGAGATGGTCCGTCAGCGTCTTCTGCGCACGGATCATGTCCCGGAGTGTCACGATGGGAAAAGCGGATCCGTAAGGCCGGCCGGTCCGGGGATTGATCGAACCTGGCCCGGTGGTGCCGCGGCAGCCGCCGAGAACGTTCGCGCAGATGACGAAGAGCCGGCCGGTGTCGAACGCTTTGCCGGGGCCGATCATGTTGTCCCACCAGCCGGGTTTCGGATCGTCCGGCCGGCATCGGCCGGCGGCATGGTGGTCACCGGACAGGGCATGGAACACGAGAACGGCGTTGGACCGCCGGCGGTTCAGGCGGCCGTACGTCTCGTAGACTTGCGTGATCGGTCCGAGTTTCCGGCCGCAGTCGAGTTTGAGTTCATGGGGAGGGGTGAAACCGGTCAACGAGCGGGGTTTGATGACCCCCACCGACCCGTCCGCCCCCGGCGCCATTTCCTGATCCTGCATAGGGCTGAAAATAACCTCGCGGGCCGTCAGCGTCAAGGAGACGGCCGCCACGGCCGCCTCGCGCTTTCAACTACGAAAACAGATAACTTTCCCCCCACAGGAGAATCTGGTACGGCACGGTGCATTTCTGGAACTGACTGAGGGCGTCCCGGAGGGAGGCGCGGCCGCCCAGCGGATAATGCGCAAGCTCGCTGAGGTGTCCCGGAATGATGAGGCCGGCGTCGCCGTACCGGAAAAGGATTTCCAGGACTTTTTCGTTCGGATACTTGGGTGTGACGCCGTCGAATTTTGGGATCAGGATGTCCGGCGGCTCCTGCCAGTCGAGGGATTCGGCGTAGTCGTGGTCGCCGGTGTGAAAGATGCGGACGCCCGTGTCGGTGACGATTTCGTACGTGAAACAGGGGACGTTGCGGCCATTGTCGTAGACGTGAACGCCGGGCCGGGCCATGACGTCGACACCCCGGAGGCTCCGGCGCTCCCACGCGTCGATGCCGGTCACGCGGGCGGAGAAGTGCGGCCGGAGGACGGAAGGGACGATCACGGGCTTCTGGTGCGCGGTCATCCGCGCGATGATTTCGTGATCCGCATGGTCGCTGTGGTTGTGGGTCACGAGGAGCATCCCCAGCGCGCGGGCCAGCCGCTCCGGGATTTCGTCGGGAATCTCCCAGGCGAGGTTCCAGATATGGCGGGTGGTGACCACATCGACACCAAAACAAATTTTTGGCGTTTTGAAGACATAGCCATGATTATAGATGTACCAGACCCGGACGCCGTTCCGGACCTCCGTGCGCTCAATCTCATCCAGCGCGTGGAACAGCCGCTGGACGAGAAACCCGCGGACCGTCGAGCTGCGATTGACATGGGGTTGGAGGAGATAGTCATCGAGGAACATCGTACAGAGGTCGCGGACCCAGGGATTGCCGGTTCCGGGCGGATGCTGGATCAGGGAGTCGTGAATGCCGTTCAACTGGGCCGAGACGCCGGGTATGTCGGCCCACGTGTCGAAAAACGAGGCCGGGCCGTGTTTGTTTTGCGTCCGGTTGAAATTCAACGGGTCGTCATAAAACCTCTCGCCGTCCAATTGAAACCGGTAGAGGTGGCGCGCCGGCGCCGGCACTTGGACCGGGTCGGAGATCCACCAGCCGTCGTGAATCCGCCGGAGCGGATGGGCGTCCTTTTTCCAGCCATTGAATGATCCCACCGCCGATACCTGGAGGGCGTCCGGGATGTGCACAAAGAACACGACGGTGTTGTCGCAGACATAGGGCGAGGTTTCGAGTTCGGCAAGTTTCCGATGATTTAACATGGATTTAAAACGGGACGCGCGCGACCGCCAGCGTACAGCGGGTTCCCTTGACTTTGGGCACGAGCAACTGGGCTTTCCCCGCCGGCGAGCTTTCTGATGGAGCGGAGGATTCGGCGGCCAGAAGCGCGGCCGGCTCGGAGACGCCGACGACCTTCAAATATTTTTCCGCATAGGGCGACGGCGTGACGACGCGGTCTTTGAGGCCGTTGAGAAGGTCGCGGGTGAATGATTCGAACTCGTATCCGTGCTTGTTCACGAACGCCACCAGTCCCGGCTCGTTTTGTTTCAAGTCCACCGTTGCCACTTTCCGAACGCACCGGGCCGACAGGCCGTGGGATTGGAGCGTCGGAAAAACGAGGGCCTCCAGGTCCTCCACCGTGACGCCCGAATCGCAGCCCATGCCAAGACACAGAGACCTGGGACGATAGACGACGGTGCGGTCCGCGAGGCGCCCCAGATCCGCCCGAACGCTGAGCCGGTCGGTCACGAGAAGGACGGCTGAAAACGGGGGCCGGCCGTTTTCAAAAATCGACGCGATCCGGTCGAACAGAGAAACGGTTGGGGGAACCGGCGTTGGCCGTGTCCACCAGTTTTTTTCCCCCGTTTCCTGAACGAAGGCCACGGGCTCCTCGTTCACGACCGCGGCGCTGACGGCCGTCACGGGTGAAAAATCCTCGATCGTCCAGCCGAGCTTGCGGCCGACGAGGTCGACCGGCACGGTCTTGCCGACGTCGGATGCGGTGGTGACGATGGGCGCGGCGCCGATTTTTGCGGCAAGGAGTTCCGCCATCTCGTTGGCGCCGCCGAGGTGCCCGGAGAGGACGCTGATGACATATTTGCCGGCGTCGTCCACCACCAGCACGGCGGGATCCGTCTTCTTGTCCTTCAGAACCGGCGCGATGAGCCGGACGACGGCGCCGAGCGACACATAAAACACCAGCGTGATGTAGCCGTCGAAAATTTTCGCTATGAGATCCTTCAGAGGCTCCTCATAATAAATCGCAACTCGGTCGTCCTTGAATTTGGGCGAGACGTAAAGGTCCGCGTCGGGGACTTGGGCGGCGAGCCGCCGCGCGTTTTCCGCGCCGTGTTTGGTGATGGCAACGATGGCGATCGGCTTTTTCATCCGGCCTTCCATGCGGTCACGATGACAACGGGGTTCAGGGCCTCAAAGCGGGTCATGTCGAGAATGGGCGCGCCCCGGCTGATCTGGACCTGCATGAGTTCATGCTGGAGTCCGAGTTTCCGGATCGACTCGATCGTTTCGGCGAGATTTTCGACGGTCGCAAGATTTAGAACAATGCGCCCGTCCGGTTTCAAGCGCCGTGAGACGGCTTCCAGAATGTCATACATGCGGCCGGCGCTGCCGCCGATGAAAACGGCGTCCGGGTCGGCCGGAATCTCGTCGAGCGCCTCCGGGGCGCGTCCGAGGATGGGCGTGACGTTGGCGGTGTGAAACCGGGCGATGTTTTCACGAACATTTTCGATATCTTCCTCATTTTTTTCGATCGCGTAAATTCTGCCGAGCGCCGCAATCCGCGCGGATTCGATCGACACGCTGCCCGACCCGGCGCCGATGTCCCAGACGACGGCGTCGGGGGAAAGGCGGAGCTTGGCGATGGAGAGAATCCGGATTTCGGATTTCGTGATCAGGCCCAGCTTGGGTTTGCGGTGCGCAAATTGCTCCTCGGGCAGGCCCAGATCGAGACGCGATTTTGGTCCTCGGGGCTGTTTTCGGACAAGGAGGACGGTATTGAGAGGATCAAACATCTGTCCGTTGAGTTCGGCGAGCGAAAACCGTCGCACGGTCTGGGTTTCGTTTCCCAGCCGTTCACAGACGATGGCGTCAAAATCGCATATCCCGTGTTGTGCCAGTAATCCTGCGATTTTCCCGGGCGTGGCGCCGTCCTCGGTAAAAACGCCGATGACGTCCGCCTCGCGCGCCGGCGGCAGAATCCGTTCGAGGGGTTTGGCGTGCACCGACACCAGCGAGGCCTCGTCCCACGACAGGCCGGCCGCGGCAAAGGCGAGCTGCATGGCGGAAACGGCGGGGAGAACAGCGACTCGGTCCGCCGAAAATCTTTTTGCGAGGTACCCGCCGACGCCGTAAAAGAGCGGATCGCCGGAGGCGAGGACGACCATCCGTTCCTGCCGTCCAAGTCCCTCCTCGAGGCGCTGCGCGAGTTCTTTGAGGTTGGATTTCACAACGAGTTTTATCGCCGGATGATTCGGAAAAAAGGCGAGGTGCCGTTCTCCTCCGGCCAGAAACTGCGCCGCCTCGATCCGATCCAGCGTTTTTTGAGGAAGACCCGCCGGGCCGTCGTCCCCAAGTCCGATGACGTAAATCTTATTCCAGTCCATACGATCCCAACTTTTTTCCTTCAAAATCGGTCAGAAGGCAAGCCACGCGGGCCTCGTGGTTGATGTGCTTCCCGCAATTTCCGACGACCCGCTCGCATATCTTGTCGAAAAATCCCGGCAGACCGTTTTTTTCAACAATCTCATAGACATGCCGGGCCGTGTTGGCCTGCGATATTTCGTCGACCGTCGGCTGGGGCGCTCCGCACGATTTGGCGATTTTGGCGAGCATGCCAAGGTCGACCTCCGAGCCGGAGGCGTGGGTCATCATGCGGCCCTGCGCGATTTTCGATATTTTGCCCGGCATCCCGCAAATCCGGATCTCCCGCACGCCGCGCTGGACGGCGGCCTTGAGGGAAAATCCGACGAAGTCGCCCATCTGAACGAACGCCTCTTCGCGCAGGCTCGAAAACGCCTGCTGGGCGAACCGCTCGCTCTTGCCGCCGGTGGTCAGAACGACGACGGACGATCCGGCCGTGACCGCGACGTCGATTGCCTGCTCGATGCTGGCCTTGTAGGCGGCGGTGGAAAACGGTTTGACGATTCCCGTTGTTCCGAGGATCGAGATGCCGCCGAGGATGCCCAATCGCGCGTTGAGCGTTTTCTTCGCCATCTCCTCTCCGCCGGGAACGGAAATCACGACCCGAAAGCCCTTTGGCGCCACGATGCTCGCCGCCGTCCGGCGCGCCTCTTCAATGGCCTGCGCGATCATCTGCCGCGGGACCGGATTAATGGCCGGCGCGCCCACGTCGAGGCCGAGCCCGGGTTTGGTGACGCGGCCGACCCCGGCGCCGCCCTCGATCAAAATCCCGGCCGACTCATTCCGGTTCACGGTCGAGATGATGTGTGCGAGGTGGGTGCAATCGGGATCGTCGCCGGCGTCTTTCACGACTTCGGCCTCCGCCGATCCTCCGCGCACGTCACACCGGACAACGGCGAACGTCACTTTTTTTCCGATGGGCAGCGTGATTTCGACGCTCGACACCGGTTTCCCCGCGAGCATCGCGAGCGTTGCGGCCTTTGTGGCGGCGGCGGCGCAGGCGCCGGTGGTGAACCCGGTCCTCAGAGATTTTTTGTCGGCCGGGGGCTTTTCAACGTCCATGAATCGGAACTTGCGACCGAAGGGTCAGGCCGATTTGGCGAGAGCGAGCAGCGCGTTGAGGGCGGCGACCGCGACCGGCGTTCCGCCCTTCCGGCCACGGGCGGCGATATGGGGGTATCCGGACGCGATCAGCGCGTCTTTGGATTCGACGGCGGAGACGAATCCGACCGGAACGCCGACGATCAGCGCGGGCGCCATCTGCTTTTCCTCGACCAGCCGGATGGCCTCGAAGAGCGCCGTGGGCGCGTTGCCGATCGCGTAGATCGCGTCGGGCGCCGCGCGTGCGGCCTTTCGCATGGATGCGATGGCGCGCGTGATTCCCTCGCGCTTGGCCTCCTCCACGACGTCCGGGTCCGTTATGAACGACAGTACCCGGCCGTTTCCGAATGACGCGAGGGCCGGTTTGGACACGCCCGCCTGGATCATGGCGACGTCGACCACGAGGTCGCACCCGCGCCGGATCGCCTGCATCGCGCGGGCGATCGCGTCCGGGTGAAAGACGAGATTGCGGGCGAACTCAAAATCGGCCGTGGCGTGGATCACGCGGCGGATAATTTGGAACTCGTCGGGAGAAAAGCCATGAGGCCCGAGTTCCTCTTCAATGATCCGGAAACTTTCCGCTTCGATCGCCTCCGGCGCGCGAAGTTTCGGTTGAACGCTCATCGACGCCTTTTTACCATGCGCGCGGAGCCCCACTCAACCAGCCGGCGGAAAAATTCTGAATTGCCGTGCGGCGAAAGGTGCAGATAGGACGCAAAGACGGTGCCGGCCAGCCAGCCGGCGGCCTGGCGGTCGCGCGCGCCGATTTTTCGCGACTCATAGACAGGTCTCGCAGCTTTGCCGGGCTCATAGGTGGACCAGTGATATTCATGGCCGATGAGCACGAGGTTCTTTCGCAGAAATTCCGTGTTCCGCAATACACGCGCCTTCCAGTACCCCAGCGCCTGCCGCCGGGCATGCATGCGGCACCGTCCGGGCAGCGCGCCCGCCATCGGGTGGGAAACGCCGTCCGTTGTCTCAATCTCGCGGGACAGATACATGAGACCGCCGCATTCCGCGTAGACATGAGCGCCGTCCGCAATGCGCCGCCGGAGGTCCTCGCGGAACCGCTGGTTGCCGGAGAGCCGCGCGGCATATACTTCCGGAAACCCGCCTCCGAAATAGTACAGGTCCGCGTCGGGCGCTACCCGGTCTTTCAGCGGGGAAAACTCAATCATCTGCGCGCAGCGGGCGCGGAAATAATCGAGAGTTTCGGGATAGTAAAAGGAGAAGGCTTCGTCCATGGCGATGGCGACGGTCAGGCTCCGCCGAACAGAATCGATGGCACGTGCGTGCGACGGCCGCGCGGATATTTTTTCAACCGGCGCCGCTCGCGCGGCATCGCGGAGAAGCCGGTTCAGATCGAAGGCGCCGGAGATCGCTTTTCCGCAGCGCGCATAGACGCCGTCCTGCGCGTGGAATTCGGCGGCCGGCACAAGACCCAGATGTCTGGACGGCATGGCGGGCAACGCGTCCCGGAAAAGGCATCCCGCGACGCGGATGCCGGCCATCGACCGGACGCCCCTGGCCAGAAGTTCCGCGTGCCGGGGTGACCCGACGAAGTTCAGCGCAACGGCCGCGATCGGTACGTCGCGCAAGAGCGTGCGCGCACCAACGATCTCGGCCGAGATGCTCTGCGCGCAGGACCGTGTGTCGCATACCAGCAGGACTGGCAGGCCGAACCGTCCGGCGATGTCGGCGGTGCTGCCGGTGGCCTTCCCGGGAATCGGCCCGTCAAACAGGCCCATGACGCCTTCGATGATCCGCGCGTCCACCGGCCCCGACCCATGAAACAGGTCGTTCATGCCCCGGGACGATTGCAGGATCGGGTCGAGATTCCTCGCGTAGACAGCGCCCGCGTTTTGGTAGTGGCTTGGATCGAGAAAATCCGGGCCGATTTTGTACGCCGCCACCTTCAGGCCGCGGTCGGTCAGCGCGCGGATCAGGCCGAGCGTGACGGTCGTCTTCCCGACGCCGCTTCTGAGACCCGCCACGACCAGCGCGGGAATTGGTTTTAGAGCCACAGGATTCCGCACAGAAGCGCGGCGAACGTCAGAGACGCGCCGGTTACCAGTCGCGCCGTCAGGAGGAGGTCGGCCGGAACCGGCGGGCGGAGTCCTCCGCCCAGGAACGGTTTTTCCGTTTCTTTTCCGAAATAATATGCGGGGCCGCCCAGCCGGAGGCCCAGCGCGCCGGCGGCGGCCGATTCGGGCCAGCCCGCGTTGGGGCTTGGATGCAGGCGCGCATATTCCCACATGCAGCGCCATCCGTCGCGGACCCGGCCGCGCGCAACCGGCGACCAGAGCGACAGGAGGACGGCCGTGAGCCGTGCCGGGATGAAATTCAGAATATCGTCCAGCCGGGCGGCGGCCCGGCCGAACCGCAGATACTTTTCGTTTTTGTAGCCGACCATCGAATCGAGCGTGTTGGCGATCCGATACAGCCACGCGCCGGCGGGCCCGAGGAGCGCCGCGTAGAAGATCGGTGCGGTGAACCCGTCGACGCTGTTTTCCGCCAGGCTTTCCACCGTCGCCCGTGTGAGGCCCTCGCGGTCGAGGCGGTCCACGTCCCGGCCGCACAACCGGGCGACGCCGGCGCGCGCGTCGTCCACACGCCCCGCCTCCAGCGCCGAACGCACGTCATGCCCGGTCCTGAGGAGAGAACCGAGCGCGATGGAAAAATAGACGATGACGGTTCCTGCCGCGAATTGCGCCGCCGGGGACGCGGCGATCAAAACGATCGCGACGACCGGAAACCCGCACAGCGCGAGGGCTAGAATCACGAGCGCGGCGCCGCCGACCCGTCCGTCCCATTTTAACCGGCGGAGCGCCGCCTCGATCCATTCGATCCCGCGTCCCGCCATCCGCACCGGATGCCATCGGACTTCGGGATCTCCGATGAGCAGGTCGAGGCCAACGGCGGCGATTAGAATCCACGCGGTCATGAATGTTTTATTAACCGCCGAAGAATTGCGCCGACGTCCAAATGTGATTCGACCAGGTCGGCGGCCCGGTCAATCAGAGAGTCCAGGTCGTACCGGGCCGGCGGCCGCAGCGGCCGGCCGGCTCGCTTTCTCAAACCGTTCAGAAACGCCGCGCGAAACCGGTCCGAGTCAAACACGCCGTGAGTGAGTGTCCCGATCACGCGCCCGTCGGAGGAGATGCATCCTTCCCGGGTTTCATTTTCGCCGTGAAACAACGGCTGACATGCACCGGTTGATCCGTCGATCACGGAAACCATTCCGTGATGAATTTCATATCCCCGAATCAACGCCTTCGACGGCCGGTGGCGCCACACCACGGGTCGGACGATTTTTTTCCGGGAAAATCGCGTGACGACGGGGAGCAGCCCGAGACCGGCCGTTCGGGCCGGTCGACCGGCTTCGACGCCGCCCGGATCGATCATCGCTCTACCCAGAAGCTGCAATCCCCCGCAGATTCCGACGATAGGGAGGCGGGTGTCGCTTCGCAAGGCATCCGCCAGGCCGCTCCGTCGAAGAAAGTCCATGTCGCCGAAAACATTTTTGGATCCCGGCAGGAGAACTGTGGAAAGACCCGACAGGTCTTTGGGCCGGACCACGTCGCGGATCATGACGTCAGGCTCGACTTGAAAAGGATCGAAGTCCGTAAAATTCGCGATGTGCGGGGTCCGGACAAGCCCGAGTGCGAGGCGGCGGCCGTCCCGCCCCTGCCGGCCCGGTGTCCGCCAACCGAGCGCGAGGCTGTCCTCTTCGGGAAGGCGCAGCTCGGTATCGTAGGGGATGACGCCGAGAACAGGGTGTCCGGTTTTTCGCCGAAGAAACCGCAATCCGGAATCCAGGAGCGTCGCGTCGCCCCGGAATTTGTTGATGCAAAGCCCGATGAGCGTGTCCCTCTCGTCCGGCCTCAGCAGGCGGACGGTCCCGAAGAGCGAGGCGAAAACGCCGCCGCGGTCGATGTCGCCCACGAGGATCACGCGCGCGCCGGCCATTTTCGCGACGCGCATGTTCGCAAAATCGACGCTGCGCAGATTGATCTCGGCGGGACTCCCGGCGCCTTCGATGACCATCGCGTCATTCTCCGCTGAAAGCGTTTGAAAAGCGCGGCGGACCGTTTTGAACCAGACCGGTTTTCTCCGGTCGATCTGCCGCACGGTAAACGTTCCGACGGGTTTCCCCATCAGCACCACCTGGCTGCGCCGGTCGCCGGATGGTTTGAGCAGGACCGGATTCATCCGGACATCAGGGTCGACGCGCCCGGCGGCCGCCTGCAGCGCCTGAGCCCGGCCGATCTCCCCGCCGGCGACGGCCGCCGCGTTGTTGGCCATGTTCTGCGCCTTGAAGGGCGCCACCTCGTATCCGCGGCGGAGAAGGATCCGGCAGAGGGCGGTGGCCAGGAAACTTTTTCCGACGTGCGAGCCGGTGCCTTGGATCATCAACGGCTGAAGTTTTCTCACAAACCCCGGAGTGCGCCGTCCGGCCTTTCCTGGAGTATGGTTTTCATCGCGCCGATCAGCCGGCCGTTTTCCTCCGGCAGGCGCGTCGAGACGCGGATATCGTGGCGGGTCAATCCCGGCATGCCGGCGTGCGTGCGGATCCACAGATGGTGGTCGGCCAGCCTCCGGGACACTTCCGGGCCGTCGGGACCTTCGGCGGGAAGGCGGATCAGGAAAAAATGAATGTCGGATTCAACTGGCGCCACGCGCGGCAGGGTCCGGAAGGCTTTCCGGAACGAATCGGCCCACACGCGAATCCGCCGCCGCCGGTCGCGGACCTTCTCCGGCGCCATCTCCAATGCGGCTTTCACCGCGGCCCCCGCCGCTTGCGAGAGCGGCCATGGCGGAAGGTCGGATTCGACGCGATCGGCGATGTCGGCCGGCATGAGCGCAATTCCGGCGCGAATTCCAGGGAGCGAATAAAATTTGAGCGGCGAACGAAGAATGATGAGCGGATACGTATCGAATTCCTTCGCCGGCCATTCGCGCGGCCCGGCGTCGGAAAAATCGGCGTAGGCTTCGTCCATGATCAGAAATCCCTCCGCGTCCCGCGCCTCCCGCAGCCACGCCGCCAGCGTCTCTTCCGGAAGAACCTTGCCGGTCGGATTGCAGGGATTCGACAGGATCACGCATGCGTGAGGCGGCAATTTCGCCGGCGCCTCCGCCGCATGCAGGATCACCCGGGCGCCGGCGCGGGCGGCTGCGAAGGGATACTCGGAGAAACACGGCGTAGGCAGCACGACGATTTCCGGCCGAAGCGCAAACAGGATGTGATACAGAAGAGAGGAACTCCCGGGACCGGCCAGAATCTGCTCCGGCGGGAGATTCAGCCGGTCCGAGTATGCCGCGCGGATCGTTTCGGCCCGAGGTTCCGGGTAGCGGGTAGATTCAGACAAGCCTGCGGCTGCGGCACTCAAGATTTCCGCCGGGGGCGGGGCTGGATGAAGGTTGGACGAGAAATCGACAAAGCCGGCCGATGGCGGATTCGCTCCGTGCGGCGGTTTCGGTGTCATGTGCGAAGGACGAACACGAACAAAACGGCCGTTTCGGCGAACTCCACGATCGCGCCCAGCACGTCGCCGGTGATGCCGCCGAATGACCGGTGGGCCACGCCGCCGATCCCGATCCCGACCAGGGCAGCAACCAGCATCGGGATCGCGATGGCACTTTTTGAAAGGAAGAGAACGCCGGCCGTGAAGACGGTTGTCCACAGGATGTGTCGCCACCCCGCTTTGCCGATGAACGCCGTGCCCAAGCCTTCCGGACGTGCGTACGGGAACATCGCACAGCCGATCACAACCACCCATCGGGCCGTCACGGCGGCGCAGACGACCGCAAGACCCCGCGCGGCCTGCGCAATGGCGGCGAGGGACCAGACTTTGGCGATCAAGATCAACGCCACAGCCGCAACTCCGATCGGCCCGACGCGCGGGTCCCGGAGGATTTCGAGCCGACGGGCGCGGTCGGCGACGGCGCCCAGCGCGTCAAAGGTGTCCGCCACGCCGTCGATGTGGAGGCCGCGCGTCAGCACGAGCCAGAGAGCGACGACGATGAGTGGAGTGAGAATGCCGATATTGACCGACTCAACGGCCATCGTGAGGCCTGTCTCCATCCCCGCGAGAATCAACCCAACGACCAGCCCGGCGGCCGGAAACCAGTACAGGAGCGCGGGCCGCGCCGGATCTCGCCCGGCCGGAAGCGGGAGGATGGTGAGGAGGCGGATCGCGTCGAGAAACGAACGGATCACGTGGCGGTGTCGACCCCGGCCGATTCGAACGTCGCCATGTCCCGGTACATCGCGACCGCGCAGTCCAGCACGTGCATCGCGACGGCGGCGCCGGTGCCCTCGCCGAGCCGCATTTCAAGGTCCAGAATCGGCGTGGCCTTGAGATCCTGAAGCGCCCGCGCATGGCCCTGTTCGGCGGATTGGTGGGAGAAGAAAAGATAATCCTGGACGCCGGGCCGGAGCCGAATCGCGAGGGCCGCGGCGGCGGTTGAGATGAATCCGTCGACCAGCATCGCGCATCGCCTGGATGCGCCACCAAGAAAACAGCCCGCCATCTCGCCGATCTCGAACCCGCCGACCTTCGCCAGAACGTCGACGGCGTCGGCGGGGTTCGGCCGCCTCTGTTTAAGACTTTCGTCGATCACCGAGACTTTTCGCGATAGTCCCTTGTCGTCCAGGCCGGTGCCCCGGCCTGCGACCTCTTGGGCCGGCCGGCCCGAAAGAGCGCAGAGGACGGCGGCGGCCGACGTGCTGTTCCCGATGCCCATATCGCCCACGCCGGCCATGTCGATCGGCGCGTTCCGGTATTCTTCAAAGAAAACGTCCGCGCCCCACTCCAGACACCGGACGGCCTCTTCGCGCGTCATGGCGCACTCGTTCAAAAAATTTCTCGTCCCCGGCCCGATCCTTTTTTGGATCAGCCTGGGATCGCCGATGGGCGTCAGCGTGCCGGCGTCGATGACACGGACCTCCGCGTGGGCCTGCCGGGCCAGCACGTTGACGGCGGCGCCGCCTGTCAGGAAATTCAACACCATCTGGCCGGTCACGCTTCGCGGATAGAGGCTGACGCCCGCGACTTCCGCGACGCCGTGGTCCGCCGCAAAAGTGAAAATGACCCTCCGGCGGATCCGCAGGTCCGTCGTGCCGAAGACCTGGACCAGCCGGGCGGCGTTCGATTCCAGCTTGCCGAGACTCCCGATGGGCTTCGTCAGATGATCGATCCGGCGACGGGCGGCGTCGCGAAGTTCGACGGAAACGGGGTGGATGCTTTCAAGAAGACGATTCAACTCTGTCATGGGATTCCTCCTTTGGATGTGGACCGGGGTTTGATTTGCATCGGCAGGCCGGAGATCACGAGCAGGACGCGGTCGGCCTGCGCGGCCAGCCCGGCATTGAGCCGGCCCAGCGCTTCAGAAAACTTCCGCCCGGCCCGCGTCACCGGAACCATGCCCAGACCGACTTCGTCTGAAACCACAATCACCGGCGCCCGCTGCCTCAGCATCTCCAGCAGCGCCCGCAGGTCTTCTTCCAGCGCTTGGGTGGTCCGGTCCTGAAAACGGGCGGCCACCCAGAGGGTCAGGCTGTCGATTAATACACCTGCCGGCCGCCGGCCCGTCCGTACGCGATCAAGCGGCCGGCCGTTCAAGACCACAGTCTTCCAGGTTTGGGGCCGGCGCGCCCGATGACGGCGTATTTTTTCATGCCATTCCTTTGTTTGAGCGCCCGGCAATCCGGCCAGACCGGTCGCGAGATACAGGATCCGCCGGCCCAGCCGGCCGGCGATCCATTCCGCATATTCGCTTTTTCCGCTGGCCGCGCCGCCAAGAACCAGGGTGAGCGGATGTTTTCGCATGCGTTAGAAATATCTTATGGGAGGGAATAAAAAAACCCCGCCCGCGGGGGCGGGCGGGGGATGATCCATCTATCCCAAAAATAGGGGTGGAGCTTACGAGCTTACGAGAGCAATTGGAGAATGCTCGTTGGTTTCAAGTTCGCTTGGGCCAGCATTGCCTGACTTGCCTGCACCAAAACCTGCGCTTTGGTGAAGTTAATGACCTCCTCGGCCATGTCGGTGTCGCGAATCCGGCTTTCAGACGCCTGCATATTCTCCGCCGCGATCCCTACAAAATTGTAGGTGTGCTCGAGACGGTTGAATGCAGCGCCCAGCTTGGAGCGTCGCGTGACCAGCTTGTTGATGGCGCTGTCGATGATCGCAAGCGCGCTGTTCGCCTTGTCCTGCCTAGAAATCCCGAGCGAGTTCACGCTCAGAGTCGGCCTGGTGAAGTTGCCGGTCACCGCGCCAGAGGACGAGAACAGGTTGTTCAGGCCGAGCGAGACCACGGACGTCGTGCTGATGAACGTGCTGAACTTCTGCTTCGTGTTGGCGCCGACATGAAACACCATGCTGCCGACAAAAGACCCGCCGCCGAGCGGCGTGCCGCTGACGGACGAAAACGTTCCGTCGAGAAGCTTCTGCTTGTTGAACTCGATCGACGTCATCGAACGGTTGATCTCGTTCAGCAACTGATCGACTTCAAGCTGAATCAAGGCCCGGTCCGAATTGGTGTAGATGCCGTTGGCCGACTGGACCGACAGCTCCCGCATCCGTTGAAGGATGTCGTTCAATTCGGTCAGGCCCGCCTCCGCAACCTGAATCATGCTCAAGCCGTCCTGAATGTTCCGGCCGGCCTGCTGCAATCCTCGAACCTGCGCTCGGAGCCTTTCGCTTACGGCCAACCCGGCCGCGTCATCGCTGGCCCGGTTGATCCGGTAGCCCGAACTCAGCCGCTCCAGGGCTTTCGTCAGGCTTGTGTTGTTCAGCGTCGCCTGCCTTTGCGCGAACATGGCTTCTACGTTGTTACGTACAGAAAAATCGAGACCCATCGTGTGGGAACCTCCTTGTCTTGAGCAGACAAGACCTTTGGATCGTCAATGATCCTCAGGTTCGTTCGCCACAGCCGACGCTTACCGTTCCGTCAGAATGAGTACCACCTTTCCGGCCCGCGGGTGATGACCGCCGGGCCGACGTTTCGCCTTTTTACCCCAGAAGGGAAAGCACGTTCTGAGGCAGAAGGTTGGCCTGTGCCAGCATGGCATTGGCCGCCTGAACCAGAACCTGGGCTTTGGTGAAGTCAATGATCTCCGCCGCCATGTCCGTGTCCCGAATCCGGCTTTCCGCCGCCTGCAACTGCTCGCGGATGGTCCCGGCGTAATTCAGCGTGTGCTGAAGCCGGTTCTCCATCGCGCCGAGCTTGGATCGGTTGCGGGTGATGTTGTTGATCGCGCTGTCTAACAGCGCCATCGCACTCTCGGCTTTGATCTGACTGAGCACCCCGTTGAAGGTGCCGGTTTTCGTGAAATTCCCGGAAACTGCCCCGCTCGAAGAAAAGAGCGAGTTCAGACCCATCCCGAAGACTGACAGAGTCGCGATGCTGACGCGGATGGTCTGGTTCTTGTTGGCGCCCACGTGGAACAGAATGCTCCCGAGGTACGTGCTGCCGCTGGGCAGGGCGCCGGTGGGTTGCGTGCTGGAAAACGTGCCGTCCATCAGCTTCAGGCGGTTGAATTCGACCGAAGTCTGCATCCGGTTGATCTCGTTCAGCAGTTGGTCGATCTCCTGCTGAATCAGGCTTCTGTCCGAATTGTTGTAAATGCCGTTGGCCGACTGGATCGAGAGTTCCCGCATCCGCTGCACGATGTCGTGCAGCTCCTGCATCCCCGATTCAGCGACCTGAATGAGACTGATGCCATCCTGGATGTTCCTGAGCGCCGCCGCGTACCCGCGAACCTGGGTCCGCAGCCGTTCGCTCACGGCCAGACCGGCCACGTCGTCGCCGGAACGGTTGATCCGATAGCCGCTGGACAACCGCTCCAATGAACGAGTGAGCTGACCGTTGTTCAAGGTCGATTGACGGTGGGCAAACATCGCTGTGACGTTATGACGTACAAAAAATCCGTCTGCTACTGGCATGACTGGATTCCTCCTTGAATCAAATCCCGTGGTTCATCCTTGAGCCACGTATTAATCTATAATCAGTATGATCCGAATATCCTCCCGCAGGCCGCCCTCCTCGCCATGATGTCGGATGAATGAATTGGCTCGGAAACGGCCGCGAGGCCGAACAGAATGTCCCGTCCTGTATTTCTGGAGGACGCCGCTAACCGGGGGCTCTGGGTTTTGTCACGCCGTTTCACCTCCTTATGCCGTCGGTTCCTCCGCCTCATGCGGAGGGTACATGGAAAACTCCTGTTCACATTTTCGGCGCGGGGGCCGGGAATCTTGAATGAATTGTGCGGGGGACTACTTGTTTCCGGATGGTTTCGGTGGGATCTCTTTCTTGAACAGCTGCGCGGCCTTGGCCAGGCTGTCGACCTTCTGCCGGGCGGCCTCTATGTTTTCCTTCTGGATGGCCTCGTAAACCTCGCGCCGGTGCACGGTCACCTCCCGCGGGGCCTTGATGCCGATCTTCACCTGTTCGCCGTGTACCGACACCACCACCACCTCGATGCCGTCGCCGATCATGATGCTTTCGTTCACTTTGCGGGTCAGGACCAGCATGGCGGCGCCCTCAACCTTCCGCGGGCGCGGCGGCCCGGTCCTTTTGGGCGTCGAACAGCGGGTGGCGGACCGTATACGGTTCGACCTGCGAGATCACCTGGCGGGCCTGCATACTTTTGGGGTGGACCACCACGGGACCCTTGAGATTCACCGTGATCTTGCGCATGTCGTCCGGGATCACGCAGACGATGTAGCAGAGCAGCTCCGACTCTGATCCCACGTTCAGCGCGGTCTTGTCCGCCTCCGAAATCTGAAGCTGGTAGGCCGGCATGAAGGCCTCGGGACGGATCACGACGAAAGCGATGCCGGGTTCGTCGATGCACTGCAGCCACTCGAAGGGTTTCTGCTCCTGCACGCCGACCAGGGCGAACCGCTCGAATCCCTCAAACCCGAACATCCCCCCCTGCACGGTGATGATCCTGGTCTCGTCGATCTCAATCTCTCCAAACGGCCGGCTTTTGATTTTCATCGGTGTCCCTTCATATCACGTTCTCAGAGAAAATCCAGAAGCGTCAGGCTGAAAATGCGCGCGCCGGTGGCCAGCGCCGCCTTCTGGACATTCTGCTGCTGCTGGAATTCCGTGAGGGCCTTGGCGAAGTCCAGGTCCTCCACCCGCTGGAGCAATTGAGTCGAATTGTTCTCGAAATCGGTGTTCCGGCCCTCCGCGGCGTCCAGCCGGTTGACCCGGGCGCCGAAAACGGCGCGGCTCGACAGGATATTGTCCAGCGCCGCGTCCAGGTTCGACAGGCTCGACCCGCCGATCTTGAGCGGGGCCTTCATGATCGCGCTCAGGGGCGGGACGGCGAGGTCCCCCACGCCGTCGCCGTTCGTGTCGGCGCCGTATCGTTTGACGAAATCGGGATTCGTCAGCCCGATCCGGATGTCGAGGTCGTCCCGCAGGTTGATGAGGGACTGAAAGACGGACACATTGCTCTCGATCGCGGTCGGATCGATGTTGTCCGGCTGGTTGGGATCGGCCGTGGAGTACGCGGTGCCCTCGACGATCTGCAGGTCGTCGAGCAGGCCGTCGACCCTGGTCGTGGCCGTGCCGGTGTCGATGTCGAGCAGCTCCATCTGGTGGGGATTGGTCGTCTCGAGTTTCAGCCGCTTCGTGCTGTTGAGGGTGACGACGCTCGCCTGAACTTCAATGCCCGCCTGGTTGACCCGGTCCGCGATGGCGCGGAGGGAGTCACGCGAAACGTCATAGTAAATGAGCGTCCCGTCGAGCCGGAGGTATCCGCTGCGCGACTTGGACGGGATTCCCGCGGCCGACGAGAGCGCAAGTTCCTCGTCGGTCACGCCGGTGAATCCCATCGTGACGGATTGGTTCGCCCCCGCGAACACCTTGTTCCCGGGCACGCTCGCGGAGATGAACTTGCCCTCCGCGATCTGCCGCAGCCGGTCCTGCCGGTCGCCCTTGTATTTGACCTTGACGATGTGCCCGCCGACCCGGTCCACGACGAAGGGCGACTCGTTGAAGGTCTCATTCAGCGTCTCCGACCCGCTGAAAATGAACTTGCCCTCGAATTCGCTGTTCGCGGCGCTCACCATCTCTTCGAGAACCTGCTCCACCTCCAGCGCCAGATGCGACCGGTCGGACTCGGTGAGCGTGCCGGTGGCGCCCTGGATCGCGATCTCCCGCGCGCGCTGCAGGAGGTCCACCGCGTTCGAGAGCGCCGCGTCGCTCGCCTCGAGCACCCCTTTGGCCTCGCCGATGTTGTCGTTGAATTTCTTGAGCCGGAGGATGTCGGTCCGAAGCTGCATCGACTGCGCCGCCTTGACCGGCTCCTCGTGCGGAAACCGGAAAAGCCGTCCGGAAGAAATCTGCTGGTTCAGCCGGTCCAGCTCGGTCTGGTTCTTCTGCAGATTCCTCAGGACGTTTGCGTAGATGGAATCGGTCGCGATTCTCATGAGGCGCCCATCCCGAGAAGCACGTCGATCATCTGGTCGGTGACGTTGAGAAACCGCGCGGAGGCCTGAAAGCCCCGCTGATACTTCATGAGGTTCACCATCTCCTCGTCCAGCGACACGCCGGATATGCTTTTGTTCAGAAGCTCGACGCTGTTGAGGACGTCGAGCTGGGTCTGCTGGTTGGTGTCGGCCAGCCGGGTGTCGATGCCGACGGTCGAGACGAGCCCGCCGAAAAACTGGTCCATGGTCGACGAATTGTTGTCCATGATCCGTGCGTCCTTGATGTCCGCCAGTTTCAGCATGGTGTCGCCGTTGCCCGGACCCAGACTCTGGTTGCCCACGCCGTCCAGGTCCTGGTCGAGCCCGCCGGCGGCGGCGATTTTGCGGAGGTCGTTCTTGACCGAATCGGAAACGTCGATCGAAAACGCGAAATTGTCGACCGGCGGCCGGCCGTACACGCCGGTGATGTAGACTTCCGACGCGGCATCGCCGGAGGTGTAGACCTGGCTGCGCGGCGCGATCCGAAGCACCTGGGTGAGATCTCCCGTGTCCCGCCAACTGCTCACGCCATTTACGATCAGCCGGTTGTCCTCCGTCAGGCTTGCCGACACACCGCTCATCAGGGTCGCATTGGCGGCGGCCGAGGCGTTGATGGCGTCCCGGACATTTTCGAGCGTGATATTGGAGACGAGGTTCTGAACGCTGTTGTAGAGCAGGCCGGGCAGCGTCGGCGGCGTGCCGGTGCTGGACCGGGCGTCGTACAGCGTCGGCGCGGTCGCCTGCGCTCCCAAGCCGGCGTTGGGCACATTGTCCGTGAACGAGGTCGTGGTGTTGTCCGCGATCGTTCCGACCAGCCGGAACGCCGGCGAATTGCCCTCGAGGGTCCTATATATTTTCCGGCTTGCCGTGCCGGTCGGCCCGGTCGGAATGCCGGACAGGCTGACTTGGGACGCCGTCGAGAGCGTGACCACCGCCGAAGGCGGTCCTGGGAGGCTTTCGACGCCGTTGGAGTCCACGTAGGTGACGACATACGTATGCGTTCCGACGTCGACGAGCCCGGCGGCGCCCGCGGTCGGCGTGGGGGCAGTGGCCGGGCCGACCCGCCGCTGGCTGAATATGTCGACGCCATTCACAAACAGGAATCCCTGCCCGGCGGGCCCGCGGTTGATGTTGTTCCTCTGCGAATCGAGATAATGCGTCCCGCCGGCGGAACCGTCCGTTCCCGAATCGAGCACGAGAAATCCGCTTTCGAAGGTGGAACTTGCGGACAGGACGCCGAGCCGCTCCAGAAGGTTTCCGGTGTCCGACAGTTCCTGGATTTTGAAATCGTTGCCGGCCGTGGCCCGGAGCGTAAATCGGTTCTGAGCGTTGATCTCGGCGGTGACGCCGATCCGGAGGTCGTTGATGCGCCGGACGATGTCCTGGAGCGAATCGGCATTGCCGTCGTAAAACACCTTGTATTGATCGATGGATATCTGGCCTTTGCCGACCCGGAGCTGTCCCGTGGGATAGTTCTGGGCGTTGGCGGTGGTGTTCTCAAAGTTTTCCTTCTCGGGCGTCATGCCCAGTTTGTTCAGGAGATTCCCCGAATCCTTCATCGAGTATACGCCGTTGATCACGAGCTTGCCGTCGACGATTTTGGCCTCGGCCCCCGTGCGGCGCAGCGTCGGCGCCGCGGGATTGACGCCGGAGGCGATGGACACGTTCCGGTTGATGTTGTTCACGATGTCTTCCAGCGTGTCGGTCGTCAGATCGTACGCGACGTACGCCGCCGTGCTGGTGTCCCCGCTGTCCAGATCCACGGTGCCGCCCGTCAGGACCTGGGCCCCGTCGCTGTCGAGGTCGTCGTCGTTGATGTCGTTGAAGGTCAGTGTGCCGCTGGTCTGAAGGCCCGTCGTCGTGCTGTTGCCGTCGAGGGCGCCGTTGAAATTCGCCGAGCCGTTCAGGAGCCCCCGGATGTCCTGCACCCTGACGGTCCCGTACAATCCGCCGTTCAGGGCAAGCTCCGGATTTTTCACGAAGGTCTTGCCCGTGATTTTGTGGATGCCCTCCGACTGGGTGAGAAACGGATCGAAAAAATTGACGTTCGTGCTGCCGTCGAGGCCGAATCCGTTCCGATGGATGTCGTTGAACTTGTCGACGAGGGTCACCGCAAAATCCGACAGCCCCCGGATGTGGGCGGGCAACTGAGTGTCGCGAAAGTCGAAGAGCGCCTTGAGTTCCCCGCCGTTCGGCATAAGTTCAGTGGTGGTGCCTTTCACGTATATCCCGAGGGTTGCGTCCGATTTCAACCGCGTCTCGTACTGGGTCGCGTAGATGCCCTGGGCGAGGGTGAGGCCGGAGACGGTCGCCAGAAAATCGTCCCCGTCGCTTTCCGTGACCTGCAGGTTGATCTGTTTGGACAGCCGTTTGATGATCCCGTCGCGCTGGTCGAGAAGATCGTTGGGTTTGTGGCCGGCGGCGATCTGGACCTGGATCTGCCGGTTGAGCTGCGCGATTTCCTGAGCGGCGCCGTTCAGGTCGTCGACGATGATCTTGATGTCGCGATTGACGGCGGTGTTCAGGGTCTTGCCGCCGAGCCTCCCAAATTCCTCCGCCTGCTGGCTGATGATTTCCGTCAGTCCCAGCGCGTTTTCACGCACGGCCGCACGGACGGCCATGTCCTCCGGATGGTTCGAGAGATCCTGCAGCGTCTTCCAGAACTCGTCCGCCCGTGCCCGCAGGGAGTTGTCGGACGGCTCGTTGTAGATCAGTTCCACCTGATGGAGATAATCAAAGGCCTTCGCCCACTGGCCCAGGTCCTCGTTCTCCTCGCGAATCCGCCGTTCCAGAAATAAGTCCCGCATTCGCTCGATCATCTTGACGTCCACGCCCGTCCCGATCTGACGCGAAACGGTCGCGCCCGGAAACCCCAGCGGAAACAGCGGGCTGGTGGCCTCCATCACCACACGCTGCTTGTGGTAATCCTCGTTGTTTACGTTGGCGATGTTTTGCCCCGTGACATCGAGCGCCTGCTGGTTGGCGAAGATGCCGCTTCGGGCGATCTCAAGACCAAATATGCCGCCTGGCATCGAAAGCTCCTACACCTTCTGGTCCACGAGGAGGGACGTCGAACCGGCCGGCCCGCCCGCCTTCTTTGCCCGCCGACCGGGCCGGCCGTACGCCTCCCTGGGCGCGGCGCTGGACATGATCTTCTCGAACGTGTGGTGGAGGAGCAGGAGTCGGTCGGACAGAAGCGTGTTATTGACCTTTGCCTCCCGGCGGAGCTGCAGCAGCTTCGATTCATAGGCCCGCAGAGATTTCTCCAGAACTGGCCGAAGGTTCTCCGGGGCCGCCGACAGGATGACTTGGCGGAGCCGGCCCTGGGCATAAGGCCGCGGCACGAGCGTTTCTCTCGCGCCCCGGTAGCCGAGGTCCGAGTAGAATTCCGCCATCTCGGTCTTGCGGAGTTTCCGCAGCCGCATGAGTTCGTCCATCAGCGAGTCCTCGGCATTCGACAGAGCGACAATTTCGTCCGCCGCGCTTCGCAGGATCGCCTGCCGCTTCCGGCGCGCCACGTCCAGAAGACGGTCCAATTCGGTCTCTTCCCTGGACAGAAAATCCAGGTACGCCTCAAATCGTTCCACGCCTATGCCCTCCATGGGTTTTGGGTATTCTCAGTCCACCTGTTGAACTTTTCGGCAATCGGAGGGTGAGGATTTAATCAACCTCCTCCCCCCTTGTGGGGGAGGATTGAGGTGGGGGGTCCGCTCACCCCCCGCGCGCGAGCGCGAAGAGGACGACCTTCTGGGCGCCGCGGTCCTTGAGGGCGGCGGCGCAGGCAGAAGCGGTCGCGCCGGTCGTCAGGATGTCGTCGACCAACAGCACGGCGCGGACACGCTGGTCTCTCGGAATGGCGGCGGCGAATGCGCCCTCCACGTTCTTGATCCGGTCCTTCCGCGAAAGCTCGAATTGCGGGCGGGTGTCGCGGATGCGGCGAAGAAGGGCCATGTGCGGCCGTTTGTATTTTTCCGAAAGATGCCGGCTGATTTCCTCGGCTGGATCAAACCCGCGTTCCTGCCGGCGGCGTTCCGAGGTGGGAACCCACGTGTAGAGATCGAAGAGGTACGGATTGAATTCCTCCTCCGGCCCGATCTTTTCCAGCGCCGACTCGACGATGGAGGGAATCCAATCCGGCCGGTTGGAAAATTTGACGCGGTGCCAGAGTTTTCTGAATGTCCCGCCGTACAGGAAAGCCGATACGGCCACATCGAACCGCCGCGTCCCGGATTGGCATTCCCGGCACTGGGTCCGGGCTGCGCCCGCCGCCGCGCGCTTCAGGTTCACTTTGCCGCATTTCGGACAGCGTTCCTTTGGAATCGTCCGAAGACCTGCTTCGCAGGTGTCGCACAACGAGATCGGATCGCCGCCCGGCGCCATCTCGTCGCCGCAGACGCGGCATTCCGGCGGGAAGACCAAATCCATGAGGCCCCGCAGAACGCCGGTCAGAAGCGCCATAATCGGTCGGCGAGCGCGCGCGCTTCCAGGATCACATCTGAAATCGCCACGTAACGCCAGGCGCCGAAGCGGCCCATAAGCTCCACGCCCTCTACCCGGAGACGCCGCGCCAGGCGGTCGCGGTATCGGGCGAGACCCCGCAGCGGGATGGGATAGGCGTATCGGAGGTCCAGCCGGTGCATGGTGTCGACCGCACGCGCGTTTCGAATCAGGCCGAACTTCATGAAATGCACGAGGATGGTTTGAAATCGGAACCGGCCCAGAGCGTCGGGCGGCGCGGCGCATTCGATGTAGAGGGCGCTGTGTCCCGCCGGGGCGGCGCGCCGGGAGATGTTCGAGTAAACGCCAAAACGGTAAAACGGCAGGCGGGGAGACGGCACATAGCACCAATGGAAATCCTCGGGAAAGGGAACGCGCAGGCCGACGTTGAAAACGGTGACGCCGGTCGATTTCAGAATCGGCGGCGGCGTCCCGCCCGAAAGGCGCAGGAATTCCGGAAGCGGAATCGTCGAGACCAGCCGGCGATACCGCCACACCTCCTGCGCGCCGTCGGAGCGAATGATCGCGACCGTCTTTGCGTCGATGTCGATCTGCACGATCCGGGCCTGCGTCGTGGTGCGGTCACTCACGGTTTCGGCCAGTCTCGACCCGATGGCGCCGATGCCGCCGCGGACCGGATAATAAAAAATCGCGTTGTATCCCCACGGCACCTTCTCCCGGTAAAACGCGCTTCTTAAAATCGCCTTCGCGTCCGACGACGGAAGAAACCGCGGCACCCAGTCGATCGCCATCCGGCGCAGGTCCACGTTCCAGAGTTTCCGGTTGTACGGATACAGAAACTGGGTTCCGACGCCGTCGCCGTAATTGGCGTGCAGCCATTCCTTGAAATTCCGCGGGGTCCCCCCGCGGCGGCGGAAAAAACCGGTCAGCGCTTCCCGGGTTTGTTCCGGATCGAGATAAAACAGGTTCTGCTGGTAAGGAAACGGGATGAATCGGCCGTCGGACCAGCAGACCGATCGGCGGGCAATCCGGGCCAGCGGCACGCGGAGCCGCCGTTCCACCAGACGCAGAATCTCCGGTTCATTCGTATGAAGCAAATGGCCGGAGTGATCGAAGGTATAGGGGCCCGCACGGAAACTGCGCGCAAGGCCACCCGCTGTCTCGGATTTTTCCAGCACATGTGACGCCACGCCGCGGTCTTTCAGGAAAAGCGACAACGACAACCCCGCCGGCCCTCCGCCCAGAATCAAAACGTCGGTGGACCGCATCACGCCCCGGTCGGCCGGATCGCGGCAAGCGCCATCCCGATGCCCACGCAGGACAGAAGCGTGACGCCGGCCAGAAATGCGGCATAGGGAAACGGAAGAAATACGGCGCCCGGCGCAAGAACGGCGGCGGCGGCCGACAGCCCCAAGAGGCTTGACAGGACCCGGCCGTCGCTCCAGCCCAGGGCCCTCAGGCGGATCGCGATGTGATCGGGACTGCCCCGAATGGGCGATTGGCCCCGGGCCAGGCGAAGAACGACCACGAACAACAGGTCGTACAGGGGAACCAGAAAAAGAAGAAATGGCACGAGAAGCCCCACCAGGTGGTCCGGCGTGTAGGATTCGCCGATCGCCAGGCCCGACAGAAGAAATCCCATCGGGAGGCTCCCCGCATCACCCAGAAACATCCGGGCCGGCGGGCGGTTGACCAGGAAGAACGCGGCGCTCGCGCCGGCCAGCGCCGCCGCGCTGACCGTCACGAACGTCTTGTCGAACAGCGTCGTGAACACGGAAACGAGCAGGAGCCCCGCGGAGATGAGCGAGGCCGTGCCGCTGCAGAGACCGTCGTGGACGTCAATGATGTTGAAGGCGTTCGTCATCGCCAGCATCCACACCACCGTCAGAAAATAATTTGCGGCCGGCGGCAGGGCCACGATGCTTACCCGCAGTCCCCCGGCGATCGCCAGCGCGGTCGCGAATCCCTCAAGGACGAGTTTGACGTAAGGAGAGATCGGCCGCAGATCATCCGCAAGGCCAACCAGAAAGAGAATGAACGCGCCGCCGAGAAGTCCCGAAAGTTCCGGCGGCATGCGGCCGGGATACATCAAGAGCCCGAATGCCACGCCTGCGACCACCACACCGCCGCCCAGATACGGTACGGCGCGCCCGTGCGTCTTGAGCGGAGGCGCCGGCCGGTCCATTACGTCGAACCGCCCGGCCAGCCACCGGAACAGCGGAATCGCCACGCCGGCGGATAGAAATGACGCGACCATCGGGATCAGCACGTTGCGGATCATGGACGGATGGAACTTGTCTTGCGGTCGGTTACGGTCGCGTGTCTGAGGTCGGTGCAGGCTGGGTTTGAACGCTGTCGGGTGACCATATTTCCTTGATTTGAGGTCCCAACGCCACAAAGACGGCGATGACGATGATGGCGATTAATCCGATGATCAATCCATACTCCACCACACCCTGGCCTTCGCTGCCCCTTTCAAAAGACGATTTCATGTGTGAAACGTAACAGAGCGGCGGAGGCGCGTCAAGCAACTGTTTCCAGAGTTTCGACCAGCGATTCCAGCGTCGATTCCGGCGATTCGGCATGGACCGGCAGTCCCGCCCGGCGCGCCGCCTTGGTCGTGACCGGACCGATGCTCACCAGCCGCAGGCGCCCGATTTGGATTTTCGCGGAGGCCATCGCGAAGGCCCGGGCCATCGAGGCGCTGGTGAGCGGCACCAATCCCGGCCCTGCGGTGTTCGCCCAGCGACCGATCTTGCCGATGTGGCTCCGGAGAAATTGTGTTCGATAAACCGGGATGGCAAAAACGGCGTGCCTCGCGCGTTTCAACATCCGGCCGAGAATCGCCCGCGCGTCTTCCGCTTGGGGCAGGAGAATCCGTTGCGGCGCCCGGTTCCGCCGGATCATTGTTTCGGCAAGGCCCTCGGCGTGGAAGTCTTGTTTCGGCACGAGGTCCGCTCGAAGCCCGATGGACCGCAGTGATTCGGCCGTCCCGGGGCCGATCGCGGCCAGCCTCGCGCGCCGCCGCGGGTTGGTCAGAATCGCCTTGAGAAGGCGCACCGTGTTTCCGGACGTCAGCACAATCCAGTCATATTCGCCAAGGATGCGTTCGGCCCGGTCCAGCCGGGGGTTCGGACGGATCGGCACGATGCCGAGGATCGGACATTCGGTCACCCGCGCGCCTTTTTGGCTCAGGAGGTCGCTGAGCCGGCCTGCCTGGTGTTCCGGCCGCATGACGAGGACGGGCCGGCCAAAAAGCGGCGGCGGCCGGAGGCTCACCACGCGCCCGATGATCGTGAGCGCCGGCGATTCGAGCCGATGGCGCACGGCGGCGGCGTGGATGCCGGCCAGGGTTCCCGTGACGACACGCTGCAGCGGCGTGGTCGCGCGGGAAATCACCGCGGCGGGCAAAGTCCTGCGGGCGCCGGAAACGATCAGGCGGCGGACGATCTTGGGAAGCGCCTTGAGGCCCATGTAAAAAATCCAGGTGCCGCCCAGCCGCGTCAACGACCGGAAATCCTGCGGCGGAAGGGGGCTCCCACCGCCGCTGTCAGCGGCACTCGCCGTCAAGAGCGTCACGCTCGACGCGCATCGCCGGTCGGTGACCGGGAAGCCCGCATAGGCGGCGGCCGCCATCCCGGATGTGACGCCCGGGATGACCGACACCTCGATTCCCTCCGATCTCAACGCGTCCGCCTCTTCGCCGCCCCGACCGAAAACCAGCGGGTCGCCTCCTTTCAGCCGCACCACGCGCCGCCCCGCCCGCACGGCCGCCACGAGCCGGCGGTTGATCTCATGCTGTGCCGGTGATGGCCGGCCGCCGCGTTTGCCGACGTTGATCCGATTGCGTTTCGGGATTCTTTTCAGAATTTCTTCCGAGACCAGAGCATCGTAAAACACGACGTCGGCCGAATCGATCGCCGCCTCGGCCGCCTTCGTCAAGAGGCCCGGGTCGCCCGGGCCCGCGCCCACGAGGATTACGCGCGGGCGCAATGTGTTCGGTTCCATTCCAGTATTTTTTGCCCGCCTTTTTCCAGGAGATGCGCCGCCAGTTCCTGTGCGGTCGCTTCCGGGTCCCGGCCGGACAGGCCGGCCCGCACACGAAATTTGCCTTCCACCGAGTACATCGCCGCCTCGATCGCGCACCCGCCGGCCGGGTCAGCGTCTCCGACGCCGGCCTGCGCCCACGCGGCCACCGGCCAGCGGCAGTCCGCGCCCAGGGCCTTGACCAACGCGCGTTCGGCTCGCAGCGCCGTGGCGGTCGGCGCGTCGGTCAGTTCAGAGAAGGCCGGCGCGTCGGCCGTCCTCGATACGAGCATGAGCGCGCCCTGCCCGGGTGCGGGCAAAAAATCGGCGGTGGGAATCCGCGCGTATTTCAATCCGCGCGATTCGATGACACGGGCTGCGCCACCCAGCCGGTTGATCCCTGCGGCCGCCACCACGACGGCGTCGCACACGGATGGATCGCCCAGAATCTTTCCCAGCCGCGTCTCCACATTGCCCCGGATTTCGACGATCTCAAGATCCGGGCGCAAATAGAGAAGCTGGGCCGAACGCCTCAGCGACGCGGTCCCCACCCGGCCGCCGGCTGGCAATGCCTTCAAGTCGGCGCCGGTCCGGCTGACCAGAAGATCCCCGGCGTCCTCGCGGGCCGGCACGGCGGCTACGATCAGGCCGGGCGCTATCTCCACAGGCACGTCTTTCGCGCTGTGCACGGCCAGATCGATCCGGCCGGCCAGGAGCGCCTCGTCCAGCGCCTTCACGAACATTCCCTTGTCACGCAACAGCCCTCTGTCACCCTCCGTCACTATCCCAATCAGTTCAACCGCCATGTCCCTGTTCCTCAGCAGCCCGGCGACCCACTCCGCCTGCGCAAGGGCCAGCGGACTTTTGCGCGTGCCGATTCTGACGGTTGCCATGCGGCTACAATCCGAAAAATTCTTTCAGCGCCTGGACCAGCGCCTGGCGGTCCTGCGCCCGGCCGCCCCTGCGGCTCTTGGCAAACGCCTCCGACAACACGCGGTTCGGGATGCTTTTCTTCAGAGACTCGAGCGAATCCGGCGAAATGTTGGATCGGCGCAGTTCCTCCTCCACGACGCTGGTGATTCGCGCATGAAACCGCCGGAGCGGCTCCTCGAGCTGCGCGTGGGCCAGCCGGTCCCAGAACGACTCCGTCTCCTCCCGGATGATCGCCTCGCAGCGCGGAATTTCCTGCTCGCGCTCATGCCGGTGGTCTCGCGCAATTTCGTCCAGGTCGTCGAGGTTGTACAGAAAAACGTTGTCAAGGCCCGCTGACGCAGGGTCGATGTCCCGAGGGATCGCAAGATCCACCAGAAACAGCGGCCGGCCGGCGCGCTGCTTCTGCGCGATCCGCACGGCGTCGGCCGTGAGAAGCAGGTGTGGCGCGCCGCTGCCGCTGATCACGATGTCCGCGTCCGGCAGCCGGCCGGCCAGCGATTCAACCGGCAGGCACGGCGCCGAAAACGAGCGTGCCAGCGCCTCGGCCGGCTCGCGGCTGCGGGTCGAGAAAATTTCGAGCCGCGCGCCGCGCTCGTGCAGATGTTCGGCCGCAATCGTCGAAATCTCTCCGGCGCCGACCACCAGCACGCGACGGCCCTCCAGCCGGCCGAATATTTTTTCGCATAGCCGCACCGCCACCGAACTCACCGACACCGGCGTCTCGGCCAGCCGCGTCTCCGCGCGGATGCGCTTGCCGACGGTCAGCGCGCGTTGAAACAGCATGTTCAGAATCTGGCCGGTCATCCCGTGTTGCCTCGAAATTTCGTACGCCTCCTTGACCTGCCCGAGAATCTGCGTTTCGCCCAGAACCTGCGCCTCCAGACCGCCGGCCACGGAAAAGAGATGCCGTACCGCGTCTTTTTCCTTGAAGGTCGTCAGGCGGCTGGACAGTTCCGGCGCGAACTCCGGCGCCCGGCGGCCAATCCATCCGGCGGCGTCACGGTCGGCCGGGGAATAAATTTCAAACCGGTTGCAGGTGGAAAGAATGACGGCTTCCTCGAGCCCGCAGGTTTCCCGCAGGTCCGCCAGCGCCTCCGGCAGGACCGAAGGCCGCAGATGAATCCGCTCGCGAAGCGACAGGTCCGCGGTGTGATGGGACACGCCGACACAAAGTAGTCGGACAGGAACGTCCTGGTGATTCGGGCTAGAACTGGTGTCGGCCACTGGAGATGAAATTCACGGCGAAAAAGGAAATCAGGCAGATCAGAAATCCCGCCACCACGATCGCCGAATACTGACGGCTCGTCAGACCCGCGCGCTTCCGCGCCGGAACCAGCATCGCATAGAGCGCAAACACAAATCCCGTCATCACGACCTTCGGCTCCGCCAGGACCGACCACGCCTCCCGGACCGCCCAGCAAAATCCGAACAGGATGCCGCCCCCAAGCGAGCCAAGGCCGATTCCGATCAGTCTCGGCTGCATCGTCTCCAGCATTTCGAGCGGCGGGAGGCGCAGGATCACGGCCTGGCGGCCCTTTTCCTTCAACCGCCGGTATTCCACCAGATAGCCGCAGGCCGCCAGCGCCGCAAGACAAAATGCCGCATAGGAGAAGACGGACAGGCCGATATGAATCGAGGTGACCCAGTCCCTGAGCGCCGGGCGGTCGACGGCCGGCGGCACGCTGGGAATGAGCCACGTGGGGAGAATGAAAAGCAGGGCTAGGAGCACTGTGAAAAAAGAGAGAATCTCAAACCGGTATCGCAAGAGCAGCGCTCCGTACAGAAGAACAATGCACCACGAAAAAAACATGAGGGCGTTCCGCAAATCGTACAGCGGAAACATCCCGCTCGCCGCGCCCAGCCGCACCAGCTCCGCGCCGTGCATTAGACCCGCCAGAATCAAAAACGTTTTGCCGAGCCGCGCGTTCTTCAGAAGCCCCTTGGCCCAGAGTGCGTGACCGGCCGCCGCGAGCGCATAACAGGCGCCTGCGGCCCAGAAGAGTTTCATGTCAGGTCTGTCCTCCCGCCAATTTCTTGAGCGCCGCCTTCCGGTCGCGCGGTGATCTTCGGGCAAGCCTCGCCAGCGCGCCGGTCTCGATGAGACGGGTCAATATCCGTTTCCGCCGCGCCGGGCTATCGACCGTCTTTTTCAGCAGCGTTCGAAGGTGCGCCAGCATCCGGAGTTCCTCCGGCACGCTGGACCCGATCGCCCGCTCCAGACGCTTGCGAAGATATTTTACATAACCCGGACTCTGTCCGCCGGAAAAAATAGCAACCTGCAGGCCTCCGCCCAGCTGCGCCACCGCCGGCACGTGCAGCGCGGACTTCGGCGTGTCCGCGCGGTTCACCCACAGCCCCCGCGCCGCCGCCCAGCGCTCGATCCGCTTATTGATCACAGGATCATCTGTGCAGGCGAACACCAGCGCTGGCCCGCCGGGCCGCGCGGTTGTGGCCGGCGAAAACCGCCGCCGTCGCCACACAATCCTTCCTGCGGCAGCCATCTTCCTTACTTCCGGCCGGACCTCCGGCGAAACCACCAGGACCTTCGCGCCGCACCGGCCGAGCATCCGGATTTTCCGCAATGCGACCGCGCCGCCGCCCACCACGAGCGCCGGGCGGCCTTCGACGTTCAATCCAACAGGCAACAGGTTCATGTCTGATCGATGCCCTTATACCTTATTTCGTGTTCACAGGCTGCTGGCGCCATGATACGAGAGAGCCATGACGAAGGTTCAGTCGGGGATCGTTCGATGGTCGGTCCGATGCATCGGGTTTGTGATTTTCGGGTACCTGCTTCACCGGATCGGTCCGGAGAATCTGTGGCGCGCGATCCGGGGCGTGCAGCCCGTTTATTTTCTTGCGGCCTTGCCCGTCTTTTTTTTCATGATCGGCGTGAAAACTCTCAAAATGCGGGCGCTCCTCCGGAGCCCCATCGGGTTCTCCGAACTGTTTGACCTCAACGCCTTCGGGTTCTCCATCGGGTCCATCACGCCGGGCCGGCTCGGCGAGTTTTCGAAAATCATTTTTCTCAACCGCCTCAATGTTCCGGTCGCTGAATCCTTCGCGGTGACGCTCGTGGACCGCATGTCGGATGTGGCGCTCATGCTGGTATGCGCGGTGGGCGGACTGTTCGTCTTCTTCGGCCCGCCGGCCGGCTGGCTCGGCGTGGCGGCGGTGGCGGCGGCGACGGCCGCGGCGGGGTCGCTCTGGTTTTCGGATCGCGTGCTTCGCAAACTGACGTGGGGGAAACTCCGGGAGCTGGTGACGCTCGAAGGCGCCACGATCCGGGCGTTTCTCGCGCGCGTGCCCCCCGGCGTGTGGGCCGCCGCCGCGGCCCTGACGGTCGCCTATCTTGGATTGTACTTTCTTCAAATGTGGATCCTGGCCAAAGGACTGAATCTGCCGATCACGTATGTCCAGACCACCATGGCGATCTCCGCCTCGGCTGTGCCGGCCATCCTGCCCATCAGCGTCTTCAACGTGGGCCCGCGGGACGCGGTCCTTGCCGCGATTTTCTCTCGAATGGGCTGGGGCGCGGAAAATGGCGTCGCGCTTTCCACGCTGATCCTCGCGCTCTTCCTGGTCAACGGCTGTTTTGGACTTCTCTTCGTTCCGCGCGAAACCCGGCCATGATATGCAGAAAAAAAATTCCCCCAATCCACGGTGAGGTGGATCGGGGGCCGCGACCGCTGCTGCGTGTGCTGTTGCGTCTGGTCTGCGTCTTGTTCCGCGGTTGGTATAAGTGTTCAAGGACGACCCTATGATAAAAAAAGAGGCCATCGAGTTTGCCCGCGTCGGGCATCCGTCCATGGCCCTCTTTGCCTATCCGTTAGGCTTGTATGATGGAGCGGGCTTTCGCCCGCCCGTACCAACTATCGGATGAAACGGATGGAAACTTTACCAAACGGAATGAGATTTCAGGTGGGCGTGGACATCGCCGAAGTGGACCGGATCGCTGCGTCCTTGAAAAAGTTCGGCGACCGGTTCAAGGAACGGAATTTCAGCCCGGCGGAAATCGCTTATTGCGACGCGAAGCGCCAGCCCGAAATGCACTACGCGGGCCGGTGGGCCGCCAAGGAGGCGTTCCTCAAGGCCGTCGGGATCGGCATCATGCGCGGGGTGCCCATGAGCGCGATGTCGATCACGGCGCCCGCCGGACGCACCCGCCCCGTCCTCACGGTGACCGCCGCAGCGGCGGCTGTGCTGAAGGCGCGCAAGGTCACTGCGTGGGACCTCAACATCACGCACAGCCGGACACTCGCCGTCGCCTGCGCGGTGGCGTTTTTTTCGGAGTGATCTGATGATGGAAATTCTCACCGCCGCCCAGATGCGCGAAGCGGATCGAGTCGCCATCGTTGAAATGAAAATCCCCGGGCTCCGCCTTATGGAATCCGCCGGCTTGGCGGTCGCGCGGGAGGCGGCGCGGATGGTCCGGAAAAAATCCGGCCGCATCGCTGTCCTATGCGGAAAAGGCAACAACGGCGGCGACGGCCTCGTCGCAGCGAGACTCCTCGCCCGGCAGGGCCGCCTGGTCTCCGCAGTTTTGCTGTCAAAAGACTTCTCGCCGGACGCGGCCACACAGTTTCGGCGTTTGCCCGGGCGCGTTGAGGTTGTCCGTGCCCACTCGCAGGCCTTGTGGAACCGCGCTTGCCGCCGCCTCGAAACTTGCGCGCTGGTGATCGATGCCATCTTCGGCACCGGCCTCGGCCATCCGCTGGGAGGGTTGATGAAACAGGTCGTCGACGATCTGAATCGCCTCTCGATTCCAGTTCTGGCGGTCGACATTCCGAGCGGCGTCGATGCCACGACGGGCAGAATTCTCGGCGCCGCCGTCCGCGCCTCGGTCACGGTCACCTTCGCCAGGCCCAAACTCGGCCACATCCTTTTCCCGGGCGCCGCGCACACCGGCCGGCGGGTCACGGCCGATATCGGGATTCCGGACACGGCGATCTCGCGGGCACGGCCCGACACGTATTTGATCGACCGGAATCTCGCCGCTCGACTCCTTCCGCCCAGACCCGACGACAGCCATAAGGGAACGTACGGCCGAAGCGTCATTCTGGCGGGATCGCGCGGCATGATCGGCGCGGCGGTCCTGGCGGCCGAGGCGGCCATGCGGATCGGATCGGGCCTGACCCGGCTCTGCGTGCCGGCCTCCGTCTACTCGATCGCGGCGCGCAAACTGCCGCCGGAAGCGATGTGCGCCCCAGTGTCGGAAAAATCGATTGCAAAATATTTGAATGACGCCACCGCCGTGCTGATCGGCCCCGGCCTCGGCCGCGACCCGCGGACCCTCCGATGGGTCGGGCGCGTCGCAAAATCGCTGAGACACGATCAACGATGCGTCCTGGATGCCGACGCACTCTTCGCACTCGCAGCCCTTCCGCCCGCCGCCGACACCGTCCTCACGCCCCACGCGGGTGAAATGGCAAGACTCATCGGAAAATCCCGCGCGGCAGTCGAGGCTGACAGCTGCGCGGTCGCGCGGAGTTTCGCGCGGCGATGCAGGCTGTCGGTAGTTCTCAAAGGCAGCCGGACAAAAATCGCCGACCGATACGGCGACGTTTACGTCAACCCCACCGGCAACGCAGCGCTCGCCAAAGGCGCCACCGGCGACGTCCTGGCCGGCCTCATCTGCGGCCTCGCGGCGCAGGGTCTCTCCGCCTTCGACGCCGCGCGCTTGGCCGTCTATCTGCACGGTCGCGCGGCCGACCTCGCGGTGGAACAGGGCCGGGACAAACGGACGTTTCTGGCGTCCGATATTTTCAAGTACTTGGACGCGGCGCTCCTCGAGCTTTCGGGCTGATCAGCTTCGAGCGAAGTTTCCGCACCTCACCCCGCAGCGCGCGTTCCGGATCGATGCCGCGTTGCGCCGCCGCAAGCGCCAGCGCCAGCAGGCGCCGGCCGATGGCCCGGGCGGAGAGCCGCCGTGCCGATCTTCGCTTTCGGACCAGTTTGAGCCGCGCCGCCTTTTCGTAGATGCGTTTCGCCTGATAAAGGGCCGGCAGATGAACGGGAACGCTCTCGATCGGATGGCGGCCGCGCCGTGCGGCTTTCATGGTTTCCCACTGGACCAGAATCTGGTCCGGCGTCATCCGCCGCCTCGACTTGAAGACGTGCGGGTGACGGGAAATGTATTTGGCCGCCGTGTCCCGGACCAGATCGCGATACGTCAGGCGCCCACGCGATTCGCACGCGTGAACGATCGACAGCAACAAAAAAAGCAGGTCGCCGAGTTCCTCGCCGGTGGCTGCGATCCGGCGCCGCTCGATCGCCTCCACCGCCTCGTGCGCCTCCTCGATGAGCAGCGGCGCCAGGCTCTCGGCCGTCTGCCGCCGGTCCCACGCGCATCCGTGCGGCCCGCGCAGAACGGTGATCAGCTTCCGGATTTTTTCCGCGTCATTCTTCAAACGCAAAATCGGCTGGGCGGTTGGCATCGTCGAGGGGGTGGTCAGGCCGTGACGGCCAGTTGCCCGCAGGCCGCGCTCACGTCCAGGCCCTGGCTCCACCGGATGTACGCCTGCAGTTCCGAATCCCAGAGAACTTTCTGAAACGCGAGGACCTGCTGCGGATCCGGCCGCTTGAAGTCCGAACCCGGAAATGGATTGAACGGAATGAGATTCACTTTGCACCGGATGCCGCTCAAGAGCCGCACCAGTTCCTTTGCCTGCGCTGTCTGGTCGGTCACGCCCGCCAGAAGCACATATTCAAACGTGACGGGCTTCCGCCGCGTTTTTCCGACCTCCCGCGCGGCTTCCAGGAGCGCCGCGAGGTCGTGCCGCTCGGCGACGCGCGGCATGAGGCCCAGCCGGAGTTTTGCGGACGGGGCGTTCAGGGAAATCGCGATGTTCACCGCGAAGCGCTCGGCCAGTTCCGTCAGGCGCGGCGCGACGCCGGCGGTCGACACGGTGATCCGCGCCGGCGATATCCCGAGCGCTTCCGGCGACGTCAGATTCGCCAGCGCCACGCACACGTTGTCAAAGTTCAGCAGCGGCTCGCCCATGCCCATGAAGACGATGTTGCTCAGCCGTTTTCCCCGCTCCTCCAGCCGAAGCAGGGCCAGAATCGCCTGTCCGAGGATTTCCGACGGCGCGAGGTTCCGTTTGAAGCCCATGGCGGCGGTCGCGCAAAACCGGCAGTCGAGCGCGCAGCCGGCCTGGCTCGACACGCACAGCGTCATCCGCTCGTCCGCCGGCATCAGCACGCTCTCGATCCGGTGCGGCTCCCCGGTTTTCTTGTCCACGGTCGCCAGCCGCAGCAGAAATTTTTCGGTCCCATCCTCCGCGGTGACCTGCCGCTCCACGGCCGGAAAGCCCACCTCCCATTCCTCCGCGATCCGCCGCCGCAGCGCCTCCGGCAGATTGCTCATCCGGCCCGGATCGGACACGCGCTTCGCGTAGATCCACTCGAAGACCTGCTTCGCGCGATACGCCGGCTCTGCATACTCGGCCATCCGGCCCGACAGCTCCTCCATCGTGACGTCGTAAATGTTCGGTTTGGACATGAATCCATCCTATCAGTACTTCCGGTTTCTGTAAAAAGCTCTTGCCCTTCCGCCCGGCCTGACATAGAGTCTGGGGTCAGGTGTCATTGAAACCAACGATCGTAAAGGAGGTTTGTCCATGAATGTCCGCCCCGTACAGGTGATCGCAGCGCTCCTGAGCGTCCTGTGCCTCGGCTTTATGACCGGCTCCCTGATTTATCTGCTCCTCACGACCGTGTTCCTTCCCGATCCGCAATCCCTCGAAAATATCGGATTGATCATTTATGACGAGGGTGGATCGATCGCGGCCATCGTCGGCCATTTCTTCATGATCACGGCCTTTGGGGTCGCCGCCGCCTACATCCTCGGACGCGAAACGGGCCGGTTCCTTGCAGAATCCGCCGGCACCCCCAATTGGAGCTACCGGCTGCTCGTGACCCTCACCGTCTACCTCTCCCGCTTCCCGGCGATCTTCATCGGGCTGGTCGGGTACTTCCTTCTCGTCATCCAGTTCGGCGCGCCTTGGACCTTGCCGACCCAGTGCCTCGTGTTTTTCCTGATGGTTCTGCCGACGGCCATCGACGTGTGCCGGATCGGAAAGGACGACCCCAAGGCCGTCGGGGACGGGGTGCTCCTCGGCACCATCCGCGTCTGGCTCGAATTCCTCGTCATGTTCTGGATCATCGCCTTCACGGCATACGATTACACCAAGCCCGATCCGGAAACCCATCGCTCGATCGCCGACTTTGTGTCCTCTGTCTGCGAAAGCGGCATCATGCCCAATAACCCGGTGAACGCGCTCATGGTCTCGCTCCTCGCCGTCAGCTCCATCACGGCCCTCATCAACTGGTTCTTCCGCAACTACGCGCTGAGACAGAAATAAGACTCTGCCACCCCTCCCGCCGCCGGCGGGAGAGGGTCGGGGTGAGGGTGGCCGATTGACAGAGGTTCGCCGGTACTTTTATACTGAATGTGTATATGACGAAGTCTCTCTCTTGCTCATTGTTCACCGTGATGGCTCTCTGTTTGGTCTGCGCGCCCGGCATTCCGGAAGCGCGGGCCGGTGCGGACGAGGACTACCAGACGGCCCTGACGTACCTGGATGACACCAGCAACCTCCACGTCGATTCGGCCCTGATCTACTTGCATTCCGCGCTCGCCTCCAGTCCCTCCCACGGCGCGGCCAACGTGTTCGCCGCCGTCCTCGAGTTCGCCCAGATGGTGGACGACCGCGCCCTCGTGGCCTACCGCAAGAGTTTCTCCAACAACGCCGACTCGGCGAGCTTGAGCGAGTACCTCTCGCGGCTCATCGGCCGGGAGGAGCATTTTGATTCGATGGTCGATTACCGCGACTACTCCTGGGGTTCCGACCCGGTGGCGTCGGATGTCCAGTCGATCCTCAACCACATTCTGGCCGACTCGATCCCTCACATCGAAAGCCACATCCTGACGGCGATCCAGACGAGCGCGGTTTTTGATTTCCCGAAGAACCTCATCGAAGAAGGCAAGCGAAGTGACACGTTCGAGATCGACAAGACCGAGCTCTACGCGCTCCATTCCGGGCTCCTCGCGATCAAGGCCCTTTTGGTGATCCTGACCTCCTACGATCTCGACGTCCGCGACACCCTTGACCGGATCCCCGACACTGTGAGCTGGGACGATTTCCGCGATTCCTACCCGAACCTGCTCGGCGGCAAGGGCGACTGGGACACGGCCTGGGCGGCCCTCCAGCAAATCGATACGAACCTCTATGAAGGTCTGACCTACCTCAATTCCGAAAGCGATTCGCAGGATTCGGATTTCATCCGCCGCATCTCCAACGCCGATACGGACAACGACCGTTACATCAACGACACCCACTTGAGCGACGCGCTCGACTGGCATTCCGACACCCTCCAGCGGCTCATCTACAAGGGTGATTCCCTCGCCGGTGACCCGGACGATGGCAACGAGGAACTGGACAGCTTCTATTTCGTCCCCAGCGCGCTCTTCGCCGCTCCCCCCGACCGGACGGATTTCGGGGGGCTGAGACTGGGCCCGCGCGGCCGGGGATTGGAATGGAACGACGAGGCGTGGATCGATCCGACCTTCGGGGGCATCTTCCCGCGCATGACGCTCGACAACCTTTTCCTGCACGCGTTTCACCCGGACACGTTTTTCATCATCTCTTCCGAACAACAGACGATTGATATCAACAGTCTCTTTCCATACTGGAACTGGACGCCTGAAATCATCGACCTCCGTTTCGACGCCGCCGCGCCCGTCACCCTCATCCGCCGCAACAGCTACTACGACACGCGGCTCTGGAAAATCGACATCACGCCCAAGACCACCGGGTTCCACGTCCGGCTGCTGTTCGATCGCTTCGACGACGAGGATTTCTTCCCGTGGGAAACTTATAAAATCCACCGGTTCGGCGATTTCTCCGGCCCGACGCTCCGTGTGGTGCCATGGTCGGCGAGCGGCGGCCAGGCCTCGGACGCGGGGTCGTCCGCGTCCGCGTTCGACGCGAAATTCACGTCCTTCAAAGTCGCCAACTCGTGGCTCACCTATGGCGCCGACACCCTCCAGATGTATGCCATGCGGAACGGCAAAGCCTTCTTTGACACGATCGCGTCTTCGACCATCATCCCCTCCTCCAATGACACGACTCTCGTGAGCGGCGCCGCCACTGAACTTGGCTGGTTCATCCCCGGTGCGCCCGCGACGCCGTCCGATTCGGTCCAGATCGTCGCAAATTACACGTGGCTTACCGGCGATACGGGTTCGCCGCTCTCCAGCGATTTCGTCGTGAAGGTCTCGAAACGCAAGATATTCACGGATACGCGGTATGGATTCTTTACCGATACGAACACGGATGTCCCGCTCAGCGGAGAGACGGTCACGTTCAGCGTGGTCGATTATCCTTCCGGCGCGACGGGGTTCGATCTCGATACAGAATCCGCCGTGACGAACTCGTCCGGCTACGCATACACGCGGCTGACGCTCGGAAACAAGCCCGGTGTCTACGTGGTGAAAGCGTCTCTCGTGGCGGCCAGCGGCGGCGCGGATGCCCTCATGTTCGGAGCGACAGCGGGGATCGCCTACTGGTATGGCGTGGCGGCCAAGACCGGCCCCTGGTTCATTTTCTCGCTCCCCCGGACACCTTCCAGCCTGGTTCCGTCCTCAGTCATCGAGTCGAGAACATTTTCCTCGGGTGACTGGAAGATGTACGAATACAATACGTCCGCCGGCGCATACGAAGTGCCGGCCGCGTTGGAGTTGGGCGCCGCCTACTGGCTGAAAACTCTCGATGAAGGTCTCATCGATCTGAGCGCCGCCTCATCGTTGAGCACGACGCAATATATCCCGCTCGCCGCCGGCTGGAATATGGTTGGAATTCCGTTTGAGCAGGCGTATTCGACAAGGAACCTGTTCGTGCAAACAGCGGCCGGCAATACCGTATCCATCGATACGGCCATCGACAGCGGGATTCTGGAGCGTTACTTTCACTCTTGGGATGGTTCCACCTATGACAAATGCCCCGACGAGACCTTTGACCGGTCTGGCTGCTACTTTTATCCCTACGAAGGTCAGTGGGTCTACGCCGCCCAAGCCTGCACCTTGGTCGCGCCGCCGGTCTCTACGGCGGCATTCACCGGGCCGCGGATCACCAGCGCCACCTATCGGGCGCCCAACTTTTCGGCAGGCATGGGCCGGTCGGCAAAACTGCTCTCAAGCGCGCCGCTGGCGCCCAAGAAAAGCGATGACTGGACCGTCCAGCTCATCGCGCGGAGCGGATCGTATTCGGACATGTCCAACGCCATAGGCGTCCGGCCGACTTCGGTGGAACCGATCCGCAAGGCGCCCAAACCTCCGGCCGGGGTACATCTGGCGATACGGTCGGCGGGGACCGGCTACTCGTCGCTCTTCGCTTCGCCCGCCGATCCGCGCGAATGGGAGTTCGATGTTACGTCCACGTCGGCCGGCGTGGTCCACGTCAGCGCGGCGAACATCGAGTCCGTCCCGGACGACGTGCCGCTGACCCTCATGGATCAGTCGACCGGCCACAAGGTTGATCTGCGGCAAAGCGCGTCCTATTCGTATTTCTCCGGCGCCGCCGAATCGCGTTCGTTCCTCCTGTCGACCGGCGGGTTTAGCGTCCTTGATAAGCTCGCCTATCCCGCCGCGTGCGTCGTCCGGCGCGCGGTCGGATTTGACGGCGCCGTCACGGAGTTGCTCCGGCGGTGGCGCGACGGCTGGCTCGCAAACTCCTTCGGCCGGCGCCTCACGCGTACCTATTACGGCTGGTTTGGGTCTCCGCTGCCATGACCGCCTTGCGAATTTCTCTATGGATGTTTCTCCTGTTATCCCTGACCTGTTATCCATTGCCGTCGTATGCCCAGCAGTCCGAAGAGGAGGCGCGCGTCGGGATGGTCGAGTCGGTCGAGGAGATGCGCTACACGGAGGAACTGACCGCCACCGCGTTCCGCGCGCGGCGCGACAAACTCGGCTGGTTGTTCGATTACGGATACACCGCCGGCTTTTCCTACACCGCCGCTGAGGAGGGCGACCGCGACCGGACCTCGCAGGACGATCCGGACCACACGTGGGACCACGAGTTCAATATCTTCGGCGCGGTCGCGAGCGTCGACCGCAAGGCCAAGGTTTATGCGCGCGCGAAAACGGTCTACACCGACAACGCCAAGATTTCGCCCACCACGCGGGAGTCGGACGTCGACCAGCCGAAAATCGACATGATGTATTACGAGCGCGTCTTCAAGGGGCAGCGCCTCAAACACACGCTGACGGTCGGCCGGCAGTTCTACAAGTTCGGCCGCGGGATCGCCTACGGCCTGACCGCCGACGGGTTTTTGTGGGAGTCGAAGGGCCGGAAAATGCAGATCAACGCGATGTTTTCGCGGCAAAAACCCGGCGACAACAATATTGACAACCTCGCGCCCGGATCGGGACGCACCAAACGATGGTTTTTCGGCGGCGAGTACAAACACAAATTCAAAGGATGGCTCAAGCTCGACGTGTTCGGGCTCATGAACATCGACCGCAACACCGAAGAAGCCTACGCGCCCGCCGCCGGACTCGTCCAGCGCAGCCAGTTCGATTCCCGGTATTTCGGGCTGGGGCTGGATGGGACGTTTTTCTCCAAACTCAATTACTGGTGGGAATACATCGTCGTTCAGGGAAAAACCTACAATGCCGCCCTGGCCGCCGCCGCGGCGTCCAAGGTCAGCGTGAACGCGGACGCGCTCGATTTCGGTCTCCGCTATCTCTTCGGCGGCGACCTCGCGCCCACGCTCTTCACCGAATACGCCTTCGGCAGCGGCGATGCCGACCGCGGAAATAATGTCACCTCCTCCAGTTTCGGATCGCAGTTCGGCAAGGACTCGGTGTTCCGGTCGTTTGGCGGCCTGCCCATGGGTCACGCGCTGGCCCCAAGCCTTGCCAATATCCGCATCGGCAAAATCGGCGGTAGCGTCCAGCCCTTCGGCCGGATGGCCTCGGCGCGGTGGAATGATATGACCCTCAACTTGACCGCCTACACCTACTGGGCCGACGCCCCGGGCGGCCCGACGTCCGACGGAGGGAAGATTTTTCCGACGGTGGCGTCGGAAGCCTCGGACGATGTCGGCGACGAATATGACCTCACGGTCTCATGGAAATTCTTTAACGACGTCAACTACCAGCTCAAATGGGGCGTCTTCATGCCGGGCCCCGCCTACGGCGGCAATCGCGCGCATGAAGAGTACATGAAACTGAAAGTGTCGTTCGACTTATGAGGACGATCGTAATTATTCTCCTCCTCCTGACCTCCGGTCTCACCGGCTGGGCGCAGAGCGAAAACGATTTTTACCGGGACATGATCAAAAAACCGGTCGCGTCCAAGGAGGACCTGGTCCGGGCCGTGGCGAGATTCCGGGGATACCGCGGGCCGGACATGGCGCAGGAGGAGGCGCAGCACCTCCTGAACCAGGGCGTGCGGTTCAGGAAGAGCATCATGAAGGCCATTCGCGCGCCGGTCACGAAGGGCGAGGCTGTCAACCTGTTTTTGAACGCGATGGACTCCGCCGCCGACCAGCGCGGCCTCATGGGCCGGCTGTTCACCCGGAGCGTCCGCTACGCCGCGCGTGACGGGATGGCGCAGAAGTTGCTCCCGTCGGGCAGCTACGCGCACGAATTCATGAGCGGCGCCGAGCTTTTGGCCATGCTCGGCCGCGCGGTCGAACAAGCGCAGAAGAAGGGAGGCGCCGCGCCATGAGAACGCTCCGCAGGGTTTCACTGGTTGTCCTCTGTTGCCTGACTCATCCCGCTCACGCGGCCGAACAGAAAACCGCGCTGATCGGCACGATCGCCGAATCGGCCGGCGCCGTCGAGGTGCTCAAACGCGGCAGCACGGAATGGGTCCGCGTGACGGTCGGCACAAAAGTCGGCACGGGGGACCAGATCAACACGGGGATCGATGGCCGGGCCGTTTTGAAATTCGACAACAGCGCAACCGAAATCCGGCCGCTCACACAATTCGTCGTCGGGCGCGCCATGCAGGACGACAAGGAATTCACCACCGAGATGTTCCTGCAGGTCGGCAAGCTCGTGAATTCGGTGGACAAGGAGAGCGGCAAGAAGAACAAATTCACGGTGACGACGCCCACGGCCGTCGCGGGGATCCGCGGCACTCAGCAGGAAATCGGATTCGGCGAGGGATTCGGCACGGAATGCAAGATTGAGGACGGCGAAGGTTACATGGCGCCCGTTCAGGCCGAAAAGTTGCCGCCGGCCGTGCAGATGGCCCTCGGCGTCGGGCCGGCCGCCGCAGCGGCGCCGGCGGGTCTTGCCGCCGGAGGCGAACCCAGGGCGGAAGCCGGAGCGCCGGGCGCCGGCGGTCCGCCTGGTGCGGGCGGCGCCGTCTCAGAAGCCGCAACAGGCGCGGCCGGCGGTGGACAGGCAACGGCCGAAGCGGTCGCTGCGGCGCTCGACAATTGGCTGCAGGCTTCCTTTGACGACAAGGTTGCCGGTGAAGAGGGCGGCGCCGAAGAAGCGCCTGCCGAGGAGATTCCGCTGGAGGAGGCGCAAGGCGGAGAAGAAATTGTGATCGGCGACGGTGAGGAGGCTGGAGTCAGAGATCCGGACGATGTCGAGGGTAACGTGGACCCGCTGGACGTCATCCTCGTGCAATCTGTGACCAACATCACCTCGGCCGCCGCGTCCGAGGCCGAACAGGAAGCCGCGCTGATCTCAACGGAAGTCTCCGATGTGCCGGCGTCCGAAACCGCACTGGACGAGGCCGAAAAAGCCGCCGAGGAGGTCGCAAAGGACGTCGGTCAGACGACGGGCGACGGAACGACCACAGCGGAACTGGAGGATCTTTTCGGCAACCCGCCCGCTCACCCAACAAATTAGCTTACAGCTATTCCTCCTCCGACCGCAATTTCTCCAGTACCGAAAAATCCTCCAGCGTCGTCGTGTCGCCCCGCACTTCGCCTTGCGTGGCGAGTTCCCGCAGAAGCCGCCGCATGATTTTGCCGCTGCGCGTTTTCGGCAGCGCGTCCGTGAACCGGATGTCGTCGGGCTTGGCGATGCTGCCGATTTCTTTTCCCACATGCGCCTTGAGCTGGTCCTTGAGTTCCGGCGTCGCCGTCTGCCCGCCCTTGAGCGTGACGAACGCGACGATGGCGGACCCTTTCAGATCGTCCGGCCGGCCGACCACCGCGGATTCGGCGACGGACTCGTGCAAGACCAGCGCACTCTCGATCTCCGCCGTGCCCAGCCGGTGGCCCGCTACGTTGATGACATCGTCCACGCGGCCCATCACCCAATAGTATCCGTCCTTGTCACGCCGCGCGCCGTCGCCCGTGAAATAGATGCCGTCAAAATCGCCGTAATACTGTTTCTTGTACCGCTCCGGATCACCCCAAATCCCTCGCAGCATCCCCGGCCACGGCCGTTTCAGCACCAGATATCCGCCCTCGTTCGGCTTGCAGACCGTCCCGTCTTTATGGACCACGTCCGGCACGATGCCCGGAAACGGCCGCGTGGCCGAGCCCGGTTTCGTCGGCGTCGCGCCCGGCAGCGGGCTGATCAGAATCGCGCCCGTCTCCGTCTGCCACCACGTGTCCACGATCGGACACCGGCCGCCGCCAATCACGCGGTGGTACCACATCCACGCCTCGGGATTGATCGGCTCGCCGACCGTTCCCAGCAGGCGCAGCGAGGACAGATCATGTTTTTTCGGATGGTCGTCCCCCCACTTGATGAACGCGCGGATGGCGGTCGGCGCCGTGTAGAATATGTTGATTCGGTGGCGATCGATCATGTCCCAGAACCGGTCCGGACCCGGATGGTTCGGCGCGCCTTCGTACATGAACGTCGTCGCCCCGTTGGCCAGCGGGCCGTACACGACGTAGCTGTGGCCGGTGACCCAGCCGATGTCGGCCGTGCACCAGAACGTGTCCTCGTCCTTGAGATCAAAGATCCATTTGCAGGTCAGTGACACCTGCGTCAGATATCCGCCGGTCGAATGATAAATGCCTTTGGGTTTTCCGGTTGTGCCTGATGTGTACAGAATAAACAGCGGATGCTCCGAATCGAGTTCCTCCGCGCGGCACGAGAATTTCCCGCGCGCCGCCAGCTCCACGATCCGCTCGTGCAGCCACACGTCCCGGCCCGGCGCCATCGACACCGGTGTGCCCGTTCGCCGCACGACCAGAACGTGCCGCACGATCGACACGCCCTTCAACGACTCGTCGACGTTCACCTTGAGCGGAACGATCCCGCCGCGCCGGTACCCGCCGTCGGACGTGATCACGCAGGTGGCGCCCGCGTCCAGGATACGGTCCTTCAGCGCCTGCGCCGAAAAGCCGCCGAACACCACGCTGTGCGGCGCGCCGATCCGCGCGCACGCCAGCATCGCAATCGCGGCCTCCGGAATCATCGGCAGATAAATTGCCACGCGGTCGCCCGGTTTCACGCCCAGCGATTTCAAGACGCACGCGAAACGGATCACCTCGTGATAGAGTTGCTGGTATGTGAGCGTCCGCTGGTCGCCCGGCTCGCCCTCCCACACGATCGCGGCCTTGTTCCGGCGCCACGTCGAAAGATGCCGGTCGAGACAGTTGTACGATACGTTCAGCTTCCCGCCCACGAACCACTTCGCGTCCGGAGCGTTCCACACCAGCGCTTTCGACCACGGCTTGAACCACACCAGTTCCTTCGCGGCCTTCGCCCAAAATCCTCCGGGGTTCCGATAGGCTTGGCGATACATTTTTTCGTAGGTGACCATGCTCTTGATGTGCGCGCGTTTCTGAAACCCTTTGGGTGGCCTAAACACCCGGCCCTCTTTTTGAACGGAGGTGATGCCGGCGACTGTCATTTCAGGCCCGCCGCTTGCGACTCGACCGCCGCCACCGCCGCCTCCTCCGCCGCCTTCACCTGCGCCTCCGTGCCCGACATCCACAACCGCCCGTAGACGCCGCGCACCCGCGCGTCGATCAGCCGGATCGACCCGATCGCCTTCTCGGCTGCGTTCGCCGCCAGCACGCTGTTCACCGCCGGCTGGACCTCGAGAATAAACAGGGATTCACCCGCCACGATCATGTTCCCGTACCGGTCCCGGTTCAGGACCTGCGCGTGATAGGGATTGATGCCGGTGATGATCTGGCTGGTGAGGATTTTCGGCTTGAGGACGTCCTTCAGGGTGAGCCGGTAGTGGTCCAGCACCTTTTGCGCGGAATTTCGGACCTCCTCCTGCGAGTACGAGTGAAACTCCAGGATCCCGAACTCGCGCTCCTCAATCAGCGTCGCCGGCCGGACCTCCGTCTGCTTGAGCGCAATGTCCGCCACCCGGTTGATCTCCACGCCGGGGATGACCTCGATCCACTGCGAGGCCATCCCCTCCACCGGGATGTCCCCCACGGCGGTCTTGGCCATGAGCGTCGCCAGTTGCGGCTGCAATCGGTCCAGATACACGTACGATCGGAGTTCCATCTGAAGCCGCCAAACTAATATAGGGCGGCTCAAAATGAAAGATCATACTCCTCAAAAGGAAAGCATACCGGCGTCAGTTGAACAAATATTTCAAAATATCGCCGACCCGCGCGGACCACGCGCGCTCCGAATGATCCGCGCCCTCCGCGACGAACTCCATGAAGTCCCGGCCGCGCGCGTATCCCTTTTTCTCGAGAAGACTGCCGAGCCGCCGGAGCGTGTCGACGTTGAATTCCGGATGGCCGCCCTCGGCGGTGCCCATATCGATCCACAGCCGGGAAATTTTCGGAGGCCGCTGCGACCGCTCGATCCGCCGGAAAATCTCGCCGTCGGCCCACCAGAGCGCCGGGGAGACGACGCCGGCGCGGGAAAAAACGTCCGACCTCTCCCACGCCAGGCGCAGCGACAGAAGCCCGCCAAGGGACGATCCCATGACCGCCGTGTGCTCGCGGCCGCGCTTCGTCCGGTAGACGCGGTCGATGTATGGCTTGACTTCCTCGATCAGAAACTTCTCGTACAACCGCCCGCGCCCGCCCTGCCCGTGTCCGGTGTCGACGGCGGTCGTGTATTCGCTCATCCGGTCGTCGCTGTTCCAGACGGCGACGACGATCACCGGCGGAATTTCGCCGCTCTCGATCAACTCTTGGCACCGCTCGTCGATCCCCCACTCGACGCCGATGACCGACGAATGAGCGTCAAAGGCGTTCTGGCCGTCGTGAACGTACAGCACCGGGTATCGGGCCTTCGACGTCTCGTATCCGGGCGGCAGATACACGGCGATCGTCCGCTCGTTGCCGAGATGCCGGGAGCCGAACCGCTCGTGAAACCGGATGTCTCCTGTCAACGTCGACGCCGGGCGCGGAGCCGCGTCGGCCCAAGCGGCCACGTCGGCGCGCACAACAACGCCGTCCCTGCCGTGTTCGCTTGCCGCCGGGACGACAAAAAGACGGTTTGGAATATCCTCGTAGGCGGAGTCCTTCTCAACCGTCGACCACGATCCCCGCGTGATCTTGTACTCCAGGACCGACCCCGCCGGCAGCCGCGCGACGCCGACCGCCAGATCGTGCCCGTTCCGATCGAGCGCCATCCCGTCCGGCCTCCACGCGCCCGCTTCCTTCAGATTGCCCGAAAGGTAGATCGTGTCCGGGGAAGATACGGCCGGAAACCGGACCTCGAACCGGACAGCGACCCGCGCCTCCGCAGCAGCCTTCCGGTTCTCCACTTTCCTCGTCCTTGTTGTTTTGCTCGACACGCTTACCCCTCCCGCCAACAGGACGGCCAAGGCCGCCCCAAGAATGATGTGGACCATAAGAAGGGCATCGAATCACAGACCAAAAGAGGGATCAACCGTTTACGTGTCGCCGGAAGGTGTCACAGGTGCTTATTCAGAAACTCGATGACATCTGTTTTTCAGCGGCCTGTTATGGCGCGGAATTTGGTACACTGGCCGCCAATGAAAATGTCCCGGAGGTTGCGGCTGGTCTTTGTGATTCTGCTTGCGGCTGTGGCGGTGGTCATTGCGGTGGCTTGTATGTGGGGTCCCCGGTGGGCGATCGAGTATCTGAACCGGCCGGACACGGATCTCAGGCGGAAGATTTCCGAAACGCTGTCCGGCGCGCTCGGCGAGCCCGTGCGGCTGGCGTTCACGGTATCGGATGCGCGGCTCACACCCGCGTTCAAGATTGAAATTGAGCTTTCGCCTGTCGAAATATCCTCCCCAACCTTTGACCGGCTGGGCGGCCGGATTGACGCCGCTTTCTTTGAAATACCGCTGATCGAATGCATTCTCCACCGCACGGCGCGGGTCGACCGGGTGCGCGTGCATGCGCCGTTTCTTCGGATCAGTCCGGAACCGAACGGTTCATGGCCCTTCCAAACACGTCCCGGATCCGTCCACGACAACACCCCGCCGAAGACAGCGGTGGCCCCTTCGAACCGGCCTCCGCCGGGATTGCCGGAAATGGAATTGCGGATCGATTCGGCGATGGTGCGATTTCGGGCGCCTCCGGAAAATTCGGACTGGCACCATCTCCAACACATCAATGTCCAAATCCTCCCGGCGCAGAAACCCGGCGTATTCCTTCTGGACGGCCGCATTCGTTCCATCAATGGCTACCCCGCCGGCCTCGCCTTTCGCGCCGGCCCTGACCTCGCACGGCCGGGCGCATGGAAGGGTCATATCGAGGCCGAGCAGATCGTCCTGAAAGAAAACGTCCGATTGTCGGGAAATGCGGACATCCAGGTCGACCTGCATAACGTGTCGGACAATCTCAAAACGATGTCGGGGTCCGTGTCACTCTCCGGAACCTCCGTGCGCGTGATCGGCCTGCCGACCTTCAGCGCGCTCGCGCATACCCTGAACGACATCGCGGACGCGCTCGGAAAAATCCTCGAAGGCCGATGGATCGCGTCGCTCTCGGACCTCCTGGACCGCGTCACGCGGTCGAAACAGACCCTGGTCACGGAACAGGGAACAACGGCGTTCGACCGCGTGGTCGCGGAGGCGCGAATCGCCGATGGCCGGGCGCAAATCGACCGCGCGCGCTTTGAAAACGCCGAGATGGACATCTCCGCCGAGGGATCCGTCGGACTGGAAAAAGGGGAAATGGATCTCACCACCCGGATCACCTTCCGGGCGCCGGCGCTGCAGAAGGTCGAATCGCGCCTCGCGCGCGCCGCCCTCGCGCGGGGATTCGTCCTTCACATCCGCGGGACCCTCGACCGTCCGGTATTCGACAAGGAGTCCGTCCTCAAACCGTTTTTGCGCGAAGCGAAAGAGAAAATTCTGAATGGAAAGGTGGGCGATTTCCTCTTCAAAAAGTTGGGCGTGCGCCGTTCAGGGAACGATGTCCAGCAATAACCCGACGTTGAGCGCGAACCCCGTGGCCGCGATCGCCTTTCCGTACGCGTCCGCCAGCCGGTCGTACCGGCCGCCCGAGGCGATCGGCTGGCCGATCCGGCGCGCATAGGCTTCAAAGACGGCGCCGGTGTAATAGTCGAGGGATTGAACCACGCCGAGATCCACGGTGGCGCGCTCGCCCAGGCCGCCCTTCGATTCCGGCACGGCCAGCGATTCGTAGACGCGACGCAGGGTCCCCAGACCCTCACGGCTTCGATCGCTCTCCACCCTTGACTCGGCGAGTCCGAATACTTCCCGGCCGCCAAACCACGATGGCATCGATTCGAGCGCGCGCATCTTGGGATCCGGCAGACCCGATTTTCCAAGCGCCATTTTGAGTGCGCCGGAATCCTTGCGGTGAATCGCCTCCCGAATGTCGGCCAGCACGTCCGCGGGAATTTGCGTGCCGTCCACGATGCCCTTGAAGACCTCGACGGTGCCGAGATCCACGTGAAAGTCCGACAGGCCGACGGCCCGGAGGGTCCGGGCGAGGACCCGGACGATCTCGATGTCGGTCTCCACGCCGCTTCCGCCGAGAATCTCCGCGCCGATCTGCGCGACCTCCACGATGCCGCCGGTCAGTTTCTGCCGGCGAAACACGACGCCCGTGTAGAAAAGCCGGGCCGGCAGCTCGAAGGATTCCTGCGTGGCGATGAACCGGATGAGCGAGGCGGTGTGATCGTACCGGAGACCCAGGAGCCGGCCGTCGGGCGCGACGAATTTGCAGCGGTCGTCCGCGCCGCCGGCCGCATCCTCTGCAGGCGCGTATTCCAGCGTCGGCAGCTCAATCGGAGAAAATCCGGCCTCCGACAAACTCGTAGACGCGGCGCGCTCGATTTTCTGTTTCTTGATCGCCAGCGCCGGCGGAAGGCACAAGCCTCCCTCGGGCCAGCCCAACCCGTTGGCCATCTAGTTGACGACGTTGATCGCGCGGTTGGATTTGAAAAATTCGATGATCTGGCTCGACAGCATCTCCGCGCAGGTGTCCTGGGACTCGCCCGTGGCCGCGCCGATGTGCGGCGTCAGGATCAGCCGCTCGTCCTCCAAAAGCGCCTTGTAGGCGGGCGGCTCCTCCGAGTAGACGTCGAGGGCGGCGCCGGCGACCTTGCCGTCGTGCAGGTATCGCATGAGGGCCTTTTCATCGAGTATGCCGCCGCGCGCGGCGTTGATGATCCGGACGCCCGGTTTCATGAGGTCGAAGGCCTCATGGCTGACCATCCCGCGGGTTTCGTCGGTGAGAGGCGTGTGAATGGAGATGAAATCGGACCGGCGATAAATATCCTCCGGCGTTTTGACCGGCTCGCAAACCGACCGCAGGGTCTTTTCGTCCAGATACGGATCGTATCCGAGGATCGACATCCCGAACGCCTTCGCGCGCCGCGCAACTTCCGCGCCGATCCGGCCGACCCCAAGCAACCCGAGGACCTTGCCCTTGAGCTCGATCCCCTTCAGCGTCTTTTTCTCCCACTGGCCCGACTTCATCGACCGGTCGGCCTTCGGGATCTGGCGCGCGAGCGCCAGCATGAATCCCAGGGTCAGCTCCACCACGGCGTTGGCGTTGCCGCCGGGCGTGTTCATGACCTTGACCTTCGCGGCGGTCGCGGCCTTCACGTCGATGTTGTCGACCCCGACGCCGGCCCGGCCCACGAGCTTCAGGCCGCCGGCCGACACGAACACGGGCTGGGTGACCGTGGTGGAACTGCGGACCACGAGGCACTCGACCGGGCGCGCGCGCAACCTGTCAATCAGGTCGTTCTCCTTGAGGGCCGGCGTCTCCTCGATTTCAAAGCCCGCCTCGGCCAGCATCGTGACGGCTTTTTTCGCCACGCCGTCGCACAAGAGTGCCTTGGTCGCCATCACGGTTTCTCCTCGATGACCTTCATCGCCGCTCCCATGCCCGCTCCGATGTCGACCCGGTGGCCCAGCCGGCCCAGCCCCATGCCGAGGGCGCCCAACGCGGCCAGGCCGTCGAAGGGATCCATGTATCCCATGTGCGCGATCCGGACCACCTTGCCTTTGATGGCGTCCTGCCCGCCGGCCACGGTGATCCCGAAATCGGTTTCGAACATCTTCTTCAGTTTCCCGCCGTCCACGCCCGCCGGGACGTTCACGGCCGTTGCGACGTCCACTGGGCGCTTCGCGAACAGCGTCAGGCCCATCGCCCCGACCCCCTCGCGCATCGCGCGGCCGAGGCGCTGGTGTCGCTCAAAAATCGCATCCATGCCCTCGGCCACCATCCGGTCCAGCGCGGCCTTCAGCGCAAAGATGAGCGACACGGCCGGCGTGTAGGGCGTCGTGTCCTTGGCGATGTTCTTGTGGTGCTTGTCAAACGAAAAATAATACTTGGGCAGATTCGATTCCTTGACCTTCGCCCACGCGCGGTCGGATACCGACGCCATGGCGAGGCCGGGCGGAATCATGAGCGCCTTCTGCGAACCCGCGATGACCACGTCCACCTGCCACTCGTCCGTGCGGCATTCCTGGCCGCCAAGCCCGGAAATGCCGTCCACGACGAGCACGGTGTCGGTCGCGCGCGTGATCGCGCCGAGGTCCCGGATCGGATGCGCGACGCAGGTCGATGTTTCGGACAGCGTCGTGAACACGGCGCTCGTCTGGGGCTTCGCCTTCAGATGCTTCTCCACCAGCGCCGGATCAACGGCCTCACCCCACGGAACGTCGATGACGTCCGTCGGCACGCCGTAGGCCTTCGTGATCTCGCCCCAGCGCTCCCCGAATTTCCCGCCGCGGATCACCAGCGCCGGCCGGTCGGTCCGGCAGAGGTTCGCGACGGCGGCCTCCATGGCGCCGGTACCGGAACTGGTAAAGAGCAGGACCGGCGATTTCGTCAGGAACACCGTCTTCAACTGTTCGAACACCTGCTTGAGTACTGCGTTAAACTCGTCTGTCCGGTGATGAATCATGGGCCGGGCCGACGCCAGAAGCGCGTCTTCCAAAACGGGCGTGGGTCCGGGCGCGAGCAATCTTCGTTTGTAGAACATGTCCTTGGCCTCCTTATCAGTCCTTTATGGTTTCAACTCAGTGCGCCGCGTGCAGCGGAATCGCGCCGCGCGCGGGTTCGGCCTCGGGGGATACCGTGCGGCTCGGACGATCGGTCCCGCCGGTGGCTGGAAACAATAGCGTCATCGCCTCCGAAATACTTTCCACGTAGCGCAATTTCAATCCCTGTATTTCGTTGGCCGGTATTTCGCTCACCTGCGCCTCGTTTTCCTTCGGCAGTATCACCTCTTCCATTCCATATCGTTGCGCCGCCAGAAGCTTGGACCGAAGTCCCCCCACGGGCAGAACGCGGCCGCGCAGCGTGATTTCTCCGGTCATGGCCACGGCCGGCCTGACCGGCCGGCCCAGGAGGGCCGAGAGGAGCGCGGCGGCGAGGGTGATGCCGGCGGACGGGCCGTCTTTTGGAATCGCTCCCTCGGCCACATGGATGTGGAAATCATTTTTTCGGAATACTTCCGGCATAAGTCCGAGTTGCCCGCACATGCTCCGTGCAAACGTCAGCGCGGCCTGCCCCGACTCTTTCATTACTTCGCCCAACCGCCCGGTCAGAATCAGCGTTCCCCGGCCCGGCACCAGCGCGGCCTCGACCAGGAGTACGTCGCCGCCGAGTTCCGTCCACGCGAGGCCCGCCGCTGCGCCGGCTTCCATCCGCGCTGAAAGGAGCGTCCGCTTTTCGTGCACCTGCGGCACGCCCAGGATTTTCTGCAGGTGTCCCGCCTGAACCGCGCGCGGCCCCTTGCGGCCCTCGGCCACGCGTTTTGCGCTCTGCCGCAGAACCTTGCCGATGTTCCGCTCGAGGTCCCGGACGCCGGCTTCGTTGGTGTACCGCCGGACGATGACGCGGATCGCGGCGTCGGCGATCCGGACGGGCGTCGATTCAAGTCCATTTTCGCGCATTTGCTTCGGCAGGAGAAACTGCCTGGCGATTTGAAGTTTCTCCGGTTCGGTGTAGCCCGGCAGATCGATCACTTCCATCCGGTCCAGCAGCGGATACGGGATCGCGAAGCGGACGTTTGCCGTCGTGATGAACAGGCACTCGGACAGGTCAAAGCCGAGTTCGAGATAGTGGTCGACAAAATGGTGGTTCTGTTCCGGATCGAGTACCTCGAGGAGCGCCGAGGAGGGATCGCCGCGGAAATCCACGCTCATCTTGTCGACCTCGTCCAGGAGAAATACCGGGTTTTTCGATTTGGCCTTCGCCAGAAGCTGCAGGATGCGCCCTGGCAGGGCGCCGATGTACGTCCGGCGGTGGCCCCGGATCTCCGCCTCGTCCCGCACGCCGCCCAGGGACATCCGCACAAACTCCCGGCCCAGGGCGCGAGCAATCGACCGGCCCAGGCTTGTCTTGCCGACGCCGGGCGGGCCGACGAAACAGAGGATAGGCCCTTTGATTTTCCCCGCGAGCTTGCAGACCGCGAGGTACTCCAGAATCCGCTCCTTGGGTTTCTCCAGCCCGTAATGGTCCTCGTCCAGGATTTTTTTCGCCCGCCGCACGTCATGAACGTCGGTCGTCCGCCGGTTCCATGGTAGGTCCGTCAGCCACGTGAGGTACGATCGCGCGACGGTGGCCTCGGGCGTCAGCGACGGCATCTTCTCGAGCCGGCCCAGCTCCTTTTCGGCCTTCTCCCGCGCCTCGTCCGGCATCTCCGCCTTGCGGATCGCCTCCCGGATCGCGTCGAATTCTTCCCGACTGTCCGGCTTGCCCAGTTCCCGCTGGATCGCCTTGACCTGCTCGTTCAGATAATACTCGCGCTGCAGCGTCTCCATCTGCTTGCGGACCCGCGACCGGATTTTGTTCTCAAGGTTCGCGATCTCGATCTCGCGCTCAAGAATCTCTGACAGGGAAAACAGCCGGGCGGGAACGGCGGTCTCGTCCAGGAATTTCTGGCGGATGTCCGTGTGGACCGCAAGGTGCGCCGCGACGGCGTCGGCGAGCTTGTCCGGATCCTCCAGATGCAGAATGGCCATCGCCGCCTCGGCGGGCAACTTCTGCGTCAGTTTGATGTATTCCTCAAACCGGTGCCGAACGTTTCGCGCGAGCGCCTCCAGCTCCTCCATCGGCGCGTCGCCCGGCGTGGTCTCGATGGGCTGGACGTGGGCCGTGAGATGATCGCGCCCGGCGGCGACTTTCTCGATCCGCGCCCGCTGGAGGCCCTCCACCAGCACCTTGAGCGTGCCGTCCGGAAGCCGCGTTACCTGGGAAATTTCGACGATGCAGCCGGTGTCATGCAGGTGTTCCCGCTTCGGATCCTGAATGTCGGAATTCTTCTGCGCGACGACGAACAGCCGGTTCCTTTTTCCGGCCGACTCCACCGCCCCCACCGACCCCGCCCGGCCGACAAACAACGGCACCGACATCCCCGGGAACACCACCATGTCCCGAAGCGGCAGGCAGGGCAACAGGAGTACGGCCTTCTGGGTCTGCGAATCCGACGTCATCACTCCAACCTCCGGGAGGACTCGCTCGTGCGGCCCTCACAAACGGCGAGTCTCTCTCAGGCGCGGCGAAAACACAATAGAGATCACCCGCCGTCGCCGAGCATGCGGATGAGCGCCGCGGAGAGTTCATCGACGGGCGACGGCTTCGGGACGAAGGTCGTCGCGGCGTAAGTCTCGGCGTGGAGGTGGTCCTCCGGCTCGCCGTAGACGACCAGCGGCGCGGGGTAGTGGCGGGACTTTTTGATGAACCGGATGAGATCCATGCCGTTGATGTCGGAGGCGGTATGGCCGAAGTCGGCATCGAGAATGACGGCGTCGGGCCTTTCCGACGAGAAAAAGTCTACGGCGCTATGCCACGTGAAGGCCTGCAGGACGCGGCAGCCGTCCGTTTCCAGGCGCGCCTTGAGGGTTTTCTGTAACGCGTCCTCTTCGGCGACGACCAGGATTTTCGGAGACTGCCGCGGCACCATTTCACACGCCTCCATCCATCACTTCTTGGGCGCTTCGACCATGATCAGGCGCGAATACCCGTCACTGTAAACATCCACGGCCGCCGCTCGGTCGATCTTGAGGCCGTTCACCCACTTCACGAAGTCTTCGCCGGGTTTGTACTTCTTGCTGTCCTTGTCCTCGAACCACCGAACGTGGATCATGACCTTCTTGCCCTTCAATGCGTCCGGCTTCTTCGCCTTGTTCCACTGGGCGTACTTCGGCACGGTCTTGACTTTTTCGACCTTGATCACAAACGCGGTCCCGGTGTCGTCTTTCGTCAGGACTTTGCCTTCCAGCGTTCCCGCGAACCCGCGCGCCAAAATCGGCAGAGCGTCCGGCTCGGCCGCCTTCTTTTTGTCGGCGGCCGGGACCGGATTCGTCGCGGACAGCAAAAATACAAAGGCCGCCAGGCACGCGCAATAAATGGAAAAATACTTCTTCATGGTGTATCCCCTTTCATTCGGTTTTGGCGTCCGCACAGCACATGTCGGATCGCCTGTTCTCCTTTCCATTCGCAAACGCCGGTCCCGGATCGACCGGCGGCAGGATTCCCGTCGCAACTGCTCATTCCAGTGATGGATCGGAAACGGGACCCGGCCGCCGGTGGCGCGCCGGAAGGGGATACTGTTAACGGGGGAAGGTTAAAGTGTTAAGCGGATTTCAGGTCTTTGACGTTGATGCGGAACTGCCGGATCTTTTTCCAGACGGTAACGCGGCTGACCCCCAGGAGTTTTGCGGCGTCCCGCTGGTTGCCGCCGGTCTTTCGCAGGGCGTCGAGAAGTTGTTGCCGTTCGGTTTTCACATCTCCTTCACCCGATTTCCGTCCCGCGATCTCGTCCGGCAAATCGAAAAGCTTGATTTGGTTACCGGACGCCGTGACAAAGGCGCGCTCGATGGCGTTGCGCAGCTCCCGGACGTTGCCGGGCCAGCCGTGTTTCATGAGCCGCTCAAGCGCGGTTCGGGCGATCCCGACCTCCGCCCGGTGATAGGACTTCGAAAATTCGGACAGGAACTGCTTCACGAGAAGAGGGATATCCTCCTTGCGATGGCGCAGGGCGGGCAGAAGAATTTCAAAGACCCGGATGCGATAGTAAAAATCCTCCCGGAGCGTGCCGGCGGACAAAAGCCCGGAGAGGTCTTTGTTGGTGGCCGTGATGAGCCGCACATCTATTTTTTCCGGCCGGCCGGCCCCGACCGGATGGATTTCCCGCTCCTGCAAAACGCGCAGAAGCTTCTGCTGAAGGGCGCCGTCCATGTCGCCGACCTCGTCGAGAAAGATCGTTCCGCCGTTCGCGACCTGGAAGATGCCGGCCTTGTCGCGGATCGCGCCCGTAAACGACCCCCGCACATGGCCGAAGAGCTCGGACGCCAGAAGCGTTTCCGGCATCGCCGAACAGTTGACACCGATGAAGGGCCGGTCCTTTCTGGCGCTCATCGAATGGATGCCGCGCGCCACCAGCTCCTTGCCGGTGCCCGATTCGCCCAGAATGAGGACCGTCACGTCGGACTGCGCGGCCAGCCGGAGGCGCCGGAAGATTTCCTGCATCGGCTCGCTTTTTCCCGTGATTCCCGCAAACGCCTCGCGGCTCCGCGATTGTTCCTCAAACAGGGCGATCTTTTCGTTCGCTTGAAACAGGCTGTTCCGCTCCTGTACCCGATGCTCCGCGATCGCCAGCCGCACCCGCAACAGTTTCGGCTCGACCGGTTTCGTCAGGTAATCGTCCGCGCCGGCGGCCAGCGCCGCCTGAAGGTCCTCCGGAGAATCCTTGGCCGTGACCACCAGGACCGTGCCGTATTCTCCCTGCGGCGTCGCGCGCAGCCTCCGGCAGAATTCAAGGCCGTCCATGCCCGGGAGGGTCAGGTCCAGAACCACCAGCGCGTGCGCGTCGCGCCGGAAGACCTCCCACGCGGTTTCGGCGTCCGGGCAGGCGGTCACGTCATGGCCTTGCGACCGGAGGACGTCCTCCAAAAGACGGCGCATGGCGGGTTCGTCCTCGACGAGAAGCGTCTTGATCAACGGCGAACCTCGACGGCCTGAAGACAGTTTGTAAATTCGCGCAGGCGCGCCCGGACCTCTTCGGCGTTCTTGTTTTTCGCGCCCTCTTCGATCGCCCGGCCGCCCGCCGATAGTTCCGGAAAGCCGTAACTTCCGCCGCATCCCTTGATGCCGTGGCCCAGCCGGCGGACGGTTTCAAAATCGTTCCGCGCCACGGCCTCCTCCATCTCCTTCAAATGTTCACGCATGTCCGCGAGAAATTGCGGGATGAGATGTTCGAGCGCGGGATCGACGCGCCCTTGCGGAAGCGACCGGGTGAGGTCGTGGATGCATTTCAGGAGGGTCGGCCGGGTCAGGGGTTTGGTCAGATGCGCGTCGCACCCCACGGCAAGGCTTCTTTCGGCCTCCTCCTTCAAGGCGTGCGCGGTGAGGGCGACGATCGGCGTCGGCGTCGACCCGTTGCGCCGCTCCCACTCGCGGATTTCCCGGACGGCCGTGTAGCCGTCCATGACCGGCATCTGCACATCCATGAGAACGAGGTCGTAGGCGCGCGATTGGAATTTCGCAAGCGCCTCCCGGCCGTCTTCGGCGATGTCCATCTCGTGGGTGATGCCCTTCAGATAAGCCTCGACCACCACCCGATTGGATTTGATGTCCTCCGCCAAAAGAATTCGGATTGGTCGGGCACCGCGGTTCAGGGCCGGCGCCCAATCGATGTCCTCCGGCGGGGGCTCGGATACTTTTACCACCGGCCGGGTGTGGGCTTCCAGGGGGATCGTCACGTGGAACGTGCTCCCACGCCCGGTCGCGCTTTTCGCGGCGATCCGGCCGCCCATGCCTTGCGCCAGGATTCTCGAAATATGCAGCCCCAATCCCGTGCCGCCATGTTGACGCGTCAAAGACGGATCAGCCGTTGCGAACCGCTCGAAAATCACGTCCAGTTTTTCCGGCGATATGCCGATGCCGGTGTCGGACACCGAAAAACGGATCTGGCCGGGCGCCGATCTGTTCGGGTCCCGCTCGACCCGCACCCGGATTTCCCCCCGTTCCGTGAACTTGATGGAATTGCCGATGATGTTCAAAAGCACCCGGCGCAAACAATCCGCGTCCCCGATCACCCGCGGCGGAACGTCCGGGTCGATGGCGCACGCAAGCGTCAGCCCTTTTTCAGCGGCCCGGACGGATTGGGCCGAAACGAGTCGGTCGACCAGCCGCAGCAGGTCGAAATCCTTTTTTTCAAACTCGAACATCCCCGCTTCGACCTTGGACAGATCCAAAATGTCATTGATGATCCGCAGAAGATGCTCGCCCTCCGTTTTTAAAATCTCCGCATATTTCCGCCCATCGGGCGTCGTCAGGAGAGGCGCCACGAGATCGGACATGGCGATGACGGCATTCATCGGCGTGCGGATTTCGTGGCTCATGTTGGCGAGAAACTCGGATTTCACGCGGGAGGCCAGCAGGGCCGCCTGCTGGGCCTTGCGCTCGCGCTCGACGGTGACCCGCAGTTTCGAGAGAATGAGGGCGATCAACAGGAACACGGTCAGCCTCATGAGGGCGTTCCAATAGGGAGTGAAGGGATGCGTATAGGTGTCCTGCAAATCGGCGGCCAGCCATTCGAGCGTGCAAAGGATTGACACGAAAGCCCCGTATCGCAGACCAATGTACCAGGCCATCATGGAGACGGGGATGGTGTAAAACACGGAGAAACTGACCTGCACCCCGGTCAGATAATCGATGATGCCCACGAGAACGGCCAGCCCCACACTCAATACGAACAACCACGACCGGGGCTTCTTATCGAGGTATTCGAGGATGCCCATGGACAGGGACCGCTTACCGCGACCGCGAGTACAGGCCGATCAGCGTCGCCTCCGACAGAATGTGGCCCTTCATCGCCGCTTCAAGGCCCGCCTTCAAGGTCCGGGCCGGCAGCTTCAGGACGGTGTCCAGCGCGTACAACTTGAAAAAATACCGGTGCGTCCCCGACGGCGGACACGGCCCCCAGTAGCCGACGCGGTCGCCATCGTCCACGCCCCAGCACAGTCCCTGCACCGCGCCGTTCGGCAATGTTTCAGACCTCGGCAGGTTCTCGCCCAGGCTTGTCGTGTCGCCCGGGATGTTCCAGAGGATCCAGTGCACCCACGCGCCGGATGACGCGTCCGGATCGTCGTTGATGATCGCAAAGCTTTTTGCGCCCTTCGGCGCGCCGGACCAGGCAAACGCCGGCGATAGGTCTTCGCCGTCGCAGGTGTGCCTGGAAGGGATCTTCGCGTTGTGCGCGAACGACGGGCTGGTCAACGTCATGGCCATGGGAGTTGCTCCTTTGGTTTTTTTCTTTTTTTTAACAACCGCCGCGCCCTCCGCCGCGCCGCCGAACAGAAGCGCCAGACCCAGAACGGGCATCAGAATGGAATTTCGCGGCGTCATGGCGCAAAGCCTAATCCGCCCCCGGCCGCCTGTCAATCCTCGCCCCGTATTTCTGCTTGACATTTTCCCCATAACCGGCGAGAATCCCAGCTTCTCGACACGACCACGTCGATATTACACTAGGGGAGGCGACTTGATGAAAAACTTTCGTAGGACCGCTTGTGTATTCATGTTGAGTCTCTTGATCCTGACGCCGGCGGTTTGGGCGCAGGAGGAAACGGCGGCGCCCGCGGCGGCCGCGCCTGAAGGCAAGCTCCTGCGGCTCGATGGACAGGCCCAGATCAAAGGGCCGGCCGATACGGAGTTCCGCGCTGTCTCCGGCGGCGACATGCTCCCGCTCGCCGGGACCTTTCGCGTCCTGCCCGGCGGCAAGGCGCAGATCGAATTGCCCAACGGCGGGATCATTCTCGTCAAGGAATTCACGGTCGTTCAGCTCGACCAGATCGCCAAGGACCAGAACGCGCAAATTTCCATTCCCGTGGGGGAATTCTTGATCGGCTTTAAGGCGCCGCTCCCGTCCGGACAGGTCTTCAAGGTCCGAACGCCGGCGGCGGTCGCCGGCATCCGCGGCACGCTTTTCTGGGGACTTTCCGCGCCCGATCTCACCACCACCTTCGCCTGCTTCCACGACACCATCACGCTCGAAGCCGGCGGCAAGACGGTGGACCTGGTGCCGGGCATGGTGAGCTCCACGAAATACGGAGAGGCCCCGGCCGACCCGGCGCCCCACAGCGTCCCGGCGAGCTATTTGGAAACGTTCGCGGTGGAGGGAAATCTCGAAGGATTGCCGGACCTGCTCAAATAACGGTCAGGCCGTCGCTTTTTCTTCCTTGAGCGCAATGAGAGGCTTCGCCTTGCGGGCGACCGCCTCTTCGGTGATGACGATCTCCTTGATGTTCGTGTTGGAGGGAATTTCGTACATGAGTTCCAGCATGATGTCCTCGAGGATGGCCCGGAGCGCCCTCGCGCCCGTGCCGCGTTCCCGGGCGAGCGTGGCGACCTCTTGCAGGGATTCCGGCGTGAAGATGAGGTTGACACCCTCCATCTCGAAGAATCTCTGATACTGCTTCGCCAGCGCGTTCTTCGGCTCCGTCAGCACCTTCACCAGCGCCCGCTCGTCGAGGTCGTCCAGGACGGTGAGGACCGGCAGCCGGCCGACAAACTCCGGGATCATGCCGAACTTCAATAAATCCTCCGGCACCAGTTCCCTGAGCACGTTGTCGGTCCGCTTCTCCAGGCGCGTCTTGATATCGGCCGTGAATCCCATCTGCTTCTTGCCGATCCGGCTCTCCACGATCTTGTCCAGGCCCACAAAGGCGCCCCCGCAGATGAAGAGGATGTTGGTCGTGTTGATCTGGATGAAATCCTGGTGCGGGTGCTTCCGGCCCCCCTGCGGCGGCACATTGGCGATGGTGCCCTCCAGAATCTTCAGGAGCGCCTGCTGCACGCCTTCGCCCGACACGTCCCGCGTGATGGACGGGTTGTCGCCCTTGCGGGCGATCTTGTCGATCTCGTCGATGTAGATGATCCCTTTCTGCGCGCGGGCCAGGTCGAAATCGGCGTTCTGCAGGAGCCTGAGCAGTATGTTTTCAACGTCTTCGCCCACGTAGCCGGCCTCCGTCAGGGCGGTCGCGTCGGCGATCGCGAACGGGACGTTCAATATCCTGGCGAGGACCTGCGCCATCAAAGTCTTGCCCACGCCGGTCGGGCCCACGAGAAGCACGTTGCTCTTCTGAAGCTCAACGTCCTCCTTCGCCGTCTTTTTGCCGCCTTCGATCAGAATGCGCTTGTAATGGTTGTAGACCGCCACCGACAGCGCCTTCTTCGCGTGGTCCTGGCTGACCACGTAGCTGTCAAGCAGGGCTTTGATCTCCTTGGGCGTGTGGAGGCCGTCGGTCCGGGTTGCAACCTGGGCCGCGTCCTCGCCGATGATCTGGAAACACGTTTCGATGCACTCGTCGCAGATCGCGGCCGTCGGCGCCGTGATCAGACGGCGACGCACGTCCTCCTGGGCCTTGCCGCAAAAACTGCACCGCTGGCTGCCCGCGCCCTCGGTGAATCTCACCATCCTAGATTCGCTCTTTCTTCTGGCTGCTCGGCGGAAGTTCCCGCTTCTCGATCACGCGGTCGATGAGCCCGTACGTGCAGGCGGATGGCCCGTCCATGAAAAAGTCCCGGTCGGTGTCTTTCCGGACCTTCTCGAGCGTCTGCGCGGTGTGCTTGACGAGGATGTCGTTGATGATGTCCCTCATGCGGAGGATCTCCTTGGCGCGGATGTCGATGTCCGTCGCCTGGCCCTCCACCCCGCCCAGGGGCTGGTGGATCATGATCCGCGCATTCGGCAGCGAAAACCGCTTGTCCTTCGTGCCGGCACACAACAAGAGCGCGCCCATCGACGCCGCCTGGCCCACGCAGATCGTCGAAACTGGGCACTTGATGTACTGCATCGTGTCGTAGACTGCCAGACCCGCGGTGACCGAACCGCCGGGACTGTTGAGATAGAGATGGATGTCCTTGTCGGGGTCCTCCGCCTCCAGAAACAGCATCTGTGCGATCACCACGTTGGCGACCAGGTCGTCGATCGGAACACCCAGGAATATGATCCGGTCCTTGAGCAACCGCGAGTAGATGTCGTAGGACCGCTCCCCGCGGCTGGTCTGTTCAATCACGAATGGAATCATATAGGACATTGTTGGCCCCTTCCCCTCTTTCTATCGAATATCGGCGTGTTCGAGGAGGAACTGAACCACCTTCTCGTCCAGAATGGAATACCGAAGGTCCTCCAGCCGGTCCTCCTTCGCCAGCGCATTGCGCACGGCGTCGGGCGTGGCCTGACTCTGGTCGGCGATCCGCGCGATCCGGGTCTCGACGTCCTCGTCGGTTACATGGATGTGCTTGAATTTCGCGACCGCGTCAAGAATCAAACTGTTTTTCACCTGACGGCGCGCCCGCGCGCGCAGGTCCGCGTCCAGGTCCGCCTCTGTCTTGCCTTCCTTCGCCAATTGGTCGACCATCTCCTGCCGGCCGCCGCGGTACTGGCGCTCGAGGTTCTTCTGAAGGTTCTCCGCCTGCCGGTCCACAAACGATTTCGGCGGATCAAACGTGATCTGCTCGTCCAGCGCGCGGAACAGCGCCTGCCGCAACTCCTGTTCCGCCACCTCCCGCGCGCCCCGCTCCATGTCGGCGCGGATCTTCGCGCGCATGTCGGCCAGATTCTCGTAGCCGGCGTCCTTCGCAAACTGGTCCGTCAAGTCCGCCATCAGGCGCTTCTTGATCGATCGCAGCGTGACATGAAAATAGGCGGCCCGGTCGCGCAAATCCTCGTCGTAAAAATCCTTGGGAAAAACGATCTCTATCCGTTTCTGGTCGCCCGCCTTCATTCCCACCACATGCTCGTCAAACCCGGGCAGAAACCGGCCGCTTCCCATCTCCATCAGCGCCCCCTCGCCCTTGCCGCCCTCCAGGGCCTTGTCGGTGTCCTTCATGAAGCCCTCATAATCGACGACGGCAAAATCTCCGTTCCGCGCCGGACGGTCCTCCAGTTCCGGTTGGAACGTCGCTTGGGCGCGGCGTTCGTTTTCGAGCGCTGCGTCCACGTCCGCATCGGTCACCGACATCCCTTCCGGCTTCGACAGACGAATCCTCAGGATCTGTTCGTCGGTCAGCTTCACCTCCGGTTTCACTTCCACGGTGACGCGGAACCGGATCCGGCCGTCGTCCATCTTGATGTCCGAAATCTTCGGCGTGTCGATCGGAGAGAGCTTCTGCCGCTCGAATGCCTCCTGCACCGCCTCCTTCAACAGACCGTCCAGTCCCTCCGCCGTCGCCTGCGACCCGAATCGCTTCTCGAGAATGGACTTCGGCACGTGTCCCTTCCGGAATCCCGGCAACTCTATCCGGTCCCGCAGGTCCGCGAGGATCGTGTCCTTCCGGCTCTCCAGTTCGCTGCCCGGCACCGAGATGGATAAATCAATCTGATTGCCTTCCGTTTTCTCAACCTCTACGGCCAGTTCCATAAGTTGGAAACTATACGTCGGTCCGGCAGGCACCGTCAAGGACTCCCTGTGTCTTGGCGCACACAAGGACCGCCCGGCTAATCCTCCAACCTCTGAGTCCCGATTGGGACTCATTCTTTTTTTCTGCTGTGGGTGCTTCAGGGACGCGACGTTTGTTTAAGATCCTTCGACAAAAAAGATCGAAACAAACATCAAAATCGCCAGAAACGCTAGATACGCTACAAAAAATTTCTCTTCTTTCAGAAGAGTCATTCGAACCACCTCCAATGTCAATCTATGCCGAAGGCATCCTCGTTTGTATCAGCAAAATCCGCCCCAATACCGTTTCTATATCGGCATATTTTATAATTTTATGAGCAATATATTTTTAGTGGACCTGTGGAAAACTTGGCGGCTGGCAGACTTTGGAGCTTTTCTTCCCACTTTTGAATACACACCGTCTGCTTTTGTTTAGTAATGATACAATAGTGTATAAACTACAATTCCTGTAATAGATACATATAACCACACAGGGAATGTCCATCTCGCCAGCCGGCGGTGCTCATCAATCCGCTCTTTTTCAGCAAGATACAGTAAGCGAAGAACCAACGGCACTGTGACTACGGCCAGCGCCATGTGGCTATATAATATTGATATATATATAAGCTTTGCTGCTCCCGTACCCTGAAAATGGGTTGTCCCGGTCAGCGCATGCCGCGTCAGATAGCCGGTCAGAAAAAGCGTCGAAGCGACGACCGCGCCAAGCATACAGATCCGATGAGCTTGAATTTGTTTGCGCCGAACATAGACCAAGCCCGCGATCAGAAGAGTGGCGCTTGTGGCGTTCATCGACGCATTGAAATGAGGGAGGATCTGGGAGAAAGACACGGTGAATCAGAAACCAGACACGAGAGCGCCAAAAAGGACGACGAGATAAACTATGGAATAAAGGAAAAACCGGCGGCACCACTGTTCTTCCCCCCCGATTTGATGACCCTGAAGGGCCAGACCCAGGAAAATGGCTCCTGTACTCAAGGCAATACACAAATAAACCGGGCCCGCGCCCAGCACGCCATAAGGCAGGAGACTCACGGGCACCAAAGCGGCCGTATAGAGCAGAATCAAATCCAGAGTCTTCCCGCTTCCCTCCACCACCGGATACATCGGCAGGCCTGCTTCCTCGTACTCGCAACGTCTCGCCAGTGCGAGGGCCAGAAAATGCGGGATCTGCCATAGAAACTGGATGGAAAACAAAACAAACGCCAGCCCATCCACCTCCGCCCGGATGGCCGCCCAGCCGATGACCGGAGGAAGCGCTCCCGGAACGGCGCCGATCAGCGTGCAGAGCGGGGAACGGGATTTTAGCGGCGTGTAAATGCCGACGTAGGCGCCGAAGGCCAGCATCGTCAGATAGGCCGTGAGAGGATTGACGAGAAAGTAAAGCAGGAAATAGGAACATATCCAAAAGAGAGTTCCCAGCGCCAGCGCTTCCACCGGTTTCATCCGCCCGCTCGCCAGCGGCCGGTGGGCCGTGCGGGCCATCCGCGCGTCCCGGTCCCGCTCGATGAAACAGTTCAGCGCGCCGCCCGCGCCGACCGCCAGCGCCACGCCGATCAGCGTGGGCCAGGCCATCCCGAGGGCCGGCCACGATCCGCCGGCGGCGACGGCCATGGTGCCGTAGACCGTCAGGAGGACGAGAAGCAGGATCCGGGGCTTGATGAGATCCAGATAATCCAGCGCCTTCTGCCGAAACGGCGTGGAACGATCCTGCGCCAGCTCCGCCGGAATGCTCATGAAGTTTTCGCCGCCGGAACCGCAAGGCACAGGATCAGCGCCATCGCGAGTCCCAGATGGACCATGACCGACCCTAGGGACAGTTTCGTCAGAACGGCGGCCATGCCCGCCAGAACCTGTGTCACACATAGTGCCAGTGCCACAGCCGACCACTGCCGTAGTGCCTCGACGCGCCGGCAGGCGAGAAAAACCCATGACACCGCCGCCACCGCCGCCACTGCGCCGTAGCGGTGAAGCATGTGTAACCCGCCGGGCGTTTGTATCGGAGGCAGCCAGGTCCCATGACAGTACGGAAGATCCGGACAGGCGCCGCCGGACTCTGTGTGGCGCACGAACGCGCCAAGAATCGTCTGGCAGTATACAAGCACGATCCCGGTCCAGATCGCAGCCCGGCAGGCGCTCGCCTCCGGGCTTGGCGATGAATCCTGACCACGGGCGGTTTTGACGGAGAGAACCACAAGCAACGCAAAAAAAGCCGTCCCGACCGCAAGATGCGCCGTGGAGACCAAGTCCGGCAAACGATAAATCACCGTGAGGCCGCCCAAAATGATCTGCACGACAATCGCCAGAACCGCCGCCACGACCAAGGGCCGCAGCGTCGCGCGCTCTTTGAACCACACCAGGGCGGACGTGATCAGTGTGAGAATCCCCACCGTGCCGGCGATCAGGCGGTGGCTGTGCTCAAACCGGATGTTGCCGACCATCGGCGGAAGCCACATGCCGTAACAGAGCGGCCAGTCCGGGCAGGCCAGCCCTGCGCCGGTGCTGTGAACGAGGCCGCCCGCCAAAAGGAGGATGTAGGTGGCGGCGGCGGTGACTACGGCGGTGCGATGGGCCATCAAAGCGCCAGAAACAACCCCGCGCCAAGGGCGGGCGGGACCGCGATCCATATCCAGTCAAAATTCGAAGTCGCCCCTTGGCGGGCGCGCCGGTATGCTACGTAACAGAAAACCGCCGCGGACAGCAGAAGCGCCAGCGCGAAGGCGCCGCGATACAATAACGCCATTACGCCCCGGGGGCGCTGAAGGTGAAGTTGGCCTCCACGGTTTTGCCGGTCTCGACCGTCACGGCCGATTCCTGGGCGCCAAACTTCTCATGCCAGGCTTCCAGCGTGTACTGGCCCGGCGGGATCATCTCCAGCTTGAATGCGCCGTCCGCGCCGGTGACGGCCGCTGGCGACTCCAGGACCGCCACGTAGGCCCGCATCCACGGGTGGACATCGCACTTGAACGAAATGATTTCCGGTTTGCTGAATTTCGCGTCGATCTCGCTCGGCGTCGGCTGCGCGCGGTTGAACGCCTGATTGAGTTTCGGCTCCGCGTGCACGTTGTGCAGCGTGTTGTCGCTGCTCTTGATCTTCAGCACACCGGGCTTCATGACCAGAATGTGCGGCGTATACATGCAGCCGTTCTGGTCCAGCATCGGCGACTCGGCCGGGGCCGGGTAGCTGTATTCCTCCAAACCTTTCTTCACGTACACCACAACGTTCATCAGCGTGCCGTCGCTGTTGACCATCACCGACTGGTCCCGGACCGTCTCAGCGTGCTTCCCGGCGCAGAACGCGTCCGCGCCCATGTCCAGCTTGCCCATCTTCGGCGTCGCGCCGGTGAACATCACCTTGCCGGACACCGACCCGGCGGTCGCGGCGTCCACGCTCTTCTTGGCCGCCGGCCCCGCCGTCTGCAGGGTGACGTCCTCTTCTGCCTTGCCTCCGCAGGCCGCGAAACCGACGGCCAGCGCCAGGATTGGTACAGTTCTCTTCCAGAATGTTGTGCTCATGATGAACCCTCCTTTTTTCCGGATTGCGCCCTCTTGGCCCGACGGGCCGTACGGGGAATCGCCGATACTTAATCTTCACCCGCTGGTCCTGTCAATCCCCGAGCCGAGCCCCTTGCAACCGCCGCCGGACGGACGTAGGGTTGGGGCGTGCGGCGGAAAAACGCGACGATGTTTCTGGAGGACGTTCTGGTGCTGGAAAACGGCCGGCCGGGCGCGGCCGGCGCCGAAAATATCGTGCTCGTGAGTCTCATCTGGCCCCGGCCCATGATCGACCTTCGCACGGCGGCCAAATCGGTGCGGCTGGAGGACGGGCACGTGGCCGTTTTTTCGGACAAGCCCTTTCATGAAAAAATACTGTTCAAGGAAATCGTCGGGGGGCCGTTCGGTGTGACGGTCGAGGTCACGGAACGCAAGAGCCCCGGGGTGATCGCGCAGTTTCTCGCCGCCATCGCTTCCGATCTCGTCAACGCCGCTTTCCCCCTTCCCCCCTCCAGCGAAACATTCCGGCGGATCGTTCATGCCGGCGTGAGCGGCGTCGGGCAGAAGATTCGCACGGCGCCCAGGGAATCGTTCCTCCGGATTGCGTTCGGTCATGCCCTCATCGATCCGGCGACGGCCACGTCCGGGAGACTCGAAATTCCTCTGTCCGCGCCCGAAACTCTCTCGGCGCCGTCCACCGGCCGCTCCCGAAAAACACCATACCTCGTCCGAGGACAACCCAACGGCACGGCGGCGATCCGTTACAGAATCGAGGAGGATTAAGGCACTCTGACAAGGCCCCCAAGCCGGTCCCGCAGCTCTGTCAGAATCGTACGCTCGAGCCCGCCCTGTTCGCCGCCGTAGCGGCTCACCGCAACCACCGGCTGCACGACCGACTCGATGACGTCCCGGATGTCCGATGCCGCCAGCGCCTCATCCAGCTGGTCCGCGCTGGAAAAATTGCCTGGCGCCAGGAATTTTTCGAGGTTCCGCCGGAAGTCCGACAGCGCTTCGCGAATCCACGGGTTCGTCACGCGGCCGTTCACAGGCAGTTTCGAATGGAACATGCGCTCGTCAAATCCCGTGGGGAATCGTTCAGCCGGCATCCTTGTCGCGCCGTCCGTCGGCAGAAATTCGGCCAATAAGCCGGTCGAATGGAGGAGGACAGTGGGCTGCGCCGTCCGGCCGATTTCGTCCTTGAACCAGCGGTAGTAATTGTACAGGTTGTCCTGGGTGGCCCGGCCTGATACGACGCGCTCGGTCCGCTCCTGCTTCATGCGGTACATTTTGTGTTCCACCGGCTCGAACCGGTATTGCGCCTCCGCCGCCCGCCGCTCGTAGGCGACGCCCCGGCAGTAGATGCGGTGGGCCGAGAAGGAAAGATCGATTCCGGTGAAGTAGATCGGCGAACAGCCGGCCTGACGCGCCAGATCGAACGCGCTCGTCGCCACGCTCCCGCCCTGCTTCAGGCTTCCCGCTTGAAACTGCCCGCGCCTCTCCAGCCACGACAAGAGTCCCTGATCGCAGCTCGCCACCAGGAGATTCCGCCACCGGCGCTCGAAGACCGACGGGTGCACGTCCAGCGAGACCGCCAGGTTCTGCGCGCCGGCATCGATCCGTTCGACCAGGCGCGAGTTTTCATACTGGCTGTCGAGGAGAAACGCGAGATGGGGAACCACGCCGTGCGTTTGCATGGGCTCCAGCGCCGTGTCGACCGCCAGTTTCAGGACCTCGGCTCGTTGGACAATCTCCCAGGAGTTGTCCAGGCTCGGCCCGGCGCCGATGACGAGCGCCGCGGGCGGCGCCGCCCGCAGGGCGGGCGCGATCTGGTTGAGAAAGGGCAGGTCCGGCAGGCGCGGCGCGTTTCGGAGGGCGTTTTCGATCCACTCGAATCCGAATCCCCAGCCGGTCGTCAGCGACATCGCGATCTGGTCGACGGTCGCGTGAATCTGGGCCAGAATCGTCTGATAGCTCGCCGGGTCCAGCTCAACGGACGGCGGATGGCCGGCGATCAGAATGTCGTTGATCCGCGTCGGCGTCAGCACCTCCGCCACCGCGTCCACCACGTCTTGCGGCCGGGGGTTGGGCCACAGCCGCACGTTGTCGATGCTCTGTTTCACCTTGGCGGCATAGGTGGTCACCAGCTCGGTGACGGGCTCGAACACCACAATCGGCGCGCCGGCCGGCAGCGCCTCCCGGAGCGCCCGGATGTGATAGGCGAATCCCATGCCCAGGATGACCGCCACCTGGGCGTTCGGCTTGAGGGCCAGTTTCTCCTGAACCCACCGGCGGGCCTCGGCTTCGGGATCGTACCGGCTGTGCAATGTCTTCCCGTTCACCACCGGCACCGGCCGCCCGCTTCGGGATTCAACCACGTCGATCGTATAGAGGCTCTTCGATGGCCGGAGCGGGGCGCGTATGTCCATACATCTTACTTATCGACCCGTGCGGGAATTTGACTTGACCCCCCTCGAACCATATACTTGGGCTAATGGTTTATTCGACACCTTTGTCCGTGGAGGATATGAACCGGCAGGTGAGGCCGGCTCTGGAAGGGGAGAGCGAGGCACAGCGGAAGCTGCTCCGGTACTTTGCCGTGTACATCCGGTCGTGCGCCAGGAAATTTTTCCTCGCCGAGGAGGATCGGCAGGACCTTCAGCAGGAGGGCCAGATCGCCCTGTTTCGCGCCATCGAACGGTACCGCGAGGCGCGCGGCCCCTTTGGTCCGTACGCCCGCCTGGTGATCCGGCGGCACATCAACCGCGCGGCGGAAAAAATGATTCATCGCAACGCCGTCGAGCGCGCGAGGGACCTATCCGAAGACATCGGTGAGATGACGAACTTTCGGCAAATCGGCGACCCCGAAACCGAGGTGATGGAACGGGAGCGGTTCCGGGAACTGGAGACGCAAATGCGGAACAAATTGACGGACCTCGAATCCGGGGTCCTCGCCATGTTCCTGCAGGGCCACACGTACAGGGAAATCGGCCGGCGGCTCAAAAAGCCCACCAAGTCGATCGACAACGCGCTCCGCCGCATTCGCGTCAAAATCAAAACTGCGTAAGTTTTTTTTTGCTGCGGCTGTCCTGCTCTGTCTGGATATCCCTGTCTGCACACACGCTGAAACATTCCGGCACGGTCCCCGCGCCCGGCCTGCGGTCGCCCTCACGTTTGACGACGCGCCCTTCGAGCCCTACACGTCACATATCCTGGATATCCTGGACCGGCACAAGGTCCGGGCGACCTTTTTTGTGGTTGGGCTCCACGCCCGAACCTGGCCCCGGACCTTGAAAAGTATTCTTGCCGCGCACGAGATCGGCAACCACACGGAAATGCACCGCGTATTGAGCGGGCTGGCCAAACCGGCCATCGAAACGGAACTGCTCAGCCTTCAGGCGTATCTCCGATCCACCTATGGCGTCCGGCCGAGATTCTTCAGGCCGCCGGAGGGAAAAATCAACGGCGATGTGATCGACACGATCCGGTCGGCGGGGATGGATCTCATCTTGTGGGACGTCGACTCCATCGACTGGACCCGGCCGGGATTCCTCAAAATCGCGCGCACGGTTGCCGAGGAAACCAAACCCGGCAGCATCATCCTCATGCACACCCTCAACCCCCAAACCGTCGAAACCCTCCCGGTCCTCATCGAATATCTCCAAGCCGCCGGATTCAGGCTGGTCCCGGTGTCCGAACTTCTCAATCGACCCGCCTATCTGGACACCTCACCTCCCCCCCCTTAAAAAGGGGGGGAAAGGGGGGGTTACCTCCTGTTTTCTATTTTTTCTCCAGCGTCACGTAAAACGTGTTGTTGTTTCGTAAAACGAGCAGCAGGATGGTCCGGCCCGATTTTGTATTGTCGTAGGCGTCCTTCAGATCGCTCACGGTGTTGATCGGCCGGTTGTTGATTTCGAGAAGAATGTCGTTGGGCCGGAGGTCCACGTCGTCGGCCGGGCTGCCGCGCCGGATCATCACGACCCGCAGGCCCTGGCCGGGGTCGAGGTCCCGCTCTTCCGATTCTTCCCGCGTCATCGTCCGGACGCGGACGCCCAGTTTTTCGATGTCGCCTTCCGTTTCTTTCGTCTCCTCGCGCGTCGTCTCCGCTTTCTCCTCGCCGACGTTCGCCGGAAGCTCGGTCAGTTTCACCAGGACGCGCTGGTCCTTGCCGTCGCGGATGATATCGATCTGGACGACATCCCCGATGTTCTTGAGCAGGATCTTTTGCTGCAAATCCCGCACGCCCATGAGCGCCGCGCCGTCCACGGATTTGATCACATCGCCGCGCCCAATCCCCGCCTTCTCCGCCGGGCTGCCCTTGTAGATCTGCGACACCAGGACACCGACCTTGGCCGGCAGATTGAAGTGCCGGGCCTTCTCCGGATCCAGTTCCTGAATCCCCACGCCCAGCCACGGCCGCTGCACCTTGCCGTGCCGCATCAGGTCCTCGGCCACGCGCTTCGCCATCTTGGACGGGATCGCAAAGCCGATGCCCATGTATCCGTACGATCGCGTGTAAATCGCGTTGTTGATCCCGATGACCTCCCCGTTCAGATTCACGAGCGGGCCGCCGGAATTTCCCGGATTGATCGCGGCATCCGTCTGGATGAAATTCTCGAACCGGCCCGGATGGTCGAATATCCCGCCCCGGCCCAGCGCCGACACCACGCCCACCGTCACGGTGTGGTCGAATCCAAACGGGTTGCCGATCGCGATGACCCACTGGCCCGGCGCCATCTTGTCCGAATCACCGAACTTCACGGCCGGCAGCGTCTCCCGAGACGTGATTTTTAGAACCGCCACGTCCGTCTTTTCGTCTTTCCCGATCACCTTCGCCTTGAAACTGTCCACCAGCTTGCTGGTCCGCACCTGAACGGTGATCTGGTCGGCGCCTTCAATGACATGCGCGTTGGTCAGGATGTGGCCGGCCCCATCGAGGATGATCCCGGACCCCAGGCTCGTCCGTTTCTGCGCGCTCTCCGGCATCTCAAACTCGAAAAACCGGCGGAACATCTCGTCAAACGGCTCGCCTTGCGGATCCTCCGGATCAATGAACGGATGCCGGGACGGCCGGCGCTGCGTCTTGATTTCTTGCTCCGTGTAGATGCTCACCACGCTCTCCGAAACCTGCCGCGCGACACGGCTGAAGGCTTCCTGGAGTTGCTCCGCAACGGCGATGCCGGTGATGCCGGCGCTCGACGTCGCCGGCGCCGCGGGACTTTCGACCGCGGCGGCTTCCTCCGTTGTCCGGCGGAGAATATCGGCCGGCGCCGGCGCCCGACGCCATGTGCGCGCGGCCAGGATCGCCACGACCACGGCCATCAATGCAATGAGCAGCGCTTTTTTCATGATCCCGCTTTAACTTTTATCTCCGAACTTGTAAACTGCCTTCATGCGACTGGTCCAATGGCTCGAACCCAAATCGCGGCGCCGACACGTGGGGATGCTTCGGGAGGAACAGGGCGAGGAGCGCGCAGTGAGCGCGACGTCCATATTCCCCAAACTGAAAACCACGTTGGATGTTCTCCGTGCTCGCGAGATCGGACGCCCGCGGGGGGATGCGGATCGGGCGTTCTGGGATCGTTTCTCTCGCGCCACCCGTCGACCATGGCCCGATCTGTGGAACACGCCCTTCGACGCTTCGTCCCCCCATCTGCTCCCGCCCATCGATGTCCCCGAAAATCCCTATGCCTTCACGCTCTGGGGCGCCGGCGTGACGCATCTGCGCAGCGCCAAGGCGAGAGAAGAGGAGGCCAAGGCCGTCCGGGGCCGGCCCGCGTCGTTTTACGATCTCATCTATCAGACGGGTCTCGCCGGCGGCAAACCCAGGAGGCTCCCGGGCGCGCGGCCCGAAATATTTTACAAGGCGGACGGCTATTATGCCGTCGGTCCCAACCAGCCGCTTCGCATCGCCCGGTCTGCCGTCCGGTGCGTGCCGGAACCTGAAATCGTTTCCTACTATGCCGCCCGGAGCGGCCGTCTGAAGACGCATATCATATATGGAGGGGCGGCCGTCAGGCTGGGGTACACCTTGGGCAACGATTTTTCCGACCAGGGATGGGAATCCCAAAACCCGCTGTATCTGCCGCACGCCAAGACCCAAAGGGGCCTGGCCGCCATCGGCCCCATTTTCGTGACGGTCGACGATGCTCTCTTCGATTCGCGCGAAATCGCGATCCGCTGTCGCGTGTTTCGGCGCGGCGCGGTCCAGCAGGACAGCGGCGCCTTGCGGACCGGAGAAAAACACATGGCCCACAGCCTCGCCAACCTCGAGTGCCACCTCTTCGACAACCGCCCCCTGCGCCCGGCCGAAATCCGCGGCCTCTTCTGGGGCACCAGTGCCGTCTTCAAACTTCCCCTCAAATCGGGCGATCGCATCGAAATCGAAGCCTCCTCGGGACTCGGCGCGCTCCGCAACCCCGTCCTTGACTCCCGCCCGGGGATGGGATAAAGTATTTATCCATTGAAAAAAGACGACCGCTACACCCTGCTCCTCGTCCCTCAAACCGGAGGGCCTACGAGGAAAATCAGCTTCTCCGAAGGCCGCCTGCGGGTGTGGAAACGCGTGGTGGTGGGCATTGGAGCGCTCCTCTTCGCCAATGTCACTTTGTTCGTTTATCTCTACGCGATTGATCGCGGCAACATTTTGAAATATCTCTCTTTTAAATCTGAAAACGCCAGGCTCCGGACGGAACAGAAACGCGAAATGCTCGACCTCCGCGTCCGGCTGCAGAAGCTGACCGAACTCCACGAAGCGTCGCTGACCAAAATGGTCGAAATCGAGACCATCACCGGATTTCGGGCGTTTGATCCCCAGCAGTTCCTCAACGCCATGGGCGGGCCCGAAGGCCGGGCCGTTCAGGCGGCTGCGGCGGCGACGACCGAGAGCCTGCGGCAAAAGATCGAGAACATCGACTCGGAACACAATACGCTGGACGAGCGGATGAAGAAAATTCATCTCTTCGTCCGCGCCAACGAAGAGCGCATGCGGCATACGCCGGCCGGCTGGCCGGTCAATGGCTGGATGTCGTCCTCCTTCGGCTGGCGAAGGGACCCATGGACGCTCCGGAGCGAACATCACGACGGCCTCGACATCTCGGCCTGGTACGGAACGCCGGTACGCGCGCCGGCCGACGGCGAGGTCCGGTTCGCCGCAAGGTCCGGCGGGTATGGACAAATGGTCGTTCTTGCGCATAATTATGGGTATGAAAGTTATTTCGGGCATATGAGCCGGCTGGCCGTGCGGCCGAAACAGAAAGTGGCGCGCGGTGATGTCATCGGATATGTGGGATCCAGCGGGCGCTCGACGGGCGCCCACACCCACTACGAAATTCGGGTCAACAACCGGCCGGTCGATCCCTGGCCGTACCTTGGCCTGATGCCTTAAACGCAAAAGGAGGAACGGATATGCTCAAAAAGTTCATGAACCAGGTGGCGGCGACGGCGCCGGCCGGCGAAACCATCGACACCGTCCTCGGCGCTTCGACCCATGTGAAGGGCGTCCTCACGTTCGAAGGCTCCGTCCGAATCGACGGGAAATTCGACGGGGAAATATCGGCCGGGGGAACGCTTGTGATCGGGGAAGGGTCCATCGTGAACGCCAACGTTCGCGTCGCTCGCGTGGTCGTCGCCGGGCAGGTCCACGGCGATATCGCGGCCACCGAGTCTTTGGAGGTCCAGCCGACCGGCCGGATTTACGGCGACATCCAGACACCGGAACTCCAGCTCTCCCGCGGGGTGACCTTGGAAGGCAAGTGCGTCATCAATCGCAAACCCGATGGATCCCTGGCGGTGAACATCGGCGAGCCCCAGTCGCCCAGGGCCCAGGCATCCGGACGGGACGGCAACACTCTGAGAGTCGCGCAGAACGTCGGGTAAGTTCCGGCGGCCTCTGCCTCTTTGTTTCTTCCGGTGCGCGGATTTTTCCTGACGTTGGAGGGACCGGAAGGCAGCGGCAAGTCCACCCAGGCCGTCAAAATCGTCGCCTATCTTCGGCGGCTCGGCCGGCGGGTCGTTCATACCCGCGAGCCCGGCGGCACGCCCCTCGGGGAATCCATACGAAAACTTCTCCTCGACCCCGCCTATCACTCGGTCTGCCCCGAAACGGAATTTCTCCTCTACGAAGCCGTTCGCGCCCAGCATACGCGCGAGAAAATTCTCCGGCACCTGCGGGGCGGCGGCGTGGTCGTCTGCGAGCGCTATTCCGACGCTTCCCTGGCCTATCAGGGATTTGGCCGCGGCCTGAACCTTCGAACGCTCATGGCGGTCGACCGGTTCGCGACCGCCGGCCTGAAACCCTCGCTCACCCTTCTCTTCGATCTGCCTGTTGAAACGGGCCTGCGGAAGGCCGTCGCGGCCAAGAAGGAATTCGCCGCGCGCGGCGACCGCATTGAACGCGCGGGTCTCGCGTTCCACCGCCGCGTTCGACGCGGGTATCTCACCCTCGCCAAACGCTCGAAGCGCCTCCGGGTCATCCCCATCGTCCCGGCCTCCACCCCGGAGTCCACCTTCGGGATCGTCCGAAAGATATTGGACGGGTACTTGAACAAATCGGCAGCCGATGCGCGTCACGCGAAAAGGTGAAGTCGTCACGGGCGGCTCCGAGGGCCAGTCCGGCGCAGGCGCAGAGGTGGTCAGGTCCGGAAAGCCGGTCCCGATGGCCGACGTCGTCGGGCCGGCCAAGGGTCAGCCGTTCGTGGATCGCCTCTTCAGCGCCGTCCTGTCGGAAATCCACGCCGATCTCGAGACCCTCCTCGGGAGCGTCGATCGCACGGCCAAGGCGCTCGTGGCGCAGCCCAATCAGGTCAACGTCGACGCCTACAAGGAAGCCGTGTCTCATTTTCTCGCGCTCATCATCGACCAGACATCCGCCGTTCGGGAAGTTCAGGCGCTGAAGCGCGCAAAGGACGGCAAACCCAAAATGCTCCTGCGGGTGGAGATCATCAATCAGAAACTGGCGGACCTCGCGGCGGAAATCCTCCGCACACAAAAACCGGTCATTGATCTGGTGGCCAACCGCCTGGACGAAATCAGGGGATTGCTCGTCGATCTGTATGACTGGAAGTCCCCCGGATGAAACCGCCGGCCGGATCAGCGCCTCCGGCGCCCCAAGTGCCGGCGTCTCCGACGCCGGCCCTCCCCGCGCGCCATCTCGCGGCGCTGGCGCGTAGCGCGCAGCCGGTCTTTCTTGTCGGCCTCAGCCACTTCGCGCGACGCGTCGCCGCCAACGCCATTCTCCAGAAGTGGATCGGCGCGGATATGGATTCGGCCGCGCCGCCTGTGGACCTCGCCCTGCTCTTGCCGGCGGCCCGGGAGGACGGCAGTCCCGGAAGGTCGATCGGCATCGACGCCGTCAAATCCTTTGTCGACCGGCTCTGCCTCACGCCCTATGCGGGGCCGCTTCGCGCCGGATTCGTCGAGCCGGCTTCGGCGCTTACCATCGAGTCACAGAACGCGCTCCTTCGGTACGTCGAAGAACCTACCGTTACCAGCCGCATCCTCTTCTCATCCCGCCGGTCCGATGACCTCATCCCCACGCTCCTTTCCAGATGCCGCGTCGTTCGGCTGCCCGGCAGCGCCGGCGACCGGGGCGAGGCGAAGTGGATCATGAACCTTTCGGGAAGCGAAGAAACCGAAGAAACCGTTCTCAAGCTCTATGAAATTCTCGACGATGCGGAGGCCGTCGAAAAGATTCTGGAATTCCGGCTCGCGCGCAAGGCGATCGATCTGTTCGACGCCGTTTCGGCCGGCAAGCGCCCATCCGACAAATCGGTGGCGGCCTTCATGGACCGCCGGATTCCCGCGGCCGACGGGTCGGCGCTCCTGGTCGAAATCGTCCTCGCCGCTGTCTGCTCCAATCTCCGGCATCCCGAGCCCGACCGGCGCCTCCTCGACGTCGCCCGGCGCCTTCTTGTGTTGCAGGCCGAACTCCGATACAATCCAAGCCGACTGCTGGTGTTCTCGGCAGTTCAAGAATGGCTGGATGGCCTCAGCGAAGGATATGGATAGATGGCATCAGGACTGACCTGCGCACCGCCCCGGGCCGTGGCGGTACGGTTCGAGCCGGTGACGCAACCCAAATATTATACGTGCGCCGACCCCGATCTTCCGGCGGGAGGCCTCGTGGTCGTGCAGGAGGAGAAATGCCTCGAAAGCGGCACGGTCGTTCATCCGCTGCAGGAATTGAAGGATCCCTCCACGCTCATCTCAGGAAAAATCCTGCGCGCGGCCTCCGAAGATGACCGGCTCGTCATCGTCAAGAACAGCCTGTCGGCCCGGCAGGCGCTTGTCCAGGCGAAGGTCCAGGTCGAACGCCGGCAGCTTCCCATGGCGCTCTTTCACGCCCGATACAGCTTCGACCGCACCCGCCTGACCTTCCAGTTTACCGCCGAGGGACGGATCGATTTTCGCGAACTCCTGAAAGACCTCGCCGCGCTCTTCCGCGCGCGAATTGAACTGAGGCAGGTGGGCGCCCGGGAGGAAACGCGCGTCATCGGCGGATTCGGTCCCTGCGGCCGCCGCACCTGCTGCTCGACCTTTCTGGCCGACTTGCGGTCGATCTCGATCAAGATGGCCAAGGACCAGGGATTGCAGCAGAATCCCAATAAAGTCACGGGACTCTGCGGCAAGCTCATGTGTTGTCTCCGGTACGAAGTCGAGTTTTACAGAAACACGCTCGCGGCCTATCCCCCCATCGATTCGCAGGTCGTGGGGGACAATATTCGTGGAACGGTCATCCATCAGAATCCCGTCAAGGGCACGGTCACGCTCGGTGTCGCCGAGGGTCTGACGCGGGAAGTCCCGGTCGGCGCCGTTCAGGCCGTTCAAACGGCCTGACGGGTTTCGAGTCTCCCATGCCTGCCGCGCGGCCGATCCTCATCACCACGCCGATCTATTACGTCAATGACGTGCCCCACATCGGTCATGCCTACACCACCATCGCGGCGGACGTCGTCGCGCGGCATCACCGGGCGTTCGGCCGGCCCGTGTTCTTCCTCACGGGAACCGACGAGCACGGCCTCAAGGTGCAGAAGGCGGCGGAGGAGCGCGGCGTCAGTCCCAAACGGCATTGCGACGAAACGGTCGAACGGTTCCTGAGCCTCTGGCGCGTTCTCAACATCTCCTTCGATGCCTTCATCCGCACGACCGACTCCGACCACGAGCAATTCGTCCGCGGCGCGCTCGAGGATCTTTGGAAAAAGGGCGAAATCGTGGCCCGGGATTATGTCGGGTGCTATTGCGTGCCTTGCGAGCGCTTCTGGACGGACAAGGATCTTCAGGACGGTAATTGCCCCGATTGCCGCAGGCCGGTCGAACGGCTCTCGGAAAAAAATTATTTTTTCTTGATGAGCCGCCGGCAGGACGAACTCCGCGCAGCGATCCGGAGCGGCCGCATGTCGGTCCTGCCGGAGTCCCGGAGAAACGAGGTGCTGGGATTCCTGGAAAAACCGCTGGAGGATCTCTGCATCTCGAGACCCAAAAAACGGCTCGAATGGGGAATTCCCCTGCCCTTTGACGCCGACTACGTCACCTACGTCTGGTTTGACGCCCTGCTCAATTACGCCTCCGCGCTTGTCTACACCCCGCGCGGCCGGCCCGGCGCAACGCCGCCCGACTGGCAGACGGCCGACATCGTGCATCTGATCGGAAAAGACATCCTCACGACGCACTCGGTCTACTGGCCCTCGATGCTGCTCGGCCTCGGATGGGCATTGCCCGCGCGGATCGTCGCGCACGGATGGTGGACGGTCGAAGGCCAGAAGATGTCGAAGTCGCTTGGAAACGCGATCGATCCAAATGTCATCACCGCAACCTACGGGGTCGACGCGTTCCGGTATTTTCTGCTCCGAGAAGTTCCTTTCGGCCAGGACGGCGATTTTTCGGCGGCGGGACTGCTCGGCCGGATCCATCACGACCTCGCCGACGAGTTCGGAAATCTGGTCGGCCGGCTGGCGGCGCTGGTCAAGCAGAAGGAGAACGGAAAGATCGCGTTGGATGCGTTTCGGCCGGAGGCGGCCAGGCGAAAGCTGCTGGACGACGCCCGGGCGGCCACCGAATCGTTCCAATTCTCCGTCGCCCTCACGGCATTGAGTGCGCTCTTCGCCGATCTCAACAAAAAAATAAACGACGAGCGGCCATGGGAATCCGAGGCCTCCCGGCGGCGCGAGACGCTCGCCACCGCCGCGGTGGAACTTGCGCGCGCCGTCTTCCTGCTCTCCGCCTACACGCCGGACCTCGCGAAAAGTGCGGCAGAGCGGCTGGGCTGCGCGCGCGATTTCCAGGACGCCGCGCGGCTTTTTTCGGACGACGAGGTTCGTCGCGCGGCGCCGTGGACGGTGTCGGCGGGAAAACCGCTGGTTGAAAAACTGGTTATCCCTTTATCCCCGGCAACTCTTCCTGAAGGCAAGGCTGTGATTGACTTCGCTGACTTTCAGAAAATCGAACTCAAAACCGCCAGGATCCTCACGGCCGAACGCGTTGCGGGCAGCGACAAGCTCATCCGGCTGGAGGTGGCGCTCGGGGAGGAACCTGTAATCAAACGCCAGCTCGTCGCCGGCATCGGCCGCCGGTACGCGCCGGAACAGCTTGTCGGCAAGTCCGTGATCGTGGTGGCCAACTTGAAGCCCAGAAAAATCTTCGGCGTCGAATCCAACGGCATGATCCTGGCGGCCGGAACCGAAACGGGCCTCTGCCTTCTGACGCCGGACGGCGAGATCGACCCGGGAACGCCCGTTCAGTAAGCTGATTTACGCCGCCGACACTCACTGTCACCTCGATGATCCGGCCTTTGCGCCGGATCTGGCCGAAGTCATCCAACGGGCGGCGGAAGCCGGCGTTCGGCCGATTGTCGCGCCGGCCGAATCTCTGCCTTCCGCAAAACGCATCCTCGAAATCGCGGCGGTTCACCCCTCCGTCCTTCCCTGTGTCGGCGTTCATCCGCACAAGGCGCAGTCGTTCGATGAATCTCAAATGCCTCTCTTTGAGTCGATGGCCGCCCGCCCAGAGGTCGTCGGGATCGGGGAAATCGGCCTCGATTATTATTATGAATTCAGCCCGCCCGACACCCAGATGCGGACGCTCTCCTTTTTTCTAGAAATGGCCGCACGGCTCAACAAGCCGGCTTGCCTCCACGTGCGGGACAAGTCCGGGGAGAGTCGCGCCGTGGATGATCTTCTGGGCGCGCTCCGACCGCTGGCGGGCCGGCTCCGCGGCGTCGTCCACTGCTTTTCCGGCGGTCTCGAGGATGCCCGCCGCATCCTTGATCTGGGACTCCACCTGTCCTTCACCGGCATCCTGACGTTCAAGAATGCGTCCGCCCTTCGCGATGTCTTCGCGCGCCTTCCTGCCGACCGGATCCTGCTCGAAACCGACGCGCCGTATCTCGCGCCCGACCCCCATCGGGGACACCGCAACGAACCCATGTTTCTCACGCGCATCTTTACCCTCTCGGCCGGCCTCCTGCGCCTCGCCGAACCCGACTGGTCCGACCGCCTGCGGCTGAACCAGACGCAGGTGTTCGGCCGGGCCTGCGCATGAGGAAGCGCCGCCCCTGTTAAAAAAATCCTATTGACAGGAGGCGCCCGATCAGGTTTAAGGAGGATACAGGAAGAGAGATACGGCATCCGAACATACAATGTGTTTTTTGTTTTCGGATTTTTCTCATAACTTTTGACACTGAGGGGTGTCGGGTGCCGTGTAAGCACGAGCAGGACGTGAAGGCGGGGTTGTGCACTCGAAGGCCGTATTATCTCTCGGTCTTTCTCTCCATATTGATATGGTCCTCCCTCGGATCGAGTTCTCTTGCCCTCACTCCCCGAGAGGAACTGCAACAGATTCTGAATCAAATCCCCGCCGAGTGGTGGAACGGCGGATGGGACAAGCTCGCCGAATTGGAATCGTTTATCCAAGCCTATCCGGATAAACCCGAACTTTGCGCCACGGCGCAGTTTTACATCGGGGCGTATTACAACGGCGTCAAACAATATGAAAAATCCGTCGAGGCCCATCAGACGTTGCTGACGAAATATCCAACGGCAAAGGAATGCGTGAAATCTCTGTGGGAAATCGGCTATATCCAGCAACATAGGTTGAAGAACCTGTCTGAAGCTCTTCAGGCCTATAAGCGGATCATCAATCAATATGGAGAGAGCGCCGAGACGCCGAAGGCGATGCTGGCGGCGGGCATTATCTATCACCGGGCCAAACAACCCGATGTGGCGATCCAGACTTATCAAGACTTGATCCGAGCACATCCAGAGGCCGATGAATCTCCACGGGCTCTGTTGAAAACAGGGATCATCTACCGCGAGGTGAAGAAAAGAGATCAGGAACTCCAACCGTATGAGCAGGTGCTTCAAACTTATGGCCACACCAAGTATGCTCCGGAGGCCAAATTGTTGATCGGCGAATATCATATGCGAGCGAAGGACCATGAGAAGGCCATCGCCATATTTCAGGAAATGATCCAGGATTATCCGAGCGCGGAAAAAGTGCCGGAGGCATTGATCAATATTGGCGTGTGTTACCGGGAGCAAAGGAAATGGAAAGAGGAGATGACAGCCTATCAGGAGGTGCTGAAAAAATATGGAAACACGGAATATGCGCCCCGCGCGAAATTTGAGATGGGGGAGTGCTATCAGATCGCGAAGGACTACAACACGGCCATAGAAGTTCTGCGGGATCTGATCTGGAAATATCCGAAATCGGAGGAGGCCCCGCGGGCGTTGTTAAAGATCGGGCTTATCTACCGCCAGTTGAATGATTTTGACCAAGAGTTGGCAACGTACCAGAAGGTAGTCGAGCATTTTGGAAGCACCAAATACGCGGCGGCCGCCCAACTCAAGATCGGAGGGGTTTACCAACGGGCCAAGAAATACGAGAAAGCGATCGAGGCGTATGGTGATTTGGTTAGTAACGTCCCGGATGTGGATGAAGCTCCGCGCGCGCTTATGAACACGGCCGAATGCTATTTATTGTTGAAGGATCCCGCACGTGCCATCCGGACGTTTCAGCAAGTGAGCGAGTCCTATCCCACAGGCGAATACGCGGCGAGGGCAAAACTCGCAATAGGGCGTCAGTATCTCACCTTGGGAGAAGTTGAAAAGGCAAGGGCATATCTTTCTCAAGTAGTGTCAGATCAAAAACTGATTCCCGGCCGGCCTTTAATGGAAGCACGTTTGGTGATGGGAGATATTGCAAGATCAATGGGAGAACGCGGGGAGGCATTCGGTCACTACAAAGAAGCGTATCGTGAGCCATATCACAATGTGAAATTGCTGAAGGAGGTGATCGAGAAACTATATCACGAATTTTATCACCAAGATCGCAATTATAATCGAGCAAACCGTTTCATCGCGTATCAGGCGTATGGGCCCACCGGAGAAGATGGAGCGGGAGGAACAACAGATGACCTGAAAGACCCGTTAATTGAGGATGCGCTTGAGGCGGCGAGCATCATCCAGCGGAGGAATGAGGCATTGAGCCAAGAGGATTTGTTGGAATTGTTAAGCTATCTATTACCGAAAATAGGCAAGTTTGAGGCGGCCGAAGCCGCGAGCAAAGAAGCGATGTCAATGCAGACAAGTAAGGCGATTGATCCGACGGTCACGGTAGGGGTACGGGTGACAGCGTTGAAACAGTTGGTGAAGAATGTGGCCGCAAGTCCATTACCAATGAGCCATGTTGAATTGTATCGGGAGGCGATCTGGAGAAAGCAGCAGAGATATAGAGATATCATTCCGTTGGTGAGGCAGTCATTGGTGGAGTACGGCGGAGCGACTGCGATTCGGGAGGTGCAGGCTGAAGCGGAGAATCTGATCGCGAATGCGTATGAACTGCTCGGCGATCTGGATCGAAGCATTCAGGAATATGAGATTCTGGCAAACAACGCGCCGACACTGGATTGGGAATTGTTCTGGCGGTTTATTCTGGCCGAGTTATATATTGACAAGGGCGAAGATGAGAAAGGGATATCGATTTATCGCAGCGTGATTCAGAATCATTTTCAGCATGAGAACTGGCCTGCCTCTGCGCATTTTGAACTGGCGATATATTTCAAGGATATAGGGGAAGTCGCCCAAGCACGTAAAGAATTACAGGAGATCGTGGCACATTATCCGAAATCGGCATGGTTCGACCCTGCGACAATAAATCTGACGACATGGAAATGAGATCAAACCAGATGCGGCTCTGTCGATTAGTGTCTCTTCCGGGCCTGGTGGACATCCCTCACATTCGGTCGATATCGAGGGGCTGGCGAAATGGTCGCACAGCAACAATGAGACGATTGTTTCCCTTGGAAATACAATGTCGACTTGGAGTCGACAATCATCAGCCAGCTCCGAAGAGTTTTTCATAAGCATGGCCTCTCAGAACGAGTTTCGAACCCCTCGGCTTGGGCCGAGGCTCGTTGACATAAAATATGTCCTAAAAATGCTCTTCTGGTTTATGCTATGCTCTGCCATCATGATCATCTTTGTCGTCCCTATTGCTATAGCTTGGGTTCGAGTAACAATAACGATTCCCGGCTCTGCGGACAGGTGGTTCGTTTATTGTAACGAAACGGTTACTGTCCACGCGAGAGTTCGCTCAGGATTATGGAGACCCAACAAAGGACATAATGATATTAGTAATCCTAATTATTATCAAATACCCGTCAGCGTTATATGGTCATTGACCACAGATATGCCGACGGGCGCGGGTTCTATATCTTCGCCGTCGACCACCGATTCCTATGGTCTTACGACCACCACCTATACGGCTCCAGGTACAACCGGAGGACCTTCCAAGCTTGGGCATACCACAGTTAACGGATTAACGGCCGCGCCCGGCACTGGAGCAAAAAGCTTCCAAATACGTGGCATCCCCTCGAAACCACCTTCGCCGGATCCAAGTGCAACTCAGTTCAGCGACTATCTTGCTTTAGTAAAGAAGTATATTAATCTTTCAACAGAACAAACGGCTAAAGATGTCTTGTCTGAACAGGAGAATGAATGTCCTGCTATCACATATGATCCTTCGCTGCCTGACACCAGGTCCGGGCTCACAAAAATAGACAAAAATACAAATGCATGTAAATCGGTTTCGTTTGGGAAGAGCGCGTTACGCGATGTTGATGAGTTTATTAAAACCGTAATACACGAGGCCGGACACATTCGGGCAAAGAATAGCACACAACCGGATAAAGATAATGATGGTGCTCGCGAGGATTTTGACTTGGACGACAATTCATGGGAACCGAATGCATTAGAAGATTTTCTTCACCAATTCGAAACAGATCATAATCCCGGTAATATTTGTAGCTAGTGTTTAGAAAAATGCCAATAATTGATAACGTGCGATCGGCTTCCTAATGGATGTAGATAAGGGTTTAGAGGTTGCGCGACCAGACGTACTATTCTGCCGACGAGTAAGGAATTTTACAGGAGGTGGGTCATGATGGTAAGAATGAACAAGGCTCTTCTTTCGTTACTTGCACTGGTTATATTTACATGTGGTTCGCACAGAAATGCGTACCCAGATGATAAGCCGCATGACGATGATATTGATCAAGTACTCTTTATTAAATCGCCCGATCTGAATACTTTTATTCTTCATTACTTGAAGCTTAACATTGATTCTGAAAGGGGAAAGAGAAAATCAGGAGAAGCATTCTCGTTTATATTCTCAGGTCAGTTCAATGATGAAGAAAGGATGGTGTGGCGAAAGGGCGGTCGGATCGGTCGTGAACCGGCACGGAGTATCTGGAGTCTTCGGAGTGCCGGAAAGGGTGTCTTTCCTGATGGCGAACGCCAGACGATGAATGAAACCGTAAGAAAAGTTCTGGCTGATGGGGAGCAAAAAATGAACCCCAGGATACTTAGCACGCAGGGGTCCGGAATGATCTATGTGGGCGAGGACAATGATTTCGAATTGGTGAGTATGATTGGTATTTATCCACTGACCAAGCAGGAATTATCGTCATTCCAAGAGGACATTACTTATACGCCGATTGAATCGGCATATTTGCAGATTGACGAATTATTCTCGAAAGCTGCTTGGACGGTCCCGGCGGATACACCAATCCGACTTGCCATGTTTCTTGTCGATCAAATTGCATCTATTGACAGAGCTAGAAATGGACAGAGGGTGAGGATTGTTCCAGCGATTGAAATTTCACATCAGCTACGAGTAAGGGTCAATATCAACGTGAGGGGATATCTGGATAAAACGCAACGCTTGCTTTTGGATAAAATAGCGACAAGTTTCAAGGCCTCGACGGAAAAACACAAGTGGATTAAAATATCTTTTACCGGTGTGGGACTCGTGGAAACGAAAACCAAGGGTCCACTCAGTGATTTTGAGATGGCACTGATTGAATTGTTGGTTGCCGAGATTCAATCGAAACAGACAGTTGCTGAGATAAAAATAGACGCGAAATTTAACAAGGGCGTGGGCGATGCCAAGAGCGATAACGACGATCATGATAGGTGACATTTGACACTCTGTCCGCTCAAATGCTGGCTAATGGCGAATTATCTGCAATAGGGGTTATTGCCTTTCGCCAATCCGCTTTATAATTTCAAGCACAAGCTGTGCCGAAATATCTGCGGCCATGCGGAACTGTTTACTAAAGTCCCCAGTGGCGTTTGAATTCGCCATATCACTGACGCTTCGAAGTGCCAGATATGGCACTCCCTGTTGCCAACAAACCTGTGCGATCGCCGCCGCCTCCATTTCAACCGCGTCGGCGTGGAAAACCTTACGCAAAGACGCCTTTTTTGATGGTGAATGAAATAAATAGGTCACCGGATACGATAACGCCTTTTAGAATATGTTGGAATCTCCTGAGTTCGTCGCTTGATTTCAGATTTATTGCAGCCGTCTCGGCGATATTCACAAGCCGAATGGCAGCCGGGAAGAAATCCGGATTTCTGCTACCGATGATCGGATTTTTGACGCCTCGACTTGTGGTGGCTCCTTTTTCATCCAACGTTCCAAGGTCGTGTTGAGCCGTTTTCGTTGCAATTACCACGTCCCCAGTGGAGAGTTCCGGGTTGATGGCTCCGGCAACACCCGTCGAAATTACTTCATTGGGTCTAAAGTGTTCGATGAGGACGGTGGTGGTCATAGCCGCGTTGACCTTGCCGACGCCGGTGGCTGCTATGACAATTTTCCTTCCACCAATTTCTCCAATGTTGAACCTGATTCCCTCGATGATGTGCTCCCGACCATTGCCCAAATCTGTTTTTAACAGCTCTACTTCGACATCCAATGCTCCTATGACAGCGGTTATGGAATCTTGCGCATGGGCCATCGAATAAAACAACGGCATGTAAAGTAGGATGATGGTTTGTAGGATTCTGAAAAGGGCAGTCATAAAGGTATATGGCCGCTTCTCGGCCGTCGGACAGTTTTTTATTTGACCTGAACTTGTATCCTGATAAGACTTAATTTCGCGCTCCGGACGCGGCTTGGGATTTCGATATTTTATTGTAGCACCCTTTCCTGACCTTGGCGGATTGAGGATGCCGCTTTTCAAAAACAGAGAGTTTTTGAGATTTCTTTTTACCACCAGCATAGGCACCGGGCATAAGTAAGCCTCCTTTTGAATTATTCTAGTGAATATGAAAAATGGAGCCTAGGCTTGCCTTAACAAGCCACGCTTAAACTGGCGAAGTGTCATGGGATGTTAATACTTACTTTCAAAAATGTAGCGAAAATTAGAACTCGTTCTGGTTTTCGCTGCAACTCATTGCCAGTGAGCGTTTGTTGGCTCCATTAGGAAGTCAAGCTAACTCGGCGTTGCTTGTCAACCTTGCCGCCTTCTATTTTTAAGGTCCGAATCCAGCCCTCCAATTCTTCGGCGGCGTGGGTAAAAAACACACGATGAAAATATTGACCCCACGATCTCGCGGTCCGATAGAACAATTCTGTTTTTTCTTCTGGGGTGTAGGGTGATGACAAAATATCAAGAAGTGCTTCCTTGCACAACTCGATGTTTTCTTTGCTCGGCTGAACCACCCCCTTCTCAATGTCGAATCCAAGCAAAGAGACGGGCTCGGTGTGCACATCGCGGGTTCCGCTCTTGCTCATGTTGATGATGAGTCCCAAATGGGTCTCAAGATATTCTTTGGCTTGGGTCAGGGTTTTTTCAGCGCCGAACTTTTTTCTGGCCACGAAGGTGACATCGTCGGCAAACCGCACCATACGAAAGCCTTTTTGCTTGGCCCACACATCCAGCCGATGGAGAACCATGTTGCCTAGCATGGGCGACAGTGGCCCGCCCTGTGGGACACCCCGACCCCGCCGAACAAGCTCTCCATTCTCCTTTACGAGCTTGGCTCTGGCCTGGGCCATGATCCATGTGACGAGTCGCCAGTCTCCACGAAGGTCTTGCTTCAAAATCTTTCTCAATACGGGATGTGGGATCGAATCGAAAAAGTCCTTGATGTCGATGGCCACGACCCAGCGGTATCCCTCGTCCAGATAACTTCTGAAACACCGCAGCGCGTCGACCGCGCTTCTGCCGGGCCTGAACCCGAACGAAGAGGGCAGGAAGTAGGTTTCGGTGTACGGGCCGAGGACCTCGAACATCGCCGCCTGAATGAGATGGTCTCGGACGGCGGGGATGGCCAATTCACGAACCCGCCCGTCCTTCTTGGGGATGAGCTTCTGCCGCAGCGGCCTGGGCTGAACCTGGTCCTCCAGAAATCGTTGCCGGACATCGTTGATAAACTCATCATGATTCTTAATCCGGTCGACGGATATCCCATCAACCCCGGCCGCCGGCCCGCGTTGCAGCAATCTATGCATGGCCGACTCCAGGACAAATCGTTGAGGGATCAGCGCCGACAACGGGAAGCGGATGGGATAATAGATGGACAACGACGCCGGTATGCCGCCGCGCCGAAGAGAGATCATGGCGCCTTTGGCCCTCCGCATATCGCCCGTGGGCGCCGGCGTGCGGATTCGACAGTCGCCGCCGTCCTTCGGCCGGATCAAAATTTCGCCGTTTTCGTAAGCGATGGCCGCAGGATAGAAATGAACACGGGACGCGTACCGTTGCGGAACCCATGCGTCTATGTCCCGTATGACAGGGAAGAAATACGGCAGTTTGGGGATGAAAAGTTTTTCCTCGTAGGGAAGGATTTCGTCCGGCTGAACACTGTCGCTTGTCAGCGCCTCCTGGAGTTGCCGTTCGGACAATTGGGCCAGCATGAGGCGCGTGTCCGGCGCGGCAGACAAATAGTCTGTTATCACCTCTGCCAATAGCGGTGGGGGCTTGGTCAACGATCACCCTCACCCCAGCCCTCTCCCGCAAGCGGGAGAGGGGGAGGGGCGCCGGTCAATTCGGTGCCTGTATCCAGATTTCGGGCGATGTGAATTCTCTGGCCGGCGTCTCTGATTGCTTCCAGCCGGTAGACTACAAAAAATATGGCGCATTTATAAATTTCAGAAAATTCCCGGAGCAGTTCAAGGATTTCCGTTTCCAAGCCGGGGTCCAGGGCGTCGATGACCTCGTCCAGCAGCAAGATTTTTGGCCTGCGCAGGAGCGCGCGCGCCAAGGCCAATCGTTTCCGTTCTCCGTGGGACAGCGATTGTGGGCCATCCAGTTTCAGGAGCAGCCCGCCCCGCCGCTCGATCATGTCCCATAATTTTACCTTTCTCAGAATTCCCTCGGCTTCGTCGGCGTCCGGCGGTCGGTTCAGTCCCAAGGACAGATTTTCCAGGACCGTGCCGTGAACGATCACGTCATCCGTTGGGACCATGACGACATGATTGCCCCATTCGATTTCACCGATTGAATGGATCGGGATTTTGTCGATTCTGATCTCTCCGCTCGTGGGTAGAACGGTTTGATTTAGAACCAGCAGGAAAGTCGTCTTCCCTGCCCCGCTCGGTCCTGTGATCGCCGTCAATCCCTCCAATCTGTATTTCCCATGTACCGTCCAAAGAAGATGGCCGCCGTCTGGAGCATAACAAGTCAGCTTTTCCAAACGCAGGGTCTTGGGATTCTCGGGGAATTTTTCCCGGCCGGGCGCGATGCCGTCCATGGCGTCGTGTTGCCGATAGACCTCAAGGAACCTTCTGGCCCTGACAAGCACCCGCTGGATGTCCGGGCCGATATCGAACAGATCGAGGATGGGCGACAGGATCAGGGCGAACCAAGCGCCGATTCCAAAGGCGAAGCCCGGATCGAGTTCGCCATTTTTGACCGCAAGGATGGCCTGAACGATCAAGAGGACCGGCCCGATGGTCGCCAATGCATGGACCGCGACGTGGACCGCGCCGGATATGATTTGAAGTTTGACCTGTTCGTCCCTGAAGGGCGATGCCTTCTCTCGTACCCGGCGAAGCGCGTCTCGCAGGATGCGCATGGCGCGGATCGAATCCGCCTTGCCAAGAACCTCCACCATCCGTTCGTTGGTCTGGCCGCGCAGACGCGCTATGCCCCACGAGTAGTGATAAACAAGGGCGCTGAAAACGGCGTATAAAACACCGATGACTACGACGAGAACGGTTAGTTGTACGACGAAGTTCAGCGGCAACATAAACAGAAAAATCGGCAGTGGAAGCAAATGGGCCAGCCCTGTCGCAAATGTTGTGACGATTGAAATGGTTCCATCGAAGGCGGCATCGGCGTCGTCGAATCGCGTCAACAACTCCCCGGCCGGGTAACGCGTTTTGCGCTTCAGGACTCGTTGCACAAATTTCAGTTGCCATTGCAGCCACAAGGAACTCACGGCGGAGGATTCGTAGGCTTCTTTCGTTGCGGAAACAACCAAGCCCACAACGACCAATAGTCCGATGATCCCGGCGCCCATGAGAATTTCGTTTATTTCGCCCGCGTGCCATATCGACGCGATGAGAAACGGCACAGGAACGAGGAGCAATGAGGAGACGATGTCGAAAACGAACAATGTGGCGGGAATTCGCCAGTAAGGTTTCAGGAGCCGCAGCATTCCAAAGATGGGCCAGAGGCGCGATCTTTCCTGCCGGAAAAGGTCTGTAAAGAAAGTGAACGGGTGCCAGAAAACAGATAAGGGTCCGAAACGTTCCTGTGACATCCATCGTCGTGTAAACGACCTCGGCGGTGGAAAAGTCTCTTTCAAAATATTGATGAACCGATGAAGTCCTTCCAGTTTGTCGGCGATGTTGTTCAACCGGACCACGTCACCAGCCGTGATGGATAGTTGCAAGTCGATGTCAGCCAGCCGGGGAATTCTTTGGCCCGGTGGCGGGGCCCATCGACAGGCCAGTGCGAAGGCCGCGTCGATCGCCGCCCAGAGCGCGATGTCAAGAAGGGGGAGAGCATCCGCGCTGCCGCCCGCCCGAAGCGCCGCGTCCCGTTTTGAAAAAAAGTCTTCCCACAGACTTGCGGCCTCTGACGGGGTGAGGGGATGGGGTCTTTCCCACGCTTGGGATGCCATCGATATAAACGTGTCGGCCATGCCGGAAACAGCTTTCCCCTGAGCGATCTTTCGGAAGAAGGGGCCGTTTCGTTGTCTTCGCGCCGTTATTCTCTCTATGAGGTCGCTTCGGCTCGTGTAATCGACAACGAAGTCCCGGACGTTCTCCGAGTGGGTCTCTCGGGTTCTCGGGCCGGCGGTTGTGACAACCAGAAATTCGTTGTCCGAGAACCGGATGACCGCTTCTGTTCCGGAGGACTTTAGAAAATCAAGAGCCATGGGGGGCTATTGTCCAAACTTGATAACCGCTCCCTCCGGCCTTTGGGCCAGGAGCACACCAAACAGAGAGCCTTTGTAATGTACGGCCTCGACGACCACTTCCGATCCGATTGGAGGGACGGTCGTATCCGTGAATGCGACGGTGCAGTTGACATGAGATTCATAAGAACGGTTCGGCCGGATGAGGCCAACACCCCGGAAAACAACTCTGCCTGAATAACGCTTGCCCCAGACATCCGTTATCGAAACAAGAGAGCCTTCGCCAAACGCCCTAAACCCGCGTTCGGGCACAGGCACATCAATTGTCGGAGAATCCGATTGATAAATACGAAACAGCGGTCGGTCTTCGATGACCGTGCGGCCTTCCTCCAAAAAATCGAATAATTCGACGATCCCGGTCACGGGTGCGCGAAGAACCACGGCCTTCATATTCTCTTCGAGCCGCTGCATCCGCGTTTTGACGTGTTCATCTCGCGGGAGCGGTATGTCAATCCATCCAGTTTCGAGTTTGGATTGTAAAGATGAGATTTCATCTGCGAAGCCGCCCGTATCCAGAATCAGGACGGGATCGCCCGCAGAAACCTTCACGCCTGTTGAGGCGACGATTTTTTTCAGAGGCGCCTTAAACGGTGCGGAGACCAGGATGGTCTTGCCGGTCACTGTTCCGGCCGCCGGAACCACGATGCGGACGGGAACGAATATTGTCAGGGCGACAGCGACCATGACCGCGAGGCCCAAAACGGTCCTGCCGATTCGAGCGATGAATTTGGGTGAAATCCAGCGGTTCATTCTTCCACGTCCGTCGATTTTTCTTCAATCAGTTCCTTGTTCAAGGCGACAAGAGACGATCCCGGTGAGCCCGGATAGGGCGTTGGATTCTCCATAAACAGTCTGTCGCACTGGGGACAGCTTGTCACATCCGGCTGTAAATCGAGAGACCTCTTTTTTCCATCCTCGCGCGGTGGGACAAGGTGAACGAAACTCGACGGCGAGTACCATTCGGCGGGAGGCTTGCCGCCCACGCGCCTGAGAAGGTCCTCCGCCAGATCCAACAGCGTCTTCACCGCGCTCATGAACGCCGTTTTTGAAGCGGAGGCTCGGCCAAGATAAGGCGACATGCCGCGGGCCAGGTCGTGACTGTTGGTGATCCGGCGGCTGATGCTCGCCACTTCCAGATAAATCTTGAACAGGAGGTCCATCGATTGGTCCCCTCGGGCCAACAGTTCATTGAGGTTGTCGATCCACGTATCGAGACGAATCCGGTGATGGAACAATTCGCGCGATGGGATGAGGCGCGTTCGATGAGCGTTCTCGGCGATTTTCTTCAGGGTGTCGGCGATCCCCGTCTTGTCGAACAGGCATTGACCGCCCAGGACGGCGTCCCGGATACCGGAAGGGTCGGGAAACATTTGGATGTGGGACAAGACCCATTGGAACGCGGGGAACCGGATCATCACGGCCCAGCCCTTGCCGCGCCTCCAATACACATGGCCGTCGCGCGTCCCACCGTCCATTTCGACCGCCACCAGAGTGGTAATCCCCAGATCACGGAACAGACCGCTGGGTTCATCGGTGCTCGCCTTGGGATGTCGGAACACGGCCAGGCTCGTTTTTTCGTTCCGATACCAGTCCGACCAGAATTGGATCGCTTTTTCTCTGGCTTCACGCGGTTCGATCATCTGGGACGTATTCTATCATCAAAGCCGAGAGGGCAAAAGGGGCGGTCGATACGCCTCTCTCTCATGAGAGAGTGGCCTGTCCATTGACTTTTCCCCGGTGTCCGCGTAAGTTGCATTGGCCATGTCGAAGAAAAACAGGCGCGACCGGCAGGAACGCGGGAAACCTTTTCAACCGGAGCAGGGCAAACCTGCGCCATCGGGCACGCCCGCCGGTCAGCCCCCCGGCGCGGCGCCGCAGCCGCCTGCGCCCGTCCAGCCTGGGGCGCCCGAGGGACCTTCGGGGGTCGACCCCAAATACTTGACGTGGTCCTGGTATGGCAAAATCTTTCTCGGCTGTTTTGTTCTGACGTGGATCGCGTTTCTTGGGTTTGTCTACATCATGAAGAGCATTTCCAGGGGTTACACGGAAGACGGCATCGCGATGTACCGGATGGCGAAGAGTCTCCAGGCCCAGAAGGAGCGGCATCCGGATATCGTGACGGCGGAACTCGCGGCGCTCGACGCCGTCGTCGATATCGAAAAACTCAAGGCTTTCATCCTCAGCGACGTCGCCTACAAGGAGGTCGTCACGGAGGACACCAAAGCATGGCTCCGGGAACAGGATGAAAAATATACGGAGCTGTTGGATCACCTCAAACAAGTCAAGGCATTTGACCCGATCCAGGAAAAAATTCGGGACAAGACCGTGGAAAAAATACAGATCATCCAGGACAGCGTCCGGACCATCCTCAAAAAGGCCGATATGTCCGACCGGCTCGCGTTTCGAAACACGGCGATCGCGCTGGACCGGACCATCAACCAGGCCGCCTGGTACAGTCAGATCGCCGCCGGGTTCTTTTCCTGGCCCGCCGCACTCGATGCCGCCGAACGGTCTTTCTTTGAAGCCCTTCGGTTCTGGCAGGAGAATCCGGAGGCGGCGTACTGGTGGGGCCGGGTGCTGGACGAAACGGCCATCCATGACGTGGCGGCGGAAAAAAAGATCATGGCGGTTCGATTCGATCCAAAATCCGAGCTCGCCGACAGCATCGTTGTGGAATTCAAGACGGCCCTCGACGCGAACCCGGAGGCGCCCCGCGCGATTTACAATTATGCGTTCGCCCTCTACCGCAAAGGCCGCGTGGATGAGGCGGTTCCCCTCTACCGCAAGGTCTATGAAAAAGATCCGCAGATGGAAACCTTCGAAGGATTCCTCGCCAAACGCCGGCTGGATATCATCGAACGCAAGATCGACATGCGCTGGTACAAGACTGACGATTTCTAGCATCCGGTAACGAATACCCCGCTTTTCTCGATGGGAATCCTGAAAGTCGCCAGGCTTGGGCACCCCGCCATTCGCGCAGGCGCGCTACCCGTGCCGGACGGGTGGTGGAAGTCGCCGGCGGCCCGGCAGTTCCTTCTGGACATGGTCGATACGATGCGCGAGTACGGCGGCGTCGGCTTGGCCGCGCCGCAGGTTCACCAGCCCGTCCGAGTCGCCGTCATCGAAATCGAACACAATCCGCGGTATCCACAGGCGCCCCCCTTCCCGCTCACCGTTCTCATCAACCCCCGAATTGTCTGGCGCTCGGATGAAACCGAGGAGAACTGGGAGGGTTGCCTCTCGGTGCCGGACCTGCGCGGCCGCGTGGCACGGGCGTCGAGCGTCAGAATAGAGGCGGTCGACGAAAATGGCCGGACCCGCGCCTGCGAAGCGTCCGGATTCGCCGCGCGCGCCTTCCAGCACGAACTTGATCACCTGGATGGCAAGGTCTTCCTGGACCGGATGGACACGCCGTCCAGCCTGACGCATCTTGACGAGTATTATCGGTTTCACTGCCGGGATGGCGGCGAATCCGAGTCTTGAAAACGCAATCCGGTTTGTATATGATATGGACACGTTATGACATCTGAAAGGGGAGAACCCTATGGCATGGATTAAAAGAATATTTCTGTTTGTCGCTGTCAACCTGCTGGTGATTGTCACCATCTCGATCGTTCTGAACGTCCTCGGCGTGAAGCCATACATCACGGCCCGCGGCATCGACTACCGGATGCTCATGGCGTTCTGTCTCGTATGGGGCATGGGCGGCGCCTTCATATCGCTCGCGCTGTCCAAAGTCATGGCCAAATGGATGGCCGGCGTTCGGGTCATTGAGCCTGACACGCGCGAGCCGGTCCTCCGAGACCTGGTCCAGATGGTCCATTCCTTGGCCCGGCGCGCCGGCATGACGAAGATGCCGGAAGTCGGCGTTTACGACAGCCCGGAAATCAACGCGTTCGCCACCGGCCCCACAAAAAACAGTTCCATCGTCGCCGTCTCCACCGGACTCCTTCAGCGCATGGACCGCAGCCAGCTCGAAGGCGTCCTCGGACACGAAATTTCTCACATCAACAACGGCGACATGGTCACGATGACGCTCATCCAGGGCGTCGTCAACGCATTCGTCATGTTCTTCGCTCGCGTCATCTCCTGGGCCGTCTGCCAGAACGTCAAGGAGAATGCGCGGTACCTCGTGCATTTCCTCGTGACCATGGTGCTTGAGATCGTCTTCAGTCTCCTCGGGTTCATCGTCGTCGCTTACTTTTCAAGACACCGCGAGTACCGGGCCGATGCGGGCGGCGCGCGCGTCGCGGGACGCGATAAAATGATCGATGCGCTCAAGGCGCTCATGGGTTCCGAACGGATGGTGGACAAGGGCAACGAGGCGCTGGCCACGCTCAAGATTTCCGGCCGGCCCTCCGGATTCATGGCGCTCTTCGCCACGCATCCGGCCTTGGAGGACCGGATCCGCAGACTGGAGTCGGCGCGGATCTAGGTATCCCCCTCTCCCGCCTTTGGCGGGAGAGGGTTGGGGTGAGGGTGGCCGTCCCGAAGCCGTTCGGACACCAGCAGCAGTCGAAAGGGCCACCGCCAGGGAGCGGTGGCGATGTAGGGATAGCCGCCTTTCGCGAGGATCCCTCGCATTTCGCCCAACGTGTAGGCGCGCCGGAAGGACAGCGGCGCGTCGTTTCGAAACAGGAGGCTTGGTGGCGCCAGCCTCCGGGCCACCACTTTACACATCCAGTAGAACAGCGCCGTTCGGCGAAGGTCGGTGAGAATCACGCCCACCCGAGCCAGCCGGTACGCCTTCCATAAGAAAAACGAAATCTGCTCGCTCGATAGATGATGAAGAAGCAGCGATGCGATCACAAAATCAAAACTGCCGTCCGAAAACTTCGATTCGAAAAAATCCGAGTGGACAATGTCGATCTCCGGATATCCCGAGATCCGCTCCCGCGCCAGCCGGACGGCGTGCGGATGCGAATCGATCCCGATCAGGCGCATCCCCCAGCCCCGCCGGCGCGACAGCCTGGCCAGCGTCTCGTCGATGTCCCCGCCGCCGCAGCCGACGTCCAGCACCGTGAAGGAGGACAGGCCGCGGACGCGCACCATCTCCTCCAGCGCTCGAACCACGGTCGACGCGCCGCCCAGCCGGTGATTGGTCCACTCGACCGCACGAAACGCGCTCGCGTATTCATCGTAGGGAATAAGTTCGGCGGGCGCGTCGATCTGCTCCCGCTGGTGTTGTTCCCGTTTAAGCCACATGGCGGCTGACAATGAGCGCGGCGTTCTTGGATCCGAAGGCCAGCGTGTTGACCAGGGCGGCATCGCACCGCCACTTGCGCGCGCGGTTCGGCACGTAATCGAGATCGCACGCAGGGTCAGGCTCGTCCAGATTGACGGTGGGCGACACCACACCGTCGGTGATCGGCAAAAGCGCCGCCGCCAGGCCCGCCGCGCCGCTCGCGCCCTGCGGATGGCCGATCATCGACTTGACGGAACTGCACGGGATGCGGCGGCCGGCCGGCCCGAAGGCGGCTTTGACGGCTTCCGTCTCGATCGCGTCGTTCATCCGCGTCGAGGTTCCATGCACCTGGATGTGGCCGATGTCCGCCAACGTGAGGTTCGCGTCCTCCACCGCCAGCCGCATCGCCCGCGCGCTTTCGGCCGGGTCCTTCAGTTTGACACGGTGATGGGCCTCGCAAGTCGCGCCGTAGCCGCGAATCTCTCCATATATTCTTGCGTCCCGCCCGAGGGCGAGATCCGCCCGCTCCAGCACAAACATCCACGCGCCCTCTCCCAGCACAAATCCGTCCCGCGCGGCGTCGAAGGGCCGCGACGCGCGCGCCGGGTCATCGTTCCATCGCGCCGCCAACACGCGCATCATGTCGAACCCGGCCATGATGCCCGGCGTGATCGTCGCGTCCACCCCGCCCGTCAGCACGCGGTCCAGCCGGCCCGACCGGATGTGGTGCAGGGCGTACCCGATGGCGTCGCTCGAACTGGTGCACCCGTCCGAGATGACGTGGGAAAGTCCGCGCAAGCCAAAATGGATCGATATCTCGCTTCCCAGCGTGCCGGTCGTTGAACTGGAGATGTTGTACACGGAAAGACGCGCGCTGTCTTCGCGATGGCCATGGTGTCCGTTGCCGAAATATATCTCGTATTGCCGTTCCGAAAAATCGATCGGCCCCCCGCCGCTGCCGATGCACACGCCGAACCGCCGCCGATCCTCGTCCGTGAGCCGCTCCGCCGCAAGACCCGCATCCGACATCGCCTCCCCGCTGGCCGCCAGCGCCATCGGCACGGCCCGGCTGATATGCCGCAGGTCCCGGTCGCCGGCCGGTAGATGGGCCGCCGCGTCAAATTCCAGCGCCTGCCCCGCGATCCGGGTCTTCAGCCGCCCGGGATCGAAAAGCTCTATCCTCCGAACCCCGCTCCGCCCCTCCACGAGCGCCCGCCGAAACGCCGGCCACCCCTGAGCGTTCGGCGATACCACACCGACCCCGGTGATCACCGCTTGATCCACGGACTCACGGTAACAAAGCAACTTGGCGCGGGCAACGTTCCCCCTCACCCACATCAAAAAAAAGCCTTGACAGACAGACAGACAGACAGACAGACAGTATAGTATGCGTGAAACGCGGATGGCGTTGGCGGGCGGCAAGGACGACGGTGTGGATCATGGGCGGCGTAGTGGGCGCCGTTATTATGTCGGAGGCGAATCTGTCCATGCACGGGATAGATGACTCGATTGCCCGGGCGGCGCACCGGCATGGCGGACAGGGTGATATACCGGATACGGGCGTCTGTGACGAGGGAAACGATGCGGCGATCGAGCACACGGACGAACTTCTCGAACTTGGAAGTCCTATTTTGCTGGAAGGAGACTGGAATGTGGTCGAACCAACGGGTGGCGGATTCGTAGGCCAGGTGCGCGTCACGCCCGGGCTGGGAGATTACACGTTCCCGGTGACTGCGCACTTTGGAACCTGTGTGAATAAGTTCCAGATTGTGGGGATCGAAAATGGTGAGAAGTTCGTCATAACGGGTCCTTGTTCGCCCGTGGTGGATTCGCCGGTGACGTATGTCATGAAGCTGGTGGACCCCAAGACAGGGGATCCGGAGGAACCGGACCTGGCTGCCAGTCCGATCGAAAACATCATGGCGGGGGAGTTCCGTATCCGTGAGATCGCGGCAGGAACAGCGTTTGCCGCCATCAAGCTTCACGGGTTTAACGGCGGCATTCCGCTGAGTGGTGTTGTGAAGTCGACCGAGTGGGGGTTTACCAACAGTCTGACGTTTGAATTCACGCAGGACGGCGCCCACGAACTTGAGATGGTCTGGGAAGTGCCGGCGCCGCCGAACGGAAAATCTCGGACGATCGTCAGTTCCGCATTCAAACGCGTGCTTGTTGTGCCGGCGGGGTCGAAGTTCACTGTTACCGACTGCCGCGCGGATTCGTCGGCTACCTGTGTGACTCGGACGGACAGCCCGGGATCATTTACGATTATGGGCCGGCAGGAAGCACGGCCACGAATGGATCCGACCCCGACCGCGTCGGAGCCGGAAGCCGAAGTCGAGATAACAGTGAAGCATCCGGGATTGAGCAACTTCAAGATCGGATTCCTCGCGGAACGGGAGGCGGGCAGCGGGGGGCATGAGGCGGCCGTCCACCAGAATGTGGCGGGATCGGGGCCGTCGAATTTGACTGACGGCCAATGGGCCACGCATCCGCATATCCCGATCGGCTTCCACAAGGACGGCGCGTTCCATGACGCGTCGGCCGGTGAGGTCAAGGGCGTGTACAAGGTGACGGCCTTCGGCGGCCGGGAGCGGGTGCGGATATTTGTGCTACCGAGCGGCGAAAGGTTTCGGACAATCCGGCCGAACGGCAGCATCGAGTTCGACGCCGAAATGGGCGGCCTCACCCACGATGAGCAACAGCAGCAATTGAAACTGGTCGTGGGGTCGGGACGCTTTGCCGGATGCCACCTCGGAACCATTGAGATCGACGTCAAGGTCAAAGACGAGTTCGGCAACGATTTGGAGGCGTTGGGCCAAAGGATGACGGATGAGGGCATAACGAATATCACCCTTGTGGGTGGAACTTGTGAACATCACGGACCACGAAACGACAACTTATTACAAAATTGCCGTACTCCGGACAACAATCACTTCGGGCGAATAAATCTAAACGACAGTATTATTGATGTCGCATCCGAGTTTGAAGCGTGGACCGGGGATAATCTCCTGGTCAATGATATGAGCTTGGGGGAAGATGGCGAAGGGTATGGAGGTCGATTTGACCTCGACGGAGAATGGGAGGCATCGACCAGCCACGACCCCGAATACGGTCACTCCAATGGTAGCGCGGCCGATTTGGATGCGTCTAATGTCGACGATATAGTTGATGTACTCACAGACGTGCCTTTCAATTATGCCGAGATATCGACAAGCGATCCTTTTACTCCAAACGCTTTCATCGACGAAGTCACTCACATCCACCTGATGAAATGAAAACTTTCAAACGAAATCTGGCCGTCACAATTATTTTGATCTGCGGTGCAGTGGGTGTGTCCGTTGCGGAATTGGTAGAACCCGGAACGATCTGGCCTCGGAAGAACGATTTTTCAGCCACGGTGGAGGTGAGTGTATTTAGGCATACCGCCGGATATGATTTTGTCTATACCGTGGGCAATGCCTCAACAAGCCGTCAATCCATTGCGCGATTTGTGATCATGCACTTCGATCCCACCATGTCATTAGATGAGGGTGTTTCCCAGCTATATGGTTATGTTCGGGGTGTATCCCTGGGAGAACCTGGGTATCGTGGAGGTTGGGCGGGCAGAAATGCCAAGGGCAGAGGACTAATCACTTGTTCCTGGAGTGTTCGTTCCGATCCGGGGTGGGGCAAATTAGATTCTCGTTCCAAAATGCCAAGTAAAGTTATTAAACCAGGCCAATCGGAAAATGGGTTCAAGCTTTTCAACCGTCGGGGTCCGCCAAAAATTGCACGTTATTTTCTTGAAGGGTGGGCGCCCCGTCCTGTTTTAGATGGAGGAAAAATTGTCATAGAGGATCAAAGTGGGCCTTTGCCAGTAACTCAAGTAATAGACAATGCTGGACAATTTGGCGATTCCGTTCTGAAGGGTGTTTTACCGAATCAAAAAGCCAGCGAGAACAGTGTTGGTGGAAAAACATTAGGCCCTGCTGTTCCTCCCACTGAACAAGTGGTTATCTGCGACACGTTCATCCTCGACCTGATCGGCCAATTGCGCGAGGCGGTGGCGTTGGGCTGGATCAAGCACGACCTGCGGAAGGACCAGGACGACGATGAGGATCACGGCAAGCGGAAGGGCGACGACAAGGGCAAGAAGAAAGGCCACGAGAAGGACGGCGACGAAGGCGACGACAACGGGGACGATGACGACCTATCCGCCGCGGACAAGCAGTTGCCCGGCGTTGCGAAGGCGCTCATCAAGAAATTGACGAAGGCGCGGCGGGAGTGCCTGCGCGGTCGGTTTGGCGAGGCGCGGGAGATGCTGCGGGCGCTTCTCAAGCAGGTGAACGCGCAGAGAGGCAAGCATCTGACAGACGAGGCGTATTATCTGATCCGGTTCAACGCCGAGTTTCTAGTGGAAAAACTCTGAACCCCCAATCCAAACCTTCACCCGATCTCGAACTCGCATCCGCCTGATTGATTTCCGTTGGGTTTGACGCTACGCTTTGCTCCGCATGAGCGGATACCATTTGACCCGTCACGCGAAAAACAATCTTCGCCTGTTCAGGATCGACCGGTCGGACGTAGATCAAACCATCGATCCATCAAACAAGGTTGCCGATGAAGGCAAATACACGATATACTTGAAGCAGTTCCCGGCGAAATACGGGGGATTACCGTTGAAGGTCGTCACGAACGACCCGGACAAGGCCGTTATATCGGCTTATCCGCTCAAACGCGGATGGAAGGAGCGCACATGAAATTCACTTACGATCCGGAAGCGGACGCCGCTTATTTCCGTTTGTCGAAAACGCGGCCTCAGGCGGCGGTCGAAGTGCGTGAAGGCGTCATCCTCCACGTCACCGAACACGACAAAATCGTCGGAATCGAAATCCTCGACGCCAAGTCGCGCCTGCCGATCCCTGCGCTGATGAAATCTCCCGTCGCCGACGGCGCACATTCTCATTGATTTTCGTGAGGCCAGCAGGACGACAGTAGAGGTTGTTGAAAAATTCGCCAATTTTTTGATTTGTCCCTTGTTGGACAGATTTTTGGGAATGGACTTCCCCCTGTTTTCTTCTTTTTTTCTACCGCATCCAACCACTCACGGCGATCTTCCCGTCAACCGTAGCCCAGGCTGACCAGTTTCTGAGGCCGTAAAGGGCATCGTCCCTCCAGAATTCGAAGTGCCTTCTTGGCGTTGAGCATGAAAAAGGTCAGGAAGGCGTGAACTGCCATTCGCCACCGTCCTCGATACCGGGCTGTTGAAAAATCGTGCCATTTCTTCGCCTTGCCGTAGATCCGCTCCACCGTCGTCCGAAATCGAAACAGGGCTTTCTGCAAATCCGGCGATAGAGGACTTTCCAATCTGAGTTGCCGATCCAATGACATAAGCACCCGCGCGCGTCCGTCACGCGCCGAGAAACTTGGACACCCGGATGCGCCGGGGCATCCGCCACAATCCCGAACCGAAAAATAAAACAGCTTCCCTTCCGGATGCGGACTTTGTCCGATCGCCGTCTTCCCTTCCGGGCACCGCAAGCTTTGGGTCGATGGATCATACTGGAATGCCTCCGCCTGAACCGTCACGTCGTGGGCCGGAATCACCTCCTGCATCCCCAACTCTTTTCGAATCTCCTCCCGGTTCTCTCCGCTCCCGTACAACTTGTCCGCCAATGCCACATCGCCGCTCAAACCCCGTTCTTCCTCCTGCGCCAGCAACCTCGGCAGGTCCTGACCCTCATTCACATTCCCCGGCATCGTTTCCACCGTCGTCACGATCTCCGACTCGTTCGTCACCGTGTGCACCTTATATCCATAAAACGGCTTGTCTTTTGACTTGTAACCAAATGCCGCATCCACGTCCGTCAGACTCCCCACCGACCGATCCGTCAAAAACAACAGCTCTTCGATCCCTTTCGACAACTCGACCACCGCCTCCGAAAATCGTTCGCCTTGCGCCTTCGCCAGCATCTCTCTCAGTCGCCCGATCTCTTCGGCCAGCACAGTCGGATTCTCCTCTTCCTCCTGATCCATCCTCCTCGACCCTTCCCGCTTTTGTTCCTCCGTCAACAACTCCTCGTAGAATTCCCTGTTGTCCCGCCTCATCGCCGCACGAAGTTTCCCCTGGGCCTGCCTCACGATCCCCAACCTCGACCGAGCTCGCGCGTTCGCCAACACATGCGTCGCGTCCACGATCTTCAACCGATGTGAGATCAATCCCGCTTTCTCCAACTCCTCCACAAATCTCTCGAACAGCCGCCGAAATCCTTCCTCTCCCAATCGCCCTCGAAATACGCTCAGCGTCGAATAATCCGGCACCGTCTCCTCCAGCGGCAATCCCGCAAAATATCGATACAGCGCGTTGTATCTCAGTTGTTCCTCCACCTCGTGATCCGACAGATTCGCGTAGATTTCCAAAAATAGCGTCAGAAATATCGTCCTCGGCGGATACGGTGGCCGGCCTACGGCCGATGCTGAGTAGTACCTCTCCAACTCGCGGTCGATCCACGAAAAATCAAATTTCTCCTTGATCCGTACCAGTTCGTGATTTTTTGGAATCAGATTGCCCCACAACAGATCGAAAAAACTATTCTGCGGTTGCTTCTCTTTGACCATCGGGTTCCCCTCCCTTTTGGATTTCTCGTTGACGAGGGGATTATATCATCTGCGGGGTCTCACCCTGATTTGTAGGGGAATTTTTCAACAACCTCCAGTACCGCTCTTGACTTTTTGACTTTCATTTCAAATTCCACCGGTGCTCGCCGCCTTTACACCGGCGCTTGGCGCGGGTATATTTAAAACACCATGTCCTCCGGTGAGAAAAAGGAAACCGACGCAGTCGCCATGTCGAAAGAATACTTCGACCGGGCCTACCGATATCAGATGGAAGGGAAACTCAAACACGCCGCCCGGTGCTATCTCCGGTCCATCGAACTGCACCCCACGCCCGAGGCGCACACGTTTCTCGGCTGGACCTACTCCTTCACAGGCAGATACGACGAGGCCATCGCCGAATGTAAAAAGGCCATTGAGGTCGATCCGGCGTTCGGCAATCCCTACAACGACATCGGGGCCTATCTCGTCGAAACCGCCAAATACGAGGAGGCGGTCCCGTGGCTCACGAAGGCCGTCGCCGCCGAACGCTACGAGCCCCGGCATTATCCGCATTTCAATCTCGGCCGCGTCTACGAAATCCAGGGGAAATGGGCCGATGCCATGGCCGAGTACCAGAAGGCCATCGAGCTTTTTCCGGAGTACTCTCTGGCGATTGAGGCGCTGGATCGACTGAAAGCCCGGCTAAACTAAAAGAGCACTCACATCTTTCCAGAGATTTCTGCAGGGTTGGCCCTCGTGGTACTGCCACCGGCTCTTCGACCGGTCACCGGCGTGAACCGCGATAATGTTCGCCGACAGCGTTTGCGGCGGCCCGTCATGCTTGCAAATCCTGTGGTCGGCTGACAGCAACGGCTCGTGGACGGCCAGGAGTTCTTGCAGCTTCAAGAGGACATCGTCGATGCCGGCCTGCGCCGGATCCAGAGACAGAAACCGCCGCACGGCTTCCATGTCGACCTGATTCAAATCGTGGACGTTGGACAGCACATGCAGGCCCGGCCTCAGGCGGACCGACAGGTCGCTCGGGCCGCCGTGTTCCACCACAAAGGCCATTTCTGTGTCCGCGTAAATCCAGTGAAAGGGAGAAAACAGAAACGTCGGAATCCGTTCGGCCCGCCGGTGCGCCTGAAACGCCGTTCTTTCCTTCAACGCCTCCAGCGGAAGCGCTCCGCGGGATTTGACTTCGGGACCTGGGGCGGGCGCGCCTTTCCGGTTGGTGACGACGGACAGAACCCCGGCCGGGTTGATCCCGATCCACGTCCCGCCCGCTCTCGGATCCCTCGGCGCGGCGAAGCCCTCCGACCACCGAAACGGCGGCTCGCCGCCCCGCGCCGGATCTTCGTCGCGGTTCGCCGCGACAATCAGCGGATAATCCGGAACGACTTTGTGCAAAAGAACCAGCAGGCACATCGGGTCAGAGACTGATCAAAATGACGCCCGCCACCGCAAGAACCGTCCCGGCCGCTTTTGTCCACGTCAGGTGCTCCTGTAAAAACAGGACGCCCATGAGAAACGTGATCAGCGGATACGTCGCGCAAATCGGCACGACCTGCGTCGCCTCCATCCGCTTTATCGCGGCAAAATAGAGATACAGCCCGAAAATCGCCGACAGAATCGCCGCGCCCACAATGTAGGCCAGCGTCCGGGCCTCAAGCTGGAAAATCTCCGACCGCAGGCCCGGCATCAGCAGAAGCGGCAGAATGCAGACAAACGTCGTCGTAAACCGAACCGCCATCACCGCGCCCGCCGACGCCTTCTCCATGCCGAGCTTGTCCAAAACCGGTGTCACACCCCACAACACGGATGTCATCAGAGCCAGAATCACTCCATCTCGCATGCGGGCGACAATATCAGCTTGGGCGGGGCCTGTCGATATGCTATACACGCGTCAAGGTGAGGCGCCTGTCACGTGAGGTCGTGTGTTGCGTGCTGCTCGTACTTGGGAGTGGGGTGGCGATCGCGGCGCCGCTGTTTCAGGAAACATTCGATGGGCCCGCGGCTCTCGGGAATGCTGCGTTTGACACACAATTCCTGACGGGGCGAGTCCAGGCCGGCGCGCTTCATCTGTTCTACTCGACTGAGCCCAACAGCCAACCCAATGCGCTCTCCTGCATGTTGCCGGCCGTTTCCCGCCCGCCGGAGGAGCGCCGGACGGTCCTCCATTTCGGTGGCGGCGGCGCGGATGTCTCCAACAGCGTCTTCGTTTCCTATGCTGTCGGCCCCGGTGACGGGCTCTCCCTGATTCCCTTCCCCTACGGGCCACTGGCCAACGGCGCCTCCGGGTATCGGGCCGGGTACGTCATCCGGTTTCTGCGGCATGGCGACGGGACCAACGAGATCGAAATCTATCGTAACGATACGGGATGGATCAGGAAACTCCTCAACGACTGGCTGCCGTCCAATCCTGTCCGAACCCTCCGCCGGATCGACATCCGGCACAGGCGTAACGGAGAACATCTCATCGCGGTCCGGTTCGATACGGGAGTGGCCTACGAAAGAACGTATCGCTTCATCGATGCGTCCTTCCCGCCCGGCAATCTGTATCGCGGGATTCAGTTCATCGCGAAGGCCCATTCGGCCATGAAAACGGAGTTGACCTACCAGACGGACACGTGGATCGTCGTCGACGAATACGGTCCGGGCGCTCGCCGCCCGGAACCGCGAAACGAGCCGGCGGCACGCGCGATTCAGAAGCCTTCGGCTCCGATGGAAGAAATGGTGGCCCGGGCTGAGTCGCTTTTTGCGCAGTCCGATACCCAATCGGCCGCGGATCTCTGCCTGCAGATTTTGAATCAGGACGGCGATCACGCGGACGCGCAGGACATGCTCGGAAGAATCGAACGCCTGTCCGGAAACTTGTCGGACGCCCACCGGCTTCTTTCTCGCGCCTTGGATGCGCGACGGCGCGCCTATCCGCCGGACCATCCCAAGGTCGCGGAAAGCATGCTCCATCTGGCAGGCTTGTTCGCCGCGCGGGATTCGGCCCGTGCGGACTCGCTCTATCAGGGCGCGGTGGAGATCATGGAAAAACGGCTCGGGACCTCGCACCCCGACCTGGTCCCGTTCCTGCACGAACAGGCAAGATTCCATGAATATCAGAAAACATTTTCAAAAGCCGGGCCCATGTATCTGCGGATCCTGTCCATATTGGAAAACTCATACGGTCTCCGCGATCTTCGGCTCCTGCCGGTCCTGACCGATGTGGGAAAACTGTGCGCGGTCACCAAACAGTACGCGCCGTCCGACTCGTTTCTCAGCCGCGCGCTGGAGATCGGGCAGACGGCGTACGGCGAAACTCATCCGGCGGTCATCACCGCCCTTCAGGCCCTGGAGCTTCTTTATGAACTCCAGCACCTCGACGACAAAAGCGAACCGGTCTACCGCCGGCTGATCGAGTTTCAGACGCGCCGCTCGGGCGACCTGACCCACACCGCGCGGCGAATGAACAATCTCGGCATGATCTACCAGCGCAAAAGCCACTTCCAGGATGCGGAAACCATGTTCCTGAAATCGATCGAAACATGGACACGCGCCATGGGGCCGGGCTACTTCGAACTGCCCGACATCCTCGGCAACCTCAGCCTTCTCTACCAGGCGACGGGACAGTTGGAGAAAGCCGAAGCCGTGTATCTGCGCGGCCTGGAGATCAGAAAAAAAGAACAGGGGACCAACCATCCGGAGGTGGCCCGGACCCTCAACAACCTGGCCACCCTCAATCATCAACTGAAAAGATTCGATCGGGCCATCCAGTATTATCAGGAGGCGCTCGCCGCCCTCGATAACGCGACCGACCCCGAGGTCGTCAATCAGGCCCATGTCTGCTACCAGTTGCTGACGCTCTATTCGGCGCGGGACCAGTACCTGGCGGCGGAACAGGCGGGCCGGCGCGCATTGAGCGTATTTGAAAAAGAAGAGGCGACGCTCCGGCCCCACCTCCTCGCCACCCTCCGCGCCCTCTCCCGCCTCTACGACAAAATGGGCCGGTCGATGGAGGCTTCCTACTTTGCCCATCGCGCAGGAATGATTGAAATGCGGTAACGGATGCGGGTATATCTACGTGCTGAAAACTCAATCAGGAGAGGCCGGACGGGAGGGCGCTGAAAAAATAGCCCATGCGTTCGGAGAAATCATGGTCAATCGGATCGACGTGGGATTTGAGCCATTCCCGGTCGATCGTGATTTTGGTGGGGCGGTGTTCCAGAACGCCCCTGTCCTCCAGTTCCTTGAGGATGCGGTTGACATGCTGGCGACTGACATTCAACATCGCCGCCATCTGAGACTGGGGCATCCTTCGCCGGATTACAATCTGGTTTCCCTCGAGTTTGCCGAATTTTTCCGACTGGTACAGCAAAAACATCGCGAGACGGGTGGAGGCCTGGTCATCCCCCTGTCCCAGGACAAAAATCTTGATGATGGTCGCAAAATCCTTCAACAGCCGGACGGACAGGTCCGGGATTTTCAAAAACACGTTGAAAAACGAATCCCTTGATAATTTGAGCAATTTGGAATCGGTTAGGGCGGCGGCGTTCAGGTAATACTTCTCAAAAAACGCCTCGCCCGTGCCGACGAGGTCGCCCGGTTTCAATACCACGATGTGGTGCTTCTTCCCGTCCCGCGTGTATTTGAAAAGTTCGATGCTTCCTTCGACGATGACATACACGGCGGTCACGTCATCCTCTTCAAAATAAAGAGGGCGTTTCTGTCTGACCGCGATGGGTTCAAACCTCCCCGCCAATTTTTGAAGATCCCCCTTCGCGCAGGATGCGAATACCGGCAGGGACTTCAGGAGTTTTTCATCGACCACGGAACTTTCCTATCAGATCATTTCCGCTCGTGTAAAGAAGCCGATGAGACCTTCAGAACTGCACCGCCCACGTTGCGGCCGGCTCATCGTCGTAAACGGTCGATGCCCCCTGCGCGTCCGGCGCGAGCCAGTCGGCGTCGAGATCGTCGTTGACCTGAATCCGGTATCGGAGCTGCGTTCCGGCCGCCTGCGCCGGCATCGACGCCTTCCAGTAGGCATATCGCCCGAATCTCGCGGTGATTTTCATCGGCGCCCAGTTCCAGGTCGCGCCGCCGTTGGTTGTGTACTTCACGTTCGCGCTGGTCAAGTCGCGGTCCGCGGCCCGCACCGACACGTTGAACGGCGTTCCCGGGCCGGGCTGAACGGGGAACCGGTATGTCTCGCCGAGGCCGTCCGGTGCGGCAGCGGGATCATGCAGGAGAGGATTCCACCAGACGTCGTTGTCATTTTCCGCGAGTTGAAACAGGGACTTGGTGTTTTTCCACATCACGTTCTCAAAAATGCCGGGCGCGAGATTGTATTGAAGGTTCGCATAGACCTGCTCGTAGGATTCCACGCCCTCCACGTTCATGTTCCGGTAATGGTCCTCTCCGTCTGTAGAAGCGTCCGAACCGAAGATCACCTTGTTGGATCCCGCAATGGAAATTTCCTCGATACAGTGATTTCCCGTGTTCCATGACAATTCGATATGGTAATTGGGCACGCTGTTCGCGTACCCGGCCGACCGTTGCCGCCCGCCGTCATTCGGACCCATGTAGACATGGTAGGCGACAACTTTGACATTGGGAAAACGCAGAGCGAGGTTCCGGATGCGGTCAGGATCCGCGATGCCGGGACCGGCGTGGATGACCATCGGGACATTGTAGCGCTCGGCCAGCCTCATGAACGGGTCCATCCTCGCGTCATCGGCCGGGACGCCGTAGCTGTCGGGATGATATTTGATGCCCACAAACCCACGGTCGCGAAGGTAGGTTTCCACTTCGCTGACGGATACGGATCCCGCGGACGGATTGGCCCAGGCCAGCCCCCTCAACCAGGAATATCGGGCCACCCAGTAGTCCGTCTGGGTGTTGTCCATCCAGGACGTCAACGCGAGGTCGACGCCGAAACTCTGGGTGGAGGTGAGATACGAATTTGGGGTGAGACGGGAAAATCCCGCCGAAGGGCCGTCGCCGATGTGGGTATGGGCGTCGATGATCCGGGTGTTCAGCCGTCGTTTGAAGTCTCGATTGAAATTATTGTCCCAGGCGGAACCATTGGTAAAAACGAAATTGATTTCTCTTCTTCCATAGGCGTTCATCAGAACGATTTCCCACCATCCGTTGCCGCGTCGGGTCATCGCCGACGTCGCGGGAGACTGCCACCCATCGTATCCGAAATGCAATGAAACGTTGGCGGAATTTGCGAGATCTCCCCTGTAATATACAGTGAGTTTGCCCTGCCCGAGCGCGCTCCGGTCGATATCCACCGGGATTGCGCCGGGCTGGTAGCCCATGCCGACAGATGCCTGCATCAACAGAAAAACGGTCGCCATCATCAGCCATTTTCCACCGGTCGCGATTTTCATGTCGTTGTTCCTCCCAGATACTCGGTTTTCGCGGCTGTACGGCCGCGCGAGAAGCGTTGTGTCGTTTCGCGTCTCTGGGTGAAATCTATCGCGATGGAGGCGTGTTGTCAGTCACATGCGTTTGTCACCTATGTGACATCTGCCGGGTTCGGCGCCTGTTATCAGAAACGGAATATTTTTTTAAGCCAGCCGCTGATCCCCCCGGCGTGGAGCCGGCATTGGATCTTAGGCTCGGTTCCCGCCAGAAAATATTCCCGCTTGACACGGATGCAGCCGGATCGCGCCAGCTCTCCGCTGGCCAGGTCGACTTTCGCTTCAACCACATCTGCGGCGCTCGGAAACGCCATGTCCGGCCGGTCGCGCAGGGCGCGCTCCATGAACTGCGCCCAGATCGGCAACGCTACCTGCGCGCCGGTCAGCTTGAGCGGGCGCGGCAGGTCGTGGCCGACCCACACGCCGCACAGAAGCTCGGGCGTGTAGCCGATAAACCAGGCGTCGCGGTAGCTGTCATTGGTGCCGGTCTTGCCGGCGCCGATTCTGTGAAATCCCCAATCCCTCGCCCAACGCGCCGTGCCTTCCTTCACAACCCCCGACAGCGCGTCGTTGACCAGAAAGGCGACCGCAGAACTCACGACGACGTCGGTGACGACGGCGTTTTCCTCCACCGGCTCCCCCCGGTGATTGTACACCGCCACGATGCTCCGCTCGGCCGGCAACGCGCCCATGTTGGCCCAGGCCGAATAGGCGCGCGTGAGTTCGAGCAGGCTCACTTCCATCGATCCCAGCGCAAGAGACGGCACCGGGAGCAGCGGACTTTCGATGCCGAGCCGGCGCGCCACTTCAACAACCTTCGGAAGGCCCACGCGCATCGCCGCCCGGACGGTCGGGATGTTGATGGAATGCGTCATCATCTCCCGCAGCGTCACGGGGCCGCGAAACGCGCTGTCGAAATTTTGCGGGGTCCAGGTGTCCGTCCAGTCGGCCATCGTCAGCGGGGTGTCGTCCTCCATCGAGATCAGGGTGAGACCGTTTTCGAGCGCGGCGGTCAGGACAAAAGGTTTGAACGCCGACCCGGGCTGGCGGCGCGCCTGAACGGCGCGGTTGAACTGGCTCTCCTGATAATTTTTCCCGCCCACCATCGACAGAATGTCGCCGGTCCGAGGGTCCATCGCGACCAGCGCCGATTGAAACTCGCACCGGCGCGCCAGCTCCTCGGCGGCGGCCTGAAGATGGGCGTCCAGCGTCGTGAAGATGGAGAATCCCTGCGTGTTCAGCGCCGTCGGGTTGTACCTGCTGCCGAGCACGCTGTGTACGTAACTCAGAAAATAGGGCGCCCGGCGGCCGGGCGCGGTTCGGACGCCTGCCGTTTCGATCGGTTCGTGGATGGCTTGATCATAGTCCGCCTCCGAAATGAATTGCTGGTCCAGCATGCTCCTGAGGACCACGTCCCGGCGTTTTTTCGCCAGCGGCAAATTGAGGTACGGCGAATACAGATTGGGCGCTCGAATGAGCCCCGCCAGAAGCGCCGATTCGGCCAGGCTGAGACCGGCCGCCTTCTTGCCGAAATACAGGTCCGCCGCCTCCTCCACCCCGAAGACGTTCACCGGCCCGCGCTGCCCGAGATAAATCTGGTTGAGATACATCTCCATGATTTCAGCTTTCGAGTAGCGCCCCTCCAGCGCAATGGCCAGACCCATCTCCAGAATCTTGCGATGCAGCGTCCGCCTCCTCGTGAGAAATAAATTCCGCGCCAGTTGCTGGGTCACGGTGCTGCCGCCTTGCGCAAACCGCCGCGCCCGGAGGTTCTGCCACGCCGCACGGGCAACGCCCCTGGGATCCACGCCCCGATGAGAATAAAATCGCCGGTCTTCAATCGCAATCACCGCTTGCACCAGCGCCGGCGGCAGATTCTGCAGCGGGATCCACTTCCGCGACTCGTAGCTCGATGAAAACGTCCCCAGCACGATCGGGTCCAGCGTCAGCGTGTCCAGAAATTCGTCCGCCGACCGGTCGACGATCCGATCCACACCGCGATCCGAAAACGCGATCTCCAGGGCGTTTCCCCTTCCAAGCTTTCCCGGGTACTCGAAGGCCCGCCGGACGACAAACAACGTCCGGCCCTTGACGAGATACTGACCGGGCTCCAGCGGCCCGCTTCGCACCGCCGCGTACTCGGCGCCCTTCAGATGCTCGAGCACCGCCGGCAGGGAGGTGCCCGACTCCGCCGTCAGCGTGAGCGGCGCGCTGTAGACGCGGCTCGGAAACGTCCAGCCCTTTCTCGTGCTGTGCAGTTCCGCCAGGCCGGCGATGTGCATGTAGTAATACCAGCCAAGGAATGTCGCCACCGCGAGCAGGACAACGACCGCGCCGGACAGAACGTATCGAGTGACCCGCCGGAAGGCTTTCATATCCAAGGATAGCATGGCCTCTGTTAAGGCATGCGGTCAAGTCAAACCGCTTGATCCAGTCGCGCTCCAATGTTTACATGCTGTTGTGAATCCGGTTGTTTCTCTAGGACGGGAAAGGGCCGCGCGGGCACTGGCGGTCAGGACTCCCATGGCGTCCGAGTATGCGGATCTCTTCGGCGAGGTGAGCGTAAACGGTCACGCCCTTCGAGTGGATGTCGCCATCGCAGAGCTGACTCGCGAATTTCAATCGCGGTTCTGCGAGGTGCTCGCCTCACGGCGCGCGTTTCTTGATCGCGTCGCGACCGGGCGCGCCCGGTATGGATTCGCCCGCCCGGACGAGCGCTTTGAAGACGCGGACGGGAACGTCAAATCGGCCGCGGATATCCGGCAGGGCATGCTTGATCAGTTCTACGGCAAGGACTCCCCCCACCGCTGGCGGTTGAATACCGGCGTCCCCGCGCCGGCTGAAATCGTCCGGCCCGGCCTCCAAGGGACGGGACCGTTTGACGATCTCGGCATGGCGATGCGCGCCCTGGGCGCCGGCGCGTATGGCGCCGCCTCCTGGATGGCCGACTGGGAGGACGCCGGCAATGACTATCAGGACAAACTCTATCGTGCATGGCGCAATCTCAAGGAACTTCTGGCGGGCGACTGGACCGGCCGGACCTGGCGCCACCCGGAAAAGAACAAGGACTACGCGATCGATCTTCCGCATTCTGCCTGGCCCGTGATTTTTCATCGCGTGCCCGGCATCCACCTGCGCAGTCGCCAACTCACGCTGAGGGGCGCGCCGGTGCCGGCCATTATCCCGGCGCTCGTGATGCACACCTTTCACAATTTCGACTCGCAGATCAAAAATCGTTCCGGCATCTATTTTTATGTGCCCAAAATCGAAACCCCGGCTGAGGCCCTGCTCGTGGCGCGGATCCTCAACGCCATCGAACGCATGATCGGCGCCGCGCGCGGCACGATCAAAATAGAAATGCTCAACGAGCGCGCCCGATACACGGCCTATCAGGAACTCATCATGTGGGTCCTCCGCGACTGGCTCATCGGCCCGAACGTAGGCCGCTGGGATTATCTCAACAGCCGCATCGAAATGCTCAAAGACCGGCTGGCCGGCGTCTTCCCCGATCCTCACACCGTCGGGATGACCGAGCCGTCCATGACCGAATACACGCGCCGCAATGCCCTCCTCACCGCCCTGGTCGGAGGATTTCCGGTCGGTGGGATGTCGGCCGTGATGAAAAATCCGAAGTCGCCGCCGGACGTGAACCAGAAGGCGGTACGGTCGATCTGGTTCGACAAAATCCGCGAACGGCTCACCGGCCTCATGCAGATCGACGGCCGGTCCTTCGACCTCTACCGCCAGAGCTGGGTGGCGACGACCGAGGAGGAATATGTGCGGGCCGGCGCGGAACCTTTGCAGTCCCCCAAAGACCATTTGCCCGAACTTGTGCGGCGCCTCTCCGACGACGAGCGCGCCCGGCTCCAGGCGCTCGACCTGCTCGATCGCCAGGGCCGCATCGTCCCCTTCAAGGTCACGCCCGGCGATCTTGCGCCCCGCCGGATGTTCTCGTCCGCCGCATGGCAACGCCTCTTTCGAAGACCGAAAGGTCCGATCACCGAAAAGGGCCTTCGATACGCCGTCTACATGGCGTCCGAATACATGTTTCAGCAGCTCAACGGAAACAACGCGGCCGCCATCGAGGATTATTTGAGCGGCAACCGCCTCATGAACGATTTCGCAACCTACGAAATATTCTGGCACTGGCTCTGGACCGCGCTCCATCACGAGTCGCGCCTGACGGAGGCCGGCGAAAGCACCCGCAAGGGTGAGCGGCTCACGGCCAAACTCATGGCCCGGCTCCTGGACGAACGCAGCGCCGCCGTGAAAGAATACTTCGCCAAACAGGACCGCGAGGGCGTCCGGAGCCGCTTCGACCGCGCCAAGGCCCCGTTGACGATGGAGATTCTACGCCGGCAACTGTTCCATCCCCGCTGGATCACCTATGGCTCCCGGGTGCTCCTGTCGGTGATCGAGTCTTCTGCGGCGGAACGCCGGCGGATTCTGGATGCCGTGTTCAGCCGCGGCCGGCCTGCGGCGGCCAGAGAGGCCGCGGCGTTTGATTTCGTTTACGATTCCCATGATCGGAGGCGCATGCATGGCTAGAAAATCTGACTCGGAAGTGCAAAAAGAGCAGGAATCATTCCGGAAAGAGGTGAGCGCAGTCCAGGAGTGGATGGCTCAGCCCAGATTCAAGCACACCACGCGGTACTGGACCGCCGAAGACCTCGTGCGGGTCCGGCCGCGCATCCGAAACGAATTCACGTTCACAAACGCCATGGCCGGAAAATTCTGGACCCTCCTCCAGACCCTCAAAAACAACGGCCGGCGCGGCCGGCAGCCCAACCATACGGGCACGGGCGGCGTCATCGACGGCGCCCAGGCCGCTGTCTTCGCGATGCGCGGCCTCGAAGCCCTCTACGTCAGCGGCTGGCAGGCCTCGCTCCTCCATTATTCTTCCGGCCGCACCGGGCCCGACCTTGCAAAATATCCGTACGACACGGTTCCCAAAGTGGTCGAACGCATCACCCGCGCGCAGCGGTGGTATGACGCGCGGCAGCGCGAAGAACGCAGTTGGATGACCCGCGCGCAACTGGCGGAGACGCCGGCCGTCGATTACTTCCTGCCGATCTTCGCGGACGGTGACACCGGCCACGAGGCGATGGCAGAACTCATGGAACTCTTCATCGAGGCCGGCGCCGCCGCCGTCCACATCGAGGACCAGGCCCACGGCAAAAAAAAGTGCGGACACATGGCAGGCAAGGTCCTCGTGCCGATGCAGGAACACACGCTGAGGCTGCTCGAGGCCCGCGCGACCGCGGACATCTGGGGATCCGAAATCCTGATCGTCGCCCGCACCGACTCCGAGGCGGCCAAACTCCTGACGTCGGACGTCGACCCCCGCGACCACTGGTTCATTCTCGGCACGACCCTCGAAGATATCCCGGCGCTCGCAAAAATTATCGGCATGGCATGGGACAGAACCAACCGCAGGGAAAATGAAGTCCGCGTGACCCGCCTCGAAAAACGCTGGCCCTCCTTCGCCGCCGGCATCCGCCGCCTCTGGCAGTGCTCCGATGGCGGCGACAGCAAGAGCGCCAAGGAAATGACGGAGGCCCTGACCTCCGAGTGGAACCGCCAGGCCGGGCTTATGACCTACTACGAGGCGGTGGCCAGGGCCATCGATAAGTCAGATCGGCCTAACAAAAAAGAACTTCTTCGCCGGTGGGAGGAGGAAAACGGCCCCGCCAACGCGCTCGCCCTGCGGGAGCAGGTCGAACTGGCGGAAAATATGCGCATCCATGTGGAATGGAATAAATTCAAGCCGAAAGTTTTTGAAGGGTATTTTCAGGTCAAATCGTGCGTCGAAGCGGCCATCGCGCGCGGGCGGGCCTTTGCGCCCTTCGCCGACATCCTGTGGATGGAACAGGAAAAACCGAGTCTCGACGAGGCCCGGCGTTTCGCGGAAGGCGTGCTCGAAAAATTTCCGGATGCCGTCCTGGCGGCCAACAACTCACCGTCCTTCAACTGGGACAATCCCGACCTCCACCGCGGATTGAGCCAGGCGCGGATCGACGCCAAGCACAAGGCCCATCAGGACGAGCAGGGCAAAATGGGATATGTCTTTCAGTTTGTCACGCTCATGGGAAGCCACATGTCGCTCCTTGCAACGCACGAGACCGGCACGACCTTTCGGGAGGAGGGAATGCTGGCCTACGTGCGGGACGTGCAGCGCAGAGAAAAGGCCATGGGCGCGCCGTTTCTCAAGCACCAGTGGTTCGCGGGATCGGGTTTGCGCGAAGCGATGGAGCGGCTTATCTATGGCGGCGCGTCGGCGACCGGAATCGGAGGCAAGGGCCTCACGGAACGGCAATTCGACAAGAAATAGGTTTGTCATGAAAAGGGGCATCGTGCCGGCGCTGGCCGCATCAATGGTTTTTGCAGCGCATCTTGCGGCGCCGGCGGTGGAATCAGGTCCGGCGGTGGGCCCGCCGCGGCCAACGGCTCCGCCGGCAGCCCGCCGCGGCATCCCGCCCGTGTTTGAACAGGCTTCCATCCCGGCCCTCGCGCAAAAAAAAATCCGGCCCGGACCCATCACCGTCGCCTCCCTCGTGGAAGATTCCTTCGCCTTTAAAATCGACAGCGTCCGGTACACCAGCGACAATCTCACGGTTTCAGGACTCATCGCGATTCCGAAATCCCGCAAGCCGCCCTTTCCCGCCGTTGTGATTTGTCATGGATACTACCCGCCCGCCAACTACTGGCAGGGATTGGGCACGCTCGACACCATCCAGGCGCTCGCCGCCGAAGGATACCTCGTGTTCCTGCCGGACTACCGCGGATTTCCTCCGTCCGAAGGCCACGCAACCTATCCGTATCCGGGCGAGGTCATGGACGTTGTTCAAGGCGTCGTTTCCCTTTCGATGCATCCCAAGGTCGACGCCAAACGAATCGCCGTCATCGGGTACAGCATGGGCGGCGGAATCGCGCTTCAAGCGGCGGAAATCCTCGGATCGCAGATCAAGGCCTTTGTGGATTATTACGGCCAACTGGGCGGATTTTTCCTCCGCGAAGATGAGCTGGCCCTTCTCCTGGATCAGGGCGTCGATTTTCCGATGGCCGAGGCGATCTTCAAGGCCAAGTCCCCCTTCCACCATCTCCAAAGGCTCTCCTGCCCCACCCTCATCTTTCACGGCCAGAACGATCGCACGGTCTCGATCTCCCAGAGCCTGATGCTGCGCAACGAGCTTCGGCGCCTCGCCAAACCGGTCGATCTCGTCGCCTTCCCCGAATACGGCCACGCTTTCGGCGACTCCTTTCGGAACCGTTCCTTCCCGCAACTCCTCGCGTTTTTGAAAACACAGATCGGGAAATGAATCCGCCGGGTGAATGTTCCCCCCTCTCCCGCCGTAGGCGGGAGAGGGTCGGGGTGAGGGTGGCCCTGCTCTGTCTGCTCCTCACCGCCTGCGGCAAGCCCGAACCGGCGCCACCGGCGGCCGGCATTCGGGAATCCGAAACCTGGTACGTCGCATGGCTGGGATCGGAAAAAATCGGATACCTCCGCAAGACCGTCTCGCGGACACCGGAGGGACGCCTTCGGCTGTACAGCGAGAATTACGTTTCGGCCAGAACCCTGCAACACCCGGTCCGGATGAAAGCGATCGAGATCGTGGAAGCCACGCCCGATTTTCAACCGTACCGCTATTTCCAGAAGATCGAGACGGGGCTGGACGCCGTGTATCAGGTGAAAGGCTGGTTGGAGGGCGATCAATTCAAAATTGAGGTCGCATCCTCCGGAAACATCATCAAAACGAAGTCCTTCGCGACGGCCGATCTTACCTTCCCGCAACTGGCCGACCAGAAAATTCTCTCGGAAGATCTCTCGCCTGGACTTCGCCGGACCTTCCAGGTGGTCAACCCGGTCGATTTCCTCCCGATCCGCATCACCCTCGCCGTCGACCGCGCGCCGCCGGACAAAATTCCGGCGGACAGGTCAAACGTCCTGCGCGTGACGGCCGCGCTTGGAGCCATCGAGATCGTTTCCTACGTCGACACGTCGGACCCGGAACCGTTTCTCATCGAATGGCCTCAGATGGAACTCAAATACATCCGGGGCGACAAAGAAGCGGCGGAACGCGTCGCGTCCGCGGCGCCCGCGGATATCGACCTCGCCTATTTCGCTGCCGTCGTGCCGACCGGAGGATCGGCACCGCCTGAATCCTCCGGCCGCGTCCGGGTCGTTCTTCGGGGTCCCGGACTGGGGGATCTCAATCTATCGGGAGATTTTCAGAAGGTGATAGACAAATCCGAAGAGCAGGTGACATTGGAAATCGGATGGCCTGACATCCTCGCCCTGGCCGACCGCCCGTCCGCCGCGTCGCCGGTGGACTCGTCCGTGGTGACACCCGCGATCCGGAAAATCGCCGGCCTGTTCCGGGAACGGCCGCCTCTTGAATTTTCTCGCGGCGCCATCCGGTGGATGCGGGCGCACATCCGGCAGGTCCCCACATCTTTGGTTCCCAGCGCGGACGATGTGCTTGAGATCCGGCAGGGCGACTGCAACGAGTTTTCGGCTCTGTTCCATGCCCTCGCCTCCGCCGCCGGCCTTCCGTCAAAAATCGTCTCCGGAGTCGTTTATATGGACGGGAAATATTTTTATCATTCGTGGAATGAACTCTTCGTCGGCGGTCACTGGGTCCCGGTCGATCCCATCCTCAACGAAGTGCCGGCTTCACTCAAACATATCAAACTGATCGAAGGCGACTATTCGGCCTCGTGGCGTCTTGCGGCGTGCTTGAGGACGCTGCGGATTGATATCCTGAATTAAAACTCGCTCGGGATTCCTGAAATCCTCAGCGTGGGAGACTGGCTGAGCCGCACAACGGTCGCAGGGATCGTCTGACCCAAGGGATCGTAAACGACCTTCACGTCCGGCCGCGTGATCGCCTCTTTCGGCACAGCCTTCACGATCCCGTGCCGGCCGTCTGACAGCGTCACCCACGTGCCGACGGGGAAGGGCGCAAAAAGCTGGGAGAAAATATCCCGAAGTTCCGGCGCAAACTGCGGTTCCTTGCTGGACATCAAAACTCCGAGCGCCAGAATGGCCGGCTGCCGGAGCCGGTATGGCCGGTCCGACGTCATGCCGTCAAACGACTCACAGGCGCCGACGATGCCGGAATACTGATGAATCTGAGTCCCCGACAGTCCTTTCGGATATCCCTTGCCGGAGACCCGCTCGTGATGCTGGATGGTCACCGCCCGGGACGTGGCCTTGATCTCCGTGAACCGGCTGAGATACTTGAACCCGAATACCCCGTGCAACTGCATCTTGGACGAGTCGTCTGGCGCGTATTTTGTCTTCTTGTTCACGAGTTCCGCAGGAACAAAGGCCTCACCGATGTCGTGCAAGAGGCCGCCTACCACAAGGTCCCGGAGGTGCATCAGATTGTAGCCCATCCGGCTGCCTACGTACGCCGACAGAACCGCCACCTGGACGGCGTGCTCCGCCGCATAATCCTCGGGATTCTTCACGCCTATGACATCCACAACCCGCCTACGCTCCCCCATCGCCACTTCGTCCACGATCGCGTTGCAGGCGTCAAAAACCGCCTTGAGATCCAGCCCGGGCGCCGCGTCGATGTCGGTTTTCCCCCGAATCGCCTGAAATGTCTTGTGCATGAGCCGGACGGCGGAAAGTCTGAGCCCGTCCGATATCAAAGGCCTCGGTTCGATGGACGCGTCCAGCGTATCGGCGATGACCAGCGTCTTGTAGCCCATGCTGGACAGCCGGTCGACGATGTTGGCGTCCAGCTTGATCCCTGCCGTGAATAGACACTGCCCGTCAAGATTGAATATGTGCTCGTACAGAGAGTGCCCGAAATGCGCTTTATCGATTGAAATAAGTCTCATTCGCCGATCCTTTGACTGATGGCTTACAGTCGGCTTTCAATGACTCCTTTTCGAACGACCCCCAAAATCCTGTCTACATCTTCCTTTGAATGAATCTGAATTTCAATTGTCCCTCTGTACTGTTCATCCCTCTTCCTCAATTTTACTTTTACACCGGTTCCAAGGTGCCTGCAGAATTCCTGCTCCAGTTTCTCCCATTCATTCACGGCCGCAATATCATTCTTGCCATTCCCGGATGTCTCGGCGTTCATACGCCTTGCTTCTTCCTCAGATTTTCTGACTGACCACGAAAACTCAACAATTTTAGAGGCTAATTCTGCCCGGCGATTCTCATTCTGGACTGATAGTATTGCTTTCGCATGCCCAAATTCAATCTTACCGTCCAATAAATACTTCTGAATATCCTCTGAAAGAGACAGTAATCTGAGTAGATTTGATATTGTTGATCTATCTTTCGATAACTTGTCCGCGATCTCATCCTGTGTCAAATTGAATTTGACCTGCAGAGCCCGAATTGCCTTCGCTATCTCTACAGCATTCAGGTCCTCGCGTTCAATATTCTCAATTATAGCAGCTTCCAGCATTGATTTATCATCATAATTTTTTATAATGACAGGGATTGAGTCTATATTTGCCATTTTACAGGCCTGCCATCGTCTTTCACCAGATACAATCTCGTATCTGCCTGCATTTCTCCTAACAATAATAGGCTGAATGAGACCGTTTTTACGTATTGTTTCTGATAGCTCCTTAAGCTTATCCTCATTAAATCTTATTCTTGGCTGATATGGATTCGGTGTTAGAGAGTCTGTCGGCTGATATGTCAGATACTCACCGACTTTATTTCCATTATTAGTTATTTCAGTTGCTAATTGACTCACTAACGATGTCTGTAATGATTCCTCTATCGGCGTTATCTGCTCCCGCTGTGGATTCTCCATTGGAATTAACGCTGACAGGCCCCGGCCCAATACTGCTTTCTTCATAGTCCCCCCTTATTGTTACATTTTCTATGTCAGCTTTTTCAATTGTGGCTGACGTTTCTTCATTGTTGATCTCTATTCCATATAATAGTTCCCTTGCCAGATCCTTGATCGCATGGGCGCCCTTTGACTCCGGCGCATATTGCTGAATCGGCTTTCCGAATGACGGCGCCTCTGCAAGGCGAATGTTTCTTGGAATAATTGTTTCGAGTACTTTTCCATTGAAGTGGCTCTTGATCTCCGACACAACAGCCTCCGTGAGTCTCATCCGGAAATCCACCATGCTGAGGACAACGCCAAGAATCTCGAGGCTGGGATTCGCAAAATTTTTGATCGATTCATAAACCTTGATGAGCTGTGTGATCCCTTCCAGCGCGAAGAACTCGCATTGCATCGGAATAAGGATCTGGTCGGCCGCGACAAAGGCGTTCACGGTCAGAAGTCCCAGGGAAGGCGGCGTGTCCATGAGAATGAAATCGTACTGGTCCCGCACAGGATCGATCGCCTTCTTGAGAAGGAACTCCCTGAAATCCATTCCGGCGATCTCGATGGCGGCGCCGGCCAGATTCATGTTCGCGGGGAGAACGGACAGGTTCTCATAGGAAGTCGTGGCCCGGGCCTGGTCCAACGGCAATGCCCGGATCAAAACATCATAGGCCGTCCTCTCCGCATTCTTGGCAACCCCCAGTCCGCTCGTCGAGTTCCCCTGGGGATCCAGATCGATCAGGAGAACTTTCTTGCCTTCCTCCGCCAGTGATACCGAGAGATTGATCGACAAGGTTGTCTTGCCTACTCCGCCTTTTTGATTCGCTACCGCAATGACCTTCTTCACATCCAGTTTTCTTCTGTCCATACTTCTCCCCCCTTTCCCTTACTTACATACCTCATCGACATCCGCAGCGGTGACCTTGAATGCTCGTAACTGTTCAGGTGTTCCCCCTCTCCAGCCTCTGGCGGGAGAGGGTTGGGGTGAGGGTGGCAGGCTGCGGTCGTCGCTGTCTGTACCCCCCTCACCTCAATCCTCTCTCGCCCCTCGCGGGGGGAGAGGAGGTGAATAGTTACGAATGTTCCACGTGGAACACGTCAGTTCAATTTCAAATGGAAGACGAACAGTGGATCCCTTCTGTCTTCGTATCCAGGGATGGGAATGCTGTCGATCAGGTCACACCCTTGGCCTGCAAGATCATTCTTCGAACCAAAATAAATAATGTCCGTTCCACGTGGAAACTTTTTCATTAATAGGCCATAAATATTCACAAGTTTTATACCCCTTATCAACAATTCCTCAACACAATCCAGGTCTTTAGTGCTGATATCCTCCAATCCACATGGTATTATTTTTACATTTTTTATGCTTAATTTATTGACTACCTCATGTAAAAATGCAATTTTTTTATTATTTCTCTCACATAGTACTATTGATATACTATTTCTGACTAGTTTAATGGTTATACCGCAGATACCAGCACCTGAACCAACATCTAATAAGCACTTTTTATCTATTAATTGTGTTGCAATAATTGATGGCACAAGAAGTTTATTATATATATCTGAATAATCAAGCTTACCTACAATGTTTATCTTAGATTTATACTCATTAATAATGTCTATATATCTTCCAAGTATTTCTATTATTTTCTTGTCCACGACGTAACCGGGCGATGTAAAGGGGTTAACCCCCCTCTTTCCCTCCTTTAAAGGGGGGGATAAGGGGGGGTCCAACTTCTGTTCACCAGTGGAATTGCTCTTCATATCGTGCTAAGATATCATAATGCGATGAAGAATCAAGATGAGAACAGATTCGTTACAAGCTACAGTAAATATTCGGAGGATGCGATCAGAAATTGGGTTAAATGCCGTAGAGATAAACGCATTTCTAGATTTTTTGCTGTATTATTAAGGCAGTATTGTTGTCCTATTTTTCAGAAAAATGGATTATACTATGTCCTGGATGCAGGTTGTGGACTTGGACATGATGCTCAGGAATTTTCAAAGGCCGGTTTTAATGTCGTTGGTGTTGATGCCGTGAAAGAATTTATTCTATATGGAAGAAAAATGGATTCCCGATTTCGCGGGAATAACGGGAAGAAAGCAGCACCCCAAGGAAGGGTGAAATTCATTTGTGGAGATTATGCTTGCTCTGATTTAATCACTCCTCTTATTCGCCGCCGATTATTCGATCTCATCTGGGCCAATGCCAGCTTGATACATTATCCCAAGAAACGATTGACGCCCGTGCTGAATCGGATGGCGTCGTTCGTCCGTCCGGCAGGGCTTTTTGCAGGGACATTTTTTCACGGCAAGGGCGAGGGCGTCTATCATGGATCGTTCGTGCCTGGACGCTTCTTTGCACGATACTTGAAGGACGAACTCCAGTCTCATGTTGAAAACGCCGGCTGGCGCATCCGATGGATCCATACGGTTGCCAATGAAGAACGGCGCGGCCGCTGGATTCAGGTGATTGCTGAGAAACGTTAGTCCTGCTCGGACTCTTCCTCAAGGTTCAATTTTTTCATTCTTTCGCGTTTGCGCGCGTTTTCGTCCAGGATGGTCTTGCGGAGCCGGATGGACTTGGGGGTGACTTCGACCAGCTCGTCGTCGTTGATGTATTCGAGGCACTGTTCGAGGGACATGCGAATGGCCGGCACGATCACGATGTTGCGGTCGGATCCGGCGGCGCGGATATTTGTCAGTTTTTTGGATTTTTGCACGTTCACCACGATGTCCCTGTCCTTGCAGTGTTCGCCGACCACCTGTCCGGCGTAGACGACATCGCTGGGCGAGATAAAGAACGCGCCGCGGTCCTGGAGGCCATCGATTCCGTAAGGGATTGCTGGGCCTTCGGCCATGGAGATCATCGATCCGTTGACCCGCTGGGGAACCGGTCCTTTGAAGCCATCGTAGTTCAGGAACCGGTGGACCATCACCGCCTCGCCGGAGGTGGCGTTGAGGACCCGGGTGCGGAGGCCGATCAAGCCGCGGGAGGGGATGTGGAATTCAAGCCGGATGTGGCCGCCCTTGGGCGTCATGTTGGACATCTCGCCGCGCCGCTGGGAAGCAAGTTCAATGACCTTGCCCGAATGCGTCTCGGGCACGTCGATGACGAGGATTTCGATCGGTTCCAGCGTCTGGCCGTTTTCCTCCTTGAACAACACCTTGGGTTGGCCGACCGCAAATTCGTATCCTTCGCGGCGCATCGTCTCAATCAAAATGGAGAGGTGGAGGACGCCGCGCCCATAGACTTTGAATGCCTCCGTCGTGGCCATGTCGAACACCCGGAGGGCAACATTGGTTTTGGCCTCCTTGTACAGGCGTTCCCGCAGGTGCCGGCTGGTGAAGTACTTGCCTTCCCGGCCGGCGAAGGGAGAGTCGTTGACGCGGAACTCCATGCTGAGCGTCGGCTCGTCGACCGCGAGGGTGGGCAGGGCTTCCGGGGTGTTGGCGTCGGCGATCGTGTCCCCGATGTCGATGTCCTCGAGACCGACCACCGCGCAGAGCTCTCCGGCGGGCACCTCGTCGACTTTCCGGCGATCGAGTCCCTCGAAAATCATGAGTTCCTTGAGTTGTATTTTCACGGGTTCTTTTCCGCGGTGAAGGACCGCCAGCGGCGTTTCTTTTCGGACGACCCCGCGGACCACGCGGCCGATGCCGATGCGGCCGACGTATTCGGAATAGTCGAGTGTGGTGACGAGCATCTGGGCCGGGCCGGGATTTTCCGGCGGCGGCGGGATATCTTCGAGGACAGCGTCCAGGAGGGGCGCGAGATTTTTTTGTTCGTCCTTCAATTCTTCCGTTGCCCAGCCGTCGCGGCCGGAGGCGTAGAGGACGCGGAAATCGAGCTGGTCGTCCGTGGCGTCCAGCTCCACGAAGAGGTCAAAGACTTCGTTCAGCACCTCCTCCGGACGGCCGTCGGGCCGGTCGATCTTGTTGATGACGACGATCGCCTTGAGGTTCAGACTGAGCGCCTTTTGCAGCACAAACCGCGTCTGGGGCATGGGGCCTTCGGCGGCGTCCACGAGAAGCAGAACTCCGTCGGCCATTTTCAGGACGCGTTCGACCTCGCCGCCGAAATCGGAGTGGCCGGGGGTGTCGATCAGGTTGATCTTGACGTCGCGGTACCGCAGGGAAATATTTTTTGAAAAAATGGTGATCCCGCGCTCGCGTTCGAGATCATTGGAGTCGAGAAAACATTCCTGGACTTTCTGGTTGTCCCGGAACAGATTGCACTGGCGCATGAGCTGATCGACGAGGGTGGTCTTGCCGTGGTCGACGTGGGCGATGATGGCGATGTTTCTCAAGTTCATGGGAGTTCGTAGTACCGAGCGCCGACTTCCGAGCAGAATCGGGGGAACCCAGTACCGGCCTTTATCGTCTCCGTTTCTTGCGGTACCGGCCAAGACCCAGATATCGGCCGATGTTTGCGTTCGGATCGAGGGTCGGTTTGAACCAGCCGCCCGGACTGGTCAGGACCGTCTGGACGCCGGGCCCGTGGCCGGCGAGGGAGGAATCGCCGTGGATGACGACGGCGATGGTCACGGCGCCCTTTTTGTAGGACCAGCCGTAGGCCGACTTGTGGTCCTGGATGGCGACGACGTCGCCGAGCCGGAGTCGGTCCAGGCGGTGTTGTTTCACGACCTCCGGGTCGCTGGTCTGGATGTCGTAGTCGCCCTTGTAGGAATCGTTGTGGCCGAGTCCTGAGCCCATGAGCGCCCCGGGCACGACGGCGGCAACCGGAATTTGGATATATTTTCCCGTCTCCCGCATCCGAAGCTTTTTGACGAGCCCGGGATCGATCCCGTGGAGGGTGATGTCGGGATGGTCGACGAGCCTGAGCCCCTGCCCGACGGCGCGGATCATGAGCTTGTCGTCGAGCGTCATCTTGTCGACGGCTTCGGGCGGGAAATCGACGATGACGTGTTCGACGCCGCCGTGATGCCCGGTCACGACGCCCTTTTTGCTTTTGGCGGCGCCTGAAATCAGCGTGACGGTGTTGCCGATGCAGGCGTAGGCGTTGAAGGCGCGGTTGGGATTTTCCGACAGCTTGTCGGACGAGGCGGTGGTCGACACGCAAGGCTCGATGTGGTCCGCGGCCCAGCCGTACACGCTGTCCCCGACGAGGACGTTGTAGGTGATCCCGCCCACGGACGGCAGAATTTTCACCTCGCCCTCGTGCGTGATCTCCCACCCAAAACAGCGCGGAAAGATCACGGACCCCTGCACGGCCATCTCGATCAACTGCGATTCGTTCATCTTGAGCGTCATAAGCGCCAAGCTTCTATCATCGGCCGGCAGGCGTTGTAAACGGGCGATGGAAAGAATCCGCTATTTGACTTTGAAAACGTAATCGTACTCGTAGGCGACCGTCGTGCCCGGTGGTCTGGCGCAGGAGCGGGAACCGGCTTGGCCGCATTCGTCCTTCCAGAGGAGGGTGTCCTTCAATTTGAGTTCAAAGCCGAACGTCCAGCCGCCGGCGGAGTTTGTCAGGGCGAACCGGATGTGGTTATCGCCCTTGACGAGGTAATCGTTGATGGGGATCCAGCCGGTTTCTTCCTGGTATCCGGCTTCGACGATGTCCGTCCCGTTGACTGTGATGGTGGCGAAGTCGTCGACGTTATACGCCCGTACGTAGAGAGGGTCGGTCATCACCCGTTCAGGGGCTTTGCCGTCAGGATGGATGAGGACCTGTGCCGTAACCGGGAAATGGTCCGACGGATAGCGGCCGTTCTGCGAATCGGCGATCACCGTGTGGGAGAGGACGTCGATGGCGCCGGTCACGAAGATGAAATCGATGGCGCGTTTTGGGGCGGCAGTTTTCTTGAAGCCGTTGAATGTTCCGGGCGGGCCCGTGGGCGGCATTTTGGAAATGTCGCGGGCGTCCTTGAGGAGCGGCCGCGCGCCGCCGGCGGTTGTCAGGGTCTGATACGGTTTGGATTCGCGGCCACAGTTGAAATCGCCGAGGAGGATCGCCGGCGCCGACCCGGAGATTTCCCTGATTTTGCGGATCACCAGCGCCGCACTGCGCTCCCGGGCGGTCTTGCCCCGGTTGTCGAAATGGGTATTGAAAAAAAACCAGGTACGGGCGGTGGATCGTTCACGCACCTGCGCCCAGCGGACCAGCCGGGGTTCCTGCCCGTCCCAGCCGCGGCTTTTGCGGTCAGGCGTTTTCGACAGCCAGAACGTGCCGCCGCGAACCAATTCGAAACGCGCGCTCTGATAGACGATGGCGTTTTTCACCCCATAGAATGTCCAGTCCGGCAGGCGTTTCTTCAAGTCGTCGATCTGCCGTTTGTCGGGTTCCTGGAGGCCCGCCACATCGACCGAGTATTTCTTGAAGATGTCCGCCGCCATTTTTTTTCGATGAGGCCATGCGTTCCTGCCGTCTCTGGGGGTGTTGTAGCGGACGTTGAAACTCAAGACGCGGACCGCGGCGGCGCTCCGGTCGGCGGCGGCCGCGGGCCCGCCTGCGCAGATGGAGCACGCGATGGCGATCAGCGCCCAAAGGGCGAACGCCTCCGGGCGCATGTCAGCGCCGGACGGGTGTTTTCTTTGCATCCGCGAACCTCCGCCGTTGGTTTCCCAGAGACTGTCATCTCCTACCTTATCGCAGTCGACCCTTAAAGGTCGGCTGCGGGATTTTCTACGGAGGTTTCGAACTTCATATCCTCGGCTATTGAATAAGTCAATTAAGTCAATACCCGACCCCATTCGCCGACCGCCTCACCTTGAGGTCATCGGTGAAGCGACCGTCGAGAAGAGCGAACGCTCCGACAACTTGCCGGAAAAAATACTCGCCTTCGTCGCGCGGTCGGAAAATCCGCCGGCCCGGGAGACGATTCGGACCGCGCTATCAGTCCGCAATCAGACCCTCACCGCGACGTTGCAATATCTTCAGAAGCAGGGCCGACTCATCCGCCATCAAGGCCGCTGGGCCATGCCGCTGATCGAAGCATCGTCCACCTGACGGTTTTCCGTTCCGTTCCCGCTCCTTAAGGATGGGAAGGGAACGGAACGCGAAACAAGAAATGTCAGCCGGAGGATAGAGCTCTGCCGAGGGGCAACTCGATCGCCGCGCCGACGGGCTGTACTGTGGTGAAGGCGGCGTCGTGTCGAAAAGGCACGGCGCCGCCGGATCCTTTCTTCACCACAGGCAGCCCCCAAACGCGACAACCCTCGGGGTCCGGGGCAGCGCCCCGGTTACCCATTCATCAACCGCGCCTTATTTCGCCCGTGCTTGCCAGTGCTTTGGATGACGACTCGCGTGGAAGACTGCGAAGACGAACACTGTGGCGCCTTCGAGGCGGTAAAAAATACCGTATGGAAATCGACGGATCAGGGCACGCCGCAAGGTGTTGTGAACATGGGCATACAGGCGAGGATTGCGCTGGATGGAGGCCAAGGCCGCTTCCACCGACAACAAAAATTCATCCCCGAGGCCTTCACGCTGTTCCTCATACCATTGGTAGGCCTCTTTGATATCCGACTCGGCTTCGGGTTTGACGATCAGCCGACAGTTCTTTATCGGCCTGATCGGACGCGCCTCTTGACCTCCGCCCAGGGCGACCCTGCTCGCGGGTTCCTACGATGCGCGTCCAATCGCCGATCCAGCTCGTTCTTCTGCGCTTCCGACAGCGGCACGGCTTCAGGGACACTGGCGACGCTATCCCAGATGTCTTCGACGAGCTGAATGCGCTCAGGCACACTTAACTTCACTACCTCAGCCGCTGAAATATTTTTCACGGTACATGAACTCTATCCCGCAACAGCCCAGCCGTCAAGTTTCATTGGGTAGAGTCGCGGGTAGAGTCGCGAACCCAGCGAGATGGCGCCGATGATAACGCCAAGCACAGTTCTTTCCCCCCTGACCTTTACACTCTTGGGGTTCCCCTGTTACCTCTAGCGGTATGAAAATCGCGTTGTGCCAGATCAACACGACGGTTGCGGATTTTGAGGGGAACGTGAGGAAGATCTCCGAGTATGCGTCGCGTGTGGCGGCTCGCGGGGCCGGGCTGGCTGTTTTTCCGGAGCTGGCGGTCACCGGGTATCCGCCCAGGGATTTGCTGTTGCGCGTGGATTTTGTCGAGTCGGTGCATCGGGCGCTTCGGGATCTGGCACGGCGCGTACGGTTGCCGCTGTTGGTCGGGACGGTTGTGCCGAATGAGTCGAAGGTCGGCAAGCCCCTGTACAATGCCGCCGCGTTTGTGCGCGGTGGGCGCGTGGCAGCGGTGTTCCGGAAGATGCTGATCCCGACGTACGACGTGTTCGACGAGGCGCGGTATTTCGAGCCGGGCGGCGCGCCGGGGGCGATCCGGATCGGGCGCGAGCGGGTGGGGGTGACGATCTGCGAGGACGTATGGAACGACGCGGACTTCTGGCCGAAACGGCTGTACCGGGTGGATCCGGTGGCGATTCTGTGGAAACAGCGGTTTGATCTGCTCGTCAATCTTTCGGCGTCTCCCTTTGAGCTTGGCAAGGCGGACCTTCGGAGACGGATGCTCGCGGCGGCGGCCCTCAAATACCGGCGGCCGGTTTTGCAGGTGAATCTGGTTGGCGGGAACGACGAGCTGTTGTTTGACGGGAATTCGCTGGCGATTGACGCCGCCGGCCGGACGGTGGCGAGAGGGAATGCGTTTGAGGAGGATATGGTCGTGGTGGACACGGACCGGCTCTCGCCGATTTCATGCGTGTCTCCGTCGGAGGCCGCTGAGGCGTATGAGGCGCTGGTGATGGGCACGCGGGATTACGCGCGCAAGACTGGGTTTCTGTCGGCGGTGCTCGGTCTTTCAGGGGGCATCGACTCCTCCGTGACGGCGTGCATCGCGGCGGCGGCGCTGGGCCCCAAAAACGTTCTTGGGGTTCTCATGCCCGGGCCGTATTCATCGCGGGGAAGCATAGACGATTCCCGGGCGCTGGCGAAGGCGCTGGGGATCCCGACCGTGACGGTGTCGATCGTTCCGATATTTCGGGCGTTTCTCCAAACGTTGAGGGCCGTCTTCAAAGGTCTCAAACCGGATGCCACCGAGGAGAATCTTCAGGCGCGCCTGCGCGGGACCATTCTCATGGCGCTCTCCAACAAATTCGGGCATCTCCTCCTCACCACCGGGAACAAATCGGAGATGTCGGTCGGCTACTGCACGCTGTACGGGGACATGTGCGGCGGGTTGGCGGTGATTTCAGACGCGCCGAAGATGCTGGTGTACGCGATGGGGCGGCACATCAATGGAATCCTGCCGGTGATTCCGGATCCCGTGTTCAAGAAGGCGCCCTCCGCGGAACTTCGGCCCAACCAGACGGACCAGGACAGCCTGCCGCCGTATCCGGTGCTGGACCGGTTCATCGACGCGTATGTGGAGCGGCTGGAGCCGCCATCACGCATGAAAATTCCGGGATTCTCTCACGCCAAACGCGAAACGTGGGCGAGAAAGATCGACGCGGCCGAGTACAAGCGCCGGCAGGCGCCGCCCGGACTCAAGCTCACGCCGCGCGCGTTCGGGTCCGGGCGGAGGGAACCGATCGCGCGAAAGATTTAACGCTGGAGCGGGATTCCGAACGGCGTTGCGTCGCCGGTTGCGAGCTGTTGCGCGAATTCTTCCGTCAGCGTGTTGATGTGGGTCTTGAAGATCTTGTCGGCGATTCCGAATTCCCCGTTGGCGGATATCTTGTTGGACAATTCGTCGTCCATCATCTGAGTGAACATTTTTGTGGCATGGCCGGCGCTGCCGAACAGGTCTTCATCCTCCTCCGGCTCCGGGATGGTGCTTCGCATGGCTTTCATGACCTGCCGCACGAGCATGGCTTCCATGCCGTCCGCGCCTTTCCGCAGTTCCTCGCGCCGCTGGAGATAGATGTCCTTGAAGGAGGGCGCGAACGATTTGGGCGCCGCGCCCCTTTCCAGGGCCACGGGCTTGTCCGCCTGCGGGAGGCCCATGGGGGATTCCGCCGGTTTGAGCGGAATCGGCGCGTGGCCGGAGGGCGCGGTGGCCTGATGATCGCGGGGATTGAGCGGAACGAACGCGACCGACATCAGATCAGGACGATTTCGGCGTAGAGCGCGCCGGCGGACCGCATGGCCTGAAGGATGGAGATGACGTCCCTGGGCGTTACGCCGAGGGCGTTTAAGGCCTTGACGATATCGTTGACCGACACGCCGTCGGCCATGTTGAGGACCTTTTCGCCGATGGGCGGGCCGTCGGGATTGGCCGGGTCCTTGACGTTGACGCTGATGTTTCCGTGCGAGACGGAGACTTTGGACACGCGGACGTTTTCTCCCATGATGATCGTGCCGGTGCGCTCATTGACGACGATTCTCGCGGGCAGGTCCGGCTCGACCTGGAGGTCCTGGAGGATCGCCAGAAACGTGACCGGGTCGCCCACGTATTTTTCGGGCATTTTGATGAACACGGCCTGCGGATCCATCGCTTGGGCCAGCGGCTCGGAAAACGTCTGGTTGATCGTGGCTGACAGGCGCGAAGCGGTGATGAAATCGGGTGCGTGGAGGAGGAGCCGGACGCCGCCGTTCTGAACGTTGATGTCGGAGGCGACTTCCTTTTCGATGATGGCGCCCTGCGGGACCGTCGCGACCATCGGGTGGTTTCGGGACATCCGCGCGCCGCCGGTTTTCGGGTTGAATCCGCCGATCGACAGGTTTCCCTGCGCGACCGCATAGACTTTTCCGTCGGCGCCCACGAGCGGAGTCTGAAGGAGCACGCCACCCTGGAGGTTTTCGGCGTCGCCGATGGACGAGACCTGCACATCGAGCCGGTCGCCGGGCCGGGCGTAAGGCGGCAGCGTGACCGTAACGAGGACCGCCGCGACGTTGTCGACGCGGATGCTGGTGGGCGCGATCGAAACGCCGAACCGCTGGAGCATATTGGCGATGGACTGAAGCGTGAAAAGGGACCGTGTTCCGTCGCCGGTGCCTTCGAGTCCCGTGACGAGTCCGTATCCTGTGAGCTGGTTATTCCGCACGCCGTCGACCCGCGTGAGGTCCTTGACGCGGACCGCGACGGACGAGTGGACGGGCACGGGCATCATAAAGAGGAGCAGGACACTGAGGATGATCCCAAGCGCCTGCTTGATCCATCGGACCACCGGAGACGCTGTCGCGTCGGCGCGGAACCGGCGCCGGACGCGGATCTGCCGCTGGCTGACGAAATGAATCATTCGCGGCGTGCCGTAGATCCGTTTCATGTCCGTTTCCTAGAACAGCACATCGACGATGGGCCCGAAGATGCGGTCGGTCAGCGTGCGGCGTTTTTTGGCGTTGACCGTGAATTCCGGCGTGTAAGAGATGTGGGCATCCCCGAGCTGGCTGGACCGGATGGTGTTGTCCTTGGCGATGTCGTAAGGCCGGATGACGCCGCTGACCTGGAGGATGATGCGGTCGTTGCTGACGACAAGCGATTTTCGTCCATGGAGGACGAGGTTGCCGTTGGGGAGGACGTTAACGACCTGAGCGGCGATGGCGAGGCTGAGGAGCGACTCGTTGGCGGTGTTGTTTTTGCGTTCCAGCTCGGATTTGCCGTTGATTTCCGCGCCGAAGAGCGGGATTTTGCGAGCGATCCGGTGCCAGAAGTGATCGTCGTCCTTGTCATTGGGCTGCGGCGAGGTGGCGCCGTCGATTTTCCCTCCGACCTTAAGTTCCTTTTCGCGGGTATTGTCATTCTTGTTCCGGCTTTTCTGATTCTCCGTGACGATGACGGTCACGATGTCGCCGATCGAATGCGCGCGGATGTCGGCGAACATCGACTCCGAATTGGCGTTCCAGAGCGACTTGGCGTCCGCAGGTTTGGCGAACCCGAGCGCCGAGCAAACGAGCAGGGCAAGAGCGAACCTTACGGGTTTCATCCTTTGTCTCCTTCCGCCCACACGAAACGCGCCTGGCGTGGGCCTGTGATATTGGCGTAAAAGCGTTTGAGGCTGAGCGTATTCTTAAACGGTATCTGGTCGCCGACGAATCCCGAGGACTGCGCCTCCGCGAAGACCTTGACCCCCATGCCGCCCGCCACCAGTTCGACTTCGATGATTTCCCCGCGAAGGACCGCGAAGGGCTGGCGGGCGAAATCGCGTTCGATCCGTTCGCCCTGAGAGATATTCCGGTTGGCTTCCTGGTCGAGGATCTGTGCGGGGTCGGTGACGGCATCGGTTGGAAGATCGTCCAGCCTTACCCGGCGGAGAATCAGATCGCTTTCGGCGATCCGCTTCCCCGCCGGGATGTGATATCGAGCGCGAATGTCCAGCCCCTCAGCCGACACCGCCGCCGCGCAGAAGGCGGTCTTGCGAATCCCGCGCTCGCCCAAGGCTGAAATTTTATACCTGCGGATCCCAAGCCGTCGGTGGCCTGCCATTTCTTCAAATACAAGTTCGGACCCTTCCGGGTAAGGAAATTTTTCCGGGAACTGCGTGAATCGGATGCGGATGTCGGAGAATCCCAGAGGGTCGAGTTCCGCGGCAAGCACCGCCAAGATCTTCGCCTCCGCGTCGGAGCGGGTCAGGGATTTGTTTTCGATTGCCCCTGCGGTAAAACAGAGTCCCCCCACCCAGCCTCCCCCACAAGGGGGGAGGAGGGAGATGGTGACGGTAATCAGGATCAGGGCCACCCGTTTCATCGCTTGAGACCTGCGGCCGTCTGGAGCATTCCGTCGGAGGTCTGGATGGACCGGGAGTTGACCTCATAGGCGCGCTGGGCGGTGATGAGGTCGACCATGCTTTCGACGACCTGGACGTTGGACATTTCGAGGAATCCCTGGCGGAGCGCGCCGATGCCCTCGGTTTGGGGCTGCGCTTCGATGGGCGCGCCGCTGGCCGCCGTTTCGAGAAAGAGGTTTTGTCCGACCGCGCCGAGGCCCGCCGGGTTGACGAACTTGGCCAGCGTGATCGTTCCGATCTGCGCCGGCGCGACCGCGCCGGGCTGCTGGACCGAGACGGTGCCGTCGGTGGTGATGAGAATGGCGGTAGCGTCCTGCGGCACCGTGATGGCGTCCGCGATGGGGTCGCCATCGGAGGTAACGACGCGGCCGGTCGAATCGAGTTTGAAGCTGCCGTCTCGCGTGAAGGCCGTGATGCCGCCCGCGAGGGTGACGCGGAAAAACCCGTCGCCCTCGACAGCGATATCGAGCGGATTGGCGGTGCGTTTGAGGCTTCCCTGCTCGAACATTTTTTGCGTCGCCGCCACGCGGGTGCCCAAGCCCACCTGGATGCCGGTCGGGATCTGGACGTCGCCGGAGGTCGGCGTGCCGGCGAGGAGCATGCGCTGATACATGAGGTCTTCGAAGTCGACACGGTCTTTTTTAAAAGCCGTGGTATTGACGTTGGCGAGGTTGTTCGAAATGACGTCGACATTGAACTGCTGTCCGATCATGCCGGTCGACGCGGTCCACAAAGATCTCATCATGGCAGGTTGACCTCCTTCAGTTGGGTTCTCATACTCTCGATACCTCGTTGACGGCCTGGCCGAGGAGCTGGTCGTGGGACGTGATGACCCGCTGGTTGGCCTCGTAGGCGCGGTTGACGACGATCATTTGCACCATGTCTTTGACGATATTCGAATTCGCGGCTTCGACGAAACCCTGGCGGAATTCCGTCGGGGCGGGCGCGGGGACGGGGTCGCCGCTTTTTTGCGTTTGCGCAAAGAAATTATCGCCGACTTTGGAAAGCATCTGCATATCTTTGAAGGTGACCAGCCGTATCTGTCCGAGCACGATCCCGTCGCGGTCGACGAGGAGGCCATTTTTCTGGACGTAGAGGCCTTCGACGTTTACCGGAATGGGATCTCCGTCCACGCCGAGGACGCGGTCGCCGTGGAGGTTCGTGAGAAGCCCGTCGCCGTTGCGGATGAAGTTTCCGGCCCGCGTGTAGAATTTGCCTTGGCCGGGCCGATCCACCTCAAAGAATCCCTCGCCCCAGATGGCGAGGTCGAGCGGGTTGCCCGTGGACTTCAACGCGCCCTGCGAAAAGTCGACATACTCGCCCTTGACGCGCACGCCGGTGCCCATGTCGCCGATGTAGGGCCGGATATCGAAATCGCCGGCGGGCGTTTCGATGACGTTGTGGAAGAGGCGATGCATCTTGAAGCGGGGTTCCTCTTTCCAGAGCATGAGGTGCCGTTTAAAGGCCGGGGTGTCGACGTTGGCGAGGTTGTTGGAGAGGACGTCCATTTCAGTCCATTTGGCGAGCATGCCGGATGCGCCGGTGTAGATGCCGCGAATCATCCGTGTTTCCTTCGGATGGCGGCGCCGACGCTTCTCAGTTTTTTTTCCATCGTTTCGTAGCCGCGGTCCAGGTGATAGACGCGGCTGATGGTGGTTTTGCCCTCGGCCACGAGCCCCGCCAGCACGAGTGCGGCGCTGGCGCGAAGATCCGAGGCGGTGACGGGCGCGCCCTTGAGGCACCGTGCGCCCTTGATCACAGCCACGCGCCCTTCGAGGGAGATGTCGGCGCCCATGCGTGTGAGTTCGGCGGCATGGAGGAATCTGTTTTCAAACACCGTTTCCGTGATGACGCTGGTCCCGTCGCCGACCGCCATGAGCGACATGAACTGCGCCTGCATGTCGGTCGGGAATCCCGGGTAGGGCATGGTGGTGAGGGTCAGGGCCCGGGGCCGGCGGTCCGCCGAGACTCGCACTTCGTCGACGTCCCGGTCGACCCGCGCGCCGGCCTCGGCCAGCCGATCGAGGACGGCGGCCATGTGGTCCGGCCGGGCATGGAGGAGGCGCAGATCACCGCGGGTCAGCGTCGCGGCGACCGCATAGGTGCCGGCTTCGATCCGGTCAGGGACCACGCGATGTTTGACGCCTTGGAGCCGTGCCGCGCCGCGGACCACGAGTTTGGAGGTCCCCGCGCCCTGAACGGATGCGCCTGCGGCCGTGAGGAATGCGGCGAGGTCCGAGATTTCCGGCTCGCGGGACGCGTTCAGGAGGGTCGTTTGCCGCGGCAAGGCGGCCGCGTACATCATCAGATTTTCGGTCGCGCCGACGCTCGGAAAGGGCAGGCGGACGATCCGTTTTGGGGTGTCTTTTGCCGCCAGTTCCACGTAGCCGGCATCGAGGGATATCGCAGCGCCCAGGGCCTGAAATCCCTTGAGGTGGAGATCGATCGGCCGCGCTCCGATCGCGCAGCCGCCGGGCAGGGACACGCGCGCTTTCCGGAATCGCGCAAGCAGGGGTCCCATCACGAGGATGCTCGCCCGCATGGTCCGCACGAGCTCGTAGGGCGCGACGAAGGACCGAAGTCTGCGGGAATCGATGGTCAGGCGTGGCGGCGCGCAGTCGATCTTCGCGCCCAGCCAGGTCAGAAGTTTTGCCATGGTATGGACATCTCTCAAGTTCGGCACGTTTTCGATTTCGACGAAGTCGGAAGTCAGCAGGCTCGCCGCCATGATGGGCAGCACGGCATTCTTGGATCCGCTGATTGTGATCTTCCCTCGAAGCGGTTTCCCGCCGTCGATCACAAAGGTGTCCATCCCTGTGTTTCCCCCTACCACCACCCCAAGCCAAGCCCCCCTCAGGGGCTCTTGTTTGATCTTCGGTATGCAGGGGCCTGGACTTTAAAATTCTTCAGCAAAGATGTGTACATTTGCAATTGTTTGAAGTATGGTGCGGCCCTGTGTCAGAGGATGAGGGAATCCCCGAGCATTCAAATCGAAAGGACATGACGGATCCATATGCGAGAACTTAAGCGGCATCACCGCGCTGACGCAGCATCGTTTTCCCGCCAGAATCGCAGGGGGCCCAGGATGGACACCCGGAGGGCGCCCTCGCAGGCGCCGGCGCCTACCGCGGTCCGGAAGGCGTTCGAGCAGTTGACGGCGACGCATCCGACGCAGCGAATGGTCATGGAAACGCGGCCGGAGGAAAAACTGGGGCGCTGGATGGACCTGCTCACGCCGATCGGCCGGGGTCAGCGGTGCCTGATCGTGGCGCCGCCGAAGACCGGCAAGACGACGCTACTCAAAACGATTTCGCAGGCTCTGACCCAGAACCATCCCGAGGTGGTCCAACTGGTGCTTTTGGTGGATGAGCGCCCGGAGGAGGTGACGGATTTTGAGCGGTCGGTGAAGGCGAAGGTGGTGGCGTCGTCGTCGGACAAATCGACCGAAAACCATATTGCCCGGACGCGGGGTGTTCTGGAGGAGGCGATGCAGGCGGTGCTGGACGGTCGCGACGCGATCATTCTCCTCGACTCGATCACACGGCTGGCGCGGGCCTTCAACCTGCATTCCAATTCCAACTCCAAAACCCTCTCGGGGGGACTGGGCGCGCAGGCGATGCAGGAGCCCCGCCAGTTTTTTGGCGCGGCTCGGTATGTCGAGAACGGCGGGAGCCTGACGGTGGTGGCGACCGCGCTGATTGAAACGGGATCCCGGATGGACGACGTGATATTTCAGGAATTCAAGGGCACCGGAAACATGGAGCTGGTTCTGTCGCGGGACCTCGCGGAGAAGCGGTGTTTCCCCGCGATCAATATCCGCGAGTCCGGCACGCGGAAAGAGGAGCTCTTGTATCCCGAGGATCAGTACCGCGGGCTGGTGTCGCTGCGCCAGATCATGAGCCAGCTCAGCCCGGACGACGCCTTCCGGATGGTGGACAAAGTTCTGACGGACTTTCGGAGAAACCAGGATCTCCTGCTGCAGCTCGGGTCAGGCAGGTAAGAAGGCTATTCAGGCCCCCTCACCCCAGCCCTCTCCCCCTGTGGGGGAGAGGGGGGTGAATCCAGCCTCACCCGGCAGGGGGGGTGAAGCGGAATTCGGCGACGCGGGGGAGACCCGCGAGGTCCGGATGAAGGGCGGCCAGACGAAGCGGCGAATTCTCCAACAATCCGCCGGACTCCAGGGCCGCAGCGATCCGCGGGGACACTTCTAGGAACAACGCGCCGTCCGGCCGAAGGTGGCGGGCGGCGGACCTGAAAATCCTAGGAGCACGAGAGCACGAAGAGCACGGAGCACGACGCCAGACCGTAGGAGCACGACGCCAGACCGTAAGTTGTTAAGTTGTTTTGTAAGTCGAACACGAGGAGCCAGTTTCTGTTCACGTAAACGTGGGGTAGTGCGATAGTTTCTGGACGGCGGGAGGGAAGTTGAGCCACCGGGATACGGTGGTGGAATCGTGTCCCCTGTGAGCGGCCTTGGGCGGCATATGATTAGGCCCATAGCAACGCTTTCGCAGTTATTACGGCATACAAAGCCGTCTATACGCCGACTGCATCCTTCTCACCTCAGAAAAGATACAGAACAACTTAACAACTTACGGTCTGGTGCCGTGCCGGTGCCGTGAAGCGTAATTCGGCGACGCGGGGGAGACCCGCGAGGTCCGGATGGAGGGCGGCCAGACGAAGCGGCGAATTCTCCAACAATCCGCCGGACTCCAGTGCCGCCGCGATCCGAGGGGACACTTCCAGGAACAACGCGCCGTCCGGCCGAATGTGGCGGGCGGCGGACCTGAAAATCCTACGATAAACCGTGAGGCCGTCCCCTTCGTCGGTCAGGGCCAATCTTGGCTCGAAGCGGCGGATGGCGGGCGGCAGGGCTTCAAATTCCTCCAAGGACAAATACGGCGGATTGGATACGATCAGATCGAATCTGAGATCGGACGGAAACGGGAATAGGTTTCTGTGCAGGATGCGGACGCGGCCGAGAAGACCGAGGGCCGCGACGTTTTTCACGGCGATTCGCGCCGCCGGCCCGGAGATTTCCGTCGCCGTGATCGAACACTCAGGGCGGGCGCGGGCCAGGGCCGCCGCGATGCATCCGGAGCCGGCGCCGATCTCACACACTTGGATTTTAGATTTTAGATTTTTGATTTTAGATTGATGCGCAATCCATCGTGACGCCTGCTCGACCAGGTGTTCTGTTTCCGGTCTTGGGATCAGGACATGCTCGTCCACATAGAACGGGAGTGAAAAAAATTCCTTTTTGTTCAAGAGGTACGCGACCGGTTTGTGTCCCGCTCTCTGGCGGACCCGTTCGCGGAACGCCGAAATCTCGATGTCGGTGAGGCGGCGTTCCCTGCCGGCGAGGAGGCGTTCGCGGGGGAGGTCGAGCGTATGGGCGAGGATGAGTTCGGCGTCGAGGCGAGCGGTGTCGATACCGCGTTTTTTGAAGAAGTCCTCCGTGGTCGAGAGGATGGCACCGACGTTCCAGGATTCTTTCAAGATCAATCCTGATCCGCCCGGAGTCTGGCCGCGACATCGGCTTCCATGAGGGGGCGGATGAGTCCCTCGACATTTCCGTCGAGGATTTCGGTCAGGGCATGGAGGGTGACGTTGACGCGGTGATCCGTGACGCGGTTCTGCGGAAAATTGTAGGTCCGGATGCGTTCGGACCGGTCCCCCGTTCCAACCATCTGGCGCCGGCTGGCGGCGCGTTCGGATTCGGTCCTCTGCCGTTCGAGGTCGTAGAGTCGCGCGCGGAGGACCTTGAGGGCGCGCGCCCGGTTTTTGTGCTGGGATTTTTCGTCCTGGCACGACACGACCAGCCCGGTGGGCAGGTGTGTGACGCGGACCGCGGAGTCGGTGGTGTTGACGCTCTGTCCGCCGTGTCCGCTGGACCGGAAGACGTCGATGCGCAGGTCCTCCTCGCGAATTTTGACGTCGACCTCTTCGGCCTCGGGCAGCACGGCGACGCTGGCGGCCGAGGTATGGATCCGGCCGGAGGCCTCGGTGACCGGCACGCGCTGGACGCGATGGACGCCGCTTTCATGTTTGAGGACGCTGTAAATTCCCTCGCCTGTAATCGCGATCACCGCTTCCTTCATCCCGCCGATCCCGGTGGAAGACAGGGAGAGGACTTCCGTGCGCCAGCCGCGCCGTTCGGCGTAGCGGGTGTACATGCGAAAGAGATCGGCCGCGAAGAGCGCGGCCTCCTCGCCTCCCGTGCCGGCGCGAATTTCGAGGATGACGTTTTTGGCGTCGTTGGGATCCCTGGGCAGGATGTCCGCGAGCAGGAATTTTTCCATGTCCGCGAGATCGGACTCCTTCAAAGCCAGTTCGGACCGGGCCAGTTCGGATATTTCGCGGTCGGTGGAGAGCATGATCTTCAAGTCCGCGATTTCCTTCCGCAAGAGGTCAAGCTGCCGGATGCGATTCACCAGCGGTTCCAGTCTGGAGAATTCGCGGCCGAGGTCCGCCATCCGGGAGGGATCGGCCGCTATCTGAGGTTGTGCGAGGAGACGCTCCACCTCCGCGTACCGCACTTGAATCTTTCGAATACGATCCATCAGTGACATGATGGCATACGCCCGTCAGAGAGAAAGGGAACCCGGGGGCGGGATCGCCCGCGCCCTACGTTGAGGAAATCTGGTAGGTTTTGTAGCGGTTCAGAAACCGTTCAATGCGCCCGGCCGAGTCGACGAACTTGTGCTGGCCGGTATAAAAAGGGTGGCAGCTCGAGCAGATTTCGATCCTCAGCTCCTTTTTGGTGGAGCGTGTGGTGAAGGTATTGCCGCAGTTACAAACGACCGTGCAGAGGTCATACACGGGATGAAGGTCCTTTTTCATGGCGCGAAGAAGCTACGACGGGGGGCGGGGAAAGTCAAGATGGGGGTGCCCCCTTTCATTAAGTCGTCCCTCCATATTAATATGGAGGGTATGAGCAGCTTGGATGACAGCCGGTATCTCTGCCGGCTGGGCGTGAACGTCGATCATGTGGCGACGCTCCGGCAGAACCGGGGGACGCTGTATCCCGATCCTGTTGCCGCCGCGATGTCGGCGGAAGGCGCCGGGGCGCACCAGATCACGGTGCATCTGAGGGAGGACCGGCGGCATATTCAGGAGCGCGACGTGGAGATCCTTCACAAGATCGTGCAGACGCGTCTGAACCTCGAGATGGCGGCGACCGAGGAGATGGTCCGGAGGGCGATCCGTCTTCGGCCTGACCAGGCGACGCTGGTGCCTGAACGCCGGCAGGAACTCACCACGGAGGGCGGGCTGGATGTGTCCGGTCAGAAATCCCGGATGTCGCGCGTGGTCCGGCGCCTGACGCGGGCGGGGATTTCCGTTTCGATGTTTGTGGAGCCCGACCGGCGCCAGATCGAGTCGAGTGCCGATGTCGGCGCGTATTCGGTGGAGCTGCACACCGGCCGCTACGCGAACGCGCGTGGCCGGCGGCAGGCGATCCGCGAGTTTGACCGGCTGGGGGTTGCGGCGAGGGATGCGCGGAGCGCGGGACTGCGGGTCTATGCGGGCCATGGCCTGCATTATCAGAACACGCGGCCGGTGGCGGAGCTGCCGGAGATCGAGGAGCTGAACATCGGCCACAGCATTGTGTCCCGCGCGATCTTCGTCGGGATAGAATCGGCGGTCCGCGAGATGCTGGAGCTTTTGCGGCGGCACGCGCCGGCGCCGGCCGAGGCGCCGTTTCCGCCGACGTACAAGGGAGGGACCATACACTCCTGATATGTGTGGAATTGTCGGTTATACGGGAGATCGAATCGCGAAAGACGTCTTGTTCGAGGGTCTTCGGCGTCTTGAGTACCGGGGTTACGACTCGGCCGGGATTGCGCTGGTGGAGCGGAACGGCGCCGGCCGGCTGATGATCCAGAAGAAGGTCGGCAAGCTTTCGGTGCTCGAGGCGCATTGCCGGAACCTTAAGACGAGCGCGACCACCGGGATCGGCCATACCCGCTGGGCGACCCACGGCGGCGTGACGGTCGCGAACGCCCATCCCCACCCGGACTGCGCGGGCCGGATCGCGGTCGTGCACAACGGGATCATCGAGAACCATGAGCGCCTGCGCGCGGACCTCCGTCGGCGCGGCCACAAATTCAAATCCGAAACCGACACCGAGATCATCGTGCACCTCATTGAGGAGAATCTGAAAAAAGGCCTTCTGGTGGCGACTCGGCTGGCCGCGCAGAAACTCGAGGGCGCCTACGCGATCGTCGTAGCCGAGCGAAACGGCGGGATGCTTGTGGCCGCGCGGATGGGCGCGCCGCTCGTGGTGGGTCTGGGCGAGCGGGGCCGCGAGAATTTCGTCGCCTCGGACATTCCGCCGCTTCTGCCGTTCACGCGGTCGGTGCTGTTTCTGGACGAGGAGGAAGTGGCGGAGGTGACGCCGTCCGGCGTGCGGGTGTTTCTCCTGGACGGCCGCGCGCGAAAGAAGGCGGTGCAGAAAATCACATGGGACTTTGTCGCCGCCGAGCGCGGCGGCCACAAGCATTTCATGCTGAAGGAAATTTACGAGCAGCCCGAAGCCGTCGCCAAGGCGGTGGGGACGTACGTCCAGAAGGGCCGGATCGTGTTTCCCGAAGTCGACGGGGTGAGCGGCTGGCTGGCGGAGGCGCCGCCGAGCCGCGTGACGTTCCTGGCCTGCGGGACCAGTTTCCACGCCGCGATGGTCGCGAAATACGCGATGGAGCAATGGATCAAGGTTCCGGTTGAAACCGACGTCGCGTCGGAACTGCGGTACCGGCACGCCGTGTTGACCGACCGGGAGCTATTGGTGGCTGTAAGCCAGAGCGGCGAGACCGCCGACACGCTGGCGGCGGTGAAGCGGTTTCGAAAGAGGAGCCGGAAGGTGGTGACGATCTGCAACGTCGTCGGCAGCACGCTGACGCGCATTTCCGACGGCGTGATCTACACGCTGGCCGGCCCGGAAATCGGCGTGGCCGCGACCAAGACTTTCATCACGCAGCTTGTCTGCCTCACGCTTTTGACGCTCGACCTCGGCGCGCGTCTTCGCCGGATCGCGCCGGCGGAGTTGCGGCGGAAACTGCGCGCGTTTGAGGCGCTGGGCGCTGTCCTGCAGAAAACCATCGATATGGCCAAACCTGCGATCGCCCGGATTGCGCAGGCCGAATGCAAAAAAAATGATTTTCTCTATCTGGGCCGGGGCGCCAATTTTCCGATCGCGCTGGAGGGCGCGCTGAAGCTCAAGGAAATCTCGTACATCCACGCCGAAGGGTATGCGGCGGGCGAGATGAAGCACGGGCCGATCGCGCTGATCAACGACGAGATGCCCGTCCTGGCGATCGCCACCGCCGACGACGTGTACGCCAAGACGCTGTCGAACATGCAGGAGGTCAAGGCCCGCGGCGGGATTCTCATCGGCCTTGCGCACGAGGGCGACCCCAAAGTCAGCAAGATGTGCCGGTATGTGATCGAGGTTCCGAAAGTCGACCCGCTTCTTCAGCCGATCGTCAACGTCATCCCGCTGCAGCTTCTGGCGTACACCATCGCCGACCTGCGCGGCTGCGACATCGACACGCCGAGGAACCTGGCCAAGTCGGTTACGGTGGAGTAATCGCATGAACGATCCGATCGCCGCGATCGCGACGTCGACGGCGACCGACGCGGCCCTCGCCGTGATCCGGATGTCGGGCGAGCGGTGCCATGCGCTCCTGTCGGCCTGTTTGCGGAAAAAAGGCGCGCCGGTCGATCTCGCCCGGTGGCCGGTCCGGCGTGTGAAGCTCTGCGAGTTTGTTGATCCAACCGTCGGCCAGCTTCTTGATCTCGTAACGGTGATTCTGTACCGGGCGCCCGGCTCGTATACCGGCGAGGACAGCGCCGAGCTGATCTGTCACGGCGGCCGGGGGCTGACCCGTCAGATTTACCGCGCGCTTCTGCGCGCCGGATTCTCCCCTGCGTTGGGCGGGGACTTCACGCGCCGCGCGTTTTTGAACGGCAAGATGGACCTCACGCAGGCGGAATCGGTGTCGGCCGCCACACAGGCGGGGTATGCGCTTGCCGCCCGTGCGGCGGCGTCGGGCCTGTCGGGGGAAACCTCGGCGCGCATTCAATCGATGGCGAACCGGCTCGTGGACATCCTGTCGCTTTTGGAGGCGAACCTCGACCTGACGGAGGAGGGCATCAACGTGGTGGATCCGTCGCGCATCCTGTCCACGCTGAATGAATGCCGGGACTCGCTGGCGGAGCTTCTGCGTCATGCCGAGCGTTCCGCGCTTCTTTCGGGGGCGCTTCGAGTCGCGCTGATCGGAAAGCCCAATGTCGGCAAATCGACTTTGCTGAACCGTCTTCTGGGATCGGACCGCGCGATCGTTTCGCCCGATCCGGGCACGACGCGGGACGTGGTTGAGGGCCGTGCGGAGATCGGCGAGATGCTGTTTGAATTTGTGGACACGGCGGGCATCCGGCAAGCAAGCGGGGAGATCGAATCCGAGGGCATCCAACGGAGCCGCCACGCGGCGTCGGGCGCGCATCTGGTCCTGTTCGTCCTGGACGCCTCGTCGATCGGCGCGGAGGATCATGCCATCGCCGCGGATCTGCCGCCTGCCGTACCGCGCCTGACCGTATTGAACAAGACAGATATTGCAACTGATGCGAGGATTCCGGGAAACGGATTTTCCGGCGCGCCCGTGGTCCGGACCGTCGGCACGGCGCCGGAGGGTGTCCGCGACCTTTTCGTGGCGTTGGAGGAACAGGGGCGGAATCTTCTGGGAGGTCTGTCCGACGCGCCGGTCTGGATCAGCGAGCGCCAGTCGGAATGTCTTCGCCGCGCGCAGGCCTCTGTCGACCGCGCGTTGTCTGCGATGGAGGAGGGCGGGCTGACGGAGGAATTTGTCTCGGCGGACATCCGGGAGGCCCTGGCCGCGCTGGCGGACTTTGCGGGGCGGAAGACGCCGGACGATGTTCTCAATCGGATTTTTTCAAAATTTTGTGTTGGCAAATAGCATGAATTACGACGTGATCGTCGTCGGCGCCGGGCATGCCGGGATGGAGGCGGCGGCCGCGTGCGCGCGTATGGGGCTGAACACGCTCATGGTCACCCTGCGCAAGGAGGAGATCGGTCAGATGTCGTGCAACCCGGCCATCGGCGGGTTGGCCAAGGGGCAGCTTGCGCGGGAGGTCGACGCGCTGGGCGGGCTGATGGGCCGGCTGACCGACGAGGCCGGCATCCAGTTCCGGATGCTGAACACCAGCAAAGGGCCGGCGGTACGGTCGCCGCGCGCGCAATGTGATCGGAAGGGCTACAAGGCGGCCGCGCGGCGTGTGCTGGAATCGATTCCGAATCTGACGATTCTCGAAGATGAGGCGGTCGAGATTAAGGGGGGAAAAAGTATTACGGGATTGAGATGCAAAGGGGCCGGGGAGATTGCGTGCAAGGCTGTGATTCTGACCACCGGCACGTTTTTGCAGGGGCTCATGCATTTCGGTCTGGAGACCAAGGTCGGCGGCCGGATGGGATCGCCCGCCGCATATCCGCTGTCCGACAACCTCCGCGCGCTGGGCGTGGACTTGGGCCGGCTCAAGACCGGAACGCCGCCGAGGCTGGACGGGACGACCGTCGATTTCTCGGCGTTTGAGCCGCAGGGCGGGGACGATCCGCCGCCGCGTTTCAGTTTTTGGGCCGGGATCGAGCCGCGCAACCGCGCGGCGTGTCATCTCGGACACACGAACGACCGCACGCACGAGATCATTCGCGCGAGTCTTGACCGCTCGCCCCTCTACACCGGCCGGATCAAATCGCGGGGTCCCAGGTACTGCCCGAGCATCGAGGACAAGGTCGTGAAATTTTCGCATCACCCGCGGCACTACGTCATCCTGGAGCCCGAGGGGCTCGACACGACGGAACTCTACGCGAACGGCATCGCGACGTCGCTTCCGGCCGACTGCCAGCTCGACTTTGTCCGGACGATCCGTGGGCTGGAGCGTGTGGAGATCACGAAATTCGGCTATTCGGTCGAGTACGACTATGTCCCGCCGCACGAGATTTGGCCGACGCTCGAGTGCCGGAAAATCGAAGGACTGTATTTCGCCGGCCAGATCAACGGCACGAGCGGCTATGAAGAGGCGGCGGCGCTGGGAATCGCGGCGGGGATCAACGCCGGCGCGAAGCTGAAGGGCCTGCCGCCCGTCGTCTTTTCGCGAGATCAGGCCTACCTCGGCGTCCTGATCGATGATCTCGCCACGAAAGACACGAGCGAGCCTTACCGCATGTTCACGAGCCGCGCCGAGTACCGGCTTCTCTTGCGGCAGGACAACGCGCACCTGCGCCTGTGGCGGATCGCCCGGCAGTACGGGCTACTTCCGCCGGACGTGCTGGAGCGATTCGAGGCTGAGGAGAGGAAACGGGACGAGATTCTGGAGGGACTGCGCAGCGTTCGTTTGCAGGTGACGGCCGAATTGAAGCGGCTCTGCGAGCAACGCGCCACCGCCGTGCCGCAGACGTCGGTCACCGCGGAGGAACTGCTCCGGCGTCCCCTGGTGAGATACGCTGATCTTGGAGAGGGGGTACCCCTAATCTCCGACTCAGTGATCCAGCAGGTCGAAATCGAGGTCAAGTACGCGGGCTACATCCGGCGCCAGCGCGAGGCCGTCGACCGGGGACGGCGGCAGGAAGAGAAACATATTCCGGTGGGCTTCGAGTACGAGGCCGTGCCGAATCTCACGAACGAAGCCCGTGAAAAGCTCAACAAATTCCGGCCCGCCACGCTGGGCCAGGCGGCCCGACTGTCCGGCGTCTCGCCGGCCGACATTCAGAGTCTGCTTATATTTCTGGTTTCGTGACGACCGGCGGCAACTCCCAGGCCGCCTGAACTTCCCTATAGACCGGTTCCGGAAGCTGGACGAGGACCGGTTTCGCGCCGGGGTCGATCCATTTGAGGATGTATTCGACGTCGTTCAGGGCCAACGCGGTGCATCCGGACGTTCCGGTTTTTCCGTCTTTCCAGACATGGATGAAAATACAGCTTCCTCCGGAGGGAACCGCCGGCGCATCGTTGTGCCGGACCACGATGACCCGCCGGTAGAGGTCGTCCGTGCGCACCATGGGTTCGGCCGATCGCCAGTCGCGGTCGGAGCTGTCGGTCACGATCTCATTGTAGTGGCGTGAGACCGGGTCATCGACACACAAGAGTTTGGCAACCGACGGCCGGTAGGGCCAACGCGATCCCCTCGGCGGCGCGGGATCGTATCCGTACGCGGCGCCCAGCGAGAAGACGCCGGCGGGGCTTCGCATGTCGCCCTCCGCCTTCTGCGGTTTCTCGCGGACTTCGGGATGGAGGCCGATGCCCCAAGCCATGCCTTTTTCGCCGAGGACCGCCTGCATTTCCTTTTTCAGGCGCCAAGCCTCACCGGTTTTGTCATAGAGGAAAACGCGCGCGTCCATGGAAACCCATGACCGGCTTGCTACGACGATGAACTGCCGGCTGTTTTTGGAAATCGTTTCCGTTCTTAGCGCCAGCGCCAGACTTCGAGCAGTTCGCCCGGCTGGACGGAGAGGCGGCCTTCGGGCAGGACAATGAGGCTGTTGGAGCCGTAGAGAGACGTCACGAGATGGGATTCCTGCGGCCCGGTGGTCCGGACGACCGTCTTGCCGTTGTCGGCCTGGACGCGGCCGCGCAGGAAGTTGGTGAAGCGTGGATTGCCGCCGATGGGTTCGGAGGCTTCGGCGAATTCGCGGGGCAAATCGAGGGCCCGAAATCCGGCCATGCCCAGGACGAAGGGCCGGACGTAGAGGAGGAAGGTCACAAAGGTGGAGACGGGGTTCCCGGGCAGCGCAAACAAGAAGTCGTTGCCCTTGCGGGCGAAGAGAATCGGCTTTCCGGGTTTCTGGCGGACTTTGTAAAACAGCGCCTTCATCTTAAGCCGCTTCTCCACCACCGTCTTCACAAAATCGTACTGCCCGGCCGACACGCCGGCGGAGGTGACGACCACGTGGCATTTGCCGAAGGCGGAGCGGATGGCGGAAGCGATCTGGCGTGGATTGTCCTTGACGATGCCGAAATTCCGGCATGGGATGCGGTAGTGTTCGAGGAGCGCAGCCATGATGTGGGTATTGACGTTCCGGACCTTCCCTTTCATCAACTTGTGGCCCGGTTCGACCAGCTCGTCGCCGCTGGTGAGGAGGCCGACGACAGGTTTTTCGAAGACAGGAATTTTTTGCGCGCCCGCCAGATGCGCCAGCGCGATCTCGGCCGGACCGAGGCGGTCTCCTTGCCGCAGCACCACGGCGCCCCGGCGGATGTCTTCGCCGGCCCGGCGAATGTTGTCACCGCGAAGCCTGGGCGGACGGTATACGTACACGGTATTCTGCTCTTCCCGCGTTTCCTCCACCGGCACGACCACATCCGCCCCTTTGGGGATGGGCGCGCCGGTTGTGATCCTCATCGCCTCGCCGGCGGAAACCCGCCGGCTGGGGACCTGCCCGGCCCGCACGGAACCGACGATTTTAAGCTTGGTCGGCTCCTCGCCCTTTCCGGCCACATCGTCGTACAGGATGGCGAATCCGTCCAGGGCGGAATTGTCCATGGTCGGAATATCGCTGTCTCCTTTGACGTCCGCCGCCACGCAGGAGTACATGGCCTTGGAAACAGGTATCCGGACAGGCTTGGGCTTTGGGATGTTCGCTTTGAGAACCTCTTGAGCTTCCTGGAAACTAACCATTTAAGTCAAATAGCGCCCGTGAGATAGCACAAATGTTCCATAAATTAAGGGGGATCATATCAGATTTTTTGGAAAAATCAAGGGGAGTGTCCGCACGGCCGAAAAATAGAGCATATGATCAGTCTGGCCATGATAGCAAAGAATGAGGAGAAACGGATCGAGCGGGCGATTCGCAGTGTGCAGGGGTGCATCGATGAGATCGTGGTGGTGGACACGGGATCCGTGGATGGCACGCGTGAAATCGCGCGGAAGTTGGGCGCCGAAGTCCTGGAACATCCATTCCGAGGTGATTTTTCGGAGGCCCGGAATGTGAGTCTGTCCGGGTGCCGCGGGGATTGGATACTGGTTCTGGACGCCGACGAGTTTTTTCCGCTTTCCCCGAAAGTGATGCTGGAAGCGGCCGTGGAGGAGAGCGTCGGCGGTGCGCCGAACTGCTACAAGGGCTATTATCTTCTGCGGCACAATTACGAGGAAACCGGGCAGGCGGTGACCTACAGCGATTATGTGCTGAGGTTGTTTCGAAACCGTCCGGGCGTGGCGTTCCGGCACCGGGTGCATGAGACGCTGGAGGAGAGCCTGGATCTCATCGAAGGCAAATACACGCACGTTTCCGCCATGCCGATCTCGCATTATCTGTACGAGCGCGAAGCCGTGTATCTGGACACGAAGCACGAGCGTTACGTGGAGGGCCTGAAGAAGGACATTGCGGATAATCCCGCGGACGCCGGCCGATACGATTTTCTGGGTTGCGAATACGCGCGGCTGGGCCGGCTGGAAGAGGCGGAAGGCGCGTTTCGGACCCTGCTGAGCCTGCAACCGGGGCATCCCGGCGCGATGGAATCCCTGGCGCTGGTCCTACGATTGAAAACCGGTTAACTCAAATTCGAATCAAGTAAGGCAGGGCTTGGGCAGGCCCTCCTGCTGGAGGACGAAATCGCAGATGGCCTGGAGCGATGCGATCGCCGGGCCGGATTCGGGGTCGCGCTGGGCCGTCAGCAGATCACGGGCCTCGGCCAGAAACGTATCGGCCTCCCGGAGGCTGCGCGGAATGATGTCGTTCTGGTTGAGGTGGTCGGTGAGTGTTGCGCGCGCCTGCGGCGAGAGGTTGTGATGGGCGGCGAGGTCGCCGATGTCGGGTGCTGCGCCTGATTCCATCAGCAGAATCGCCGGGAGGGTCATCTTGCCCTCCGCCAAATCCTGAAAGACCGGTTTGCCGAGGTGATTTTCGGAGGCGGTGTAATCGAGGATGTCGTCAATCATCTGGAACGCAACGCCGAATTGCCAGCCGAACTTCCTAAATACCTGCCGACGTTCCACCGGGACCCGTGCGGCTTCGGCGCCGACCTCGGCGCAGGCGGCGAAGAAGTCGGCTGTTTTTTTCGAGATGATCTCCATATAAATTTCGCGCCGGCTGCGAGTTTCGGGTGACATGAGGACCTGCATGAGTTCTCCGTGGGCCATCCCGACGGTGGTGCGGGTCACGACCTGGACGGTGTGATGGGAACCGAACCGGTTAAAGATGTCGATGGCGGTGGCGTAGAGGTAATCGCCGACGAGGACAGCGGTTTTGTCAGTGAAGAGTTCGTGGAGTGTCTGGTGGCCTCGGCGCTGGTAGGCGCCGTCGACCACATCGTCGTGGATGAGGGTGGCGATGTGCATGAGTTCAATGGCGGCCGCCTGTTCGATGACGTCCTGGGGCGTTTCGGCGCGCGCCGCCCGGCAGGCGTGGTTGACGAGGAGGGTGATGGCGGGCCTCAGTCGTTTGCCCATGCTGCGGAATGCGCCAAATTCGCGTGGAAAGGGATCGAGCGCTTCCTCCACGATTCCCCTCAGCCTTCCATCCACGCGCTTGATATCTTCGGCGATCGGTTTATAAATTTCAGCCAAGCTCACAGCGGTTTTCGGATCCACGTTGGAAGGGCACCTTACAAATGAAAGCGGCTGAAATCAAGCCCAATCGAACATTGAACGCCGGCCGGAGTATGATAAAAAAATGGTGTGAAGGAAGAGGGAGAGGCGAGGAACCGGCCGGCGTCGGAGACGCCGGCACTTGGGGCGCCGGAGGCGCTGATCCGGAATTTCTGCATCATTGCGCACGTCGATCACGGCAAGTCGACGCTGGCCGATCGCATCCTTGAAAAGACGGGCGCGGTGTCGAAGCAGAAAATGCGGGACCAGTTCATGGACCAGCTCGACATCGAGCGCGAGCGGGGGATCACGATCAAGGCGGCCGCGGCGCGTCTTCGCTACAGCGCGAGGGATGGGCGTGTCTACCAATTGAACCTGATCGACACGCCGGGCCACGTCGATTTTTCGTACGAGGTGTCGCGGAGCCTGGCGGCCTGCGAGGGTGCGGTCCTGGTGGTGGACGCGACGCAGGGCGTGGAGGCGCAGACCGTGTCGAATTTTTTCCTCGCCCGGGAAAACGGCCTGACGATCCTCCCGGTCCTCAACAAGTGCGATCTCCCCCAGGCGGATCCCGCGCGGTCGGCCGGCCAGCTCAAGGAACTCGGCGTGGATACGAGGAACCTTTTGAGAGTAAGCGCGAAGACCGGGTCGGGCGTGGATGATCTCTTGGAGCGCATCGTGCGTGTTTTTCCGAATCCGCGGCGGGCGCTGGAAGGGCAGGACATATTACAGGCGTTGATCTTCGATTCACACTACGACAATTTTCGCGGGGTACTGGCCTATGTGCGGATTTTCAGCGGGCGGTTGAAGGCGAACGACCGCGTGCGGTTGATGGCGGCCGGGGTCGAGTCGGTGGTGACGGAGGTGGGAGTGTTTTCCCCGAGTCCCTTGCGCGTGGGCGGGCTGTCGACCGGCGAAGTCGGATACGTGGCGGGCGGCTGGAAGACGCTGACGGAGGTGGAGGTGGGCGACACGCTGACGCGCGCGGCCGGCGCCCGCGTGGAGGCGCTGCCGGGCTACCGGCGGATCAAGCCGATGGTGTATGCGAGCCTGTTTGCGTCGGAGGGCGAGAACTACGAGGCGTTGAAGGTGGCGCTGGAGAAGCTGTCGCTGAATGATTCAGCGCTGACGATCGAGCCGGAGGTTTCGGACGCGCTGGGCTTCGGCTTCAAATGCGGCTTTCTGGGTCTTCTTCACATGGAGATTGTGTCGGAGCGCCTGTCGCGGGAGCTTGGGATCGAGACGTTGCTCGCGACGCCGACCGTCGTGTACCGCGCGAAGGTCCGGTCGGGCGACGGCGTGGTGCGCTGGGAGGAGGTGCGGAGCGCGTCGGAGCTCCCGGGCTTGGACCGGCTGGAGGAGATAGAGGAGCCGCGGATCAAGTCTCTGATTTTCACGCCGACGGAGAGCGTCGGTCCGGTGATGCAGCTTCTGGACGAGCGGCGCGGGAAACTGCAGGAGATGAATTATCTGGACCCGCAGAAAGTGATATTGACGTATGATCTGCCACTGTCCGAAGTGATCACGGATTTTTACGACCGCCTGAAGTCTCTCACGCACGGGTTCGCGTCCTTCGACTATGAGCCGGCCGGCTACGCCGCCGCCGAGATGCGGAAGCTGGAGGTGCTGTTGAACGGCAAGGAGGTGGACGCGCTTTCGCTGATCGTCCACAAGGACGACGCCTACCGTGTCGCCAAGTCGGTGGCTCAGCGGCTGACCGAGTCGATCCCGCGCCAGCTTTTTGAAGTGGTGGTCCAGGTCGCGTCGAACGGGCGAATCATCGCAAGGGATACGATCCGGCCCATGCGGAAACACGTCACGGCCAAGTGCTACGGCGGGGACATCACGCGCAAGCGGAAGCTCCTGGAGAAACAGAGAGAGGGCAAGAAGAAGATGAAGATGATCGGCGCCGTGGAGGTTCCCAAGGAGGCGTTCCTGTCGCTCATGCGGATCGGCCGGTCGGAACCGCCGGGTCGGGGTTGATGATTCAGGGAGGCGGCGGCCGGCGGCTGTTCGACCCGTCGCTCAGAATTGGGATTGCGGCCTTCGGGGTGCTGGTGGGGTTTGCGTTCCTGTTCATCCGGCTTGGGTATCTCCAGCTCGGCCCGGAGTCGGACCGGCTGGCGAACGAGACCCGGCGCGTGTGGATGAACATGTTCGTTCAGCCGCAGCGAGGCCGGATCCTGGACCGCGAGGGCCGGATCCTCGCGGCGAGCATTGAATGCAAGTCGCTCTATGCGCATCCAACAAAAGTCAAAGAGAAGAACCGGCTGGCGCTACTCCTGGCGAAACATGAACTGGAGTCTTTGGAAGAGAGCCTGGAGCGGCTGTCGTCCAGGAGCGCGTTTGTGTGGTTGAGCCGGGGGATCGACAAGGAGCGGTGGGACAAGATCAAAGGGGAATTTGCGAAGATCGAAGGGATCGGCGCGCTGCCGGAATGGCGCCGGCGCTATCCGCTGGGCGCCGTGGGCGCCAACGTTCTCGGATTTGTCGGCGCGGACGGGCACGGACTTGCGGGCGTCGAATACACGATGGACGGCGAGCTGTCGGGAGAGCCGGGGAGCCTGAGGGTTGAGATCGGCGACCACGGGATGCCCGTGATCCGCGACGCGGCGGGCCGCGACAATCCGGTGTTCAAGGGCCGGGACGAGACGCTGACGATCGACGCGTACGTGCAGGAGGCGACGGACCAGGCGCTGTCGTCGACCGTGGAGCGTTTCGAAGCCGCCGGCGGGAGCGTGGTGGTGACGGACGCGCGCGGGGGAGAGATCCTGGCGATGGGATCGTATCCGACGTTCGATCCGAACCGTTTTACGGAGTATCATCCGGCGCAGTACCGGAACCTGGCCGTGAACGCGATGTTCGAGCCGGGCTCGACGTTCAAGATCGTGACGATTTCGGTTCTGTGCGCGGACCATCCGGCGGCGCTGGCGGACCATTATTTTTGCAATGGCTACATCAAGATTCCGGGCGTGCCGCACGGCATCCGGTGTTATGCGTCGCACGGGCCACTGACGTTCCGGACGGCCGTGGAGGCGTCGTGCAACGTGGGGATCATCCGTGCGGCCCAGCGTATTCCGCAGGAATCGTTCTACCGGGCGGTGCAATCCTTCGGATTCGGAATTCCCTCCGGCGTGGAATTGCCGGGAGAGGAGAAGGGCCTCTTGAGGAAGCCGTACCGGTGGTCGCTGTCGTCGCAGACATCGATGTCGATCGGTCACGAAGTGGGTGTGACGAACCTGCAGATCGCGATGGCGATGGGGGCGATCGCGAACGGCGGGCGGCTGATGAAACCTGCGTTGATCCGCCGTCCCGGCGCCGGTCCCCGCCTGGTCCGGCAGGCGATGCGACCGGAAGTGGCGTACCAGGTTCGCGATTTTCTGGTTTCTGCCGTGGAAGGCGAGATGGGGACAGGGAAGAAGGCCAAAGTGCCGGGGGTGCGGGTGGGCGGCAAGACCGGCACGGCGATGGTGCCGGACCCGAAGGTTGGGGGGTATGATCCGAACCGTTTTATTTCCTCCTTTGTCGGCTTTTTTCCGGCCGAATCGCCGCGGTACGTGATTTCGGTGGTGATTCACGAGCCGGCCCCGGGCATCGGGCATTTCGGCGGAGATGTGGCGGCGCCCGCATTTTCGAAAGTGGGGACGGCGCTTCTCAAGCTGATCGTCCCGCCGCGGACATGAGGCCGGGGAATACGGAGGCGCTCCGCCGGAACCATCCGGAGTTGCTGGCGCTGCTGGAACAGACCGCGCCGCTGACCACCGCGCATCTTGAGCCGAGCCGTCGCGGGCCGGAGACGCTCGTCTGGACGGACACCGGCGGCCGGCGGCGTTTTTTGCACAGCCAGGTCGATCCGGTCGAGGAGGCGCGGAAGCTGGCGGCGGCCGCGATTGCGCCGGGCATGACGCGCGCGCTGGTGGTCGGGCACGGCGCCGGCCACGAACTGCGCGCGCTCGCGGCCCGGGTGGGTGAAGTGTGGGTGCTGGCGGCGAACGCGCCGCTTCTGCGGCTCCTGTGCGACCAAACGGATCTCTCGGACATTTTTTCCAATCCTGCCGTGCGCTGGATCTTTGGCCGGCCCTCGAACATGGCGCGGCAGATGGCGGAGTTGATGAAGGATTTGTCCGGCCGGGAGGGCGAGATCGCCGTGGTGATCCATCCCCCGTTTGTGGAGACCGTCCCGGAGGAATTCTCGTCGGTGGTGGACGTCGTTCGAAAAATTCAGAGCGGCCGGGAGACGGAGGAGGAGTTGCGGCCGGTGGCGGCCGGGAATTTCCGGCGGAACCTGCCGGCGCTGGCGGCTCCGGGCGTTTCGAGCCTGTTTGGTCTGGCGCGAGGCCGACCTGTGGTGGTGGCCGGCGCGGGGCCGTCGCTGGACGACGCGATCGAGCCGCTGCGGGGGTTGTATTCATTTGCGTATCTCATCGCCGTGGACACGGTGGCGGAAGGGCTGGCGGAGATGGACATGCCCGCAGACCTGATCGTGAGTCTGGATCCGCGCCCGGATTCGATGATTCATTTTCACTCCCGTGCGGACCGGCCGAGCCGCCCGGAGATTCTGGTGTTCACGCCGATCACGTATCCCGACATTGTGCGGGCATTTGAAGGCCGCCGGATGGTGGCCATTCCCCGGCGGCATTTTTTTTTGCATCCGATTGAAGCGGACCTGTCGTGCAAGGGTCTATTGCGGAGCGGTGGGAGCGTATCGATTCTGGCCGCATCATTGGCCGCCGCGATGACGCCGGCCTATGTATGCCTGGCCGGTGTTGACTTTCAGGCGCGCCCGCGCCATTTGTACAGCCGCCTGTCATCGTATCTGCGTCGCGCGCGTGCGGAGTTGAGCCGGGTTTCGAGTTTCGAGAACGTCGAGCACGATTTTCTGTCCAAGGAACTTAGAAAAACGCCGACCCAGTCCACCGCGCCGAGGTTGGAGCATTACGCCTCGGATTTCCGGTTGATGCTGAGAGAAACGCCCGTGCCGTTCTACACGCTGGGCCCGTCCCTGGAAGGCGTGCGTCGCGGCGCGCTCCCCTGCGTCGCGGCGCCGCGAATGGACCGGCCGATCCGCGTTCCGGAGGAAGGAGGTCCGCTGCCATCGACGCTCATGCAGCGGCTGGGCATTTCGCCATGAGCTATCTGGAAGCGAATCTCGAGGCGCTGGCGACCGTCCAGCCCATGTTGGCGGAGGAGCTTCGCCTCCATCCAACGGCGCGGCACATTGAACTTATGCCGCTCGCGGATGAAATCCCGACCCTGGACGCGATCATCGTGGTGGGACTACCGTCCTGGGAAAGCCTTCTGTCCATCCTTGGCAGCCGGATCCCGGTGGTCATTCTGTCGCACGACGCACTGCCGGAGATCAGAACGTACCTGACGCTGCTGGACATCCGGCAGGCGATTCTGTCCGGGAGAATCTCCTTTGCGGTCGGCGAGGACGGTGTGCTGCAGGTCCTGAACGACATTTTCGGCACGCTGTACCGCCGGCGGATCACGCTGTTCGGCCGGACGGGGTCGGACAGCCACGGGCGGGCGCTGAAGGAGCTGCAGTTTTTCGACACGCTCTGTTCGTCGAACCGCGCGACGCTGGACCAATTTGCGGAGGAGTGGCAGAACAACGTGTCGGACAATCTGCAGGATTTTCTGTCCGGCCCTTTTTTGGAGGACCAGGCGGGCCGATGGTCGGGCGGTGAAGCGGTGGTGGTGGCGGCCGGGCCAAGCTTGGATGAAGTGGACATTCCGGCGGCGTTCAAGGGGGCGCCGGTGGTGGCCTGTGACACGGCGGTTCCGGTGCTGGGCATGAGGGGGGTGGCGCCGGACCTGATCGTGACGCTGGATTCGTCGGTGTCCAACCAGGCCTATTTGCAGAATCTGCCGGAGGAGATTTATCAGCGCAGTATTCTGTGCGCGACGCCCTTGGTGTCACGGCGCGTGTATCAGCGTTTTTCGAACGTCCTGTTTTATAGTTACGGGCATCCGACGCTCGACCGTCTGCGGGCCCAAGGGCTGCCATTTCAACCGCTGGCAAGCGGCGGGAGCGTGGCGCTCACCTCGGTGGACATCACGCGGCTTTTGGGCGCGCGGCGGGTGTATCTGCTCGGATTCGATTTTCAGTTTTATCCCTTTCGCACGCACGCGCGAGGCACCGGCGCGGCGCTCAGGGCAGTGCGGTCGTCGAGCCGGCTGCTGCCCGTAGAGTTGTTCGTGTATGAGTATCAGAACGAGCTAGAGGCCACCCCGACAGGGGAGCATGCGCGGGCGGCGCTGATGGACAGGAAATTCCAGAAATGGCGCGAATGGCTCGAGCTCTATGTCCGGAACAACGATATAGAACTTTTTCAAATGTCCCGGAACACCGCGCCGATTGCAGGCGTGCGGCCGGGCAAGCCGGAAGGAGGCGGGGGTTACAGCCGTCCGAACCTGCGTCGCCGGCCGATCCTGCCGGACGTGGAGCGGGATATGAAGTTTCTGTTGAAGGAACTCGACATCGCGCTGACGGTGTCGCCGGAGGATATCCCGCGGCAGGTATCGGGCCTACCGCGTGTGAATCAGAGTCTCGGATATGTGCTGGCGTGGTTATCGGACAAGCCTGCGTCGGAGTCGCGGGAGAAACTGCGTGCGATCCTGTTGAGGTATCGGACCGGCGTCCAAGCCGCGCTGGGCGGTCAGGGCCGGTAGAGGGCTTTTTGCTGCCGGTAAAGCGAGTTGTCGGTATCGAGGGCGATGGCGGTGTCGATGGCCGTGATCGCCGCGGCGATATTGTTGAGCTTGTACTCGAGTTCCGCGAGGGTGCTCCATGCGGCGGCCTTGTCGGCGTCCCCGATTTTTTCGACGGCCGTGCGTGCGAATCCGCGCGCCGCGTCGAGTTTTTCGTTGCGGGCGCAGTAGACGTTGGCGGCGATCAGAAGCGTGATGGGGTTGCCGCCGTCCATCGAGACGGCCTTCTCCGTCGCCTCCCGGGCCTCGTCGAGTTTGCCGAGTTCGTAATACGCGCGCGCGAGGTTGACGTGTGGCGCGGCGTAGGGTGTCTTGGAGAGGACGCCCGCCAGCTTGAAAAAGGGGATGGCCTCCTCGACACGATCGAGGTCCTGGAGGACGACTCCCAGATTGTTGTGCGCGATCGGATCCCTCGGCCGGAACTTGACAGCCTTGCGGTAGAACTGCTCCGCTCCCTCGAGGTCGCCTTTCTGGTACGCTTCGTACCCCTTGCCGACATAGTTCACGAGGGTGATGCAGGCCGAAAGGCCAAGTAGCGCCACCCATGCCAGACGTTTCATGGACCAAGGATACCAAAGACCGGCGGAAATTTCTCCGAAACGTTACGATCTGCCTCGGCGTCCTCCTGACGGCGGGGGCGCTGGAGATGCTGATTCTTGCGCAGGGCCCGCGGTCGCCGGTTGCTCCGTATGAATCCGATTACCTTCGCGGCGACGCGCCGGCCTACCATTGGACTCCGATGAAACGGGTGGTGTCGGCGCTGACGGATGGAACCGGCGTTTCGATGTCGATTCAGCGTCAGCGAGCGGTGGCTTCGGTCTTGAGATTGGCCGGCCTTCTGGCCCTCTTGGTCTGGGCGATCCGGGAGATGGGATGGGTCGCGGGCCCGGCCGCGTTTGTCATTTTCGTGTCTTTACCGCCGACCCTTCCGGTCCTGACGCGACTGGACCCGTGGATGGACAGTGTTTGCTACAGTTGGATCGCGCTTCTTGGCTGGAGTCTGGCGCGAGTAGATGTCGGCGGGAGAGGGGGGATATTTGTCGCCGGTGTTTTATGCGGCCTTGCGGTGGACTCAAAGGCGACGGCGCTCCTGACGCTTGCGCCGGCGTCGGTGATGTACGGCCGGCGCATCGCGTTGCCGGCCGTCGGTGTTTTTCTTTTGGGCGTGATGGGCGGGATGGGCCTATCCGCGCCCGCGTGGCTGCTTCATCCCTCCCTGCTTCTCGCGCACCTTCAATACTGGCAATCCGTCAATGCTCAGCTTCCGGCGTTGCCGGTCTTTTTCCCCTGGACCGCGCTGGGGGCGGGCGTTCCGTGTGTCGTATGGATTCTTGCGATCTATGGCGCGTGTACGCTCCGGCGTCAAACTCCGATCCGCACCGCTGGAATCCTTTTCGCCGTTCCTGTCGTGTTCTTCATGGTGTATCGTTCGGTTCCGCCCGAAGGCGTCCGGCACCTGTACATGGCGCTGCCCTTCCTGTCGGCCGTGGCCGCCTCCGGTTGGATGCGGGTCAATCCGCCCCTGAAAGTACTGTCCGTCGTTGCGTGGCTGCTCGAACTGAACTGGAGAGTATTTACGCCGCCGTAGAGTCACTCCCTGGATTTTCGCAAATCAGCGCTTGCAGCTTTGAGGCGTTCGCGTTCGGTGCGGGTGAGGCTGTTCATGCCGGACCTGGCGATTTTGTCGAGGAGGGTGTCGAGCTCGGCGGCGGAGAGCCGGAGTTTTTCGGATTTGCGTCGTTCGTATTTCTGGCGGACCGACGATACCCATCGCACGACGGCGTTGGGCCGCGCCGATTCACGCCGCTGGTTGAACGCAAGTTTTCGCGTGACCCAGAAGAACACGAGACCGGTCGCCAGCCCGCCGAGATGGGCCACATGCGCGACGTTTCCGGCGCCTTCGATGCTGTAGATGAGGTCGATCAATCCAAAAATGACGATGAACCACCGGGCCTGGACGGGCACCGGGAAAAACCACAGATAGACGGGCCGGTACGGGAAGAGGACCGCAAAGGCCACGAGCACGCCGTAGAGCGCGCCGGAGGACCCGAGAATGATGCCGTTCGGGTACGCGATGCAGGCGAGGAGCGCTGCGCCGAATCCGCAGAGCGTGTAATAGGTGAAGAACTTTCTGGACCCCATCACCTGCTCGACATCGGGGCCGAACATGAAAAGCCCGAACAGATTGAAGAGTACGTGCATCACATCGAAATGGAGGTACATGTAGGTAAAGAACTGCCAGACCATGCCGCCTTCGAGAGCCTGCGCCGGCGCCAGGGCCAGCAGGTTCCACGGCACCCAGCGGGTCGTGAGGAACTTCAGCAGATACAAAATGGCGTTGACCCAGAGGAGTCTGCGGACGACGGGCGTGAGCCACGACCCGATGCCGGATTCTCCGCGGATGGCGTTGTTCATGATGTAAGTGTACAGCCGTCGCGCGTCGGATTCAAGTTTGTGACGGCTTGAACCCGCACGCGGCCTCCATGAACCGGATGACGGATTGCGGGGTGTACCGTTCCGTCGAATAGTAAACGCCGGCGTCCCGTTCGGGCAGAAGGCGCGCCGGCAGGGGTCGTGCGGCCAGGGAGGCCGGGATGATGTCCCGGGCGGATCCGTCGACGACCGCCGCGCCGAGTCCGGCGGCGGCATATCGAATCCGCGCCTCCGACGAGGTGACCTCGATGAAACTTTTCAGCCGCTCGGCCGTCGTCACCTTCGACAGAATCGCCATGATCTCGATGCAGGTTCCGGAGTTTCGGGAGGGCAGAATGAGACTTGCGGCGGCCAGTTTGCCGGCGGTGATCGTTCCACCCGCCAGGGGATGTCCCTTGGGCATCACCAGGAGTCTGGGGAATGTCCATAGGCGCTTGAAGGCGACGCCGTCGGGCGGCGGTCGCCGATGGGACACGGCGAGGTCGATGTCGGCCGCCTGAAGCATGCGTATCAAGTCGTCGCCGGACCCGCAGCGGACGCGGATCGACGCGCGGCCGTGCTTGGCCCTGAACCGGCCGATCAGCTTCGGCAACAGGGTCTCCGCGAAACTGGATTTCGTTCCGATCGTGACGACCCCGGCCGCGCGGCCCTTGCCCGCCTCGTCCAGCGCCAGGAGTTTCAGGGATTCGACCATTCCCAGAATCCGTCCCGCCTCGCGGTAGACCTTTTCGCCAAAGGCCGTCCGCCGCGTCCGGTCGCGCGGCTCGAACAGCTTGCCGCCCAGGATCTCCTCCAGCCGCATGACGGCCCGCGACACCGCCGGCTGCTCGATCCCCAGCTCCCGGGCCAGTCCCCGGTACGTTTGGCGCCCGGCCACCGCCGAAAAGCAGCGGATCTGCTGCAGCGTCACCGCCCCGATGTGGTGCGCCTCAAACGTCGATGATTTCATGTAATCATTTCTATACTATTTATGAATTGGACAAATCAAGGGTCCCGGACGATAATGGGGGCGATAAGAAAAGGAGAGGAGGCGGATGGAGATGAAGTTCAGGATGCGGTTTCGGGTCGGCGGGTCGGGCTTGGAGGTGGAGGACGAGGCCGAAAGCACGACCGAGTTTTTCAAAAAGGTCACCTTCTACCATTCCCTGCCCGAAACGTGCGGGAACTGCGGCAAAGGCCGCATCGTGTTTGACCACCGGATCGCGCAGGGCTACCAGTTTTACGAGATCAAGTGCCGCGACTGCAACCACGTGTTGAGATTCGGGCAATACAAAGAGGACGCCGAGCTGTTCGCCAAGTCGTGGGTCGAGAAACCTTCGCAGGAGGCGCCGGGCGTCCTCCATGAATCGGTTCGCGGCTTTGGGCCGCGATAGAATCTGACAGAGGGAGCGTGTGTGATGCCAAACTTCAACAAAGTGCTTCTCGCGGGCAACCTGACGCGGGACCCAGAACTAAAGCAGATGCCGCAAGGTTCGGCCGTCGCGAAATTCGGGATGGCGATCAACCGCCGCTACAAGGGCGGTGACGGAGAACTCAAGGAGGAAACCACCTTCGTCGACGTTTCCACCTTCTCCCATCAGGCGGAGACCGTTTCAAAGTTCCTCATGAAGGGCGCCGCCGTTCTGGTCGAGGGCCGGCTGAAATTCGACCGATGGGACGACAAGACGACGGGCCAGAAAAAGTCCAAGCTCTACGTCATCGCCGAGCGCGTGCAGTTTTTATCGGCGCGTCGGGCGGCCTCCGACGCGCCAGGCGCCCCGGATAACGGCAACGACGCCATGCCCGTCGGTGTCGCCGGCGCCGGCCTGCCGCCGGAGGACGACGCGCCGTTTTGAGAGGCCGATCACCGGAGGGCCAGTCACTCTTGACTCCAGAACCGGATCGCCGTAATATTAAGGCGAGTGACAATCGCGTTACCTGTTGAGCACGGGTAGTTGAGAGGAAAGGCCCGGAGGAAACTTCGGGTCTTTTTTTGTCCGGGTTCGGCGATCTATTGCGAGATATTGCAAGATAAGTTAGACAGGCCGAATGAAAGTATTGGTCACGGGGGTTGCCGGGTTTATCGGGTCCAATCTGGCCGAGGCGCTGGTTCAGCGCGGGGACCGGGTGGTGGGACTGGACAATTTATCGACCGGCCGCCGGGAGAATCTGCGGGATATGGAGGGCCAGGCCGAGTTTGAATTTGTGGAGGGCGACATCCGCGACGTGTCGGTGGCGCAGCGGGCGTGCCGGGGGGTCGAGGTGGTATTTCACCAGGCGGCGCTCCCGAGCGTGCCGCGATCCATCCAGGATCCCCGGGAGACATTTGAGGTCAACACGGGCGGCACGCTGAACCTGCTGATTGCGGCGAAGGACAGCGGCGTGCGGCGTTTTATCTTCGCGTCCAGTTCCTCGATCTACGGCAACGCGCCCGTCCAGCCGGTGCCGGAGACGACCGTTCCGAATCCGATATCTCCGTACGGCGCGTCGAAACTCGCGTCGGAGGCCTACGGGCATTCCTTTTCGGCGAGCTACGGGCTGTCGTTTTATGCATTGCGGTATTTCAACGTGTTCGGGCCGCGGCAGGACCCGAAATCGGAGTATGCGGCCGTCGTGCCGCGGTTCATGAGCAGTCTGACGAACGGCTCGAAGCCCACCGTGTACGGGGACGGCCAGCAGACTCGGGATTTCACGTATGTGGGCAATGTGGTTCGCGCCAATCTGCTGGTGGCGGACACGCCCTCGGCCGCGCCCGGCGCGTACAACATCGCGGCCGGTCGGCCGCACTCGGTGAAGGACCTGCTGGAGGCGTTGTGCGACATACTTGGCAAACCGTTTGACCCGGCCTATGCGCCGAAGCGTCCCGGCGACATTTTGCATTCGTCGGCGGACATCGCGCGCGCGCGGGCCGGGCTGGGGTACGCGCCGGAAACCAACCTGCGCAATGGGTTGGAGCTGACGTGCCGGTCGGCGGGACTTGTGGCGGGGCGCCGGTCGTGACGAGATTCCGGGCGCTCGTGACCGGCTGCGCCGGATTCATCGGGTCGCATCTGTCGGAACGGCTGCTGTCGGACGGCTGGCAGGTGGTCGGGGTGGACGCGCTGACGGATTATTATTCCCGGCGGATCAAGCGCCGGAACCTGCGATCTCTTCTATCGCACCGGCGGTTCGCGTTTCACCGCGCGGACCTGAACCGCATGGACCTTGACCGCGTGCTGCGCTCCATCGACATTGTTTTCCATCAAGCGGCGCAGCCCGGCGTGCGTGCGAGCTGGGGGACGACGTTCCATATCTATACCGACTGCAATCTGCTCGCGACCCAGCGGCTGCTCGAGGCGGTGAGAGGCCGGCGATCCATCCTGAAATTTGTGTTTGCCAGCAGTTCCTCCGTCTACGGCAACGTCAGGCAGCTTCCGATGCGCGAGACGCAGCGGTGCGAGCCGTACTCGCCGTACGGCGTGACGAAGCTCGGCGCGGAGAACCTGTGCCAGTTGTACCATGCGAACTACGGCGTGCCGGCGGTGAGCCTGCGGTACTTCACGGTGTACGGCCCGCGCCAGCGCCCGGACATGGCGTTTCACAAATTCATCGCGGCGGCCCTGGAGGGCAAGCCGATCCGGATTTACGGCACCGGCCGGCAGTCCCGGGATTTCACGTTCGTATCGGACATCGTCTCGGCGAACGTGGCGGCGGCCATCGGGGGGCAGTGCGGCGGGATCTACAATCTGGGCGGCGGGACGCGCGTGATCCTGCGGGACGCGCTTCGGATCCTGGAACGTCAGCTCGGCCGGCCGATCCGGCTGGTCTTTGAGGAGCACGCGCGCGGGGACGTGGACCGGACGGGCGCGGACACGAGCCGCGCGCGGCGGGACTTGCTGTTCCGGCCGAAGACGAATCTGGCCGAGGGGCTTGCGGCGCAAATCGCGTGGCACCGGCAGATGCGCGCGGAAGGGGTGCTTTGACATGAAGGTTTTGGTGACCGGCGGCGCCGGTTTTATCGGCTCGCATCTCAGCGAGCGGCTTCTCTCCCAAGGCCACGAAGTGGTCGCGCTGGACAATCTGTCGACCGGCCGGATGGAGAACATCGAGCATCTGAAGCGCCAGCGCGGGTTCAAATTCGCGTTCGGGAGCGTGCTGGACACCGAGACGATCCGGCGATGGGTCCGGTGGGCCGACCAGATTTACCATCTGGCCGCCGCCGTCGGCGTCAAGTTCATCATCGACCATCCGCTCGATTCGATCATGGTGAACGTGCGCGGCACCGAAAACGTCCTGGAGGCCGCGAACTTCGGCAAGAAGAAAACCTTCATCGCGTCGACGTCCGAAATTTACGGCAAGAGCCCCAAGTTTCCGTACCGCGAAGGGGACGACCGGACGCTGGGGTCGACGCACACGTCGCGGTGGAGCTATTCGGACACGAAGGCCCTGGACGAATTTCTGTCGTTCGCCTATTACCGGGAGAAGCGCCTGCCGGTCGTGGTCGGCCGGCTCTTCAACACGTGCGGCCCGCGCCAGACGGGCGATTACGGGATGGTGTTGCCGAGGTTTGTGAAGTCGGCGCTTTTGGGGCATCCGATCACGATCTACGGGGACGGCAAGCAGACGCGGTGTTTCACGTACGTGGACGACGCCGTGGAGGCGATGATGCGTCTCATGGCGAGTTCCAAGGCCGTGGGCGACATGTTCAACATCGGCCACCACGAGCGGGTCACGATCAATGACCTGGCGCGCCGGATCAAGGCGGTGACGCGGTCGAAATCGGAGATCTCTCACATTCCTTATGAGAAGGCCTACGAAAAAGGCTTTGAAGACATGCGTCACCGGGTGCCGGACCTGAGCAAGATCAAGAAATTCGTGGGCTGGGCGCCGAAAATCAAGCTGGACGAGATTATCCGGCGGGTGGTCGAGTACCATGAGCAGTAAAAAAAAGGCAGGGGTCAAGGGCGGGAAACCACTGCAGCCCCTGGCGGAGCAGATCAAGAAAAAAATATACAGGAAGCAGATCGAGGCCGGGATCATCGGGCTCGGCTATGTGGGCCTGCCGCTGGCGGTGGCGTTTGCGCGCGCGGGCGTGCGCGTGACGGGATTTGACGTCGACCGCGGCAAGGTATCGCAGATCCGCGAGGGCCAGTCGTACATCGGCGACGTTCCGTCGGAGCAGGTGCGGGACATGGTGCGGAGAAAGCGCCTGACCGCGACCACCGATTTCAACGAGCTTCGCCGGATGGACACCATCAACATTTGCGTTCCGACCCCGCTGCGCAAGAGCAAGGACCCGGACATTTCCTACGTGGTGAGCGCCGTGCGCGAGGTGGAGGCGCGGTCGCGTCCAGGCCAGATCGTGATCCTCGAGAGCACGACGTATCCAGGCACGACGACGGAGATTCTGCAGCCCGCGCTGGAGCGGCGCGGCCGGAAAATCGGCGTCGACGCCTTCGTCGCCTTCTCGCCCGAACGGGTCGACCCGGCCAACAAAAAATACACGATTGAAAACACGCCCAAGGTTGTCGGCGGCGTAACGCCGGTCTGCACGGATCTTGCGACGTCCTTTTACCGTCTGGCGATCGAGGACGTCATCCCGGTGAGTTCGCCGACCGTCGCCGAGATGGTGAAGCTCCTGGAGAACACGTACCGCGCCATCAACATTGGCCTCGCGAACGAGATTGCGCAGCTCTGTCACCGGCTGAAGATCGACGTGTGGGAAGTGATCGACGCCGCCGGCACGAAACCGTTCGGCTTTGCCGCCTTTTATCCCGGTCCCGGCCTGGGCGGCCATTGCATCCCGATCGACCCGCTGTACCTGGCCTGGCGTGTGAAGCTGTTCAACGTGACCGCCAAGTTCATCGAGCTGGCGACGGAGGTCAACAGCGGGATGCCCGGGTTTGTGATCGAGCGCATCGTGGAGCTGCTGAACCGCCGGAAGAAAGCGGTGAGCGGTTCGCGGATTCTGATTCTGGGCGTCACCTACAAACGGGACGTGGCCGACGTGCGCGAATCGCCGTCGGTGGAGATCATCGAGAAGCTTCTGGAGCTGGGCGCCGAGGTTACGGTCAGCGACCCGTTTTTAACGAGCCTGTGGGCCGGCCACCGGGAGATCTTCACGCAGCCGGTGACGCCGGACCTACTGCGCCGGCAGGATGTGGCCCTGGTCCTGACCGACCATACGAGTTTCGATTACGGACTGATCGCGTCCCAGGCGCCGCTGGTGTTCGACACCCGAAATGCGATTCGCCGCGCGCTGGGCCGGATTCCTCAGAACGTGGTCCGCCTCTAATCCAGTTTTGAAGCCCCCCACGCCATTTTTCCAGTATCTGTCCATCGCGCTTCTGGCGTTTGTGGTGTCGTCCCTTCTGATCCCGCTGATGATCCGGCTGGCGCTCCGCTTCGGGGTGGTGGACAAGCCGAACCAGCGCAAGGTCCACACGGCGCCGAAGCCGCTCCTGGGCGGGCTGGCGATTTTCATCGGCTACAGCGCGTGTTTCGCCCTCATCCTCGGGATGTACGTTGCGCCGGACCACCCCGTGCGCGGCACGTTTGTGGCGCTGTATCTGTCGTCGATGTTTCTTCTCCTGGTAGGCCTGATCGACGACATTCGGGGTCTGGCGGCGACGACGAAGCTGGTGTGCCAGATCTGCGCCGCGTCGGTCATGATTTACATGGGCGTGCGTATCCGGTTCTGGCTGGAGGCCGACTGGATGCAGTATCTGGTGACGCTGGTTTGGTTTGTCGTGATCACCAACGCGTTCAACCTGCTGGACAACATGGACGGCCTGTCGGGCGGCGTGGCGAGCCTGACGGCCTTTCTGTATTTTCTTCTGACCGTCTTCATCGGCGAAAGGGAATACGGGTATCTGCTTCTGGCGCTGACGTTTTCGATCATCGGTTTTCTGAAATACAATTTTTATCCGTCAAAGCTTTTCATGGGCGACACCGGCAGCCTCTTCATCGGATTCAACCTCGCCGCCTTTTCCGCCATGGTGACCTATCTCGGCTACGGCCCGGCGTCGCACATGCCGACCGTGACCCCGCTCGTGATTTTCGCGGTGCCGCTGTACGACACGGCGTCGGTGATCTGGATCCGGATCAAGGAGGGCCGCAGCATTTTTCAGGCCGACAAATATCACTTTTCCCACCGGCTCGTCGCGCTCGGCATGACGCACCGCCAAGCAGTCGCCGTCATCCTGCTCCTGACGTTCGCCGTCGGTCTCATGGCGGTGCTCCTGCCGAAACTGTCCGGCGCGCAAGGGATGCTCGTGCTGTCGCACACCGTCTGCATTTTCGCCGTCATCGCGCTCCTGGAACGCAGCAGCAGCAACAAGATGCGGGCGCTGGGGATCAACGGCGCGGGCGCGGCCGGCAAGGAAGACAAGGGAGATGTGGAAAACCGCCGTCCGCAGTAAAGGGTTCTGGTTCGGCGTGGTCGTCTCCTGTGTCGGGCTGGCCGTGGCGCTGCACGGCGTGCGGCTGGACCGGCTGGGCGCGGAGCTGGCGTCGGCGCCGTGGGGTCCGGTCCTCGCGCTGGGGCTCGCGATGGTGCTCGCGACGGGGGTGCGGGCCTACCGGTGGAAAGTCAGCATCGAGAGTTTCGCGCCCGTCGCGTACAAGAATGTTTTCTCGGCGTTCATGGCGGGCATGTTCGGTCTGAACGTGATTCCCGCGCGAGTCGGGGAGTATCTGCGGGTATTCGTTCTGGGCAAGAATTCGTCCCTGAGCCAGAGCGCGATTCTGGCCACGGTGGTCCTGGAGCGCGTGGTGGACGGCCTGACGATCCTGACCGTTTTCTCCGCCGCGCTGATCCTTCATCCCGCGCCGGAGTCGCGGTCGGTCCTGGCGAATGTGCGGACGGAGTTTCTGTGGATCGTCCCCCTGATTTTTCTCGGATGTCTGTGGTTTCTGTATGCCGTGTCGAAAAATCCAGCCCGGCCGGTCGAGGTCATCCGGCGGATCTGCCGTCCGTTCGGCGCGGCCGGCGCGAAACTTCCGGGAATCGTGGAGCGGTTTTCCGGCGGGCTTGTGATTTTCGCCGATCCCGCGCGTCTGGCGCGGTACTTGGCGTGGTCGTTCATCGCATGGATGTCGATCGCGTTCTGGTATTATCTGAATTTTCTCGCGATGGGCATCTCCCTGGGAATGGCCGAAGCCGTGGTGCTGATGTCGGTGGTGGTGGTCGGCGTGATGATCCCGGCCGCGCCGGGATTCGTGGGCACCTACCATGCGTTCTGCAAGGGATGCCTCGTGGCGTTCGGCGTGGACGAGACCGTGGCGCTGACCTTTGCGGTGATCACCCACCTCGTGCCCTACGTGTTGCACACGTTCATTGGTTTCGTGTGCGTGCTGCGTGAAAATGTGCATTGGGCGGATCTGGCCGCGCGGTCCCCGCAGGCCCAATGAAGATTCTGATTCTTGCGGCCGGCTATTCGACGCGCCTGTATCCGCTGACGCTGGATATTCCCAAACCCCTTCTGGAGATCGGCGACCGGAAGATGCTGGATCATTTGCTGGACCGCCTCCGGCCGCTGCCTCATTCCGAAATCGTCCTGGTGTCGAACCACCGTTTTGTCGACCAGTTTCAAGTCTGGTCCCGGACCGCCGGCCTGCCCATCACGGTCCTGGACGACGGCAGCCGCAGCGAGCAGGACCGGCTCGGCGCCGTGGGCGACATGGCGTTTGCGGTGCGGGAGCGGTCGATTGGGGAGCCGATGCTGGTGGTGGCCGGGGACAACCTGTTCGATTTCCCGCTGGAGCCCTTTGTTGCGGAATTTGAAAAAAAGTCCGCGCCGCTGGTCGGTTTGTACGAGTATCCCCGGTGGCAACATTTGTCGAAATATGGCATTGTGACGCTGGACGAAGCGGGCAGATTTTCTGAATTCGTCGAGAAGCCGAAGGAGCCGCGGTCGAATCTGGTGTCGATGTGTCTCTATGTATTTCCGGCGGACACCCTGCCGTTCTTGGCCCGGTATCTGTCCGGTTCGGACCCGAAGGACGCCCCGGGGCACTACATCCGGTGGCTGATGGGCCAGTGCGGCGTGCACGGCCACCGGTTCCGGGGCGTGTGGCTGGACATTGGCGATCTGGATTCATTGGAAGAAGCCAGAAAAATTTTCGGAAAGAAGGAGTCGATTCATGGGAAAAACGTATGACGTGAAAAATCTGTCGCTGGTGAAAGCCGGCGTGAAGCGCATCGAGTGGGCGCGCCGTGCGATGCCGGTGGTGCGCAGCATTGAGGATCGGTTCCGGCGGGAGCGCCCACTCAAGGGCGTGCGGATCGGCGCGTGCCTGCACGTGACGACCGAGACGGCGAACCTGATGCGCGCGCTGGCCGCCGGCGGCGCAGATGTGCGGCTGTGCGCGTCGAATCCGCTGTCGACCCAGGACGACGTGGCGGCGGCGCTGGTGAAGGAATTCGGCGTTCCGGTTTTCGCCATTCGCGGCGAGGATCGCAAGACGTATTATTCGCACCTTCGGTCGGCCCTCGGGCACAATCCGCAGATCACGATGGACGACGGCGCCGATCTCGTCTCGGAACTGCACCGTCGCGATGATGGCCGGGTGATTTTGGGCGGGACCGAGGAGACGACCACCGGCGTGATCCGGCTTCGGAGCATGGCCCAGAAGGGGGTTCTCAAGTTTCCCGTCATTTCCGTCAACGACGCCGACACGAAACATCTGTTCGACAACCGCTACGGCACAGGCCAGAGCACGCTCGACGGGATCATCCGGTCGACCAACACGCTGATCGCCGGCCAGACCATCGTGATCTGCGGCTACGGCTGGTGCGGCCGGGGCGTGGCGGAGCGCGCGCGGGGAATGGGCGCGCACGTGATGGTGGTCGAGGTCGACGCGGTCCGCGCGCTGCAGGCGGTGATGGACGGTTTCCGCGTGGCGCCGATCGGGAAGGCGGCGCTGGTGGGCGACGTGTTCATCACGGTGACCGGCGACATCAACGTGATCCGCCGGGAGCATTTTCTAAAAATGAAGGACGGCGTCATCCTGGCCAATTCCGGCCACTTCAACGTCGAGATCGACATCCCGGGGCTCGAAAAGCTTTCCAGGTCCACCCAGACCCTGCGGGACAACGTCGTCGAATATGTGCTGCGAAACGGCAAGCGGGTCGTGTTGCTCGGCGAGGGCCGCCTGGTCAATCTCGCGGCGGCCGAGGGCCATCCGGCCATGGTGATGGACATGAGCTTCGCCAACCAGGCGCTGTCGGCCGAGTACCTGACGCAACACGGCCGCCGTCTGAAGCGGCAGGTGTATCCGGTGCCGAAGGAGATTGACGAGGCGATCGCGCGCCTGAAGCTGAAGACGATGGGCGTCTCCATTGATCGGCTGACGCCGGAGCAGAAGACCTACCTGGCCTCCTGGGAAATGGGCACCTGATCCGTTTGGCGCGTTTGCCCGTCCGGATGAAACGCTCCAACTCAAAGATCACGCGGCCGGCTGGAGCGGCGGCGCCGCCGCCGGCCGCGCCAACACTCGCGTTGCCCGTGTCGGGCCGCCGTCTCGTCGACGTGCGGGCGGGGGATGTCGCGTCGATGCGGGAGATGACCCAGACGCAACTGTTGGGTCTGATCCTGCGGCTGGTGCAGATGACGTTCCGGTTCGACACGTGCGCGGCCTTTTCGTACGACGACAAAACCCACCGGCTGGTGCTTTCGGAAAGTATCGGCCTGCCGACCGCGGGCGGGTCGGATCCGATCTCGCTGGAGGACGACCCCGTGATTCAGCAGGTGGTTCTCGAGTCGAAGGCGATCGTGGTGAACACGCCGCTGTCGGAGTGCGAGCCGACGCTTCTTCGGGCGTTCATGGCCGTCCCGATCGTGCTGAACAACAGCGTGGTCGGCACGCTCAACATGAGCCATGTCTCGGAGCGCCCCTATCAGGACGAGGACATGCAGCGTCTGAGCGCGATCGCGTCCCAGGCGGCCTTTCTCGTCCAGTCAGCGCGGACGATGGCGGAGATCGAGCTGGAGACGCGTGAGATTCTCGAAACGGTTCCGCTGCCGATCGTCAAAGTGGATTTTGCGGCGTCGCGGTGCGTGGTGAATCCGGCCGCCAAGGTTTTCTTTGATCTTCCGGTCGAGAAGGTGGAGATGAAGGTCTTTTACCATCAGGCCGGTATTTTTCTCGACCGGGATCTTTCTCCGATTCTGGCCGAGGTTCAGAAGACGGGCAAGGATTTGGGCGGGATCGAGATCAAGGGACAGGGCGAGCGCGAGGCTATCTTGAACCTGACGGTGGCCGCGATTTTATCGCGGGAGAAGACGATCGGCGCCGTGCTGGTGTTTGAGGACCTCACCGAGATCCTGCATGCGCGGGAGACCGCCGAACGGAGCGAGCGTCTGGCCGCGCTGGGGCAGCTTGCGGCGGGCGTGGCGCACGAGGTGAAGAATCCGCTGACGTCGATCAAGGGGTTCACGCAACTGTTGAAGGGCAAGAAGAACGATCCCGCGTTTCTGGAAAAATACGTGTCTCTCGTTTCCGGCGAAATCGACCGGCTGGACCACATCGTCGAGCAGCTCCTGCAGCTTGCGCGGCCGAAAACGGCCAAGCTCAAAAAAGCGGACCTTCGGGAGTCGGCGCGCCGGGTCGCAGAACTCGTCGAGTCCCAGCTCGACAAGAAATCGGTCCGGCACGAGCAGACGTATCCGGACGTTCCGGCCGAGGTCCTGATCGACGCCTCGCAGATCGAGCAGGTGATCCTGAATCTTCTTCTGAACGCCGTCGAAGCCGCCCCGTTGCGCGGCGGGCTTATCCGGACGACCATTGAAGTTGGGCCCGACTCGGTGGTCCTGGCCGTTCAGGACAACGGCCGGGGCATCAAACCGGAATACATCGAGAAACTATTTCATCCCTTTTTCACCACGCGCCGCGGCGGTACCGGCCTGGGTCTGGCCGTGTCGCACCGGATCGTCACGGACCACGGCGGCAAGATTTTCGTGACGAGCGTGCCGGGCATGGGCGCGCGGTTTGCGATCGAGTTGCCGCGTCCGGGCGAGCAGGCCAACCCCCGATGACCGCCAAACCGGCCGGGCGCGCGAGCATTCTGGTCATCGACGACGACATTTCCATCGGCGTATTTTTCGCCGAACTCTTCGCGGGCCAGTATGACGTCACGGTGGCGAATTCGGGGGAGGAGGGATTCCGGCGGTTTCAGGAAGCGGAGCCGCAGGTGGTCCTCCTGGACGTGCGCCTGCCGGACATTTCAGGGGTGGACGTTCTGGAGCGGATCAAAAAGACGTCGCCGCCGCATCCGTCCGTCATCATGATCACCGCCAACCGGGACGTCGAGTCGGCCGTGCGCGCCATGAAGCTCGGCGCGTTCGACTATCTCCTCAAGCCGTTCGGCAGCAACGAGGAGCTGGCCGTGGTCGTCGAAAAGGCCGTGGATGACCGCCGGCTCCGGGTGGAGGTCCGGACGCTGCGGCACGAAGTCCAGCAGTTCTACAGTCCGGACAACCTCATCGGCAAAAGTCCCCTGATGAAATCCGTGCAGGATCGGATCGAGAAGGTTCTGGACAACGACATCACGGTTCTCATTCGAGGAGACAGCGGCACCGGCAAGGAGATGGTGGCGCGAGCGATCCATTACGGGAGCCGCCGGGCCGACCGGCCCTTTGTCACGCTGAACTGCGCCGCCATCCCGGAGAACCTCCTGGAAAACGAACTCTTCGGCCACGAAAAGGGCGCGTTCACCGGCGCGATCCAGTTCCGGAAGGGCAAGTTCGAAACCGCCGACACCGGGACACTCTTTTTGGACGAGATCGGCGCCCTGGACTACAACCTGCAGGCGAAGCTTCTCAGGGCGCTGCAGGAACGCGAGGTCGAGCGCGTGGGCGGCACGCGTCCGATCACGGTCGACGTCCGGATCATCTCGGCCACGAGCCGTAATCTGGAGGAGGCTTTGCGGCAGGGGAAATTCCGGGACGACCTTTTCTATCGCATCAACGTGATGACCATCACCATCCCGCCGTTGCGGGATCGCAGGGAGGACATACCGCTTCTGGCGAACCATTTCTTGAAAAAGCATGCGCCGCGGCTCGGCCGGGAAGCCCATGAATTTTCACAGGCCGCCATGCAGAAGCTTCTGGGCTATTCCTGGCCCGGCAACGTTCGGGAACTGGAGCACACGATCGAACGCGCCATCATTTACTCCGAAGGCGCGCTCGTGTTGCCGGATTTCATTGAGCTGACGGAGATCGCGGCGGCGTCCGGCGCCGCCGCAGCGGCGTCCGACGCCTGCGGCGCGCCGATGAGCAGTCTGGATGTTGCGGAGAAAACGGCGGTCCAGGATGCGTTGAACCGGACGGCCTGCAACATCTCGCGGGCGGCCGAGATTCTCGGCATCACGCGCAAAACGCTGCGCGCCAAAATGGTGAAATACGGGATCCAAAAAGGAACCGAGACCGGGTCCGCCGAGCCGTCCGCTTAGAATTTGACATGGAGCCACTGAGAGGCGTTCGGATCCTGGATCTGACCAAGGTTCTGGCGGGTCCGTTTGCGACGCAGTTGCTGGGCGATTTTGGCGCGGACGTGATCAAGGTCGAGCGCCCGGGCGAGGGGGACGACACGCGCGCATTCGGGCCGCCCTTTGTCGAGGGCGAGAGCACCTATTTCCTGTCGATCAACCGGTCGAAGCGCAGCATCGCGCTGAATCTGAAATCGTCGGCGGCGGTCGAGGTCGTGAAGAAGATCGCATCGTCGTCCGACGTGCTGATCGAGAATTTCCGGCCGGGCAGCCTCAAAAAAATGGGATTGGACTACGCGTCTCTGCACGGTCAATTTTCCCGCCTGATTTACGTTTCCATTTCAGGTTTCGGCGCCACCGGCCCCGACGCGCCCCGGCCCGGGTACGACCTTGCGGTCCAGGGCCTTTCCGGCATCATGAGCATCACCGGCGATCCGGCCGGCCCGCCGACCAAGGTCGGCACATCGATCGCCGACCTCGTCGCCGGCCTGTACGCGGTGCAGGGGACGTTGCTCGCGCTCTACGCGCGGGAAAAAACCGGCCGTGGCCAGTTCGTGGATGTGTCGATGCTCGACGGCCAGATATCGCTCCTGACCTTTCAGGGACAGAAGTATCTTTCGACCGGCGCCGTGCCCGGGCGGCTCGGCAACCAGCACCCGAGCATCTGTCCGTACGAGACATTCGCGGCCAAAGACGGATATTTCAATCTGGCCGTCGGCAACGACCGGCTGTGGGCCCACTTTTGCGAGGCGGTCGGCCGCGCGGACCTGGTGTCGGACGTACGATTCAAAACGAATCCGGACCGCGTGAGAAATCACGACGCGTTGTACGGGATTTTGTCCCGCGTGTTCAAGGATCGTTCCGCCGCCGAATGGATCGAAAAACTCGAAAAGGCCGGCGTGCCCGCCGCGCCGATTCTTCCGGTCGATCAGGTTTTCTCGCAGCCGCAGGTCCGCGCCCGAACCATGCGGGTCGCCGTGCCGCACGCGAAGATCGCCAACCTTGAAATGGCCGGTGTCCCGGTCCAGCTCTCCGACACGCCGTCGCACATCCGCCGCGGCCCGCCGCTCCTCGGCGAACACACCGACGAAATCCTAGCCGAGGCCGGGCTCGGCCCGGAAGACATCGCGTGCCTCCGAAAGGATGGGGCGTTTGATTGACAGGGCATGACGCCTAAAGCACATTTTCAAACCCAGATGGATTTTTCGAAATGGCGGAAGGACATTTATGAGCCGCTGATCCGGAAGCATGCGGAGCGCCGGCCGGCGTTTGCGACGAGTTCGGGCATCCCGGTGGAGCCTCTGTATTCGCCGGCGGCAGCGGAGAACGGCGTCGGATTTCCCGGCGTGTATCCCTACACGCGCGGGATCCAGGCGAGCATGTATCGCGGGAAACTCTGGACCATGCGGCAGTACGCGGGCTTCGGCACGGCCGAGGCGTCCAACGCGCGGTACAAGTATCTGCTCTCGCAGGGCCAGACCGGTCTGTCCGTCGCGTTTGATCTGCCGACCCAGCTCGGGATGGATTCGGACGATCCCCTGGCCCGCGGGGAAGTCGGCAAGGTCGGGGTCGCGATCGATTCGATCGAGGACATGGAGCGTCTCCTGGACGGAATTCCCCTCGATCGCGTGTCGGTGTCGATGACCATCAACGCGCCCGCGGCGATTTTATGGGCGATGGTGATTGCCGTCGCGCGCCGCCGCGGCGTGGCGCTCGACCAACTGAACGGGACAATCCAGAACGACGTGTTAAAGGAATACATCGCGCGCGGCACCTACATTTTCCCGCCCCGGCCCTCGCTGCGGATCGTGACGGACATATTTGAATATGGAGAAAAGGTTGTCCCGAACTGGAACACCATCTCGATTTCCGGGTACCACATCCGGGAGGCCGGGTCGACCGCCGCGCAGGAGGTGGGTCTGACGTTCGCGAACGCGGTCTGTTACGTCGAGTCGGCCATCGCGCGCGGGCTGGATCCGGACCGGTTTTTGCCGCGCGTGTCGTTTTTCTGGAACGCGCACAACCAGTTCCTGGAGGAAGTCGCGAAATTCCGCGCTGCGCGCCGTCTCTGGGCGAAGCTGTGCCGGGACCGGTTCAAGGCCAAAGATCCACGCTCCTGGATGCACCGGTTTCACACCCAGACCGGCGGATCGACCCTCACGGCCCAGCAGCCGCTGAACAACGTCGCGCGCACAACCGTCCAGGCCCTTGCGGCGGTTCTGGGCGGGACCCAGTCGTTGCACACCAACGCCTACGACGAGGCGCTGTGCCTGCCGACCGAAACGGGCGCGACGGTGGCCCTGCGGACGCAGCAGATTCTCGCGCATGAGAGCAAGGCCGGCGACACGGTGGATCCGCTGGGCGGGTCTTATTGCGTGGAGGCGCTGACGGACCGGCTGGAGGCCGAGGCCGAAAAAATCATCAAGAAGGTGGACGAGATGGGCGGCGCCGTCGCCGCGATCGAGGCCGGATATCCGCAGCGCGAGATTCAGCGAAGCGCGTATGCCGCGCAGCAGGCGCTTGAGAAGAAAGAGGAGATTGTCGTGGGCGTGAACGAGTTCAAGGCCGGCCGCGAGCCTTCCATGCCCGTCATGAAAGTTGACCTGAAATCCGAGCGATCGCAGGTGAAGCGGTTGAAGGCGTATCGGAAAAAGCGCGACGCGCGCGCGGCGAGCGGGGCCTGCGATCGGCTCTCGAGAGCCGCCGGTGGGCAGGACAATCTCATGACCCATATCGTCACCGCGGTCGAGTCGGGCGCGACGGTCGGCGAAATCGCCGGCGCGATCAAATCGGTGTTCGGGGAGGCGCAGCATGTCCGGACGGTTTAGGCTCCCGGTCCTCTGGGTGAGCCTGTCGCTCCTGCTCTTGTCGGGCTGTCAGATCTGGAACAACAAATGGATCCGTGTGCGGCGCGGGCCGAATCCCGAGGCGACCCGGATCCAGCTCGGCATGCCGGTCCTGATGGGGCCCAAGGAGCAGGTTGAGCGTTTTTTCCATGCGTACGCGCGCAAGGACTGGAAGGGGATGGCGACGTCCCTGGACGAGTTTTCGGATTTGCACTATATCCAGGACAAGGTTCAAAAAGATTTCGACCGGTACGTCGAAATCATTGTGGAGGTGAAGGTGAAGCGTCCGGTCTTCAACGACGCGCGAGACAAGGCGCAGGTGGACGTCAAGTTCGAGATCGAGAAGATCGACCAGACTTCCGGCGCGCTCCATCAAGCAAAGGGATCAGGCTCGTTTGTTGTGGCCTCCAAGGGCGGCTGGGAGATTCTCGGCTACATCGGCGATCCGTTTTGGGGCACGGGGGAGGCGGAGGCGCAGTGAAACCGCCCGCGCGAATCCTGATCGCGAAGGTCGGGCTGGACGGGCATGACCGCGGCGCGAAGGTCATCGCGCAGGGATTGCGGGACGCCGGATTCGAGGTCATCTACACGGGCATCCGGCAGCGGCCGGAGGATGTGGTGCGCGCGTGTACGGAGGAGGACGTCCAGGCGATGGGTCTGTCGTCCCTGTCCGGCGGGCACATGGCGAATTTTTCGGACATCGTGAAAGAGATGAAAAAGCAAAAGCAGTTCGGGAAGGTGGTGCTGTTCGGCGGCGGCGTGATCCCGGAGTCGGACCGGCGTGCGTTGATCAAGAAGGGATTTTTTGAAATTTACACGCCGGGCACATCCATCCAAAAAATCGTCGAAGACCTGCGGTCTCGCCTGCGTTGAACACATCTTCCGGCCGCGCAGAACTTGCGGCGTGGCTGACGGGACTGGACAACGGCGATCCGGCCGCGGTGGACCGGCTGGCGGAAAGCCGGCTGGACCGGCTGCCGTACCTGGTCGGCGTCACGGGCGCCGCCGGGGTCGGCAAGAGCATGCTGCTCGCCCGACTGCTCGATCGCCGCAAGCCTGCGGGCGCGGGGGTTCTCGCGGTCGATCCGACGCATCCCGCGAGCGGCGGCGCGATTTTGGGCGACCGCGTGCGGATGCCGAACCTGCCGGTGGGCGTGTTTCTCCGGAGCGTCGCCACGCGCGGCGGGACGAGCGGTCTTTCGGAGAAGCTGATCGACATGGCCGCCGCGATGAAAGTTTTCGGACACGAGGACGTTTTTGTGGAAACGGTGGGGATCGGCCAGGACGAGACGGCGGTGCGGCAGGTCGTCGACACGCTGATCGTGGTGGAGGCGCCGGGCCTGGGGGACGAGATTCAGGCCATGAAGGCGTCGCCGCTGTCCGTTGCGGACATCATCGTCGTGAACAAGTGCGACAAGCCCGGCGCGGCGGAAACCGCAGCCGTCCTTTCTGAGACCCTTGGGAAAAAGGCGATTCTGACATCGGCTCTGGATGGCGCCGGAGTCGAGGAACTGTCGGCCGAAATAGACGCCGCGCGGCACGCGGCCCTGCGGGAGGACGTCAAGCCGGCCGCCGACCGGCGCAAGCTCGCGTGGCGGATGTCGCAGGCGCTGGCGAAAAAATGGGCCGACCGGATCGCCCGTGCATCGTCGGACTGGTGCGGGGACGGGCCGCCGGAAGGAGCGGTTCAGGGCCTGTATCGCCGGCTGCGGGACATTCTTTCTTTCGTGCCGGATCACGTCGCGGTGGCGGTCCCGGATTTGAACGAGGCGGTCCGCGCCTATGAGAAACTCGGATTTTTCCTGGAACGCCGCGAGTCGTTTCCAACGGAGGGCGTCGAGACGGCATTTTTCAACGCGGGCGGATTCCACATCGAACTTCTTCAGCCGACCCACGCCGACAGCCCGATTTCCAAATTCCTCTCGGACCGTGGGGCCGGCCTGCACCACGTGGCGTTCGAGGTCGATGACCTGCGCGAGGTTGAGCGGTCGATCAAGTCCCGCGGCCTCGAGGTTCTGGGCGGGATCCGGCCGGGGACGCGGGGCAAGCAGATACTGTTTCTTCATCCGAAATCGAGTTGCCGGGTCCTGCTTGAATTTTGCGCCTGCGCCATGCACTCTGAGGCGTAGATGCTGATCTGCAACATTGACGGAACGATCGCCGACAACGCGCACCGCCGAAGGCTCCTGGCGGACGGGACATTCGACTGGGACTATTTCCTTCGGCCGGACCTGATTTCCCAGGACCGCGTGTTCCCGTATGCCCGGGAGGTCCTGACGCGCCTCACCGTGCGACACCCCATGATTCTTTTGTCCGGGCGCGAGGAGCGGTTCCGGTCGATCAGCCGCGCCTGGCTGGCCGAGCAGGGCCTGCCGGCGCCGACCAAGCTGTACCTGAGACCGGACGGGGACCGGCGGACATCAACGGAGTTCAAGACAGAGATTCTTTCCAGGATCATCGAGCATGCCCATGAGGCGGTGTCGTTCGTAGACGACAACGCCGAAATGGAGTCGATCTGCGCGCGGTTCGGCATCCAGATCCTCCGCGCGCCCCAAATCTGGGAGGAACTGTTCCGGTACATCCATCTCTTGTAGATTCCCGTGGCCGCCAAAACCGTTCTCGTGCTGATTGACGGCGTCCGGTACGACGCCCTCTTCAAAGTCAACGACTGGGTCGGCCTGCCGAACATGCGGGGCATCCTCAACGACGGTGTGCTCTGGCGGAACGTTTACACGCTCGAACCGTTCCTGACCAACCACATCACGCAGAAAATCCTGACCGGCCACCAGCACTACACGCAGAATTACACGATTTTCCAGCGCCTCGAGTATCTCGGATTCAGGACGGCCTCGGTCGGCACCAATCCGTGGGACGGGCGGGGCGCGCGGTTCAACTTCGACAACCTCTACGACAAAGAGCACAATTACCAGTCGGACGACGTCCGGTTCGACTGCGCGTGCAGGATTCTCCCCAAGGTCGATTTTGTCTATCTCTACACGGTCGAAACGGACGAGTACGCGCACGTGTGCCGGGACGCGCACCGGAACATCTACTCCTGGGAATCCCCCTACATCTGGGCCATCAAGCGCACCGACACGCGGCTGGGCCGCCTGCGCGGGTGGCTCGAAAAAATCACGCGCGGCCATTACAACCTGATCTGCGTCGCCGATCACGGCATGACCGACAACGGCCGGCATTCCATCGGCACCTGGACGATGGAAGCCGTCACGCACGTGCCGGTCTTCGCCTGCGGCGTAAACTTCAAACGCGGCGCGAAAGTCGACGCGCGTTTCTACGTGACCGACCTCGCCCACGCCATCGTGAACCTCTACGACGCGCGCGTCCCGGCGCACATGTTCAACTCCGTTCTGTCGCGCGCGGCCGCGATGCCCGCCGTGCGCTCCTGACCGCACATCTGCTTTTTGGTATGTCGTTCGATTAACCATTCACGCCGGAAAAACCAAGGCGTCACTCTCGTCGCGGTGGCGCTATCGGCCTTGGCCTATCGCCGCCGTGTCGGCTCCGGCAGGACCGACCGGCGATAACTCAAGAATCAGGGTTCAGTCCCTTGATTCTGCGGCATATAAATTGGAACCGTCCCCCCTTTTTTTCACGTCAGTCTCGACGGGTCAAACTGCCGCGCACCGTGGAAAACGGTGAGTATCTCCACGCACTTGTCTTTGAGCCTGTAAACGAGCCGATAACTGCCTATAATGGCCTCGCGAATTACGGGATCGCCGATCTCGGGAACGATTCGACCGGATTCGGGAAACAGGGTGATTCGATCGATGGCGCGGAAGGTGTCAACGGCGAAGAGGCGCGCGTAGTGGGAGGAGTCCCTGGCGATGAATTTGACGATGGACTCGAGGTCTTGCGCCGCCTGAAGTGTCCATCTTACTTCAACCATCGCTTCATCTTTTGCCGGATCTTCTCGTCTGAAACTGTTTGACGCGCGTCAGCCTGCCGGATGCCCTTTTCAATCTTGGCAAGAAACAACAGCCTCTCCATCGCGTCTTCGTAGGAGGCGTCATCCGGAAGACTCCTGACCGCTTTGATGACTTTCTGCTTGACCGTCATGAATAAAGAATACCCGGCGGCGGGTTGAAATTCAAGCGCATATTCCCGTTCCTGCGGTCCGACGCGGATTTTCGGCCGGAAAAACGAAGGCGTCACCCTCGTCGCCGGGGCGGCTCCGGCAGGACCGACCGGCGATAACTCAAGAATCAGGGTTCAGTCCCTTGATTCTGCGGCATATAAATTGGAACCGTTCCCGTTTTTTTCCCGTTTTTTCGGCCGTGTCCCCGTTTAACCGGACTTACGCACGAAAGTGGCGAAAACGCGCGTAAATAGGCCGTAGAGCGATTTTTCGGGTCAGGTCTGTACTACATTTGGCAATCCGGCCTCACTTTTTCCTGGAGAGGGATTCGTAGATGGGCGAGGAGTCTTCGTTGCTGTTCATCCGGGCGGCTCACCCTTCGCAGTCGCAGTAATTTCCCGTCTGTTGTCGGAAGCATAATATCCCCGCTTTTGATTTGGGACAGAATTCGCAACGCTTTTGCCGGAGAGACATCGTAGTCCTGATCAAACAGAACGCCCGAGTTTTTCAGTTGGTGTTTGAGCGTCACCCACAACGCGTAGCCGAGGAACGCCACAAGAATGTGGGCCTGCACCCGTTTTTTATCGTGATGCCAAATCGGTCGCACGGATAAATCCCCTTTGATCGCCCGGAATGCCGCCTCGGCCTCCGTCAACTGGATATACATTTCCCAAACCTTGCCGGCGTCCAGTTCGCCGAGGTTGAAGGTTCGCAGCAGGTACGTCCCGTCCGTCAGTTCTGCCCATTTCAGGCGTTCGGCGTGATGCCACCATCTCATCGTCTTTTGATGTCGTCCCTTCAGTTCCCACCGATAAAATTTGCCCGCACTTGGATACCGTCCCAACAGACGGCCCACCGCCACATGAATTTTTTTCGTCTCCTTGATCTGCCCTTTCTCGACTCGCCGCCGCAGTCCATCCAATCCCTTCTCCATCGCCTTCATTACACGTCGCCGCATCGCGCTCTCTTTCTCCCTCCTCCCCGTCGACCGCGCCACGACAAACGTCTCATGCCGCTTCACGCGCGGCACCCGCAATACCTCCACCTCCTCCCTCACCTTCTCCCAACTCTTCGACAGCAGTTCCGTCTCCAACGCCTTCATCTCCGACCGCCTCACCCCAACCACATACGGCATCTTCCGCCGACGCAGCATCCTCAGATTCTTCTCCGATGTCACTCCCCGATCAAACACCCAGATCCGACGCGCGCGGCCGTATCTGCGCTCGACCGCATTCAAAATCTCTTTCAGCGTCGTCACGTCCCGCCGGTTCCCGTCGAACACTTCGTACGCCAGCGGAAACCCCTCCGCACTCACAACCAGCGCCACCACCACTTGCTTGCAATCCGACCGATGATCCCGCGAGTATCCTCGCTGGGCCTGTGGATTGCCCGCAGCAGCTCCCTCAAAATATGTGCTCGTCAGGTCGTACAGCAACAGGTCATACGTGATCCCGAACAACTCCCCATACCGCTTTTTCAGAAACGTCTCCAGCGCCTCCTTGTGTTCGTGCATCAGATCCAGACATCGATACAACCGGTCCGTGTTGATCTTCTCTTCCGCCACCTCCAGTATGTCGTCCAAGGCCGTCTGCCGATACCAGGTCTGTTCAATCCTCAATTCGCTGCCCGGCCCGCACAACCGGTTGATCGCCAGTACCGCCGCGATCCGACTCCACGGCACATCCGCGTCCAGTCCGTCCAGACGCTGGGCGTAAAACCGATCCAGTCCCAGTCTCCGCCATAACATCCATCCCGCGTACACGTCCCCGTAATCCCGCGGCCGCTCCCAGTACACCTCATTCAGCCGCACCCGGGCCACGTTCGACTCCTTTGGAACCTCCGCCGCATCGTCTCCAAACAGAGAAAGCTCCCGGCTCTCTCCGCGGCCATCGATCACTTCGATCGTTTTTTGCCATTTGGATTTGCCAGTCCCGTTGATCTCACCCAGATAGCAGACCGTCCGGTGACGCGGCCCTCGGTCCGTCCGCACCGTCTCGCAGATCGAATAGTAGGCGTGATCCTTGCCGTCCTTGAATCGCGAATGCGTCTTCAGAAACATCGTATACACATTGCCACATTTTTCCGGCTCGGCAAGAAGGTAGGTCTGTACTACATCGCTTTTTCAGCCTTTTTGGAAAATTCTCAGAGGGAAAATAGAAAAACGAGCGTCAAAAATTCTATTTTTGGCCGTTTGGTGCGTAAGTTCGGTTAATACTGGGAGGTCTTGGCATGTCCGACAATGGTAACGGCGAAAGCCGGTATTACGTGATTTTGAAAAACGACGACGTCCACACGTTTAGCGAGGTCATCCGGATCCTGGAGCGGGTTCCGGGGAAGTCCCATGTCAGCGCGACGAACGTGGCCATCGCCGCCCATACCCTGCAGTTCGCCGCTGTCTATCGCGGTGACCTTGCGGGCGCCAATGTCCTGCACGCCGCGCTGACAAAACTCAGCCAAGACTACGAGCGCCTTGCCGACCACTGCATCGAATCGGAAGACAGCAAAAAATTTATCAAAGCCATCCGCCACTTCCGCACCGGCGACCGGCAGTTGGAAAAACTGCGAAAGCTTCTGTAATGTTCAGAATGAGGTTCAGCATCTTGCGGTAGAAGTCGTGGATGAAGTCTGTCGACGGCGACGGCAAAAAGCAAATGTTAAAATGTTAGTATCCGTCCCCACCCACCCCGGGGGCCTTTTGCCGTTCACCGAGAATCTGGTGAACCAAATCCAAAAAGTCCCTGATGACGAATGGTTTTTTAAAATACCCGGCCAGATCCCGCTTGATATTCATCCCTTCATGTTTCAACTGTCCGGCTGTTGTTTCCCTGGGTTGGGCTGAAATCATCATCACAGAAATCCGGCGCAATGCTTTTTTAGATTTCAGCATCGACAGGAATTTCACCCCGCCGATTCCCCCCGAACGCATGACATCTTGAATGAACAGATGGACGGTCCGGCGCCGGAGGATCGACAGCGCTTCGTCCTCGTCCGTCGTTCCAACGAATTCATAGCCGGCATCTTCGATGATCGCGCGGTATATTTTCAACGTGTCGCGGTCGTCATCAAGGCACAATATCTGTTTCACACGTGTATGGGCTTGTTTCCAATATATACGGATGCCAGGGCATTGGCCACTCGGTTGTATAATTCTGGCGGGATTTCATCGCCGACATTAATTTTTGCAGGCTCGGGGGCCAGCTTCGGATCCCCATAGGTGATCCCGCTCGGCAGATGTTCGACGGCCTCAATTGCCCGAACATCTTCCCATACGCCCGCCACCACGGGCGCCGCGTGTGCTCGTTCATCATAGTGGAGTTTAAAAATATCGCGCGGGAGGGTAGATGTCACGACTCGGTGGGCTTTGTCTTCATCAGGCGCCTGATCAGATCATGATAGTGCGTCAGGTCGACCACGCTTACCCTAAAACCGGCGATGCGGAGGGTGCGGTAGATTTTGCGGGCGCGGTTGACGGGGCCGCCGTAGACGACGGAGAGGCCGGCGAAGTGGGTTGACATGGCGACGTTGAACCCGAAGACCGGAGGCAGGCGGCATTCGAGCGAGATGGCGGCGATCACCTCGTCGAACGAGTGGCGATCGTCGTTGTGGAGGATGACGAAGAATGGCCTGCGAGTGTCGGGGACGCGGCCGCCGTCGGCCGGCCGGCTGTTGTCGTCGCCGGATGCGTCATGGAGAGACATATTGCATGCCCCCTTTGTCCGACACGGCCGATGTGTCGATGTCACCGATGGCCAGCGACTCAAGACGGATGGTCTCCAACCTGGGAGTGCTTACTCGCGCAGAGGCCTCGGCGACGTAGAGCCGCGCCTGGTTCCAGCCATGGACGGCCTTTTCGATCACGAGAAATGCCAGGCTGCGGCCGTCGACGTAGTTGCCGATGGACGTGAATGTCACGAGGATCCACAGCACCGCGAAGAACCGGAGGAATTCCTTGAATGGCCAAAACAGAAATCGCAACATCTGTCACACCCCCTTTGGGTATTTTGTTTCAGAAAGCGTCTGATCAGGATAAACGCGGGATTTCCGCGTTTTTCCGGTTTGTCATTGCCGGAGAAATAATGGAAATTCACCTGAAATCATCGTTTATTCAAGTTGGAAGGAGGTGGAGTGAAGATGAGCCTCGATGCGACGATGTGGGAGAAGGCGGACGCAAGTTATCAGAATTACCTCGCGTATATCGCCCGGAAGACGGACCGGTTTGAATTGACGCCGGCAGATCTTCTGTACGTAACCAATTTCAAAGGAGGAAACGCCGCCATCCATGAGACGGAGGCAACGATTCAGGACAAGCTGGTTGTCTATGCCGCCGCGATGAAGAGTTTGGAAGCAACGTTTGGCGGGAGGGCGATCAGCGACCTGAACAAAGAGGAACTCGGGGTTCTCAAAACCCGCGCGCAAGAATTCATCATGCTCTCAACGCGGGACCCGAGCGCCATCGATGGGTTCAAATGCGTCTACATGGCGGCTCTCCTCCATTTTTATTTTCCGCGGCTGACGCCCATCCTGGACAAACGGGTACTTGCGGGACTCGGGCTGCTTGTGAAATACGACAGGGACCGGCAGGTGACGGATATTTGGAAGCACTATTCGACACTGATTGAAGGATTTCACGTGTATTTAAAACTCATGCCCGCTAAGATAATTTCACGACGTTTGGAAGCGGGAGAGGGATTTCCAGCGTCTGCGGGCTTTGCAGAATCGACGCTTCCGCC
>MFPR01000021.1:0-23977 GCA_001784175.1 Candidatus Lindowbacteria bacterium RIFCSPLOWO2_12_FULL_62_27
TTCCGATGCCGTTGGCAGTCTCATCTCACCTTGCACCAGATGATTATGACTCACAACCTCGAAAATTCACCCACAGGAAAACCGGAAGAGGCATAAAAATTTACCCCCGTTTGTCATACCCAATACGATTCTCCGATCCTCATATTCTTTATGCGGGATGACGATATTTGGATTTTCAAAAACCTGTTCGATCTCCGTGTCAGAAATCCCGTGTAGTTTAAGGTTCTTACCAGAGTTATTTTTGTCCCACTCGAATTCATTGTAGGGAGCACGCATTCATGTCCAATTGTATAGCATATGCTTTACGTTGTAAAGCTTTGGCCTCAATTTCCCTCTGTGGGGGGTGGCGTTCAACATCCGCGTTTGCGAATCCGGCGCCACGAAATCGATCCGGCCAAGTTCAGGCGCAACGGGTGGCCGGCAAACGGGGCCGGGTATTGACTTAATTGACTTTTGCTCAAATCAAATAAGTCACGATAGTCAATACCCGGCCCCCGGGGTGTCCACGTCACGGCACAATCAGGAGAGAATTCGTTTCGGTGCCCTCGACGTCGGTCCGGGGGTTGCCCTCGTCTTTTTTCCAATCGACGCCGTCGATCACGAATTTGTACTGATACCGTTGGCCGTGTTGAAGATAAACTTGGCTGCCGCCGCTGAATTCCCGAAAGGGGATAATCACACTCCATTTGCCATCGCCTAATTTTTTCATGAATATCCTTTTTTCGTCCGGCGAAGTTTTCCAATCGTTGAACGTGCCGGCCACTTGAACACTAAAGGCCACCGGATTGAAATACTGCAACAGCATGCCCGTCTCGACGGCCTGCGGCGGAGGCGGCCGGTCGCCGAGGAGGGCGCATCCCGCCATGACCAACAGAATCGACATGCCCCTCATTGCGGTTCTCGCGCTCATCATTCCACTTTTCCCTCTTTCCCCTCCATCTGCAAGGTCAGCGAAAGAAAAAGGCTTGAGCTGAAGTGCCCGATCCGGAGCGCCGCAAAATCCACGCGCCCCGCCTCAAAAAGGTCGACGCCGAATCCAACCCGCAATTTCTCGTCTCCGTCCGGCGTATACGCATAGCCTCCGCGCACGTGAAACCGGCTCAAGAGGGTCGCCTCCAAACCGAACGTGGCCGTCATCCCGTCCTGAACGTTTCCGTGTTTCAGGGAGAAATTGAATGTCACAAGACGCCGATAGCCGATGGACGGTTGAAACGCCATCGCCGCTTCCAATTCCGTCGGCAGCTTTTCCTTCTGAACGAACCCCATGTCCGGCCCGACATTTTTGAGCACGACGCCAAACCGCCACAGATTCCCGTGCCCGGTCTGCAGTCGGCACTGATATCCGAAATCCCCCGCGTAGCCGTTCGCCGACCGATGGTACAGTGTCCGGTTCAAGTATTTCACGTTGAAGCCCAAGTGATGACGGCCCGTCAGCCGCAGTCCAATTCCGGTCGTCAGAACGCCGTCGCCGACCACGAAGGTGCTCAACGGCCGGCCCACGTTGTCGCGCTCGGTTTCTTCCGCATGAAGATACGCTCCGCTGAACCCCCACGCGAGCGGACCCGCGGGAAACGCAAAGCCGAAGAATTCGTTTTGCATGCCGCTCAACCACTCGGTGTGCGTGGCCGTCATCTGCGTCCGGCCGACCGTCGCCAGTCCCGCGGGGTTGTAGTAGAGCCCGTGCACGTCGTCCACCAGCGCGCCAAATCCTCCGCCCATCGCCACCGCCCGCGCGCTTGGCTCGATCCGCAGAAAATCGGCGCCGCTGGACCGTTCGCCGGCGGTGGCGGAAGCCGCAGCAAGTAACGTGCAAGCGGCCGCGAGTACGATGAATTGCGACCTGTTACTAATATCCATCAGAACCTGAGCTCCGCCTGGAGCGCGATAATGGATTCTACGTCAAGTCTTGCCGCAGCTTCACCCATATTGGCCAATGTGCCAAGCCCAAATCCAACGTCGGCGCCGACGTTGGCAATCGCCTCCGCCCCCCGTTTATAGAAATCATGCACCCGCCACGCCGCGCCGATTCTCTTGTCCTCATCGATGTAAGGATCCAGTCCATACCACAGGCGAATATGGAAGAGTTTTGACCATTCGTATTTGATGCCCGCAAATGGTTTGATCATCTCATCAGAAAATCCTGTTTTCAGGGGAGTAGATTCAGCGTCATAACTCACATAGAAGTACCGCATCCCCAAATCAAGATTCCAGCGGCTGCCCAATTTCCAGTTCAACCGCGACGATCCGATTCTTGTTTCAAATGATTCATCCAGGGTCCCGAATCGCTTGAAACTGGTCAGGTCCATCCAGTCCAATTTGTTATGCCAGGTGACCGCACGGGTCAACCGCCACTCCACGTAAATACGCTCCGCAAGCGTCCTTTTCGCCCAAGCGACATCTGAAAACTGGTAGTGAGGCGCGCCCAACCGCTCACGGTAGAAGATATTTCCTTGTTTGAGATCCGACCGTTTGACATACCGGCTCTCAAGCTCGAATCCCCATTTTCGGTCCGGCCGGCGATTCAGCAACAGCCGGTGCGTGACCTCCATCCAGTCCGGGGATACCCGAACCAACTGACTGTCCGATGACACCGGCGCCGTTGTGAAGCTAAACGTCGTGGCCCGATAATTATGCAATTTTAAATTCAATTCGCTGGCCCAGGTTCGGCCCTCCACCACCGCTCCTGTCATCAGTGAAAGCCCGTCTGATTGATCTCCGAACACTCTCTCCTGACCCGCGGCGCCGGCGCCCGAAGTAACGGGCTGGCCATACGCGAAGACGAAGACCCGGCGCTGAAACCCGGTTGAATAGACCAAAGCGGCAGCGTCGTTCTGAGTCACGAGGACTTCCGTCATTAATTTCAAGCGGCCAAAGGTAAACGTGAAATCCATGGCGGTGCGGATACTTCTGTTCTGGCCGCCCGGTTTCACCTGGCGAAGCACGTCCATGTGATAGTATGAGCTGGACCCTGCGGGATATTCGATGGATCCGGGCCCCAGGTCGGTGACCGTTTTCACTTCATTTGAAAAGGTCCCACTCGCCTTGATCCCGTTCTCTATCTGCCACTGAACGTAGCTGATCCCCCATGAAAGCCGTTTGCCGCCGCGTTTCAGCCGAAACCCCCACACATCTTCGTCGATCGGGCTCTGATCCAGACGGACCTTGTTGGAAAAAAAAGCATATCCTTGCCAGGGGTCCCGCTTGAGATCGAAACTGAATCCCGTGGCATACCGGCCATACCGATGATAGAAGGGCCGCGCTTCACCCGTCAGGTAAATGTTGTCGTCAAAAATATAGTTGTGTTCATCCAGCAGTCGAAGGGGATCGTCAAAGTCGATCAGCCAGTGTGTCTCGAAGGGGCGGACCACCAGCGACCGGGTGTTGTCGCCGAGAGACAATTCCATGTAGGCTTCGTCCAGATTGAACCGGTCCGCGGACGCCGTATTTACATTGAGCTGCATCCAGACTTTCAGGAAATCCATAAAACTCGGCCGGATGTCAAAGTTCAAATCGAGGTCGTTTCTGGGCGACTCCGAGCGGATCCTCCCACCCGGCCCGTCCACGTCGTCCGTGAGCAGATTAAAGAAGAGAAAATAGCCGTCCATGTCGATTTTCGAAACATTGGGAAATCGCAGGTACGGCTGCCGCGGATAAATGTACAGCTTCCCGTCTCGCCGGACCAGCGTCACCTTGAGATCGTCTCCGGTCATAAAGCTGCCGTCGATCACGTACTTGTACTTATAGGTCCCCACCGGCAGCGGCAACACGATTTCAAACTTTCCGTCTTTTTTTTCCATGGGCAGAGACTTATCGTTCCATCCATTGAACTCGCCGGCCAAATGGACCTTCTCGGCGAGCGCGTCCTCGAATTGAAACAGAACGCCATATTCTGTCATCTCGGGCGGAAGGGGCGACGCCCATCCCGTTACAGGCGCCAAAGCGCCGATCAAGCACAAGCAGACCCCAAGGAAAAGGTTCATCTGAACTCCATTTCGAGCTTCAAAACGGCGATGCGGTCCGTATTGACGGAGTTGTCGGCAAAAGATCCGTCCCGGGTCAGATCATCGTTTCCGTGATCCTGGTTTCCATAAGCAAGAATCAGATTGTTGATCCCCCCGAAGGCGAACCAGAGCTGGCCATAGAGGCTGGTTCGGCTGAGGTCCGGCTGATATTCGAAGGCGTGAAGGACGCGTAGAATAAACTTGAGAGCAAATCTGTTCTTCTTTTTTTCCCGGTCCTCGTCCGTGATGAAATTGAAGGTGTTTTGAATGCCGAACAAATTCTTTCTGTACCGGTTGCTCATGTCCGTCACTCGGATATGTGCCTTGAATTCGTTGTTTTTCGCGAGCGATTCCAATTGCATGAACATCCCGGGTTTTCGAAGATCGTTATTCCACGGATCGTTCGACACTTCGTAATAAAACTTGGCCTTGTACCCCTTCTTGAATTCCGAGTAAACCTCGCCCTTCCGATAGGTGGTCCGCCGTTCTGGCCGGTTCAGAATGTTGAGCCGGGTTTCCCGCTTGATGTCCTGTTCATACGTGACGTTGACAAATTTTGCGGGAACTTCGTACGCAATTTCGTTTTTGACGCCGATCTCCCTATTTTGCGGGTTGTGGCCGAGATAATTTTCATATCCGCTCGCCCAGTTCCTGAATTTCGAACTCACCCTTAGACCGCCCCATCGCTCCGTCTTCGCATAGAGATTTTTCAGCTCAGTTTCAAACAGCGTCTCCGGTCCCGTGGTCGCATTGGTCGTGGAGGAAGCGGACCCGGCGGTGACCCATTCGGCGTCGCCGAAACGCAGGGTCACATCCACGGCATGCACCCGATTGTATCCGTTGGACCAGCCTTTGAAGTTGGAGGTCGTTCCCAGCATCAGGCGATGCTTGTTCTCTTTCTTAAAAAAATTCCGGCCGGTCCGGAACGCATAAACGTCCGAATTCTCGAAAAGAAAGCGGGCCTGATAAAGATGCATCCATGCGTCCCAGCCGGAAATATCCAGCCGAGTGCCGCGCAAGTCGGATTTCTGCTGCGTAATACCCAGCAGAGGCTCGCCCAGACTGAACCGCCCCTGGTTTTCAAACAGCAGCCATTCCGCCTTCTTCCCGCCGGCTTCTTTTCTAAAACTGACGTGGCCTTCCGCATACCGCAGAAGATCGTCGCCGGTATTTTTCGAGTTCAGACGCATCTTGGCGAAGATGGACACTCCGGGCGACGGGTCGGAAAAAAGCTTGCCCTCAAAATAACTCTGGGCGCCCCAGTTCGGCACGCCTTCGGCCTGTATGTTGGGCGAAAAAGCGCCCGCCTCCTGGTTGATGTCGGTTTGAAATTTATAGAAGGTCTCCATTTTGACAATCCGGGCGGAAGCCTCAAGAGGAAGTAAACAAATGACCACGTCTAAAAGCAGGAACACGATTCCAGTTCGCCGCGCCCCCCCTTGCCGCCCTGTCACCCTGTCCCCCCTCTGCCGCCCTTGTCCCCTTGCGCGCCCTTACGAGGGTCGAAGGACGTTCAACTGCGCCAGGATTTTCCTTTCGACCAGCTTGCCCGCGTCCCGGAGGGCGGCCGGGACCGGTTTGGCGCCTTTCAGGGCCAGCTCCATTTCGGCGTTGACGATGGTTTCGAGCATGAAATAGTTGGGGATGTTGGGCCGCGGCCTGGCCGTCTGCATCTGTTCCATGAAGGTGCGAAGGTACGGGTGCGCCTCCGGGGACACCCTCCGGATCGCTTCGAGGCGCACCGGGATCTGGTTCAGCGTCTTCGACCAGCGGATCTGATGGTCGTTGGATGAGACGTAATTCAAAAAGGCGAGCGCCAGTTTGGGATGTTTGGTCTTGCGGAAAATCACCATGTTTGTGCCGCCGACATTGGTCGATGTGCCCGCGGGGCCGGCCGGGATGAGGGCCACGCCATAATCGACGCCCGACTGCCGGAAGGTTTCGAGGCGCCAGGGGCCGCTGAGAATCATGGCATACTTGCCGTTCATGAATCCCTGGTCCGCGCCGATGGCGCCCGGTTTCCAAGCGCCCGCTTCGAGCTGGTGTTTCTCGTACAAATCCACTTTCAGTTGCAGCGCCGCGACGCCCGAGTCCTCCGCCAGCCGGTATTTCCAGACGCCCCGCACCAGTTCGATAATCGGCGCCGCGTAGGTGTTGTAAAAGGGCATGGTCCACCACAGGGAATTGTCCATCCCGAATCCGTACTCCTGCTGAGCCGTGTCGGTCAGCGCACGGCCATATCGAATGAAATCGTCCCATGTTTTCGGCGGCTCCAGCGGGTTCAATCCCGCCGCGGCCAGCTTCTGCGCCTTTTTCCTGAACACTTCGCGGTTCCAGTAGAGCGCGACGCACGTGGTCTGGTCCGGGATTCCGTACAGGTGCGTCACGTTGCCGATGGTGAGGAGATTCGATCCGATCGCGGCTTGCACAAATTTGTTCTTGAACGTTTCCAAGTCCGGCCCTTCGAAGCCGTCCGCTTTGTCGAGCGCCAGGAGCGCCTTGCCGTAGGCGAGGGTCGGCATGTCGCCGATGTCGACGCGGGCGATGTCGGGCGTCGTGTGGGTGAGGGCGGCGGTTTTGAGTTTGGACAAAAACCCGTCGAAGGGCACGCGCTGGATGTTCAGGCGGACTTTGACGCCGAACTCTTTTTCCGCAATCGGCACGAAATCCTCCGTGAGTTTGACGAACACGTTGTGCTCTTCCGTGTTGTAGGTTTCCCAGACCGTCAGGGTCACAGCGTCGTCGGAGACGGATGGGGAACGGCCACAGCCTGTCAAACACAGACAGACGAGGAGCGACGAAACAAATATTTTCATCCTTTCACCGCCCCCTGGGTCATCCCTTCAATGAAATATCTCTGCGCGAACACGAAGAGGACGGCGACAGGGACGATCGAGAAACACGCGCCGGCCATCTGCAGTTCCCACTGTGTCAGGTACTGGCCCTTGAAGAGCGCCAGGCCGACCGGCAGGGTCCGGAGGGCGCTGTCGGGCGTGTTGACGACGAGCTGCCAGAGGAAATTGGACCACTGGCCGAGGAAGGTCAGCAAAAAGAGGGTGACCATGATCGGCATCGACAGCGGGATGACGATTTTGGTCAGCTCGTGATACTCGTTCGCGCCGTCCATCCGGGCGGCCTCGAAGAGCGAGTGCGGGATGGTTTCGATGTACTGCCGCATGAGGAATATCCCGAAGACGTTGGCGAGGTGCGGCACGATCATGCCGAGATAGGTGTTGATGCCGAAGATCCGCATTTCCTGAAGCGTCGTGCCGAACAGCGGCATCTTGCCGATGATGTTGACCAGCGCGAACTGCGGGACGAAAAAGATCATCCCCGGCACCATCATGACGGACAACAGGAGATAAAAAAGCTTGTCCTTCCATAAGAAATCCTTCACCGCGAACACGTAACCCGCCAGCGTGCAGAGGATGACCGTCAAGAGGCCGCTCACGGTCCCCACCACCATGCTGTTGATGAAAAACCGGCCGAACGGGAAATCGGGCGACCCGGCGATCGCCGCGAAATTGCCCAAAGTATAGATCGACTTCAGGCCCGCCCAGAACGAGTTTCTTACGGAAAACCGGTACGTGACGTTCCCGCCGCCAGCCGCCAGCATCTCCGCGGACCAGCGGCTCTCAGCGTCTTTGACCAGCGGAATTTCCTTGTCATCGACCAGCGCCGTCACCGCGATCGCGGCGGGGTCCTGGTAGACGAACCGGACGCGCCCGCCCTCGTATTCGGTCCGGTCCGCCGACGGCGGGATGTCCAGCGCCTGGTTGGGCCCATCCATCCACTGGCCGTCCACCACGAATTTGTATTCGTGTTTGCCCACCGGCAGGCGCAGCGTCTTCTGAAACACGCCGCCGCCGGTGGTCGTCAGCGCCTCCGCGCCCGCGTTCCAGCCGTTGAACGTGCCCGCGACGGTAACGCGTTCGGCGCCAGGCGCGGTGTGAAAAAACGTGTGGGCCTGAAACGCGCCCGCGATTTCGCCCGGCGCCAGCGCCGCCGGTCCCGTCGTTCGCCGCAGTTCCGGCAGAAACTCGTTCTTGAGCGCCGTCCCCTGTTCCTTGAAGGCCGTGAGCAGCATCCAGAACAGCGGCATCAGCACGACCAGCGACCCCACGGTCAGCGCGACGTAGAGAAGGAGATTCCTCAGAATCAAGAACACCCAATCCGACCACGAGCGCATCTTATTTGATCCTCTTCGGCTGGAATATTTTCACGTTGATGATCGACACGGTGATCGCGACCACCAAAAGCACGTAGGACACGGCGGCCGCATAGCCATACTGGCCGTCCTCGAACTGCAGGTAGAGGTAAAAACCGGAAATGCGGCTCGCGCCCACCGTGTTGCCCATGACCGAAACGTTCGGCCCGCCGCGGCTGGTCATCGCATATATTTCGGTGAACGCGTTCAGCGCGCCGAGGATGCCGGTGACGATGAGAAAGAGCGTGATGGGTTTCACGAGCGGCCACGTGATGTGCCGGAGTTTGTCCCACCAGCCGGCGCCGTCGAATTCGGCGGCCTCATAGATGGATGTGGGAATGTTCTGGATCGCGGTCAGATACAGAATCATCCCAAAGCCGGATCCCTTCAGCACCATCGCGAACGCCACGGCCGGCAGGGCGGTCCACGGTTCCGACATGAGCGCCGACTCAGCCAGCACGTCGATCTTCAGCGCGCGGCCCAGGACCGACAGGAGGCCGTACGTCGGCGCGTAGATCAACGTCCAGATGACGCCGACCACCAGCATGTCGAGGACGTTCGGCAGGAAAAACGCGCTGCGGAAAAATCCCCGGCCCGGCAGTCGGTTGTTCAGGAGGAGGGCCAGAAGAAGCGACAGCGCGATGAAGGCGGGGATCGTCAGAAAGGCGTAATAAAACGTGAGGAGGAGCGACCACCAGAATTCGGGGTCGCCGAGGAGCGCCGCATAATTTCCGAATCCGACGAATTTCATGTCCGCAAACACGTTGTAAAAATCGGAATAGATCGTGTTCTTCTGGAAACTCAGGAGCAGAGAATAGAGGATGGGGTAAAGGAGAAAAATGCCGAAGACAACCAGAAACGGGGAGAGAAACACATACGAAACGATCGTGTCGCGCGTCTTGCGGTCCATGCCTAGCTCCGACCCGCCGGAACGGCCGCGGCCGGATGGGCCTCTGGATTTCCCTGTGGCCGGAAGACCCGCACGCAGTTTCGGCCCGCGTGTTTCGCGCAATAGAGCGCCTCGTCCGCGCTCTTGATCAGCCGGTCGGCCGTCAGGGACGGGTCGTCGCTCTGGACGGTCTGCGACAGGTCGTTGACGCCGATGCTGATGGTCACGGCCAGCGCTGTGGTCTCCAGCTTCACCGGCGTTTTGCCGACCGCGCCCCGAATCCGCTCGGCCACGCGCGCGGCGTCGGACGCGGCGGTTTCCGGGAGAATCGCCGATATCTCCTCGCCGCCGTATCTCGCCACGAGGTCCCCGTCGCGTAATACTGATTTGATCCGGCCGGCGACATCCCGCAGCACGGTGTCACCCGCGAGGTGCCCGTACGTGTCGTTCACCTGTTTGAAATGGTCGAGGTCCATCATCAGAAGCGTCAGGGGCCGGCCACTCCGCATGGACCGGTGCACTTCGTCCTTCAGGCGGTCCTTGAAATACCAGAGGACATAGAGTCCGGTCAGGCGGTCCGTGATGGCCATCTGATTGACCTGCTCGTAGAGCACACTGTTCTGGACCGCAAGCCCGAGGAGGTCCGCCGTGACGGCGAGGAGTTTCACGTCCGGCGGCGACAGCGGGATCGTGACGAGCCAGCCTTCGATCTCGAGGCACAATCCGCCCAGCAACCTGTTCTGATACCGGACGGGGAGCGCGATCCAGGCGCCCTCGCGAATGACACCCGAAGGTTCCGCCCCCTCCGGCGCGGCGCGCGGCCGGAGAACTTTCTCCTTGACGGCGCGGCCGCGCGAGGCGTCCTCCATCGACGCCGCCGCCCGCGGATTGCGCAGGTCGATGTCCTCGCCCGATGCGAGGCAGAGCCACATGGCGTTCAGTTGCAAGTCGCGCCGCCGCGCAAGCTCCTTCAGGCTCTGGCCCGCGGCGGCCAGGATGTCGACGCGGGCCATGCCCACGGTCTGCCGGGTCGCGAGGTCATACACCGTCTGAAACAGCGTGATCTCCTCCTGAACGCGATCGAATTGATTCTTCATTTCTTCCAGCGAGATCATGGACTCGGTGTTCTGCCGTTCCAGACGCCGCCGGACGAGTTCGTGCCGGTAGCCATCCATCCACTGCCGGCGGATCACGGCACACCCGAATTCCAGGAGGCCAAACCAGACCAGCGCGATCCATATCTGGTGAATGAACATCCCACCCCGAACCGCCGGAAGAACGACCAGCGCCGCCGACATCAGCCGCGCCGGCATCCCGAAGGGCCGGGGGGCGCCGCGCACAAAGGCAAAGAGAGCGATCATCGCCGCCAGAACGCCCAAATGGTATTTGTCGACGCCAAATCTCGCCGGCCACGCCATCCCCGCCGCCCCGACAACCGCCGATGCGACGACGATGACCAGCGCCGCGCGGCGCTCAGTCATGGTCCACCACCTGGTCCCGGCCGGTATTTTTCGCGCGGTACAGGCGCCGGTCGCTGATCTGGAACAGTTGTTCCGGATCGCCGGTGTCGGCCGGAAACGACGCGACGCCGACGCTGACGGTCACCCGAAACGTGGGCGCCGGGCCGCCCTTCGGCGCGCCCTCGGCGGGCTCGCCCTGAAACGCGATGGCCTTGATTTTGCCGGCGATATCCTCCGCCCGAGCCTTCGCCTGGGGACGCGTGGCGTCCGGGAGCGCCACCAGAAATTCCTCGCCGCCCCATCGGCAGGGCAGCGGCCCGCCCCAGTCGACTTCGCGGATCACGCGGCCGACCGCCTGCAGCACGCGATCCCCCACCGAGTGACCATAGGTGTCGTTGACGCGCTTGAATAAATCGATGTCGACCAGGATCACGGACAGGTTGTTCGATTTCCGAAGAGCCCGCTTGCATTCCTCCGAAAAACGCTTCTCGTAATAATACCGCTTGTACAACCCGGTCTGGCCGTCGGTCAGCGCCAGTTCCTCCGTCCGCTCATACAGCCGGACGTTGCTGGCCGACATCGAAAAGACGGAGGCAATGTGGCTCAGGATCACCATGTCGTCATGATCGAACCGTTCCGGTTGCTCCGACACCACGCGAAGATTCCCGTATATGTTGCCCTCTTCAATCAGAGGACACACGAGCGCCGACCGGCCGGAAAAACGGCTCTCGGCGCTCTGAAACCGCGAGTCCTTGTCGCGGTCCACCACCAGGATGTTTTGCCGCGACTGCCCCGCCACCAGGTCCAGACCGTCCGGGCACGGAACCAGGAGGTCGTACGTCCGGCGCTGGTACCGGCGGCCCTGGGAAGCCGGCTGAGATGCGGGCCGGACGACGGCCGCAGACCGCGCGTCCGCACGGGGCGGCGCGGCGCTGAGCCACAGGCTGGCGCGGTCTTCCGGAAAGAGCGCCTCGACCGTCGCGAGGACCGCCTCGGCCAACTGGTCGAACTTCAGCGTCGACGAACACTCGTGGACGACGCCGACGAGCGAGGTCCATGTTTGGAGTCGCTTCTCATGTTTTTCGGTTTTCTGCACAAATTCCTCCTCGCCCTCGTGCGACATCCTCACCGCCGTCTCCAGATCGCCGGCGACGCTCCGCCGGTGATCCCGCCCGGTATGGATGTCCTGGATCCACGTCGAATAGAACGCCATAAAACCGGCGACGACGATGCCGCCCACCGCCAGCGTCAGGCCCCGGGCCATCGGGATGCCGATCACGGCCACGAGCGTGGCCGTGATGAGAAACCCGACCGCGAGCGGCCCGCCGCGGATGCCGAACTGGTGGATGAAAAACACGCCGGTGAGGGCGAAGAGGGACAGCGCGGCGATTTCCGAGCCGGCCGCGAAGATCGGCGCCACGATGAGGCTCGTGGCCGAGACCGCCAGAAGCCCGAGGGTGGGGACGAGCCGGTCGATGCGGAAATTTTCGTCGAGCCGGACGAGGGCGTTGGTCATGGAACGGCGGCGTCGATGCGTTTCTCCGATTCGGGATCGAAAAATTTCACCTTCCGGAAATCCAGCACAATGTTCATCTCCTGCTGGGGCTCGATCTTCGTCTCCGGTCCCATGCTCGCCGTCAGCGTGTGCTTGCCGTTCCGCAAATACACGTATATCTCCGACCCCAGTGGCTCGACGACGTCCACGACGCACCGGATCGCGTCGCTCAGCGTCCGCTGCGGCGTGTAGAGCGTGTCGTAGATGTCCTCCGGCCGGACGCCCATGACGATGTCGCGGCCGACGGCGCGGCGTTTTTGCAGAATGCCCGAAATTTCCGCCGGCAGCGGCAGATCGAACGATCCGCCGTGAAGCCGCACCTGGCCGTTTTCCTGGAGGACCGACAGCCTCATGAAATTCATGGGCGGCATGCCGATGAATCCGGCCACAAACTGGTTCGCCGGCTCCTCGTACAGATGAATGGGCGTGTCGACCTGCTGAACGACGCCGTCCCGCAGGACGGTGATTCGGCCGCCCAGGGTCATCGCCTCCGTCTGGTCGTGCGTCACGTAGATCATGGTCGACTGGAGCCGGTTGTGGAGCCGCGCCAGCTCCACGCGCATCTGCACGCGCAGCTTCGCGTCCAGGTTCGACAGCGGCTCGTCGAACAGAAAGACCTTCGGGCGCTGGACGATCGCGCGGCCCACCGCCACGCGCTGGCGCTGCCCGCCGGAAAGCTGCTTGGGATAGCGTTCGAGGAGGTGCTTGATCTCAAGGACCTCGGCGGCCTCCGCCACGCGCTTTTCGATTTCGTCTTTGGGATATTTCTTCAGCCGCAGTCCGAACGAAAGGTTGTCCTCGACGCTCATGTGCGGGTACAGGGCGTAGTCCTGAAACACCATGGCGACGTTGCGGTCCTTCGGCGGCAGATGGTTCACCACCTTGCCGTCGATCCGGACTTCGCCGGCCGTCACTTCCTCGAGGCCCGCGACCATTCTCAGGAGGGTGGATTTCCCGCACCCGGAGGGACCCACCAACACCATGAATTCCCGGTCCTTGATCTTCAACGATACTTCCTTGACCGCCTTCACTCCGGCCGCGTACTGCTTGACGACGTTTGTCAGCTCGACCTCTGCCATTTATTTCACCTCAACACTCCATTTGTTTCCCGGTTTGTCCCGGTTCAGCGAATTCCAGTCTCCGTCTTCCACGTACTTGTATTCATATCGGCCGACCGGCAAATCTACCATCGTTTCCCACCAGCCGCCGCCTTTTCTTCGAAGCTCGATGCCGTTCGGGTCCCAGTTGTTGAAATCGCCGGCCAATGTCACCCGGCGCGCCTTCGGGGCCTCGATCCGGAACGTCCACGGCACCTTGATGTCCCTCAACCTCAGAATTTCCACCTTGATCATCGAATCCGGACCGAACCCGGCGTCCAGCCGGTCCGGGTTCTCCGGGTCCAGCTTTCCAACACCGTCCACGTAATATTTGTATGTATATGTTCCCGGCCTCAGCTTCAAGGTCGACACCCACAAACCGTCCGGCCGCTTCATCATGGGCCAGGCGTCGGGAACCCAGTTGTTGAACGACCCGGCCAGGTACACCTGTTCCGCCCACATGTCCTGATACGCAAACATCACCTGGCCGTTCGGCAGCATGTGAACGCCCGGCGTCAGGCCGTCCTTGTTCGCGAGTTCGGCGGGCGTCGGGCCCGTGACGCGGGCCAACGAGTTGCTGTTGCCGCCGACCTCTTTTTTCAATGGATTCTCCGGGTCCAACCGCCAGTCCCCGTCGACGACAATCTTGTAGGCGTATTCGCCGGGATCGAGCCGCATGGTCCGCGTCCAGACGCCGTCCGATCCCTTATCCATCAAGCCGTCCTCCCATTTCCAATTGTTAAACTCGCCGCCCACCCCGACCTTCTTCGCGTCCGGCGCCTTGTATTTGAACGTCACCTCCGGAACCTGGGCCGCAGCCCGCACCTGTTTCGTTTCGGGTCTGTGGGGCGCGGCCGTGGTGGGCGCGGGCGCTCCGGCAGGGGCGGCGACCACACCCGCGCCTCCTTCCGGCGCCGCCACCGTGACCGTGCGGTTGTCCTTGTTGGCTTTGTCCCAGTCGCCGTCCACCACGAATTTGTATTCATATTGCCCGGGCTTGAGATCGACGGCGACTTCCCATTTCCCGTCGTCGGCGCCGCTCTTCTTCATCTCCAGCGCGGCCGGATTCCACTGATTGAATTCCCCGGCCAGCGTGACCTTCTTCGCCTTCATGTCGGTGTGAGAAAACACGGTCGGGACCGTTTCCGGCCGAGGCGTGACACTCACGGGAGTGGGCGCAGGCGCGGGCGCGGGTGGCAGTAACTCAGCGACAACGACAGCCATCCCAACGCGAATGAGAGAGTTTTGCGTCCCGTCCACAGCCTTCTTCAGCGGGTTTTCCGGATCTTCCACCCAGTCGCCTTCCACGACGAATTTGTACGCATACTCGCCCGGCGAAAGCCGCAGCCTGATCGTCCAGACGCCGTCCGGACCCTTTTTCATCCGCGCGGCCTTCCAATCCCACCGGTTGAATTCACCGCCGACCCCCACCAGAATCGCGTTCGGATCCCTGTACCGAAATTGCACGTCCACCAGCCCCGCGCTGTCGGCGACGGCCGCCGAAAAACTCGGGCCGGCCGGGGAATCCAAAGACGCGGCCCGGCGAACAAGATCCCTGATTTCTTTGGGCGCAACTTCCGGAAGCCGCACGTCAGGCCGGGGCGGCGACACGGACGTCAGCCGTCCCTGCCCACCGTCCGACAGGGATGTCGGACGCTCCGGCAGGGGCGGCGACACGGACGGCGCTTTTTGTTTTGGCGCAACCGGCAGCGGAACCGGCGCGGGCGCCGGGACTTTCTGCGAGAGCGCGACCGGTTTCACCGACGCGATCATCTTCGGAGGCTCCTTGCGCCTCGCCAGACCTTTCGCAGGGCCGATGACGGGACCGAGGTCAGCCGCAGCCGGAATCCCCGGCGACGCGCGAGGAGAAGGTTGGACAGCAGGCGAAGACGTTCGGCGCGCAATCCCCTTCGCCGCCCCCAACGCCGGACTGCCTGCCGTCAACCCCTTCCCCCCTTGTGGGGGAAGGCTGGGATGGGGGGACTCTTTCGCAATCACCGGCGCAACCGCCGGCTGTTCCACCTTGGCCGCCGCAATCACCGGCGCGACGCGGGGAACTTCGACCTTCGAAACCGGCGGCATCACAACTTTCACCGGCAGAATTTCCGCCTTCGTAACGGGCGCCACCGGCGGCGACACGGATGTCAGCCGTCCCTGCCCACCGTCCGACAGGGATGTCGGACGCTCCGGCAGGGACGCCGGCACGGCCGACACGGGCAATTCCGGCAGAAGCGTCATTCCGGCCGCAGCCGGGGTCTGGTCCGCCTTGACATTGACCGTCCGGTTGTCCTTGTTGGCCTTGTCCTCGTTGCCGTCCACCACGAACTTGTATTCATACCGCCCGGGGTTCAGGTCCTTCTGAAGGACCCACTCGCCCGCCAGGTTCTTCTGCATTTCATCCGCCGTTTTGTCCCAGTTGTTGAATTCCCCCGCCACCGTCACCTTCTTGGCGCCCGCATCCGCATGCTTGAACGTCACAAGGACAGCCTCCGCACCCTGGCCCCCAAGGAAGAGCATCCCCCCTATTATATATACATACAAATATATATATATGTGCCTCCAAAATCTCAGTTTCATCGTCTCCGCTCCTAAAACTTGAACAGCAGCGAGAATTGGTGCGCGCTGCCGAAGGTGTCGTAGGGCTTGAACGCGTAATCGACAACCAGCCTCACGATCCGGATGCCCATGCCGACCGAGTAGCCCTTCTCGTCCGACGTGTTGTCCGGCCGCGCCGTATACCCGGCCCGGAACGCGAGGAAATGCACGACCCAGCCCTCGACCCCCAGGTTGAAGTATGGCTGATTGTCGGTCGGAAATACCAGATCGGTCGCGACATTCAGCCGGCCAAGGAACGGGCGGAAATTGACGCCGAACGTAAAGCGCTCCGGCAGACGCTCCCGGACGAAATCGAACGGCGAGGCGCGGCCGATGTTCGCAGCCGTAAACGCGATGTCAATCGGGAAGTCCGGTGACTTCCACTTGAGGCCGAAATCAACCGCCAACCCCGTCGCGCTCTCCACATCGATCTTTTCCTTGAAGAACTTGAGCGTGAATCCATATCGCATCGGCATGCCCCAGAGGCCAAAGCGGTTCGCGTACCCCAGCCCGAAGAGATAGTCGCTGGCGGTGAACGTCCCGACCTTCTGGAAAAACGGCGCGCCCTTCACGGCGATGGTCTTGTCGATGTCGCCCATCGTCAGGGCGGTGACGTACGTCCCGAGCGTGCCGAACCGGCGCGGCAACGGATGCGCGTAGGCGAACCCGCTGTAATTGATGTCCTCGATGAATTTCAGGTGCGACACCAGAATCTCCGCGCGTTTGAGTTCCTGCAGCCCGGCCGGGTTCCAGTACAATGCGCTCACGTCGTCCGCCCGCGCCGTAAACGCGCCGCCCATGCCGACGGCGCGCGACCCCAGCCCGAGTTTCAGGAACTGGAACGCCCGCGTGCCGGCTTTGGAGCTGGTCGCGTCTGCAGACTGCGCGGCCGCGAGCACGGCGACCACCGCCGCCACCAGCGACACGCGCATCGTCAGACGCCGGGCCTTCATCGCACCACCGCCACTTTGCCGGTCTTGTTCGACGTCGCGCTCTTGGCGTGGAAGAGGTAGACGCCGCTGGCCGCCGGCCGGCCGTGGTCGTTGGTCAGGTCCCAGATCATCCGCGTGGCGACACCGGTCGTGCCGTACTCGCTCGCATCGTTCGGATCGAGCGTGCGGACGAGTTCGCCGGTGATGGTGTAGATTTTGATGAACTCGATATCTGTTGGAATGTTCAGGAACGTGATGCCCGGCCGGCCGTCGCCGTACGGATCGCCGCGCTGAGCGAAATCGCGGTTCGGATAGCACGGGTTCGGGAACGCCACCATGTCGTTCAGGTTGTTCGGCGAGCCGGCCAGGGCCATGACCTGGAAGATGGAGAACTTGAACCGCGGCGCGCCGACGATGTTGGCGGCCGGGCTGGTCTTGGAGCCCGGCACCAGATCCCAGCGCATGGTCGTTTCGTTCAGAACGTACAGCGCGTATCCGACGACCGGCAGGCCGGCGCGAGCGGCGTATTCCTGATGTAAAGACGTGAACGGGATGGTGACCCGGACCGGCGTGTCGGCGAAGACGACCGCCTCGCCGGTCGTCTTCGACTTGACGTCGATGATGTAAATCAGCGAGTCCGTGTCGCCAGTCGAGTTTTCGGAGAGCGTCCACTCCAGCGGGTTCGTGAGCTGCGCGGCTTCGGCGGCCTTCAGCATCGCGCACACCTGCGCCATCGCCGTGTCGGTCGACTCCGCATCGATTGCCTCGACCAAGCTGGTGACCCGCACGAACGAGTTGGCCGGGATCGTTCCCGCCGGGAACATGATCATGACGCTCGTGTCCTGCCCCTCGGCCTTCCGGCGCGCCGTCGCGCCGCCGGCGGCCGGTATTCCTTCCTGGGCCGAGGAATAGTCGCTCTCGAGGAGGGTGTGGGTGTCGTAGGCCGTGATCTTGTAGTAGTACGTGACGCCGTTCGTCAGGCCGTCGTCAAGATACTCCGGATAGGCAGACGCCGGGACGGTGTCGATCAGCGGGAAGAGGCCGCTCAGGGAAGTGTCGCGATAGATGTTGTAGCTGTTGACAATGAAATCGGCGGACGGCCGCCAGGACAGGAGCACCTTCGTGTCCATGCTGATGGCGGTGATCGACACCGGCGTCCTCGGCGGCGCGAATCCCGCCGCCTCCCACACGTCCACCACCCGCATCATGTCCTGTCCCATGTTCGCGGAGATCGTCACCAGCCGGTTGCCGGTGACTTCGAGCGTGCGGTCCGAGCCGCTTTCGTAGTCGCCGTTCTTGACGCCATCGTTCGTCTTGTCGATGATGAACTTGTATTTGTGCGTGCCGTTCGGCATATTCCGGGTCAGCCGCCAGGTCTTCCGGTTGTCCACCGTCAGCTTGTAAAAGTCGTCAGCCTTGCTGCCCAGCCAGTCGTTGTTCGTCCAAGGGTCGAACTCGCCCGTGATCCAGACACCCACGGCCTGCGTGTCCGGGCCGTACACGAACTCGTTCGGAATGTCCGACAGCGCAACGCCGAGATCGGACCCGCCCGGAATCCAATCGCCGGCGGAGGCGCCGGTGTGGATCGCGAAGTACTTGTACGTCTGCCATCCCTTGATCGACTTGACCAGCCGAAAGACGCTGTCGGACTCGAGTTTCATCTTCCAGTTGTCGTCGATCCCGAAACTGTTGAACGACCCGCGGACGTAGACCGACGAGACGTTCGTCGCGTTCAGGCCCCACGTCGAGGGGTCGAACCGGAACAGCATCGGGTGCTCGTCGGTCTGGCCCTCCCACTCCTGCTTCGATGTGCCGGGATTCTTGACGTACTTGTACTGCAGTTTCTGCCCGCCCTGCATCACTTGCGTTCCGGACCAGATACCGGTCTGGATTTCGGTCAGCGGCGCCTCGTACGGTTTCCAAGTCAGCGGCGACTGGTTGCCGCCCAATCCCATCCCGAAGACCGGCCGGCCGTTCAGAGCGATGTCCTGACGCATATCCACCACGAACTGCACCAGCACCTTGCCCTGCGGCGTGTCGGTCACGACCGCCGACGTGCTGGTGTACGGGCCCGGCGGCGCCGGCGTGTCCGTGGCGGGCTCGCCCGGCGTATCGTAGGCGTCGACCGCGGTGATGATGAAATGGTAAACGGTCCCGACATTCAGTCCCCGAATCGTGAAGGACGTCGTGGTCCCCTGGATAAGCTGCGTGTCAGCTTGCGTCCAGGGTGGACCTGCGGCGCCGGCGCGGTAATAGACGTGATAGCCCCCGCCGTAAACCACGTCCCAAGTACTCGGAACCGGCATCGCCCAGGTCAGTTTGACCTCTCCGTCCCCCACAATGGACGTCGCGACAGATACCGGCGCCTGCGGCGTGTCCGCCCAGTTGCCCGGAACGTAGATGGTGTCGACGCCCGATGGCACCGTGAACTCGCGGTAGCCCGAAGACGTCGCGAAGTTCGGTTCGATCTGGGTGTCGGTGGCGCTGAGGACTACACCGTACTTGTACTGGATCGTCGAGCCCGGAAAGAGCTTGACCTCGTACCGGTACAGGCCATTCGAATCAGGCCCGCTCATCGCCTTTGTCTCCCAGCCACTATTGAACTGCCCGATCAGGGCCTTCTTCAGATCCGCCCACTTCGTGTCGGCGCCCGCATGGGCGTCGCCCGGGGACAGGCAGAGGAACAGCCCGACCAGGACTGCGGAGACGATCGGCCTCAGTCTCATGCCGAACCGTCCGTCCTGTCGATCAAGTCCGCGCCTCCTCTACGAAGCGGACTTGCGCTGGGCGATGACCGCCCGCGTCTTGATCGGCTTGCCCTGCGGCACGCCGTCCACATAGGGCGTCAGGTAGATCGTTCCCTCCATGGCGCCGTCCGAAAACACGACTTGCGGGTCGAAATACTCGACGAGAAAAATCACCGTCACCGCCACACCCCGCGTCCACCGGGCCGCGCCGCCGCTGAAATTCTGGTCCGCCGTGTCGTTCTGGAATCCGTAGGCGTCCACCCACAGCACCGTGTACACGAAAGAGTCGCCGTTCGGCGTCGCTGGGATCGACGTGTCCGTGAATGTCACCGGAACGTGGTAGTACCCGCCTCCGTAGGCTGCCCGGTTCGGCGAGTACAGCGTGTCGCCCATCACCTGGTTCACGACCGTGTCCTCGAACCGCAGGTGCGACGGCATCGTCGTATCCGAACTCCATCCCGACGGCAGCCGGGCCCGCAGAATCCGGAATCCGTACGGCGTGTACGTCCCCGTATCGAACTCCTTCGCGCCCTCCACCGTAGGGACGATCTCGTCCCCGGTCGTGATCTTCAGTTGCCAACTGATCTTCACGGCCGTGTCCGCTGTCTGAACGGCCGACACGCCGTAGTTGTTGTTGCCGCCGAGATCCGTCGTGTCGTTATTTCCGCTGGAACTGACATCCGTCGTTCCCAGATACTGCGCCAAGTCCGGGTTCTGAACCGTCAGCCATGAATCCCCGGACACCGGCGTTCCCTGCTTGCCCATCACGTCCTGGTCGCCAAACCGGTTGTAGAACACGTACCCCTCCGACGCGCTTGCCGGCACCGTGATCGTCCGCTGGGTGCTCTGGTCCTGCGCCCGGGGTCCGCCGATCGTCGTACTCTTCCACCCCGACGCCGAGTCGAAAATCGGAATCCGGTACTCGAACCAGTACGAGTAATTGGCGCCGGCCACCACCACCGCCGTGCATACCCACGATCCGTCCCCCACAGCCCGCATTGGAATCGCGCACGACCGCACCAATCCTAAATGCCCCTGGACCGTCTCCGCGTCCACCGGACACGGATACGTGCCGGTCTCGAAGACGATCGCCTTCGAAAAATCCCCATAGCCTCCCCTCTGATACCCGGCCACCGTCATCGCCTCGGCGCTCACCGCCAGAAGCCCGACGATCGCCATCACCAGAAACACTGCTCCTGTTCCTCTCATATCGATCTCACCTCTATGGACCGCGCGACGCTCGCGCAGCCCCAAACTCCGGACGACGACACGCGTCGTCCGCACTCCGATCTATCCTTCACCCTCCGCCTCGCCCCCCTCTCCCCCGCAGGGGGAGAGGGTTGGGGTGAGGGGGTTATCGGCCCTTCGCTCTCCCCGACGTTCCTCCCTAACTCCCCGGAGGGGACCTCCAACGCTTCCCCTCCGGAGAGGGAGGGAAGGGAGGAACGCCGGGAAGAGCACGGGCCAAAGCCGTACACTTCCTGCTCACGTATGAGTCCTTCAGTCCTCGGTCCTCAGACCTCGGACCTCGTTCCCTTACTCCTTACTCAGCACTCATCACCTCACAATCCGTAGGCCTCAGCCCTTACGACGACTTCCGCACCGCCAGATACACCGGCGTCCAGAACGAATACGCAGGCTGCGGGATCCCTTCCACCCACGGCGTCACGCGCACTCGCCCCTCCGTCGCGCCGTTCGGAAACACCACGTTCGCGTCGAAATGCTCCACCAAAAACAGAACCTCGATCCGGCCGCCGCGCACCCACTCCGCCGCGCCGCCCACGAAGTTCTGGTCCACTGTGTCGTTCTGGAATCCGTAGGCGTCCACCCACAGCACCGTGTAGATGAACGAGTCGCCGTTCGGCGTCGCCGGGATCGACGTGTCCGTGAACGTCGTCGCCGCGCTGTAGTAGGACCCGCCCGGCCGGTACGGCGAATAGAACGTGTCGCCCATCACCTGGTTCACGACGGTGTCCTCGAACTTCAGGAGCGTGGGCATCGTCGTGTCCGAACTCCAGCCCGACGGCAACCGCGCGCGCAGAATCCGGAATCCGTACGGGTTGTACGCCGACTGCGTGTCGAACTCCTTCGCGCCCTCCACCGACGGCACGAGTTCGTCCCCGGTCGTGAGCTTCAGTTGCCAACTGATCTTGACCGCGGTGTCCGACGTCTGAGTGGCCGACACGCCGTAGTTGTTGTTGCCGCCCAAATCGGTCGTGTCGCCGTTTCCGCTCGAACTTACGTCCGTCGTTCCCAGATACTGCGCCAAATCCGGGTTCTCCTTCGTCAGCCAGGAATCCCCGGATACCGGCGTGCCCTGCTTGCCCGTCACGTCCGGGTCGCCAAACCGGTTGTAGAACACATAGCCGTTCGACGCGCTCGCCGGCACCGTGATCGTCCGCTGCTGGCTCTGGTCCTGCGCGCGGTTCTGGTCGTTGCCCGCGTTCTTCCACGCGTACGTCTTCTGCGTGTCCGTATACACCGTCGTCGAATCGAAAACCGGAATCCGGTACTCGAACCAGTACGCGTAGGTCGCGCCGGCCACGAGGATCGCCGTACACGTCCACGACCCATCCCCCACCGGGCGCATGGGAAGCGCGCACGACCGGGCCGCGTTGCTGCCCGCAACGGTCTCGGCATTCGACGGACACGGATACGTGCCCGTTTCGAACACAATCGCCTTCGAAAAATCCGCAAAGCCTCCCTTCTGATACCCGGCCACCGTCATCGCCTCGGCGCGGTCTCCAACCACCGCCAGAAGCCCGACGATCGCCACGGCAAACACCGCCGTCGCTAACATCCAACTCGCTGCTTTCATCTGCCTTTCACCTCACTCTGTTTTCACGGACCGCCTTTCGCTGTCCGCCCGTCGCTTCAACTCAACTCAACTCAACACATCTATGCTCACCCTCCACCGCTCCCCCCTCTCCCCGCAGGGGGAGAGGGTTGGGGTGAGGGGGTTCTCGCGCTCCTGTACACTTCCTGCCTCACATATGAGTCCGTCAGTCCGCGGTCCTTCAGACCCGGACCTCGTTCACCTCGCCATCCTCATGCCTCAGGCCTTACGACGACTTCCGCACCGCCAGATAGACCGGCGTCCAGAACGAATACGCAGGCTGCGGAATGCCCCCAACCCACGGCGTCACGCGCACACGGCCTTCCGTCGCGCCGTCCGGAAACACCACGCTTGCGTCGAAATGCTCCACCAGAAACAACACATCGATCCGGCCGCCCCGCACCCACTCGGCCGACCCGCCCGTGAAATTCTGGTCCCCTGTGTCGTTCTGGAATCCGTAGGCGTCCACCCACAGCACCGTGTAGATGAACGAGTCGCCGTTCGGCGTCGCCGGGATCGACGTGTCCGTGAACGTCGTCGCTGCGCTGTAGTAGGACCCGCCCGGCCGGGACGGCGAATAGAGCGTGTCGCCCATCACCTTGTTCACCACCGTGTCCTCAAACGTCAGGTGGGCCGGCATCGTCGTGTCCGAACTCCAGCCCGCAGGCAGCCGCGCCCGCAGGATGCGGAACCCGTACGGGTTGTACGCCGACTGCGTGTCGAACTCCTTCGCGCCCTCCACCGACGGCACGATGTCGTCGCTGCCCGTGATCTTCAGTTGCCAGCTGATTTTCACTTCTGAATCCGAAACCTGGGTCGCCGACACGCCGTAGTTGTTGTTGCCGCCCAAATCGGTCGTGTCGTTGTTTCCGCTCGAACTCACATCCGCCGTCCCGAGGTACTGCGCCAAGTCCGGGTTCGCGATCGACAACATCGTGTCCACCCAGTCCGTGTCCGACGATCCCTGCTTGCCCGTCACGTCCGGGTCGCCGAACCGGTTGTAGAACACATAGCCGTTCGACGCGCTGGCCGGCACCGTGATCGTCCGCTGCGTGTTCTGATCCTGCGAACGGGTTGAACCGGCACCTACGGTCATGTTCCTCCACACGTACGTCTTCTGCGTGTCCGTATAGACCGTCGTCGAGTCGAACAGCGGAATCCGATACTCGAACCAGTACGCATAGGTGGCGCCGGCAACCACGGTCGCCGTGCACACCCACGAGCCGTCTCCCACGGGGCGCATCGGAACTGCGCACGTCCGTACGTTGTTGTTGCTCCCCTGGATCGTCTCCGCGTTCACCGGACACGGATACGTCGTCGTGTCAAACACAATCGCCTTCGAAAAATCGGCAAACCCTCCCTTCTGATACCCGGCCACCGTCATGGCGTCGGCGCTTATCACCCAAAGCCCGACGATCGCCACGGCAAACACCGCCGTCGCCAACATCCAACTCGCTGCTTTCATCTGCCTTTCACCTCACTCTATTGTCGCGGACCGCTTCCAGATGTCCGCGCTTCGCTTCAACTCATCTATACTCACCCTCTCCTCCCCCCTCTCCCCCGCAGGGGAGAGGGTTGGGGTGAGGGGGTTCTCCCGCGCTCTCCCCGACGTTCCTCCCTAACTCCCCGGAGGGGACCTCCAACCCTTCCCCTCCGGA
>MFPR01000021.1:23988-24433 GCA_001784175.1 Candidatus Lindowbacteria bacterium RIFCSPLOWO2_12_FULL_62_27
CCCCTCCGGAGAGGGAGGGAAGGGAGGAACGCCGGGAAGAGCACAGGCCAAAGCCGTACACTCCCTGCTCACGTATGAGTCCGTCAGTCCGCGGTCCTCAGACCTCGGACCTCGTTTCCTTACTCCCTACTCACCACGCCTCACTCAGTACTCATCACCTCTCCATCCTCATGCCTCAGGCCTTACGACGTCTTCCTCACCGCCATGTACACCGGCGTCCAGAACGAATACGCAGGCTGCGGCACGCCCGACACCCACGGCGTCACCCGCACTCGCCCCTCCGACGCGCCATCCGGAAACACCACGCCCGGCTCGAAATGCTCCACCAAAAACAACACGTCCGTCCGGTTCCCCCGCACCCATTCCGCCGACCCGCCGCTGAAGTTCTGCGCCGCCGAGTCGTTCGTGTTCCCGTACGCGTCCACCCACAACACCGTGTACACGT
>MFPR01000022.1 GCA_001784175.1 Candidatus Lindowbacteria bacterium RIFCSPLOWO2_12_FULL_62_27
CCCAGCCCGCGCCCAGCGCCGCCGGCGCTTTCGACGCCGGCACCCGCCGCCGGTCCGTGTACACCACCGTCCGCGCGTCGTCCGTGTCGCCCGGGCGGGTCGACACCAGGATCACGTACATGCCGTCGCCCGCCGTCAGCGGGATTGATTGCGTGAGACCGCCGGAATCGGTCGTCGTGCCCGAGGGGTTGGCGACTTCGGTGCCCTCATACTCAACCTTGAAATTCACGATCGCGTTCGGCACTCCTTCGCCGGACGAATCCTTGACGGTGACCTGAAACGCCGCCGACCCGCCGCTCGGGACCATCTGGTGCGCGCCGCTGTCGATGATGGCCGAATCGCCGCCGACGCCGGCCGCGACCATCGTCGCGGTCATGGTCCGCAGATCGCCGGACGGTGTGTCGATGTAGGTCACGCGGATCTGGTCGGACGCGCGCACCAGGAGCTTGCCGCTGTTGGGTGTGTCCGACGCCATTGTCGTCATCATGATCTTGCCGGAAAAGACCGGCGAGTCCACGCTGATCTCCGTACACGTCACCGTTTCCGTTTCCGTGCCCAGCGTCAGGTTCACGATCGTCACCGTACAGGTCTGGACCACGCCCGGGTCCGTGTTCGGGTCCGAGTCGTTCACTTCCACCGACACGCTGTCGCCCGCGCGCACCTTGATGTACGCCGCCGTCGCGCCCGTGTCGCTGACAAACCGCACGCCGCCTGACCCGCCGAAGATCGGGTTCACTTTGGAGACGTCCGACATGAACCCCTCCAGATTCGCGCCGTTGAACGTGCTCGAGTCGAACGCCAGCACGCGGTAATAGTAGACGCTGCCCGGGACGAGGTCGGTGTCGATCAAAAACGTGTCGCCCGCCGCCGTATCAGGCAGGGGCGCGAGGAGCCGCCAGTTCGAGGTGTCGTACAGGTTTCTCAAACGGAATACGCGGTATCCGGCGATTTCCGGGGCGCTGCCGTCCTCCTCCTGCGAGGGAGGCGACCACCGGATGAGGTTGCGGTTCGGCACGTTGTTCTCGATCACCACGCCGGTCGGCTTCCTCGACGCGCTCGAATCGCCGCTCGCGCGCGTGTCGACGGGGGCGAACCGGAAAGATTGCGCGACAAATCCGCTGCTGCGACTTTTCCTTTTGATCTCCTCTGAATCGGTTGTTCCAAAATAATTATAGTTGGCGGTGGGGAAGCCGCTGACGAATACGAAGGAGTCGGAAATATTGTAAAGGTTGTTCCACTGAATCTCTCCGGTACTGAGCCCCCCGCTGATAGCGGTGTCGGCGTTGGAAATATCGTTGGCATGGATGGTGTGGCCAAACCCCGGAGCTGATACCGCCAACCGGACGTTACGGATATTGTTTCGGACAATGCTGCCCGAGTTGCCGTTCAGATAAATCCCCCGCCAGGCCCCCCGAACGATGTTGTCCGCGATCAATATTCCGTTGGCGGACGACGACACCTGCCAGACCACGGTCGCCGCGCTCGTGCCGGTCACGTTTTCGGCGTAGCAGTTCCGAATCATTGCGTTGGCGCCGTCCACTTGGACGACCGCTTGGGAGAAATTGACGGCCGTGCAGTGCTCAACCGTGATGTTCGCGGCGCCGGATTTGCCGAACAATCCGTAGGCGGCGTTCCGGACGGTCACGTTGCGGATGATGAGCGGCTGGCCGGCGTTGGATTGGTTCGCCACGAGGATCTTGACACCGGTCGACGAATCCCGGCCGTCCACCACGAATCCTTCGATCCGCGCACTGCTGTCCACCGTGAACATCGCGCCCGTCAGGCCCGACGTCTCGCCGCTCCACGTCACGGTCGGGAACGTGTCCCCGCCGCCGCCGTTGTCGGTTCCGAACAGAGCCTTGCGCGAGATGAGGGTGAGACCGCTGTCGATCGAATAACCGGTGTCGGAAATGGAATAGCTGTCACGCATGGATTTGAACACGATGATGGTGTCGAATCCGTTCGACGGGTCGAGCGCGGACAGCGCGGAATCGAGCGACGGGAACGCCGCGATCGGGCTGTCCGCACTAGGCTGCGTGGCCTGGCCCGAGTCGCTCAGATAGACGGTCATCGATCCGAGATCGCAGAACGAGCCGCCGGGCGTCGCCTGGAAGCTGTCGGTGAAATAACTTTCGTTCGGGAAGGGCGTTGCGGCGTCAAAGGCGGTCAGGCGGTAGAAATACGTGACGCCGTTGGTCACCGCCTGGTCCACATAAGTGGTGTCGGCCGAGGGCCGCTCAGTCAAAAACGCGTTGCCTTTCCAGTCCCGCTCGGCCGGATTCGTCGTCCGGTAAATCCTGAATCCCGTATGCCCAGGCGCCGCCTCGCCCGCCTCGTTCACGGTCGGCGCGGTCCACCGGACCTTCACGGCCCCCGCGCAGATCGACGACGCCCAGAACGCGCCCGCTGTCTCGTACGGCGCAAGGCTGTCGCCGGACACGCTCGTGTCGACCGGCGCGAATCGCGGCTGGGTGTCGGCGGCGTATGCCAATCCCCCCTTGTCCAATCCATCCCACACGAGGCCAAAGAGTGTGCGTTTGGTCACGATATTGTCGTTCCAGTCGCCTTCATTCGTCGTGTCCATGTAATTTCGCCAGAAAAAGTTGGTCGCCACCTGGCCGTTGGCCAGGAATATCCCGTAACTGTCGGGCTTCAAGACATTGTTGCGAATAAACCGGTTGCCGCCCGGCGGATTGAGCGCTCCTTTGTCAATGTAGATGGCATAGCGGTCGCCATGCGACTCGTTCTGAATAAACGTGTTGGTGTCGGAATTCGCCAACACATAAAATCCGGCGGTCGTGTCGTTTTCCGCCGACAGATTGCGCGCGAGGGTGTTCTGCGTGCTCATGTCCAGCGTGAAGCCTTCGGTGTTGTACATCGCGATGTTGCCGGTCACCGCGTTGCCCGTGGCCGACGACAGATAGATGCCGCGGTAGTTGCCCATCATCGTGTTGCCGCTGATCGTGTTGTTCGAAGACCCGGTAACATAAATGCCCTGGACGCCGTTGGAAATGACGCTGTTGCCGCTGATGGTGTTGCCCGCGGCGTTGACCGAGATGCCGATCGTCCCGTTGGCCCTCACGGTATTGCCGCTGACCGTGTTGCCGGATGAAACGATCCTGATCCCGTTACCGGTGTTAGAGTCGACCACACAATTGCTGACCGTGTTGGTGTCAGAGCCCGCGCCAAGATAGACGCCGATGCTGCCGTTGCCGCTGATGCTGTCGCCGCTCACGATCGAATTCGTGACGGCGTCCAGAAATACTCCGTGATACCCGCCCGTCACGCCGATGTTTCTGATCACCATGCCGGTTTGCGTGTCCGCGTATATGCCGTAGAGTCCGGCCGTCGAGATCGCCCCTGGCGGGTCGATGACGCTGCGGTTCGAATCCACGCCCTCGATACAGATATAGTCGGTATCGATCACGACGGTCTCCGCGTACGTGTTGCGGTCGATCAGGACCGTGTCGAATTGCTGGGTGTCGGCCGGAATTGCCTGGAGGGCGCGGGTGATGGTCTTGAACGGATAGTTCGGATGCCCCGTGAACGTGTCGGCGCCGGTGTCCTTGTCGACGTACCACACCGGACCGCCCCAGTAGGGGACGGCGACGACCGCGACTTTCGTGTCCGTGAAAAACGACTGATTGACGACCGTGGACGCATCGAAGCTCGTCAGCTTGTAATAATAGGTGTTGCCGATGGCGACGTTCGTGTCCGTCCAGGTCGTGTCCGACGCGCCGGTGGTCTTGACAAGGAGAACGGAGTTGGCCCATTGGGTCGTGTCGACCGCGTTGAGAAGCCGGTATATTTTAGCGCCGGCGAATCCGCTCAGGCTCTGCGTGTCCTCGTCCGCCGTCGGAATCGCCCACGTCAGCGTCACCGACACGCCGCTCGAGGTGTCCACCGTCACGTTCTGCGGCTCCAGCGGCGCGCGGGTGTCCGCGCCGGCGGCGGTGTCGACGACGCCCAAGCGGTAGGGCCGGAAGGTCGACGCGGTGTCGACGAACTTCGCCGAGATCGTCACCTCGTCCGTCGTGCCGAACCAGTTGCGTTTCATCGTCTGCGTCAATCCCGCCTTGTTCAGCACGCTGCTCACGGCGTTGCCGGTGAGGTTGTTGTGGGCAAGGATGTTGTTGAAGGCCGCGCCGTTGATGAGGACGCCGGTGTCGTTGCCGGAGATGTCGTTCAGCCGGACGCCGTTGGTGTCGGAGGCGTCGATGTAAAGGCCGGCCTGGACGTTGGATTTGATCGCGTTGTTCCAAAACGTGTTGAGGTTGCTGGCGCTTGAAATCCAGACGCCGTATTCCCTGTTGCCGGTGATGACGGAGTTCCGGACGACGTTGTTTTTCGACCCGCCGGTCAGCAGGAAGCCGTCAAACACATTGGAGGTAGCGGCGTTGCCGGTGAGGGTGTTGCCGTTGGCGGCGGAAAGTTCAATACCGGCGCTGAAGTTTCCGGAGGCCGCGTTGTTCTGAAGGGTATTGCCGTGACTGCCGTCCACCACGATGCCGGTCAGGCCGTTCGAGTCGGCCGCGCAGCCCGTGACGGTGTTGGTGTCGGCGCCGTTAAGAAGATAAATGCCGTTGTTTCCGTTATCGCTCGCGCTGTCGCCGGATAGGGTCGAAAGATCGACGTTGCTGAACTTGATCCCGTCATACGCGCCGCGCACGGCGACGTTGCGGATGGTGACGCCGCTCCGGCCGGAGGCGTAAATGCCGTAGAGATCGGGCTGCGTTCTGGGACCCGGCGGATCGATCACGGTCGAGGCGGAGTCCTTGCCGATCAGATACAGATAGTCGATATTGATGCTCGCGACGGCGGTTTCGGTCGCCGTGGGATTGACGTGCGAGTCGTACAGCCCGGCGTCGACAAACACGCTGTCGCCGGAAGTCGAGAACTGCAGGGCGCGCGAGATCGTCCGGAGCGGTTTGCTCGCCGTGCCCTCGCCCGCCGACGTGTCCGACCCGGCCGCGTAGGTGAAACTGTCGCCGGAGGTCGAGCCGTCGTTCACGAACCAGCTCACGCGGCTCGAATGCACCGCGCTGTCGCCGGGCTGGGAGTCGGAGTAAAAGCTTTCGTTCTTGAGCGGCGCGGCGGTGTCGTAGGCCGTGACACGGTAGTAATACGCGCGCCCCAGAACCACGTTCGTGTCCTGAAACCGCGTCGTTGTGCTGATCGCCAGCGATATCCAGGACGACGTGTCTCTGATTCCGCTCCGGTAAATCCCGTACGCCAGCACGCCCGGAGACCCGCCCATACCCTCTTCATTGGTGTTCACCGCGCTCCATTCCAGCACGATCGACGTGTCGTTTGAGATGATCGCCACTGTGTCCGGAGATTCCGGCGCGGTCGTGTCGGCGCCGGCGGCGGTGTCGACCATGCCGAGACGGTAGGGTTGATACTGGATCCCGTTGGTGGCCGACGTATCGTAAATCCGGCGCTGAATGGTGACCGAGTCGGCCGATCCCCACCAGTTGCGGGTGAAATCGAACGCGAAGCTCGTGACATTCTTGACGCCCGAATCGGGCCGGGCGTCCGAGCCGCGGAGATTGTTTTTGGCGAAGAGATTCGAACGCGAGTTTCCCGTGAGGGACAAGGCCCAACCACCGTTCGAATCCACCTGATTCTGAATCATCCGGTTGGATTGCGCCCCAACGAAACGCGCGCCGTCCAGCGTGTTGCTGAAACTGAGATTGCCCGTCAGGATGTTGCTGTCCGAACTGCTCACGTCGAATCCGTACTGCGAATTTTTGATGACGGTATTGCCGCTGAACACGTTGCGGTCGCTGCCGGAGGTCAGCCGGAAGCCGCTCAAGGCGTTGTTCGAGACGGAATTGTTTAGAAAGGCGCACGTGTCGGCTGAGGACAGAAAGAATCCGTTCGCGTTGGACATGCTGGTGTTGTTGGACAGCGTATCGCTGTTCGATCCGTCCACGTCGAATCCGCCGGCGCTGTTGGACGTGGCGGTGTTGCCGGTAATGACGTTGCCGTTGCTGGAACCGTTCAGCCGGATGCCGTCATTGGAATTGCCGGTCACGGTGTTGCCGCTCAACGTGTTGAAACTGGAAGATGTCAGCGTGATTCCGTCGCCAGGCGTGTTGGAGGCGGCGGTGTTGGCGGAAAGAACGTTTGAATTCGACTGGGTCAGAACAATACCGTTGCCGTTGGATGCCGCGTAATTTCCGGAGATCGTGTTCCCGGCCGACGCGCTCAGTGAGATGCCGGTTCCCTGGTTGCTTTGGACGGTGTTGGACGAGAGGACATTCGTGTCCGAGCCGTTTTTAAGAATCATCCCCGCGCCGTCGGGGTAGGGGTCCCCGCCGAGCGTGGTCAACTCCACAGTGACGTTCTCGATGCGCGAGTTCGTGACGCCCGACCACTCGATGCCGATCAGACAAATTTGGACCCGCAGGTTCCGGATCAAGAGTCCCGTCTGCGTGTCGGCCTGAATGCCCCTCATACTGTCGCTCGCAAGATCGTCGTTGGGATTGATCACGGTTGCGCTCGAATCCTTGCCGATGAGACTCACCCGGTCGGTGTCGATCGTCAGCGTTTCGTTGTAGGTTCCGGAGTCGATGTAAATCGTGTCGCCGGCCGACACGAATTTCAGCGCGCGGCTGATTCTGAGGAACGGGCTCGACCTCTGCAAGCCCGTGTTCGTGTCGGCGCCGGCGGCGGTCGTGTAGGAGTCGCCGATGGTGAAGCTGTCGTTGACGTACCAGACGTTCGGCAGGGTCGTGTCGAGGCTGGGGACGACGCTCAAGGTGTCGGTGAAGACAGACTCGTTGAAGAATCCTCCGGTCAAGGTTTCGGATGCGGAGACGCGGTAGTAATAGGTGAGGCCGTCGGTCACGGCGAGGTCCACGTAATTCGTCTGGCCCGACGCCACGCTCGCCCGAAACGCGTTTCTCCAGTCGCTCGTGTCCGGCGTCGAGATCAGGCGATAGATGCGGTACTCGCCGAACGCGTCCGGCGTGCCGCCGTCCTCATCGAAGTCCGGCGTGTCCCACGAGACCGTGACCTGGCCGCCCGTGCCGCTGACGCCGTTCAGCGCGAACGTGTCGGGCTTGCCGGGCGCGGTGGTGTCGGACTCGTCGGCGCTGGTATCCGGAGGCGTGGTGAGGTGCGGGAAAATCTTCACGGATCCGTCGGCAGCCATTTTCGACAGGATCGCGTTCATGTCGCGGATGCCCCACCAGTTGCGGCGCGCGTCGAAGTTCGGCGAGGAGCCCATGTCCAGCAGCGTCGAGCCGATGTTGACGAGACTGTTTTTGGCGAACGTATCGGCGCCCGCGCCCAATAGCCAGACGCCGGTGTCGGAATTATAAATCTGGTTGTGGTAAATGTGGTTCTGTCCGCCCGTCGAGACGAATTCTGTCGCCATGTTGGCGTCGCGCACGATGTTGTCGCGGACGACGTTGCGGGCGGTGGAAGTCTTGAGCTTGATCCCGTGGCCGTGGCCGGTCGGGTGCTTCTGCCGCTCGACGGTGTTTCTGTAGATGAGGTTGTTCTGGCTTCCGTTATCGAAGTGGATGCCGTCGCGGACGATGTCCGCAATGTGATTGTATTTCACCGTCGTGTAATGCGCGCTGTCGCCGACAATACCGTTGTAAACGTTCCGGATCTCCATATTCCGCACGAATGCGCCGGAACAGGAATTCGGCAGAAACACGCCGTTATGTTCCAGCGCGTTCGCCAGTACGCCTGCGACGCTCGTGCGGGTCGAGTCGATGCCGTCGAGGAACAGGCCCTCGACGATCGTGTTGGTCCACACCTTGAGAATCGTTCCCGTATCGAAGGCGACGCGCGGCAGAGTGTCGAATACCGGATCGGTCCCGATGATTCGCTTCACCGCGATGATCTTCACGCCCGTGTCGTTCGTCAGGTCCAGTTGCTGGAAATAGGAATCGCCGCCGGGCCGGGCGAAAACCACGATCGTGTCCCAGCCGTTGTCCGGGCGGACCGCCGACAGCGCCTCGTTGATGTTGCGGAAGGCCTTCGTCGTGTCGTACGCGCCGGGGTTGGTCGAATCGCCGAAGGACGAGACGTACACAAGCGCCGCGCCGGTGTCGAACCAGGCCGGCGTCACCGATTTCGTGTCGGTGAAGAAACTTTCGTTCTCAAACGGGGTGAGGCCGTCCAGGGCGCTGAGCCGGTAGTAGTACTTCGTGCCGTTGGTCAGGCCCGTATCGACAAATGAATTCTTTCCGGCCGGCACATCCTTGATCAGCGCGGAATCCCAGTGGGTCGTATCCGGAACGGCCAGCCGGAAAATGCCGACGCTCGTGAACCCCGACAGCGACGCCGAATCCTCATCCTGCGTCGGCGTGTCCCACGTGATGAGCGCGGTCTCGCTGCCAGCGTGGATCACGATCGACGTGTCGAACACGTAGGGCGCGCGGGTGTCGGCGCCGGCCGCGGTGTCGACCGGGGCGAGGCGGTAGGGCTTGAAGGCCGACGCGGTGTCGTAGAATTTCGCCGAGATCAGGGTCTCCTGCGTCGTGCCCCACCAGTTGCGGTTGAAGGTCTGAGCGGCGGAGGCCGGGCTGAATACGTTGTAGACGGTGTTGTTGGCCACGTTGTTCCGGGTGAAGACGTTTCCGGCGCCGGAATTCTGGATCCAGATGCCGGTGTCGTTCGACCGGAATTCGTTCTGGTAGACAATGTTCGAGTTGGACGCCACCAGGCCGAATCCGGACTGGGTGTTGGAATCCGAGAGGTTGTTGCGGACGAGGTTCCCGTGGGAATTGATTTCGATATAAATTCCGTGCTTGTTGCGGCGGGCGATGTTCCGGGTGATGACGTTATTGCGGGAACTGGAATTCAAATGAATCCCCTGGGAATTTTCCTCGGCGATGTTGTTGTCGATCGTGTTGTTGAAACAGTTGGTCACCATGTACAGGCCCTGGTTGAGGTTCGAGATCAGAAGGTTGTTGGAGATCGTATTGGAGTCACAGCCGTTCTGGAGATAAATGCCGCGGCCGACGTGGTCGCTGAGGCTGTCGCCGGTGATCGTGGAGGCGGTGACATTGAAAAAGCGTATCCCCTCGGTGGCGCCGGTGACGCCGAGATTCTTGATGAGAAGCCCCGTCTGCGTATCCGCATAGATGCCGTTGCCCGACGCGGGATCGATCACCGTCGCGTTGGAGTCCTTGCCGATCAGGCTGACGGAATCGACGTCGATGACGACCGTCTCGGCATAGACGCCGCGGTCGATGAAAATCGTGTCGCCCGGCGTCACGAATTGAAGCGCCTTCGTGATCGTCCGCAGGGGCTGCTGCTTCGTTCCCTTCCCGCTCGCGTCCGATCCCGCCGCCGCGGCCCAGGAGTCGCCCGAGGTCGAATCGTCGTTGACATAGATTTCGACGGCCGCGCTCAGGACCGCGCTGTCGGAGGGCTGGGAGTCCGAAAAGAACGACTCGTTCTCGAACGGCGATGCCGTGTCAAACGCCGTCACCCGGTAATAGTACTTGCGGCCCAGCACGACATCCGTATCCTGATACCGGATGCCGGTCGCCTGACCCACCTTCATCCACGACGACGTGTCTTTCACCTCGCTGCGGTAGACCCGGTAGCCCGACAGCGCGACGTTGCCGCCGTTGACCTCCTCCAACGCCGCCACCGCGCTCCACTCGAGGATGATCGACGTGTCGGACGGCGCGCTGAGGATCGCCACCGTGTCCGGCGCCTTGGGCGCGGTCGTGTCGGCGCCGGCGGCGGTGTCGACGGCGCCGAGGCGGTAGGGCTGCCAGGCCGAAGCGGTGTCGCCGAGTTTGGCCTTGATCGTCACCGAATCGGCGGAGCCGAACCAGTTGCGGCGCAGGGTCTGGGCGACGTCGGTCTGGTTGTAAATATTCTTGACGTTGTTGTTCGCGATATTGTTTTTGGCGATCAGGTTGTTCGTCGCGGCGTCCGATATCCAGATGCCGGAATCGTTGGCGGCGATGTCGTTCTGCAAGACCACGATCGACTCGGCGTTCTCCAGCCGGAGGCCGGCCTGGGTGTTGGACCGGATGAGATTGTTGCTGACCGTCAGGTCGGTGCTCGCCGAAATATACACGCCGAACTGCCCGTTCGACCGGGCGATGTTGCCGGTGATGAGAAGTCCGGTGTCCCCGCCGGTAGCGTCAATGCCGCTGGCGAGGTTCGATTGAACGGTGTTGCCCTGGATGAGGATGGAGACGCCGGCGTTGATGAAGATGCCGTCCTGGGTGTTCAAGTTGGCGGTGTTGTTGAGGATCGTGTCGAGCGCCGATCCGTCCACGAGAATGCCGCCGACGGAGGAGTTCGCGTTGGCCGAGTTGTTGCTGACGGTGTTCAGGTTGGACCCCATGTGGAGATAAATGCCGTTGACGTTCGAATCGGCGATGTTGTTCGTGATCATGTTGTTGTGGCTGGTTTGGAGGTAGATGGCGGTGGAGTTCGAGTCCATGGTGTTCCCGCTGATGGTGTTGGAGTCCGCCGGATTCAGATGAACGCCGTGGGTGGCATTCTGACGCGCGCCATTATTGCTGACGGTGTTCCCGGCGGAGTTCCCGGACAGCAGAATCCCGGCGGCGCCGTTCAGATTCACGCTGTTGTTGCTGATCGCGCACCCGGCGCCGGCCTCGATCTCCAAGCCGTCGCTGGTGTTCGACCAGACCGCGTTGCCGGTGAGGGTGTTCGTGTCGGACCCATTGATCAGATAGACGCCGCGGTTGCCGTTCGAGCTGAAACTGTCGCCGCTCAAGGTGGCCCGGTCGACGTTGATGAAATAGAGGCCGCGGTTGGCGCCGGTCACGCCAAGCGTCTTGATCAACAGCCCGGTCTGGGTGTCGGCGTAAATGCCGTAGAGGCCGCTGACCGTCTTCGCCCCCGGCGGGTCAATCACGGTCGACGCCGAGTCTTTGCCCACGAGCGTGATCGAGTCCTTGTCGATGTTGACGCCCGCCGTCTCGGCGCCGTTGACGGTCACGTACGAGTCATACAATCCAGCGTCAATCCAAATCGTGTCCCCCGCCGTCGCAAACCGCATCGACATCGGGATCGTCCGGAACGGTTTGGCCGCCGTGCCCAGCCCCCACGAGGTGTCGCTCCCCGTCCCGCTTGTGTACACATCGCCCGTTACGCTCGTGTCGTTCACGTACCAGTTCACCTGCGAAGCGAACATCGCCGTATCCCCCGGCTGAGAGTCGCTGTAGAAACTCTCGTTCACCGTCGTCGATGTGTCATACGACGTCACGCGGTAGTAGTACGTCAGCCCAAGCACGACATCCGTGTCCTGATACCTGATCCCGCTCGTCACCTGCGCCACCTGTATCCACGACGACGTGTCTTTCGTCCGACTGCGGTAGACCTTGTACCCGCCAAGCGCGATGTTGCCGCCGTTCGACTCCTCAAGCGCCCCGACAGCCGCCCACTCGAGGATGACGGACGTGTCGCTCGGCAAGCCGCCAATCACCGCCACCGAATCCGGCGCGCGCGGCGACGTCGTGTCCGCGCCCGAGGTCGTGTCCACCGCGCCGAGCCGGAACGGTATGTAAGAATCAACCGATGAGGTAAACTTTGCCTTGATGGCAGCCGAATCCGTCGTGCCATACCAATTGCGGAGAGCATTTTGATTGTTGCCGGTGTTGTTGTCGACAAATGCCCTGGCGCTTGAGATGATATTATTCTTCGTAACCTCATTTCCCCGGATGGTTCCGCCTCCCGTGATATAAACGCCGGTATCCCCTCCCACGATTTCATTGGCATAAACAACATTGCTGTCTCCCACCAAAGCCACACCCGCATTGATATTCGACCTTATTTGATTGAACGAGATTGTGTTCATCGGACTGCCGTTGTTCAACACGATACCGTAACCGTTTGCATTGACGATGTTATTCGTTACGGTGTTGACCAACGGCCCGAAAATAAACACGATGCCGTATTCGGCGTTTGCATTCGCCGTGTTTCCGCTGATGGTGTTTTGGGTACTGTAGTATCCCAACTCGATGCCATACATCCCGTTGGAATTGCATGTGTTGTTGCTGACAATTGTATTTGTGCATCGGCTCATGGAGAGGCCGACCTGCCAATTCGAGTTGAACGTATTTGAACTTATCGTGTTGCCGTAAGGTTTCCCAAGTATCAAGTCGCATCCGGTTCGATTGAAACTGGCAATACTGTTGACCACCGTATTGGTATCGGAACCGTTCACCAGGTCAATGCCGGTGCCGTCACAGTATGTGAAACTGCTGTTGTTGATCGTCGAACGATCGACCGAATTGAGATAAACGCCGTAGTAGGCGCCGGTCACACCGATATTTCTAATCGACAGATTCACCTGCGAATCGGCAAAGATTCCGTAGATCACCTGATCGGAGGAGTCGCCCGGAGGGTCGATGACGGTCGAAGCAGAATCCTTGCCGATCAGAGTAATCGAATCCTTGTCAATATGGACCCCGGCGGAATCATTTCCGGAGATGTAGACATACGAGTCATAGATCCCCGCGTCGACGTAGATGGTGTCGCCCGTGTCCGCGTACTGCATGGCCTTCGGGATGCTGGCAAACGGCCGCGCCGCCGTCCCCAGCCCCCACGACGTGTCGCTTCCCGTCCCGCTCGTGTACACATCGCCCGCTGCGCTCGTGTCATTCACGTACCAGTTCACCACGGGCGATGTCGCTCCGATGCTCGACACTTGCGAGTCGGAATAGAAACTCTCGTTGGCATAAGGCGACGCCGTGTCGAACGCCGTCACGCGGTAGTAGAACGTCGCGGCGCCCGTCGCGCTCGTGTCCTGATACCGAATGGAACCTGCCGCCACCGTTCCCATCAATGTCCACGACGACGTGTCCGCGATGGTGCTGCGGTAGACTTTGTATCCCGACAGCGCCGTGCCGCCTGCCATCGTCTCCTCGTTGGTCGTTACCGCCGCCCACTCCAGGATGATGGACGTGTCATTGTTCAGAACCGCGACCGTATCCGGCGCGTCCGGCGCAGTCGTGTCGGCGCCCGCCGTGGTGTCTACCGCGCCGAGGCGGAACGGCGTGTATCCGATGCGGTTGACGTAGCCCGTGTCGAACATTTTGCGTCCGATGGCCACCGTGTCCGCCGTGTTCCACCAGTTGCGCGCGAAATCGAAAGTTTTGCCGGTCCAGTTGTACACCCCGCTGTCGGGATTCGTCGCCGACGTCACGATGTTGTTCTTCTGCACAGTGTCCGACGACGATGTGCCGGTGATAAAGATCTGATACCGCGTATTCAGCCGCACGTCGTTTAGACTCACCGTGTTGTTCGAAGAAGAACTTAGATAGATTCCATAGTATGCGTTCGAACTGAGCGTGTTGTTCGTGATCATGTTGTTGCTCGAACTCGTAGTCAAATACAGGCCGACGCTGCTATTCGACGTGATCGCGTTGTTCGTCACCGTGTTGTTCGAACCCCCGGTCAGATTGATGCCGGTGACGCCTGAAGGGATCGTGTTGTTCGATATCGTGGCGCCGCCCGAGCCGTTAGCCAGTTGGATTCCGACGCTTCCGTTCGAAGTGAGCGTGTTGTTCGTCACCGTGCTGCCGTTCGCACCCCCGTTCAGCATGATGCCGTAGAGGTTCGAAGCGACCGTATTGTTCGTCACCGTGTTGCTGTTCGAAGACGAAAACACATCGATGCCGCTGTTTGTATTCGACACCGCCGTGCTGTTTTTGACTGTGTTGGTGTCGGACCGGAAGTACAGGTAGATGCCGTCGTTGCCGCAGGAACTTGCGCTGTCGCCGTCGATGGTCGAGTAGTCCACGTTATAGAAATGAATCCCGTTATACGCCCCCGTCACGCCGATGTTGCGGATGAACAGATTGATCTGCGTGTCGGCGTAGATGCCGTACAGACCGGACTGCGTCTTGGGCCCGGGCGGATTGATGACCGTCGCGCCCGAGTCCTTGCCGACGAGCGTGATGGAGTCCTTGGTGATGTTGACGCCCGCCGTTTCCGTGCCGTTCACCGTCACGTACGAGTCATACAGTCCCGCGTCGATGTAGATGGTGTCGCCGATGGCCGCGGAATCGATGGCGCTCTGAATGCAGCGAAACGGCTCGGCGGCGGTGCCGGGCTGGGTGTCTTCGCCGTTGGACGACGTGTAGACGTCGCCGGCGGCGCTGGTGTCGTTCACGTACCAGTTGGCGGCCTCGGCTCTCGAAGTTAAAAGTGAAAAGCTAAAAGTCAACAGCGATAAAGGCAGGATGAGCGGCAAGCGGACCAGAAAGGAGGAAAAGGGGACGGATACTAACTTTTTAACATTTCGCATCAGAGCACCGTCTGGATGTCCGGGAAAGGGGTCAAGCATTAAGTTATTGAAGTTATTGTTCCAGCGAGGAAGGGATTTCATAGGGCTGCGGTGCCAGCCCCTAAGTTATTGAAGTTATTGGATGCGGCCGACGGGATGGTATTCATCGCAGAGATTCCAGATCGACGCCGGAGGCAAGCTGAATAACAGCCGAAACGGTCTTCCCCAGTTTTTCGGCGATGTCGGTTGTTGAAATGCCCTCGCGGCGGGACAGCGCGCAGAAAAGAGCGCGTGCTTTAGAGACCTTCCGCACACGGCCTCCGGCCAGCACGACCCCGCGCCCGACGCCGCAACGTTCCTCGACCTCACGCCAGATATGCTCCACGTCGATGTCCCGCGGGCGCCGGGCGAGCCGGCGGCGCTCCGCGCGGCGCTCAACCAGCAATTCGACCTTTTTCCGAAAATCCTCCGGCCCGGTCATCCAGAGATTACGAGCGGGATGCGAATCCGGGACCCGATCATCATCACAGTGTTCCCGGTACGGCGTCTCCCGCAAAAGCTTGGCGTAGGCGCCGATGCCTCCGGACAATTCGAGGATGAACTCAGAGCAAACCGGGATGTCCGTCGTTCCGCCGAAAAATGCCCTCACACTGCTCCAGCGATAGTCCCTGACGTCCTCGACCATTCCGGCGTCACGGGGATTAACATGAATGTAGCACGAGCAGATAACCGCATGCTCATCCCGCTCTACAGGCTCCGGCCTGTGCCGTTCTCCGAATACGTGCCCGGTTCGGCCCATGCTGAGGTTCCAAAAGCGGGCGTATCCGCCTTGCAGACGTTCCATCGCGTGCGGCAGGCCGACGCCCGTCACATCTTGAATGAGCAGATGTACGTGATTGGTCATGAGACAGTACGTCAATACCCTGATTTTATATGTCGGAAAAATGTCGTTCAACCGCCTGATATATTCGAGTTTGAATTCGTCGGTCTGAAAAATATTCTGCCTGTTATTCCCCCGCGCGGTCACATGGTAAAGTCCTTCCGGCACGTGAATTCTCGGCGCCCTCATCGACTTATCCCCATCCGCGCACCTGAAAAACTTAAATAACTTAGGGGCTGGCACCATTCGGGGGGCTGGCACCATTCGGATGGGGACAGACCGGCAACGGCGACCGGGCGATCTCCATCGGTCCGGCGTACACCCCGCGCAGTCAATCCCCTCCGGCGCCCCCTCTTGAAGCCGGCCATACGGACTACTCCTTCACCCCATCCACGGATCGATGAAACCTGATTCATGTTCTCTAATAGCAGGGGATTGTCAACGGGAAACTCGGGGCCGGGCGAAGAGGGGAGGAGAAGAAACTCAATTGCGGTTGAACACCACATCCGCGAAGTTGCGGAGGTACCGTTCGTCGCTGAGGGCGTCGTCGGGGAAGGGCACGCGCGATTTGAAGTGTGCAGCGAGCGATGCAAAGACCGCCAGGCGTGCGGCCGGGTCGAGGTCGTCGCGGCTGAGGACGGCGCCGAGCAGAAGGCCCGCTTCCTCCGGGACGATCCTCGATCTTGCCATGTACACGAGGTGCGGATGGTCGAGAAACGAGTTGTACCGGTCGCCCAGGAGCGCCGACACGTCCGGCCGGGCCCGGCGCGCCTCGCGGACGACGACCGTGCCGGCGAGCATGTCGCCGAGGCGCTGCCGGCGCGGGCTGAAAAACGAGACGATGCCGCCCAGAAGGTACGCGACCGGCAGCGCGTCGACCGCGCGCATGAGATTGCGGAGAACGACCTGTTCGAGGCGGAGCTTGAAGCCCTGCGCGTCCATGACGCGGAGGCCCAGGATTTTTTTCCCGACCGACTGTCCCTGCAGATACCATTCCGTCGCGATGTAATAGCCCCACATAACGAGAAAAAACACGAGGAACTGCACGGCCGTCCCGACGTCGCGCCAGATCAGATCGAGCGCCGTCGTGAACCGGTTCGCGAAATAATACAGGCCGTAAATGCACAGCCCGTCGAGGAGCAGAGAATACAACCGGAGGACGGGGCCGGCCAGTTCATACGTGAAGGAGATGCCTTCGGGCGTTTCGATTTCGAGAGCCGCCGGCGCGCTCATCGCCGGCCGGCGAGGGTCAGGTACGACACGAGCGCGGCGAACTCGACGACCCCGATCGAGATTTTGGTCGCGTAGGTCAGGACGGGTTCGTGGGTCTGGGAGAGGAAGGATTCGACGAATCCGGCCCACACGAGCATCGCGCAGATGCCGCCGATCAGCAGGATCAAGTCGGGTCCCTGCCGGCGCAGCCGGTCGAGCCGGGCCAGGCGCGGGTCGCGTTCGAGGATGCAGCGCGCGATCAGAAAGCCGGCCTGGCCGGCGATCAGGATCGCCGGAATTTCAATCGATCCGTGCGGCAGGAGCCACCCGAGGAGAAAGCGGCCGACGCCCGCCGACAGGTAATCCGCCGCGACCGCGCCGAGGATCACGCCGTTGTAAAACAGGATGCACAGCGTTCCGACCCCGAACGTGAATCCGAGCGCGAGCGCGAACACGGAGACCTTGATGTTGTGCGTCATCAGAAACGTCGAAAAAGCCGCGTGCCGGCCCAGGGGATATCGCGCATCCACGGACCGCTCTTCCGCCGCCACCCGGTCCTCCGGGCGGCCCTGCAGATGCCCGAAGCCGATAAGCGCCGACTTGGCCGGCGGATCGAGGACGACGGCGAGACCGCCAAAGGCGGCGCCCGCCAGCGTCACGGCCGCGGACAGATAAAACATCCGGACGTGCCGCCGGAAGGCCTGGGGGAACCCCGTCCAGAGGCGCCGCCACCCCCGCTCCTGCCGCGCGCGCCGGACCTGGTACATCTGCGTGAACGCGCGCGAGACCAGAGATTCGAGATAGGAAACCAGATCAGGGTCGGTCGAAAACGTCTGGAGCCGGTTCAGGTCCGACGAGACCGTGCGGTAGAGCAGATTAAACCGCTCGGTTTCCTTCAAGCTGAGATGCGCGATCCCGCCGGCGCGCGCGCGGTCCAGAAAGTCCTCGAGCTGCCGCCAGTCGAATTCGCGCGACTGGATGAACCGTTTGAGGTCGATAATCATCTCTTAGATGAGCTGCCGTTCTTTGACGCGCAGATACGCGTTGAGGGTATCGGCACAGATTCTCGAGGGGTCCGTGACGAGGAGGTCGACACCGAGCTGTTTGAGGTCGCGACGGATCCGGTCGATCTGCGTCAATCCCATCTGTCCCGCGAGACGTGCGTAGATTTCGCGCGCGTCGCCGGCCGGCGCCTCCTCAAAGAGGGGCCGGGCCCAGGCCGGCCGGAAGTGGATCGCCGCGCACAGGTGCTTGGGGCCGAGGACCCGCAGGTTCTGCCGAAAGATCGCGCCGTGCGCAGGGTCGCTGAGGTCGGTGAAGAAAATGAGGAATGACCGCCGCCGGACCATCCGCCGGATGAAGACCATCAGTTCCTCATAGGCCGGCGTCACGGCCGACGCCTCAAGGCCCGACACTCGCTCCCGCAGGCGTTTGAGATGCGCCGTGCCGCGCGCGGCCGGGACAAATCCGTTGACGCGGTCGGAAAAATCGATGAGGCCGAACAGGTCGCCCTCGCGCTCGCAGCGGATCGCCAGGTGCAGCGCGGTTTCGGCCACATAGTCCAGACTGGACTTGTCGCCGTGCCGGACCCTGCCCAGCCTCGACGTGTCGACCGCCGCGTAAATCGTCTGCGTCCGCTCGATCCTGTAGAGCTTGGTGACGGGCCGGTCCAGCCGCGCCGTCGCCTTCCAGTGGATGTCCTGGTACGGATCGCCCGGCACATAATCGCGGAGCTGGTCGAACTCGCGCCCCTTGCCCGCCAGGTTCGCCCGGCGCGGCCCGGAGACGCTTCGGAGCATTCGGGACGAGTAGAGCGCCGCCGCCATGCGGCCGATGTCCGGATACACCGTGACCCGCGCGCCGACCGTCGCCTTCCACCGCGCCCGCATGAGCCGCCAGGGCATGTCGGCCTCGAAGTAGATGTCGGACACGAGCGCCTTGCCGCGATCCACCGGCGTCACGTCAAATTCCAAGCGCGTCTCCGAGCCGGCCGGGAGCGTGACCGTCCGGATGGGATCATGCACGCCCAAGCGCGCGTCGGCGGCGAGACCCGCGCGCAGAAAGAGCGGGCGGGGGCCGGAATTTCTGATCAGGATCGCGAGCTTGTCCGGCCGGCACTGGAAAAAGCGCTGGTCGGGCGCCACCGCTCCAACGAACCGCGCCGGATTGGTTCGAAGCCATCCGTCGATCCACGCCGCAACGGCCAGCGCCGCCGCGCCCGCATACACGAGGACTTCGGCCCACGCCCCATGCGGCATGAGGAGCGCGAACGGCCCGAGGAGAAGGCCCAGCCGGAGAAGGCGGGGGGCGGGGAGGCGGCTCACCTGGGCACCGGACACGATTTGAGGATCTGGTCGAGGACGTCCGGGACCGTGAGGCCGTCGATTTCGTATTCGGGCCGAAGGACAATTCGGTGTTCGAGCGCGGGCCGGAACATCGACTGGATGTCGTCCGGCGTGACGAAGTCCCGGTCTCTCAGCGCCGCCGTCGCCTTGCTCGCATACAGGATCGACAGCGCCGCGCGGGGACTGGCGCCCAGCAGGATCGAGGGCGCCTTGCGGGTCGACGTGACGAGGCTGGTGATGTACTGGACAAGTTCCGGCGTGATGCCGATCGATTTCAGTCCGGCCTTGACCTGCTCCAGCCGCCCCTCGTCCATGACCGGCGCCGGAATCAGCCCGGCGATGTCGCGGTCCGGCTCGCGGCCCTGGTCCGCCAGATGGAGCAGTTCGGATTCCCGGTCGGAATCGGGATAGCTCATGGTGACCTTCATCAGAAACCGGTCTCTCTGCGCCTCGGGCAGCGGATACGTGCCTTCGAATTCGATCGGATTTTGCGTCGCGAAGACGGTGAAGTTCCGCGAGAGCTCGTGGGTCACGCCGTCGATCGATACCTGCCGTTCCTGCATGGCCTGCAGGAGCGCCGCCTGGGTCTTGGCCTGCGCGCGGTTGATCTCGTCGGCGAGGAGGAACGTCGAAAAGACGGGGCCTCGGACGAGATCGAACTCGCGCGTTTTCAGATTGAACACGCTGGTCCCTGTGATGTCGGACGGCATCAGGTCCGGCGTGAACTGGATGCGGTTGGAGGCGGCGCCGAACGCCCGGGCGATCGCCCGCACCAGAAGGGTCTTGCCGACGCCCGGCACGCCTTCGATGAGGGCGTGGCCGCCGCTGAAAATCGTGATCAGACACATCTCGATGGCGGTCTCCTGGCCGATCACCACCCGCGAAACGGCCTCGCGGGCCTCGCGGATGGCGCCTTTCACCGCCTGCGCTTGTTCTTCAGAGGACATGTCGTCTCCTTTCCTGAACGATGTTGTAAATGCGATTGTATGTATCACAAGTCTCGCGCTCCGCACGGCCCCCCGGAGCGCCTTCGGACGCCGCCCTCAGAGCCTGCCGGACCTCCGGGACGGCGGGGTCGTCTGGGTGACGGCGCGCCGCGATCCAGCGATCGACGCAAACCGTGAGAAGTTCCCCGCGGGAAACCGTCTGCGTGAGGAGGTTGACGAATCCCTCGTGCGTGTCCTGGACCAGCCGGTGAGTCGGGCCAGTCGGCGGCGCCGGCATGAACGGCGGCACGGCCGACCAGAGGTACAAGAGCACCATCGCGGCGAGAAAAATCAAAAACGGCCGAAGCCTGTACTTGCCGAACAGCGCCGTCACGCCCGTTCGCTGGATCTTCCCGTGATGGTATTCGTCGATCGACGCGCGCTTCCGGTCGCGCATGATCCACGACACCAGCCCGACCGGCCGGTGCCGGAACAGGCCTTCGTTCGACAAAAGATAGGGCTCCGAACACGCGATCAGCTCGCCCCTCCCAACGCGCGCGCGCATCAGGACCGGGAACGTGTCCGACGCGAGGAGCGCGTCCGCCTGCGGCCAGAATCCCGAAAGGCGCCGCAGGCCCGGACTCCACATCGGCGTGTCGGCCGCGATCGCGCGCAGCGCTCCGATCGGCCGGACGGGCTTCATGATCGGTCCCGTGTCGACTTCGGAATTCCATCTCACATAGATCCTGTAATCCGCCATGAGGGAGTTGTCGCCATCCGCGGTGACCACGACGCGGCCGCCGTCGAGCAGAAACGCGCGGATGCGGGCAAGCTCCTCGGGGTCGAAATTCGAAAATCCCCACACGCGCGGCGACAGATAAAAAATCACCGTCTGGCCAGCGTCGGAGACGCCCTCCGGATCCAGCGGCGCCGTCAGCGTCTCCACCGATACGCCGCCGGATTCCAACGTTTCCCGCAGCGCCGAAGATCCCAGCGGGTCCGCGAGGAAGCTCGAGTAGGGCGGATAGACGTCGCCCGTGGAGAATTTGGCGGTCATGAGATGGACCGCGCCGGCGGCTGTCCCTGCGAGGACCAGCGCGACCAGCGCGGCGGACGCCCTGCTACGCCGCACGGCCCGCACCCCCTTCCAAGACCGCCCGGGTCATGCCCCTGAACGACTCGAACGATTCCAGCGTGACGGGCCGGCCGCCGTACCAGACGCGTTCGAAGCGCAGGACCATTTCCGAAAAGGCGCCGGCCGGCGTCGGAGACGCCGGCACTTGGGGCGCCGGAGGCGCTGACCCGGCCCGCTCGGCCGCCGAAACGCCTCGCAGGCTGAATTCCCTCACATAGGCGAGGTTGGTCTTGTGCGGCTCAAACCGGATCAGGCCGAGTTCGTTGAGTTTCGACAGCGTCGCGAGAAACACGGCGCGGAGCGCCAGCGGAAGCCGGTTTTCCCTCAGCATCGACTCCGCCATCGCCATCCATTCGTCCAGGGCCAGTTGACGCGCGTCGATCCGGCTCGCTTCAAGGTCCGGCCCGGCGGCCGGCGGCGCGGTTGCGCGGACGAATTTTTTCCTCTGCCGGACGAGCAGGACGGCGAGTACGGCGGAGAGAACGAAAACGAACACGATGCCCGCCAGTTCCAGATAATAAGGGACTGCGGTCGGCGGGCTCGCCGGTCCCGACCGGTCGCGGAGGTTGAGGATCCACTCAAGAAGCCACCGGACGATTTTTTTCACCCCCCGGTTCAGCCACCGGACCGCCGCCTTGACGGGCCGGCCCAGCCACTCGAAGAGCGGCGCGAACAGGCCGTCCTTCCGGGCCGGTTCCGGCTCGTACGCCACGCGCCAGCGGTATTTGTCCGCGCGAAACACTTCGCTCATCGGGCCGCTGAAGTTGCGCGCGCCGGCCGGCGAATCCCCTGCGACCTGCTGCGATTCGTAGCGCACTCTTTGTTTGAGAAATTTGACAGTTTCCGGAGTCCAAGTGTCCGTCTGGAGCAGTTCGGGGATCCACCAAAGCTGCGCCGTGTCGGCGCGGCGGATTTCTTCAGCCCAGTATTTTTTCAAGAGCGGGACGTAGTAGTCCCGATGGCCCGCGCGGGTATCCTCCGGGCCGTCGAGAATCCGGCGGTCTCCAGCCGATGCGATCGAGGGAGCCATGACGAAAACAAGGACCGCCAGCGCCGCCAGCGCCAGCGCCCCACGCGCCGCTTTCACAGCCGACAGCCGCGCGAGGAGATCCGCGCCGCTTTTACGCGAGACGCTGCGGTAATGGAAAATCACGTACCCGAGTTTGACGATCGGGTCGACGGCGAGGTAGGTGAATCCGAGCGCCAGCATGAGAAAGGTCGAGTTGAGCGTCGAAACGGGTGACTCGGAAAAGACGGTGTCGATGTTGAACAGCGTCTTCAGCAGCGCCGGAAGGATTTGGAACAGGAACGCCAGATTCACGAAGATCACAAGATACAGGAGACTCGCCAGGCTCCAGAACCCATGTTGCGCCCATACGCCCTCCATCGACATCTTGTACGCGCGCTTCAGCGCCGGTTTCCAATCGGCGGTTTTTTCTCCGGCCAGCACGAACAGATGCTGGCACATCGCGCAGGTGACGCCGAACGTCACGAAGAGGAACGACGACAGAATCGATACCGGCAGCATGATCGACTGGACCGTACCGGCGACGACCGCCAGCCGGGCGATGCCCCCCGCGGACCACGCGGGCGGCGCGCCGGTAAGCTCGGCCACCGCCGACCGGCAGTAGATCGTCTGGCCGGCGGACTTGAGGCAGAAAAGTCCCGAGAGGACGAAGGCGCGCCTCGCGATCTCGCCGGGAATCACGAGGCCTTCCGAGAGGCTCGCGACGAATTCGATCGCGGCCAGCACGAACGGCGCTGTGAACAGATAATAGATCCACGCGGGGCCCAAGAGATGCCGGCGGAACATCTGGCCGGCTTCGCCCAGAACGCCCGCCGCGCCCAGCCGTTGGTCTAGGGAAGCCACGGCAGCTTGCCGGCGTGGTAGTCCGGCGGGATCCAGGAGAGAATCTGGCCGGCGAAATAGAATAGGGTGTAGACGCCGAAAAGCCCCGCCCCCAGCATCGCGAGGCGGGCCGGCCACTCCCAAAGGCCCGCGCGGCGATCCGCCGGAGACCGAACCGCATCCATGCATGACCGGCACAGGAGCTGATCATCGTGTTCGGTTACGCACTCCCGGCAATAATACCGCCGGCATCCCGGGCACAGCGCCGCCGCCGGGCGGTCCGGATGGAGTCGGCAGGACGACGCCGCAAGTTCCGTCATGCGCGCTCCTGCGGCTGATTTGGCGCGTCCGGCGCGTCCGGGTCGCGCCGCGAGATCGCGCGGGCGACCGCGGCGCCGCAGAGAAGCACGGCCAGCGCGAGATTACCCGAGAGCGGATGCATGACGCCGGCGTAGGCCGGATCGCGCGACATGCGAATCAGCACGTCCAGCTCGGAAATCCACGGCTTGGCCGCCTGCAGACTCTCCTTCAAGACGCCCTTGTAGTAAAAAAAGATCAGCGCCGCCATCGCCGCCGCGGCGGACAAACATCCGTACCAGCCGGCCGCTTTCGTCCACGGCGTCGACTCCGGAAGCTGGCGGAGCCGGAACATCACGAAGATCATGCCGGCCAGACTCAGGCAGAAGACAACGGGCGAGACCACAAAAATTTTCGGGAAGAAAAATCCGGCCGACATGATCACCAGGTTTGGAACCGCCATCATCCACAGCGTCGCGTACAGCCACACGTCGGCCGGTTTCGGAGGCGCGGCGCCACGCGCGCCGGCGGCCCGGGAACGCGGAGAGGGCGAAAAGCCGGCGAACGAGACCGGCGCGAACGGCTCATGGGCCGGCATCGGGTCCGGCCAGGCGCCCTGGGCCTGCAGGACGGCGGCGGCGAGCGCGTCCAGAATTTTCCGGACCCGCCGCAGTCTCGACACGTGCGATATTTTTTCGGCGGAATTCGCCGTGCGGATCTCGAAGGTCGCCCGCGGGCCTCGCCAGAATTCCCACGCCAGACCCAGCGCGCCGGCCCCGAGCGCCCACGGACTGGTGAACACGCCGATCAGGAACACGCCGCCCCACACGCAGGGTTCGACCAGATAAAACCGCGAGCGCACGGCCACGAGACTCACGATGTCCTTGAAAAAAAACCGCTTCACCGTCATCGTGTATCCCGTGGTCCGCAGGACGGCCACGTGGTCTTCGAACTGATACATCGAAATCGTCTGGAAAAATCCGCGAAACCACGCCGTTCGGTTCCGGCGCCTCAGAAGATACTCGGCCATCAGTCGCGGACCACCCGGCGGAGAATGAAATAGAACAGCCAGATCCATGCCGCGCAGAGGGCGAGGGCGAACAGGGCAGCCAGGTAAAACCGCCAGCGCAGGCGCGGCTGGATGCTCTGTCGCGGCGTGGACCAGTATTTGCAGATGTAGACGATCGTGAGAGGCGCGGTGATGATCGTGAACGGCCACAGGAGGAGCGGCAGGACGGACATGGCGAGCGCGACCGAATCGTGCCGCGTTTCGTGATGTTTCAGCGTCTGAATCCGCCCCTGGCTGTCCATCCGGCCGAAACAGGACGGGCAGTAGGTCCGGCCTTCCACGGAAAGTTCGCAGAGCGCGCAGAGGAACCGGCCGCACTGATCGCAGGCGGACACCGCCGGTTTCGCGTCGTGGTTGTAACAGACGGCCGCCGCGCCCGCGCCCGGCGGCGCGACTGACTCAGCGCCGGCGACCTCCGGCGCCGCAACCTGCGGGAACACCCGGCCGTGCAGCGGCGTTTCGCACGACACGCACGCGCCCTCGACAACGCCTCCGGCCCACACCGTTCCCCACGTCAGGGGCCTGTCGCAGCGCGGGCAGGTTACGGCCGGCACGAGTCAGACTCCGGCTGGATAATTATTTTTGAATGACGATCGTTCCGCAGATGCGGTCGTGGAGCGCGCGTTTTTGCGGGTCCCAGCCGGCCATCATGTATCCGAAGAGGAGGGTGAGGGCCGACAGGATTTCCGAGAAGGCCCGGCCGGCGGCCTTGGCGTAGCTGATGGGCGTGCCGTCGGCGTTGACGATCCTGGCGCCGATCATCATCTTGCCGGGCGTCGCGCCGTAGCGGCCGTTGAAAAAAATGGGATAGGAAAATCCGATGACCAGGCCGATCAGCATCTCGATGCCGACCACCGCGAAAGACTGGTTGCCTCCCGCCGCGACTCCCACCGCCACGCCGATGAGCATGCCGGCGACTTGGGTGATCAATCCGTCAACGAACTTGGCGACGAACCGGGTCCAGAAACCTTTGTACTGAAACCCGCCGGCCGCCGCCGACCCTTCCTGCAGACGCTTCAGATAGCCGGGTTTGCAGCCGCCGCAGACGGTCACCCCCTGGATCGCCACGACGTTGTCCGGCAAAAAGTTCTGTCCGCATTCCGCGCATACCGCCATTGCCCGCGCCTCCCCGGCTTTATGGTGAAATAAAACCCGATGGCATGACAGCAGACGGCGCCGTGGCTGTCAAGTTGGGACCCGCTACGAAACGTCCACTTCCTTGAACTCGGCCGAGCCGACGCCTTTGCGCGTCGGGTTGAGGTAAAAGCGCGACGCGCTCTGCGCCTTGTCGATCGAGAGTGTCTGGTCGACGATGATGAGGTGCGTGCCCGGATAGATTTTTTCGCGGACGCTGACGAATCCCGGTTTGGCGGCGCCCGCCTGCTCCTGGAGGGTCGTCTGTTCGGCGAGGAGCTTTTTCAATTCGGCGCCGTGGGTTTGCGCGGCGGCGATCATCTGTCGAAGCTGGGTTTCCTTGTCGAGGGGAATCTGCCGCATCCGGGCGCGCAGTTTGTTGAGGGCCTCGACCGCGTGGATGTTCTTTTCGAATTCGGCCCTGTGCTCGTCGATCAGCTTCTGCACTTCCGCAAGTCTCGCGCGGAGCGCGGGATCGAGGCCGATTTCAACCTGCGTTTCGACGGTGATCTCCGCGCCGATGGCCCGGGCCTCGATGCATCCGGCGGCCCGGATCTGGCCGCCGACGATACTCGCGTGTTTTCCGCCGCGCACGACGACGTGCTTGCCGGCGGTGACGTTGGCGTGCAGAATGATGTCGGCGACGATCACGCTGCCGCCGGCATGGACATTGGCGTTTTCGATGAACTTCGCGGTCACGTTGCCTTTGGCCGTCACATGAGTCTCCGGCGATCCGATGATCCCCCTTTCGACGACGACGTTGCGGCCGGCCTCCACGAAGGCCTTGGAGACGGACTGGACCACGACGTCGGCGGTGGCCTTGACTGTGAAGCCCTCGTGGATCGCGCCCTGGATGTTGATGGTTCCGTCGAAATCGATGTTGCCGACGTTGAAATCGACGTCGCCCTGGTGAACGAGGACGGCATCGACGGACAACACGGCGCCTTGAAGCGTCACGACGCCGGGTCCGGCGGCCGAAAAGCGCGCGCCGTCCTCCGAAACCGTCACGTTCGGTCCCGCGGACAGCGCCGCCGCCTGGCCGGGGTTGGCGGGGATTTCCGAGCCAAAGACATCGGCGCCGTTTTCGCCCGGCGTGGGCGGGCGGCGCGTGGTGAGAAGCTCGCCGGATGTGGCGAAGTTGAGGGAGGAGTACTCCCGGAAGTCGACGCGGCCCTTCTCGTCTTCCGAAACTTTTTCCTCGGACTTTTGAAGGAAATGATGTTCCAGGGTCCCGTTCTCGCCGGCGCGGGGCGGCCGGCCGCGCACGATCACGAGGGGGCCGCCGAAGTTTCCCGCCTGCAAGTAGGCGCGCACGGCGTCGCCGTCCACGGATTTGATCCCCAGCTCCGACGCGCGGCCCAGGACCGCGTCCGAATCGACCGCCTTGCCGCCCGGATCGGGCGGCACGACTTCAAGCGACGCCATCATCTTGTCGGGCGCCACGGTGACCTCAAACGTCCCGTCGCGCGGTACGCCTGACTTCGCGTCTTCGGCCTTCTGCTCCTCTGCCATGCGTGATCTCCCCGTCCAGTGATGGAAACTCTCCCCTTGAGACTTTTCGGCAGAACGTGCGTTGGATATTACAGCGCCGGAGAAGGCGGGAAAAGACGGCGACCGTGGATCAGCAGGAGAATTTCGACGCGGCGGGATACGAATCGGTACGGGGAAAATGATTTCGCGTGACTTACCAATATTTTCTATTTGTCATTTTCTATTGGCTATTTTCTATTTATCATTCGTCCTCGAACTGTTTTGATCGAAGTGGATATAATTCGAGCGAGCTGGTCGTTTTCATCAAGGATATCGTCAAGCAGGGTCTTCTTCATCAGGCCGCTTTTCGATATCATCTTCAGCCATATCATTGTTTCATTGAGTTCCTTCAATACGACGGACAATTTGTGAACAAAGTCAGCGTCGCTTTCGGCAGAGCGGGATTCTCCGTAATTGGGAGCGGGCGACGTTCCAGACCGCACTATCTGACGCGCAAGATGTTTGCCGGCCGGCGTTGGAGGAAGATGTCCGGACAGCTTGATGATTCTTACGCCAAAGTCGATAAGCCTCTCTTCAAGTTCATCCGCTTTCCGCTGATCCATCGATGACGAACTGTAATAGAAAATAGCAGATAAACAATGACAAATAGAAAATAGTTTTGTAAGAGGCTGTGGTCAGACGGTCAGCGCACCCTACGACGACATCCCTGTCAGCGGACGATCGCGAGCTTGTCGATGAGTTTGTTGCCGCTCGATTCGAGGATGTAGATGTAGACGCCCGAGCCGACTTTCTGGCCGTGCTTGTTGGTGGTGTCCCACTTGAGCGTCATGTTGAGGCCGGCCTTGCCGGGTTCGGCGAGTTCCCGGATGAGGCGGCCGGCGACGTCATATATCTTGAGTGTGACCGGCGCGTCGGCGGGCAGACTGTACTTGAAGGTCATCTGGCCGGTGGCGGCGTCCGGGCCCGGATTCGGGTAGACGAACGACTGTTCCTTGTCGAGCGCGGCCGCAAGGAAGGCGGCGAGATAGTCCGGCAACCCGACGGCCAGGGTCAGTTTGACCGACGAGGACAGCATGACGGCGGTGGAGGCCGCGCTCTTCATGTCGACCGGGCCCGACGGACCGCCGATGAGCACGGCGCCGAATTCGCCCGGCACGTTGCTCGCGTCCCACTTCAGCGTCACGGGGCCGGTCGGGCCTGTGACGACCACCGGCCACGCGGCCGCCGTTTTCACCGGCGCGCCGATGCTCGCCGCATAGTATTTCCCGGATTCTTCGGCCGGTGATTCCGGCGACGAGGGTTCGCCGATCCATACCTGCACGTCGCCCGCCATGCCCGGGGCCTTCCAGAGATCGTTCATGTCTTCGTCATTCCGCGCCGCGGGGGCAACGCCCACGAAGTTGTACTCGTCCCGCACCTGACTGTCGCCGGTGTAGGCCATGAGCTGGAGCCGCCAACTTGAAATATCCCCTCCCCCCTGCGAGTAGACGGGGGCCGATTGCTTGACCTTGGTCGACTGCGGCATGCGCTTGTTGCCGCCGTAATAGACGATGGTGCAGGCCGTGTTGATCTTGACCCAGTATCCGACCCACGGTTTGATCTGCAGAGAATCCTCGCCGGTGGACGTCAGGGACGCGAGATACTGCCCCGCGCTGTGATCCCGCCACTGGAGTTTGGTGTCGATGTACGTGGTGGTGCGCAATTGGGACAACGGGTACTGACACCCTGTTGCATCGGTTTCCACGTAGACGTCGTCAAGCCAGTTGATGAAGTGCGGGAACGGGTTGCCGATCATATTGGCGCCCGCGGTCATGATGGTTTTCGCGTAGCTGGCGGTGGACACCACGGGAGTCCCGAGAAGCCCGACGGACGTCGCCGACGTCGATTTGAACCAGTAGGCCTGGCCGGTGTCATATTTAGTGAACTCGCCGTTTGCCGAATTGTTCGGCGAGGCCTGGCCGGTAACCGATTTGTATCTATAAAAGGTCGCGTTCGAAGACGAGATGGTCGGATCGTTCGAATAGGACAGGCCCGTGCCGCTGTAAGACAACTGGCCAAGACCGGTGAGGGACTGGTCCGGCCGTTTGAAGGGCGAGAACATGACCCATGTGTTCGCCGGGACATCGCGCTTGTCGGTGTAGACCACGATTTGCGCCTGTCGGGAGCTCGCGCTCGTCGCCGTCACCACATAGATGCCGTTGCCGCTGCCGAGCGTCAGGGTGATCGACGACGTGAAGCCATTCGAGCCCGTCGTGGTGGACGACGTGGGAGACAACGTCGCGCCGCCGGCGGCGTTGGAGCCGTTATAATCGACGGTGTAGGACACGGTCGCGTTGGACACGGTGTCGCCGGTGGTGTCGTAGGCGGCGATCCTGAAGGTCATCGAGCCGCCCGCGCTCAGGATGTGGTGGTTGCCGGTGTCGAACACGAGCGAGTCGCCCGTCGTGCCGCCGCCTTCGATCGTGGCCGTCGCCGTGACCAGAATCAGGCGGGGGCTGTCCAGATAATTGACGCGGACCACGTCGCCCGGCCGGACGAAAAGCTTGCCGCTGGCGGCGGCGGAGTGCGAGCTGCTGACCAGCGAGATCGGGAAACTCTCGCGGAAGACGCTTGCGTTGGCGCTGAGTTCGCCAAGGGTCGCCGTTTCGTATTCGGCGTTGCCCTCGGAGTTGAACGTCACATTTTCAAGCCAGACCTGCACGCTGTCCACGGCGCCGGTGTTCGCATTCGGATCCGTGTCGTTCACTTCGATCACGATGCTGTCATGCCGGATGGCCTTGTAGGTCGTCGCGACCGATCCGCCCTTCGTCAGCATCTGCACCGTGCCGAACCGGACGTTCGTGTCGGACCGGAAAGAGCCGGTGGCCGAATAGGCGCTGTTGTTGGCCAGATCGTCGATGGTCCTGACGCGCCAATAGTATGTGTCGATGTACAAATTCGTGACCGTGTCGCTGGTCCGCGCGCCGTCGATCGTGTCAGAGAAGGTGAGGGACGTAAAGTTGGTGTTCTTGGACACTTCGAGGGCGAACGAATCGATCCCCACGCTGTCCGAGCCGGCTGTCCACGACACCACAACCTGCGACACGGTCGTCTCGTGGCCGTTGACCGGCAGCATCGTGTCCGGCCGCGGCGCGTGGGTGTCGACGACGAATCCACGCGCGGTCGAGTGCGCGCTGACGTTGCCGAGATCGTCAATTGCGCGGACGTGCCAGAAGTACGTGTCGTTGTAGAGAGGCGACGCGGTCCGGCTGGCGGTGGCGGCGTCGAAGGTGTCGTTGATGGCCATCATCGTGAAGTTGCTGTTCTTCGACAGCTCGATCGCGTAGCTGTCCAAGCCTACGCTGTCGGAAACCGCAGTCCATGAGAGCACGATAGAGGTGTTCGTGGTCTCATGCGCGTCGGCCGGCTGGCTGAGCGTTGTGACGTTGACGAGAGTGTCGACGACGAATCCCCGCGTGGCCGAATTGGGGCCGACATTGGCCAGATCGTCGATCGCGCGGACACGCCAGAAATAGGTGTCGTTATACGTGCCCGTGATGTAATCGGTGGTCGCCGTGCCGTCGACGGTGTCGGCGAAGACGGTCGTGGCGAACGACGTGCCTTTGGACGCCTCGACCACGAATGAATCGATCCCCACGCTGTCGTCCAGGATGGCCCAACTGACCGGGATCGACAGCGCGGTGGTTTCTGTTCCGTCGGCCGGCGCGGACACCGTCACCTGGCTCGCGTGCGTGTCGAGGAGAACCGTCTGGGTGGCCGTGGTGTCGGTCAGGGCGCCGACCGCCACGGTGCTGATGACGCCCACGCGCCAGAAGTAGGTGTCTTCGCGGGGCAGCTTGAAGGTGGTGTCCGTGGCCGCGTCGAATACCTGCTGCGCGAGGATGGAGGCGAAGGTCGACACCTGCGATATCTGGAATATGTAGGTGTCGACATTCGAGCCGCTCCACTGGAAGACGATGTTTGCGTTGGTCGTATCGTGCGCGACCGTCGGGGACACCAGCGCGACGCCGAAGGACGTGTCGACCTTGAAGGCGAACGTCTCCGAATAGGCGCCGGCATTGGCCAGATCGTCGATCGCCTTGACGCGCCAGTAATAGTGGGTGTCGCCGATGAGTTCCTTGGTGGTCGAATCGGTGAAGGTTCCATTTCTTGTGTCGACGTGGAGCGTCTGCGCGAACGACGTGTCCCGGGCAATCTCGACCACGTACGAATCGACGCCCACGCTGTCCGAAATCGCCTGCCAGGTCAGGGTCGGGGTCGTGTCCGTCGTCACGGCGTTGTTGACCGGCAACAGCAGCGTGACTTTCGCGATGATCGTGTCCGTCACGAATCCCCGGGTCGACGAATACGCGCCGGCGTTGGCGCGGTTGTCGACCGCGCGAACGCGCCAGTAGTACGTGTCATTGTACAAGCCGGTCACGGTGTCGCTGGTGAACGCGCCGTCGATCGTGTCGGTGAACGCGATGCCCGTGAAGCCGGTGTTCTTCGACACCTCCACCGCGTAGCTGTCGATCCCGACGCTGTCGGCCAGCGTGCTCCAGCTTACGAGGAAGTTGGTGGCTGACGTTTCATGCGCGTCGGCCGGCAACGACAGAGCCACGGCGCCGATCAGGGTGTCGGTCACGAACCCGCGCATGGTTGACCATGCGCCGCCGTTGCCCAGATCGTCGACCGCTCTGACATGCCAGAAATAGGTGTCGTTGTAGAGACCGGTCACGGTGTCGCTGGTGAATGCCTGATCGATCGTGTCCGTGAACGCCAGATTCGTGAATAGCGAGTTCTTCGAAACCTCCACGGCATAGCTGTCCACACCCACGCTGTCCGTAACCGAACTCCAACTCACCACGACGCTGGTCACCGCTGTCTCGTGACCGTCGGACGGCTGGCTCAGGCTTACCACCTTCACGATCGTGTCCGCGATGAATCCCCGCGTGGTCGAGAAGGATCCGCCGTTGGCGAGGTTGTCGACCGCCCGGACGCGCCAGAAGTATGTGTCGTTGTAAAGTCCGGTGATCGCGTCGCTCGTAGAGGCGCCATCGATCGTATCGGTGAAGGCGATGCTCGTGAAGCCCGTGTTCTTCGACACCTCCACCGCGTAGCTGTCGATCCCGACGCTGTCGGCCAGCGCGGTCCAGCTTGCCGAGAAGTTGACGGCATTTGTTTCATGCGCGTCCGCTGGCAGGGACAACGTCACCTGGCCGATGAGTGTGTCGACGACGAATCCGCGTGCGCTCGAATAGGCGCTCACGTTGCCCAGGCCGTCGATGGACCGGACGCGCCAGAAATGCGTGTCATTGTAGAAGGGCGACACGTTGAGGACGTTGGCGCCGGTGATGGCCTGGAAGGTGAGGCCGAGCGGCGTCAGTATGGTAAAACTGCTGTTCTTCGCTATCTCCACCGCGTAGCTGTCCAAGCCGACGCTGTCCGGCTCCGCGGTCCAGCTCAACCGGACGTTCGTGGCGGTGGTTTCGTGCCCGTCCGCCGGCCCGGTGGGCGAAGGGGCAGTGACAATGGTGTCGGTCACGAACCCCCTCGAGGTCGACCAAGCGCCGCCGTTGCCGAGGTCGTCGATGGCCCGGGCACGCCAGTGGTAGGTGTCGTTGTAGAGGCCGGTGACGGTGTCGGACGTGTTAGCCTGGTCGACGGTGTCGGTAAACGCCAGATTCGTGTAGTCTGAATTTTTCGAGACTTCGACCGCGTAGGAATCAACGCCGACGCTGTCGGAAACGGCAGTCCACCGGACGACAAAATCGATCGCCGTCGTCTCGTGGCCGTCCGCCGGAAGGGACGCGGACACCTGGTTCACGATCGTGTCCGTCACAAACCCGAGGGTCACCGAGAACGAGCCGCTGTTGGCCAGAGTGTCGATTGCGCGCACCCGCCAGTAATACGTATCGTTATAGAGGCCCGTCACCGTGTCGTTCGTGAACGATCCGTCCACCGTGTCCGTGAAGGCGATGCTTGTGAAGGCCGTGTTTTTCGACACCTCCACTGCGTAGCTGTCGATCCCGACGCTGTCGGCCAGCGCGGACCAGCTCACCAAAATGTTGATCGCCGTCGTTTCGTGGCTGTTCGCCGGCTGCGAGGCGCTCACCTGGTTGACACTCGTGTCGAGGACGATCGACCGCGTCGCTGTGGTGTCCACCGTGTTGGTGGACCCCCGCGTTCCAATGACACGCCAGTAAAAGGTGTCCTGGTCGGGCAAAGCCTTTGTGCAGGACGTGACGGTCGTGTCGGCAACGGTGAGCAGGATGCTGGAAAATGAAGCCGATCTCGACAACTGCCACGTGTACGTGTCGACGTTGGTCCCGGCCCAATTGAACACCACGGTGCCGTTCGTCGTCTCATGGCCGTCCGCAGGGCTGGTCAGAGAGATGGAGAAGTTGGTGTCGACCTTGAACGCGAACGAGTCCGCGGCTGCGAGGGTGCCGGCGTTCCCCAGATCATCGATCGCCTTGACGCGCCAGTAATAGGTCGTGTCGCCATACAGAACCACGGTCGTCGAATCGGTCGACGCGCCGTCCCGCGTGTCCTCGTGCAGAATCGCAGAAAACGTCGAGTCGCCTTTTGATATATGGAGAACGTAACTGTCGATCCCCACGCTGTCCGACACCGCGCCCCACGCCAACGTCGGGGTCGAGTCAGCAATGACCGCGTTGTTGGACGGCGTCGACAGCGCCGGCTTGTTCACGATCGTGTCCGTCACAAACCCGCGGGTCGACGAAAACGACCCGGCGTTGCCCAGATCGTCGATCGCGCGCACGCGCCAGTAGTACGTATCGTTGTAGAGTCCCGTCACCGTGTCGGCCGTGAACGCCTGGTCGAACGTGTCCGTGAAGGCGATGTTGCTAAACCCCGTATTTTTCGATACCTCCACCGCGTAACTGTCCACGCCCACGCTGTCGCTTGCCGCGCTCCAGCTCACCTGAAAGCCGATCGACGTCGTCTCGTGGCCGTCCGCCGGGAGCGACAGGCTCACCGTGTTCACGATCGTGTCCGTCACGAACCCCCGCGTTGCCGAGTACGATCCGCCGTTGGCCAGATCGTCGATCGCGCGCACGCGCCAGTAATACGTATCATTGTATAACCCCGTCACCGTGTCGCTCGTCAAGGCTTGGTCGATCGTGTCGGTAAAGACCATGTTCGAGACAAAGTTCGAATTCTTCGCGACTTCCACCGCGTAGCTGTCCACCCCCACGCTGTCCGAGACCACGCTCCAGCTCACCACGATGTTGATCGCCGTCGTCTCGTGCGCGTCCGCAGGCTGCGACGCGCTCACCTGGTTCACCAGCGTGTCCGTCACAAAGCCCCGCGTCGACGAGTACGACCCGCCGTTCGCCAGATCGTCCACTGCGCGCACGCGCCAGTAATACGTATCGTTGTAGAGACCCGTCACCGTATCGCTCGTCAATACGCCGTCCACCGTGTCCGTGAACGCGATGTTCGTGAACCCTGTATTCTTCGATACCTCCACCGCGTAACTGTCCACACTCACGCTGTCCGAGACCACGCTCCAGCTCACCAGAATGTTGATCGCCGTCGTCTCGTGGCCGTCCGCAGGCTGTGACAGGCTCACTGTGTTCACGATCGTGTCCGTCACAAAGCCCCGCGCTGTCGAAAACGTCCCCTGGTTCCCCAGATCGTCCACCGCTCGCACACGCCAGTAATACGTATCGTTGTAGAGACCCGTCACCGTGTCGCTCGTCAAGGCCTGGTCCAGCGTGTCCGTAAAGATCATGTTGCTGAACCCCGTGTTTTTCGATACCTCCACCGCGTAACTGTCGATCCCCACGCTGTCGGCCAGAGCGGTCCAGCTCACCACAATATTGATCGCCGTCGTCTCGTGGCCGTCCGCCGGCTGGGACAGGCTCACTGTGTTCACGATCGTGTCCGCCACAAAGCCCCGCGTCGCCGTATACGGACCGCCGTTGCCCAGATCGTCGATCGCGCGCATACGCCAATAATATGTGTCGTTGTAAATCCCGGTGGGCGTCGAAAGGGTCGTGCCGCTGTCCACCGTGTCCGTGATCACGTTCGTAAAATTCGTGTTCTTGGATACTTCCACCGCGTAGCTGTCGATCCCCACACTGTCGCTCACCGCGGTCCATACAAACGCGACGTAGAGCGACACGGTCTCCAATCCGTCCGCTGGCTGCAGCAGGCTCACCACGTTCACGATCGTGTCCGTCACAAATCCACGCGTCGCCGAAAACGACCCGCCGTTCGCCAGGTCATCGACGCCGCGGACACGCCAATAATACGTGTCGTTGTACAAGCCCGTCACCGTGTCGTTGGTGAAGGCGCCATCCACCGTGTCCGTGAACGCGATGTTCGAAAAGCTCGTGTTCTTCGATACCTCCACTGCGTAACTGTCGATCCCCACGCTGTCGGCCAGCGCGGTCCAGCCCACCAGGAAATTGATCGCCGTCGTCTCATGCCCGTCCGCCGGCAAAGAGGCGCTCACTTGGTTGACGCTCGTGTCGAGAACAATCGCGCGGACGCCAGTCGTATCGAACGTGCTTGTGGCCACCCTCTGCCCGATGACGCGCCAGTAAAAGGTGTCCGGATCCGGCAGGGCCTTCGTGCAGGACGGGACCGACGTGTCGGCCACGGTCAA
>MFPR01000023.1 GCA_001784175.1 Candidatus Lindowbacteria bacterium RIFCSPLOWO2_12_FULL_62_27
AACTTTTCCGATGCCGTTGGCAGTCTCATCTCACCTTGCACCAGATGATTATGACTCACAACCTCGAAAATTCACCCACAGGAAAACCGGAAGAGGCCCTTTTTGGTTGTCATTCCCGCGAAAGCGGGAATCCAGAGGCTGTATTCTGGACCCCTGTTTTCGCGGGGGTGACGAGAATTACTACGGGAAGCAGAAATCACATGACACCCAGACTGGAAACCCCTTAACTACGAAAAGACGCGAAACAACGCGAAAGGGGTAAATTTTACTATGAAATTTTTCTCGAACTTTCACGCTCAATTCGTAGTTAAAATATCAATGTTTTTCCCTGGGTATGTAACTCCTTGCAACAGTAAGCGTCTTAATTCGTCGCCATGGGAGGTGTCACGTACACGGTGCCATGAGCGGATTGCGGTAGAATCTGTATCTGGGGGGGTTATGTTTTGAATCTCTGTTCCCGTCGGAGAGCCATCCCCTCCCGGGACCAGGGAGCGGCCGGGCAGGGCCTCGGATTGGATGCCCGGGCGCCTAAGATTTGCTTTTTGTATATATCTAGGGCATACTTTTGTTTAATTAACAAAGTGCCGATATAACCTATTGATCCTGATTGAGGGGCAAGCGAGCGGGTGGTCAGCCTGACATTATAAGTGAATCGGGCTGAGTACGTTTGTGAGGGGAACCGTGTTGCTCGGACGGAAGAGCGGGTCTTTCGTAAAAGGTCTGGGGATGGGAACGGGGATAGTCTTACCTGACGCCTTTCTTGTGATTTCAATCACAATAGTTGCCGGATGAGGCTACTTGTGTTTTTTTTATCTATAAAAACCAATAAGAGTTTCAGGGCCGCCGGATTTTTTACGAAATTTTCCGTTTGCCATCCTTTCTTCAGGCTGCTTCTGAAGACCACACAGATCGGTGTACTGACGGCTTTGTCCCTTGCGATCTTGGTCCAATCTTCCGCCGCGCTGGTTGGCGAGGGTGGGGACCTGAACCTGATTCAGAGCAACTGGACGGGCGGCGGGGACACGACTCGGGGGACGATCAGCAGTGTCGACTATGAGATCGTCACGACGGTCGGGTATATCGGCGGGGATACGGTCCTGAGCACCGCGACGCAGGAGACCGCCTTCACGGGCTTTTCGGCGACGCTGAATGCGCCGTTTCCGGACACTTACAAACTTCTCGAAATCACCGCGCCGGCCACGGGGCATGAGACGAAGGTCGCGACGATCGTGATCTCCGGCACCAGCGTCCTTTCCATCAGCGACTCGATCATTGCCGTCGTGGACGGCGTGGAGGTCGACACGAGCACGACCGACACGAGCGGCTCGTGGACGATCAGCTCCGTGTTGCTGAACGGCACGGACGACGATCTGATGGTGAAGATTCGTGACAAACAGACCGGCGAGATCCGCGCGCAGGACACGATCACAGTCACCTACGACGGCATCGCTCCCAAAGTCACCGCGATTGCGGACACGTCCGTCAAAAACGGTTCGAACAAGGGCCAGGTCGCCGCCACCGCCACCTTTTACATCGTCGACACGGGCGCCGGATTCAACGGCACCGGCTCCTGCACGCTCTACTGGCACTTCGACAGCGGGACCAACATCAATTTCACGGCCGTGGAGCCGAGCGGCTCTCCGGGCACGTACGTGATCGAGGGCACGATCCCGAACCCGGGCGTCGACACGAAAGTTGGATTTTGGTGGGGCTGTCATGACGACGCTTTGAACATCATGACCGCGTCGTCTCTGACGCCGAAATATCTTGAATCCGATCCGGGGACGTACACGATCAAGGCGCCCGCGGCGGCCTCCGGAAATATGATCGCCGACACGCTCGTGATTTACGGGATCATCGACAGTTTCGACGCGACGACGTCTATTGAAGGCGTCATCCTGTATAATCCGACCGACAGGGCGTTCGATTTGAACGGTTATTCGATTCAGGGGTCCAACGAAAACGACGCGAGCGGATACGTCACTTTCGCGTCCGGGGATACGATTGCCGCCTTTGGATATTTTCTCGTTACGAGTTCGGCGGCAACCGATGCGGACAAAACGATGCCCGATGAGATTACGGATCCTGCCGGCGATTCGGTGGCGATCCATACCGCCACCGGAGCTCGAGTAGATCTCGTGGGAAATGGGGCCGCCACAGAATACGAGGGAACGGCTCCTACGGCCATGGCAACCAGCAATGATGCTCTCATTCGGAAACCCTCTTACAATTTTGTCGGGCATGGACTCAGGCCGGCCGGGGGAGGCGGCGGGATGATCGACACCGACAACAACGCGAGCAACCTGATGGATGACACGACCCAAAACGGCAACGTGGCATGGCCGAATCGGAATAAGGGCATCACCGACCGGCTGGTGTTTGCCTGTACGGCTCCGACGACCGCGGCGCAGAGCGCCAACTTCGGGCTGTCCTGCACTGCGGTGGTTCGATGGAAAGATGTCACGTCTCCGGATTCTGTGGCGAGGGCCTACACGGGATCGAGCGCTTGGGGAACGATCACGAGCGATGCGGGCACGGTCAACGGTCTGGGCGCCGACAGCTCCTTCACTAACGGCGTTCTCAACAATTATCAACTCAACATCAGCGCCACGCTCGGGACGGTGAGGATCACGATCGCGGACGCATACTGCACCGGGTACGTGGACGTCTACATCAACGCGTCCACGAACGACACCGTGACGTTCGACGTGGCGTCGTCCGGCGCGACGCACGAGACCACCGCGGCCTCGGCGACGCTCTCGGGCAACACCGCCGCCGCGTCCGGCGATTCGGTCCAGATTTACATCGACAACGTCGCCACCGATTCGCACGTTCTGACCGCCAACGGCGTCTGGAGCATCGTGAACGTGGACTTCAAGGACAAGACCGGCGAGAGCGTGGCCGCCTACGCGTTTGACGGCGGCGTTTTTCTCGGCGCCGACACGATCACGGTCCACTACGATGCCACCAAACCCCGGATCACGAAAATCGGGGACACCACCATCGCGGACGGCGGCACGACCGCGGCCAGCGAGACGATGTTTTTCTACGTCTTTGACACAGGCACCGGCTTCAACAGCGCCGGAGGCTGTACCCTCTACTGGCACGTGGACAGCGGCGCCAACACGAACTGGGCGGTGGCGACGGAAAACGACAGCGGCGGCACGGCGACGATCGAGGCGATGATTCCGGTGAGCACGTTCAATCCTCTCGTCGACACCAAAGTGGGGTTCTGGTGGGTGTGCCGGGACGATCTCGGGAACCTCATGGACTCGGCGTCGCTGTCGCCGTCCTACACCGACGCGCGCCCGGGCACGTTCACGGTGGACGTCGCGAGCGTCCGGGACGTGATCATCAGCGAGATCATGTGGGATGGCGACAACAGCCAGGGCGATATGGAGTATGTGGAACTCTACAACCGCACCGGCGCGAGCGTCAGTCTGAACGGTTGGCGGCTGAGGGACGGTCATGGCACCGGTTCAACCGGATTTGACCTTCGATTCGGCGCGGCGGACTCGATCCCCGCCTATTCCTACTACGTGATCTACCAAACGGGCGACGGCGACATCGGCGGCGCGGCGTTTACGGATATCTCAAGTCACTTCGACACCACGCACAACGACTGGGACGGAGACAATGACTTGCTGCGCGCCGGCGATTCGCTGACGCTTTTCATCAACTCCACCGGCGTCGAGATCGACTCGGCGCCGTTCTTGACGGGCTGGCCGGCCGGCGGATGGACGGGCACGAACGACACGAACGGCGTTTCGATGGAACGCAAAATGTCCGGCCTCAATTACGCGACGGTCGGGTCGGGCGACTCCGAGGCCCAGTGGGACAGCCACAACATGCGCCACGGCAACGGCCGGCCGCATGGCACGCCCGGGCATGTGAACAGCATCAACATTCCGAGCCTCACGTCGATCACGCCGAGGAGCCCGGTCGCGTCGTCCGGTCGCGGCAAGTGGACCCTGACGGTGACCAACGGCCGGGACGATTTTTCAGGCGGCCGCGTCGTTCTCAAAGTCCCGGCCGGCTGGAGCCAGCCGACCAGCACGGCCAACGATCCGGGGTATACGACCGTTTCGGTGAGCAACGGCACGATCAACACGACGACGTTTTCCGGGGACAGCATGATCGTCGACCTGACCGCGTGGACGGCCCAGAGTGGAACGCTGGAAATCATCTACGGCGACAATGCCGGGGGCCGGAACTCTCTGGCGCGGGTGGCGTCGACCTCGAGCGCGACGCCGGTAGAGTTTCAGCTTTTTTATGACACCAGCGGCTCAGTCGTCACCATGGCTGGCGACAGCGGGGTGTTTGGCGTGAAATCCGAGACGCTGCCGGTGGTTGAGTATGCCGCGGCGAATCTCCTGGGCGGGGCGATTGACACGAATCCGTCCGGCAATCCACGCAGTTTCATGAATTCGGAATATACGCTGACCATCACGCACACGGACACGCTGGGGCGCGTCATTTACGGCGCGCACGATTCGGTGACGATCAAACCGTTTCTGACTTCGGCGACCGCCGCCTCGGATTCGCACGTGCACGAGGACGCCACGTTTGCCGGTTTCTACGATCCGACGAACAACGACACGATTCAGGTCGGCGGGTGGACCGACGAGTACGGCCGGTTTCAGGCAACGCTCCATGTGAGTTCGATCGCCGGCAATGACGCGCAGCTCAACGAATTTCGCGTGTCATGGGGGGACAACAACAATTCCTCGACGGTTTCCGATTCCGCGCGGTTGCCGGTCCCGGTCATCAATGAAGTCGCGTGGGACGGTTCGGTGGAGTATATCGAAGTCTACAACCCGACGCACCAGGTTCAAACGCTGACAGGATTCCAGATCATTTCGGTGAGCAACCTTACGGACAGCGCGACGGCGACCATAGAAGTCGGCGCCAGCGGCGGCTTCAATAGTGTCTTCAGCTTAAATCCATTTCACTATGTCGTCTTCGTGGATACCGCGGGCACGGCGCCGGACAGTGGCGGGCAGACCACGGATTCTCGAGAGATCGACGCAGTGACCTTGACCGACAACCCGGCTGAAACGCTGGTTCTACGAAATGCTTCAGCGTCATTTACGGATATGATGGGCATTCTCGGCAACAGCGGATACTTCAATGACGCAGACAAAAGCGGGGGACCCGATGAGGGCGTCAGTTATTCGCTGGAGCGTGTCTTCACCAACCGGTCGGGCAACCAATCCGACAACTGGGCCAGTTCCGACTCGGCGCCCGGCGGAACCGGCGGAGCGGGGACATCCGGTCGGCCGAACGCGAAGTCTCTCTACGCCACCCAAGTCGACCGTCTGGACACCGTCATCGGGCGGCCGAACGGGAGCACGATGGACACGGCCCGGGTCACGCTGATTCTGAAGATCGCATCCGGCGACACGCAGCCGAACCAGCAGATCGGTGTGCAGGGCGCGATCGCCGAAGGGCCGCGGCACGGGGATTCGAGCTGGTATCTCGTCACGCCGTCCGTGACGAACAGTCAGGGCACGGCGGCGATCACGATCTCGGCCAACGGCAACAACACCTCCGGCACGGTTCACATCCGGATCCGGCAGCCCTACGGGGTGACCGACAGCGCCTACATCGTATTCGACCGCGGCGAAAGCTTCGCCTACATCTTCCAGTCCAGCGAAACGAACATCTCCGACACGTCGGCGAAGAACGCGCTGGTGGTGTTCGTCAGTTTCAAGGACACCATTTCCGGCATCGACACGAGCATCATGCCGCAGTACCGCTGGAAGGTCGGCGTGAGCGGGACCTACACATCGTACGCGAACATGACGTACCACACGGGCGACACGTATCTGGCCCGGATCGACATTTCGCCGGACACCTGGTCCAAAACCCCGCACGACACGATCTACTGGCAATACCTCTGGCGCGACCGCGCCGGGAACTGGGACACGTCGCCGACCGACGACTCGCGCACGGCCGACTACATCGACAACACGAAGGCTTTCGACACGATTTCCTCGCCGTCGGCGGGCGACACGCTGAGCGGCTCGAACGCGCTGGTGCGGCTCCTGATCGGCGATGGGGCACGGGACTACTGCACGATCACGGTCAAGTACGACACGTACGCCTCAGGGCTCTGGACCAACGCGACGCTGGTGTCGGGATCGGACACCAAAACCAACCTGCGGACGACCCAGGGCGGCGACACGCTGGATTTGCGGTGGAACACCACGACCGATCTTTCCGGCACCACCATCGTGAGCGTCCGCCTGCGGGTCGAAATCTACGACGGATTCGACACGCGGACGGACACCACGAGCAATTTCGGGATCGCCAACGCGACCGGCGCGAACGACCCGCCCTCCGATACGATCGCGCTTCCGGCGGACGGCGAGACCTACGCGGGGAGCGTGACCGTGCGATTTTTCCTGGTCGACCCGGACAACCAGTACTGCACGGTGTCGATCCGGTATGCAAAGGACAGCGGGACGGCGTGGTTCCCCGCGACGATCACGGGATCGACGAGCAACCTGTACGCGCCGTCGGCCGGGGACACGTTCACAGTCACGTGGAATTCCAAGACCGACCTCGTGGACACGAAAATCGCGAGCGTCAAACTCAGCGTCACGCCGAGCGACGGCACCGACACCGGCCCCGCCGACACCACGCTGGTGTTCGGGATCGACAATCAGAAACCGGGCGTGATCGACACGGTGACGGCCGCGGCGGACGTGGAGGGATCGGACACGGGGGTATACGTGTCGTGGAGCACGTCGTCCGCGTCAGATTCGAAGGGGTACAACATCTACCGATTCAGCGGGACGGACAGCGCGCAGTCGTCGAAGGTAAACGTGGGCGTGATCACGGACACGTTCGGTTTCAAGGACTCGTCGGCGGTGCAGGGCGACACGAATTTCTATTACGTCGTCGTCGTCGACACCTACGACAACCAGAGCGACAGCTCGATGTCGGCGGAGGCGCCGAACATCGATGTGGTGAAGGACGTGGGGGATTCGAGCAACGCGAAGCGTCTGCGGCCCGGCGACACGGTTTCATTTTTGATCACGGTGCGGAACAACGGATTCGCGCCCGCGCGCGGTATCGTGCTGTACGACTACGTTCCGCAATTTTCCACCTACACCGAATCGGCGGCGGCCACCAGCCTCGAAAGCAACTGGACGATCGAATACCGCGTGGACGGCGCCGGCGGCTCGGACGTGTGGCAATCCGCGCTGTCCGACACCGCCACCATGCTCCGGTTCACCCGGTCGGCCCGGCTGGAACCGAAGGTTGCGACGGCGTCGGACACGCTGAGGATCAAGGTGAAAATCCAATAATGAGGAGGTCATCGGTGAGACACATCATGGCAATGAAGGCGTACATCGTACTGGGACTTCTAGGACTTCTGACCCCGGCTTACGGTCTGAGTTTTGACACCATTTACGAAACGCGTGTCGACACGCACGGCGTCTTGATCGTGTGGCAGACCGACACGGCTTCGAACGGCAACATCGAATATGGCCTCGGGACGGCCGACGCGAACCAGATGTCGATCGAGATGACGATGGCCCTGCAGCATCAGACGTCCATTTACGGGCTTCTCGAGGGCGAGGACTACATGTTCCGCATCCGCGCCCGGAGCCGGACCGGCGGACAGGCGCAAAGCCCGTGGCACCGGTTTCGGACGCTCGGGATACCGGCCCCGAAGATCCTGGAGGTTGCCGTGGTGGAGGCGACGCCGGAAGGCGGCACGCTGGTGTGGCGGTCCAACATCCCGACGCGGGGCACGTTCGAGTGCGGCTACGACACGTCCTACGGATTTCAACAGACCGACGACCGCTACGGGGCCGCCCACGAAGTGATCGTGAAGCGGTTCAATCCGCGCAAGACCATTCACTACCGTGTCCGGGCCGTGGACGAGCGAGGCCTGGAGGCGCCGGAGCACGCCGGCACGTTTGTGACGGCGGAACGCAACATCGCGGTGGGCGCGAAGGTAACGGGAACATTCACGCGGAACGTCGAGCCGTCCTACATCAAGGACACCCCGCCGATTCTGGACCGGGTGACCGACGGAGGGCTGGACTACTACACGGGGATGGCGTCGTCCGGCGATCCGAAAGACGCGGACCAGTGGGTGGAAATCGATCTCGGAAAAATCGCATTCGTGTCGGACATCGTGACGATGTGGTGGCAGCTTGCGTATCCGAAAAAATTCTCCGTGAAACTCAGCCTGAACCGGGAAACCTGGCGGGCGCTGGGGGACACGTATGACGCCTCGACGGGCCAGACCGCGAAGAGCCGCAGCGGCGATCCGCTCTGGGAGCATTTCGCGCAAGCGGGCTCGGTCCTGGCGCGATACGTTCGGATCGACATTCCGCAGGGCGCGCCGTACGAGCGTCGGTTTCCGAAATTCAACTACGTCACGTTGTTCGAGCTGAAGGTTTATCCGCCGGAGGAAAAACATGATTAGAGCATCCAGTCAACAAAGAGCGGTACTTCCAACCCTATCGTCTGCCGTTCGGGCGGGCGTTTCCATAGATCGCACAAACTCTTGCCTTTTGAAAGGAGGCAGATTTATGTCACGTCAAAGTTTAAGCGTACTCGTGACGCTGCTTCTGATCGGCCTGTCGGCGATGCCGGCACTGGCCGTAGGAACCAGCGGCGACACGGCGTACATCTCGAATGGATTTTTCACCTACACCGACACGGTGCCCAACAGTTACGGGCGTCTGTCGGTGGCGTACATGAAATCCCAGAACAGCGCGGATTCGAAGTACAAGGGTCCGTCTGCCGGCGACTCGGTGATTGTCGACACTGCGTGGGACATGACTCAGATTTACAATCTGACTCAGACGTCCGGCGCGGCGGGCGAGACCGTGTCGTTTGTACACTGGATTGAGAACATCGGAAATGCGACGGCTCGGATCGATTTCGAGACGCGGTTCATCACCGATGCCAACCTCAAGGACACGGACTGGGGGAGGGAGCGGTACACGATCTTCGGCGACGCCGACAAGGACAGCGCGGTCGACAACGGCGCCAATCGTGACACCACCTACATCCAGCTTCCCCCGGGAAGGTCCATCCAGATCATCGTGCAGGTGTCGATCCCTGACACGGCGGTGGATGGCGATTCGTCGCACATCATGCTGGCGGTGACGGACAACGCCGTCACGCTGGCGGATGGCGCCCAGGGCGACTCCTGGCAGGCCGGGACGATCCTGGCGAGCGGGGAGGACAGCCGCGACACGATGGTGGACACGGTGGTTGTTCAGGTCAAGGGACCGAACGTCATTGTGGAGAAGAACGTGTATGAGATGACGGCCAACCGGTCTCGACCGGGTGACACCATTGTCTGCGACATCACGTTCGACAATGACGGTTCGGACTCTGCCCGGGGTCTTCAGATCATGGACGCGATCCCGCAGTGGTCCTATTTCCAGAAGAACTCGGCAGAAAGCGGGATTTTTCTGGGCAACTCGGCGCAGACGCCGACTGCCACCGCCGACTCCGAGATCACCGTCCAGTATGACACGGACGCCGCCAGCATAAACGGCCGGGTGGAGTTCCTCGACACGTACGGCAACCACGCGGACACGAACAGGATCGTCACGGCGATCCGGTGGACGCTCACGACGTATGTCCGTGCCGGTGACGATGACGCGAACGGAACGGTCGAGTTTAACGACAACAACGCCACGGCGGACAACGGACGCGTGCAGTACCGCGTCGTCATCGAATAAGGACGGAGGAAAGCGAAGCGCCTGAACAGGGAAGACAAGTAAAGAATGCAAGGAAGTCCTGCGGGGCCTGTGGCCACAGGTCCTGCGGCGACGTGACATTGGCGGCACGGGGCAAGATCGAAACTCGAGATCGATCTTAAACCCACCGCCGGCCCACTCCTTTCGGGGAGCGGGCAGTCTCCTTTCGGCGGTGTCCGAACCGGTCCCATCCCGGTTGGACCCGTTATGTTGGAGACGTTCCTTGCAGGCAGGTCTTCCCAATCGGCGCGCGATGCGGAAGAGTCCGTTGTCGGGCGAGGTTGTCGTATGAGGGGAGGAGTCTGCCCCTGAAGCCTCTACCGGGAACGGGAATGCGGACCGAGTAGTCCGCGCCCGCTTCGCGTGTTTTCCTCCGAGGCCCGCGGTTTGTCCGCGGGCTATGGAGGAAGTCTTTCAGGCGCGATGATGTCGGCCTTGCGCTGACATCGATCGCACTCATGGACCAACGGTCCGGAGGGCAACCTCCGCCGGGTCCTGAGGTGGTTCATGGTCCTCCGCAGGACGGCTTAAAGGGAGCCGGTCCACCCGACCGGCCGCCAGATCGACATGGCGGCAGCCGGGAGAAGGTTCCCAGGCCGGACAGCGGCGGGACTTCACCACCGACGGTACCTCGGCGGGGATGGCCCTGCGCCAACGGTCCTGGAGTCAGGCTCGTACCCCCGTCAGCCGCTCCGCCGCCCGAAAGGGTGCGCGCGGGGCCTGACCGGGAACAGCCGCCTCCGGGGAAGTTCATAGGTGAGCTTGGAGTAAAAGCTCCAAGGCAGATACCCAGGGAGACGAGTCCGCCCGGAACATTCGGGATTCGGGAAGGACCGGACTTTATCCGTCATTTCGGCCCCGTTCCTTTGGGTGAGGGGGAAGGACCGCCCCCAACGCGGGTTGGAGAAAATCCCATCCGGGGATTTTCTGAAATTGGAGCGTTGGGGACAGGACATCCGTGTCCGCCCATGCGCGGCAGTGTGTTCCGGCGAATGACCGCGCTGTGGATGATGGTCTGCGCCGTGCTGGGTCTGTGGACGGCGCCCGCGCCGGCCGGCCATGGGGATACGCACGCGCCCGTCAAGACGGTCATCACGTTTGATACGGTCACGGTGAAGTACATGTGGCCCCTGTGGACCAGCGCCGTGAATCATGACAGTGACGCTCGATATTCGAACAAGGACTACGAGACGGTCCAGCTTCTGTCGGCGGTCGACGTCACGACGAATCTGGAGACGGCCTACATCGGGCCGCGGGACAGTGTGATCTTCATAAGACATATTCGGAATCTTGGGAATGGATACGACACGTACCGGGTGCGCGGGGATTCGCAGCCGGGCGTGAATTTTGTCACCGGAATCTTTTTGGACGCCGCCGACGGCGACAGCGTGTTTGACGGCAGTGACCCGCCGGCTGCGACGGCGGTGGTGGGCGCGCTCAAGGAGACGGTCGTGCTGGTGCGCGTCCAAGCGCCGCCAACCGCGGTGGACGGCCAGATCGACACGTTGCTTCTCTCTGCGACGTCCGACGCCGCCGTTCTGTCGGCGGACACCGTGACGCTGGTGCTGACGCTTGATTCTCAGCCGCCGACCGCCCCGAGCCTGCAGTCGCCGGCGGGCGGATTCGAAACGAACAGCCTGCGGCCGGCGTTCCGATGGGACACGTCCGCCGACACGCTGGCCGGTCTGGCCTGGTACCGGTTCGAGCTGGACACGAGCGGCCTGTTCGTGAATCTCGTTCTGTCGGACACGCGGACCGACACGGCCTTCACGCCGGCCGCGGACATGTCCGCCGGCCGGTATTTCTGGCGCGTGCTCGCGGTCGATACGGTCGGCAATGTCAGCCGGTCGAATCCGGATTCGAACCGCCTCGTCATCGACACAAGCGCCGCCGTGTCGGCGGTCGGGCCGCCGGACGGTCACGAGACGAACGCGGCGGCGGTGCGGTTCGAATGGGCGTCGACCGAGGCGGAGACGTACACGTGGCAGTTGTCGAAGTCCGCGGCCTTCGCGACGATCGCCGACAGCGCGGTCGACACGCGGGTCACGAGCCTGAACCGGACCCTGCCGGACCAGGACACGTACTTCTGGCGCGTGCTCGCGCGGGACACGGCCGGCAATTACGACACGACGGCCGTGCGCGCCCTCCTGCTGGACACCCTCGTCGGTCAGGTGAGCTTGACGGCGCCGGCCGACGGGCTTGAGACGCAGGCCGCGTCGGTCCCGATCCTGTGGTCCGCCGTGCCGGACAGCGTGGGGATCGACTCGTATGCTGTGGAGGTCGCGAAGACCACGGCGTTTTCGGACGTGGTTTTCGCGGACACCGTCGACGGCGTATTCGCGACCGATACGGTCACCGGCTTGTACAACGACACGTACTTCTGGCGCGTCCGGGCCGTCGACGATCTCGGCAACAGCGGGGCGTATTCGGCCGCGCGCGGATTTGTGACCGACACCAGCGTCGCCCAAGTCAGCCCGGCCGGTCCGTCGGACGCGCACGAGACGACGAACGCGAGCGTGGTGGTGACCTGGACCGCCGTCGGGGATTCGGTAGGCATCGACAGCTACGCGGTGGAGGCGTCGAAGAACGCTGGATTTGAGAGCCTGAGTTTTGTGGACACGGTCGACGGCGCGCTGACGGGCGATACGATCACGGGCCTGTACAACGACACGTACTATTGGCGCGTTCGGGCCGTCGATGTGCAGGGCAACGGCGGCGCGAACTCGGCGACGCGCGGGTTTGTGGTTGACACCCTCGCCGGCCAGGTGAATGTGTCGGGCCCGGCGGACGGCCACGAGACGACGAACGTGAACGTGGTCGTCACGTGGACCGCCCTCGCGGACTCGGTGGGGATCGACAGCTACGCAGTGGAGGCGTCGAAGAGCGCGGCGTTTGCGAGCGTCGCGTTTGCGGACACAGTCGACGGCGCGTTGACGGGCGATACGATCATGGGCCTGTACAACGACACGTATTATTGGCGCGTGCGTGCCATCGACGATCTGGGGAACGCAGGCGCGAACTCGACGGCGCGAGGATTTGTGGTCGACACCCAGGTCGAAGCGGTGAGTGTGACGGCGCCGTCGGACGCGCACGAGACGACGAACGCGAGCGTAGTGGTGAGTTGGACGGCGGTGGGCGCCGACACGGTGGGGATCGACAGTTACGTCGTGGAGGCGTCGAAGACCGTCGCGTTTGCCGAGGTCGTGTTTGCGGATACGACCGACGGGACGAATACGACAGACACGATCACCGGTCTCTACAATGACACGTATTACTGGCGCGTGCGCGCGGTCGACGATCTGGGGAACGCCGGCGCGAACTCGGCGACCCGGGGATTTGTGGCCGACACCCACGTGGGCCAGGTCAGCCTGTCGATGCCCGCGGACGGCCATGAGACGACGAGCGTGAGCGTGGTCGCCACGTGGACTGCGGTGGCGGATTCGGTGGGGATCGACAGCTACGCGGTGGAGGCGTCGCCGAGCGCGGCGTTTTCGATCGTCGTGTTTGCGGATACGACCGACGGGACAACTACGGCAGATACGATCACCGGTCTGTACAATGACACCTACTACTGGCGCGTCAGGGCGGTCGACGATCTTGGCAACGGCGGAGCGGTATCGACTGCCCGGGGCTTCGTGGTCGACACATCGATCGGACAGGTGAGCGTGACGGGTCCGACGGACGGACACGAGACGACCAACGCGAGCGTGGTGGTGACGTGGACTGCGGTGGCGGACTCGGTAGGGATCGACAGCTACGCGGTGGAGGCGTCGAAGAGCGCGGCGTTCGCCTCTGTCGTGTTTGCGGATACAACCGATGGGACGAATACGACGGATACAATCACCGGACTATACAACGACACATACTACTGGCGTGTCCGCGCGATCGACGAAGCCGGCAATGCCGGCGTCAACTCGGCGGCGCGCGGATTCGTGGTGGACACGGCAGTGGAGCAGGTCAGTCTGTCGTTGCCGGCGGATGGACACGACACGACGAATGCAAGCGTCGTCGTGAGCTGGGCGGCCGTTGGAGCGGACAGCGTCGGGATCGACAGTTACGTGGTGGAGGCGTCCAAGAGCGCGGCGTTCGCGGCGGTCGTGTTTGCGGACACGACCGATGGGGCGAATACGACCGACACGATCACGGGTCTGTACAATGACACGTACTACTGGCGCGTGCGGGCGATCGACGATCTGGGGAATGCCGGCGCAAACTCTGCCACGCACGGGTTTGTGGTCGACACAGCCGTCGGTCAAGTGAGTGCGACCGGCCCGGCCGACGGCCACGAGACGACGAACGTAAGCGTGGTCGTCACGTGGAGCGCGGTCGCGGACTCGGTGGGGATCGACAGCTACGCGGTGGAGGCGTCGAAAAGCGCGGTGTTCGCCGGCATGGCGTTTGCCGACACGGTGGAGGGCGCGCTGACGGGCGACACAGTAACGGGTCTGTACAATGACACGTACTTCTGGCGTGTCCGTGCGATCGACGATCTGGGCAACGGCGGCGCCTATTCGGCCGCCCGCGCCTTCGTTGTGGATACGTCCATCGAGCAGGTTGTGGCGGTGTCTCCGTCGGACGGGCACGAGACAACGAGCGCAAGTGTCGTGGTGAGCTGGACGGCGGTCGGCGCGGACAGTGTGGGGATCGACAGTTACGTGGTGGAGGCTTCGAAGTCGGCCGGATTTGTCGCGATCGTGTTTGTGGATACGACGGATGGGACGAATACGGCAGATACGATCACAGGCCTGTACAACGACACGTACTACTGGCGCGTGCGCGCGGTCGACGACGTGGGCAACATCAGCGCGAACTCATCGACCCGCGGATTTGTGGTGGATACGGCGGTCGCCCAAGTGAGCGTATCGAGTCCCGCCGCCGGGCATGAAACTACGAACGTGAGCGTCGTTGTTGCGTGGAGCGCGGCGTCGGATTCGGTCGGCATCGACAGCTACGCGGTGGAGGCGTCGAAGAGCACGGCGTTTGCCGATGTCGTGTTTGTGGATACGACCGATGGGACGAATGCGACAGATACGATCACTGGTCTGTACAATGACACCTACTACTGGCGTGTCCGCGCGATCGACGATCTCGGAAACATCGGAGCGGTCTCGACCGCCCGGGGCTTCGTGGTCGACACGTCGATCGGACAGGTGAGCGTGACGAGTCCGGCGGACGCGCACGAGACGACCAACGCGAGCGTGGGGGTGACGTGGAGCGCGGTGTCGGATTCTGTGGGAATTGACAGCTACGCGGTGGAGGCGTCGAAGAGCACGGCGTTTGCCGCGGTCGTGTTTGTGGATACGACCGATGGGACGAATACGACCGATACGATCACCGGGCTGTACAACGACACATACTATTGGCGCGTGCGCGCGATCGACGATGTCGGTAACGTCGGCGCCGCCTCCGCAACCCGCGGGGTTTTGGTTGACAGCGGCGCCGGGCAGGTCGCGCTCGTGTCGCCCGCCACGAACTCGTCGACATCGGATTCCACGCCGACGCTCACGTGGGCCGCGCTGTCCGACAGCGTCGGGATCGATTCGTACGTGATCGAGGTGTCGCTCAGCGCTTCGTTTGCCTCCTTCGTGTTCACGGACACGGTAGACGGAACGCTGATAAGCGACACTCCGACAGCGCTGGCCGAATCTACGTATTACTGGCGCGTCCGGGCGATCGACCAGCTCGGGCAGGCCGGCCAGAATTCCGATTCCTTCATCTTCCGGATTGACACGGGCATCTCGCTGACCCTGACCAATCCGCCGGCCAATCACGACACCAACGCGGCCACCCTCCGGTTTGAATGGGACGCCGACGCCGACACCTTCACGTGGCAGCTTTCCAAGTCCTCGACGTTCGCGACGATTTCCGACAGCGTCGTCGACACGCGCGTGACCAGCCTTGTCCGCACGTTGCCCGAGCCTGACACTTTCTACTGGCGCGTCATCGCCCGCGACACCGCCTCGAATTACGACACCGCCACCGGACGCCGGCTGATCCTGGACACGGCGGTCGAGCAGGTGACCGTGACCGCGCCGGCGGACGGCCACGAAACGACGAACGTGAGCGTGACGGTGAGCTGGACGGCGATCGGCGCCGACAGCGTCGGGATCGACAGCTACGTGGTGGAGGCATCGAAGTCGGTTGGATTCGCCGAGGTCGTGTTTGTGGATACAACGGATATGACGAATACGACAGATACGGTCACAGGCCTGTACAACGACACATACTTCTGGCGCGCGCGCGCGGTGGACAATGTTGGAAACGTGGGTGCGAATTCCACGGCACGCGGCTTCGTGGTCGACACGGCCGTGGGGCAAGTGAGCCTGGCGAGTCCGGCGGACGCGCACGAGACGACCAACGCGAGCGTGGGGGTGACGTGGAGCGCGGTGTCGGATTCGGTGGGGATCGACAGCTACGCGGTGGAGGCGTCGAAGGGCACGGCGTTTGCCGCAGTCGTGTTTGCGGATACGACCGATGGGACGAATACGGCAGATACGATCACCGGTCTGTACAACGACACATACTTCTGGCGCGTCCGCGCGGTCGACGATCTCGGAAACATCGGCGCGAACTCGGCCGCCCGCGGGTTCGTGGTCGACACGTCGATCGCGCAGGTGAGCGTGTCGAGTCCGGCGGACGCGCACGAGACGACCAACGCGAGCGTGGTGGTGACGTGGAGCGCGGTGTCGGATTCGGTGGGGATCGACAGCTACGCGGTGGAGGCGTCGAAGAGCTCGGCGTTCGCCTCGGTCGTGTTTGCGGATACGCCCGATGGGACGAATACGACAGATACGATCACGGGGCTGTACAATGACACGTACTACTGGCGCGTCCGCGCGATCGACGATGTGGGAAATGCGGGAGCGAATTCCACAGCGCGCGGCTTCGTGGTCGACACGGCCGTGGACCAGGTGGGTGCGGCCAGCCCGGCGGATGGCCACGAGACGACGAACGCGAGCGTGGTGGTGAGCTGGAGTGCGATAGGCGCGGACACGGTGGGGATCGATTCGTACGTGGTCGAGGCCGCGAAGAGCGCCGCGTTTGCGAGCGTGCTCTTTGCCGACAGCGTGGACGCGGGCCTGACGAGCGACACGATCACGGGCCTGTACAACGACACATACTTCTGGCGCGTCCGTGCGGTCGACGATCTGGGCAACGTCGGCGCCAACTCGACGGCCCGCGGGTTCGTGGTCGACACCGCGATCGCGCATGTAAGCGCGGCCGCGCCGGCGGATGGGCACGAGACGAACGCGACCCCCGTGCGTGTGTCGTGGTCCACCGCGAGCGACAGTGTTGGGATTGATTCGTATGCGGTGGAGGCGTCGAAGAGCACGGCGTTTGCCGCGGTCGTGTTTGTGGATACGACAGATGGGACGAATACGACAGATACGATCACCGGACTGTACAACGACACATACTATTGGCGCGTGCGCGCCATCGACGATCTCGGCAACAGCGGCGCCTTCTCGACCGGCCGGGGATTCCTCATCGATACGGCGATCGGACAGGTCGTTCTTGCGACGCCGGCGAGCTACACGATGACGACCGACTCGACGCCCGCCCTGACGTGGACCGCGCTGACCGACAGTGCCGGCATCGATTCGTATGTGGTGGAAGTGTCGGCCAGCCCGGCGTTCGCGGCGCTGTCGTTCGCCGACACCGTCGACGGTACGAAGGCCGCCGACACGACAGCCGTGCTTGCCGATTCCACCTATTACTGGCGCGTGCGCGCGATCGATGCGGTCGGAAACGTCGGCGCCAATTCCGAATCGTCCGTCCTGCGCGTCGATACCGGCGTGAGCGTGTCGCTGAGCAGTCCGGCGGACGGCCACGAAACGAACAGCGCGACTGTGACGTTTGCCTGGTCGTCCGCCGATGCGGAGACCTACACGTGGCAGCTTTCCAAGAGCGCCGCGTTCACGACCGTGATCGACAGCGTGGTCGACTCCACCGCGACGGAAGTTCGCCGGACGCTGCCCGATCAGGACACATTCTTCTGGCGCGTCATCGCGAGGGACACGGTCGGAAACGTCGACACGACCATCCGGCGGATCGTGATCCTCGACACCCGCGTTGATTCGGTGACGGTGGTTGGCCCCGAAAACGGGCACGAAACCAACGTCGCATACCCGGCGCTGTCCTGGACCGTGCCGGCCGACAGCGTGGGGATCGACAGTTTCGTAGTCGAGGTTTCCAAGAGCATCGCCTTCACGAGCCTGGCGCTCGCCGACACGATCGACGGCACGCGGACCGGCGACACGCTGATCGGCGTGTACAACGACACCTATTACTGGCGCGTGCGGGCCATCGATCGCGTGGGCAACGTGGGACCCAACTCCGACACGCGAGGATTCCTCGTGGATACGGCGGTCGGAACCGTGACGCTCGTCTCGCCCGTGAGCGGCACGGTGACCAGTGACACGACGCCGACCCTGAGCTGGAACGCGCCGGCCGACAGCGTGGGCATCGATTCGTACGCGATTGAAGTGTCCGGAAACCTGTCGTTCGCCGCCCTCGTGTTCGCGGACACCGTCGACGGCGCCCTGACCGCCGACACCGTGACGGCGCTGACCGATTCGGCGTATTACTGGCGCGTGCGCGCCGTGGACGATATGGGGAACTTCGGCCCGTCCTCGGACACGTTCACGCTGTCCATCGACACCGGCTTGAAGGTCACGCTCACCGGCCCGGCCGACGGCCATGAAACGAATTCGGCGGCGGTCCGGTTCTCGTGGACGGCGGACGCCGACACCTTTACCTGGCAGCTTTCCAAGACCGCTGCGTTCACGACGATCGTCGACAGCGCCGTCGATACGAACGTGTCGAGCCTCGTGCGGAGTCTGCCGCAGGAGGACACGTTCTACTGGCGGGTGATCGCGAAGGACACGGTATCGAATTCTGACACGAGCGCCGCCCGCGGCCTGATCGTCGACACGTCGGTCCGGCAGGTGACCGCGGCCGCGCCTGCCGCCGGCCACGAGACGGCGAATACGCAGCCGGTGACGGCATGGAGCGCCGTGGCGGACAGCGTGGGGATCGACAGCTACGCGGTGGAAGTCTCCAAGGCCGCGGCCTTCACGAGCGTAATCTTTGCCGACACGATCGATGGCGCGATCCTCAGCGACACGCTGACGGGTCTGTACAACGACACGTATTTCTGGCGCGTGCGCGCGATCGATGACCTGGGCAACGTTGGCCTGCCCTCCGACTCGCGGGGCATCCTCATCGACACCTTCGCGCCGAAGGTCACGCTCTCGGCGCCGGCGGACCTCCACGAAACAAACAACGCCACGCCGGTGGTGGGCTGGACTGCGGTGTCGGACAGCGCCGGGGTCGACAGCTATGTAGTGGAAGCCGCAAAGAACGCGGCCTTCACAAGCCTCGTCTTCGCCGATACGGTGGCCGGCGCGCGCACGAGCGATACGCTGGGGAATCTGTACAACGACACCTATTACTGGCGTGTCCGCGCGATCGATGTGCTCGGAAACGTCGGCCAGAATTCGGACACGCGCAAGATTCTGCTCGACACGCAGGGCGCCTCGGTCAATCTGGCCGGCCCGGCGAATGGCTCGGTGACGACGGACACGACGCCGACCTTCTCATGGCAGGCGGTCAGCCAGGTCGGGATCGACAGTTTCGTGCTGATGGTATCGCGCGCCTCGACCTTCCAGCCGCTGGACTTCGTCGACACGGTCGACGGCGCGATCATGAGCGACACGGCAACGATCCTGGTGGAGGACACCTACTACTGGAAAGTCATCGCGATCGACAACGCCGGCAACACGCCGGCCTCCGCCGCATGGACGCTCCTTGTCGACACGGCGTCTCCGACCGCCCCGACGCTGGTCGCGCCGGCCTACGGGCATGAGACGTCGAACCTGAAGCCGTACTTCACGTGGACGACGTCCTCCGACAAGGTCAGCGGCGTCTATGCCTACCGGCTCGAGATTTCGACCGATTCGAATTTCTCGACATATTACCGGATTGACACCTACGTCGTCGGCGCGGGCTTTTCGGCCGCCGCGCTTGAAACGACCACGCGCTTGCTGGGGGTCGACACCTATTATTGGCGCGTGATCGCAGTCGACAACGCCGGCAACACGTCAGGTTCGCCGCCGCCGCCGTACAAGCTCAGTCTCGTCGAGCCGAGCGGATCGATCGCGTTCGACAAGGCCGAGTACAAGGGCGTGAGCGAGCTGGCGCGGATCCTGCTGACCGACGCGCTCGCGAATCTGTCGCCGAACCTGGTCGACCAGGCGGAGATTACCGTCACGAGCGACGCCGATCTCCTCGGATTCACGATGTTCCTGACGGAGACCGACCTGAACACGAACATCTTCTCGGGAACCATTCAGTTCACGAGCGGGATGACCGACAAGACCGCGCGGAAGATCCGCGTGAACCCCGGCAGCGGCGTGACGGTGCGGCGGGTCCAGACCAACGGCGTCGTCATCACGGGCGGGACCCGCTGGCTGTCGGACTTCGGAACCACGCCGCCGCAGGACGTGAACAAGGCGCGGAGCTGGCCGAACCCGTGGAACCCGACGTCCGGCGAGCCGCTCATCATCCAGAACCTGCCGGCCGACCCGTCGATGAGCATCGAGATTTACACGCTCGACATGCGAAAAGTCCGGAGCCTCTACAACGGCAGCGGCATCAGCGTCTCGAACTTCGGCAGCGCCGCCCAGTGGGACGGCCGCAACGACGCGGGCGATTACGTGGCCAGCGGCGTGTACCTCTACGTGATCAAGAGCCAGTTCGGGACGACGGTCAAGAAGATCACGCTGGTGAAATAGGAGGCGCTATGCTAAGAAGTGACGGCGATGGATAACGAAACGTTTATTCTGCAGGTTCGCGGCATGATTTCCGTGCTGGACACGCTCCGGCAGTCGCTCTCGGCCGAAATCCAGAAACTGGATGAAACGGCCAAACGGCTCGAGGACAGCAGCCACCTGGGCAGCGCCTCGGCGTTCGATTTCGGCCTGGAGGATCAGTCAGCCGCGATGAAACGTGTGAAAAAGGAAATCTCCAAGGCGTCGCGGGAGGTCAAGAGACTCTCAAAGGACCTCGAAGCCGCGCAATCCAAGAAAATCGCCGAACAGTCCGGATCCCTCACCGACAAGATTGAGGATCAATGATGAAACGGGCTCGTGGGTAGCGAGGTGACGCCCATCAGATACTGATCCACGCCTCGCGCGCATTCGCGGCCTTCCCAGATGGCCCACACGACCAGGGACTGGCCGCGGCGGGCGTCGCCGCAGGCGAAGATGCCCGGGATGCCGGTCATGTAATTTTTGTCATTTTTGACGTTGCCGCGATCTGTCATTTCCACGCCGAGATCCTTGATCAGCGTATTTTTTTCCGGCCCCAAAAATCCCAGCGCCAGCAAAACGAGATCGACCTCCAGCTCGAACTCGCTGCCCGGAATTTCGATCATCCGGGGCGACTGGCCGTTCTGGTCGGCTTTCCACTCGACCCGGATCACGTGCATTTTTTGGACGCGGCCGTTTTCTCCGGAAAAACGTTTCGTCAGGATCCCCCATTCGCGCTGTCCGCCCTCCTCGTGCGAGGAGGAGGTGCGGAAGACCCGGCCCCATTCGGGCCAGGGATTGTGGGTCGCGCGCGTTTCCGGAGGTTTCGGCAAAAGTTCAAACGAGTGGAGGCTCTTGCAGCCCTGCCGGAGGGACGTTCCGTGGCAGTCGGACCCGGTGTCGCCGCCGCCGAGAATGACCACGCGCTTGTCTTTCGCGGAGATGAAGCGGTCGTCCGGGATGGCGTCGCCCTGGTTGCGCTTGTTCTGTAGCGGCAAAAATTCCATCGCGAAATGAACGCCCATGAGTTCGCGGCCCGGGATCGGCAGGTCCCGCGGCTGGGTGGCGCCGGTGGCGATGACGAGCGCGTCGTGACCGCTGCGAATCTCCGCCACCGAGACATTGACGCCGACGTGCGCGTTGGTCCGAAACTCCACGCCTTCGGCCGCCATGAGTTCGATCCGCCGCTGGACCACCCATTTTTCTAGTTTGAAGTCCGGGATGCCGTACATGAGCAGGCCGCCGACGCGGTCGGAGCGCTCGAAGACCGTCACCTGATGGCCGGCCTTGTTCAACTGGTCGGCGCAGGCGAGGCCCGAGGGGCCGGACCCCACGACCGCCACGCGTTTTCCCGTGCGGACTTTCGGCGGGGTGGGTTTGATCCATCCTTCCCGATATCCGTGTTCGGCGATTTCCTGTTCGATCCGCTCGATGGTGACGGGATTGTTGTATATATTGAGGACGCACGCGTCTTCGCAGGGCGCCGGGCAGATCCGGCCGGTGAACTCGGGGAAATTGTTGGTCGACAAAAGCGACGTCAGCGCCTCCTTCCAGCGGTTCCGGTATCCGAAATCGTTCCAGTCCGGGATGATGTTGCCGAGGGGGCATCCCTTGTGGCAGAAGGGGATGGCGCAGTCCATGCATCGGCCGGCCTGTTTCTTGAGGAGACTTTCCGGAAACTTGGTGTGGACATTCTCCCAGTCCTTGATCCGCTCCTGGACCGGCCGGTCGGCCGGCAGCTCGCGTTCCTCCTCGAGAAATCCGGTGATCTTGCCCATGAGCGGCTTAGACCGAGGCCAGCCGGATGGCTTCCTCGTTCAGGTGTTGTTTCTGGAGCACGCGCTTGTATTCGAGCGGGAGGACCTTCTTGAACATCAGTTTGTATTCGTCCCACTTGTCGAGAATCCGGCGCGCCACCGCGCTCCGCGTGTATCCGGCGTGCCGTTCGATCAGGCCGCGCAGGAGGGTGAAATCCTCCTCGGCGTCGACCGGCAATAAATCAATCATGGCGTGGTTGCACCGGAGTTTGAACTGGCGGTTCTGGTCGAGCACATAGGCGATCCCGCCGCTCATGCCGGCCGCGAAGTTCCGGCCGGTCTCGCCGAGGACGACGACGGTGCCGCGCGTCATGTACTCGCAGCCGTGATCGCCCACGCCCTCGACGACGGCGGTGGCGCCGCTGTTGCGGACGGCGAACCGCTCGCCGCCCACGCCGCAGAAATAGGCTTCGCCGCCGGTCGCGCCGTACAGCGCGACGTTGCCGATCAGGATGTTCTCCTCCGCCTTGAACGTCGCCTCGGTCGGCGGAAACACGATGACTCGCCCGCCCGAAAGTCCCTTGCCGATGTAATCGTTCGCGTCGCCTTCCAACGTCAGCGTGACCCCGCGCGCGAGAAAGCCGCCGAAACTCTGTCCGGCCGAGCCGTTGAAATAGCAGCGGATGGTGTCCTCCGGCAGGCCCTCATCGCCGTGGCGCTTCGCGATTTCGCCGCTGAGCATGGTGCCGACGCAGCGGTTGAAATTGCGGATCGGCAACTGGATTTCGACGGGCGTTTTGTTTTCGATGGCGTCTTTGGCAAGTTCAATGAGTTTGTGGTCGAGAGATTTTTCAAGCCCGTGGTCCTGTCCCTCGATGTGCCGGAGCGCGTACCAGCGGTTTTTCGGTTCGGGTTTGTGGAGCAGCGTCGCAAGGTTCACGCCTTTGGCCTTCCAGTGATCGATGGCGTCCCGCGGTTCGAGGAGGTCCACGCGGCCGATCAGGTCATCGAGTTTTCGAACGCCGAGTTGCGCCATGATCTCGCGGACTTCCTCGGCCACGAAGAAGCAGTAGTTGATCAGGTCTTCGGGTTTGCCCGCGAATTTTGCCCGCAGGACCGGGTCCTGCGTGGCGATGCCGACCGGGCATGTGTTCAGGTGACAGACGCGCATCATGATGCAGCCGAGGCTGACGAGGGGGCCGGTTGAAAATCCGAATTCGTCCGCGCCCAGCATCGCCGCGATCGCAACGTCCCGGCCCGTCAGAATTTTCCCGTCCGTCTGGACCACGATCCGGCCGCGCAGGCCGTTGGCCACGAGAATCTGCTGGGCCTCGGCCAGACCGAGTTCCCACGGAAGGCCTGCGTGCTGGATGGAACTCAGCGGCGACGCGCCCGTGCCGCCTTCGAAGCCGCTGATGAGGACGACGTCGGCCTTGGCTTTCGCCACGCCCGCCGCGACGGTGCCGACGCCGAACTCGGACACGAGTTTCACGTGAACGCGGGCTTTCGGGTTGGCGTTTTTCAGATCGTGGATGAGCTGCGCGATGTCTTCGATCGAATAGATATCGTGGTGCGGCGGTGGCGAGATGAGACCGACGCCGGGCACCGCGTAGCGGATCTTCGCGATGTAGCCGTCGACCTTGTGCCCCGGAAGCTGCCCGCCTTCGCCCGGCTTGGCGCCTTGCGCGATTTTGATCTGCAGGTCGGTGCAGTTGATCAGGTAGTTGATCGTCACGCCGAACCGGGCCGACGCGACCTGCTTGACGGCGCTGCGGCGCGAATCGCCGTTCGGGTCCGGCGCATAGCGCTCGGGGTCCTCACCGCCTTCGCCCGTGTTGCTCTTGGCGCCGATCCGGTTCATCGCGATGGCCAGCGTCTCGTGCGTTTCCCGGCTGATGGACCCGAGCGACATCGCGCCGGTCGCGAAGCGCTTGACGATCTCCTTCGCCGGCTCCACCTCGTCCAGCGGGATGGCGGTGGCCGGTTTGAATTTCAAAAGACCCCGGAGCGTCAGGAGTCGGCCGTTCTGGTTGTTGATGAGGTCCGTGTATTCCTTATAAGATTTGATGTTGCCGGTCCGGACGGCGTGCTGGAGTTTTCCGATGGTGTCCGGATCGAGGATGTGGTCCTCTCCGCGGCGCCGCCATTGATACATGCCGCCCGCATCGAGTCCCGGGACGACTTCGGGGTCGACGTCGTACGCGAACCGGTGGCGGCTCAGGGCCTCCTCCGCGATGACGTCGAGGCCGATGCCGGCGATGCGGGACGGCGTCCATGTGAAATACCGGTCGATGACCTCGCGGTTGAGCCCGACGGCTTCGAAAATCTGCGCGCCGTGGTAGCTCTGCAGCGTGGAGATGCCCATCTTCGTCGCGACTTTCAGCACGCCCTTGTCGATGGCCTTCCGGTAATGATCGAGGGCCGTTTCCTCGTCTATGCCCTTGATCAAGCCTTCCTTCATCATGTCGCGGATCGTCTCGTAGGCGACGTAGGGGCACCATGCGGCGGCGCCGTATCCCATGAGAAGCGCAAAATGCATGACCTCGCGCGCCTCCCCGCTCTCGATCACGATCCCGACCTTGGTCCGCGTGCCTTCCCGGATCAGATGGTGGTGGACGCAGGCGACGGCGAGGAGGCTCGGAATCGGAACCAGGTCCTTCGACGAGCCGCGGTCGGACAGGATCAGGACGTGCACGCCGTCCAGGACGGCGGCGGACGCGCGTTCGCAAAGTTCCTCGAGCGCCGTCCGCAGTCCGGGAGGGCCGTCGGCGCGCTGGAAGAGAATGGGCAGAGTCTCGGACGTGATCTGTCCGGTTTCGATTTCCTTGAGCTGCGCGATCTGCGCATCCGTGAGGGACGGTGATTTGAGGTTGATCTGGTGGCAGTGGTCCGGGGTTTCTTCAAAGAGGTTGCGCTCCGAACCGAGCGCCGTCTCCACCGACATGACGAGGTCCTCGCGGAGCGAGTCGACCGGCGGGTTGGTGACCTGGGCGAAGAGTTGCTTGAAATAATTATAGAGAAGATGCGGCCGGCGCGACAGGACGGCCAGCGGCGTGTCGATGCCCATGGACCCGACCGGCTCCTGGCCGTTCAGGGCCATCGGAGACATGAGCATCCGCAGGTCCTCGACGGTGTAGCCGAACGTCCGCTGAAGTTTCAAAAGCTCCGTATCGTCCGGGCGGTCCAGCAGGGACCGTGGGGCCGGCAGGGATTCCATGCGGACCATTTTCTCTTCAAGCCATTCGCGGTAGGGGCGCCGGGATGCAATCTCATTTTTTATTTCTTCGTCCGACAGAATGCGCCCGAGCACGGTGTCCACGAGGAACATTCGCCCCGGCCGCAGGCGGCCCTTGGACAGGACGTTCGCCGGCGGGATGTCCATCACGCCCGATTCAGAGGCGAGCACCACGAGACCGTCGGTCGTGACGACGTAGCGCGAGGGCCGGAGGCCGTTGCGGTCGAGGACGGCGCCGATCAGCCGGCCATCGGTGAACGCGATCGAGGCCGGGCCGTCCCAGGGCTCCATGAGGCAGGAATGGTATTCGTACATCGCCCGTTTCTTGTCGACCATCAAGAGATCGTTCTGCCAGGCTTCAGGAATCATCATCAGGATGGCGTGCGGCAGGGACCGGCCGGTCCGGTGGAGAAGTTCCAGCACGTTGTCGAACATGCCGCTGTCGCTGGTGTCGGGATCGATGATCGGCTGGAGCTTGCGGACGTTCTCGCCGAAGAGCGGCGAGGCGAGGACCTTTTCGCGGGCGTACATCCAGTTGATGTTGCCTCGGAGGGTGTTGATCTCGCCGTTGTGAATGATGAACCGGTACGGATGCGCGCGCTTCCAGGACGGGAACGTGTTCGTGCTGAATCGCTCATGCACCATGGCCATGGCCGACTGGAGGGTCGGGTCGATCAGGTCCAGATAGAAGCGCGCGAGTTGCTGCGCGGTCAACTGGCCTTTGTAGACGATGGTCGAAGCGGAGAGGCTGCAGATGTAGAATTCGCCGGCATGCGGGAGGCCCGACTCCCGGATTTCCTGCTCCACCCGCTTGCGGATGATGTAGAGCTTGCGCTCCAGCGCGCTCTCGTCCTCCACGCCCGGCCCGCGGCCCACGAAAAACTGCCGGACGACCGGCATCGCCTCCCGCGCGAGTTCCCCGCAATATTTGGGGTCCACGGGCACGTCCCGCCAGCCGAGGAGCCGCTGGCCTTCCTCGCCGATCGCGCGGTTCACGGTGTCCTCGCAGTACCGGCGGTCCGACCGGTCCTGCGGCATGAACACCATCCCGACGCCGTACTGGCCCGGAAACGGGATCGTGTCCGGCAGAACCTTCCGGAAAAAGTCGTGGGGCACCTGAAAGAGCAGACCGCTGCCGTCCCCGGTGGTCGGATCGCACCCGCAGGCGCCGCGATGCTCCAGATTCTTCAGCATCTCGATCCCCAGCTCCAGAATCCGGTGGGACTGGATTCCCCGTATGTTGACCACAAACCCGATCCCGCAGGAATCCCGCCCCTCGCGGGGATCGGCCAGACCTTGATCGTGTTGCCGCACTCCATGGCCCCCAGTCTGAAATTTGAGTTACGTAAGTTTGGTCGGACATTACCATAACCGATTTGAGGGATTTGGTCAAATATTCTGGATGAATTTTAAATTTTTTACAAGATATCTCTCCATGCCGGATGAAGGCTCTTGAGAACCGCCGCATCCAGCGTCCAACCGGTCAGGACCGTGGCGCCAAGCAGGATGCTCGCGCCTGCGGTGGTCTGGGAGATTCGTTTGAAGGGTATGTTCATTTTTTTGCGGCGAGGCCGGACATGACCAGAAGCTCCGCGACGCTCCAGGCCTGCGCCACGCAGCCTTTGGGTTCATGAGGCGGATCTCCGTCGAATATTTCCGATACGGTGCCCATGACGCAATCGGACAGATGGCGCCGAAAGCCGTTGAGGATTCCGCGAAGGTGTTGCCGCGTTTTTGCCGTGCCGCCCTCGACCCGGACACACGCGCGGGCGTAGGGTCCGAGAAGCCAGGGCCAGACGGTGCCCTGGTGATAGGCTGCGTCCCGATCGAGCCGCGCGCCCGCGTGACGGCCTTTGTAATCCGGGTGATCGGGCGACAGCGTGCGCAGTCCCACGGGCGTCAAAAGTTTCCGCCGGACCGCCGCAAGGATTTTTTTTCCGCGCTTGCGATCCTCAAGGATCGGGTGGGTCAGCGACATCGCGATCAGTTGGTTCGGACGCAAATCCGCGACGGGCGCGCCGTCCGGTCGAAGGCAGTCGTAGAGATGCGATCCGGCCGGATACCAATAACGCTCCTGGAAAGAAGTTCGACCGCGCCGGGCGAACTCCAGCGCCGATTCGACGAGTTTGCCGGGCCCGCCGAATCGCGTCGACAAATCGCAAAAGATTCTCAGCGCGTTGTACCACAGCGCCTGGATTTCGACCGGAAATCCATGTCGGGGCGTCACCACCCAGTCCCCCACTTTGGCGTCCATCCAGGTCAGTTGTGTTCCCTCCTCGCCGGAAAAGAGGAGGCCGGTATCGGGATCGGCCTTGATGTTGAATCGCGTGCCGGCCAGATGGTGCTGGATGATCGATTGAAAAACAGGAAAGAGTTTACGGCGGACGAAGGCATGGTCCCGGCTGTACGCGAGATACTTCCAGCCCGCTTCGAAAAACCAGAGCGAGGCATCCACCGTGTTGTAGTGCGGTTCCTCGCCGGCGTCCGGATAATGGTTGGGAATCATCCCCTGTGATTCGGCGCCGGCAAAGGCGGCCAGAATGTCCCGGGCCGCTTTCCATTCACGGCGGACCAGCGTCAGCCCTTCCAGGGAAATCATCGTGTCCCGGCCCCAATCGGTAAACCAGGGATAGCCGGCGACGATGGTCCGTTTGCGGCCTGGTGTCCGCCGGACCAGAAATTGATCGGCGGCGGCGCTCAGAATTTTTCGGACCGGCGCGGCCGGCGTTCGGCCCTGCGGACGGAGGCGCATCGTGAAACGTCTCCGCCGTATCTCCGCGTCCCGCCACCGATCCGGCTGCGGACTCCGGACGGGACCATCGGAAAGGATGACCTCGAGAACACCGCCGGGATTCAGATCGAACACGATTCGACCGGGCGAATCAAACCACTCTGTGTCCTCCATCCCCTGCCGCGTTTCCCAATCGTATCGGGCGGGCCCGATCACTTTGGGGTCCGGCACGTAGGCGCCCCTGCTGTGCCACAGCCATGCCGATTCATCGCCTCGTGAGAACACGACTTGGCGATGGTCGAGCGTCTTCGCCGTTACGCCGCCGGCGGCGGGCATGGCCGAATCGATGGCATGATGGTCTCGAAGGCCCGGCAGGATTCGGAGAGAAAAATGAACGGCGCCGCCACGATCGAGCCGGTACTGAATCAGCGTGACATTGTGCTCGTATCGCATCGAGAGCGTTCGAATCAAACGGCAGGTGCGTCCGCCCGCCTCTTGCCATTCGTAGATGAAGGTGGGTAGCGGTTCAAGGGAAAAATCAACGATCGCCCCCGACGCTGGCCGGTCCGGCGAAGGGTCCAGCAAGACGGCTTGGCTTGCGGTCTCGGCGGACAGGAGCAGCGCCGCAAACAGCATCCGCCGCTCCACCGGGGGCCGCCTCGCGGCGATCAGCAGTCCATGGTATCGGCGCGAGGGCCGTCCGTCGGCCGCGCCGAAGGCATACCCCCCCAGCCCGTTGGTGACGAGCCATTCCTTCCGCGTGTCCGGGCGCAAAGTGATATCATGATATCATGATATCATGATAGCTATCATGATATCATGATATCACTCTGGGATCACCCGGAGTGGGCCGTCAGCGTTCGCATGATCTTGGTCGGCATGTACCAGAGCATCTCGCCCCGGGACTGGCCCGGCCGCCCGCCGAACTCGATGGCCATGACCGCGCCTTTTTTGAACGGCAGGGGATGGTCGGCGCCCAGGAGAAAGGCCGCCAGGTGGCCGAGGTCCGGTTCGTGGCCGACCAGCATCACCCTCTCGTCGTCGGACAGGCCGGCCAGCTCCTTGAGCACCAGGGGCGGCGCGCCGCCGGGTGCGAGCGATTCGATCAACTCCGTTTTTTTAAGATCCAGCTCTTTCACGAGAATGTCGGCGGTCTGACGCGCGCGTTTGAGGGGGCTCGAGAAGACCCGGCCGGCGCGGAGGCCCGTCCGGACCAGTCCGCGCGCGGCTTCCTTCATTTTTTCGATCCCCTCCTCCGTGAGCGGCCGGGCTTCGTCCGATCCATCCCAGTCTTCGCGCTCCATGGCAACGGCGTGCCGGACCAGATAGAGGATCATCCGTTACAGGACCTCGTAAATCTGAACCGGCTCAGCCACATTTTTCACCCGGATCGGATCAAGCTTTTTGGACGGGAAAATATCCTTGATCTCCTGGTAGGTCGACTCGGAGACGAGGATCTGGCTCGCGGCGGCGTTGGCGCAGAGCCTGGAGGCGAGGTTGCAGGCGGCGCCGATGACGGTGTAGTTCCGGCGGTTGTCGGACCCCATGTTGCCGGCGACGACGCGGCCGGTGTTGATGCCGATGCCCATCCGGATCTCGAATTCGCCGCGCCCGGCGCGCTCCTCGTTGAATTTCTTCAGCGCCTCCCGTTTCTTGACGCCCGCTCGCACCGCGCGTTCGGCGTCGTCCGCGTGCGCGACAGGCGCGCCAAACAGCGCCATGATTTCGTCCCCGACGAACTTGTCGACCACCCCGCCCTCCTCGTCGATGCAGATGGCCATGCGGGTCATGTATTCGTTCAGCATGGTGATGACCTGATGGGGCGTCAATTTTTCCGAGAGCGCCGTAAATCCGCGGAGGTCCGAAAACAGCATGGTGACCTTGCGCTCCTCGCCGCCGAGGGCCCCGCTCTTGAGCATCGCCTCGGCGATTTCCTTGCCCAGTCCCATGTGGAGCACCGACTGCATTTTTTCCTTTTCCTCGAGGTCCGCGATCATCTCATTGAAGGACGCGGCGAGGTCGCCGAGTTCGTCCGGAAAGCGCTGGACCACCCGGATCCGGTGTTTGAAATCACAGGCCTCGACTGCCTTGGTCCCCTGCACCAGCGCGCGGATCGGGCGGGTCTGGCCACGGGCAATCAGATACGAAACAACAATGCTGAAGAGGAGTCCAACGGCTGCGGCCAGCGTGATGCCATTTTTAATGGGCTGGAGACTTTCATGCAGGACAGCATCCTTGGAACTCAGAAACAGCATTCCAACCTCCACGCCGGGCAGCACGTAGAATCCACACCGGTGCGTTTCTCCGCGCAAGGACACATCCTGGGTCGAGCCGTCCCGAAGATCGCTTGTCTCGAGTGATTTCTCCAACAGGGTTCGTTCGCGGCTGTGAAGCGTCGACGCCATCAGCCGGCGGCCATGGGTAAACGCGACTTCCATCGAAGATATTCTGCGGATCTCGTCGGCGATGTCCTCGTTGATGTGTCGGCCGGCCAGGAGGATCGCGTTGAGGGAGCGCTGGTCATCGGCCGCCGAAAACACCGGTACGGCGGCCACCATGACCAGGGCCGAGTCGATCACCTGCACACCCCACGTCCGCCTGGCTTTGAGCGCTTCCTGAATCACCGGCCAGTCTCGAATGGTCTGACCGGCCGCCTGCGGCTGGTCGGCCCAGTACTGGATCCGGCCTTCTCCATTGGACACAATCAACACATCGCTTCCGAGGGCGTCCTTGAAATCGCTGAACGAAAACTGGATCGTGGCGTAATCGACGTCGGGCGTTTCCAGGAGCGGCCGAATCTGCGGCGCCTTGGCGATCACCTGAACTTTGTCGCCCAGCGTATCGAGCCGGAGTTTCAACAGACTCCGGGCGGCATCGCGACCTTCATTGAAGTCGACGGCGAATTTCGCCTCCACGGCCTTGAGCGCTTCGTTGTACAGGTAATAGAAGGCGCCGCCGAGCACACCGGACAGAACGAGGACGAAAAACAACAGAAACTTGAGCTGAACGGTCAGCCGCATGGGAGGCCGAAGGCGGCCCGACTACTCGACGACCGGCAGATTCAAAACGCCCAGCGTCAGTTCCGCCTTCACTTCCTGGGCGTCGTCGGAGATTTCTATGTCTGTCGCGCTTTCCGGGAACCGCTCGTGCCATGCCACCAATCGGCGCCGGCCGGCGGGCACGCCCAGAATTTTAAAATTGCCTTTCTGGTCCGTCACGGTGAAATAGGGATTCTGGAGAACGAGGATATCGGCTTTCATGGTCCGGTGGATGGAGCAGTAAACCGTGATCTGCCCGACCTGGCCGAAGGTGACGGATTTGGTGGCGCCGGATTTGTAGAGTCCGAGGTCGAAAGGCCTGACCTTGCTGAACGAGAAAACGTTGTGAAAGACCTTGTCGACGTTCGGAAAATCGACCGTGGTGCCGGCGAGGACCGGCAGGACGGCCGGATGGAAGGTGGCGTTTTTTTGCGTGACCTTGGGATTCTCGGCCGGCGGCTGAAATTCGCCCTTGACTTCCTCGACATAAACGACGACATCGACCGCGGCGGTCCTGTAATCCAGCCGCTCGACGCCCTGGACTTTGTAGAGGTCGTCGCTTTTCAGATTCTTCATCTGTTTCTGATATTCCGCCTCGGAAAGCTTGGGCTGCGCGCGGACCACGCCGACGATGTCCGCTGATAGGGAAACGTGAGGAAAAAACAGAATAAACCACCAGACCAGAATACTCCGCCGTCCGATTGTCATCGGGTTGAACTGAACTACCAATTCCGCACGCTGTCAATATCGTGAGACCGGCTGGGCGGGACCAGTCAAAGATGGAACCCCCCACCCAGCCTCCCCCACAAGGGGGGAGGAGAGATGGCCATCGCTGCGTATTGCTCCGATGGAACGCCGCTGTTAGCATTCCCCGCATGAACTTCCTGGGCAGGCTCTTGGTCGCGGTGATCCTTGGCGGCGTGTGGCCGGGGGTGGTGCGGGCGGCCGACCTCACGGTGCATTACCATCGGCCGGAGGGCGACTATGAGGGGTGGTCGCTCTGGACGTGGGACGCGGAATCCAAAAAGAGTATCGAGATTCAAAGTTCCGCGCGGGACACGTTTGGGCTGGTGTTTGTTCTGGAGCGGGAATCGTACGGCGGCGCCGGGGGAATCGGACTTCTGCCGAAATTCCGAAATTGGGAAATGAAAGACGACCCGGACCGTTACTGGTTGCCAGACCTCGGAGACCACGTTTATATTCTCTCGGCCGACAAATCCCTCTACGCCGCCATCCCTGATATGAGTCCGCGGGTCGTGAAGGCGATCGTGGAGGATACCGACCGCGTGCGGTTGGCGCTGTCCGTTGCGGCGCCGCCGGATCAGGTCACGGCGGACCGGGTATCGCTGCAAATGGCCGACGGTCAGAAGTTCCAAGCGACGGCGGTTCGATCGGACAAGAAGGCGGGGGTGCGCGTTAAAATTCTAGATGCGTTGTTTGACCGGCCCATTCCCTTGGAAATTCTGCCCGGCGCCACGGCAACCTTTGCCGATTACAAGCCCGGGCCGGTCGTGCCGGGAAAAGTCCTGGACCGGTTTTCCACCGATTTGCCGCTCGGCGCGCTCTACTCAGCCGGCCGCACTGTTTTCCGAACCTTCGCCCCAACGGCCATCGCGGTCAATGTCCGGCTGTACGATCTCCCCGTCGGCGGCGATCCCAAGGAGCACGCCATGAAATCGATCGGGCGGGGCGTCTGGGAGGCCACGGTCGAGGAGGATTGCCTGAACCGGTACTACACGTTTTTGGCCCGTCATCCGGAGGGCGAGTTCGAGGTCATCGATCCTTACTCGAAATGCAACACGGCGCACAACGGCCGCGGGTTGATTTTTGTGGATACGGCGAAGGTGTCGCCCGGGCCGACGTTCGACCCGAAGGACGCGATCATCTACGAAATGCATATCCGGGACTTCACGATCGATCCGGCGTCTGGCGTTTCGGCGCTGTCTCGAGGGAAGTATACGGGCCCGGCCGAAGCCGGGACAAGATTATCAGGCGATTCTGCGATCCTCACCGGCGTGGACCATCTCAAGGAACTCGGGATCAATGTGGTCCAGATCATGCCATTCCAGGATTTCGACAACAGCGAAGCCGGCGGAGAGTACAACTGGGGATATATGCCGTTTCATTTTTTCTCGCCCGACGGATGGTTCGCGTCCCGCCAGGACGACGCAAGCCGCGTGCGGGAGGTCAAACAGATGATCGACGGGTTCCATCGAAACGGTATCAAGGTGGTGATGGACGTCGTCTACAATCATACGGCCGAGGGGAATCCCAATATTCGAATGAGTTTCAATGGGTTGGCGCCAGGATACTACTACAGGCTCCGGGAGGACGGGTCTTATTGGAACGGATCGGGCTGCGGGAACGAGTTTCGGACCGAGTCTCCGATGGGGCGTATATATATACTAGTATGTATAGAACACTGGATGACCGAATACGGCATCGACGGGCTGCGGTTCGATTTAATGGGCTTGATCGATCTCGAAACCGTCAAACAGATCGTGGCGCTTGCGCGGAGAATCAACCCCGACGCGTTGATTTACGGCGAGCCTTGGGCCGGCGGAGCCACGGGGGTGGACAAGACGGAGAAAGGCGACCAGCGCGGTCTGGGGTTTTCAGTCTTCAACGACCATTTCCGGGACGCGATCAAGGGAAGCACGTTTTCGAACGATCCGGGGTTTGTTCAGGACGGCCGGGCTCCTGGCAAGATCAAGAAGGGAATCAAAGGCAGCATCGACGATTTCGCCCTATCTCCGATCGAGTCGATCAACTACGTGGAGGCCCACGACAACCACACGCTGTGGGACCGGCTGAACAACACGACGCGCGCCCGGCCCGATGTTTCGAGGGAGGACCGGGTCAAGATGGACAAACTGGCCGCGGCGCTGGTCCTGACCTCCCAGGGCATTCCGTTTTTGCACGCCGGACAGGAAATGCTCAGGACCAAGGAGGGCGAGGACAACACCTACAACAAACCCGATACGATCAACCAGATTCACTGGCGGTGGAAGAAGGAAAACAGGGAGGTCTTCGATTATTATCGCGGTCTCATTCAGCTTCGCCGAAAACATCCGATGTTCCGCATGGCGACCGCCGACTCTGTGCGCCGCAACCTATTATTTCTGGACGATGATCTCGGGATTGCGGTTCCCGCCAAAACGGTCGGCTATGTCCTGCACCGGGGCGAAAGCGGGGACGAATGGCAGAACGCGCTCGTGGTGTTCAACGCCAATGCCGGAGACACCGACGTAACGGTTCCCGCCTCCGCGTGGCAGCCGGCCGGCGTCGGAGACGCCGGCACTTGGGGCGCCGGAGGCGCTGACCCGGCCGTCGCCGTCGCCGGCGCGTCGCCGGGATCAGCGGTCGATTCGTCCACGATCCGCGTGGCCGGCCGGAGCGCCGCTATTTTTTTCAACACGGACGAAACGTTTTTCGAACGCGCCACCCGGCGGCGCTGAGCGCACGCCGCCATTCCACGCATTTGTTGCACCGGCCGCACGGCCTGCAGCCGGCGCTCGGGCGGAGACAGGAGAAGCAGAGGGAGAGGGGAAGGTGGGCGAACCGGCGGATGAGCCGGCGTTTGGTGAGTCGCCGGAAAGGCGCCACGATTCGAATGCGCCGGCCGAGCGCCCGGGACGCAATGCGGGAGAAATCAGAAAAAAACTTCGGCGTTGCATCCGCGAAGGGGTTGGCCGAGAGCGTTCCGATCGCCAGCGTTCGAATTCCGGCCTGAGCACAGTAGACCGCGGTTTTCGACAGCATCAGCAGATTGCGTCCCGGCAGGTAAACGGCCGAGTCGCGGCTTCGCGAACCCGGCACGCCCCTTCCGGACAGGCTCCAGTGATCGCCGTAGAGATCGCCGGCGGGCGCGCGGAGCATGACCGGTGGCAGGAGGTTGGGGCGCTTCAACGTCCGGACCCATCGCCGGAGGGCTTTCCATTCGCCCGGTTCCCACCGAAGGCCAAAGGAGACATAGAGGGGCCGGACGGCCCCGCGCGCGCGCCGGGCCGCCCATTCGAGGAGGCACGCGCTGTCCATGCCGCCGCTGGCGAGGACGGCCATGTCAGGCCGCCGGTTGAGTGCAGGCATCTATTTCAGATTGCCCTATTGCGCAAACCGCTGTCAATCTGTTAGGGAGGCACAATGATTTTCGTAACGGATTTGGAGGGCGTGTTGATCCCGGAGATCTGGGTGGAGATTGCGGAGAAGACGGGGATTCCCGATCTGCGGTTGACGACGCACGAAGTCGAAGATTTCGAGGAACTGATGTTGATGCGGATTCGCGCGCTGGCCAAGCACCGGCTTCGCCTGGAGGACATCGTCCGGATCGCCGAAAACGTGATGCCGTTTCCCGGCGCCAACGAATATCTCTCGTGGCTCCGGAAGAAGGGCCCGATCTTGATTTTGTCCGACACGTTCACCGAGCTGGCCAACGACGTGACGATGCGTCTCGGCGGATTCCCCCTCTTCGCCAACCGATTCAAGGCCGACGCCCGGGGCAAAATCGTCGGCTATCATCTGCGGATCCGCGGCCGGAAGGACCGCGTCGTCACGGCGCTTCGCGACATCGGCTACACCCTCGTGGCGGTCGGCGATGGATATAACGACATTTCCATGCTACACACAGCGCATTATCCGATCCTGTTCAATCCCGCGAAAGGTCTGGCCAAAAAACTGGTCGGGCATCCGCCGATCGTGAAGGACTTTGTGCAATTGAAGAAGGAAATAGAGAAAATAGAAGAGAAGAAAGAGGAAAATGATATTTAACCAACTGCAGATCCGAAGCGTCACTCTTTCCGACTGCAATATCCCGCCTCCCTTCGCGCGGCTCCAAGAGCTGGCCTACAACCTCTGGTGGTCGTGGTCCGCAGAGGCCCGCCGGCTCTTCAGCCACATTCATCCCGTCCTCTGGAACCTCTACCGCAATCCGGTCGAGCTTCTGATCAACGTCGACCGCGAGCAGTGGAACGCGCTTCAGCAGAGCGATGATTTTCTGAGCCAGTATCAGAAGGTGATCCGGGCCTTTGACCGGTACATGAGCGCCGACCGGTCGACGTGGTTCGGGGAGCGGTTTCCGAACTACGCCGGCAGCCCGGTCGTGTATTTTTGCAGCGAATTTGGATTTAGCGAATCGGTTCATCTGTACTGCGGGGGTCTGGGCATTCTGGCCGGGGACACCTGCAAATCGATGGACCATCTGGGCGTGCCCCTCGTGGCGGTGGGCCTGATGTACCGGTGCGGGTATTTCGAGCAGGTCGTGGACATGGACGGGTCGCAGCATCACATTTACCGGACGCACGATTTTTCTAGATTTCCCGTGAGCCTCGTGCAAACCCAGGCCGGCCGGGAGCTGCTGATCAAGGTGCCGCTCGGCGACCGTGACATCCATTGCCGCGTGTGGAAGGTCCAGGTGGGCCGGGTGCCGGTGCTGCTTCTGGACACGGACGTATTGCAAAACGATCCGTCGGACCGGCCGATCACGAGCCAGCTTTACGTGACGGGCCGTGAGATGCGGCTGTGCCAGGAGATCGTGCTGGGCATCGGCGGCGTGCGGCTTCTGCAGGAACTCGGAATCACGCCGGCGCTGTGGCACATGAACGAGGGTCACTCGGTGTTTCTGGCGGTCGAGCGGATCCGGCAGATGATGGAGTCGACGGGATGCTCGCTGGAGGACGCCTGGAAGGACGCGCGCGCCACCACCGTGTTCACGATTCACACGCCGGTCATGGCCGGCCACGAGGCGTTCGATCTGGAACTCGTCAAAAAATATTTCGGCCTGGAAAAGGCGCGGCTTGGCCTTTCGATGGAGGATTTTCTCCGGCTGGGATTCGCCTTTCCGGACCGCCCGGAACGCCAGCCGTTCAGCCTGACGGCCCTGGCGATCCGCCTGTCCTCCGTGGCCAATGGAGTCAGCCGGCTTCACGGGGAAGTCACGCAGAAGACGTGGGGCCATCTGAGGGTCCTGGCGACCGAAGACAACAACGCGCGCATCGATTCCGTCACGAACGGCGTCCACGTCATGACGTGGCTCGGAACCGACATTCAGGATCTGTACGAGCAATACATAGGACTGGACTGGCCGAATTTCTGGAAGAACCCCGACGAGTGGCGGCGCCTGATCCAGGCGCTGCCGGACCAGGAATTGTGGGAGGCGCACGAGGCGCAAAAGGCGCGGCTCATGTCGTTTCTCAAGAAGCGGCTCCTGACCATGTATTCGCGCCACGGCAACAGCCCGGACGAGCTTCGTCGGTGGCAGGCGATGGTGGATCCCAAGTCGCTGTGGATCGGATTTGCGCGGCGGTTCGCCGCCTACAAGCGCGCGGGACTGATCTTCTCCGATTTTCAGAGGCTCCGCGCGATCTGCACGAACCCCGACCGGCCGGTCCGCATTGTGTTTTCGGGGAAGGCGCATCCGAGCGACCGGGAGGGGCAGGACCTCATCCGGCATCTTTTTGGGATCGTCCAGAACTCGGAACTGAAGGGACACATCTTTTTCCTGGAAAATTACGACATGTACGTCGCCCGGCGGCTGGTCCAGGGCATTGACGTCTGGCTCAACAACCCGGTCCGGCCAATGGAGGCTTCGGGGACGAGCGGGATCAAGGCCGCGATCAACGGCGTGATGAACGTCAGCATCCCGGACGGCTGGTGGTGCGAAGGTTTCAACGGCGAAAACGGCTGGCAGGTCGGCGACGGCACGGTGTTCGGCGATCCCGGCCACCAGGCGTGGGTCGACGCCTGCGCGCTGTATGACATTCTGGAGAAGGAAGTGGTTCCGGCCTTTTATGACCGCGACGAGCGCGGCGTGCCGGCCAAGTGGGTGAAACGGATGAAATCAGCGCTCACGTCGATCACTCATGATTTTTCCGCGGCACGGATGGTGCGGGACTACGTCGAAAAGATTTACGCGCAAACCGATATTTGGAAGGCGGAAGCGCCGCGCCGCGTCTCCGCCCGGATTGCCTGATCCTGGGCGGCTTTAACCGATCGCGATTCCTCCCGTTTCGCCGGTCCGGATCCGGATGCACTCCGGAAGGTCCAGCACGAAAATCTTGCCGTCGCCGATCTGACCCGTCCGCGCGCCGCCCATGATGGCGTCGATGGTCGGCTTGACGAACGCCTCGTTCACGGCGATTTCCAGTTTCACCTTTTTCAGGAGGCTCCCGGCCTCCTTGTGGCTGCGGTACACTTCCGAAATGCCCTTCTGACGTCCCCGCCCCAGGATATTCGAAACCGTGACAAGATGAATTTCCCTTTCCGTCAATCGGTCCAGCACCTCGTCCAGGCGGTCCGGCTGAATGACGGCCACGATGTATTTCATGCCCGATTCGCCTCCTTCTATTCCAGCAGCGTGTAGCCGGCCTCACGGTGTTGGGTGAGGTCGAGTCCGATGCGTTCATCCTGCTCGGCGGCCCGAAGGCCCACGAGGACGTCGACGAGTTTGAGGAGGATGTACGACACCACGAACGAGTAGACGGTCGTGACGAGAACGGCTTTGAGCTGAATCCATACCTGCGCGGCGTTTCCGTAGAAGAGCCCGTTGGCGCCGGCCGGATTGACGGCCTGGGTGGCGAAGAGACCGGTCGCGAGCGCGCCCCAGATTCCGCCGATCCCGTGGACCCCGAAGGCGTCCAGCGAGTCGTCATAGCCGAGCTTGACCTTCGCGAAGGCCACCATGAGATAGCAGAAGACGGCGGCGCCGATGCCGATCCAGATCGAGCCGATGGTGTTCACGAACCCGGCCGCGGGCGTGATGGCGACGAGTCCGGCCACCGCGCCGGTGATCATGCCGAGCAGCGTCGGCCGCGCGTTGAACATCCAGTCGAGGAGCGCCCATGTGAATCCGGCCGCTGCCGCGGCCACGTGGGTCACGACGAAGGCGTTGGTGGCGAGTGCGCCGGCGCCGAGGGCCGAGCCGGCGTTGAATCCGAACCAGCCGAACCAGAGGAGGCCTGCGCCGAGGACGGCGAACGGCAGGCTGTGGGGCGGCGAGATCGCGTGCGGATATCCGATGCGCTTGCCCAGAACGAGGGCCGCCGCGAGCGCCGCGATTCCGGCGTTGATGTGCACCACCGTCCCGCCGGCGAAATCAAGCGCCCCGGCCGTCCGCAAAAATCCCCCGACGCCCCACACCCAGTGGCAGACCGGATCGTAGACGAGGGTGGCCCATAAAAACGAAAACAGGCAGAATGCCGAGAATCTCATCCGCTCTGCAAACGCACCCAGAATCAGCGCGGGCGTGATGATGGCGAACATCGCCTGGAAAATCATGAACGCCTGGTGCGGGATCGTGGCGGCATAGTCGGGATTGGGGCTGGCGCCGACCGACCGGAGCCCCACCCAGTCCAGGTTTCCGATGATCCCGTTCACGTCCGGCCCGAAGCAGAGACTGTATCCGAACAGCACCCACTGGAGGCTGACCAGACAGATCATCATGAAGCACTGCATCAGGATCGACAGCACATTCTTGCGCCGGACCAGGCCGCCGTAGAAAAACGCCAACCCCGGCGTCATGAGCAGCACCATCGCCGAGCTGACCAGGACCCAAGCCGTGTCACCGGTGTCCACCGCGGGCGCCGCGGGGGCGGCCGCGGGCGCGGCAAGCTCATCCGCGGAAACATGCGTCGCGTAGACCACCATGGCCAGGAACACGACGAAGAACCAGAAGGGAAACCCAGTGACCAGCTTTTTCATGCGCGCATCTCCTTCAGCAGTCGTAATAGAGGTGGAACTCGGCCGGGTGCGGCCGCAGTTTCACAAAATCCGCCTCCTTCTTTCGCTTGTAGGAAATCCACGTCTCCAGAAGGTCCTCCGTGAACACGTCGCCCTTCAGCAGGAATTTGTGGTCTTTCTCCAGGTTCGACAGCGCCTCGTCGAGCGACCCCGGTACCTGCGGGACTTTCGCCGCCTCCCCGGGCGACAGCTCGTAGATGTCCTTCTCCAGCGGCTTGCCCGGATCGATCTTGTTCTGAATCCCGTCGATCCCCGCCATGAGCAGCGCCGCAAACGCGAGGTAGCCGTTGCAGGACGGGTCGGGCGGCCGGTATTCGATTCGCTTCGACTTGGCCTCCGCCACCGGATCCATCGCCGTGTAGGTCGGAATCCGGACGGACGCGCTGCGGTTCCGTTTCGAGTACGCCAGATTCACGGGCGCCTCGTAGCCGGGCACCAGCCGCTTGTAGGAGTTGGTGGTGGGGCTGCAGAATCCGCAGAGGGCCGGCGCGTGTTTGAGGAGCCCGCCGACGTACCAGAGCGCGAGTTTCGACAGGCCGGCGTATCCCTTGGCGTCGTAGAAAAGGTTCGTGGCGCCCTTCCAGAGACTCTGGTGGGTGTGCATCCCGTTTCCGTTGTCGCCGAAAATGGGTTTCGGCATGAACGTGACGGTCTTCCCTCGCTCCCGCGCGATGTTCTTGACCATGTACTTGTACGCGATCAACTGATCCCCCGCCGCCGTCAGAGGCTTGGCGCCGAGACCCAGCTCGCACTGTCCCGCCGTCGCGACCTCGTGATGGTGCAGGTAACACGACACGATCCCGATCGCGCGGCATCGCAGCATCAAATCCGAGCGGAAGTCCTGCAGGGTGTCGACCGGCGGGCACGGAAAGTATCCCTCCTTGTAGCGTACTTTGCTGCCGAGGTTGGGCTGTTCGTCCCGGCCGGTGTTCCAGACGCCCTCGCCGGAATCGATCCGGTAGAAGGTGCCGTTGGTTCCAAGATCGTATTGAACATTATCGAATACGAAAAATTCCGCCTCCGGACCCCACAGGGTGCCGGTCGCGATGCCGGTCTTGGCCAGATACGCCTCGGCCTTCATCCCGACGTGCCGCGGATCCCGCGTGTAGAACCTCTCGCTGATCGGGTCCTTGATGTTGCAGATCAACACCAGGGTCGGATGTTTGAGCATGGGATCGATGAACGCCGAGTTCGGATCGGGCATGAGCAGCATGTCGGACTCGTGGATCGCCTGAAAGCCGCGAATGGACGATCCGTCAAACCCGACGCCGGCGGTGAACGTCTTTTCCGACAGCTCGCTGATGTGGTTCGACACGTGCTGCCAGGTGCCCAGAAGGTCGGTAAAGCGGTAGTCGACGACCTCGGCCTTGGCCTTTCTCGCCATGGCAAGCGCGTCTTTCGGTGTTTTTTTGGTTGTCTTCTCCATTGAATCTGAACCCTCCTGTTGAGTTTTTGGTTGTGCCTTCACTGCCTGTATATGCGAATCGACGCCCGCCGGACCCTACGGCGGATCCGGCAGGCGCCGAATATTCTCTTTGATGACGTTCAAAATAAGCTGCGTTTCCGTCCGCTCCACGTGCGGCAGGGCCTGCAGGTATTTCAGAAACCGGTCGAGAATGCTGCGGTCCCGGAACCGCGCGATCACGGTGGCGTCGGTGCCGCCGGTGTGGTCGTAGACGGCGAACACGTGCGGATTTTCGGATACCCGCCGCTCGACCTCGAAGAGCTTGCCCTGCGTGACCTTGATCTGGATCAGGACGGAAAAGACGTAACCGAGTTTTTCGAAGTCGATCTGCGCGCGGGCGCCGTGGAAGACGCCCTCGCGTTCCAGGGTCCGCAGCCGGTGGGCCACGGTCGCCGTCGAGAGGCCCAGCCGCGCGGCGATCTGGCGGAAGGACATCCGCGCGTCCGCCAGGAGCACATCGACGATCCGGAGATCCTCCGGATCGACCGATGCCGCCTCTTTCCCGTTTCGACCTGCCCGGTCCTTCCGTTTCCGACCCCTCATGGTCGCGGGAGAATACGTGCGTTTAGATCATTTGTCAAGAAAAAAGTTAAATTTTTTGTCATTCGTTTCAAAATTCATGAAAACGGTGTCTAAATGTATGCGCGGGACGCCGGTTGACTTCGCCCTGCCCCAATGCTAGACCTCGCCGTCATGATGGCAACGACAGAGCCGAAGGACGGCGAACTCAGGGAGAGGAGCCTCTTTTACTCGCTCCGCGACGGCATGGCATGGTCCGTCATGGTGGGATTCGGCGACCACTATCTCGGCGCCTTTGCCCTGCTGCTTTTGGCGACCCCCTTTCAGATGGGCCTTTTGGTGGCGCTGCCGCCGATCACGGGCGCTCTGTTTCAGCTCTGGTCGGCCCGCCTGACGGACCGGAGCGGGCGGCGGCGGAACATCATCGTGACGTCGGCGGGACTGCAGAGCCTGGTGTGGATCCTGATCTTTCTTGTGCCGATGTCCGTCCCGCGCGAGTGGGCGGTGCCGTTCATGATTTTTTTCGTCGTCTGTTTCGTGGTCGGCGGCCATTTCACCGTGCCGCCCTGGTACAGCTTGATGGGGGACCTGGTGGACCCGTCCCATCGGGGCGACTATTTCGGCCGGCGCAACCGGATCTGCCAGTTTTTCACGTTCGTTTCCGTCGGGCTGGCCGGGCTGGTCCTTCATTATTTTGAGAAACTCGGTCCCGGCGCCCGGCCGTACGGATTCATGGTCATTTTCGGCGTCGCCTGCGCGGCGCGGCTGATTTCGACGGTCTATCTGTCCCTTCAATACGAGCCGCCCTACGCGCCGCCGCCGAGGGAGAAACAGATCGGGTTTCCGGAATTTCTCCGGAGCCTGGGCAGCTCCAATTTCGGCCGGTTCGGCGTCTTCTCGGCCGCCATGAGTTTTGCCGTCCATCTTTCGGCGCCGTTTTTCGTGGTGTATCTGCTTCGCGATCTCGGATTGAATTACATCCGGTTCACGATCGTCACATCGATGGTGGTTCTGGCGCACATTCTGACCCTGGTCTTCTGGGGCCGGGCCGCGGACCGGTTCGGGAACAAGTGGGTCCTGACGACCTGCGGCCTGATCTTCAGCGTCGGTCCCCTGTGCCTGCCCCTCTCCACTGAATTCTGGTTCATAGTGGCGTTTCAGTTTGTCATGGCGGTGGCCGGCGCCGGCTTCAACCTCGCGAGCGCGAACTACCTGTTTGACGCCGCGCCGCCGCCCCAGCGCGCGCGATACGTCGCCTTCATTCACGTCTTGAACGCCTCCGGCGTTTTTCTGGGAGGCCTTGCGGGCGGATGGCTTGCCGGGCGGATGCCGCCGGCAATTGCGTGGGGCCCGGTCCATTTTAATCTTGCGTCGGGACTGCTCATGCTCTTTCTGATCTCCGGCCTCCTGCGTCTGGTCATCCTGGCGGCGTTCCGGTCCAGGTTTCAGGAGCTGCGGTCCGTCGATCCGGCGCCCCGGCCGGTTCATCTGTTCCGCCTGGCCGTCGTGGAGATGTTTTCGTTCAAATGAACGCGATCAAGTGGCCGAACGAGGTCGTCTACCAGATTTTTCCGGACCGGTGGTGCAACGGCGATCCTTCGAACGATGTGCGAACCGGCGAATACGTCCGGCATGGCGAGCCGGTGCGGAAAAGCACGAGCGTCGCCCATCTCACGTCGCCGCGCCTGCACCAGCGGTGTTTTTATGGAGGAGACCTGGCGGGGATCATCCGGACCATTCCCTATCTGGTCGACCTCGGGGTCACTGTTGTGTATCTCACGCCGATTTTCTCTGCGGGAAGCACGCACAAATACGATGCCGACGACTATTTCACGATCGACCGGCACTTTGGCAGCCGGCAAGTGTATGAAGAGCTGGTTCGAGCCCTTCATGCGGCCGGAATCAAACTCGTGCTGGACGGCGTGTTCAACCACACATCGTTCGACCATCCGTGGTATCGGGACCCGGCGCGGCGCCGGCGGTTTTACTGCATGAAAACCCGCGAGGAGCCGATGACCTGGATGAACGGCCGGTCTCTTCCCAAACTGAATCCGGAGCGGCCCGAGGTTCAGCGTGAGCTTCTGCGGGTCATCGAGGCCTGGCCGGAGATTGACGGGTGGCGTCTGGACGCGGCGCATCTTTTGCCGGTGACGTTTCTCATAAAGCTGAAACGGAAAGTGGAGTCCCTGGGCCGGACCCGCATCGTGATCATGGAGGACTGGACCGATTCGTCGGGGCATTTTCAGGACCGCATCTGCGACGGCGTGACGAATTTCCTGTTTCGCGACGCCGTCGAGCGGTTCCTTGTGGAGGATTGTTCGCCGGAAACGCTGCTCAAACGGCTGTCGGCTTGGATTCACCGCTATCCATGGCCGAACGTCGTCCAGTCCTGGAACCTTCTCGACAATCACGACACCTTCCGGCTCTACAGCCGGGTCGGCCGGCAGACGGACCGGTTCAAAATCGCGCAGGTCCTGCAGTTCACGCTGCCGGGGACGCCCATGATCTATCAGGGCGACGAAATCGGAATGACGGGGAAAACCGATGCGGAGTCGCGTGCGCCGATGATCTGGGATCAGAGCCGCTGGAATGCGGAGATTCTGGCGCACACGCGGTTTCTGACCGGCCTTCGCCGCCGCCATCCGGTCCTGTCGCGCGGGCGGTGGCGGCCGCTGCTCGCCGTGAACGCGAATCGCGTTCTGGCCTATGAACGCCGCGCGCCCTCGGGGGCACGCGCGGTCGTCGCGATCAACGACGGCTACGCGCCGTTCGATCTGCGCCTTCCGCCGGTCCGGACGCGCATCCCGCCACATGCGTATGGTCTGTGGATTTCGGACGCCGGCGCCCGCGGGCGGCTGATCTGTTCGTGGCGAAAGGAGGGATGACGTTGGCGGAGGAGGGAAAGGAGAAGGCTGCAGGCGAGGAGCTGGAGATCGTCGAGGACCTCGGCAAGGACGTCGTCGAGGTGCTGGCGATGGACAAGGTCGCGGACACGCCGGCGATTTCGGAGACGATCCGCCAGGCGGTCGAAAAGCGCGAGACCCGGCTTTTCCACGATCTTGTCTACGCCCTCTGCCAACTCGACCTGCCCGAAAAGCTCGCGCAGCAGCGGTGGGAGGAGATTCTGAAGCACAAGTACCTTATGAGCGAAAAGATGGGCCGGAACGTCGGCATTCACGTCGCGGCCCTCGACTATTTCCAGAACATCACCAAGGAACTCAAATACGTCACCATGATGGACGTCTACCGCTATCACCAGACGCAGCAGGACGCGGTGACCGACTGGCTGACCGGGATATACTTGAAGAATCACTTCTACAATATATTGGAAAAGGAGATCACGAGAGCGCAGCGCCTCGATGACCGGCTGTCCGTCTTTTTCTTCGACATCGACCATTTCAAAATCTACAACGATACGCACGGCCATCTCGCCGGGGACGCGCTCCTCAAGGAATTTGTCGAAGTCGTGTCCGCGTCCATTCGGCACTACGACATCATCGCGCGGTACGGCGGAGAAGAGTTTGTGATCCTGTTTCCGTCGACGAACAAACCGACCGCGGCGAAGATCTCCAACCAGATCCGGCAACTGGTCGAAGATTACCCTTTCCCGGGCGAGATGGTGCTCCCGGCCCACGTCCTGACGATCTCGGGCGGCCTCGCGGAATTTCCGGTCGACGGCGCCGACGTCCAGACGCTGCTCGCCGCCGCCGACAAGGCGCTCTACCGGTCCAAACAGGAGGGCCGCAACCGGGTGACGGTGTGCTAGATTTTCCCCATCTTTCTGACTGCGTTTATCCAGAAAACCGATTCCGAAAAATCACGGAGTTCCACCGGAGGAAAAATTCTGCGCATGGTGGGATCGGCGCGGATGGCAGAGAGAAAATCCCGGCGAGTTTCGGCGGCCGTCAGGGCCAGCCGCTGGACGAGGTCGTAGGCGGCGTTGCGGGACCAGCCTTTGAGGACGAGTCGGTTCAGGATGTAGCCGCTCCAGTAGACGCCGCCCGCGCGGTTCAGATTCTCGCGGATCCGGGTTCCGTCGATCCGAAGGCCCTTCACGACCTTTTTCATGAGATGCATCATGTAGTGGACGAGCGAGGTCTGGTCCGGCAGCGTGATACGTTCCGTGCTGCTGTTGGTGAGGTCCCGTTCGTGCCAGAGGGCGACCGTTTCCATCTGCGCGATCGAGAGGCTGCGGACGATGCGGGCCAGGCCGCAGATGCGTTCGGACAGCATCGGGTTTTTCTTGTGCGGCATCGCCGACGATCCGCGCTGGCCTTTCCCGAAGCCTTCCTGAATTTCGCCGATTTCGGTTTGGTGGAGCATGCGGATTTCGAGCGCGAAGTGTTCGAGACTCGATGCGAGAAGCGCGAGGGCGGAGCTGACCTGCGCGAAGAGATCGCGGGGCAGGATCTGGGTGGCGTCGCGCGCGGGCTCCAACCCCAGCCGCCGGAGGACCCATGATTCGTCCTCCGGGCTGACAAAGACATTCATTCCGACCGCGCCCGAGAGTTTCCCCACGCGCGCCAATTCCCGGGTTTCGTCCAGATGGTTGAGCCGCCGGGCAAGTTCGGAATAATAGACATGGAATTTGTATCCAAGCGACATCGGCTCCGCGAAAACGCCGTGCGTGCGGCCCATGATGAGGACTTTGGCGTTGGCGCGGATCAGCGGCCGAATGTCCGCCAGAAGTTCCCGTCCCGACCGCACAATCTCGCGGAGGGCATCCTGGACGGTGAGGCTGAGCGCCGTATCGACCACATCCGAGGATGTGAGTCCGAAATGAATCCACCGTCCCGCCGGCCCAATCGATTCTTCGACGTTGGTGACGAAGGCGATCACGTCATGCTGAAGTTGTTCCTCCAGCCGCGCGATCTTGCTTGGAGAAAAGCGGGCCTTTCGGACGATCCGGCGTCGCTCGGCGGCCGAAACGATTTTTTTCCGGTGCAATAAATCAATGACGGCGAGTTCCACCCGCAGCCAAGTCCGGAATTTATGCCCGTCGCTCCACAGCGTTTTCAGCGGCTCCAGCCAATAGCGTTCGATCATGCGCGAACCTCATGATGGATCCGGACGTTCCGCCCGTCAAGGACCTCCAGGCAATCCGCCGCCATCAGATTCACCGACTCGATCAGAATCTCATGCTCGAACCGGAGAATGCGCGCTGATAACAGCTCCTCGGTGTCACCGTCGTACACCGGCACGACGCGCTGCAGAATGACGGGCCCGGCGTCGACGCCCTCGGTGACGAAATGCGTCGTGCAGCCCGTGTACCGCACGCCATAGTCCAGCGCCTGTTTCTGCGCGTGAGTCCCCGGAAAGGCCGGCAAGAGCGCCGGGTGGATGTTGAGGATTCGGTGGCGGAAGGCGCCGATGAGCCGGGGGGTCAGGATTTTCATGAACCCGGCCAGAACGATAAAATCGACGCCCCGGTCTTTGAGGATTTCGATACAGCGTCCTTCGGCCGCGTCCGCATTTTTCCATGGCACGGTCTCGACGGGCGCGCCGTAGCTTCCGGCGACTGCGACGCCCCGCGCGTCTGATTTGTTGCTGATCACGACCGCCGGCCGCGCATGGAGCGCGCCGTCGCGGTGGGCCTTGAGGAGCGCCTCCATGTTCGTGCCGCGGCCGGAAATGAAAATGGCGAAGGATTTCATGCCGCAAGCCGCACGCGCGCCGCGCCGGTTTTTCTCTCGATCCCACCGAGCCGGACCGCGCCCGGAAAATGGGCGCTGATCGCCGAAAGCGCCGATTCCTCGCAGATGGCGACGAGCCCGAATCCGCAATTGAAAATGTGGAGCATGTCCTCCCACGAAAGGTTCGCGCGCCGGCTGAACCACCGGAAGAGTTCCGCGGATTCGACATCAAACGCTGACCGGCTCAGCACGATCCCACAGTCGGCCGGTACGGCCCTCGGGACATTTTCGTAATATCCGCCCCCGGTGATGTGCGCGAGGCTGGAGACAGTGATCTGTTTTATCCGTATTTTTTCGATGACGCCCGTATAGAGGCGTGTCGGCTCCATGAGAAACTCCTTCAGAGACCGCCGCCGCCCCGACAAGGACAGCCTTTCGCTCAGCCGGGCGGACGTTCGAGACAGAACCTTTCGGATCAGCGAGTATCCGTTGCTGTGAAATCCGCTCGACGGAAATCCGACCAGAATCTGTCCGGGCCGCACACGCTCCGGCGACAGAATATCGGCCGGCTTGACCCACCCGATGCCGAAGCCCGCAAGATCAAAGTGGCCGCGGGCGTACAGGCCGGGGAGTTCCGCCGTTTCGCCGCCCAGAAGCGGCATGGCGCAGGCGTTGCATGCGTCGACGATCGACGCGAGGATGGTGCGATAGACCGCCGGCGCCAGTTTTCCGGTCGCGTAATAATCGAGAAACGCGGACGGCTGCGCGCCGGACGTGATGAGATCGTTGTAGATCATTCCGACGAGGTCCTGCCCAAGGCCCCCGCACATCCCCGTTTCGATCCCTAGAAGGATCTTGGTCCCCACGCCGTCGGTGCTCAGCGCGACGTAAAGGTCTTCCGAAGAAATCGCCGCGGGAATCCGAACGAGCTGACAGAAATAATTTTTTGGAAGAAGAGGGCTGGCTGGAAATTTCTGGATAAAGCGCCCGATGAGCCGGCCGGCGAGTTCTGCATCGACGCCGGCATCCGCGTAGGCGGCCATCCGAGTTCGCCGCTTTAACATGGGTTCGCCCGCCTTTCCCCAAACGTTGCCATTGCCGGCGCGGGATAGTGCCTTGAAACTGAAGTCTAAGCAACGATTCCGCCGGCGAAAGATCATTTGTGCTTGACGTTCAAGCCCGATGCTGTTTCTATACGCGCAGTTTGGTTGGAGTGTGTCCAGTTCGGGGGAGGGGGAAATGATCGCCGAGGAAAAAGTTCTGGATGGGGGCTTTGTGCGCCTCCTGGAAGTCATGGGAGACGACCTGTCGGTGGTGCAGGGCGCGCGGGTGTCGTACGGGCAGGGCAGCAAGGGCGATGAGAAGGACCGGAAGCTCTTGCGGTATTTGTACACGCACCGGCACACGTCGCCTTTCGAGATGGTGGAGTTCAAGTTTCACATCCGATGCCCGATCTTTGTCGCCCGGCAATGGATGCGGCACAGGACTTGGAACTACAACGAGTATTCGATGCGGTACTCGCCGGCCATCACCGACTGCTACGTGCCGACGGCGTGGCGCGCGCAGGACGAAAAAAACAAGCAGGGGTCGGCCGTGCCGCTGGCGGACTTGGACAACCGCGCGCTTCTGGAAAAATACAGGAACCACTGCGCCGCCGCCTTCGCGCTGTACGAAGAACTCATGTCCCACGAGGTCGCCCGCGAGATGGCGCGGATGGTCATCCCGGTCAGCACCTACACCGAATTCTACGCGAAGGTCGATCTCAACAATCTGCTGAAATTTCTGCTTCTCCGCGACGACCCGCACGCCCAGTGGGAGATCCAGGAATACGCGCGCGCGATCAAAACCATGATCCAGTCTCATGTACCGTGGACCATCGAAATCTATGAGGAGATGCGTCAGAACGGAAATGGAAGTCCCAGTATCCCCCCTCTCCCGCCTCT
>MFPR01000024.1 GCA_001784175.1 Candidatus Lindowbacteria bacterium RIFCSPLOWO2_12_FULL_62_27
ATTCGAGAAGGGGGAATGTGGGGTAGAGGGTTCGGGAGAGGGGGCGCGTCTCCCGATAAAATGCCTCTCTTTTACCCACAGGAAAACCGGAAGACCCGTTTTCAGTCCCTTGGCCAGGTGACTGACGGAGATTTTGGTTCCACCAACCATGATGAGGCGATTTCGTTTGATCGCGGAAACGAAGAGCCAGCCCGTGTTTTGAATGAGGATGAGAATCGGAGCGCAGGTGTACCAGGCATCCATCAAGACGGTCAAAGTCCGACCGGCAAAAAAGGGCATGGATTCGTGCAGAATCTCGATGGCCAGCTGTATTTTGCTTTTGAATTTGGAGGCGGCACAGGTTTGTTTGGGGCGATATCCCCGGACGGCCCAAGCCCAGCGCTGAGGTTTGGATTTGAGAATCGCCGTGACGGCGCAGAGTCCTTTCACCAATCCATCCGAGCTGTGATGGATTCCGCTTCCTTCGATGGCGGGACCCTTGCGAGGGCAGGCGGTATCGTCGAAAATAAGAATAGGATTGTCCTCGTTTTGGATCTCTTGGAAGGCCGTGAGTTGAAGTTCCTGTTCCAACGGCCGGAGCTTCCGTGCGGAACCCGTGAGAAACTGATGGAGGCTGTCTATTCGGTGTTGGCCAAAAGCGCCGGCGATTTCCCGGATCGAGCGAAATTTGACGAGCCAGATCAGTCCGACCACAGGGACTTCCAGGGGCGTGTATCCTGGACGATGCGGATCATTTGAAGAGCGTGGCCATCACGGAATTTTGCCTTTGATTCTTTTTTGACATATAGTTAATGTAACGGTCAGATGGAAATTGCTTACAGTGTCAATGGGGTGCCCATTCGGCTGACACCCGAGCGCTGGCAACATATTGTTGAGAACCGTGATGAGTTGGCAGGCCGAATGGATGATGTCCTCTACACGATTGAACAGCCGGATTGGGTTTCAAAAGGGTATGCCGGCTGTCTGGCGGCATGGAAGGGATTCGGAAGAACCCAATATCTGGTCGTCCTGTATCGAGAACTGAGCCGAAATGACGCATTTGTGGTAACGGCGTTTTTTGCTTCTAAACCCAGGAAAGGACAAAAAATATGGCCTTAAGCGCGCTTAAAGCGAAAGACATTTCCGAGATTTTGAAGGTTGTTCCCAAGCTGGTCCAACTGCCGGCCCGGCGGATGCACGTGGACTACGACGAGGAGGCTGACGTTCTCTACTTGAGTCTGCGCAAACCTCAGAAAGCCGCCGACAGCGAGATGCGGGACGACGGCATCATCCTCCACCGTCGCGGAAAGGCGCTGGTCGGAATCACCATCCTGGAAGCTTCAAAAAGATAATTCGCTCTTCGCCCTTTAGCATGGGTGAAGATTTAGGCCTCCGTCACGGGATGGCTCTGTCAGCGAATATTCAGCAATACCTCAAACTTCCCGGCAGACACACCCTTTTCCCAGGGCCTTACCAACTGAAACCCCAGTCGAGCGACACCGCTCTCGATCGCCTTGAAGCGAAACTCCTGCGTCTCGAATCCGCCCGCCAGAAGCGCGGGTGAGTCCGGCCGGGAGACGCTGCTTTCAAGCGCCTGGGTCAACGACGTGTCCGACTCCAAGAGCACCCAAGAGTATCCTGTCCCGGGTTGGTAGTTCAGCCGAACCGCCACCGTCTGACCCATGGCAAGATGGACCTCACGCCCGGCCATGTCCGGCGTGACGACCACCTCACTTGCCGGCGGCGACACGGTGGGCTGACAGGCCGCGAGCAAACACAGGAAACACGCCCGCAGGAGTTGGGGGGCTGTTACTGCTTCGCCACGCCGATGACGCCGCATGACAACCTCGCGCCGGCCGCACCCGCCGGCTGGCTGGTCAGGTCATCCACCTTCGCGTGAACAATCACGGACCGCCCGATGATCGTTTGCGCGCCGGACAGACTGAGCCGCGGGTCCACCCGGTCGTAGACGGCCCGGCCGTCTTCGCCCGCCTCGATGTTTCCGAGGTCCCCGACATGCCGGCTCTCCGTGTCCGGCCCGCCGTGCGGCATGCCTTCCGGATTAAAATGCCCGCCCGCCAAACTTCCGTCGGATGAACTGCAATCGCCATATTGATGGATGTGAAATCCATGCGGCCCGGGCGTCAGCCCCTCAAGCTCGGCGTGAATTTTAACGCCGCCGGCATCGGCCGCAAACTTCACCCATCCCTTCACCGCCCCGGTCTCGGTCGGATGGAGCACGGCAATCGCCGAAGCGACCGCCGACGTGCCCGTGTCATGGGCGTGCCCTTCAACCGCATGAGCCACACAGACCGGCGATGCGAGGATCCCAAACACGCAGGTCGTTGCAAGACGCGACAAATATATATTCACAGCGCTACACCTCCTGATACCAGTTTCGCTTTCTCATTCATCCATGTACCAAATTCGCAGCCCGAATCAAAGCCGGGTCGCCGACTTCTTTACCGTCCAATGAAATTTCGTCTTGACTTTTTCACCTTTGGGATTGAAATCGTCAAACGGAAAACAGCGCTTCCTCATCATCTCCGCCCCCCGCTGGCTTGCCGGCCTCCCGTAAGTATAACCGAAACGACGCCGAGTCCGCGAGAATCCATCCATGGATAAAAAAGCGAGGCGGGCTCTCGTCTGGCCCGCCTCGCAAACGTCTATGGGGGTTTGTCCGCTGCTCGGCCTGTTATGTCTGATGCTGTTACTATGGCAATTGGCGTGCCGGACACGATCAAGAAAAGGCAAATAAATGCAAGCCTCTGATAATCAACAGCTGGACAAACCTCGCATGGGAAGCTGAGTTGGACGCCGACCTCCGCGTATGGTATTCAAAAGCATACGACTGTCAGAAATTGGATACGGGCCAAGAGAAACGCACGCTGGGAGGACCAATATTGTTATGTGCTGATTTTTCTGGTTGTAAACTTATTTTTTAGCGTTGTCGTGTTAGACTATATGCGGAAATGAGTGGATCGCTGAGAGATATTTTCCAAACAAAGCATTGTTCGGTTTGTGGGACATATATGTCCAAGAGCGAGAACTTTTGTCACACGTGCGGTTCTGTAGAACGTCCGAAAATCACGTTCAAAATCAGGGTGATTTGTACATTGTCTATCGTTGCGATTTCTATGGCTTCAATCTCTCTTCAAATCGTGATCAACCCACGCAACGCATCCGTAAGCTCAGAGGAGATCCAAAATACATTATCGGAGGATGCTGTTGGCATGCCCCAACCCGAGTTCGTTGATGAACTCCTCACCGAATGGCGCGGCAAGGGATGGCGGGTGGATGAAATAGCAGGCCGTATACAGCATCTATTCAAAGTAAACGGTAAGACAGTTCTCGTCCGGTACTCCGCGCATCCAAAGCATCATCAATTTATAATCACGCGCAATACAGTTGACTTCCTGATATCTGAACGAGGATATATCGTGGCTATTCTGGGTACATCAGAAAAAATTTTTATCCTGCCAATGGAACGTTTGTCGGATATCTTTCGAACTTCTTCGCCACTATCCGGCGATAAAGAACATCGTAAATTCTCGTTTTACATTCGCCAGAATAATGCGGCATCGTGGTACTTCGCCATGCAAGGGCAAGAGGTGGATATTTCCGAGCAGTATCAAGCATTCAGTGCGTTGGAGCCTTATCATTGACACCGGCCTCGTTCTTCACCCCGCCCAATTCTGCACCCGCAACCCCGGCACTCGCGCGAACCCGGCTCGTTGTTCGTCACCAGGATGCGATCGGGGGAAAGCGCGTGCGCGGCGATGAGCGCGTCCAGAGAGCCGATCTGCGTTCCACGCGACTCCAAGGCGGCCCGGAGCGGTCCGTACTCACGGGCCGCCAGGTCGTCGACGGAGGGCGATCACGCCCAGAAGCCCGCCGTGTAAATCCGGCCGTGGGCGCGGAGAAGGCGGGCGAAGACGGAGACGGATTGGGCGCCAGGCCGGGAAGCGGTCGATTCCACGAGAAACCAGGAGGACGAGACGGTCAGACGGGATTTGAAAAATTCCGCGCGCGCGTCGCCGATGACGGAGGAGATATTCGACACGCTCGTCCACGGAGATTTGGCGCGCGCGTCGCGGAGCCGCGCTACTTCCTCTTTTGTAAACCCGAGCGCGAGCATGACCGGCGGCGGCGCCGTGTTGAGGTTCACGCGCGTGTCGCCCGTGATCCGCACGCACGCCGCAAACGAATGGGATGCCTTCCCGTGGCGGGCCGTGCGGTCGAGCAGGTCCGCCGGGGCGCCGCGGATTTGGAGAATTTCCTCGACGGCGTCCAGCGGCGCGTTCCTGGCGCCGGTGAGCAGTCCCTTCGACTTGTAATAATCGGATTCGGCGCCGTTCAATCGGTGCAGGTCGTTCGAATCGATCCAGTCCAGAAGACTGGCCGAGAGGATGTCCCGCTCCTGGCGACGCAGGCCGAATTGCTCAAACAAACGCGACAGCATGTCCGGGTCGGCCGCATTCAGATTGATTTTGCCCTCCTCGTCCGTCACGTGGACCGCGACCGCCCAACCGTTCAGCCGGCCTGGCATGGCGTGCGTGTCGGCCCAAGGTTCGCCCGGCCAGTCCGGCGCGCCCGTATCGGCGCCGAGCCGGGCCTTGACGCGCTCGAGACCCGCCTCGGCCGCGTAAAATCCCGCAAGCTGATCCGACGCGCCGCCCGATCGCTCGGACGCGTTCCGCGTCAGCCGCGTGTACTGCACGGACAGGACCGTCAACACCGACAGCATGGCGAGCGCCACGATCAAAATAAACCCGCGTTCGGATCGGGATTCTTGAAGACAGGACCCGCGTGTCAGAGGTTTTGAAATGGCTTCTTGTATCACGTGTCGGTACCGGCCGCGGACACGGCCGTCAGAGACTCCGGATCGATTCTCAAAAAACCCGCCGACTCATACTCCCCGCCGGAGGCGTCGCGGATTCTGAATTCCATCAGCCGCGGCGGCGTGTCGCCCGACTCGCCCCGCGGCGGCCACTGGCTGATCCCCCGGCGGTCGTCACGCACCAGCACCGCCGAAAAACGGTCGACCCCCGACGCGAGTGGAATGAAAACGCCGCCCTCGCCCGGCTCGCCGCTCGCCGGCCACTGCCGGCGAAACACCAGGCGGCCGGGCGGTTGAAGGAAAAACCCGTTTTCCTCGATCCCGGAACGCGACTGCCGGATCATGTGCGCGCTGGAGGCGCCGGCGGCGGTCGTCAATAGAATCCGGCCGGCCCCCGGCTCGGCCGATCGCGCAGACTCCACCATTGCGTGCGCCGCAACCCGCATCTGCCCCTGACCCCTGAGCGCCCTTCGGCCGCGCCGGTAGGCGTCGCCGCCGATAAAAAATGCCTGCGCGAGGACCGCGCTGATCATGCCCATGAGCAGGATGGAAAGGAGTAGTTCGACCAGCGTGACGCCCCCGTCCGCCGCACCCGCAGTAGCAGTAGGCGCCGCAGCAGTAGGCACAGTAACAGTAGGTGCCGCTCTTGACTTTTTTACTTTTTGGCAAAAAGTCAAAAAGTCAAGAGCGGCACACATTTTTTTTACGGCACACATTTTATCTTTTATGGCCAGTATCGCTCTGTGCCCAGAGTTACGCCGCCGTCAGGTCCCGTAACCGACAGATCGATCCGCACGAGTGCGCCGGTGTCAACGCCGGCCGGCCGGAAGACCGCCGTCCAGGAAACGTCGTCGTTCGGCGTGTCGAACCGTCCCGCCAGTCTCCCGGCCGCAGGCGTCTGCCGGCGCGCGACGATGCGCTCCATCGCGCCTTCGGCCAGAATCGCCAGCCGGTCATGGGACTGAACGCGCCGAAGGAGCGCGTGGGAAGCGGCTTGGGATTGGAGAACCGCAAGGACGCCGATCGTTACGATGACCATTGCGACGAGGACTTCGAGAAGGGTCATCCCCTGAGGGTGACGTGTTGCCGGATCGCGCCTATGGGTTAAATCTAAAATCCAAAATCTAAAATCTAAAATCTCAATTCTCAATCCTGAGTTTCCCAGCTCTTGACGTCCCCGTCTTCCCCCGTGCCCCCGTCCTTTCCGTCCCGGCCGAGCGAAAAGAGGTCGTAGGACTCCGGACTCGATTTGCCCGGGGAGAGATACCGGTACGGCCGGGCCCAGGGATCTTTCGGGACAGGCTTCTTAACATACGGCCCGCGCCAGTTGGTCGGCACGGGCGGCGACGAGGGCTTGCGATAGAGCGCGTCCAGGCCCTGCTGGCTGGACGGAAAGTAACTGTTGTCGAGCCGGTAGGCCTCGAGGGCCGTGCCGAGCATCTCGACCTGCGACCGCGCCGCCGCCGTCTTGGCCTGGCCCGTGCGCTGAAAGAGCTGCGGCGCCACCAGCGCGGCCAGAACCCCGATGATGATGATGACGACCAGCATTTCAACAAGCGTAAACCCTCTTTGCCGCTTCATGTCCACCTCCTGATTTGGAATAGGTTGGTCAGACTATCTTACCCGCCGCCCATCCGCATCATGGGCAAGAGCACCGCGGCGAAAATGAATCCCACCACGCCGGCCAGGCCGACGATCATGGCGGGCTCCAAAAGCGAGATCAGCGTCTTCGACCGCGTCCGCACCTGCGCTTCGAACACCTCGGCCGCGCGGTCCAGCATGTCCGCCAGGTTGCCCGTGTTCTCGCCGACGGCGATCAGCCGCAAAAGCAGGCCCGGAAAGACCGGACTCGCAAGGCTCTCCCCGACCCCCCGGCCCGCGCGCACCGAATCCACCGCTTCCGCGATCCGCGCGCGCATCGCAAGGTTCTGCACGATGTCTTTCAGAATGTCCAGCGCGCGCAGAACCGGCAGGCCCCCGGCGAGGAGCGCCGAGAGCGTCCGCGCGATCCGCGCCGCCTCGACTTTTTGCCAGAGCGACCCCACCAGCGGCACGGCCAGCGCCCGGCGGTGCGCTTCCAATCGCACGCGCGGCTTCTGATACATCTTCCACATCCCGGCGACGGCGGCCGCGGCGGCGATGAGCAGCCACGGGCCGGCGGACTGGAGATGCGCGCTGAGACTCAGCAGCGCCTTCGTCGGAAGCGGCAGGTCCGCCTGCATGTCTTCAAAAACGGTTGCGAATTTCGGCAGGACAAAGAAGACCAGGAAGAAAACGCACAACACGCCCACGATCAGCATCAGCGCTGGATAGATCAGCGCGGACATCAGCTCCGACCGCAGCGTCCGCATCTCGTCCAGGTACCGGCCCAGACGTTCCAGGATCGGTCCGAGCTTGCCGCTTTCCTCGCCCGCCGCCACCAGCCCCACGACCATCGGCGGAAAACATTCCGGGTGCGCCGACAGCGCCTTCGAAAACGACGCGCCGCCCCGAAGCTCGACCTTGATGTCTCCCCACGCTTCCCGAAACGCGTCCGACTCCGCCAGACCCTCCATCTCGCTCACGGCCGACAGAAGCGGCAGGCCGGCGTTCAGAAGTTTCGCAAGCTCGCCCGTTGATTCCGCAAGCTCCGAAAGACTTCCCTTTCGGCGGCGCCGCTTCGCCTGCTCCGCCTGTTCGGCTTCGATGCTGATCGGATAAAGCTTCCGCGCCAGAAGCGCCGAAAACGCGTCCTCCCGGCGGTCCGCCGCGATCGTTCCTTCCGATACGTTGCCGTCCACCCCGGCCGCGCGGTACTTGAAGTTCACGGGCCGATCCTATCTACACTTCAACCGCACTTCAAATCCGCCCCGATTCATGATGTTCTGTATGGCATGGCCGGCATGAAACCGTTGAACACGCGCAAGGTTTCGAAAGGGGACACGGTGCTCCGCGAGGGCGACCGGACCGGTGAGGTCTATCACCTCCGGGAGGGGTCGCTGCTGGTGCTGAAGGGCGACACGATCATCGGGCAGGTCAAGGCCCCGACGTTCATCGGCGAACTCAGCGTGGCCCTCAACCGGCCCCGAAGCACCACCGTCATCGCGCGGACCGACGCGACGCTCGACATCTACGACGGCAAGACGCTCCTCGAAAAGCTCACGCTCCAGAGCGACATGGGATTCCAGTTGATCGGCACGCTGGTGAACCGTTTCGAGATGACCAAACAGCGCATCAACGAGTACCAGCAGGCGATCATCAAGGAATACGTGAATCTCCTGGCGACCCTGATCGCCGAGAACAAGATCAAGGCCGACCGGCTGCCGTTTACCGAGGCCAAGAAACTGAGACGCGACAACGAGATGATGCTGGACGGACTCCTGTCCCACAAGGACGCCTATGAGGACTACAACACGATGATGCGGCTGGCCGCGGAGAAGAAGACGGAGGAGGAATTCAAAAAACGCGCCGCCACGCGGTTCCGGTCCTTCGCGCCGGTCAATCTCAAAACGTTCAAAATCCCGTCCGCCAGTTCCTTCCTCTCGCTCAAGGAAGGCATCGTCAAAATCGGCAACGAGATCGCGGTCCTGTCCCGATACCTCGCCGGATTTCAGGCGATGGACGTGGGATGCGTCGAATCCGAAATGACGCTCATGGAGGAGTCGGTGCCCTTCGCCGGGCGCGAACAGATGCTGCGCGAGATATTGCTCGCGGACAAGACGAGCATCGAGGACATTCAGAAACGCCGCAAGGATTTCGACCTCGAGGTCAAGGGCATGGCCGCAAGCGCCGACCGGGACGGGACGCCGCTGGCGCCGGTCGCGAAACGATTCGGGCTGGACGTGGAATACGCGAAACAGTTGAGGAAAAAGTGGAAAGAAGGATTTCTGGGGAAAGCGCGGTAATCGGCGGGGGCGGGAGCGGTCATGAAAACTGAAGAATCGATCACCCGGACCCTGCGCGAGATCCTCGCCGAAAAAATTCTGATCCTCGACGGCGCCATGGGCACCGAGCTGCAACGGCGGAACCTCACGGCCTGCGATTTCGGCGGGCCTGACTACGAGGGATGCAACGAACACCTCAACCTCACCCGGCCCGATGTCGTCCGCGACATCCACTCGGGCTATTACAAGGCCGGGGCCGACATCGTCGAAACCAATTCGTTCGGATCGACGCCCCTCGTGCTCGCCGAATATGGGCTCGCCGGCCAAGCCTACGAGATCAGCCGGCGCGCGGCCGAGATCGCGGCCGAGGCGGCCCGCGCGCAGTCGACGGCGGACAAACCCCGATTCGTGGCCGGATCCATGGGGCCGACCACCAAGACCATCACAGTCACCGGCGGCGTGACGTTCGAGCAACTGATCGAGTCCTATTACACGCAGGCTCGCGGCCTCATCGACGGCGGCGCCGACCTTTTGATCCTCGAAACGGCGCAGGACACGCGCAACCTCAAAGCGGCGCTCATCGGCATCCGCCGCTACATGAACGAGTCCGGCGCAAGCCGGCCGCTCATGATCTCCGGCACGATCGAAAGTATGGGCACGATGCTGGCCGGACAGGGCGTCGAGGCGCTGTACACGTCGGTCGAGCATGCCAAGCCCTTCACGGTCGGCCTCAACTGCGCCACCGGGCCCGAATTCATGACCGACCACATCCGGTCCATGTCCGATATCGCCAAGACGTTCATCTCCTGCTACCCGAACGCCGGCCTGCCCGACGAGGAGGGCCGGTACAACGAGACGCCGGAATCGATCGCGAAAAAACTCGAACGATTCGCCGACCATGGCTGGATCAACATGGTCGGGGGCTGCTGCGGAACGACCGCGGAACACATCGGGATGATCTATCAAATGTCGAAGGGCAAAAAACCGCGGACGCCCAAGTCCTATCGGCGGACCATGGTATCCGGGATTGACTTTTTGCCTGTCACCGACGACGTGCGGCCGGTGCTGGTCGGCGAGGTCACGAACGTTCTGGGCAGCCGGAAATTCAAACAACTGATCGCCGCCGGGAAATATGAGGAGGCCGCAGAAATGGGCCGCGACCAGGTCCGGGGCGGCGCGCAGGTCCTCGACGTCTGCCTGCAGGACCCCGACCGAAACGAGATGGAGGACGTGAAAAAATTTCTCGACATCCTGATCAAGAAGGTCAAGGCGCCGCTCATGCTCGATTCGACCGACCACCACGTCATCGAGGAGGGGCTGAAATACTGCCAAGGCAAGGCCATCATCAATTCCATCAACCTCGAGGACGGCGAGGAACGGTTTCAGAAAGTCTGTCCCCTGATCCACCAGTACGGGGCGGCCGTCGTCGTCGGATGCATCGACGAGGACAAACAGCAGGGCATGGCCGTCACGGCCGAACGCAAGGTCGCGGTCGCCGGACGCAGCTATAAACTGCTGACGGAAAAATACGGGATCGCCGGCGAGGACATCCTGTTCGACGCCCTCGTCTTTCCCGCCGGTACCGGCGACGACAAATACAGGGGTTCCGGCCGCGCCACGATCGACGGCGTCGCGGCGATCAAGAAGGCGTTCCCCGACGCCAAGACCATCCTCGGCGTCAGCAACGTCTCTTTCGGCCTCCCGCCGGCCGGACGCGAAGTGCTCAACAGCGTGTTTCTGTATCTCGCGACGAAGGCCGGACTGGACATGGCGATCGTCAATTCCAAGCGCGTCATGCGCTACGCGTCGATCGCGGACAAGGAAAAGGAATTGTGCGAGCGGGTGCTCTTTCGCGGCTCGGACGAGGACATCGCGGCCTTCGCGGCGTTTTACAAGGAGGCCAAGCCGAAGGCGGCCGTCGACGAGATTCGGAGCAAGCCCCTCGAGGAACGGCTCGCCTACTACATCGTCGCCGGAACCAAGGAGGGCCTCCACGCGGACCTCGACGAGGCGCTCGCGAAATACCCGGACCCCCTCGACATCATCAACGGCCCCCTCATGGCCGGCATGGCCGAGGTCGGCCGGCTCTTCAACAACAACGAACTCATCGTCGCCGAAGTCCTCCAGTCGGCGGAGTCGATGAAGGCGGCGGTCGGGCATCTTCAGCCTCACATGAAAAAATCGGCGGTGGGCGGCAAGGGCAAGGTGATCCTGGCGACGGTCAAGGGCGACGTGCATGACATTGGGAAAAATCTCGTCGAGATCATCCTGTCCAACAACGGCTATCAGGTCATCAATCTCGGCATCAAGTGCGCGCCGGAAACCCTCATCGCGGCCTGCCGCGAGCACAAACCCGACATCGTCGGCCTGTCGGGACTCCTTGTGAAATCCGCGCAACAGATGGTCATCACCGCGCAGGATTTTCACCAGGCCGGAATCGACGTCCCGCTCATGGTCGGCGGCGCGGCCCTGTCCAGAAATTTCACGCTCAAGAAAATCAGCCCCGCCTACGGCCGGCCCGCCGTCTACGCCCGCGAAGCCATGGTCGGCCTCGACCTCGCCAACCAGATCGTCGAGCCGGCCAAACGCCGCGCGTTGTACGAGCGCCTTGGCCAGGAAGTTCGGGCCGCTGCCGCGAAGGACATGACGCCGGCGGAGGCGGCGCCGGTCGCGGCTGCTCTACCGGCCCGCAGCCCCGAAATCGAACCCATGGTCCCCGTGCCGACACCGCCCGATTTGAAACGGCACGCCATCGACAACTACAACCTCGATGAAATCTTCCCGTATATCAATCCGCTCATGCTGTATAAAAAGCATCTCGGAATTGAACCCCCCCTTTACAAGGGGGGGCAAGGGGGGGTTCCCGACAGGCCCGCTCGCACCCAAGAAATCCTCGACACGCTCGAATCGCTCAAATCCGACTGCGCCGCCGGCCTTCTGCGTGCACGTGCCGTGTTCCGATTCTTCCCCTGCCGCTCGGAAGGCAACCGGATTCACATCTACGAATCCACGGGCAGGAGCTGCATCGAAACGTTTGAGTTTCCGCGCCAGAAAGCGCATCCGTTCCTGTGTCTCGCCGATTTCGTCCGCGCCATGGACTCGCCCGAGCCGGACTACATCGCCCTCTTTGTTATCACCTGCGGTGAGGGTGTGCGGCAGAAGGCTGAGTCGCTCAAGAACGCGGGCGCCTATCTGAAGAGCCACGCCCTCCAGGCGCTCGCCGTTGAGTCGGCCGAAGGCTTCGCAGAACTCCTGCACCAGAAAATCCGCGCGATGTGGAACATCGCCGACCCGGCGGGAACCACGATGAAGGATTTGCTGAAGGCAAAGTACCGGGGCATCCGCGTGAGTTTCGGCTATCCGGCCTGCCCCAATCTGGACGACCAGAAAAAACTGTTCGCGCTGTTAAACCCGGCCGACATCGGCGTCGCGCTCACCGACGGCTGCATGATGGACCCGGAGGCGTCCGTCTCGGCGCTGGTTTTCCACCATCCCCAAGCGGCGTATTTCAGCGCCGATAAATAATGGGGGTCATCATGCCGTGGCTTGAAACTGTTTTTTCAAGCCGCGAGCGCACCCGATACACGATGGACGGCGCCGGCCTTTTTGTGCCGGCCCCTCTGCCGGATCTGCGCAGAGCGCTCGAAGCCGCCGAATTGAAAGCCGGCGAACTGTTTTGGGACCTCGGCTCCGGCGATGGCCGCGTGGTGTTCCTGGCCGCCGAAATGGGCGCCCACGCGCGCGGGATCGAGGCCGACGAATCCCTCTTCCGGCAGGCGACGGATATACAGAAGTCCGTTTGCCCGGCGACCAGCGCGGCCACGGAATTCACTCGAGGTGACTTTCTCGACTGCTCGTTTGAAGAACCAGACGTGATTTTCTATTATGGAGGCGGCGCTCCACGCCGGCAACACGAACTCTACACCAAACTCGAACGCGACATGCATCCGGGCACGCGGCTCATCGTCTTCCGAACCTCCCGCCGCCCCCCTCTAAACCTTCGCTCCCACCTGAACTCCCACCCGCCGGAGTATCACATCCTCGTCGGTTAATACACCGTGATCTTCGAGATTCTCCTCCCCCAGCCTCTCTTGCCCTTCCGGTTGACCACTTTCGCGTACGTGCCGGCACGCAACTTGCGGATGAGACCTGAAATCTCGCGAACATTGCCAATGGGGTCGCCGGTCTTGCTGCTGTACGAATAGTACTGTCCGTCCGCAATGAAATTGTAGGAACCGGCTTGGTGGTTCGTCACCAGGGTGCGCAAAACATCCTGCGTGTAGACTTCCGTTGTCACCGTATCAGATGAACCGCTTGAATCCTTGTCATGCACCCGTTCCTGGTGGGGACCGTGATACAGCGCCAGGGATTCGACAACCCTGGTGGATTTTCGATCTACACTTCGGACGGAGATCTCATGGCCGTTCTTGATGTCTTCCGCGAGCCTCGCGGCCGCCTCATGTTTATCCTCAGACCGGACGTCCGGGTCGATGTCAAATACGTATGCATGTTCGGCGTGTGAAAACCGCAGGGTCCCGCGTTTATCGTTTACGACGAGATCCTCCATTTCCTCGACGGATATGTATTCGTTGACCATCTCCTTCCGCGCCGGCGTGAATCCGTATGGCACGATCGGTTCAAATCCCTCCCAAGCGTTGAAATACAGGACAACCGGCGCCGACAAGCCTTTGTAGGTGACCTGATATGTGCTCAAATACACGGGCTTCGACCGGGTACGCACGCTGAACGGGCAGCACTCTCCTATCTTGCCGAAGCGGATTGGCTCGCCATCGGGGCCTGACAGGCTTGCCAGAAACTGTTCTGCCATATTCTCGTGCCCCGCGTTGTTGAGGCAAATCGGATCCTTGGAGGAATACCCGTAGGTATTGTTGTCCGCATCGCCCTTCATGACCATCGGTTTGTGATCACCCGTCCTGCCCGTATAGACGATCTTCTGCCCAGCCGGCGCCGACGCCGGGTTCATCACACCTGCGAATACGCCGCACAAAAACGCGGCCGTCACTTTTCTGATCAGGGCAAACGGGGCCGGGAGGCCAAATGGGGCCGGGTATTGACTTAATTGACTTATTTTCTTCGTGCTCTTTCGCAAGCCCGAAAAACGGCAGCCGGTGTACGGTTGAATGTCCTGGCAATATCTGCCGGCGAATATCCGTCACGATAAAGCCGGGACATTATTTTATTGCGGAACCGTGCCACTATCCGTTGTCGACTCGGCGTACGCAGTCGTTCCAACAACTGCCCCATTTGTCCGCATATCTTCGCAGCCCGTGACAATACTTGGGACGCGCCGCGTTTTTCTCGCCATTTGAGACGACTCCGATCCGGCTTCCTACGCTCAATGCCCTTCTCCATCCCCTCTTTCCCGACAAACGTCAGAAAAACGGGTACCTCGAGTTTCTCCTTTGAAAGCATCAAGTCCTTGTATCTATTCGCGCCCCGTTCCCCTTCAAATCCTGGCACGCGAACCAGTTTGACATACGAGGGCGCATCGTAACCGCGGTAAAAACGGTCGGAACTCCAGCGGTAATCCATTGCCCGCCGAACCAAACCGGCTTCAACAGGGTTTCGGTGAATATATCGAACGAGGGCGGCCAGGTACCGATCGTCAAGTACGAGAAATGCCCTGTAACGCCCCTGAAAAACATACCCCCTCTTCCCATATCGGCGATTAAAATAACGCGCATATCGCGAATGAACCAACTGCATGATGCTTGCAAGACTGTTTTCACCGCGATATACAAGGAGATGTACATGATTGGTCATGGGGCAGTAAGCGCCCAGCTTGCCGCCCTTCCTGTTTAACGCGCTCTGAAGTTCAGTCAGATATCGTACGTAATCAGGTGTTCGGAGAAACAGCGCTTCTCCCCTCTGTCCACGTGCAATCACATGATACCAGTGATCCTCGACGTCAATCCGTACGGGTCGTGCCACACCCGGAGACTATTTCGAATAAGTCAATTAAGTCAATACCCGGCCCCATTTGCTTTCCCGGCGGCGGATGGGGTGTCAGCGCAAAAGGCCCCGGCCTTCGAAATTGGAGCCGGAGGGATAGATTTGGCTGGCTTCCGCGCTGCGGTTAAGGCGCGTCAGGCTGTGCGCCAGGATGTACTTCAACATCGGCAGGCGCGGGCTGGCCGGCCAGGTTTTCTCAAACCGTGCGACATCTGATTCGACACGAGCGTAGGCGTTCAGATAATAATGGTTCAAGATTGAAAAGTAGTCGCGCTGTTCATGCAGCATTCCGATGGCGTCCCGCGGCGCGTTATCGAGGGCGGCCAGCGCCGCCGCCGCCTCTTCGTATTGTCCCCGAAGTTGCAGGAGTCGGGCAGGGCGGAGGATGCTTAAAAACGGGAGGACCTCAGCCTTGATTTTTCGAAACATGTTGTATGTGTAGTATCCGCGCAGCCAGTAGGGGAAATCCCACCGTCCCACGGCGATGTTCGCGATGGTAACCTTGGGATTGACGTGATCTTCCGTCGAAAAAGGCGACAACTGCAGAATCTCGGACAACAACCGGTCGGTCAGTCCGTCGATCTCATGCGGCGGCCGGCCCGGCGCCACATGGTCGGCCACGAAGGTGCGCGCCGAATCCCATACATCGAAAAAGAGTATCTGGTCCGGAACATAAAACCGGCAGATCATCTCGGCGAGTCTCATCATCGGCAGAACCGCACAGGCCTCCACCGGATTCAAAAAAAGCGTCGCGTGTTTGTACTTCGGATCGCTTTTCGACAGCGACCACACCGACTCCGGGTAAATCCGGTTGCCGTAGGGATCGACCGCCTGCCAGCCCCGCTCGGTCTTGATTTCCGTGATCGTGTGCGACGATGGCCCCTCCGGATCCACGAACAGATACACCATCCGCGCCGGGAGGCCCGAATGAACCGCGAGCGTGGCCAGCACCCAGGCGCTGCGGTCGCAGGAGCCCATGCCACGGATCATGAGAGACAACGGCACATCGTTGTAGTCGAAAAAATTCCCGCCGGTCGGGGTCGTTTGCTTGAAATGATTTGAAACGTTCACAAACGTCCACTCCGTCAGCGCCGCCACCCGCTCCGACACAGGCCGGTCCGTCACGCCGCCCTGGGCATGGGCGATGTCCCGGTACAGGAGCGCGCGCTCCATATATTGCACGGCGCTCCCCGAAAGCCGGGTGCTGCGCATTTCTTCCGAAGTAAACCCGAAGGTCTTCCGCCGGATCACATCAAACGCGTACGAGTCCGGATGGGGATCCATGGTGCGGATCAGATCGACGAAGAATTTCACGGCGTTTTCCTGCCGGTCGTAGTATTTCAGGTGCGTCGAAAAGCGGGTGTTGGCGTCAAACGCCCGAACGACCGTGCTGTCCCGATCCTTCACGATCACCATCTCACCCGCGCGTCGCGCGCGCAGTCGGCCGACGATGTCGCGGGGTCTCGTGCATCCGGTTCGGGACTTCACGTAATCAACGACCGCCTCAACCTGTCGCGCCAGCCTCTCGGCGCGCTGCGCATGCGTCAGAGCCAGGAACTGCTCAGGCGAAAGGCGGGGGAAATGACGTCATCCTTGAATTGCACGTCCGGGGGCGCCTTGGGACTCCCCGCCCAACCCCGGACCGGCAGGAAATGAATCCACGCGGCAACGCAACAATGAAGAATGATGAACAGACGTCGATTCATACCGGCGTTCCGTAAAGGTCGTGCTCATCCGCGGAGTCGATCCGCACTTGCGCGAAATCCCCCACACGGACGTAGTGGTCCTTCGCCGAAACGCGGACGACGCCGTCTACCTCCGGCGAGTCGAATTCCGTCCGGCCAATGAATTCGCCGCGTTCCTTGCGGTCGAACAACACCGTGAGGATTTTTCCCGCTTTCTCCCGGTTTATTTCGCCGCAAATGCCCTCCTGCAAGTCCCGGATTGCCGCCGCGCGGTCCTCCTTGACGTCCGGCGGGACATCGTCGGCCAGATCGAAGGCGTGCGTCTTCTCCTCGTGCGAGTAGGTGAAGACGCCTGCGCGGTCGAACCGTGTTTCTTCCAGCCACCGGAGCAGTTCCTCGTGGTCGGCGTCCGTTTCTCCCGGATAGCCGGCGATCAGGGTTGTGCGCAGCGCGATCCCCGGGACGCGCCCGCGGATCGTGCCGATCAGTTCAATCGTTTTTTCGCGCGTGAGTCCCCGCCGCATGCTCCGGAGCAGCCGGTCGGAGATGTGCTGGATTGGCAGATCGAGATATTTGCAAATGTTCGGCCGGCGGCGGATGACCTCCAGGACATCGAGAGGAAAACCGGCCGGATACGCATAGTGAAGGCGGATCCACGCGATGCCATCGACGTCCGCCAGCCGGTCCAGAAGTTCGGCCAGTTTGCGCTTGCCGTACAGGTCGATGCCGTAAAAGGTAGAATCCTGCGCGATGATCACGAGTTCCCTCGTCCCGTTCTTTGCCAGCGCCGCCGCCCGCCGCACCAGTTCCTCCATCGAGACCGACACATGCCGGCCGCGCATGAGGGGGATCGCGCAAAAGGAGCATGTGCGGTCGCAGCCTTCTGAAATTTTCAAATAGGCGTAGTGTTGTGGCGTGGTAAGAAGCCGCTCGCCGACGAGTTCGTGTTTGTAATCGGCGTTGAATGTCTTGAGGAGGCGCGGAAGGTCCCGGGTGCCGAACCAGGCGTCGACCTCCGGGATTTCCTTTTCAAGGTCGGCCCTGTACCGCTCGCTCAGGCAGCCGGTCACGTAAAGCTTGTCGATCCGGCCCTGGCGTTTTTCCCCGACGAATTGCAGAATCGTGTCGATGGATTCGCGTTTGGCGGTTTCGATGAACCCACACGTGTTGATGATGACGGTTCGCGCGCCATTTCGGGTCTCGTGGCCGGCCGCAATCCCGTTTGCGCGAAGCTGGGCCAGGAGCGTTTCCGAATCGACGAGATTCTTGGCGCAGCCGAGGGTGACGACGTTGATGCTCAACCGGTGATGAACTCTCCGCCGTCGACGCCGATGACGTTGCCGGTCATCCAGCGGGTTTCGTCCTGGCAGAGGACGGCGATGGTCTCGGCGACGTCCTCCGGCGTGGTCGCGCGCTTGTGCGGGTTCATCTCGAGGGCCCACTGCATCATGCGGTCGTTGCCGGGGATTTTCTGAAGTGCGGGCGTCATCGTGACGCCGGCGCGGATCGAGTTGCAGGTGATGCCGTGCGGCGCCAGCTCCAGGGTGAGCTGGCGGATGTGCGATTCGAGCGCGGCCTTGGCGGCCGAAACGGCCCCGTACGTTTTCCAGACCCGTGTCGATCCCGCGCTCGTCATGACCATGATCCGGCTGCCCTTGCCGAGCAGTCCCGCACGCAGAAGGTCCTGGGTCCACCACACCAGGCTGTGCGCCATGACGTCAACCGTCATCTCCATCTGCTTGCGGTTGAGGGCCTCCTTGGAATCGGCGGCGATGAACGGCTTGAGGCTGCCGAAGGCGAGAGAATGCAGCAGGAACTTCAGCGGACGCGCGACCTTTGCCTTGACCACCGCGACGACCTCCGCGCGCTTTTCGTCGTCCGCGGCGTTCACGTTGAAGTATTCCGAATCGGCGCCGAACGATTTGATCTTGTCCCGGATCTCCTGCACGTGGGCCAGGGCGATCGCCCGGTCGAAATGCACGCCGAACACGCTCATCCCGCGTTTCGCCAGCGCCAGCGCCGTCGCCTCGCCAAATCCGCTCGACGCGCCCAGAATCAGGCCCCACTGCCCCGCAAACGGTTTCTCGCTCCCGTCCATGGTCAATTCTCTACATTATCAATTATGAATTGACAACAAAGGCCGTTGGGATAAGATGGGGACTTGGAGGTGTGAATGGTTCCATGTCAAGCGAACACGAAGAGATCGACCCCATCAAGAGCAATCCGACCAGCCACAAGGCCATCGGCGTTGCGCTCATGCTCGTGATCCTGATCGGACTGGCCTGCTGGCTGAAAGGCGACAGGCGGACTTTGAGACAGGCCGGCCCGCACGCCGACTCTGCGATCGAATCCTCAGAAGTGGCTGTTCCGTCTGACGAAGCTAAACCGTAGCGTCGTACATCTGGCCGACGCCGACTTCCTTCGCCAGACTTCGAACGTTTTTGGGCTGTTCCTGTGTGAATCGCTGGGAAATGTCGATCGCGTCCTCAACCACGTCATACCGTGGCGCCCGCGCGTTATGGATCTGTTCCTGATTCAGGTTCTGGATTACCCCGACGCTCATGTTCCCTGCCTCCTCCGTGATTCCAAGGTTCCGATGGGACCCCGCCCCATCCGGCGGCCCATCCTTTGAGCCGCCGACTTCCGAACTTGCGTGAGTCTGTTAAGGATACGGCAGACCTCCATGAAAGTCAAATTTTTGTTGTCGTCCCTGCTCCCGGAAATTAGACTCATGCCATGACCTACGATGCGATCATCGTCGGCGCCGGCGTCATCGGCTGCGCCGTGGCTCGGGCCCTGGCCGAAAAACAGCCCCGCTGGAAAATCCTGGTGCTGGAAAAAGAGCGCGACGTGGCGCGGCATACGAGCGGGCGGAATTCCGGCGTGATCCACTCCGGGTTCAACGCGGCGCCCGGAACGCTCAAGGCCCGATTCTGCGTGGAGGGCAACCGGCGGCTCCGCGAATACTGCAAGAAACGCGGCGTGGCGATGCAGGAGGTCGGCACCGTCGTCGTCGCGTTGAACGACGAGGACGAATCCGTTCTCGCCGAACTCCTCCGGCGCGGACGGGAGAACGGCGTGCCGGGGATCGAGATTGTCCCGCAGGCGCGGTTGCGCGAGCTGGAACCCCATTCGGCCGGCCGCGCGGCGCTTCATTCGCCGACCGGGTCCATCGTCGACGGCGCGGGCGTCGCGCGAGCCTACGCGGAGGACGCAACAGCCGCAGGCGTGTCCTTCTCTTTTTTCCATCGCGTGCTCGGCGTCGAATCGTCCGGCCACGGCCATCGAATCCGGACGGACCGGGACATCTGCGAGTCCGATCATTTCGTCAACTGCGCCGGTCTCTACGCCGACCGGATCGCGCACACGATGGGCGTGGCGAAGGACCTGACGATCTACCCGTTTCGCGGGGACTATTTCCGGCTCGTCGAATCGAAATCGCATCTGGTGCGGTCGATGATTTATCCCGCGCCCAACGTCAAGTATCCGTTCCTCGGAATTCATTTCACCAAAAAGGTCACGGGCGAAGTCCTCGCGGGCCCGAACGCCGTGCTCGCGTTCGGCCGCGAATCGTACCGGCCGCTCGATATTCACCTCGGAGATACGGTGTCGATGCTGTCCGATGCGAGGTTCTGGCGGATGGTGGCCGGCCCGGAGTTTCGCGCGCTGGCCGTCGAGCAGCTCAAGACCACGCTCTTCAAGCGCGTCTTCCTCGACCGGGCCCGGTGGCTCCTGCCGCAGCTTGAGCTTGGAGACATCGCGCGCGCCCAGAGCGGAAACCGCGCGCAACTCGTGAACCGCGCCGGCCACCTGGTCGAGGACCTGGTGATCGAGGAATCCGGGCGGTCGATCCACGTCCTCAACGCGGTGTCCCCCGGCCTTACCTGCTCGCTGCCGTTTGCGGATTATGTGGTCGAAAAATTGTTGAAGCCGTAAGCGGACCCCCCGGCGATGGACGCGACGATTTCAACGCGGTCGTTTCCGGACAGCGCGGAGTCGAGGCCGTCGAGGTATCGGGCGTCCTCGTCGTTGATGGCGATGATGAAATGATGGTGGATGGCGCCGTCCGCGCCCAGAAGCATAACTTTAGCGCCGGGGAACTTCCGGTCCAACGCGTCGATCATCTCCCGCACCGACCGGGCCTTCACTGAAACCTCGGCCTTCTGGCCGGTGAGTTTCTGCATCATGGTCGGGATTTTTACCTTAACGGGCAAATCGGATTCCTCCGTAATACCACGCCGCAACACGCCGGCCCGCGGACTGATCCAACATCCAGTCCCGCGCGGCGCGCAGCCGGGACAGAATCCGCCGGCCCCCCGGCGCCGGGTCGAGCATCTCGGAGATGACGCAACTGCGCGGGAACCCGACGGCCGCAGACGGGCTGGATCCGAAGACGGCGTAGTAGCTGAAATGCGAAACCTTGACCTTGACGTGATTCGAATCGGGGTTGCGGGCGGCGATCGTGTCGTGTTTTTTCCATTCCGTGTCCGCGTTGCCCATGGAGTACACGACCAGGCTCGTCTCCTCAACGTCCGTGCCGTCGATCCGGCCGTCGTTGTCGGTGTCGTTGTAATTGAACGTCAGCGTGACCGAATCCCGGAACGAGCTCGGGCCGCTCTCGAACTCCAGGCTCTGATACAGGATGCCCCGGGCGTTCTCGACGCCCTCCGGCACTTTGTCCTTTGGGTTGGTTTCGAATTTTTTGGTCTGCAGGACGGCGTCGGTGTCGAGCGCCGTGGGCGGAATCTCGATCGTCAGTTCCGACGCGACGTCCACCGTCACCTTGCGGCCCTTTTCGATCTTCTCCTTCTTCTCGTGTTCCGTGCCCGCGTTTTCCTCGATGTCGGCGCCGCTGCGTTTGATGCGGACGCGCACCGGAATCGAATAGGTCGTGTCGCAGTCGGCGGACATGGCGGCCGCGCGGACCCACACCGTGTCTCCGTCCGACCAGCCCGACACCGTGGTGTTCCATTTCAACAGATACGGACGGCCCGGCACATCCGGGCCGAGCACGGACCACGCCGTCGCGGGTTCCGTGCGGTACTGAAACTGCATCGTGACGCCCTCGCCGGAACCCTTGAGGTGCGCGATGACGCTGACGGCGTTGCCGGAAACCGATTTGCCGGTCTGCGGCGTCGTGATCCACGGCACGGGACACGCATTCGCGACCGGCGCGATTTTGTACTTGAGGAGCCGGGAATGGTAGCAGTCGGAGATGTAGAGATTGCCGTCCGGGTCGAAATCGATCCGCTGCGCGCCCCAGAGGCTCGATGCGGAGGTCGCGAACGTGTCGGCCGCCGCAAAATCGGCCTGGCCGAACACCACGTCCGCCACCGTGTCTTCGGCCAGCGGGCGCTTGTAAAACAGAACCCGGTTGTTGCCCCAGTCGGCCATGTAAAGGTTGGCATAGGCGTCGACGCCCAGCGAACAGGGCTCGCGGATGCTGCTGGCGCTTCGGCCACCCATGTTCGCCGAGTCGGACGAGAAATGCGGCTGGCCGATCACGGCGTCGGCCGCGCCGTCCTCCTCCAGCGGAGAATTGAAAATCAGGCCGCGGCTGTTGTTGATGTCCGTCACGTACAGATTGCCCGACGGGTCCAGCCGGACGCGATAAGGCTGATTGAAGGACGATGCGGAAACGCCGCCGAGGTTCGCGGTGCTCGATCCGAAACTGTCCCCCTGGCCCAGAACTTTGTCCGCCACGACGTCGGTGTTGAGCGGATCATAGTAAATGAGAACGCGGTGGTTGCCGCCGTCCGCGACGTACACGTTGCCCGCGTCGTCCACGGCGACGCTCAAGGGGCCGCTCAGGCTCGAGGCGCTCGCGCCCCCGAGGTTCGCCGTGCGCGTGCCGAAGGTCCCGGCCTGGCCGAACACCGAGTCGGCGGCGAAATCGGTGCCGATCGGATCCCTGTACGCCAGCACGCGATGGTTGCCGTAATCGGCCACGTACAGATTCCCCTGCGCGTCGACACAGGCATCCGCCGGCGACCGGAGGCTCTCGGCGTGAGGCAAAGGATTCATGCGGTTGGCCCCGCCGACATCAAAATTCGCCTGGCCGATGACCGCCCAGGCGGGCTGGCCGTTGGTCAGGCCCTGCGCGCTGTCGAAAACCAGAACGCGGTGGTACTCCTGGTCGACGACGAACAGATAGTGCGTGTCGCCACGCACATGATACGCGGCGCCCATCGGGTAGCCGATGCAGGTCCGGCAGGGCCCGGTGTCCGTGTTCGTCACGAAATCCGGCTGGCCCAACACCCAGTCCGCCACGGCGTCCGACGGCTGGCCGAAAAAGCTCGGCGCCGGAAGCGTGGGCGCGCGCAGGACAGGCGCGGCCCGGCCGGCCGACTGCGCAGGCGCAGACGCCGGCGCCAGCGGCGCGGCGCGCTCCGTCCCGGCGGCCCACGAGACGCCGGGCGTCAAAAGCATACTCACCATAAGGACAACACCCCAAATCATGGCAGTTGGATTGATTGTATTCCCCAAAAACGTCCCCGTCAAATCAGCCCGCGAGCCGCGCGATGAGGGACCCCGCGTACAGGACGGGGTTGGACCGGAGCGAAAACAAAAGGCCGGGGGCAGGGGCGGAAACTTCCGCAATGCGGCCGCCGCCGACCGGATCCACGATGTGTCCGATGAGCGCGCCCCTCTCCAGCCGGCAGCCGAGCGCAGCGGCCGCGACAAACAAGCCGGCGGCCGGGGAAAGAACCGACAGGACGTCCTTCGGCCAGATGATCCGGCCGGGCAGAGGCCACGGCGATTCCGCCGCCGGCGCGGCCGGGCCAGTCCCGGCCCGCTTTTCGAGAACGCCGCTCGCGACAAAATAATTCAGGATGCCCTCGTACACCCGCTCGCAAAACAGCGGATCGATCCGGTCCGTTCCTCCAAATTTGAGGACAAAGGTCGGCACGCCCCGCAGATTGAGATTGTGCGCGAGGCTGCCCGTCAAAAGCGGCGTCGAATGCCGACGCCACACGATCGGCAGATTGAAACTCAGCGCCGACTCGTCCGGCATTGCGATCGACTCGTACAGCCGGATGTGCGGCAGTTCCTCGAAAAAACGCGAGCCGCAGCAAAGATCGATGCAGCTTCGGCAGTCCCGCAGCGACGCCAGTACCGCCGCGGCGATCCGCTCCGTCGTCTCGCCCATCGACACGCCCGGGAACGACAGATTAATGTCGCGCTGGTCGAATGGCCAGTATCGCCGGTGCGCCATGGTGCCGAGCGGATTCAGGGCTGGAAAAATTTTCACACGGCCCTTCAGGCGCCACCCGGCCGCGCGGCCCTCGGTCACTTCCGATAAAAACCCGATCAGCTTGTGGCACACGTAGAGGCCGTTGTACTCGTCGCCGTAAAATCCGCTCGTGATCGCGACCTCCGGATCGCCGGCGCCGAACGTGAAGGCGTAGAAGGCGAGATTCTCGTTGAAGGGCAGTTCGATCGAGAGGATCGTTTCGGGCCGCGCGCTCATGCAATTTCAATGACCCGCGCCATCAGGCTGCCCGGATAGACGATCGGGTGCGCGCGGATCGTGAACAGATACCCGTTCCAGCGCGACGCGACGTCCTCCTTGACCTCGCCCGACAGCGCGTCCAGAATGCGGCCGATCCGCTGGCCCTGTTCGACCTTGAAACCGACGCTGATGTCCGGGACGAAAAATCCGCCGGATTCGGAATTCAGGTACCGCACGTTTTGATCGGTCGCGTAAATCGGCCGGCTCGGCGGTGCGGGCGGCAGCGCGCCCGAGAGGATGCCAAGCTTCTGAAGCAACGACAACACGCCTTGGAAAACGATTTCCACGAACTCCTTCTGGATCCTCAGTCCCACGCCCATCTCGACCACCAGCGTCGGCACGCCGGCGGCGTTGAGGTTGCAGGACAGCGTGGTTTCGATGACCGTGGGCGCGTCATGGACCCAGACGACATCGACGTTCGTGTGGTCGGCGTACGTTTCGGCGACGGCCCGGTACCGGTTCAGAACGCGGATCTGCGGACACTCACGCAGGAAAAGGTTGCTGGAATGGACGTCGACGACCAGGTCGAAGCCCTTGAGATGCTCAAACAGCGCGCCCGCCCACACGTGCGACGCACCCTCGCCCTGCGGCGGCGGGTCGGCCGCCGTGCCGTTCGTGCCCGGAAAACAGCGGTTCACATCGATCTGTCCGAACGGCCAGAACCGCTCGGTGGCGGCGGTCGCCAGCGGGTTGGCGACGGGAATGAGCGACACCTGGCCGCGGATGGATTTTCCGGCCGACTCCCACTCGCGCAAAAACCGGGCGAGGTGATACGAAAGGTACAGCCCGTCCAGCTCGTCCCCGTGAATCCCCGACACGAGCGCAAACCGCTTGCCAGCGCCGTCGCCGAAGGACGATTCGAACAGCCCGATTTTCTCCTGCAGGGGAGTTTTCATACGGTAGAACTCCCGAATATTCACCGAAGCACCCAGGTGTCCTTGATGAGGCCTCCGGAGGAGCTGTTGACGACGCGCGTGCCCAGCGGCGCGACCCGGCTGATGCCGCCGGGCATGACCTGGACCTTTTCGCCCATGAGGACGTACGTCCGAAGATCCACGTAGGTGTCATCGAGGACGATGTCGTCCTGCGTGAACCGCGTGAGGCAGTGGGTCGAAAAATCGAGGCAGTCCTGTGCGATGAAGTTCAGCGGGTTCGCCAGCATCTCCCGCCGCCACTCCTCCTGCTGGTCCTTCGTGGCCTCCGGGCAGATCCAAATGCCATGGCCGCCGTAGCCCTCCCGGCACTTGATGACCATCCGCGGGAAATTCGAGAGGATATATTTCAGGTCCTCCTCGACGAGCGGCGAGTAGGTCGGGGCGTTGGGCAGGATGGGATCCTGGTCGAGATACCGGCGGATCATCTTCGGCACGAACGGGAACGTGCCCTTGTCGTCGAGGACCCCGGTGCCCCAGGCATTCGCGAGATTGACTTTGCCCGCGATGTAGCTTTTCGACAGGTTCGGCACAAAATCGTCGATGTCCTGGATCCGCCGGTAAATGACGTCGACCCGCAGGTTGCCCCGGTTCGTCCGCATCTGCACGAATCCCTCGTCATCGACAAACAAGTCCTTCGGCACGCACAAGGACACGCCGGTTTCCTCGGCGAGGTACTTGTGATCGTAGTAGGCCGCGTTGTAGGAGCCCTCGGTCAGCAGGACCGCGACGGGCTCGCGGCCGCCGTTCGAGGGCGGCGCGATGTATTCGAGGTTCTTCCTCAGAAAATGCGGATAGAGGTGGACGGGATAAATGTCGTAGGAGGAAAGAAAATCCGGAAAGAGGCGCTTGGCGATCTCCCGGTACTTGAGCGCGTACGACACGCCGGACGGGATGCGGATGTTGTCCTCCAGAATGTACCAGGTGTCGCCGTCCATCCGGACGAGGTCGGGGCCGTAAATGTGGAGGTAGATCTTCCTCGGCGGCGTGAATCCCATGCAGGCCGGATAATAATAGAGGCTAGACCGGATGACGTCCTCCGGGACCACATCTTGCCGGCCGGTGTAGAGATCGTTGAGAAAGAGGTTGATGGCGGTCGCGCGCTGGATCAGCCCCTCGCGGATGCGGTCGAACTGCGCGCTTTCGATGATCCTCGGAATCCAGTCGACCTTGAGGATCCGCTCCTCGCCGGGTCTCAGCAGGAACGTCACGCCCTCCTCGATGTTGATCTGGTCCGCGCGGCTGAAGCGGTCACGGAATTCCCTGAGGTCGGCCTTCTTCAGGTAGTCCATGATCGGCCGGTACAGCGGCCGGACCTCGCCGGCCGGATCGAAGATTTCGCTGTAGGCCGAAAGGCCCCGGGCGACGGTCACCGGCATGTGCGGTTCAGCGTTTGTGAAAAGCGAATTCGGATTCGGAGATGAGCTTGTCCGAGGGCTGCGCGAAATAAAAGCCCTGGCAGAGGTCGCATTTGAACTCGCGGACCACGTCCAGTTCCTCCTGCGTCTCCACGCCCTCGGCCACGCTGACGGCGCCGATGTCCTGCGTGAACTGGCTCAGGGTTTTCAGGAGCGCCTGTTTCGTCGGCGACAGCTCAATTCCGCGCACGAGGGTCATGTCGAATTTGATGTAGTCGGGGTCGAGGGAGGCGATGAGGCCGAGAGAGGTGTATCCGCTGCCGAGATCGTCGATGGCGATTTTGAATCCCGTCTTCTTCAAAAAGTCGATCGCCTCCCGCAGTTTCTTCGGGTCCCGGATCGCCGACCGCTCCGTCACCTCGATCACGACGCGCTTCGGGTCCGTGCGGAAGATCGGTTCATCCGGAGAGGCCAGGAGCAACTGGTCGTCCTGGAAGTCCTCCGGATGGAAATTCACGAACAGGAGCTTGCCGTCCGGCAGTTCCGGGAACCGGCCCACGGCCTTGTCCCGGCAGAGCCGCGACAGCGCCAGGACCTGGTTCGATTCCTCCGCGACGTCGAACATGAGCTGCGGTTTTTCCAGCTCCGGATACAGGCCCCGGCCCAGGGCCTCGTAGGCCGCGATCTTGAAGTCGACCGACCGGACGATCGGCTGGCAGACGATGCGGAGGGACTGGGTGCGGATCATTTCGCGGAGGAGATTGTGGAGGCGCTGCCGGCCCTTGGACTGGAAATTGTACGCGCTGTTGGCGGCCTCTCGGACGGCGTTTAGAATCTGGCGCTGGTAGGACAGCCGGTAGGTGGTCGACACCCAGGACACGCCGGTGCTGAGGTTCAGGATCGGCACGACCTCCTTTTTCAGAAACTGCGCGTCCATGCAGAACCGCACGTGCTTGAGCAGGTCGGCGCCGAAATCGTCGACGTTGGACGAATTGAGTTTGAGCCGGGTCAGCGCGGCGTCCGGCAGAAAAATCACGAAATCGTCCGAAAGGTTCCGGCAGATGCGGATGGCGTCCAGGTCGATCGACAGTTCCCGCAGGTACTCGACGGTCTTGTTGAAGATGAACGCGTGCGTTTCGACGACGATGTCCGAGCCGAACAGAAGGTCGACGCGGTCCATGTTGTCGACCGCCAGATACAGGATCACGAACTGCCGGTTCTCCCGAATGAACGCCACCAGCGACTCGTCGATGTCCGAAATCACCGAGAGGGGGTTGGAGGGCGTGATCCGGAAGGCGTGGGCCAGGGCGTCCTCGGCCACCGATCCGGCCAGGCGCTTTTGAAGGCTGTTGCGCTCCTCCTCCAGAATCTTGACGCGCTCGATGAGATTGGTCGTGCTCTTGACGCGGCGAACGAACTTTTCCACCTGCGCCAGGATTTCCTCCGGGATGAAGGGTTTCGTCAGAAACTCCTCGCCGCCCGCGCGCAGGCCCCGCAGGCGGATCTCGCTGGTGGCGTGGCTGGTCACGAAAAGAATCGAGATGTGGGAAGTCTCCGCGGATTCCTTCAGTTTCCGGCAGGCGCCAATCCCGTCGAGTTTCGGCATTTCAATGTCGAGCAGTATGAGGTCGGGCTTCCGGGCGCGCGCCACCTCCACCGCCTGATGACCGTCTTCGGCGGTGTAGACCTCGTACCCTTCGGCCTCGAGCAGACGCTCAAGGCTCTGGAGGAAAAATTTGCTGTCGTCGGCGACGAGAATCCGCCCCTTGACGCTCTCGGTCAACTCCGATGCCACCCCTCGTACTTTTTGAGCTATCGGATCATCGCCGGAAAGCCTATCTTACGCGCGCGCCGTTGTCGATGAGCCGAACCGCCGCGCGGCGAGGGCGGCGCCGATGATGCCGGCCTTGTTTCGGAATTTCGCCGGCACGAGCCTGGCCCGGACGGCCAGATACGGGAAAAACTTTTCGTGTTTCCGGCTGACGCCGCCGCCGAGGACGATCAGGCCGGGCCAGAACAGGCGTTCCATGGTGGTCAGATACTCGTTGAGCAGGGCCGCCCATTTTTTCCAGGAAAGATTGTTCCGCTGACGCACCGCGTCGGACGCGCGGTGTTCCGCCTCCTTCCCTCTGATTTCGATGTGGCCCAATTCCGTGTTCGGAAGAAGCATTCCGTCCGAGAACAGCGCCGTTCCGAGGCCCGTGCCGACGGTGACGAGGAGAACCACACCCTTGCGGCCTCTCCCCGCGCCGAAGGTCATCTCGGCGATGCCGGCGGCGTCGGCGTCGTTGAGGACGAACGCCGGGCAGCGCGTCGACTTCTTCAACATCGCCGCCACATTCTTGCCTATCCAGCTTTTGTGAATGTTGGCGGCCGTGAGGGCCACGCCGCCGCGGATCGCCGCCGGAAACCCGCAGCCGATGGCGCCCCGCCATTTGAAATGCTTTGCAATCCGCGCAACCGCCCGCGCAATGTCAGCGGGTCTCGCCTGATCGCGGAGCGGGAGCCGGAGCCGCTCCGCCAGATACTTGCCCCTCCGAACATCCACCGGCGCGCCCTTGACGGCCGACCCGCCCACGTCAATTCCCAGAATGGCGGGCGCGGAATACTTTGAATTGCGCTTCATGGCAAACTCCTTTCCAGCACGTTGGCTGAATATCGATAGAGTGCGGCGCGAGCGTCACCCGTGTCCGACCAGCAGGTGGCCGGGGATTTCTGCTTGAGGCAGAGCTGGGAGAGGAAATCGGCGGCGTTCGGAATCTCATGCCACACTTCCGGAAGAAACGTCGACTGCCGGCCCTGATAGATGAGAATCACGCCGTCTTTGTTCGGCCGCAGGACCGTCAGGTACTCCCGGGGGTCGTTGACGTAGACACGCTGAGGATATTCCAGGACCGAAATGGAGACGGTCAGCCGGTCCAGCTCCTCCGGCGTGACGGGAGAAAACCGGACATCGTGGACCGCCGCGTCCACGGCATGGGCCCGCACATCCTCGTACAAGGACGTGCGCGGAAGGAGACTGCCGATACAGCCTCGCAGTCGGCCGGCCTTTTTGAGCGTCACGAACGCGCCTCGTGGGATGCGGAACACCGGATGGCGCTCCACGAGGCCGGGGTCATGTGGCGTCTGGCCGGTCCGGACGTATTCCTCCGCCGCGCGGCGGGCGAAGGCGAGCAGGTCGCGCTGTTCCTGCTCGGAAAAATCCAGAGGCTCGTGAAAGACGATGGAGGCGTACCCGACGACGCGATTCTTGTCGGCGCCGACGTCGCCGGAATTTCGATACATGAGAAAGGTCGGATCCCAGCCGCGCCGCGCGGCGAGGAAGAGCATCGCCAGCAGAACCTGGTTGCCGTCCGTGACGGCGCGCCGGAGCTGCGCATCGTCGCGGCTCATGATGGCCTGAATGGTGAAGTGGTCGAGGTTCCGCGCCTCTTCATACTTGTAATAATGCGACAGATCGACGCTGAACACAAACAGCGTCTCGGGGTCGGCGTAGCGGTCAAAGATTTCCGCCAGGCGCTGCACGGCCGGCAAATCCATGCCGCCGGCGATCAAGGGCACGATGGAAAAATCGCCGCGACGCAGGCGGTGGAGATACGGCAGCTCAACTTCAATCATGTGCATCCCGTGCGCGCGGGGTTCGTCGACAAAGAGGGGGTCGGACTTCAGCTCATCGACGACGGCCGAGATCGGGATTTCGGCGCCGGGGACGGCGTAGTGCGATTCGCGCGGGATCGAGACGCCGTTGAAATGGACGTCGCCGCTGTGATTGGAGGCGAGAATGAAGACGCGCTTGAAAGGCATGCCGATTTCCCGGAATGACGCGGCCGCCACTTCCGCGCTGAACACGTAACCCGCGTGCGGCACAAGAACCGCGCGCGCGCCCCGAATGCCGACCGGCGGCGACGCCGACAGGGTCCGGTCGACGAACTCGTACAGTTCGGCGGTGTCGGCCGGATAGAATTGCCCGGCGACCGCCGGCGGCCGGACGATGCGCGGGCCGGCGCGGAGCGCGAGGGGGAGGGGCAAGGGTGCGGGCGGGGATACGGGTGCAGGTGGGGGCACAGGCGAGGGCGAGGCCGAGGGCGCAGTCGGCAGGCCGTCGGCCCAATTTGCCGGCCAGCCTTGCCCGGACGACGCGGCCAGCGTCAAGGCCGCGGATATCGCCAGAAGGCCGGTCAGGTCGACGACGAGCCGAGGGGCCGGACTCACGCCCACACCCCCGGGATTTTTTCGCCGCAGGCGCACCGGCCTTTGTCCAGCAGGAATTTCTTGATGAAAAACCCATCGCGCTCGATCGCGGTCTCTTTGCAGCCCGGGCAGACCGTATTCTGCGTCGGGTGGCCCGGCACGTTGCCGACGTAGACGAAATGCAGGCCCGCCTCGAGCGCGACGTCGCGCGCGCGCTCCAGAATGTCGGTCGGCGTCGGCGGAAGGTTCTGGAGCTTGTGCGCGGGATGGAATCGCAAAAAGTGCAGCGGCGTGCCCGGACCGAGCGCCTGAACGATCCACTTGCACATCCGGCGGATGTCTTCGATGTCGTCCGAATGGGTGGGTACGACCAGCCGGGAGACTTCGATCCACATGCCCTCCTCGCGCATGACTTCCAGGCAGCGCAGGACAGGCGCAAGCTTGGAGCCGGTAAGTTTGATGTAGAGCCGGTCGTTGAACCCTTTCAGGTCGAGTGTGGCCGCGTCCACGACGCGACAGAGTTCGCGGAGCGGTTTTTCGGAAATGAATCCGGCGGTCACGAGGACGTTGCGAATCCCGCGCTCTTTCGCCAGCGCCGAGGAGTCGCGCACGTACTCGTAATAGATGATGGGCTCGGAATAGGTGTAGGCGATGGACCCAACGTTGCGCCGGGCGGTGGCGTCGACCAGCGCCGCCGGCGGGACGTCCATGTTCTGCGTGGTTTCCGGTTTGGCTTGCGAGATTTCCCAGTTCTGGCAGTTGGGACACCGCAGATTGCATCCGGCGGTGGCGAGGGACAGAATGGCCGAGCCGGGAAGGAAATGGTAGAGAGGCTTTTTTTCCATGGGATCGATATGGATCGTGCAGGGATTGCCGTAGACGAGCGTGTGGAGTTTTCCGTTCTTGACGACGCGGACCCGGCAAAATCCCCGGTCGTTCTCGCCGAGGATGCACTCGTGCGGACACAGGACGCAACGGACCATTTCGCCGCGCGATTCGTACCACGCGGCCTCCCGGGACCATTTCCAGAGTTCGGCGGGCGCGTCGTTTCGAAATCCGACGCGCAGGCCGCCGCCGGCGTTGTCTTCGACAAAAAAATCGTGGACCGCATGGGCGCCCAGCGCCGCACTGCAGCCGCCCATCACGCATCGCTTGATGAATTTGCGCCGGTCCATGCCCGCCCTCAGCCGCGCCCCGCACGATCGAGCTTCAACATCAAATCAGAAAATGTTCCGACCGGGCAAAGCGATTCGCAAAACGCGCGGCGCAGCCGCCAGGCCAGCACAATCAGAACCGCCGCCGTCGCCAGAACCGCCGCGCTGACGCCAAAGGCGTTCAGGTAGAAGAACGCGTACCAGTCGGCCGCCGCCGGCGGCTCGGCAAGATCATGCTTCAGCATGAAATAGGCCGCCGCCGTGAAAATCAGAACGGCGATCGCGGTCACGCGAAACACGATCGGCCGGCGCGCGGGCTTGCCGCCGGTTCGCGCCTGGCAATCGTAGAATGTGCCGATCGGGCACGCGTGGTAGCACCAGTGGCGCTTTTCGAGGTTCATAATAAGCGCGGCCGGAACGAGCCATGGGCGCAAAAATCCGAAGACACATTTTCGCGGGCAGACGTGACAGAAGAGGTACGGGATTTTGAAATAGCATCTGAAAATCGGGTAGAAGACAGCCAGCGAGAACGCGGCGAAATGGATCCAGCGCATCGGATGCATTCCGCTTCTCCTCCAGGCGGCGCCGAAATCGAATTCCATCGCCCGGATCAGGCCCACGGCCAGAAGCGCAAGGAGCGCCCAGTGATAGGCGGGAACGAACGAGACGGCGTAAACGCCCGCGGCTGTTTCCTCCAGCACGATCAACAGACCAATGGCCGCGAAGACGAAGCCCGCGACGGCGAAGGGGGCAACGGCGCCCGTGTCCCGAACGACTTCGGCCTGCGATTCCGCAGGCGCCCCGCGGCGCAGTCGCAGCGCGACGGCGCTCGCCAGTTTGACGCCGCCGAGACAATAGCAGGCGCCGGCGATTCCGATGAGCGGAATCAGAAGGGCGCTGATGACGATGGATCCGAACGCGGCGCCCAGAAGATCGACAGCGTAGAGGCGTCCAAAGGTTTTCTCGGCGCCCTGGAACGTCGCCTTCGCCGCAAGGGGAAACTGCGCGCCCCCAAGAAATCCCGTCACGCCGGTCAGGACGGGGAATATCACCGGCGGCCCGCCGGCCGCGATCAAGGGATGATCCACCGCCCGCAGCGCCTCCAGTGCCGGCGCCAGAACAAACGCGAACACGGCCAACAGGCCATCCAAGCGCGCGAGCCGTGCGCGCGGATCGCCGGCCCTTCGCGCGGACCACGCCGCGCCGGCGGCCGAGCCGATCATGAACGCCGTCACGATCAAGCCGATCTGCCGGTACGCGTATCCATAACAGATTTGAAACGCGACGATCAGCACGATCTCGATTCCCATCCCGGCGAATCCCGTCGCCGAAATCGCCGCCGACACCGGACGGTCCGGCGACGCCCGCACGAGCGCGGCGATCCCGATCCCGATGACAAGCACGAGCAGCCCGGGCGCGGCCATGCCGCCGCCGAAATGGCCGAGCCAGTACCGCAGATGGGCATGGACGCCGGTCGGATAAAAGTCGCGGTTGAGATCGACCGTGTCGGAGACACTCTCTTTTGCCTCGCGGATGCGCTCCTCCGTCAGTTTCGCCGTCAGGTAGCTCCGGTGGACGTAGCGGGTCTCGATTCGCCTCTCTTCAAGACGCGCGGCGATGTTGTAATCGAGCGGTTCGTCGGAGGCCAGAAAATAGCGGCGCGCGCCGGGAATCACGAGAACGTGTTTGAACACAGAGGCGCAGGACCGGTAAACGGACGAGGCCAGACGGCGCATCTCCGGGCCCGCGTAATTTTCCGAGCCGCTCAGCCTGAAACTGAGCGCGCCTCCGGGACGGAGCGCCCGTTTGGCCTCCGCGAAAAATTCCGCCGTGTAATACCGGTTGATCTGCGCGTTCGAGGGATCGGGCATGTCCATCAGGATGGCGTCGTATCTTCCCCGGGCGCGCCGGAGAAATCGCCGGGCGTCTTCGGAAATCATCACGACCCTTGGATCCTTCTCGGGCGCTGATATTTTTCGCACCACCGCCAGGACCTCCGGATCAAGTTCCACCTGGTCGATGCGGGCGAGCGGATACTTCGCCGCCTCGCGGATGGCGCCGGTCAGCGCGCCCGACACGAGAAGGACGTGTTTTGCCGCCGGGCGCTGGGCGAGCGCGTAATGCACGGTTTCTTCCGCCGCGACAAAGTCCTGGGTCGATCCGACCGGCACGCCGTTTTCGTAGACGTTGATCTGGGTTTCCTGCCGGGTCACGGCCAGCGTGCCGTAGGGCGTGGACCGCTCGTGCAAAAGTTCCTGGCCGGGATACAGGGCGCGCGCGGTCAGGCGCTCGACGTCGATGTTCCAGAACGCGGCCAGCGCGACGATCAGCGCGGCCAGGACGACAACGCCGAGCGCGGGCCGGCCGGCGGTCATCGCGAGCAGAACGGCCGACAGCAGACTGAGAACCATCACGAACGTGAGAGATTGAAACGGCGAGAAATAATGGACGAGACAGAAACTGAACAACAGGCCACCCACGACGTATCCGAGCGTGTCGAGCACAAAGACATGGCCGATCTTCGCGGCGCCCTCCCGGTCGGCCACGAGCCCGCCGAATCGCGTCAGCAGAAATCCCGAAAGCAGGCAACACGGCGCGAGAAGCGCGATCGACACGATCGTCGCCGCGCCGATGCCCGGCTGAATTCCCTGAAGGAAAAATTGCTTGACGAGCCGGATGGCGACGAGGAGCGCAGGAGACAGAAGGGCCGACGCCGCCTGGCAGAGAATGATCTTCCGAACCGGGCTGACCGCCGGGCCGGGCCGGCGGCCGAGGAAACTGCCGAGACCCGTCAGCAGCATCCAGTTGCCCAACATGACGCCGATGACAAGCTCGTTGCCGGCAAAGAGGGTCAGAAATTCCCGGAGCGCGATCACCTGCGTCACGAACGCGGTTATGCCGAGGCTGGCGACGCCAAGCCGCACGGAGCGCTGCATCGGCGCCACTGTCTCCGATCAGGGAGAATCTGTCAAGCGAGGAGGGGGGTTACTCCAAACCGAATTCCTCGATCATGCGCCGAAGCGTGTGGCGGTGCACCCCCAGAATTTCCGCGGCCTTGCCCCGGTGCCAGCGCGTTTGCTGGAGAACTTCGAGGACGTGCTGCCGCGTGAGATGTTTGAGGCTCGAGGGGGCCGCGGGCGGCGGCATGGATGTCAGCCGCCCCTGCCCTCCGTCCGACAGGGATGTCGGACGCTCCGGCGGGGGCGGCGACACGGAGGCGGAGGCGGGTTTCTGGCCGCGCGTCGACTCGAGCTTGTAGGGAATGTGTTCGGCGTGGACGATGTTCGACGTCGTCGTCAGCACCATGCGCTCCACGCAGTTGGCCAGCTCCCGGACGTTGCCCGGCCAGTCGTAGGTCTGGAAAATTTCGATCACCTTCGGCACGGCGAACTTGACGTCCCGGTTGTGTTTTTTGTTGAAGACCTTGATGAAATAATCGACCAGAAGCGGAATGTCCTCCTTGCGGTCGCGCACCGGCGGGAGCGTGAACGAGAACACGTTGATCCGGTAATAGAGGTCGGTGCGGAACCGGCCCTCCGCCATCTCCTTTTCGAGGTTGCGGTTCGTCGCCGCGATCAGCCGCACGTCGGTCTTCAGGGTCTGCCGCCCGCCCAGGCGCTCGAATTTGCCGTCCTGCAAAACCCTGAGAAGTTTGATCTGAATGGGAATCGGCATGTCCCCGATCTCGTCCAGAAAGAGCGTGCCGCCGTTGGCCAGCTCGAACCGGCCCTGCGTCTGGGCGTAGGCGCCCGTGAACGCGCCCTTTTCGTAGCCGAACATCTCGCTCTCGAGCAGCGTTTCCGGGATCGCCGCGCAACTGACTTTGATGAAAGGCTTGTCCTTCCGCCGGCTGTTCTGGTGGATCACGTTCGCGAAATTTTCCTTGCCGGTGCCGGTCTCGCCCAGAAGCAGAATGTTGGCGTCGGTGCGGGCGGCGTGACGGACCTGCGTGAAGAGCTGCTGAATGACCAGGGACTCGCCGATCACCGCGATCTCGCGGCTGTACGGAAAACCGGGCTCCTCTTCCAGGTCCGGATACTCCGTCGCGAGGCCGGTCGGCGCGTGATACCGGTTGAATTCCTCCCGGCCCATCCCGTAGTGCCGGCAGAGGGCATCGATCGTCTGTTCCTTGTCGGACAGCGCCAGATCCACCGACTTGTCCAGAAAATACGAAAGATCCTCCAGCACCGTCCGGCTGATGAATCGGGGATGATGGGTCGCGAGGACAATTTCTTTTGAGGTCTCCTCCAGCGGCAGGATCACGTACTTGCAGGCCAGCTTCGCAGGAATTCGTTTGAGAACTGCCTTGGGAACTTCGGCCTCATTCACATTCACATAGCGCAACCCGTATTGCATCGCATACGCCATCTGGACCTGCTTGTAGGTCGCAACGCCCATCTCTTCCAAAATGGCGCCGAGCAATTTGTAGGGAGTGGCAGCCTGATTTTCCAGCGCCGCCTTAAGCTGGTCCTTCGTTATAATCTTCTGATCAACAAGAATTTGTCCGATCTGGTCTTTTTTGTCGATCTTCATGGGCCACATCCTTTGTAAATTTTGGATAAGCCTTGTACAATCCTGACAAGATGTATGTCCTTATTGTATAGTATTTGTCCTGTTTGTCAAATGATCCAGTAGAATTTACCAGCGGGGCTCCACAAATTAACTAACTCATAATCTAAATCTTATACATATTTTCCGCAAATGGGCCCACGGCGGTACTCTAATTGCAATACTATAATTAATATGAAAACAAACGAAACGGCAAACGGCAAAATGAAGATCGGCACAGCGGTGGTTCTGGTGATTGCGATTGTTTTGGCGGCCGGCTTCCAGCCGGTTTCGGCGCAGGTGATGACCGCCAATGGATTCAAGGTCTACTTCAACACGCCTCCCGCATCCAACTACATCGACAACCGCGTTGTGGACCTCATCAATTCCTCCACGAGCTACTGCTACGTCGCCGTCTATGCCTTCAACCGGGCCAGCATCAAGACCGCCCTGATCAACGCCAAAAATCGCGGGGTGTCGGTCAAAGTCGTCACCGAAGCCGACAACCGCAACAACGCGACCTACAAGCCCGCGTATGACGCGCTGGTGGCCGCCGGCATCACGGTCGTCAGCGACAACCGCACGGCCCTCATGCACCACAAATTCATCGTGATCGACGACATCGAAGTCCTCTCCGGCTCCTACAACATGACGGACGATCAGACCACGGCCGACAAGAACAACGTCCTCATCATTCATTCGAGCGGCGTCGCCTCCCGCTACAAGAGCGAGTTCAACCAGATGTTCAGCGGCATCTTCGGCGCCTCCAAGGTCGACTATTCCGGATCGAACACCGTCGCCACCGCCACCGTCTACACAAAGTTCTCGCCCAAGACCGATGTGCTGGCCTCCATCAAGTCCCACATCGGCACCGCCAACACATCCGTCTATTTCAATATCTTCACCTTCACCGACAGGGGCGTCGCCGACGCGCTGATCGCGCGCAAGAACGCCGCCGTCACCGTCAAGGGATCCTTCGACGCATGGCAGGCGGGCCTCAGCGCCTCGCAGTACAACTACATGCTCTCGAGCGGCGTGCCGGTCAAGAAGGACACCTACACGGGACTTCTCCACGACAAATTCATGGCCATCGACGGCGGCACCACCAGCGGCCCCCGCACCATCACCGGGTCCTTCAACTGGACCCAGGCCGCCAACACCTCCAACGACGAAAACTGCCTCGTCATCCTCGACGCCACCGTCACCAACTCCTACAAGGGCAACGCGGTTTACGTCTACACGTACAAGGCGCAGTAAAGAATCTCCGGAGACCCTCTTTTCATCACCCCTTGCAAAGGGGGGACTGAGGGGGGTTACTGTTTTTCTCCGACCTCCATCGAAATTGTATGATTGAATAGCCTGCGATGAACCGCAGGCGGGGATTTTTCTTGTGCGCGCTGGCCGCCGTAGCCGTTTGGGCCTGCGCGCAGCCGGAAAAGGAGTGGTTCGGGCTGGCAGACCGGGCGGGTAATCCGGTGAGTTCACCGGTTCGCGCGCGGGGAGAACTCTACGCCGCATACAAAACCCCGCGCGGCACCACGGACAAAATCGCCTTTGAACTCTATTTCAAAGATGAGGCCGGCGGCTGGAAACTCATTTTTCTGAACATCCAACAATCCGACACGCCGGCGGCTCTGGTCCGTGAGCCGCTGGTCGTGGAGGATCTTCCGCCCGGGGCCTACAAGATCGTCTTCATCCGAAACGACAAGCCCATCGGCGAAACGGTGTTCGAGTTGCTCGCGACCGAATGAGCAAGCTCGGCAAATGCTCTCTCGTCCTGGCCGCAGCGCTGGCGCTGGGGGCGCTGGTGTTCTATTTCGCGGGGGGATTTGATTCTCCAGCGACGCAAGGCGGCGAAGGGCCAGCCAGCGTTCCGTCGAAAGAAGCGGCCGGCGAATCGGAGCGGTATTTTTGGGAACGGGCGGTCGAAGAGGCCCGGCGGCGTCTGGATGCGTTGAGAGCGCCGGGCCGGGACGCCGGGCCGGAAGCCGCGCTTCCGCCGCCGGCGCCGCTGGAGACCTCGAATCAGGATCGATTTCCCGATGTCGCCGTCCCAACCGACCTTCCGCAGGCGGACGAGGAAAACCGTTTTGAGATTCCGGAATCGTTTCTGGTCAACGTCTACAAGGCGCTCCTCAGGCACGCCCGATCCGACCCGGCCGTGTCGGCGCCGGCGTTGCGGAGGCTCGCAAGCCGAACGTGGGCGTACCAGTCGATGTGGCAGATCGCTCACGGTACCGCGCTGATGAATCTGCCTCCGCCGCCCGGACCGGAGGGTTGGAAGGACCTGACGTTTCTTCTCATGGATGCGGACCGAAACGCTGACGCAATCGAGTCCCTGCGCCTGTCGGGCGCCGCGACCAACCACACGCTGAAAAATTATCTCGAGATCGTGATCCTCCAGGCCTTGAACCGCAACCCGGACCAGCCGGTCCGTCGGCTGCAGGACGATCTCGAGGAATTTCCGCGGCATGCGCAGTTTCTTGTGACCAATCCATCCAACCGGCCTCATGTTCTCCCCGCCGCGATCGCCGGCAAGATTCGGGAGGCCGAGGAGATGTTCAACCGCCGGCGATTTGGCCGCGCCGGATTTCGGCTCGACGAGGCCGGCGCGATTGAACTTCTGACCGAGCACGCCGCGCCGGGGCAGGACATTTGGCTGTTGATCGACGAAAGCCGCCGGCCGGCAGCCGACAAAGCCAGGTTCGTCCAAGGCCGGACGGAACATCCGATCGGCGCGTGGGGAGAGGAACGCGAGATCACGAGCGACAGCGGGCTCGCCTACTGGATTCGATCGGCCGCAATCCCGATGACGCTTCGGCCGGGGCAGGCGGAGTTTCGCATGGGGCCGGCGCGGAAATCCTTTTTTGTGACCGCCGACCCCGCGCCGCCTGATGTGTCGTGGATGGCGAGCCGCCGGGTCGTGGCGGGCGAGTGGGTTTCGGTCGACGTCCGCAGCCTCCCGCCGGCGGCGGACCGCATGAGAGCGGATGCGATCGTATCGCAGGAAAACAAGCATTGGCCGGCGGCAACCCGGGAGGGCGGCCCTGCGATGGCGATTCGCATTCCGCGGGAAGTCCTGTCCGGCATCGCTGACCTGCGAGTCCGGGCCGGCGTCAGGATTTCGGAGCCGTATCCGTTCGAAGTCGTCGATTATCCCGTGCCCGTCAACGAGCAGACGCGCATCCGCCGGCCGGAACTTGCGGCGCTTGTGCCGGACGAGAAACTCAACTTTCAGTTCGCGACCCTTGCCGACGCCTATGCGGCCGTATGCCTGATGCCGAACGGCGAGTTCGCGGTCTGGACGCCGGAGGTCCCGGTGGATACGAGCCACGTTCCTCCCGCAGGTCGCTGGCAGGTTCCGGCCGGATGGCCACAGGGACCGGTGTGGATGGCGTGGGCCGAACGGCGCGGCGAACACTGGGTGCTGCCGACAATCGAGGGAGAACGCGTAACGGTCGGTCCCGTCGCCAATCCGCCGGAAATCCATCACGCCGCCTTTTACCGCACAGGCGTCGGCGTCTACACGGCCTTCGACGCGGAAAAAAAACGGTATGTCACTTCAGCCTTCAAGAAAGGTGACCTGGCGGTGCGCGGGATTGATCTTTGGCCGGGCGAACCATACGCCGTGAAGGTCGTATTCGAGCGCGGCGGGGAACTTCCACTCACAGTGGAGTCAACCCTCCGGGGGCTTCTGACGGTGAATCTGGACGCGAACGGGCCGGCGCCGGTCAAAATCAGGGTGGCCAAACTGATTCGGAACCAGCCCGGCGAGTTCGCTGCGCTGCCGGTGCATGACGCGTCCGACGCCGACGCGCTGAACGCCCAGACGCCGCAGGGCCGGGCTGCAGCCGAGTGGCTGCGGCAGGCGGTGTTGGCGGCGCGCATCGAAGGCGGGCCGGCCGCGCCCGTGCCGGTCTCGCCGTGGGGCGGCGCGTGGAAGTACGCCGCGGAGCCAGAGGGAACCACCTACACGTGGATGGCGTTTGACGGAGCGGGCGTGCTGCGCGCACAGTTTCGTTCCGACGGCGGCGCCGCCTCGGAATGGATCGAATACGATCTTCTGACCGGAGGGGAATCCATCGGAGAGTTGCGGGCGAACGCGCTGCAAACGGGAAACGGACTCGGCAACCTTGTGGCCGATGCGATCCGCGAGGCCGCGCAGTCGCAGATGAGCCTGATTTCGGCGAACGATCTGCGCGGAAACATTCCGGCGGGGCCAGTCACCCTGGGACTGATCGAACGCGCCGTCGAGGATCCGCAGGGGAGGCCGCGAACCCTCCATCTCACCGGGCGCGAACTCAGAGAATGCACGCTCCAGATCCTCGATCAGGCGGCTGCATTCGGTTCAGGGTTCACGGCGGAGATCACCGATCCGACCGACCCCACACAGGTGAGGATTCTCCTGCAGGGTGTCAACGCCGTCTGGGATGAGCAGGTCTACTCGGTCACGCTGACGGAAAGGCAGGCCGAACGCCTGTCGTCCACGCTGGGCCGGGACGCCTGGCAGAACGCCGAAAGTTCCGCGACGATTCAGGCGGCGCTGGAAAAATACGTCCGGCGGCATTCCCCCCTCTCACCCGACGAGCGAGAGAGAGTGGCGGTTCGGAAATAATCGTGTAACAAAATTACCGGACGATCGCGAGTTTGTCGACGAGCTTGTTTCCGGCCGCCTCCAGAATGTAGATGTACACGCCGGAACCGACCTTCTGGCCGGTCCGGTTCGTGCCGTCCCATTGCAGGCTCGTGTTGCTGCCGGGCGCGCCGGTTTCCTTCATCTCCCCGACCAACCGGCCGCCTACGTCGAATATTTTTAGCGTGACCTCCCCGGCCGCCTGCAGGTTGTACTTGAAGGTGACGCGGCCCGCCGCGTCCGGGCCCGGGTTCGGATACGCGAAGGTCTGATCCGCCGAAAGCGGCGCCGCGAGAAACGCGGCGAGATGCCCGGGCATGCCCACGGCCAGGGTCAATGAGATTTTAGATTTTAGATTTTCGATTTTAGATTCTAAAACCAATGACGATGACGCGCGTAAATCGACGGGGCCGGACGGGGCGCCCAGGAGATACGCGCCGTAGTCGGACGGCAGGCCGCTCGCGTCCCATTTCAGCGTCACGCTGCCGGTCGCGCCGCTCACGACCACGGGCCAGACCGACGCTGTCTTCACGGGCGCCGCGATGCTTGTTGCATAGGACTTCATTGCGAATTGTTCATTGCCTGCATTGGCCTCTCCGACCATTACCTGCAAATCACCAATCATCCCCGGCGCTTTCCACAGGTCGTTCATGTCCTCACCGTCGACGGCGGCCGGCGCCACGCCAAGATACGCGTACTCGTCCCTGATCTCGGGCACGCCGCTGTACGCCATCAGGCGCAGGCGCCAGTTGGAGACGTCACCCTCCCCTGCCCCCCCTTGTGAAGGGGGGGTGTAAATCGGCGACGCCTGTCTCACCCGGCCTGTCTGCGGCATGCGTTTGTTCGGGATGAATACCATCGTGCACGGCGCGTTGACTTTCACCCAGTATCCGACCCACGGTTTGAGTTGAACCGTCGTGTCGCCGGCGGCCCACGGGTTCTCGTACTGGTCCGCGACCTGACTGCGCCACTGAAGGCCCGTGTCGATCGCGGGTACACCGGGCGTGAAACTTCTCAGCGACAGGAGCATGTCCGGCGCCGTGTCCAGCGTGACAAACACGTCGTCCAGCCAGTCGATGAAGTGCGGGAAAGGATTGCCGATCATGTGCGCGCCCGCGACGGCGAGTCGCACCTTGAATGTGTCGGCCGCGGCGATCGGCGCATAAGCGCCGGCGTCGTAGAGGCCGAGCCCTGTCGCCTCCATGGTCTTGAACCAGTAGCCACGGCCGAGTTTGTATTCGCTGAATATGTTGGGCGACGCGTCGTTCGGGGCCGCCTGGCCGGAGATCGACCGGTACCGGTTGAAAGGCGCGACCGGCGAGAGCGCGGGATCGTATTCGTAGGAAAGCGCCGCGCCGCCGTACGAGAGTTTGCCGAGCGCCGTGGCGGTGGCCGTGACGGTGTCGGGATGTTTGAAGGGCGCGAACATCGTCCACTTGTTCGCGAGGACGCGGCGCTTGTTCGTGTAAATCGCAAAGATGACGTCATCCGCGGGGCCGGACCGAACCGACGCCGTGATCATGTAGAGGCCGTCGCCGCTTGAGAGCGCGGTCGTGTATGTGAGCCGGCCATCGGAGTTGGCGCGGCCGGCGGTCAGGGCCGTGGGGACGCCGCTGTCGTAGGAGACTTCGAACGAAACGTTCGCGAAGGGAATGAGCTGGCCGAGCGGCCCGTCCTTGACGTCGACCACGAGCGTGCAGGTTTGGCCGTTGGCGATGACCTGGTGGTTGCCGCTGACAAGGAAGAGCGTATCACCGTTGGCGAAGACGGTGGCTTTGGAGAACGTGTCCGAGAAAAAGCTTGCGTTGACCAGCGTCGCGGTGTCCTCCGCGGTCAGGCGGTAATAATAGGTGACGGTATCCAACGCGTTCGTGTCCGTGAACGTCGTCTGGCCGCCGGTCAAGGTCGCGTAGAGCGCGTTGGCCCAGTGGGTCGTGTCGGGCGATCCGGCCAGCCGGTAAATCCGGACGGCGCCGAATCCGGTCCGGGGCGAGGCGGAGTCCTCGTCGAGGGTCGGGTTGGACCACGTGAGTTTGAGGACGTTGGGCGTGATCGTGTCGACGGCAATATTTTGCGGCGGCAGGGGCGGGACGGAGTCGGCGGTCGGCGCGGTGTCGATCAAGCCGAGACGGTAGGGAGAGAACAGGACCGAGTCGCCATTCGATGCTTGATAGATCATCTTCTTGATCCTGGTTTCATCCGTCGTGCCCCACCAGTTGCGGGTGAAGGTAAATTTGTTGGTCGCCGAAGTCGAGCTGTTATAGACCGCGCTGTCGGGATTTGTCGTAGACGGAACGATGTTGTTCTTCTGGACGGTGTCGGAGGAGGAAGCGCCGTCGATATAGACCTGATATTGGGCGTTGTTCCTGACATCGTTCTGAACGATGGTGTTGTTCGAACTCAGTTCCAGTTGGATCCCTTCGGCCGAATTCGAATTGGCCGTGTTGCCGCTCACCGTGTTGTTCGAACTTGAAACCAGACCGATACCGCCGTCCGCATTCGAAGTCGACGTATTGCCCGTCACCGTGTTGTTCGAACTCAGTTCCAGATAGATGCCGACATCCGCATTCGAACTGGATGTGTTGCCGCTCACTATGTTGTTCGTCGTCGTCCACAGGCCAAATCCTTTGTTCCAATTCGAACCGGCCGCGTTGCCCGTCACCGTGTTGCTGTTCGAATTCAAAGACAGATAGATGCCCCACTGATTGAAATGGGCCGTGTTGCCGCTCACCGTATTGCTGTCGGATCCGTTTAAGAGATAAATGCCGTGGCTCCCATTGGAACACGCGCTATCTCCGAAAATGGATGAGAGATCGACATTATTGAAATAGATGCCTTCGAAGGCGCCTGTGACGCCCATGGTTTTGATCAAAAGCCCCGTGCGGCCCGTGGCGTAGATTCCGTACAACGTGGTTACGCTCGAATCTCCCGGCGGGTCGATCACCGTCGCGACCGAGTCCTTGCCGATCAGCGCCACGGCGTTTGTGTCGATTACGACGGTTTCCGCGTACAGCCCCGCGTCGATCAGGACCGTGTCGCCCTGCGACACGAGCGTCAGCGCTTTCTGGATCGTCCGAAACGGCGTCGCTCTCGCCAAACCCGACTGCGTGTCACTGCCCGCGCCTGTCGAGAAGGAGTCGCCCGTCAGGGACGTGTCGTTCACGTACCAGACATTCGGGATATTCGTGTCGACGGCCGGCGTGACGGTTTTCGTGTCCGCAAACGGAGACTCGTTGAAGAATCCGCCGGCCAGGGTCTCCGATGCGCTGAGTCTATAATAATAGGTTGTCCCGGCGACAACCGTGAAGTCTGTGTAGCTCACCACGCCGGCCCCGACGCTCGCCAGAAACGCGTTTCTCCAGTCGGTCGTATCGGGCACGGTCAGACGATAGACGCGGTACTCGGTGAGATCCGCCGGGGACTTACCGTCCTCGTTGAAGTCGGGCGTGTCCCAGGTGACGAGGACCTGATTGCCGGACCCGCTCACGCCGTTCAAGGCGAACGTATCGGGCGTTCCGGGCGCGGCTGTGTCGGCCGCGACCATGAACGTGTCCACCGGGCTGGTGCGCGCCGGGAACAGTTTGACGGAGCCGTCGTTGATCGTTTTCGACAGGATCACGTTCATGTCCCGGAACCCCCACCAATTGCGGCGCGCGTCGAAGTTCGGGGACGATCCCATGTCCATGAGGGTCGATGACATGTTGATGACGTTGTTGGCCACGAAGGAGTCGGCGCCGGCGCCGGAAAGCCATACACCCGTGTCGGAGTTGTAAATCTGGTTGTGGTAGATGCGGTTGCTTCCGCCGGTCGATACGAATTCCATCGCCATGTTGCTGTTTCGGACGATGTTGTCACGGACGGTGTTGCGCGCCGCGCTGGTCTTGAGCTTGATGCCGTGTCCGTGCCGGCCGGAGTGACTTTGCCGTTCGATCGTGTTTTCCGCGATGACGTTATCCTGACTGCCGTTGTCGAAGTGGATGCCGTCCCGGACCAGGTCTGAAATGTGATTGTTCAACACGCGCGTCAGGTGCGCGCTGTCGCCCACGACGCCGAAATGGACGTTGCGGATGTCAACCGAACGGATGACGGCCGACGAGCAGGAAGACGCGAGAAAGACGGCGTTGTGCTCGTTGACGTTCGCCAGGGGCGGATCCGTGCCGATGCTGGTGCGGCTGGAATCGATTCCGTCGATAAAAAGGCCTTCAAGCCGGGTGTTTGTCCATGCCCGGATGATCGTGCCCGTGTCATAGGCGATTTTGGCCCACGTGTCGAACACCGCGTCGGCGCCGGAGAAGGCCTTCTTCGAAATCAGCGTCAGCCCGGTATCGCCGCGCAGGTCGAGCTGTTGGTAGTAGGAATCTCCGCCCGGCTTGGCGAAGACGACGATCGTGTCCCAGCCGCTGGTGGGGTTGAGCGCGGCAAGCGCCTCGTTGATGTTGCGGTAGGCCTTAGTCGTGTCGCCCGCGTCGGGGGCGGTTGAGTCGCCAAACGACGAGACGTAGACCGTGACGGCGCCGGTGTCGGCAAAAACCCGCATCATCGACGGCTGGGAGTCGGAGAAGAACGACTGGTTGTCCAGCGTTGCCGTGTCGTAGGCCGTCACACGGTAATAGTAAGTCGTTCCGACGGACGCGGACGTATCCTGAAACCGGATCCCAGCGCCGACGATCTTTCCGATCATGATCCAGGATGAAGTGTCCGGAATGGCGCTGCGGAATATCCGGTATCCCTCGAGACCCGCGCCGCCGGCCACGCCTTCCTCGTTGGCCGTGACCGATGTCCACTCCAGAATGATGCTCGTGTCGGTGTTGGCCGAAACGACGGCGACGGTATCGGGGGCTTTGGGCGCGGTCGTATCCGCGCCGGCGGTCGTGTCGACCTGCCCCAGCCGGAACGGCTGCCAGATCACGGAATCGCCGTTCGATTCCTGAAAGATCATCTTCTTGATCCGCTCCGTGTCGGTCGAGTTCCACCAGTTGCGGGTGAGGGTGAATTTGTTGGTCGTCACTGTCGATCCGTTATAGACCCCGCTGTCGGGGTTTGTCCCGGACGGCACAAGGTTGTTCATCTGGACGGTGTCCGAGGAGGACGTGCCGCTGATATAAACCTGATATTGGGTGTTGTTTCTGACGTCGTTCTGAATGATCGTATTGCTTGAACTCGAAGACACATTGATACCGTCAACGGAATTCGAACTGACCGTGTTGTTCGTCACCGTGTTGTTCGAACTCGAAGACAGCAAGATACCGTAGATCGAATTCGAATTGGCCGTGTTGTTCGTCAGCGTGTTGTTGCTCGAATTCGAAAGCAGATAGATGCCGACCGAGAAATTCGAACTGGCCGTGTTGTTCGTCAACGTGTTGTTGTTCGAACTCGTAGTCAGATTGATGCCGTCGTTGGAATTCAATCTGGCCGTGTTGTTCGTCAACGTGTTGTTCGAACTCGAAGATAGAACGATGCCGTACGCCAAATTCGAACTGGCCGTGTTGTTCGTCACTGTGTTGTTGTTCGAACTCGTACCCAGAACGATGCCGATCGATGTATTCAAACCGGCCGAGCTGTTGCTGATGGTATTGGAATCGGAATTGACGCTCAGGGAGATGCCGTTATTGCCGCAGGATGCCGCGCTGTCGCTTTCGATGGTCGAATTGTCCACATTGTGGAAATAAATTCCGTCAAACGCCCCGGTAACGCCGATGTTTTTGATGAGCAAGCCCGACTGTGTGTCGGCGTAGATGCCGTAGAGGCCGGACAGCCCATTCGCCCCAGGCGGATTGATCACCGTCGCGCCCGAATCCTTACCGATGAGCGTGATCGAGTCCTTGTCGATGTTCACGCCGTACGTTTCGGTGGCGGTGGCGGCGGTGACGTACGAGTCGTACAACCCCGCATCGATGTATATCGTGTCCCCGGCGGTCGCCATCCGCATGGCCATCGGGATCGAGGCGAAGGGGCTGGAAATCGTCCCCTGGCCCGTGATGTCCGACCCCGTCGCGGTGGCCCAACTGTCGCCCACGGTCGAGCCGTCGTTCACGTACCAGTTCACGCGGCTGGTGAATGACGCGCTATCCGACGGCTGGGAGTCGGAGAAAAAGCTCGCGTTATCGAGCGTCGCGGTGTCATAGGCCACGACGCGGTAGTAATAGACACGCCCCGGCGCCACGTCCGTATCCTGATACCGGATCCCCGTCGGCTTCCAGACCATGATCCACGACGATGTGTCTTTCACGGCGCTCCGAAAGACGCGGTATCCCTCCAATCCCACCGCGCCGCCGTTGGCCGGTTCCTCCAGCGCGGTGACCGCCGTCCACTCCACGATGATGGACGTGTCGTTGCCCGTAGCCGCAACCGTGTCCGGCGCTTTCGGCGCGGTCGTATCGGCGCCGGCGGTGGTGTCGACCTCGCCGAGGCGGTAGGGCTGGAACTGGATGCGGCTTGGCGTGGCTGTGTCGAAAATCATTTTGCTGATGCGCCCGGAGTCCGTCGAATTCCAGTAATTCCGCTTGAAATCGAAGGTTTTGCCGGTACTGTTGTACGCGCCGCTGTCGGGGTTGGTCGGCGATGTTCGAATGTTGTTCTTCACCACCGTGTCGGAACTCGATGCCCCGTTGATGTAGACCTGGTACAGGAGGTTCGAATCAATCGTGTTCTGAGTGATGACGTTGCCGACAGGCGAAGCGTCCAGATGGATGCCATGGGACGCGTTGTTCTGAATGAGGTTGTTCTTCAGCAAGTTGTTGTTGCTCGCCAAATTCAACCGGACGCCCTGTGAGGTGTTGTTCCGGCTGATGTTGTCCTTGAGGATGTTGCTGCCCGACGACTGGAACCAGAACCCGATCGCGGTGTTTTTCTCGCTGGTGTTGCCGGTCAGGGTGTTGCCGGAACTGACGCCGTCAACGAAAAAGCCGTGCGATGTGTTGTTCCGGCTGGTGTTGTTGGCGACGGTGTTGTTGTTGCAACTGGAATTCAATCTGAACCCGAAGGCCGCATTGTTCCCCGCGGTGTTGTTCGTCAGGGTGTTGCTGACGCAGTTCGTGAAGAGGCTGAATCCCATCGATGTGTTGGTATCGCTGGTATTGCCGGTGAGCGTGTTGAAATCACTGTTGTTCTGGAGGACAAATCCATCGTCGTTGTTGTGGCTGGTGTTGTTGATCAGGGTGCTGCGCGTGGTGGTTGTCAAAGAAAATCCGGCCACCCCGTTGTTCCTGGACAGGCTGTTCGACAGGGTATCATTTGAACTGGACGCGATATAAACGCCGTTTCCTGAATTGAAGTTCGTTGTCAGCTGAGCGAGGGTGTTGGTGTCCGACCCGCCCGAGAGAGACACGCCCGAGTTCCCATTGGCCGACGCGCTGTCTCCCGTCAGATTTGAGAGATCAACATTTTCAAGGTGGATCCCATCATACGCTCCTGTCACTCCAAGGTTCTTGATCCACAGACCCGTCTGCGTGTCGGCGTAAATGCCGTAGAGATTGGCCTGCGTATTCGGCCCGGGCGGGTCGATCACCGTCGCGCTCGAATCCTTGCCGACCAGCGTGATCGAGTCCTTGTCGATGTTCACGCCGGCCGTGTCCGTTCCGTTGACGACTACGTAGGAGTCAAACGTCCCGGCGTCGATGAAGATCGTGTCGCCGGCGGTCGCCATCCGCATCGCCATCGGGATCGACGCGAACGGGCTGGAGATCGTCCCCTGGCCCGAGAGGTCCGACCCCGTCGCGGTGGCCCAGCTGTCGCCCGCGGTCGAGCCGTCGTTCACGTACCAGTTCACGCGCGAGGCGAAGGAGGCGCTGTCGCCCGGTTGGGAATCGGAGAAAAAGCTCTCGTTGGCGAGCGCCGGGGTGTCTAAGGCCGTCACGCGGTAATAGAATTTCTGGCCGGGCGCAAGGTCCGTGTCCTGCCAGCCGTCGACGGCCGATCCCACCTGCGCGACCTTGATCCACGACGACGTGTCTTTCACCGCGCTTCGGTAAATCCGATATCCCGAAAGGCCCACCGCGCCGCCGTTGGATTCCTCAAGGCTTGATGTAGCCTGCCAAGTGACGGTGACCGACGTGTCGTTCCCGGCCGCCGCCACGGTGTCCGGCGCTTTCGGCGCGGTCGTGTCGGCGCCCGCCGTCGTGTCGACCTCGCCGAGGCGAAACGGGATGTATCCGATGCGGTTGACGTAGCCCGTATCGAACATCTTGCGCCCGATGGCCACCGTGTCCACCGTGTTCCACCAGTTGCGCGCGAAGTCGTACGTGTTGCCGGTCCAGTTGTACACCCCGCTGTCGGGATTCGTCGACGACGTCACGATGTTGTTCTTCTGCACCGTGTCCGACGACGAGGTGCCGGTGATAAAGATCTGATACGACGTATTCAGCCTCAAGTCGTTTAGACTCACCGTATTGTTCGAAGACGAGGTTAGATTGATTCCATAGTATCCATTCGAACTGAGCGTGTTGTTTGTGACCGTGTTGTTGTTCGAACTCGAAGTCAAAAACAGGCCGGTGCTGCTATTCGACGTGATCGCGTTGTTCGTTATCGTGTTGTTCGAACCCCCGGTCAGATAGATGCCGGTGCTGCCCGAACGAATCGTGTTGTTCGTTATCGTGGCGCCGCCTGTGCCGTTAACCAGTTGGATTCCGGTGCTGTTCGAAGTGAGCGTGTTGTTCGTCACCGTGCTGCCGTTTGAACCATTGTTCAATATGATGCCGTAGGCGTTCGAAGTGAGCGTGTTGTTCGTCAGCGTGTTGTTGAACGAAGACGCAAGCACATCGATGCCGTTGTTTGTATTCGACTGCGCCGCGCTGTTTTTGACGGTGTTGGTGTCGGAACCGTTGCCCATGCGGATGCCGTCGTTGCCGCAGGAACTTGCGCTGTCGCCGTCGATGGTCGAGTAGTCCACGTTATAGAAATGAATCCCGTTATACGCCCCCGTCACGCCGATGTCGCGGATGAACAGATTGATCCGCGTGTTGGCATAGATGCCGTAGAGGCCGGACAGCGTCTTCGCCCCCGGCGGGTCGATGACCGTCGCGCCGGAGTCCTTGCCGATCAGCGTGATCGAGTCCTTGTCGATGTTCACGCCGGCGGTTTCGGTGGCGGAGATCACGACGTAGGAGTCGTACAACCCGGCGTCGATGTAGATGGTGTCGCCGGCGGTCGCCACTTGCATCGCGCGCGGAATCGACGCGAAAGGCTTGCCGATCGTTCCAAGGCCAGTCACGTCCGACCCGGCGGCTGTCGTCCAGCTGTCGCCCGTGGTTGAGCCGTCGTTCACGTACCAGTTCATCGTCGACGTAAACGGCGCGGAGTCGGACGGCTGGGAGTCGGAGAAGAAACTTTCGTTGGCGGAGGGCGTGGCCGTGTCGAAGGCGGTGACGCGGTAGAAATAGATGCGGCCCGGCGCGACATCCGTGTCCTGCCAGTTGACGACGGTGTTCGCCGTCTGCGCGACCTGACGCCACGACGACGTGTCTTTGATTCCGCTTCGGTACACGCGGTATCCGGAGAGCGACGCCCCGCCGGCCACGCCTTCCTCGTTCGCCGTCACCGCCTGCCACGTGACGATGAGGGACGTGTCACTCGGCGCCGCCGCCACCGTGTCCGGCGCTTTCGGCGCGGTCGTGTCGGCGCCCGCCGTCGTGTCGACCTGCCCCAGCCGGAACGGCTGCCAGATCACCGAATCGCCGTTCGACGCCTGATAGATCATCTTCCTGATCCGGTCCGTGTCGGTCGAGCCGAACCAGTTGCGGGTGAAAGAGAATTTGCTGGTCGGGGCCGTCGACCCGTTGAAGACCGCGCTGTCGGGGTTGCCGCTGGACGGGATGATGTTGTTTTTCTGCACGGTGTCCGACGAGGACACGCCGGTGATATAGATTTGATATTCAGTGTTCAATTGAAGGTCGTTTTGCGCGATGGTGTTGTCCGAACACAAATTCATTTTGATGCCGTAGAGTCCGCTGGAGCGGGACGAGTTGCCCGTGATCGTGGTGTTCGAACTTGAATAGACATCGATGCCGTAGACACTCCCGCTGATGGCGTTGCCCGTCACCTTGTTGTTCGAACTAGATTCGATGTGAATGCCGTAGATACCGGTCGAAGTGACCGTGTTGTTGTTCACTGCGTTGCCGTTCGCGCCCCCATCCACATAAATGCCGTATCCGTTCGACTTGACGGTATTGCCGCTCACCGTGTTGTTGGAACTCGCCAGCACCCGGATGCCGGGCCCCCCATTCGAAACGGCCACACTCTTGCTGATCGTGTTGGTATCTGAACCATTGGTGACAAAAATCCCGGCGTCGCCGCACGAAACCGCGCTGTCCATGGTAATCGTTGAACGGTCCACATCGTTGAAACGGATTCCGACGTAGACGCCGGTGACACCTATGTTTTTGATCAAAAGGCCGGTTCGCCCGGAGGCGTTGATGCCGAACCGATTGTTTGGGCCGGCCGGGCCCGGCGGGTCGATGACCGTCGAGCCTGAATCCTTGCCGATCAGCGTGATCGAGTCCTTGTCGATGTTTATTCCGTATGTTTCGGATGCCGTCGCATCGGTGACGTAGGAGTCGTACAGCCCGGCGTCGATCCAGATCGTGTCGCCGACGGTTGCGAGTGCCATCGCTTTTGAAAGCGATAGGAATGGTTTTTGCGGCGTTCCGTTGCCCGACGTGTCCGATCCGGCCGTGTAGGTGTAGGAGTCGCCTGTCGTAGACGTGTCGTTCACGTACCAGTTCACCGTCGACGTAAACGGCGCGGAGTCGCCCGGCTGGGAGTCGGAGAAGTAACTTTCGTTTTTGAAAGGCGTCGACGTGTCGTAGGCCGTGACGCGGTAGGAGTATACCCGGCCCGGAGCGACGTCGGTGTCCTCAAACTGGGTGGCCGTCGTGACCGCCACGGAAAGCCACGAGGACGTGTCCTTGACCTCGCTCCGGTAAATCGCGTAGGCCGAGAGGCTCGGCCCGCCGCCGGCGCCTTCGTCGTTGGTCGTCACCGCGTTCCAGGAAACGATCAGCGACGTGTCCGAGGACGTCACGGCGACCGTATCCGGCGACTTCGGCGCCGTCGTGTCGGCGCCCGGCGTCGTGTCGACCGCGCCAAGCCGGAACGGCGTGAACGCGTCGGCGGTGTCGACGAATTTGTTCTTGATCGTGACCGTGTCGGTGGAGCCGAACCAGTTGCGCGACAGGCCCGCCTGTGCGATGCCGCTCTGGTTGGTGACGCTGCTTTTATTGTTGCCGGTGATATTGTTTTTGGAAACGAGGTTGCCGGTGGCGGTCGACTGGATCATGACGCCGGTGTCGTTGCCGGAGATGTCGTTCAGGGTGACGATGTTCGAGTCGGCGCCGCCGCGAAGGTCGACGCCGGAGATCGTGTTGTTGGAGATGTTGTTGAACCGCGCGATGTTGCCGGACGCGGAGGTGATGCGGAGGCCGTCCTGGGAGTTCGACTTGACGACGTTGCCGCTCATGATGTTGTTGGCCCCGCCGGATGAGTAAATCCCGACCTGCGAATTCGAGTTGCAGGTGTTGCCGTAGACGGTGTTGGTCGAGCCGGAATTGAAAAAGATGCCGTACTGGGAATTGGAATTGAAGATGCTCGAATCCACCGTATTATTGTTGGCGCTGTCGAGCCAGAGGCCGTAGACGTTGCCGCCGCTCGCGTCGCAGCGCCGGACCTTGGACTGCTTGCTCGAAAACAGCCGGATGTTGCCGTTGCCCGAGTTGGACTGGGCGAGACAGTCCACGAGCGTGTTGAAATCGCTCGTCGACACATACAGGCCCGTCTGGCTGTTGTACGACGCCGTGGTGGCCGACACCGTGTTGGTGTCCGAGCCGTTGTTCAGATAAATCCCGTTGAGGCCGTTCGAGCAGACGCTGTCACCGCTGATGGTCGAGAGGTCCGTATTATCAAAGTAGATCCCGCGGTAGGCGCCGGTGACGCCGAGGTTACGGATGAAGAGGTTCGTGCGGCCGGTCGCGTAAATGCCGTACAGGCCGGAGACGGAGTTGGCGCCGGGCGGATCGATCACCGTCGCGCCCGAATCCTTGCCGACGAGCGTGATCGAGTCCTTGTCGATGTTCACGCAGGCCGTTTCCGATCCCGCCACAATCGTCACGATCGAGTCGTACATGCCGGCGTCGATGAAAATCGTGTCGCCCGTGGTCGCCACGCGCATGGCCATCGGCAGGCTTCGAAACGGCCGCGAGGACGAGCCGTTGCCGTACGCCGTGTCGGACCCGCCGGCGTACGTGAACGAATCCGCGCCGGTGTAGGTGTCGTTCACGTACCAGTCCGGCCCGAAATAGGGCACGGCGGTTACGGTGTCGGCGAAGAATCCCTCGTTGACGAACGCAGCCGCGTCGCGGGAGGTGATGCGGTAATAGTACGTGTTGCCGGCCGCGATTGAGACCGTGTCGACGAGTTGCGTGTCCGTGGCGCTCGAGCTGGTGAAATGCAGGGCATTCGCCCAGTGGGTCGTGTCGGCCGTGTTGGTCAGCCGATAGATCTTGAAGCCCGCATACCCCACCGACCCCCCGTTTGTTTCCTCGTCCAGGACCGGCGCCGTCCATTCGAGCGTGATCTGTCCGCTGTCGCTGGTTCCCGTCACGCGAAACGCCCCGGGCGCGGCCGGCGCGGTCGTGTCGGCGCCCGCGGCGGTGTCGACCTGGGCGTGGCGGTAGGGCTTGAATGTGATTTTTTTGGTGGATGCGGTGTCGAATATCCTGGAGCTGATGATCGTTTCGTCCGTCGTGCCCCACCAGTTCCTCGTCAGCGTCTGGACCGTGTCGGACCGGTTATAGACGATGCTGTCAGGGTTGGTCGAGGAAGCCTTGAAGTTGTTCTTCTCGACGATGGAGTTGGACGGCCCGAGGGGGTCGAAGGAAATTTGGTACTCGGTATTGTCGGTGATCGTGTTCTGGGCGGCGTAGAGGTTCGAGCCGTTGATGACCCAGAGGCCGAAGATGGAATTGAGGGACATGACGTTGTTGGTGACGATGGCGCTCGGCCCCGCGATCACGATGCCGTACTGGTTGGAGTTGGCGGTGTTGCCGGTAAATACGCAGTTTGAGCCATTGTTCAGCCGGATGCCCTGCGACGCGCCGCCATTGACGGTGTTGTTCTTGACGGTGAGACGCGAGCTGTTCAGAAGAAACATCCCGTAGCTCGAATTGGAATTGACGGTATTTCCCGAGACGGTATTGTTGTGGGCGGACGACTGCGTATAGACGCCGTACTGTCCGTTGGAATTGAGGATGCTGTTTGAAATCGTATTGAACGTGCTGGCGTTGAATTCGATCCCAAACCCCGACCCGACGACGTTCCGGCTGAGGTCGCACTGGGTGATGGTGTTGGTGTCGGACCCGCTCACAAGCTCGATCCCGTGCCGGCCGTTGGAGCCGAAGCTGTCGCCGGTGACGGTCGAGAAATCGACGTTGCTAAACCGCACGCCGGTATAGGCGCCGGTCACGCCGAGGTTCTTGAGAACAAGTCCCGTCACATTCTGCGCCAGAATCCCGTAGAGGCCGGCGGTCGCGTTCGACCCCGGCGGATCGATGACGGTAGTGCGCGAGTCGGCGCCGATCAACCAGAGGTTGCTCGTACTGATGACGACCGTCTCCGTGTACGCCCCGGCGTCGATGTAAATCGTGTCCCCGGCCTTGGCCTTCGTCAGCGCCTTCGTAATCGTCAAAAACGGCCGCCCGGACGAGCCGTCGCCGGTGGTGTCGCCGGTCCTGCTCGTGAACGAGTCGCCAGCGGTCGAAACGTCGTTTACGTACCAGTTCGGGCCGGAGTAAAAAGGGACCGTGTAGCCCCAGAAGTTGGTGGTTGTATTACCTCCGAGAGCATAGACCGTGTCACCCGAACCGGGATACACCAATGCGCCGCCACTAGCCACAGAGTCCGGCGCGGACGCCATCGTCGTCCATGTGTTATTTGTGATGGAATACGCCCAGAAGTTGGCGGTTGTATTACCTCCGAGAGCATAGATCGTGTCACCCGAACCGGGATACACCAATGCGCCGCCACTAGACGCGGTGGCCGGGGCGACCGCCATCGTCGTCCATGTGTCATTCGTGATGGAATACGCCCAGAAGGTGGTGGTGGTATTACCTCTGAAAGCATAAATCGTGTCACCCGAACCGGGATACACCAATGCGCCGCCACTAGCCACAGTAGCCGGGGTGGCCGCCATCGTCGTCCATGTGTTATTTGTGATGGAATACGCCCAGAAGGTGGTGGTGGTATTACCTCTAAAAGCATAAATCGTGTCACCCGAACCGGGATACACCAACGATCCACCAGACTCCACGGTTGCCGGGGCGGCAGCCATCGTCGTCCATGTGTTATTTTTGACGGAATACGCCCAGAAGCTTGTGGTGAGATTACCTCCAAAAGCATAAATTGTGTCACCCGAACCGGGATAAACCAACGATCCACCAGATTGCACGGTTGCCGGGGCGGCCGCGAGGGCTGCCCAAATGTTATTTGCGATAGAATAGCCCCAGAAGGTGGTGGTGGTATTACCTCTAAAAGCATAAATCGTGTCACCCGAACCAGGATACACCAACCTACCACCCTGAGCCACGGTGGCCGGGGTGGTCGCGAGGGTGGTCCAGGTGTTGGGGGCTGCGGAGGCCGGGTCGGTGAAAAGTGAAAAGAGGAAAGTGGAAAGGGCGATCAGGAGCGATCCAGAGAAACGGAGAAACGGAAGGAAGGGGTCAAGCATTAAGTTATTGAAGTTATTGTTGTCGTGGGGAAGGTTTCTCGAAATCCGGCTCAGACCGTTAGTTGTTAAGTTGTGATGCAACTCATTCATGATGTGCGAGTTCCGGGTCATCTCAAGAGACCAACTGGACGACGGTGGACCGACTCGTCAGGGGGTTCGCATATCCTCATCCACCGACTATCTCGAAGCATTTTCAATCGCCACCCGGCCCGACACAAAATTGATCCGCAATTCCATACCGTCCAGAAGACGCGTACCGATCAAAACTTCGGACGGCGAACCCGCGACAGCGACCACCTGCCGGCGCTTTCCACCAAAGATCACGATGCCCAGATAGGTGTCGGATTCCATTTTTTCTCCGGACGCCAACTCGTATGTTTCGATCCCTATCCGATTCCAACCAAGACGCTTCAACAGGCGGGCGGGTACGCTCAAGTATTCATTGAAACCGGTGTCGATCACGGCTGACACGGTCATGCGTGTCTTCCCCCTAAGCACGATGGAAACAACAGGCTCCATGAATTCATTGACATGGCCTTTAATCATATCCACGTCTGAGTTTGTGGACGGTTTTGAAACCGACACGGAAGAAACCAAAGAGAGCGCGGGGGAAAACCCGACGCGCTTTCAGCGCCACTTCCAACGTGTCCTTGCCGACAAAATAGGATCCCGTGTCGGGTTCAATCGCAACAATCTCGCCGCGGTGGGACTTGCCGATCCTTTTGGACAGCCGGCGAAACTGCCGTTCACAACGCGCAAACATCTTCGAATCTCCGCCGTTGGCTTTCATGGCTTTCATATCAGCATCCTACCCGCAACGTCGCCAGAAGGCAATCTGCGGGATGGAGCGGGCGATTTCCGTCGCGACGAGCAGGACGGTGTTAAGCATTAAGTTATTGAAGTTATTGGCGGATCCGGGAAGGTGGAAGGATTTCACGCCGGTTGTTTCGATTCAAGGGATTTGGCGAGCTGAAGGACGGCCGAGGTGCTGCGGTGGATGGAGCGGGCGATATCCGTCGCGGCGATGCCCTCCCGCAGACCTTGCAGGCACAGCATCGCGCGAACGCGACTGGTCTTACGGTCACGCCCGTTGCCCGTAATCCGCGACTTCGGAATCTCCGTCTCCGCAGAGAGTTCGGACAGAATCTCATCCATCGTCTTCCCTGTCGGCCTGAGATTGAGGTTTCTCCGCTCCGTCCTCCGCTCGACGGACGATTCGATCCGATCGAGAAACGATTTGACGCCGGCGACGTCCAGTCGCCTGACTTTTCGGCTTCCCGGGAGCGTGTCATCGGGCACGATCTGCCCTGCCGGACCCGCCGGGTCATCTTCCGATTTCTTCAAAAGTGTGGCGTAAGACGACACGCCACCGCTGATTTCGATTATGAAATCCTTCGCGATTGGAACATCGCTCCTCCCGCCCAAATAATACGCCGCGCTGGACCAGCGGTAATCCCCGGCATTCTTGACCATTCCCGCGCGAACCGGGTTGTTATGGATGTAGCATGACGCGACGATCAGATAGGACTCTCTGTCGACCCATTCGGCGTTATACGTGCCGTTAAACACGTGGCCAATTCTTCCACGACGCCGGTTCCACGCTTTGGCGAAATCTCCGTGGACCCTCTGAATGGCATCAGGGAGCCGGCCGCCATCCACATCCTGCACCAGAAGATGAAGATGGTTTGTCATCAGACAGTAGGCATGAAGGCGAATTTTACAGGCAGCCAGAGCCTTTATCAGCCGGTGCAGATAATCGAGCTTGTCCTCGTCCGTTTCAAAAATATTCTGCCGATTGTTCCCCCGCGCGGTCACGTGGAAAAAGGCGAGAGGCTCGCGGATCCGGTGGGGACGTGTCATTGCAGAGCCTCCCGGCAGCCAATTGCAATTCCCAACGGCACGAGGCGGAGGCCTATGGCATCCCGACAATGCAAAAACTTCAATAACTTAATGCTTGACCCGCAAAAAAAAATGCAAAAAATGCTCATCGCTTCATCTCCACTGCACAATTTTTATTCAACAATTCATTTATTACCAACGCCTGGCACCAAACTGCCAAACTGCCTGGCACCAAACTGCAAACTGCTGCCAAAATGCTGGCGGGGATGCGCAGACAACGATCGCGGCGGTGCAGAGGCGGGTACTGAACGCGTGATTCGGACGGATATGCTCTCCCCTTGCCCTCGCGCCCGCGAAAGCTCTTCATTCCTCACCCCGTCCTGGAAGATAAATATTATTGTCAATAGTACTAACCTCCACACAGTGCCCAATAACCGTCTTGATGTCAAGTAGATAGGGCCGAATTTCAGATAGATTGTGTCGTTTGGCCCGCGTTTGGACCGCTGGCTTATTGACAATTGATCCGTTCACATCTACGATGTGCGTACAAGCCTTGACCAGCGTCCATCTGCAGAGTGCAGTACGCGGTCGAGTGAGGTTCTGGGATTTGCCCGGTAGTTGCGGTATTGGCTTTGCGTTCCTTTGCTTTCGGCCAAGATCAGCGGGTGTAATAACAGTGTTCCTGACTTGGGCTGAATGAGGAAAAGGAGGTAAAGCGAATGGCACAGGGTAAAGTGAAGTGGTTTGACGCCAAGAAGGGCTACGGCTTTATCGAGCTCGAAGGTGGCTCCGGAGATTTGTTTGTGCATTTCTCCAGCATCGCCGGCGAGGGATTCAAGAATCTCGACGAAGGCCAGAAGGTCGAGTTCGAGATTGGCGATGGCAAGAAAGGCAAGCAGGCATTGAACGTCCAGAAAGTGGCCGTTTAAGTCCGTTTCGGATTTTCAGCAGAGAGAATTCTCCAGTCCCGGCGGAATCCCGCCGGGACTGTTTTTTGGGGCTCGGACTGGCTGGCCAGTCAATGCATGGCCATTGAAACTCGAGTGTCCGGTTATCTGATAATGGCGAGCTTATCGATCCGCCGGCCGCCGGCGCCCTCCAGAATGTAGATGTAAACGCCCGACCCGGCCTTCTGCCCGTTCCTGTTCGTGCCGTCCCACTGGAGCGTCGTGTTGCTTCCGGGCACGCCGGTCTCCCGGAGTTCCTTGATGAGCCGTCCACCCACGTCGTATATCTTCAGCGTCACCTCGCCGGCGGCCTGCAGATTGTATTTGAACGTCACGTTTCCGGCCGCGTCTGGGCCCGGGTTCGGGTAGACGAAGGACTGCGCCGCATCCAGGGCCGGCGCCAGATACGCGGCCAGGTACTCGGGCAGGCCCACAGCTAAGACCAATGAGATTTTAGATTTTAGATTTTCGATTTTAGATTGTAAAACCAATGACGATGACGCGCGTAGATCGATGGGGCCGGACGGGGCGCCCAGGAGATACGCGCCGTATTCGGACGGCAGGCCGGACGCGTCCCATTTCAATGTGACGGCGCCCGGCGGGCCGCTTACGACTACCGGCCATGTGGTCGCGGTCTTTACCGGCGCTGCGATGCTCGCGGCGTATGTTTTCGTTGCCGATGGCTCGTTGCCTGCATTCGCCTCGCCCACCGCCACCTGCAGGTCTCCCATCATCCCCGGCGCCTTCCACAAATCGTTCATGTCTTCGCCGTCCGCCCCCGCCGGCGCGACGCCCACGTATGTGTACTCGTCGCGGATCTCGCTCACGCCGCTGTACGCCATCAGGCGGAGGCGCCAGTTGGAAACTGAACCCCCCCCTGCCCCCCCTTCGGAAGGGGGGGTGGTGTAAACCGGGGACTGCTGTTTGACCCGCGGACCCTGCGGCAGGCGTTTGTTGTGCGGCACGAACACCATCGTGCAGGCCGTGTTCACTTTCACCCACGCCGCCGCCCATGGTTTCAGTTGCGCCGTCGTGTCGCCGCTTTCGAACGGCGTCACGTACTGCTCCGCAGACTGGTCCCGCCATTGGAGACGCGTGTCGATCGCCGGCGTGCCCGCCGTGAAGGAATCGAGAGCCAAGAGCGTGTCCGGCGCCGTGTCCAGCGTCACGTACACGTCGTCCAGCCAGTTGATCACGTGCGGGAAAGGATTGCCGATCATGTTCGCGCCTGCCGCCACATGCAGACGGAACGTATCCGTCAGCGCGTAGTTCGTGCCCGCCAAGCCCACGCCGCCTGCCGCGCTCGACTTGATCCAGTACCCGCGGCCGCTCTCGAACACGCTGAACTCGCCGCTCGCCGAATTGTTCGGCGACGCCTGACCCGAGATCGATTTGTATTTGCTGATCGCCGGGTCGTACCAGTACGACAACAGCGCGCCCGATCCCACGAGTTTCGCGATGCCCGTCAGCGACGTCGCCTGCGTGTCCGCCTGCCGCGCCGGAGAAAACATCACC
>MFPR01000025.1 GCA_001784175.1 Candidatus Lindowbacteria bacterium RIFCSPLOWO2_12_FULL_62_27
CATCAGCATGACCTCCTGTTTTTTGGTGTTGTCCTTCGTCAGTCAACACCTTAGCGAGGTCATGCATCATTTTTCAACTAATTTTAGGACAAACTCTCCCGAGGCCGTTGTTCGACATGACCCGCATCCGGCCGACGATGTGCAGGCTGTCCGTCGGAGTGGTCGTCCCGATCCCGACGTTGCCGCTCGCGCGGTAAAGCGTGTCCCCCGCGGCGATGGTCCAGTCCGTGTCGGGACTGGCCGGGACGCCCGTCAGCCCCGCGCCGCTGCCCGCAAACGCGGTCGCCGTCACCGTGCCGTTGACCTGCAGAGCCGTCGAGGGACTCGACGTGCCGATGCCGACGAACCCGCTCTGCTTGTTGGCCACCAGAACCGTGTCGGATATGACCACCGAGTCCGTGATCTTCACCGATCCCACCACGTGCAAGCTGTCCGTCGGATTTACCGTGCCGATGCCGACGTTGCCGGTATCTTTGATGATGACAACACGACCCGCGGTTGATGTAAAAAAGTCGATGTCCTTATTGAAGTCACGAATGACTGTTCCGGACGCGTTTCCATATGAACGCAATAAAAGTCCCGCGTCCCCATCCGGACTGACAATTTCCATTCTTTGATTTCCCGGCCCGCCAACAGCCAACAACATCGATGTTGGTTCCATCCCGATGCCGACTTTGCCGTTGTTGTTGACGACAAACGTCCCTGACGCGTTGTTCGCTGTGACGCGCATCGTGCCGAGAACGTGCAGACTATCGGCCGGGCCGGCCGTGCCGATGCCGACCTTGCCGCCCATGCGGTAGATGTCAGTCGCCGTCATCGTCCAGTCCGTGTCAGGACTGCTCGCGATGCCTGTGAGCCCCGCGCCGCTGCCCACAAACGACGTCGCCGTCACCGTGCCGTTGACTTGCAGAGCCGTCGAAGGACTTGCCGTGCCGATGCCGACGTTGCCGCTCTTTAATACAACCAACCGCGTATCTCCCACCGCAAGCGAATCCGAAACCAGGACACTGCCTACAACATCCAGTTTCCCGCCCGGCGCCGTTGTCCCGATGCCGACGTTGCCCGCTCTTGTAACAACCAAACTATCCCCCGCCGGTCCGCCCACCGCGAACGAATCCGACACGTGCGCTCCGCCCGACACATCAAATTTTGCTCCCGGAGTTTCCGTGCCGATGCCGACGTTGCCGGCAAATGAGCTTGTTCCTGTGCCAATAATAATGGCAGATGGACGTTGCGCGGCGTCGCCAATGGCATATGAGTTATCGGCGTTCGGATATAATTTTCCACCGCTATAGCCGAATGTCCAAGTCTGTCCGCCAGAACCGCCAGCAGAGCCACCGCCGCCAATCACAACGTTATTAGCGCCATAAGCTTGAACAGTTAATGTCCCACTTACAGGATTCACAACATTGCCAATGAGCACGCCGCTGGACCGAATATTTCCCACAACATCCAAGGGGACGCTCGGCGTTCCCGTCCCGACCCCGACGTTGCCGCTCTTTGAATTGACCACGAAGACCGTGTCGCCAACCGTGATCGAATCCGAAACGCGCACCGTTCCGGCCACATGCAACGAGTCGCTCGGAGACGATGTGCCGATGCCCACGTTGCCGCTCGCGCGATACACGTCGCTCGCCGTGATCGTCCAGTCCGTGTCCGCGTCCGACCCCGTGGACGTGAGCGACACCCACGCGCCGCCTTTCCGCCCCTCGAAATCCGATCCCGACCACCGAATCGCGCCGTCCGCCGCCGATGCCGCCGCGTTCGTGTCCATCTGAATTCGGCCCGCCACGTGCAGGCTGTCCCCCGGCGTCGTCGTGCCGATGCCGATGTTGCCCGATGTTGAAACAACCAAGCGACTTGTACCGACTGCTAACGTGTCAGATATTAAAACATTGCCCGAAACATCCAACTTACCCTGTGGCGTAGTTGTGCCGATGCCGACGTTGCCGGTTGAATTCATTCTTAAATGCTCTGTCCATGCACCAGTGTTATAGATAGAGCGTGACCCAATCCTATACGTTCCATCAGAATCAAAGATCAGTGCCCCGCCATACATCAGCATGCCGTCTGAACTACTGATATAGGAACCTAGCGCGGCGCCTGAAACTTCAAGGTTGCCGTTGTTTGCTATTCTGACTTGTTCAGTCCAAGCATCTGTTGCCTTATCATATTTCCCTAAACTTATGTGATTCACGCCTGATGCTGCCCCGAATATTCGAAATTCGGAGGATTGTACGCCAAATCCCACAGCTTCTGTTGCGGATTCCCACACAGCAAGTTTCAGATTTGCATCACCAAACCCCAAAGATAACCTCGCCCCCGGTGTCGTTGTGCCGATGCCGACGTTGCCGTTTGTATCGATGACGAACGTACCCGTCACGTTCGACTGCATAACCCGCATCGGCCCGATCACGTGCAGAGAATCCGTGGGACTCGCCGTTCCGATTCCCACATTCCCGATGCTCTTGTAGATGTTCCCGCTCGTTCCGCCGAGCATCGTCCAGTCCGAGTCGCCGGCGCCGCCTGCGATGCCCGTGAGCCCAGCGCCGCTACCCACAAAGGACGTTGCCGTCACTACGCCGTTCACGTCCAGCGCCGTCGAGGGACTTGTCGTCCCGATGCCGACGCGATTATTCGCCGCGTCCACATACAGCGTCGGCGAATCAACGTTCAACGTGCCTTCGATCTGCAAGCTGTCCGACGTCGAAGTTGTGCCGATGGCGACATTCCCGGAGAGTCTGTAGATCGTGCTCGCCGTCGCGATGGTCCAATCCGTATCCGCCGCGCCGGACGCCGTGACACCCGTCAGGAGCGATCCGTTCCCGACGAACTTGTTCGCCGTCACCGTTTCGGCAACCGAGAGCGCGCCGTAGGCGGCCGCGCCGGTGTCGAGGAATTTGGCGATGAATGCGTAGGGGGAGGTCGTCAGGCGAATTTTTGGGGTCATGGCTTCGCCGGCCACGGTTACTTTGAGCCAGTACTGGGTATCAAACGCAATGTTGAGCGGCGAGGTGACGCCCAGCCGCGTGCTGACGATGCCGTTCGACGGCGTCAGCGTCTGGTTTTCCGGACCCCAGACAGACACGCCGGCGTCATTGAAGATCTCGAAGTCCACGCTCTTGGAATGACCTCCTTTTGTTGGTTTCGTTTTCGTAGATGTCGGGAATGCGCAACTTGGGTTTCCAGTAAAACGGGTGCGCGGCGCCTTCGAAAATCTGCTTTTGCTCTGTAATGGCCGCCAGCACAACTTCGAGCGATGAACGAGTTTGATGTCCACTCCATGCCGCCGTTTCTCCCGTCAGGGCATGGAAGCACGGCCGAGCCGGTGCGTCAATGAAGGGCGGCGGATAGGGTCTCCGTCGACATGCCCTGCGGGGCGGGCCCCGGCATCGACCTTGCCGGTGGTTCACGGGACGCCGGTTCTGATAAAGTAAGTTATTGACAAAAGAATCAATTACACATAATATATCGTCATGACGCCTCTGTCGTTCGTCCTTCGGGAGTTTTTCCATCTGCAGTTCTTGAGGCATCTGGGCCTCCGGCTGGCCGGCAGGGATTACGCGCTCAAGGGGGGGATCGCTTTGCGGTTTTTCCACCGGTCGGCCCGGATGTCGGAAGACATCGACCTCGACGTTGCGTCGAGGGTTCGGCGGGCGACGCTTCAACGGGCGGTCGATTCCATTCTCGGCGGCCGGGCGTTTCTGGCGGCCTTCGCGGCCATGGGCGTCAGCCGCATCCAATTCTCCAGGCCCAAGCAGACCGAAACCACCCAGCGGTGGAAGATCGGGCTGGCGATGAGCCGGGATGTGGCATTCAGCACGCGGGTCGAATTCAGCCGCAGGCGCGACCGGATCGAGTGCCTGACCGGCATTCCGGACGCCGGCGTCCTGAACGCGCACAAAGTCCCGCCGTTCGCCGTCCGGTACTACTCGGCGCACGACTTGGCCATCCAGAAAATCCGGGCCCTGGCCGCTCCGGCGCGCCACGCGGTTCGGGATCTCTTCGATCTCGACCATCTCGTGACGATGGCCGGCGTTTCATTAGCCGATGTCCGGCAGGAGGTCAAGGAGGACGCCGAAAGAGCGGCGGAGAAAGCCGGGCGGTTCAACCTCAAGGATTTCAGGGCGCAGGTGCTGCCGTATCTTCCGGAGGACCTCGCTCCGGCCTGCGAAACCGCCGGCGCGTTCGAAGACTTGAAAGGCCGCGTCGAACGGGCGCTGATCGGGATTCTGCCGTGACTTCCTCGGCCGCGCTCGTGCGATTGCTTCAATATCAGCACCTCCGCGTGTTCACGACCTCCGATCTGTCGACCTTGAGCGGCCTTGCCGGACCGGCGGCCGCTCAGGCGCTTCGCCGGCTGGCCCGCGAGGAACTCGTGGTCCGGATCAAACGCGGCCTATGGATGAACCATCTGGCCCCGGATATGAATCCCTGCGAAGCCGTTCCGTATCTGCGCGCTCCCTGGCCCGCCTACGTTTCGCTCCACAGCGCGCTGGCCGACCAGGGCGTGATCGAAGACATACCGCAGGTGGTCTACGGCGTGTCCGCGGCCATTCCGAAGCGATACCAGACGCCCGCCGGCGCATTCCACATTCATCACCTCCCGGAGCGCCTGATGTGGGGGTACGACATGAAGCGGATCGGGCAGGCGTCGTATCCGATGGCGGATCCGGAAAAGGCGTTTCTGGACACCGTCTATCTCTCCCTGATTCCGAGATCGCCGATCGAGATGCCGCGCAAACGGGGAAGGCGTTGGAATCTCGACCGGAGGAAACTGCGCGACTACGCCGGGCGATTTGGATTCGAGCCTCTGTCGGATTACGTGCGGAGAAATGATTTCTAACACGGACCCCGCGCTACCATCCGGGCAGCATCAGGCGACAACTTGACGCGGAACGTCCGCGGGGATATGATGCGCGCATGAAGCGTGGAGCGGCGTTGCTGGTGATCCTGACGGCCGGCTGGTGCGGACCGGCGGCGTTTGCCGGGGAGATGCCGGGGCCGGTCGAGACGCGACTGACGCGGATCGAGGAGGCCATCCTGCGGATTGAGGAGCAGAACCGGCAGACAATGAAATTGATCGATCTGACTCGAGAGGAGATGAACAAGCGGTTCGAGCAGGTCGACAGGCGGTTCGAGCAGGTCGACAGGCGGTTCGAGCAGGTCTATTGGGTGCTTGGAGTGTATTCCACGCTTCAGATTTTCATGCTCGGCTATATCATCCTGCTCGTGAAAGGGCTGACCCGCGTGGAGGAGAAACTGCTGCACAAAGCCGAGGAGGCGGAACTGTCCCGTTTGAAACAAACTGTCGACGCCATTCGCCGGGTACTCGAGGCCGAGGGGAAGAAGATCATCATTCCTTAATCCGCCCCCCGGCAGGAAATTCACCTCCCAGATCGAATAGCCCCACGGCGTCGCCTTTTTGAGGCAGTCGATCCGCAGGAACCGGCATCGCGCCGGCGGAAACGCGATCCGGCGGCGCTCGTTGGACATGCCGTCGCCGACGGACGCGGCGGTCCGCCACGCGCGGCCGTCCTCCGACACCCGCACGTCGTACCGTTCCGCCGCCGCGACCTCCCAGACGATCTCGATGCCGGCCAGGTCGAGCGGTTTTTTGAACTCGATGTCGATCTGCGCCGTCGGCGCCGTCTGTTCGGAGGCCCAGCGCGTGGCCGTTTCGCCGTCAACCGCGAACTTGCCGAGGAACATCCGTTCGACGGACGACACCCGGACATCCCGCACTGGGTCCTTCACCCGGAACATCTGAACATGCTCGGTCAGCGCCTGTTTCAACGCGTCCGGCAGTGCGCCGCCGGAACGCTCGATCTGATACAGGTGTCCCATCGCGGCCTGACGCACATCGTCATTGACCGGCAGGCCGAGCCCCACGATCTCGCCGCAGAGCCGCGTCAGGCCCGCCGTGTCGCCGTCTTTCGCAGACAACTCCATCAAATTGATCGTGGCCCACTTCCACTGGCCCGTGAACCGCCAGTGATCCCAGCCATCGAGGAAATACGCGCGTGCGGCGGCCGTGTCGCCCTGCGCGGCGCTGTTCTCGCCAAGTTTCAGCGCGGCCCACGCGTACGGCGCGCCGGTCTGTTTGAACCGGTCATAAATCGTTTTCAGCCGCCGGTCGCTTTCCGCGGCGTCTTTTTCGACCTGCATATAACTTTCGCCGAGTTTCAAAAGCGCCCATGCCCTCAGCCGGTCAATATTCGCCGTCCGCGCGATTTTCTCGAGGATCGGCCGCGCCGCCGTGTGATCGCCGTTCATCAGGCGAAATTCGGCCATGCGGAAATCCATCATGCCGCGGATGTCCGGCGCGTCTTCGAATGCGTCCGACAGTAGGTCGACGCACCTGCGGCGTATGTCGGAATTGTACATGTTGTTCCAGAGATAATAGAGCGCCATCTCCGCCGCCTGCCGCCTGCAGGATGCGGGAAGGTCCGGCCGGCGGCACAGCGCGATGACCCGCTCCATGTCCTCGATCGGCGGCAGAAACTTCGCGTCGAATTCGATCTTGAGATTCCCTGTGAACGCGCGGCGGTTCATCACCCGCGCCGGCTCGCCGCCGAGAGAGGTCAGATACAGCACCCCGTCGGATACCGGTCCGCCTTGTCCTTCGCGACGCACTTCAGGATGATCAGCTCGATCTCTTTCGGCAGATTCGGATCGAACGAGGAAGGCGGCATGGGCATCTCGTTCAATACCGCCGCCCGCAAGTCCTGTTCCTTCGTGAATCGCCCGAACGGCGTTTTTTCCGTGAAGAGTTCATAGAGCGTCATGCCGAGGCCATAGATGTCCGACCGCTCGTCCACCGCGCCGAACGCGCCCCGCGCCTGCTCCGGGCTTTGGTAGGGTATTGAACTTCGCGAAACGCGCGCGCCTCTATGTTTCCCGGAGTCCTCCGTGGACACCGCCCCGCCGTAATGGATGACGATGGGCTTGCCGTCCGCGCCAAGCATGATGGTCCCGGGGTTCAGTTCCCCGTGGATGACTCCCTTCGAATGCATGTACTGGACGGCGTCGATCACCGTCAGGGAGAGATGAATTTTCTGTTCGAGAGTCAGCCGGCGGCTGCGCAGGTAATCCCGGAGCGGCTCGCCTTCCACGTAATCCATCACGATGAACAGACGGTTCTCGCTTTCTCCGAAATCGTGAACGGCGGCGATGTTCGGGTGATTGAGTTTCGCCACGAGCCGAACTTCCCGGAGAAACTTCCCCTTGAACGCGGCCCGGTCCACCTGCGCTCCGGCATCGATCGTCCGGATGGACACCGTGCGGTTCAGGAGCGGATCGAATGCCTTGTGGACAGCCCCCAACGGTCCCTCCCCCAGCGTCTCGAGGATCTCGTATTTCCCCAGAAACCGCTTCGACGCCTTATCGAGCCGCTCCCGTTCCGAATCGTAGAGGTGAGGGTTGAGATAGGCCAGTTGAACAGAGCCTCGCCCGGATCGGCCACGGAGCAGAGGCGCGAGCCGACGTTCACGTTGTGCCCGATGACCGTGTAGTTGCTCCGGATATCCGATCCCACCTCGCCGACGACGACCTGGCCGGAGCTGATGCCGATGCCGATGTTGAGTTCCGGCTTCGCGGTCTTCCGCCAGCCTTCCATGATGTTCCGGTGCGCGTAGAGCATTTCGAGGGAGGCGAGGACCGCCATGTCGGCGTGATCGGACTGGTAGACGGGCGCGCCGAAGAGGATCATGATGCCGTCCCCGATGAACTTGTCGATCGTGCCCTTGTACCTGAGCGCGATGTTGATGACGCTTTCGGCGTACTCGTTCAGCATCGCGCGGACGCCCTCGGGCGTGATCGACTCGCTGACGGGCGTGAATCCTCTGAGGTCGACGAACATGACGGTGAGCTCGTAGCGTTCCGGCAGGGTGATGTCGCGGTCGTCTTTCTGGATCCGCTCGAGGATTTCGGGCGAGACGTATTTCTCGAAGTAGCTCTGGACTTTTTTCTGGAGCACGATGTTCTCGTTCAGCTTCTCGAAGAGCTTGGAGTTCTCGATGGCAACGGCCGCAAACGACGCGAGGCTGGTGAGGATGTACTCGTCGACGGCGTCGAACGCGCGACCGCCCTTCTTGTTCAGGACCTCGATCACACCGGTCAGGTCGCCCCGGGGGTTGAGCATGGGCGCGCCGAGAATGTTGCGCGTCCGAAATCCCGTGGTCCGGTCCACCGAGTCGTTGAAGAGAGGCTCGCGATAGGCGTCTTCGGTCTTCCAGACCTTCCGGTTGCGCGCGACGAACCCGGCGATGCCCTTGTCGGCCGCAAACCGGATTTGATCGGCCGTTCCCTAGGCGATCTTCGACCAGAGCTCGTCGCGCTGGGGGTCGTAGATGAAGAGGGAGGTGCGATCGACCTCAAGGACGCGGGTCAGGTGGTCGGTGATGAACGCGAGCAGAGTGTCGAGATCGGTTTCCGACGCCATGCGCCGGCCGATGTCGGCGATCATCTCCAGGGTGGAGACGTCGATGCGGCTGTCGGGCGGGTCAGGCATCCGTCGGGTGTGCGACCGGCTCCGCGTTCTTGCTTTTGTCCTGTCGATTCTGCATAATCATTCCATGAAATACAAAGTTGGCTTGAAAAAGACGGAGGAAGGCTATTCGGTCTGGTGTCCGGGACTGCCGGGATGCTGGTCGCAGGGCAAGACGGAGCAGGAAGCGCTGGATAATATTCGCGACGCGATTGAATCCTATCTGGTCACGGCCGCCGAACTGGCCGGAAAGGCCGAAACAAGAACTGTGGAGATTGCACTCTAACCCTTGCCGAAGTTGCCGGGCGTGTCCCACGAGAGAGCCGTCAACGCGCTTCAAAAAGCCGGATTTTGGATCGCGCGCCAGGGCAAACACATCACGATGACGGATGGCCGCCGCATTCTCACGATTCCACGGGGGAATCCGATCGATGCCTTCACAATGGGCGGCATCGTCCGCGATGCCGGCATGACTATCGAGGAATTCAAACAACTGCTCTGAGTCTCCATTTCAACTCCCCAGTCACATGCCCGCACCTCACTTAATGTACAGCTTCACCTTCACAAACCCCGCATCGACATCCGCCGCGGCCGCGTCCACCACGCCGAACGTGTCGCCGTTGTCCGGGCCGCAGCCCGTCGAGAAGGTCCACTCGACGACGCTGGCGGCCGGGTCGTTGACCGCCACGATGTTGCCCGTGTCGTCGCGGATGGTCACGGTGGCCGTCGCGCCCGTGTGCGGCGTCACCAGCGTCGTGTCGGCTTCGGCCAGCGTGCTGTTGGCCGGAATCTTGGCGCTCAAAAACATGTTCTTTGCCGTGTCCGCGCCGTCGTTGTCGTAGCGGATCACCACCATGATCGTCGCGCCGGGGACCGTGTCGCCCGCCGCGCCGTCGTAGGTCGCCGGCGTCAGAATCGAATCGTACGCGATCAAAACGAACGCGCTCGGCTTGCCCTTGATCGTCAGCGCCCCCGCGGAATTGATGTCGGTGTCCGGGACCTGGCCGCCGAGAACATGCGCGACGCCGCCGGCGGCGACCTTGGCGTCGAGCTGTTCACCCGCGGGCGCCGAATCGGCCGCGCGGAAACTCACGAGAAAATCGCGGGTGTCGCCGGGATTGAACGCCTGATACGCGGGCGGAATCGACAGCGTGACGACCCCCGTGCCCGTCGCGCTCGCGCTGTCGAGCAGCGTGTCGATCGCGGGCTCAAAGACGCCCTTGGCGCCGTTGTCCAGCCAGAGCCTGAATCCCGTGCCGGCGAGATGGGTGTCGGCGCCGAGGAGCCGCGTCACCTGAACGGCCGTGGCCGTGTCGGTGGGGCTTGCGTTGTCGTTCGGTTTGCCATTCAGGATCGAGAACGCGAGCACGGCGGCGGTCTCGCCCTGCCGAATCTGCGTGTCTGCGACCTGCCGCGCGATCAGTTCGAGCGCGGCGCCGACCTTGAGCGTGAGCCGCTCCGTGTCCGTCGGATTGGCGGGGTCGGTGTAATCGAACTGCACCGTCTCGCCGGCCTGCGCGGACATCCGGCCGCTGCCGCTTCCGCTGTCGGCGGCGTTGCCGCTGAACCGGAACACAGCCTCGAACACCGCGTCGTCCGTGTCCTTCTCCGCGAGCGTCACCGTCTCCTGTTCGCTCGACGCGAGATTGGTGACGCGCACCGTCAGCGTTTCGGCCAGCGAGGGATTGGCATTCACGCCCGTGTCCGTCACACGCAATGTCACCGAATCGCCCGGCTCCACGTCCAGCGCCGGCGCCGTCTCTCCGAGGATCAGCGCGTCCAGGACGCCGGCCGGCTCCGTCGGCATCGTCCATTTCGTGTCGCTGAAAAAGGACTCGTTGGGAAATACGGCCGAGTCGAGCGACGTGGCGCGGTAGTAATACGTTTTGGCGACGGCGACGTTCGTGTCCGTCCACGTCGTGTCCGACGCGGCCGTCTGTTTGACGAGATTGGCCGGATTTGCCCAGTGGGACGTGTCGGGTGCGTCGACGAGGCGGTAAATGTTGAGGCCGCCAAATCCCACCGCGACGCCGTTGGTCTCCTCGTTCAATGTCGGGACCGCCCATGTGAGCGTGATCTTCAGCAGCACGCCCGTGTCCAGTGACAAACTCACCACTCCCGGCGCCGTCGTATCCGCGCCCGCCGCCGTGTCGACCACGCCGAGGCGATAGGGCCGCCAGAGCACGGAATCGGCGTTGGCCGTCTGAAAGATTCTGTTATTGATCGCCGCCTCGTTTGCCGTGCCCCACCAGTTTCGGGTGAAGGTCTGCAAGCCCGTCGACGGCGCCTGAACGTACGCGCCGCTGTCGGCGCCGCCCGACGGCTGGATATTGTTTTTCTCGACGACGGCGCCGGTCGCCGCCGACGTGAGATAGATCTGATACTGGGTGTTGAGCATCACGTCGTTTTGCGTCACGACGTTGTTGGCGGCCTGGACGTAGATGCCGTTGGTCGTGTTCGAGTTGGCGGCGTTGTGCGCGACGAGATTGCCGGTTGAGTTTAGCCCCAGACTGATGCCGTAGGCGTTTGCGGTCGTCCGGTTGCTGAACACCCGGTTGCCGGTCGATCCCGTGGTCAGAATGATGCCCCGGCTCGAGTTGGAGTTGGCCGAGTTGCCGTTCACCGTGTTGTTCACGGAACCGACCAGATTGACGCCGTTGGTGGCGTTGGAGTTGGCCGTGTTGCCGCTCACGGTGTTGCCCGTGCAGTACGACAGCGTGATCCCGTTGGCCGAATTCAGATTTGCGATGTTGTTCGACACGGTGTTCGAGTCGGAGTCTTCCAGATAAATGCCGTCGCTCAAGCACGCCCCGGCGCTGTCGTTTTCGATCCGGGACGACGTCACCGCCGACCAGTAAATCCCGTAATCCGCCCCCGCCACGCCGAGGTTCTTGACGACCAGCGCCGTTCGCGCCGCGGCATAGACGCCGTATATCCCCGCCGCCAGTCCCGGAGGGTCGATGACCGTGCTCGCCGAGTCCTTGCCGATAAGCGTGATGTTGTCGGTGTTGATGACCACCGTCTCAGTGTAGAGTCCCGCGTCCACCAAGACCGTGTCCCCCGGCGTCGCAAACTGCAAAGCCTTCGTGATCGTTCTGAACGGAAACGCCTGAGAGCCGTTGCCGCCCGTGTCGCTTCCCGTTGTGCCCGCGAACACGTCACCCACAATCGACCCGTCGTTCACGTACCAGTTCACCTGCGACGCCGCCATAGCCGTATCGGACGGCTGGCTGTCGCTGTAGAACGACTCATTTATATATGGAGAGGCGGTATCGTACGCCGTCACGCGGTAGTAGTACACCTGACCCAGCACCACGCTTGTGTCCGTCCACTGCGCCGTCGGCGCCGTCACCTGCGCCACCTGCAGCCACAGCGACGTGTCCTTCACCGCGCTTCGGTAGACTCTGTATCCCCCCAAGTCCCCTTGTCCCGCCGTCCCCTCGTCGCCCAGCGTGACCGCCGCCCACTCGATCTTGATTGTCGTGTCGCTCGGCGCACCGATGATAGCCACCGTATCCGGCGCTTTCGGCGCGCTCGTGTCGGCGCCAGGGGTCGTGTCCACCGCGCCGAGCCGGAACGGCGTGAAGGCGATCGAGTCGGCGCCGATACCTTTGATCATTCCCCTGATGACCGTCGAGTCGGTCGTCCCGACCCCGCCTCGCATCCAGTAGTTGCGGGTGAAGTCGAACCGGCTCCCTGTCGCGTTACGGACGCCCGAGTCGATATAGGCGGCATACGGTGAGGTGATGCCGATGTTCTTGGAGAACGTATCGCCTGTAGAGGTCGGCGTGCCGCCGTCATCGATCAAGAATCCCCAACCGGCATTCGAGTCCGCGGTGTTCTGGCGGAAGACGTTGAAACTGGAACCACTTCCTCCGCCGTCGTCGGTCAGACCGAATCCCGCAGTCCCATTGTTCCGACTGGTGTTCGAGGTGAGATTGTTGTAGCTCGACGCGAGGAGGTAAATCCCCACGCCCGAATTGCCCGATGCGGTGTTCGAGGCGAGCGTGTTACTGACCGACGCATCGATGTGAAACCCGTAACTCAAATTGCCCGAGCTTCTGTTCGAGGTGAGCGTGTTGCTATTCGACGAGTAGAGGTAAATCCCCACGTTCGAATTGCCAGAACTGACGTTCGATGTCAGCGTGTTGTTGCTCGACGACGTGAGGTAAATGCCGTAGGTCGAATTGCCCGAACTGGTGTTCGATATCAGCGTGTTGTTGCTCGACGCGAATAGGGCAACCCCGGAACTCGAATTGCCCGATGTGGTGTTCGATGTGAGTGTGTTGTTGCTCGATGACGTAAGGTAAATACCGTTGCTCGTATTGCCCGAACCGGCGTTCGAGGTGAGCGTGTTGCCGGAACTGCCGTTCTCCAGAAAGATGCCGTATCCCCCGTTTGAACTTGCACTGTCCCCGGTCAACGTCGAACTATCGACGTTGACAAGTTTAATACCGTGATACGCCCCCGTCACGCCGATGTTCTGAATCCGAAGCCCGACTTGCGTGTCCGCATATATTCCGTAGAGGCCGGAGAGCGTCTTGGCCCCCGGCGGGTCGATGATGGTCGATGCCGAGTCCTTACCGACGAGCGTGATGCTGTCCACCGTGATGTTCACACCAGCTGTCTCCGTCGCGCCGATACGCACGAACGAGTCATACAATCCCGCGTCGATGTAGATGGTGTCGCCCGCCGTCGCGAACCGCATTGCCATCGGGATGCTCCGGAACGGGAACGAGATGGTGCCGAGGCCGATTGTGTCGCTGCCAACCGCGCCGGTGTACACGTCGCCTGAAATCGACGTGTCGTTCACGTACCAGTTCACCTGCGATACGGCCTGTGCGCTGTCGAATGGCTGACTGTCGCTGTAGAATGACTCATTAAGATATGGAGAGGCGGTGTCGTATGCCGTCACTCGGTAGAAGTAGTTCACGCCCAGCGTCACGGCCGTGTCCGTCCACTGCGTCGTCACCGATGAGACGTCCGCCACCTTGAGCCATGATGACGTGTCTTTCACAAGGCTACGGTATATGCGGTATCCCGCGAGGCCGACGGCACCGCCGTTTGAATCTTCCTGCGTCGTCGATTCGCCCCACGCGATTGTGATTATCGTGTCGCTTGGCCCCAGCACCGCCACCGTGTCCGGCGCTTTCGGGGCGGTTGTGTCGGCGCCCGCGTCCGTGTCGACTTGCCCCAGCCGGAACGGTTGCCAGATCACGGAATCGCCGTTCGATGCCTGAAATATCATCTGCTTGATCCGCGCCGTATCGGTCGAGTTCCACCAGTTACGGGTGAATGTGAATTTGTTGGTCGCCGAAGTCGAACCGTTATAGACCCCGCTGTCGGGATTCGTCCCGGACGGAACGATGTTGTTCTTCTGGACAGTGTCGGATGAGGACGCCAACGCGATGGAAATTTGGTACTCCGTGTTGTTCCTCACGTCATTTTGAACCACCGTGTTGTTCGAACTCGAAGCCAGACGGATGCCGGCGAGCACATTTGAACTGACCGTGTTGTTGCTCACCGTGTTGTTTGAACTCGAATTCAGAGAGATACCGTAGTTCGTATTTGAACTGGCCGTGTTGTTGCTCACCGTGTTGCCGTTCGAACTCGCAGCCAACTCGATGCCGTACTGCGAATTCAAATTAACCGTGTTGTTGTTTACCGTATTGTTTGAACTCGAATTCAAAGCGATGCCCCACACCGCGTTCGAATCGGTCCTGTTGCCGCTTACCGTATTCGTGTCGGAACCGTTCGAAAGATATATTCCCGCATAGCCGCAAATACCGGCGCTGTCATTCGAAATCGTCGACCGGTCCACGTTGATGAAATAGATGCCGTTGTACGCGTCCTTCACACCGAGGTTCGTGATTCGCAGGCCGACCTGCGTGTCGGCGTAGATGCCGTAGAGGCTGATGAGTGTGTTCGCGCCCGGCGGGTCGATCACCGTCGACGTCGAGTCCTTGCCGATGAGCGTGATGCTGTCCTTGTCGATGTTGACTCCGACCGTCTCCGTGCCGTTCACAGTCACAAACGAGTCATACAGCCCGGCGTCGATGAAGATCGTGTCCCCGGCCGTCGCGAGCTGCATCGCCTTCACCAGACTCCTCCATGGATTCGCCGGACTTCCGTTCCCTGTGACATCCGACCCGACCGCCGTCGTGAAACTGTCGCCTGACGTGGACGTGTCGTTGACATACCAGTTCACCGTCGATTGCATCTGCGCGGAATCGTACGGCTGTGAATCTGAATAGAACGACTCGTTCACGAACGTCGCCGTGTCGAACGCCGTCACGCGGTAGTAGTAGTTCGTCAGGAGCGCAACGCTTGTGTCCTGATACCGGATGGTCGACGACGACACCTGCGCGACCTGCGTCCACGACGACGTGTCTTTGACGGCGCTGCGGTACACGCGATACCCCGCCACACCCGCCGACCCGCCGTTGACCTCCTCGAGCGTGCTCACCGCGCTCCACTCGATGATGATAGAAGTGTCGCTCGGCGCACCGACCACCGCCACCGTATCCGGCGCGGCCGGCGCAGTCGTGTCGGCGCCGGCGCCGGTATCGATCACCGCAAGCCGCCAGGGCGTCCACACGCTCGCCGTGTCGCTCACCTTCACCTTGATCGCCGCTGAATCGGCCGATCCGAACCAGTTGCGGGTAAGAGTCTGGGCGAGGCCGGCGGCGTTGTAGACGTCATTGACGATGTTGCCGGAAAGATAATTTTTGGTGACGACATTTCCGATCGAGGCGCCGGAGAACAAGACACCTGTGTCGTTGCCGGAAATGTCGTTCTGCGTGACCACGTTCGAGTCCGATACCCAGAACCGCAGACCCGTCTGTGTGTTCTGGTGTATCAGATTGTAACGCACGGTATTGGCGTTGGATGTGTCCGCCAACTGGATGCCGATTTCCAGATTGAATTGCAAGACGTTGCTTTCCAACACATTATTTCCGGATGCCGACAACACGATGCCGTTGTATGTGTCTGATTTTGCCTCGTTCGATCTAACAGTGTTGCCGTGGCTCGCCGAGAGCTTGATCCCATCCCCGTTCACGTCGCACGTGTTGCTGTCAATCGTGTTCGTATCCCCGGCGGAAAGATAGATGCCAACCGTGTCGCTCCACTTCACCGTGTTGGCGGTGATGGAGTTCTTCGAGGCCACATCCAGATGGATACCGTACTGGCGGTTCCATCGCGCGGCGTTGCCGGTGACCGTGTCGCCTGTCGCCGAATTCGACAACCGGACTCCGGCCTCCCGG
>MFPR01000026.1 GCA_001784175.1 Candidatus Lindowbacteria bacterium RIFCSPLOWO2_12_FULL_62_27
GGTGAATTGTGGAACACCGCTCGGAAAAATATGAACGTCTCGACCGCGTTCGGCCAGAACATCACAAAGGCGAGCGACAATTCGGTGAAGAGCGCGATCAACAACCAGAACTATCAGCTCTCGACATCGAGCGGCCGCCACACGTTCTCGACATTCTACCGATACCAGATCACGCAGGAAAAGACGGCGGCGACGGGCGACCGGCGCAACGCCAGCAACGGACTCACGTACGGCCTGAAGGAGATTCCGTGGAAAGTGTTCCTGTATCCGAAGAAGCCCTTCTCGACCGACCTCACGCTGAACGCGACGCGCACGCGCGACAAATCCATCGACGCCGCGGGCCGGTCGCACCAGCGGCAGTATGGGGCCGGCGCGCAGACAAAGGTGAACGACGACGAGCGGCTCAATATCGACTACAGTCTCGGCCTCACGGACAACGACAACGTCAACAGCGACATCCGCACGATAAACTGGAAGTGCGCGTACGTTGTGCAGAAGTTCATTCAGGATGATGGGAGTTTCACGCTGTCGTACACGTCGAACAAAACGGAGGAGGAGATCACGACGCAGAACTACCGCGAAGCGGTCTGGCGCGCGGACGCGGCGCTGAAATGGGGCGGCCCGGCGCCGGAGGTGGTGGCCAAGCGCGACGAGGCGGAGGCTGCGGTGAAAGAGATTCTGAACGTGTACGCGGAAGAAGACATATTGAAATTCATGCAACGCCTCAGCCCGAACTTCAAGGGCGACCGGATCGCCTTCGAGAATCAAGTCCGCGCGTTGTACGACCGCGTGGACGCGATCAAGTACGAGGGCGTGTGGGCATCGGGGTTTGTCCCCGGAGACAACGTGATCGAACTGACGTTCCGCTGGCAGCGCCGCTGGCGCGTGTATGCGACCGGCGCCGAAGAATCCGCCACGGGCGTCGCGCTGTTCCGTCTCGAAAAGTCCGGTGATAAATGGCTCCTGCAGGAGATCCGCGAGACCAGCCCACTTTTCTAAATTCGACCCCGCCGGACACATTTTAAATCGTAGAATGGGAGAACATTGATTTCAACTCTGCGAAACAAATTTGACATCGGCGAATAGTGCGATAGAATAGAGGCGTTCGGATACTCGGGTAGGTTTCTCGTCCTTGGGGGAAGGTCCAAAAAGACAATCAAACGTGGAGATTTTGCGGTTCGGCTGGAGGTCTGAACCTCGTCAAGTTGTGTATCTAAAATCACATTTAGAGTGTGATTTTTTATACAGCGGGGCATTTTTTCGTTGCGGGGTCATATATCATAACCTCTTTATATATAGAAGATTACATTGATTTCTTGGCGGTTGGATGCCCATGCTCATTTATTGCTGAATAAGACGTATACGGGAGGGAGACAGGGGGGTCATGGTGGAGAAGAAGCGGGTGGTTTTGCAGTCAATTGTGCTGGTTCTCATAGCGACTGGTCCGGCGGTCGCGAGGGAGGATGGTGCGGGCACGACGACTGCGGATTTTCTAAAAGTGGGCACTCAGGCCCAGGCGCTGGCGCAGGCGGAGGCGGTGACGGCGCTGGCGGACGGCATTTCGTTTGTGTCCTACAATCCGGCGAGTGTCCAGATGAAGAGCATGACGCTTACGGCGACGCATGCCCTGCTCTACGAGGGCGTGTCGCTCGAAGAGATCGCGCTGGGAATCCCGTTTGGGCCGAAGGCCGGTTTGGTGATCCGCGGAAACGGCATCGTGTTCGACCGCACAGAGCGTACGGACCAGAACGGCAATCGTCTGGGAACGTACGGCTCGACGTCGTTTGCGGCCGGAGCCGGTTTCTACGGGCATGTGGGGCCGCTGTCGCTGGGCATGTTCGGAAAGACCATCCGTCAAAAGATCGATGCGCATGAATCGTCGGCTGCGGCGGCCGATTTTGGGGTCCGGTACCTGACGCCGCTGCCGGGTCTCTCTCTCGGCGCGTCGCTTCTCAACGTCGGCCGGCCGGCGACGTTTATTGCGCAGCAGGACGAACTGCCGCGCGCGGCCCGCGCCGGGATCGGCTATCATCTTGGATTTTTGAAACTCGGCGCGGACGCCGTCCAATACCGGGGCCAACCGGTCCAGGCGGCCGCCGGCGCGGAGTTGACGCTTTTCAGCGGGTTGAAGCTTCGGGCGGGCTACCGCACGAAAACGCCCCTGACCTCCCCCTACAACGCCGGGATCGGGTTTCGGTTCTCAGCGCTCGATCTCAGCTACGCCTACAATCCGGGTGACGTCTTCGGCGCCGCCCACCGGCTGACGGTGACGGTGCGGTGACCCTCCTTCGCCTCTCCATATTAATATATATGGCGCTGGGGGTCGGCGCGTGGGGGTGGGCCGCCGACCTCGATGCAGCGCGGTTTTTGCACACTCCCAAGGACAGCCACCTGATCGATCAGCCGTTGCGGATATCGGCGCAATTGACCGAAGCCGCCGGCGTCTCCTCCGTGCAACTCTTCTACAAAAGCCCGGACCGGGCAACCTACACCGTGAAAACGATGCAGGCGTCCTGGCAGGCGGACCTTGCGCCGGGGGAACTGTCGCCGCTGGGGCTCAGCTACTTTTTCGAGGCGAAGTATGCGGACGGCCGGGCGTACCGGTCGCGGGATTACTCGACGGTCCTCTTGGTGGTCCCGCCCGCGATCCGGGAGATGCTGTACCGGGACGACGCGAGCGGGACGGACGTGAAGGTTGTGAAGGACGAATTGATCCTGAAACTGGACCCGGCGATGGCGCCGGAAGTTGTCCCCAACGCGATCAACCAGCTTATCCTGCGGCACAACGCGAAGGTTCTCGGCGTGGACAACGGGTCGCGGCTGGTCCGGATGCAGATTCCGTCGACGCTCGATCTTAAGGCCGTCCTCGCCGATTTGTCGGCGCAGAGCGCCGTCGCGTACGCGCATCCGCACGGACTCTACGAGCCGGTCCTGACGCCCAACGATCCGATGCTGGAGGAGCAGTGGGCCGTGCAAAAAATGCGGCTGCCCGAAGCGTGGAACACGACGACCGGCGACGTGAACGTGATTGTCGGCATCATCGACACGGGCCGCGACCCGAACCATCCGGACCTCTCCGGGCAGTTTCTGCCGGGCTACGACTATTACGCGAACGATCCCGACCCGTGGGACGTCGGCGGCCATGGCACGATGGTGGCCGGCGTGGTGGGCGCGATCGGGAACAACGGCACGGGCGTGGCGGGCACGAATTGGAAGTGCAAGATACTGCCGTACCGGGTGGGGGACTGGTCGCTGTCGATCTGGGCGATCGTGCAGTCGTTGCGGGACGCGACGGACAAGGGCGCGCGCGTGATCAACATGAGTTTCGGCGGATTCGGCGGCTGGCCGGCGATGCACGACGCGCTGAAGTACGCCTACTCGAAGGGCGTGGTCCTGATCGCGGCCGCCGGCAATTCGTACACGCAAACGCCCGTCTATCCGGCCGCCTATCCGGAAGTCATCGGCGTCGTGGCGACGAACCGGTCGGACCAGAAGGCGTATTTTTCGAGTTACGGCAGTTGGGTGGACGTTTCGGCGCCCGGCCAGGAAATCCTGACGACCACGGTCGGCGGCGGATACAAATCCGTCAACGGAACATCGTTCGCCTCGCCCTACACGGCGGGCCTCGCCAGCCTGCTTCTGTCGGTGAACCCGACGCTGACCAACGAGGAAGTCCGGGAGATTTTGCGGTCGACGGCGGTCGATCTCGGGTCGGCCGGCTTCGACAACGTGTTCGGCTATGGCCGGATCGACGCTCCGGCCGCTGTGATGGCGGCCCGGGGCGCCGCGGCGGACGACACGCCGCCGGTCATCACGCATTTTCCAGTCCGCGAGGTGGACCCGGGAATTTCGGTGAGCGTGCTGGCCGCCGTGACCGACAACGTCGCCGTGCACAGCGGCATTCTGTCGTACCGTCGAAAGGGCGACGCGACGTTCACCGAGTCGATCATGTCGTATCTGGGCGGCACGCTGTACGAGGGCGTCATTCCCAAGTCGACCGTCGAGCCGCCGGCGGTCGAGTACTCGCTGCGGGCGCGGGACGCGAAAGGCAACTGGTCGTTCACGCCGGTCTACACGATCGCGATGAAGGACCGCACGCCCCCGGTGGTTCAGCACACGCCGCCGTCGCAGGCCGATTCGGGCCTGCCGATGACGATCGCCGCGACCGTGACCGACGACGTCGGCGTGAAGTCGGCGACGGCGCATGTGCGGATGCGGGGAGAGTCCGGGTACACGGCGTATGAAATGACGGCGGGTCCCAACCAGCAGTATCAGGCGACGATCCCGGGACCGGCCGTCCGGATGCCCGCCATTCAATATTATTTTTCCGCCACCGACACCGCCGGCAACCAGCCCCCGACCGGCCAGCCGGGGAGCGCGGCGGCGCCGCACGAGGTCAAGGTCGTGTACGTCGACCGCACGCCGCCGTTTGTGGCGCACGATCCGGTGGCGGCCGCGCAGCCGGCGCATCTGCCAGTGCGGGTCGAGGCGCGAATCACCGACGACGTCGGCGTCGCCGGCGCGACGCTGTTCTTCCGGCCGCGCGGAAAGCCTCTCTTCGACACGGCGCCGATGATGCCGTCCGGCGCCGACTCCTACATCGCGCTCATTCCCGCATCGGCCGTCGTGTCGCCGGCGGTTGAATACTACATCGACGCGACCGACTCCGCCGGCAACCGGCCGGCGGGCGGCCGTACTCCCGGATCGGCGAGTCTGCCGAACGGGTTTCCGGTTCCGGCCGACACGTCGCCTCCGACGATCCGGCACACGGCGCTCGGAACGCCGCCGGACGCGCTGATCGAGGGCCTGCCGGTCGTGGTGTCGGCGATCGCGCTGGACAACCACGGCGTTCAGGCGATGCGGCTGCATCACAAACCGGCGGGAGCTTCGTCGCATTTCGTCCGGCCGATGACGTACACGCTGTCGAACCGTTTCGAAGCCGCGCTGACCGAAAAGGACGCGGTGGGTCCCGCCATTCATTATTATCTGGTCGCGTCGGATTCCGACGGCAACGAAACGACGTGGGGTCCGGCCGAAGTTCCGGTGCATGCCAAAGTGGCGATCATGACGGCGGCAGGCGACACGCGCGCGCTCTGGGCGCCGGGCGCGGATCAGGTTTTGTTCAAGGACCCAAAGACCGGCCTGTACGCGCGGATGGCCGTCCCGCATTTCGACACCGCGCATTTTTCGTGGTCGGCCGACCTCACGAAGCTCGTGATGGCGGGCCGGTCGGGCGATTCGTGGCTGGTCTACGTGATCACGCTGGAGGATTCCATTCCCAGGGCGCACCGGGTCACGGACGGCGATTGGCTGGATCTTTATCCGAGCTGGTCGGCCGACGGGAAGTTTTTGTTGTTCGCGTCGAACCGCGCGGGCGAATGGGACATTTTCATGAAACCGGTGGACTCGGACAGCGACGGCATCCCGGACACCGGCGGGGCGATCGTCAAGCTGTCGGCCGACACGGGCGCGCGCGGCAAGGGCGATGTCCTCGGCGTGGCGCGATTGGCTGCGCCGGGCGCGCTGGAGGTGGTGCGCGGGAAGGTGCCGATCATCGGCGGCGTGTTTGCCCTGGTTCAAGCCGATCAGATGACCCAGGCGCCGGCGGAAGGATACCGAATAGAGGCAGCGCCGGAGACGAACCCACAAGAGACGACGCTGATCGAGAGCGTGAACGGGTTGAAAACGATACTGTTCGACGCCAAGCTGGGCGAGTGGACGCCGCCCTCGGATACGCCGGGAAAATATTCGGTCTGTTTGCACGCGCAAACGTCCGGGCGGTCTGCCAGGGAATGCGTGACGGTGTGGGTTCCGGGTCTCGCCGTGACGCTGGAGGCGAAGCCGACGGAGATGTTCCCGGACCAGGCGACTGTGGAGGTACGCGGCGAGGCGCGATATAACTTCGGCGCGCTGGGCGCCGGCTTGCCGGTGACGATCTGGGTGCTCGGGACCGGTAGGTCGGTCAGCGCGGTCACGAACGCCTCCGGGCAATTCTACGCCGAGCTTCCGGCGCCCAGCGTTCCCGGCGAGTATCGGCTGCACGCGGCGGTCACCGACACGTGGGGCTTGATCGCGCGCGCCGAGACGCCGATTACGGTGAAGGCCAAGAAAATCGTACTGACGATCGATCTCGACCCCACGGAAACATTCGCGCAAGAACCTGTCCGCGCGTTCGGCCGCGCGGTCTATGAGGACAGCCTTCCGGTGGTCAACCGGGAGGTGACGCTGGAGATCAAGGAGACCTTCAGGAAATATTTCGCGCTCACCGACTCGACCGGCGCCTATTCGGTTCCGGGCGTATCGGCGGGCAAACCGGGGCTTTACCATGTCCACGCGCAAGTGTCCGACAGTTTCACCAGCGCGGTCACGCACGCCGAGCTGCGGCTTCGCGGGCAGGCGGTGGAGCTGACCGAGCAACTTTTACCGCCCGTCGTTTTCACCGGCGCCTACACGTCGGTGTCGGGCACGGCGGTTTACCGGACCACGCGCGCGCCCCTTAAGGACGCGCCGGTGGCGATCTCGCCGTCCTGGTATCCGGAGCCTGTCTCCGTCCGGACCGACACCGCCGGCCGGTATCTCGCGCTGATCCAGGCGTCGGATCGGGCCGGGACGATGCCGGTGCAGGTCACGGCCGGCGACGGGTTTGAAACCGCGAGCGTGCAGCGCGACCTTGTGATGCTGGATTTTTCCTACGGAAATCCGTTGAAAATCGAAGTGACGATGCGGCCGGATTCGCCGGCCGTCTGGCGCGGGCGGCCCTTCGGGATCACCGGCGACGCGATCTATGTCTATGCGGACCGTCGCTGGCCCGTCGAGGAAGGCCGCGTGGACCTCGCGATGGACAGCGTTGGCCCCTTGGGGACGCTGTCGTTGACGCGCGACGACGGCGGCCGATTCTCCTGGAACGGCGCCGCTCCTCGCACGCCGGACACCTACCGGATCCGCGCGACGGTCACCGACCGGTTTGAGCTGAAAGGCCGATCGGAGACGGACCAGGTGGTGAAGGACCGGCCGCTGATCGTCAAGGGCTTTGCCGACAAGACCGATCCGTACCGGATGTTTCTCCTGAATTTCTTCGGGCACCTGTACTATCCGGACGGCGGCGCAGTCGAAGCCGCGACGGTGAGCTGCACGTCGAGCCCGCCGGGATATGAAAAAGCGGTGCAGGACTATTTCGATCCCTCGTACGACGGATACTTCGTCATGCAATTCTTTTCGCCGAACAGGGTCGACACGTACACGCTGCAGTTCCGGGCGGTGGATTCGTACGGCGGAACCGGGGAGACGCAACTCATCGCGACGGTGCGGCCGCTGAACGTGAAGGTGACCGCCGGCGTATCGGACTCGATCGTTCCGGCCCGCCTGACGCCGACGGTGCGGGGCAAGGGCATATACATTGAAAATCAGATCCAGGTGGTGGAAGCGCCGGCGGCCATCCGGTCGACGACGGGGTCAGGCGCGGTCTGGACGGGAAAAACAAACATTCTCGGCGAATTTTCGAGCGTCGCCGCGCTCCCGCGCGCCGATTTCGAAACCTATCAGCTCACCGTGGACGACGGCCTGTCGGCGGACACCGCGGAAATCGGATTGACCATCCTGTCGGACTCCATCGTCATCGACGCGCATCTGGACACAGCGATCGTGCCGGACGAAGCGTCGTGGTTGAAGAGTCTCCCGCCGCCGGCCCGGGTTTGGTTGACGGCGCGGCCGCGGCATCCGAAAGGCTATGCGCTCTATCGCGAGGGCGCGACGCGCGTGACCGTGACGAACGCGCTGACGGGCGGCGCGGTGTGGGAGACGGCGTGGACGGCGGCGCCTCTGGGCGAGGGGAAGGACGCGCGGGAGCGGGACGAGGTCGCGGTCCCGGTTCCGACGAGCGCCGGAGAGTTTCGCGTCTCGATCTGGATGGAGGACCGCTACGGCGAAGGCGAAACGTCGGTGCTCCTGACGGTCTACACGCCGAGCGAGCCGAAAGACGATCTCGCGCTCGAACTGAATCTGGACACGAGCGTCGTATCGCCGGGCGCGGTGGTGACGGCCTGGGGCACGCTGGTTTACTCCGGCCTGTCGACCGGCGATCAGGACGACACGGTATTGATTGAGAATAGTGTCTCGAAGGAACACTGGGAAGGCGTGTATCGCGCGACCGAAAAGAAATTCACGCGGGTTTTTTCGGCGCCGGCCGCCACGGGCGCCTATCCGATCGTGGCGTCGAAATGGCACAGCGGCAAGCGGGCCGAGGATGCCGAGATTTTGTTCGTGGTGAAGGGCACGGATACGCCGCCGCCTCCACCGCCTCCGCCGCCTCCGCCCCCGCCGCCTCCGCCCCCGCCGCCTCCGCCCCCGCCGCCTCCGCCGCCGATCAAGCTCATCATCGTGACGGTGCCGGCGCTCTACATGGCCGACCCCGGCGATCCCGTGGCGGTGGAAGGGTCGGCGGCCTATACCACAGGCGAGGATGTTTACCCCGGCGTGGCGACGCTCTATCGGGGTTCCACGTCGATGGCGACCGTGATGCTGTCTCTGCACGGCCGGTTCCGGTTTCCGGAATTTCCGGCGCCGTCGGCCGTGACGGAATACGAGGTCGTGGTGGAGGACGGCACGCGCGCCGGCCGGGCCACGTTCAAAGTCGTGCCGCCCCCGCCTCCACCGCCGCCCCCGCCGCCGCCCCCGCCGCCTCCACCACCGCCTCCGCCCCCGCCGCCCACGCCGCCCGCGCCGTACGTCAAGCTCTATCCGGTCCAGTCGCCGGACGGCAAGTACGTGGCCTTTTCGGGCCGGAAGGTCGGGACGACCGATTCGCTGAACATCTACATTCTGGAGACGGCCAATCCTGCGGCGATCATTCCTTTCACGGCCGAATACGCCAACGACCAGTTTCCGGCATGGTCGGCGGACGGAAAAACAATCGCGTTCGGATCAAAGCGATCCGGAAATTTCGACATCTGGTCCAAGCCGGTCGACGGCAACGGCGACGGCAAGCCGGACAGCACGGGCCGCGCCGCGCAACTGACGCGATGGGAAGGCGAGGACAACAAACCCACGTGGTCGCCGGACGGCCGCAAGATCGCGTTCCATTCCGACCGCGCCGGCAACTACGACATTTACGTTCAGAACGCGAGCGGTTCAGGCGAGCCTCTGCGGTTGACGGAGAACGCCGCCTACGACGCGCATCCGCACTGGTCGGCGGACGGGAAATACATCACGTTCCACTCAAACCGCCGAGCGAAGGAGAGGCTGGCGGACGGAAGTTCCGAGAAGACGTCGATCGGCCTCGTGCTGGACGAGAGCAGCAGCGTGGACGACGAATCATTCTTGAAGCTGTCCAGCGGCGCCGGCCGGTTTCTCGAGAACCTTGCGGCGGGCGTGTCGGTGGCGGTGACCAAGTTCGACCAGCGCGTGAAGACGATACAGGATTTCACGGAAGACAAGAAACTCTTGACTGAGGCCTGCGGCACGAGAACCTTCGGCTGCGCGACGGCGATCTACGACGCGCTCTTCGAATCGCTGGGCCGGCTGGCGGCGCGGCCGGGCCGCCGGATGGCGCTGTTGGTGTCCGACGGATGGGACAATTCGAGCAAGAAAACGATGACGGACGTGATCCGGTACGCCACGGAGAACAACATCCAGATATTCGGGGTGTTCGTGTCCAACGCTTTGTATCCCTCGAACCCGGAGCCGTTGCGGATTCTGACCAAGGCCACGGGCGGCGCGCTGATCGAGATCGACGATTTCGGCGGCGTGACGTCGGGGCTGGAGCATGTGATGAAGCTGTACGACGAGCTCCTGGGTAATTTCAACATCTGGTACGCGCCGGCCGAAGGCGGCGAAGCGCGGCAACTCACGGACGACCTGGCGGATGACCTGTATCCGGCGTTCAGCCCGGACGTGAAAAAAATCGCGTACGTGTCGTTCCGGAGCGGCAAGGGCGACATTTATGTGATCCGGTTCGACCCGACGACGCCGGAATCGCCGCAGCGCCTGTATCCCCCGGTGGCGCGGATTTCGGCGGACACCAGAGCAATCATGAAGTTCCCGCTGGCGTTGGATGGCGGCGCGTCCTCCGACGCCGACGGCAGGATCGTTGCCTACCGTTGGAGTTTCGGCGATGGGGGTCTCGGGGGGGACAGCATCGTGGGTCACGCTTACGAGAAGCCGGGTCCGTATACCGTCACGCTGACGGTGATCGACAACGACGGACTGATCGATGAGGACAGCGTGCAGATCGTGGTCGACACCGCGCCACCGGGAACGGGCAAACCCTGTGCCCCCAATCTGTCGTCGTTTCAGATTGTCTTCCGTCCAAGCCAGACGCCGATGCCGACCGGATATGTCGGATATCCGTTTGTCCTCCATGACGGCGGCGTGTACAAGATGTTTTATCACGTGCGCCGGGACTACGCGGGATCGCGGGCCGACCTCGAGAAACTCGGTATCGACACGCCTCCGGGAGAAATGCCGAACTTCTCCCATAACATGGTCTCTTATGCCGAGGGCGAGGACGGTGTTCGATGGACGCACCGTGGAGTTCTGGACGAGACATACGGGGTGGCCCATGTCGGACAGGGTATGGCGCTTGCAAGGGTTGGAACGCGTCTGGATCTCATCCAGGAGGACTATCCCAAAATTCATATGAAGCGATTGGCGTCCTATCTCACGTACCGTTACCAGACCGCGGAGGGCGCCTGGAGTTCCAAGATCACCCTGCTGGAGGGAACGGATGACCCCAAGAGCTGGGAGTCGACCATGACTCAGCGAACGGCCGCCTTCTTGACATCCTCCGACAGTCTGACGGCCCGGCTCTGGTACGGAGGTCTCAACAGCACGAGCGAGTTCGCGGACCATCCGCAGTCGATCGGCTTGGCGAAACTCGATTGGGACGAAAGCGGGCAAAGATGGAGAGCCCGCAGTCGGGAGCGCGTTCTTGCCGCGAGCGCCGAGCCCGGCCATGAATTCGAATCGGTGCAGGTGATGTATCCCTCGGTCCGCCAAATCGGGTCGGACTCTTATGTGATGTACTACCTCGGTTACCAGCATCCGGAAAAAACCTCCGTATGCCGCGCGTACAGCGCCGATGGGATTGCATGGGAAGGGCGCGAGAAATTGTTCGACGCGACCCACCTGCCGGCGCAAGTCAGCGACATCACAAGCGTGCAGCTTTTCAGCGATCCCAAGGACGGAAAGGAGTATCTGTATCTGACGGCCGTGGTGGGCGGCTACGAGCATGTGGCCAGAATGGGGTTTACCTGCGACCGGACCGGGATTCCGCCGAATGCCATGTGCTCGCCCGACACCGATCGCACCGTCGTCGGGACCTCGGTGAAGTTTGACGGCCGCGGGTCGAGCGACCGCGACGGCGTCATCGTCGATTACCGGTGGGAATTCGGCGACGGATCCACGGCGTCCGGGCCGCAGGCCAGTCACGCTTATCTCCAGCCCGGCGTGTATACCACGTGGCTGACAGTAACGGACAACGACAACCTCTCGGATTTCGACACCTGCCGGGTGGAGGTTCTTTCCCCTCCGGACAGCGCAAAGGGCCTGTACGTGAATGACGATCGGATTGTGGGGGACAAGTTCACTTATGCGGCCGGCAGCGATGAGATCGGCGACGGCACGCGGTTCCGGCCGTTCCGAACCATTCAGAAAGCGATGTCTTTGGCACGACCGGGGGATACGATTTTCGCCGACATCGGGCTCTATCCCGAACAGGTGGTCATCGACAAGGATCGCATCTGGTTGGAAGGCGCCGGCTCATGGAGCGCATGGGACCAGACGGTGATTGATGCGGGCGATACGTCTGCTGAACAGAAGGCCCGCGGGTTGTACGCGTCCGATCGTGTCGGCCTGGTCCTGCGGAATTTTGCCGTCCATCACGGATTCACCGGCATCGAGTGGAGAAACGTCGATTCCTCCTGGATATGGGGCGTCGCCGCGCGACACAACGGCGGCCACGGGATGCGTCTCCACACGAATTCGGATTCGAATCTTCTGTGGGGGATCATCTCCGAATCGAATGCGGCGGCCGGCCTGATTCTGGACGGATCGTATCAGAATCTACTGACCGCCTGCGCGTTCGGACAGAATACGGCGGCCGGCGTGGAGATCCGGAACGGCCGCGGGAACCGCGTCGTCCTGAACGACATTTACGAGAACGACACCGGCGTCTGGATTTCCGGCGGGACCGGGGACCATGTGATTTTCAAGAACAATTTCAAATCCAACCGGGTCAGTTACATTTCGAACGCCGCCGGCGGTCCTCTGTCCGTGGCGCGCAACTGGTGGGGAACCACGGATGAAGTCACGATCCGGCAGAGGATGGCCGGGTCGGCCGCGATTCCGGAGTTCATTCCGTACAGGCTCGGGCTGGTCGACACGCCGGAGGGCATGGACACGGTGGCGCCCCGCGCGCCGGCGGAGATCCGCGCGGAAACGACGGCGCAGGGGGCGATCCTGATTCGGTGGAGGAATCCGGATGTGGACGAGGAATATCCGGGATCGCTCAGCGGGTTCACCGGCGTGCGGATCTACCGCCTGGTGGATCGGCCGGACACGACGCAGTGGGCGTCCGAGGCCACGTTGCGGGCTCGCGTGCCCCAGCCAGGCGCTGAGTTTTTGGACACGGACGTGCAGCCCGGCCGCGCCTACTATTATCGTCTGACATCGTTGGACGACGCATGGCACGTCAATGAGTCATGGTTTTCGGATACCGTCAGCATCAGCGTGCCGGACTCCGGGAGGTTAAGACCGACGCTCTCGTGGTATCCGTCCGGCGGGCAGGGAACCGCAAAGTCGGAGACGTACCAGTTGCGGAACATGTCGAAGAACCCGCAAGACGTGGCCGCGGGCGTCATCGTGGGCGTGTTCGTGATCCGCGGCGCGGAATACGTGGAAACGGCGTATCTCGACACGGCCGCCATCGGAGAGATGGCGGCGGTCGACACGCGCGCGGTCCGGCTGACGATCGTCACCAACGCCGCCTGGGAGGCCGCGCAGAAGAACGCCTCGGTGACGGTCGAGCTTCGCGTCGTGCAGGAGCTGAATTGGCCGGAGAAGAATGTGGGAGTGTCGGGGCAGTACAGGCTCGTCAAAGACGACGCCGGCCCGGTGGGTCTTTCGAGCATGTCATACGTAGTGTCCGACGAAGTTGTTGAGTTGGGGGCGCCGGGCGCCGTTCGGCGCGATCACAAGGCATTCATCGAGATCAAGAGCGTCGTTTACAATCCGGATAGCTCCGGCATTCTGATGGACATGTATCGGTCCATTCATGATGGATTGTACTTGGCGGAGGCGCGCATTCCCGGTGGCGCCGCGAGCGTCGAAACCTTCGGGACATATTCGGTCCTCCATCTTACACAGATTCCTATCAAGAACGGCGAATCGGCGGCGGTGCGATTGGTCCTCGGCATGGACTTGAACCGGCAAAGCGATATTGACCTGAAAGCGATCGCCCAAGACATCCGCATGACAGAGTGGAGTCCGGCGGGTGCGATGACCGTGGAAGAAATCTCTGATGCCCCGGGCGGCGCGGCGTTTCAACGACGGCGCGTCATCCGGGGCGCGGTCCCCAAGTCCGACCTCTCGACTCGTGTGACGTTCTTTGATGTCACAAACGGGAGGCCCCGGAAAATCGCCGAAACCCGTCTGTCGGACAGCGGGGCATTCGAGCTGGCGGACATCTCCGATTCGGTGAATGACGTGGTCGTGCGCGTGGACCGACGGGCGTCATTCCCGCATTTCTCGCGTTTGAAACTTGATGAGGACAGGGTGACGTACCTTTTGGCCAATATCGAGCCTGCGGAAATTGACGTGAAGAGAGGCCACAGCCGAATGGTCGATTCGCCGGAGATCCGGCAGGAAGTGTCGGCGGGAGAAGGTACGGAGAAGGCGCGGATCGATGTGCCGGGTGGCGCGATCGACCGGCCGTTTTATATCACTCTGCGAGAACCGGACAATATCGAGGAGATACGCGCCGCCGCGCCCGCCGGCCGGAGGCTATTGGCCGCCCGGGAGTACGTGCTGGTGGACGCGCAGACAGGCGAGGAGATTCACAGCGGGTTCCGCGAAAAAATCCGCATCGCGCTGTCACTGGCCGGCCTGAGATCCGGCGAGATGGCAAAAATCGCCCACTACGATCCCGAGACCGGCAACTTCAACGAGGAGGCGGCGGTCGTGGATGAGACTGGCGGAGAAGTCGTGTCCGACGTCGACCATTTCTCGATCTACGTCTCGCTTGCGTCTCCGGCGCCGGCGGCCCCCGCGCCGACGTACACGGATTTTTCGGAACTCTTGGTGTATCCGAATCCGTATCTGGCCACCTATGGGACGAACCGGGTGGTGTTCGAATACGTTCCGGCGACCGCGAAAGTAACGATTTACGCGGTGTCCGGCGATCTCGTCCGGGAAATCGAGAACGAGGGGTCAGGCGACGTCAACGGGTCCGTGCGCGGAAGCGCCGCCACCGCTCACATCGGCTGGGACCTCACGAACCGCTTCGGCCGTCCGGCGGCGAGCGGGATGTATTTGTATTTGTTGAAGGACACCGCCGGCCATGTGCAAAAGGGCCGGGTGGGTGTGGTACGATGAAGTCGAATACGGGAGGCTGGACGATCATGAATCGATATTGCATTGGCGTTTTCGTATGGCTTGTTGTTTGCGGCCCGGCCCTGGCCGGCGATCCGCAGGTGTCGCCCTTCCGGTGGCGCGACGCCGACATGCCGCTCACCTACCGTCTGAACGTGTCGGCCGTGCCCGAATACATGCGCGGCGTCTTCCTCGAATACGGCCGCATCGGGATCGACGATTGGGCGAAGGTTGAGGGGGCGAGGCTGACGTCGTGTTATCGGGGCGCCACGGCGTCTTCGGAAAAGACGGATGAAAAAATCTTCGCGCGCTGGAACACGCTGCCGAGCGGTATCGGCGGCTGGGCCTACTATCCTCCCGTCGGGTTCATCGAATACAACAGCCGGTATGCCGACAAGTACTACGCCCAGCGCGACAATCTGCGGAATCTCACGCTGCACGAAAACGGCCACGCGATCGGATTCCCGCATTATTTCGAGGACGACTCCGTCATGGCCTACAAGTACATTCCAAACCTGACCGATTTCGACCGCCGGCTGATCCTGCTGAATTATCCTGGGCAGAAGATAACGTCGGAGGCGTGTTGCGCCAAGTCCGACACAATGCTGGCCGCATCGCAGCGGTCGGAGGGAAAGTCGGCGACCGGCCACGGCCAGTGGTGCTATGCGTCCTGGCTGGACCGGAAGTCGGATTTTGAGATGCCCGGAGGTGGGCCATGAGCAGATGGATGTGTGTGTGGATATGCGCGATGGTCTGGACTCAGCCTGCGGCGGCGATCCATCTCTGGAACATCGAGCTTCCGACGATGGCCCGGGAGTCGCGGGCCATCGTTTACGGAGAAGTCACCGGCACGAAGAGCTTTTACGATTCCGGCCGGGGAGAAGTCCTGACGGAAGTGGAGATGAGTCTCATGGAGGCTCTGAAAGAGGACACGGAGGTGAAAGCCGCTGCGCGGTTCGTCATCGCCGGCGGAGTCCACGAAGACGTGGAGTGGGCCGGCCCGGGCCTGCCGAAGCTGTCGCGCGGCGATGTGGCGGTGGTTTTTCTGGAGAAGCTCGACGGCCGATACTGGCCATACGGCCTGCCGCTGGGGATTTTCAACCAAACTGTGACCTCGGCCGGCAAGGCGGTATTGAAACGCGATCTGACGGACGCCCATGTGGTCCATATGGACGACACCGGCGCCGAGGTTCCCGTGAAAGTGAACTACTACGGGATTGATGGATTCAAACAAAAGATACGCGAGTATCTCGGCGCCGCGCCGAAAGCGGAGCCCGGCCTGAACGAACGATACGCGCAGTCAGACGCGGTGGCCGCCGGCCGGGTGACCGGCGTGCGCGTGAGTCTCACGTCCGATAGCCTCGTTGAAACGCAGGTGGACCTCAAGCCTCACCAAATCCTGAAGGGCGACACCCGCGCGATCTGGATCATTCGCGTGGAGGGCGGAGAACTGCCGGATGTGAAGTACGAATCGTACGACATGCCGGCGTTTGTTCAGAACGGCGAATACCTCGTTTTTCTGAAAACCACACCGGCGGGATTGTCGCCGATCGGCTCGGCGGGAGCCGTCCCCGGCCGCCGCCGCTCGGATGGGCGTTTCGAAATCCTGACGCCGGACGGCCGGATTCTGCTCTTGGATCAGGTGGACTTCGGAGCGAGATAATCGGCGCCGGCTTGCCTCGTTCTTGACAGCCGTCCGGCTGCCACGTAGGTTTGCCGCATGGAACAGCACCAGCCCTACGAAAAACTGATCAGCGTCTGCACGAATTTCCGTGAAGAGGGGTCGTGTTGCGCCAAGCGCGGGTCGAAGGAAATCGTCGAGGCGCTGAAAGAGTACGTGAAAAAAAACGGATTGAAGGGCCGGACGCGCGTGGCCCGGTCGGGGTGCTTTGGGCTGTGCGAAATGGGTCCCAACATCGCCGTCTATCCGGACGGCGGAAGCAACGGGACCTGGTACAAGGGTGTGCAGATCGGCGATGTGCCGTCGATCATTGAAAAACATATCGCCCACATGCGCACGTGAGTTCGGCGCCTGGGCGTCCCTGTTGCGGACATCGGTGGGTCTGCCATCCATGGCAAACCTGACCCCGGAGGCAACAGGGACAGTACATCCTGGGCGTCCCTGTTGCTTGGGATCGGAGGGTTCGCCATCCTTGGCGAACCTTGGGCTGAGGCAACAGGGACAGTACATCCATGTACGCGGGTGTAGCTCAATGGTAGAGCTCTGGCTTCCCAAGCCAGTGACGTGGGTTCGATTCCCATCACCCGCTCTGTCATGAAGGCGGTGCAGTTTCATGAGCATGGCGGCGTGGAGGTGCTTCGGTACGAGGACGTGGAGACGCCCAAGCCCGCCGAGGGAGAAGTGCTGGTCAAGGTTTCCGCCTGCGCGCTGAATCATCTGGACATCTGGATCCGCAACGGGATTCCCGCTTACAGAATCCCCATGCCTCATATTTCCGGCTGCGACGTGTCCGGCTGGGTGGAGGATCCGGCCGGGAGCGGGTTGCGCCGCGGGCAGCGCGTGGTGCTGTCACCGGGCGTGTCGTGCGGGCAGTGCGAGTGGTGCCGGGCCGGGCACGACAATCAGTGCATGGAGTTCAAAATATTCGGCGCCGGCACGCAGGGCGGGTATGCCCAATACTGTGTGGCCCGCGCGTCGGATTGCGTTCCGCTTCCGGACGAGCTGGGCGATGAAGAGGCCGCGGCGTTTCCGCTGACGTTCGTCACCGCATGGCACATGCTGTTCACACGCGCGAACCTCAAGTCGGGCGAAACTGTTCTGGTCATGAGTGCCGGCAGCGGCGTGGGATCCGCCGCGCTGCAGATGGCCCGCTGGGCCGGCGCCCGCGCGCTGGCCACGGCGGGCACGGAGGAGAAGGCGGACCAGGCGCGGTCCATGGGCGCCGAGCAGGTGCATCTTCCCGAGCGGGGCCGCATCCGGGACTGGGCAAAGGAGGTCACGGGCGGCCGCGGCGTGGATGTCGTGTTCGAACACGTGGGCGGTGAGACCCTGATCGAAGGTCTGGCGAGCCTCTCGAAAAACGGGCGGCTGGTCACTTGCGGTTCGACCGCCGGCGGCACGGCCGCGCTCGACATCCGTTTTTTGTTCATGCGCCAGCTCACCATCCTCGGGAGCATGATGGGCACGCGCCGGGAGCTGGAGCAGGTTCTGAAACTGGTGGCCGCGCGAACGTTGCGGCCGGTCATCGACCGGACGTTTCCCCTTTCCGAGGCCGCGACCGCCCAGCGGTGGATGGAGGCCCGCCGGAATTTCGGAAAAATTCTTTTGCTCCCGGAAGGCTAGGCGAATTTGCTTGTAACTTGAAAAACGCCGTGTTAGGGTGTGGCTTCAATTTCGTCAGAAAGATGTGAAACTCCCTGCCCTGAAGGACAGCTTCAGAGCGAAACCAGAGGGAAGGTCGGATGAGTACGAATCGATACGAGTGTGTGCTGATATTTGACGTGCAGGCGACGGACGCTGTGCGGGAGGGCATTCTCAAGGAGCTGACGGCGCTGGTGGATGGAAGCGGTGGCGGGGTCGTTGAGACCGTGCCGTTCGGCATCCGCACGCTGGCCATGGAGCTGAAAGGCCGCCGGCGCGGGGATTACCGCATACTGCGGTTTCAGACCGCCGGCGACGTGCTTCAGAAGATGGACCGGATGTTGCGGCTCAAGGAGGAAGTGTTGCGGTTTTTGATCACGAAGTATTATCCGCCCAAACCCAAAAAAGAGAAGCGGAAAAAGTTGCAGAAACCGGAGATCGCCGGGGCGGAAACGGAAGGAGAAAAAGCGGATGGCAAATCTGAACAAAGTGCTGCTGATCGGCAACCTGACGCGCCAGCCGGAGCTTAGGTACACGCCCGGCGGTTCGGCCGTCACGACGCTGGGGGTTGCGGTCAACCGGCGGTTCAAGGATTCATCGGGGGCGTTGAAGGAAGAGGTCACGTTTGTGGACGTGAGCGTGTTTTCGAAGCAGGCGGAGGCCTGCTCGCAATATTTGCAGAAAGGCAGTCCCGTCTTCGTCGAGGGCCGCCTTCATCTTCGCAAGTGGGAAACACCGGACGGCCAGGCGCGCACCAAGCTGGACGTGACGGCCGAGCGGGTACAGTTTCTGAGCCGGCGCGGCGACGCGCCGTCCCGAGTGGCCGAGCCGGTCCCCGCGGGAGAATCCGCGGAGGCGGCGCCGCCGGCTCCCGATTCGGATCTTCCTCCCGACGACGACGTTCCATTTTGAGCGGTCGACGCTAGAGAGCGAAAAAAGAGGGCAGGTCACAAGAAATGGTTTTCTTAAGAAAGCGCAAGAAGCGCCAGTGCGTCTATTGCATGACGCAGAAGGATCCCTATTATCTCGATCTCGAGAGCATTGAAGGATTCGTGAGCGACTCGAAACGCATTCTCCCGCGGCGGGTCACCGGAACCTGCGCCAAGCACCAGCGAGGGTTGACGAAGGCCATCAAGCGCGCCCGGTACCTTGCGTTCATTGCCTACGTGCCGATGGGGGCGTGAGGCCGTGCAGAAGATGATCCTGAAGAAATACGTTCCCAACCTGGGCAACGAGGGCGACATGGTGACCGTGAAGGAGGGGTATGCCCGGAATTATCTATTGCCGAGAAAGCTGGCGGTGCCGGCGGGCGAAGGGGCGCTGAAAGTCGTGGCGCAGGAGAAGCGTGGCCGCGAGGCCCGTATTCTCAAGGAGCAAACCGACGCCCGCGTGCTGGCGGAGAAAGTCTCCGGCGCGAACGTGACGGTGACGAAGCGCGCCGACGAAGACGGCACGCTGTACGGCGCCGTGACGACCGCCGAGATCGTGCACGCGCTGCTGGGTGCCGGCTTTCCGAAATTCAATCCTGACTCCGTTCACATCCACGTTCCGATCAAGAAGGTCGGAGATCACGCCGTCGAGGTTGTCCTGGCCAAGGGAATCGCCGCGCAGCTCAAGGTCGCCGTTCAGGCCGCCGTGTAAACCATTTCGGGAGGGGGTGGGGCTCGTGCAGACGGGGCAATTGCGCATTCCGACGGTTCCACCGCACAATCTGGACGCGGAGGAGGCGGTGCTGGGCGCCGTCCTCATTTCGCGGGAAGCCGTTGCGGAAATCATCGAAATCTTTTCCGACGAACCCGTTTTTTACAAGCCGACGCACAATCTGATTTTCGAAGTGGTCCGCGATCTGTTCCAGCAGGGTCAGGCGATCGACACGCTGACCGTTTCGGAAGAATTGAAAAAGCGCGGAGAGATCGACCGCATCGGCGGCCTGACCTATCTGCACGGCCTGACCATGGCCGTACCGACGGCCGCCGCGGCCTCGAACTATGCCCAGATCGTGCGCGACAAATTCCTGCTGCGCCGGCTGATCGACGCCTGCGGCAAAATCAGCGCCGAAGCGATGGCGGACGAGGACCTGGTGAGCGAAATTTTGGACCGGGCCGAGTCGGATATTTTCAGTCTGGCGGACCTTCGCATTCAAAAAAGTTTTGTCACCCTCGTCGACGCGCTGTCCCGCAATTTTGAGGAACTCGAGCAACTGAAGGCCCGGCGTGAGCTGGTGTCCGGTCTGCCCACGGGCTTTAACGAGTTCGACCGCATGACGACCGGCCTTCATCCGGGGGACCTCTGCATCCTGGCGGCGCGGCCGAGCGTGGGCAAGACCGCATTCGCGCTGAACGTGGCCGGCCGGCTGGCCATCCATTCGGGCAAGCGCATCGCGTTTTTCAGTCTCGAGATGACGGTGGACGCGCTGGTCAAGCGCATCCTCTGTTCCGAAGCCCGCGTTCCGCTGCATACCATTCGCCGGGGCAACGTCAGCGACCGCGACTGGCGCCGGCTGACGGACATGGCCTCCAAGATCATCGACCGGACGGCGCCGCTGCACATCGATGACAGCACGAACCTGACCGTGCTCGACATGATGGCCAAAGCCCGGCGGCTCGCCACGCGCGGCGACGGCCGGCTGGACCTGATCATCGTCGATTATCTCCAGATGGTGGAGCCGTCCGGCAAATTCGAGAACCGCCAGTTGGCCGTCGCCGAAATTTCGCGCGGGCTTAAGAGGCTGGCGAAGGAACTCAAGGTTCCGGTGATCGCGCTGTCCCAGCTTTCGCGACGCGTCGAGGAGCGCGCCGGCATGCGGCCGCAACTGTCGGACCTGCGGGAATCCGGCTCGCTCGAGCAGGACGCCGACCTTGTGGTTTTCCTGCACCGCGATGACGGCGGCGGTCCGGACAAGAAACCCCAGACCGGCACGTATCCCGTGGAGCTGATCATCGGCAAGCAGCGGAACGGTCCGGTGGGGACCGTCAATCTGGTCTTTTTTTCGGAAATCACCCGATTCGAGAACTACGTGGCCGACACGCGGGTTGCGGATGTGGGGGCGACTGTCTAGCAGGATGACCAAAGTCCGAACCCGTTTCTTCTGCGACGCCTGCGGGTACGAGACGGTGAAGTGGATGGGCCGTTGCCCGGGCTGCGAGGCCTACGATTCGATGGTCGAGGCCGTGCAGGAACCTGCGGCATCGGAAGACGCGGCAGGCCATCAGGCCGCGGCGCCGCTGAAATCTCTCGGCGAAATTGCCTCCACCGAACGTGAACGGATTCCGACCGGGTGGGGCGAGGTCGACCGGGTTCTGGGCGGCGGGATCGTGCCGGGAAGCCTGACACTCCTGGGCGGGGAACCGGGAATCGGAAAATCGACGCTGCTGTTATCCGCCGGTTTGCGCCTTGCGTCGGCCGGCCGGCGGTGTGTCTACATCGCCGCCGAGGAGTCGGCCCCCCAGGTGCGGATGCGGGCGGACCGAATTTCAGAAAACAACCCCCCGCCGGAATTTTTCGTCTGCGAAACCTCGGACCTCCCCGCCGCCTTGAAGGCCACGGCCGGCGCCGCCGTGGTGGTGCTCGATTCGATCCAGACGGTCCGCGTCCCCACGCTGCGGTCCATCAGCGGCTCCGTCCTGCAGATTCGTGAAAGCGTGTTTCGGATCCAGGAGGCTGCCAAGCCCGGTGACGGGGCCAACGGGCCGGCGTTTCTTCTGGTCGGCCACATCACCAAGGGCGGCGAGATCGCCGGACCGAAAATCCTGGAACACATGGTCGATTGCGTTCTCGCCTTCGAAGGCGACCGGCGCATGGGCCTGCGATTCTTGCGCGCCCAGAAAAATCGGTTCGGTTCGACGGACGAGATCGGCGTGTTTGAGATGGGCGGAAAGGGATTGGAGGAGATCACCGACCCCGGCGCGCTCTTTCGGTCGGCCGGCCCGGACGCCCATCCGGGCGTGGCGGTGTCGAGCCTCGTGGAGGGGAGCCGGGCCTTCCTCGTGGAGATCCAGGCGTTGACGCAGGAGGTGAGTCTGGCGATGCCGCGCCGCGTCGCCACCGGCGTCGACCCCCGCCGGCTGCTTTCGATTCTGGCGGTGCTCGACAAGCGCGCCGGCGTCCGATTGGGAACCTCGGACGTTTTCCTGACCGCCGTCGGCGGATTTCTGGCCCGCGAGCCGGCCGCCGATCTGGCCGTCGCGATGGCCATCGCCTCCGCGGCGCGGAATCGGCCGCTGCCGGCCACCACCGCCTTTGTCGGGGAAGTCACGCTGACCGGAGAGCTTCGGCTGCCTCCCTCGCTGGACCGCCGCGTGGGCGAGGCCGCGCGGCTGGGATTTGGAGAGATCGTTCTGCCGGATTCCGCACGGGGCCGGGCGGGCAGGCTCGCCGCCGGAGGCGTTGACATTATATACTCAAGAAGTATAGTTCAGTGTGTGGAAAAGTATGTACGATAACGTCTATACGTTTTTCCACCGGTTATTCCTCCGAGTCTCGGAGGGAAAGGCATAAGAATAATGGAAAGGGGGTGAGGGACACGTGTTATTCATCATTCTGCGTGTCACTTTTGTTTGTCTCACCGCATCGTTAGGAGGCTTGCTGGCGTATTGGGACAAGATTCAGGCAACCGTTCCCTATGGCGTTCTCCTGGGTCTTGGCGTGGGTCTTTTGGCCGTAGGGATCGAGTTTGTTTTCACGCGACTGAAGATGGCGCACATTTTGACGGTCGTGCTGTCACTCCTGCTTTCGGTTTTCCTGACCGACATCCTGCTTCTCTTCCCGTTGATACGTGGAGAGTTTGCCGTCCGGTACTATGCCGGCGCCATTCTGATCGTTTTCTACGTATTGCTTCTGATCTGTTACACGAAGCGGAGGGAGATCGAGGAGATCTTCACGAGTCTGGGGATCCTCAAGGCGCGGGAGACGAAGTACAAGATTCTGGATACGAGCGCCATCATTGACGGGCGGATCGCGGACATTTCGAAGATCAAGTTTCTGGAAGGGGAGATTCTGATTCCGAAATTTGTGCTCAACGAATTGCAGCAGATCGCCGACTCTTCGGAGACGCTCAAGCGGAACCGCGGCCGGCGGGGACTGGACATTCTCAACCGCGTCCAGAAGGAAATCGACATCCCGGTCCGGATCGTCGACACCGATTTTCCGGAACTCGTCGACGTCGATTCCAAGCTCATCAAGCTGGCGCAGCATCTGGGCGGCAAGGTCGTGACCAACGATTTCAACCTGAACAAAATTGCCCAGCTTCAGAACGTGGCGGTTCTCAACATCAACGATCTGGCCAACGCCCTGAAACCCGTGGTGCTGCCCGGCGAAGGGCTCAACATCACGATCATCAAAGAGGGCAAGGAGCCGAGCCAGGGCGTCGGGTATCTCGACGACGGCACGATGGTGGTGGTCGACAACGGGCGACGGTACATCGGAAGCAACGTGAACGTGGTGATCACCAGCACGCTTCAGACGTCGGCCGGGAGAATGATTTTCGGTAAACTGGCTTCACACGTGTAACGCGCCGTTTCCCTCATGAAACGGCGGGCGGCGGTCACCGGGATCGTGGTGGCGGCGGGCCGCTCCAAAAGAATGGGCCGGCTGGGCGACAAGACATGGATTCGGATATCCGACCGGCCCGTTCTTTTTTATTCCCTGAAGGCTTTTCGCGCGGCCGGTATTCGCCGCGTTGTGATCGTCGTTCGGCCCGGCTCGGTCGAAGGGACCCGCCGTCGCCTCCGGTCGTTCTCGCCGGCGAAGCTTCCCGATCTGACGGTGGTGGCCGGCGGCCGGCAGAGGCAGGATTCAGTCTGGAACGGGCTTGAGGCGGTTGAGACGGACACGGTGCTTGTTCACGACGCCGCCCGGCCTGCCGTGTCGCCGGACCTGATTCGCCGAATTTGCCGGCTGGCCATCCGATTTGGCGCGTGCGTTCCGGTCGTTCCGGTGATTGACACGTTAAAGCGCGTGAGGGGCCGGCGGATTATCCGCACGGAATCCCGTGAAGGGCTGTATGGCGTTCAAACGCCCCAGGGCTTTCAAACCAAAGTTTTGCGGGAGGCGATCCGTGAGGCGCGGCGGCGCGGAAAGGTGGTCACGGACTGTTCGGCCGCCGTTGAACTTCTGGGGAAACCGGTGATGGCGACGCCGGGTGACCCCGCCAACATCAAGCTGACGTACCCGGAGGATTTGGTCCGGATTCGGTCCGTCTTGAAATGAGATGCGCGGCCTTCAGCCGCTGATTCTCCGCAATTTTTTCCGGCCGATCCCCGCCAAGAGCCCGGCGGGGCTCTTGAATTTCGAAAGCAGGATCATCGAAGCAATGATGAACGGCTTGAAGCTTGCCTCCCGGTACGTCGTGATCCTGTATTTCTCAAACACCTTCCCGGAAACCTCCCCCTCCTTGCAGGACACGCCGGAGATGTCCGCGGGGAGACAGTGCATGTAGAGGGCCGGCGTGTCGCCCCCGCTGCGCGTGAGGGCCATGAGTTTCTCGTTGCATTCCCACGTCTTGAACCTTGCGTTGTTTTCGAGCGCGCGTCGTTCCAGGTCTTTCAGTCCGGCCGAGTCGCCCGCGCGGAGGAGTTGGGTGCGCTGTTCCATGACGGAAAACGGCGCCCAGCTCTTGGGATAGACGATATCGGCGTTCTTGAACGCCTCCTCCATGCTGTGGGCGACGCGGAAGGCGCCTCCGGATTTTTTCGCGTTTTGTTGCGCGATCTTCAGCGTTTCCGGCAGGAGGGTGTACCCTTCTGGATGGGCGAGGACCACCTCCATGCCGAACCGGGTCATGAGCCCGATGATTCCCTGGGGGACGGAGAGCGGCTTTCCGTAGCTTGGAGAATACGCCCAAGTCATGGCGATTTTTCGGCCTTTGAGTTTGTCGAGCCCGCCAAACTCCCGTTTCAGATGGCACAGGTCCGCCATGGCTTGCGTGGGGTGATCAATGTCGCATTGAAGGTTGACGATCGCCGGACGCTGCGGCAGGACGCCCTCGCGCAGTCCCTCGTCGAGGGCCGCAGCCACCTCGCGCATGTATTTGTTGCCCTCCCCGATGTACATGTCGTCCCGGATGCCGATGGCTTCGGTCAGGAAGGAGATCATGTTGGCGGTCTCGCGAACGGTTTCGCCGTGCGCGATCTGGGATTTCTCCTCATCGAGGTCCTGGACGCCGAGCCCCAGCAGGTTCGCGGCGGAGGCGAAGGAGAAGCGGGTCCGGGTGGACTTGTCCCGGAAAATCGAGACCGCGAGCCCCGATTGAAAGAGCCTGAGGGACACGTTGGATTCGTAGAGCGATCGAAGGATTTCCGCGGTCAGGAGGGTCGCGCGAATTTCCTGATCGGACTTCTCCCAGGTCAGCAGGAAATCTTTCCCGTGCATCCCGATCGTGAGTTTGGCGAGTTCCCTGATCGCCGAAGTTGCAGAATTCTTGCGCATGGCGTATGTCTCCTTTCGTTTCGTGAAACGGGCAGGATTTTAGCTCGAAACCTTCAACTTGCAACTTAAATCTTTCAATGGGACAGTTTCCCCATGCATCCGATCCTGTTTCGAATCGGCGATTTTGAAGTTCACAGTTTTGGACTCATGATGGCGTTCGCGTGGCTGGCGGCCGGCGCCTATCTGGACCGGGAGTTTCGCCGGCACGTTTCACGTGTTCCGCGCGCCCTCGTCGGCGATCTGATTGTGTGGGCGCTGGCCGGTTCCCTGATCGGCGCCCGGCTGCTGTATCTGGCGGTGGAGTATCCGTCGTGGACGGCAGATGCGTGGTCCGCCGTGTTTTCCCGCTCGGGGTTTGTTTTTTATGGAGGGCTCGTGGGCGGCGTGGCGGCCGGCGTCTGGCTCGTGCGCCGGCGGGGTCTTTCGATCCGGGCCGTCGGAGACGTCGTGGCGCCGGCCCTGGCGCTCGGATTGTGCGTGGGCCGGATCGGATGTTTTCTCGCGGGCGACGATTACGGCAAACCCAGCGACGTCCCATGGGCGGTGACCTTCACCGATCCGGACACCCTGGCGCCGCCGGGCGTGCCGCTCCATCCGGCGCAGCTTTATCTTTCCGCGAACGCCCTGGCGATTTTTTTGATCTTGAATTTTCTGCTGCCGCGCCGAATGTTCAAGGGACAGGTTCTGTCCCTGTTTTTGATGTTGTACCCGGCCGGCCGATTTCTTCTGGAATTTTTCCGGGGCGACCCGCGCGGCGCGTGGGGGCCGTTTTCGACCTCCCAGTGGATCAGCCTTCTGGTGTTCCCGGCGGGAATCTGGTTATATGCGTGGTTGCGGAGAACAAAATGAAACTTCGGCAGTTTTTCCTCGTGTTGCTCTGTTTGTTCGGCCTGGCCGACGTCCTGTTCCTTTCGGCGCAAGAGGACAAGGGAACGATCGGCCAGTTCTGCGAATCGCTGGCCGGCTCGTTCGGCGCGGGATGCGAGAAGGTCCTGTCCTCCCGCTTTTCAACGGTGGCCGGATTTCCGCTGAGCCAATGGGGCATGGTCTATTATCTGACGATGCTGTGGCTGTCCATCTGGGTCCGGGTGGAAAGCGACCGCGGCGGCGGCCGCGCGGCAGGCGTTCTTCTGGCCATCCTCTCGGGGACGGGCTTGGGCGTATCCGTTTATCTCACCTATCTTCAGGCGGGACCGCTCGGCGCATGGTGTCCCTTTTGCCTGATGTCCGCGGCCATCACGCTGCTGATTGCCGTTTTGTCTGTGTGGGGCGCCTGTCGAAGTATTTTCGGCGGCGGCCCATCTAACGGCGCGCCGGCGGAAGTCCTGCCGCTCTCACGGTCCGGCGCCACGGCGGTGGCGGCTCTCTCGCTGCTCTCCATTCTCATGGCGTCCGGTCTGGCCGTTGCGCTCCTGTCACGCCGCCCGGAAAAGGCGTCGTCGGCGCTCGAGGACATGATGCGATATGTTCCCCGGCGCGTCACGCCGCCGGGCGGACAGGCATACGGATTGGACACGGCGCCGGTGGCGGTGCAGGCGTTTCTGGATTACACGTGTCAGCACTGCCGGTCGTTTGAAGCCGACGTTTTTCCAAGGATCCGCCGGGAGTACATCGACCCGGGCCGTGTCCGGTGGATCAGCAAGGTTCTGCCGCATTCCGACCAGGGCGCGCCGATGTTTTTCAGCATGGCCGGGATATGCGCGCGGTCCACGAAGGATTCCGGCGCGATCGAGCGCGCATTTTTTTCCTACCCGATGCCTTCGCCGAAAACCGGATTCGACGCGCTGGTCGACGCGGTCCAGAAAGTGGGCCTGGACACCCAGGTCGCGGCCGGCCTCCGGACCTGCATGGAGACGCGGTACCGGGACGTCCAGCAGCAGGTGATTGTTGAGGTTCAGCAGGCGTTTAGCTATGGTTTAAAAGGTCCACCGGCGTTTGTGATTGATGGCATCGCATTTCAGGGAAGCATGGAGTATCGAACCCTGTCGGACTTGCTTGAGTTATTCCTGACCCAGCATCAGCCCTGACGGCTGACCCGGGGTCGGTCAGGCCGGCATCCGAACAGAGGGCGTGGTCTATCCGGGGAGGGTTGAATGGAGGACGAAACGGAAAAACTTCGGGGGTTTCTCTCGAAACGCAAGGGCATTGGGCGTCTGACGGTCCAGATCGCGCTGAGCGTGGCTGCTTTTATCCTGATGGTGGAAGTCGCTCTCATCTATGTGTTGATGGACTCCCGGAAGCAGGATCTGAACCGGATGCGCGAAAAAATGTACGGGCAGGCGATCAGCGGGCCGGTCCTCAAACCCACGGACCTTTTGACGGACGCCGAACTTGAGGGGGAGATCGTCCGGTACAGGCGCCGCTTGTATCTTTCCACCTTCATCCTGTTGGCGGTGGTCGTAACGGGCACGGCGCTCATCGTGCACAAACGCGCGGTGCGGCCGATTCACAAGATTCTCTCCTATGATGACGATTCCCTCCATGCCAAGATTTCGTTCATTCCGAAAGAGGAGTATCCGATGAACGAACTCGGCGCACTCATGAATTCCCGCAATCTCATGCTCTACTCGCTCCTCCAAGCCTACAAAAAGGAGGCGATCGAATCTTTGGTCGCTGCGGTCGACGCCAAGGACCGCTACACCTACGGCCACTCCCGGCGGGTGGGGTATTACGCCGCCGCCATCGCGCGGATGATGGGCCTGTCGAAAGAGGAGCAGGACAACATGCGGCAGGCCGGCGACCTTCACGACATCGGCAAGATCGCAATCCCGGAGGAGATTCTGAACGCGCCCCGCGTCCTGACCGACGCCGAGTGGGAGGTCATGAAGAAGCATCCGCGCCGCGGAGAGGCGATGCTTCGGTTTTCCCAGTTTCCGGATGACGTCCGGCTGGGCGCGTTGACCCATCACGAAAATTTCGACGGAACGGGTTACCCCGAAGGCCTGAAGGGCGATCAGATCCCCCAAGTCGGCAGGATTTTGCACGTGGCGGACGCGCTGGACGCCATGACGTCCACCCGCCCCTACCGCAAGCCCCTCACGATGGACATGGTGGTGGACGAGCTCATGAAAAATCGGAACAAGATGTTTGACGCGAAAGCGGTCGACGCGCTGCTCACCCTGATTGAGCGGGGCAAGATCAAGATCCCGCATTCCATTTCCCTCGATAGTTCGGCCGAGTCGGCCTAGCCGGAGGATCGGTGTCCGAACGGTATTACGATTTGACGCTGCCGATCTCGGGGCGTCTGCCGGTCTGGCCGGGCGATCCGCCGGTCAGCGTGATCCGGGTCTCCAGCCTGGACCGTGGAGACGCCGCCAATGTTTCGCGCCTGGATATCGGCTCGCATACCGGCACGCACGTGGATGCGCCGCTGCATTTTGAGCCCGGCGGCGCGCCGGTGGACCGCCTGCCGCTGGACGTCCTCCTGGGTCCGGCGCGTCTGGTGGAACTGGATGTGCGGGAAAAGATTTCGAAATCCGACATCGAATCCTTGGACTTGAGCGGCGTGACGCGGGTGCTGTTCAAGACGCGGAATTGCCGGCGGTGGCAGGACCTCGCCGATGCGGCATCGGAGTCGCCTTGTCCATTTGATGAAACCTATGTCTATCTGGACGAGCCGGCGGCCGGCCTCCTCGTGGACCGCGGGGTCCGGCTGGTCGGCGTCGATTATCTGTCCGTGGAGTCGTACCGCAACCCCGCGTTCTCCACCCATCACCGGCTCCTGCGCGCGGGCGTGGTGATCCTCGAGGGCCTCAATCCCCTCTCGGTCCCGCCGGGCGACTACGAGCTGATCGCGGCCCCGCTCCGGATCGAGGGCGGAGACGGCGCGCCCGCCCGGGTCATTTTGAAATCCCTGAAATCCATGCAGTGATATCATGATATCATGATAGCTATCATGATATCATGATATCATGATATCACTTTGTGATCAGCGTCATTGTCCCGACGTTGAACGAAGCCGGAACGCTGCCCCGGCTCCTGGGACGGTGCCGGCCGGCGTCGGAGATGGAAGTGGTCGTGTCGGACGGCGGGAGCGAGGACGGGACGCCGGACACGGCTGAGCGGCTCGGCGCGCGCGTCGTTCGGTCGGAGAGGGGCCGGGGCCGGCAGATGAACGCGGGCGCGCGCGTGGCTCGGGGCGATGTTCTGTTGTTCGTCCATGCGGACGCTGAGCCTCCGCATTGCTTTCAGGCGGACATCGCGTCGATTCTCGGCCGGCCGGGGGTTGTGGCGGGGGCGTGGTTGTTGTCGATCGATGCTGCCGGCGCCTCCTATCGAATGATCGAGCGGCTGGCCAATCTTAGGAGCCGCGTGTTTCAACTGCCGTACGGGGACCAGGGGTTCTTCATCCGTCGCGCGGATTTTGACTTCCTCGGTGGTTTTTCGGATGCTCCCATCATGGAGGATGTGGAGATGGTCCGGCGGTGCCGACGCCGGGGCCGGATCGTGACGGCCGGGTCCCGGATGCTGGTTTCTGCGCGGCGCTGGAAGAAAGAGGGCTGGTTGCATACCACGGCGCGGAATCTCCTGGTGCTCACGCTGTACTCCGCCGGTGTCTCTCCCCGGCGCCTGCTGGCGCTGTATCCACCTCACCGGATCAGCGCCTCCGGCGCCCCAAGTGCCGGCGTCTCCGACGCCGGTCGGTAGGCCGACCGCGATGGATTTGGATCGAGTTCTCGCGGATCTGTTGGCGCTCCGCCCGAGGCTGGACAGGATCCTCCTGGCGCCATTTTCCGGCGGTCGCCGGGGCGGTCGCCGCAGGGGGCTTGTGGCGAGCCGGGCCAAGACGTCCTATCGAAATATAGTCACAAAATTCGACGAAAATGCCGAAAAAGTAATTGTGGATACTCTCACCGGTCGGTATCCGGATGTAACTGTGGTTGCAGAAGAAAGCAAGCCTTTTGAGGGCGCGAAAGGGAATGGTTGGACGTGGTGTATCGACCCGTTGGACGGCACGGTCAACTACGCCTACGGCCATCCGTTTTTTGCGGTGTCCATCGCGCTTCTGAAAGGCCGCCAGCCGAAGGTTGCGATGGTCCATTTGCCGGCCCGTCAGGAGACATTCTGGGCGGTGGCGGGCCGGGGCGCGTATGCGAACAGCCGTCGGATTCACGTCGGCCGGACCGCCCGCTATCGGGATGCGCTCCTTGCGACGGGATTCCCTTACACGCGCAACTGGGCCTTTCGCGCCAATCTTCGGGGGATGAATCTCATGCTCCCCCGCGTGCGGGATTTCCGTCGCGGCGGCGCGGCGTCCGTCGATCTGGCGTTCGTGGCGAGCGGCCGGCTGGACGGATATTTTGAAGCCGGTCTTTGGTCATGGGATGTCGCCGCAGGAGGCCTCCTGGTGATGGAAGCGGGCGGCCGGGTGAGCGACTGGACCGGCGGCCCGGACTGGCTGTCGCGCCGGCAGATCGTGGCGTCGAACCCCCGGCTTCACCGGTCGCTCATCCCGTACCTGCGCCGGTCATTGCCTGGCGACCGGAGTCATCGCCGATGAATCGGATCATCGCCATCGTCCTCGCGTTGTTCCTTTCCGGGGGTCCTCTGTCCGCGGCGCTGGATGGATCCGGGGACGACGGTCTGTTTCAGAACAAGTCCACGTCCGCGATCGATCGCGCGGATTTCAAGATCCGAAATGTTCCCTACAAGGTCGAACCGGCGGCGCCGGATGATCGTCCGACGGAGGCCCCGATGGAGTTCGGGGAACAAAAATCATCGACTCTCCGGGCGCCGACCCCGGACGAGATTTATGCGGAAGTGCCCGAGGATCTCATCATCGAGTACGTGGATCATGTCGACCACGGGAAGCGAATGACGGCGCCGCAAATGGCGCAAAAATATCTCGGGTTCGTCGGGGAGGGCCGGACCATTCCGGCCGAGCCGCAAGATCAAACGCTCTACTGGCTGATGCTGTCCGAGCGGGACCACCGCGCGGCAAAATCGGCCTGGTTCAATTCCGCGCGCTCAAGCATTCCACTTGACGAATTCAACCGTGTCGTGGACTTGCGCCGGTACCGGGTGAAGAGCGCCCTGAAACTGGCCGAGCCGCCGATCTTGAGAAGCGTGGAGGCGCCGGCGTCCGCGCCGGGGGCGACCGGGATCGAAAAGCTGAGGATGCCGGATCTGAAACCGCTCGGCGGGTGGGACCGGCATCCGAACGCACATCTGCCGGGCCCCGCGATCCGGCCTCTGGAAACCGGACCCGAGCCGCCGCCGGCGCGGCCGGCGCGCCGGCCGGAAACGGTCGATCAGGAGGGCGCGGACGATCTTGAAAGCCGCGCGCCGCCGGAACAGATGCCCTCCTTCCAAGGCATCCCCGGTTCCCTGCGCAACAGCCCTTGAAAGCGATTGTCGCCCTCCTCTGGCTGATCGTGTTGTGGATCACGCCCGCCGAGTCGCTGTCAACGTTGAAGCTTGTCGAGAATACGGCGATTGACAATGACGGGAATGACGTTCTGTTCGCCGAGCTGCACGACAACAGCGATACCGTGGTTTATGTCAAGAAGGACGTCGCGTCAACCGCGTCCGACGACTGGTCTTTTGTCCTCAACAATCTGACCACGGGCGGCGATTCGCGCGGGGTGATCGCACAGGGCGATCCGGACATTTTTTACGGGTTCACGCACGGCCCGGCGCAGAGCATCATCTACGCGCGCGACGCCGGTCAATCGGTCGGCGGCGCCCGAGGCCTGTATTATGGATTCTTCAACCGGAGCGACAGCGGCCTCATCAAGAACAACGCGACCTATCCCGCCTATGTCGCGGGCGGCGCGACGTACAACTTCGCGTACGTGCGGGACAGCGGCACGCTGTACGTGGCGACCATGAGCAGCGATACGCCGTCCTTGCCGGCCAACGACGTCAAAGTTTTCGTTCCGGGCACGGAGATCAAAGCGCTGAGATCTCCGAAGTGGTCGCCGGACGCCCAGAGCCTGGTGTTCGCGGCCGAGGAGTCGGGCGACTCGCAGGCGTCGATCTACGTTCTCAAAAATGTCCAGAGCCTGGCGGCCGCCGGGACGGCCCTCAATCTCCTCACCGACACCGGCATCGCCCGGATCACGAACGATACGTTTTACAACGCCTTCCCGCACTTCGTCGGCAACGACCAGTTCGTCCTCTACACGCGCGCGAACCCGTACGCCAATTTCCGGTTTGCGAATTTCGCCGACACCGGCGGCTGCACGACCGTGGTGGTGTCCGGGACAAACTGGGACGCGATGCTGTACGACCGGAGCCAGAGCCAGACATGGTCGGTCGACACGTCGGCGGCGACGTCGGCCGTGTCGTCGTCGGCCGGCCACCGGGGATACATTCTGCTGGTGACGACCACCAACAACATCGACACGGACGGCGATCTGGCGTCTGCCGTGATTCAGACGACCCAGACCCTGACGGCCGCTTCTTCGGGGACCTTTTATTTTCCGACCAACGCCCGGCTGAAGCTCCAGTCCGGCGCCGTTCCCACGTGTACGTTCACGGTGGTTCCCGACACTCCGAAGAGCGTCCTGAAGAGTGACACGAGGGACGGCATGGAGGCGGTGATCGCTCCCGTCCACATCACGATCGACGTGCCGAACGATTCGACGGACAAATTCAAGATCGAGGTCATCATGTTTTATCACGACATCGAGCTGGCGAACTACGTGGAGCTTGCGACGCGGGGCCAGGTCTACGACACGCAGACGCGTACCTGGAAATCCGCCGGCACGGGCATCGACGTGTCGTCCAACCTCGTGACCTTCACGGCGCCGCACTTCTCCGCGTTCGGTGTCGGGCTCACCTCCGAATTCATTGTGTCTCTCCGGGGCGAAAGCTGCCTCGTGCGCCGGTGGGGCGCGTCGCCGCCGCTTTTGGCGGGCGCGCGCCGCCTGCGCGACATCCTGCTGAACTCGCCGTGGGGCCGCCGGGCGGCCCGTTGCTACTATGCGATCTGACGCGCCCGCTTTGCGCCCGCTCCGTCTGCTGGTTCTGGCGCTTGCGCTCGCTCCGCTCCCGGCCGACGGCGCGCTACTGGACCACGGGTTCCGCATCGAGGGCGAACGGATGCTGCGCCCGGGCATGTGGCGATTTTCGGGGACCTTTGCGACCGAGTCGGACATCCGGCCGGGCGTGGAACCGATCACGGGCACGCCGGTCGACGTGAACGCCATCCGGTTTCCGTTCAGTTGGCGGTACGGATTCACCTCGAGGCTCGAAGTCGGGACCGACGTCCAGTTTGAGCGCGACAAGGGCACGGACCTGGGCCCGGCGAAACTGTTCGACGCCGGCGGCGTGTCGAACTGGGATCTCGTGGCGAAGTGCAAGGTTTTTCCCTGGACGACGTTTGTCGGTCATGTCGGCGTGTATGGGAACAACAAACTCTACGGCGGCAGCGATCCTCTGGATTATGGCTTGGACATTCTGCTGACGCTCCCGCTCAATCTGCCGATCGGCATGCCGAATCTGATGCATTTCAACACCGGCATCCGCTTCAAGGGCGGCAACCCGAACATCGACCTCAACACCCGGCTCGACGCCCGCGGCTACATGGACCCGATTCATCTCGGCTGGTCGCTGATCGTTTCTCCGCGCGCGAAGTGGGCCGCCGTCGGGGAAATTCTCGTTCGACGGTCGCCCTACGGTCTGGAGGAGGAGGCGGAACTGACGCTGGGAACCCGCTACGCCTACACCGAACGATCGACGCTCATGGCCTCCATCGCGCGCGGCGTGACGGACGGCAGTCCGAACTGGGCGCTCCGCCTGGGCTTCGAAACAACCTATGGTTCACAGACGGAGCGGCAGGTGGTCCGGGCGGAGGGCCGGCAACAGTTGCCCACGGAAATTCCGGAGGAAGGCCCGCCGCCGCTGGAGATTTCCGTTTCGCGCCTCACATCGATCGCCGAAGCCGCGTACCAGCGGGGCGACTACTCTTCCGCCGCCGACGCCTTCTCGGAACTCGTGTCGCGCCTGCCGTCCGAGGGCCGGGTCTATTACAACCTCGGCGTCTGCTATTATCACCTGAAAGATTACGCAAAGGCCGAAGGAGACTTTTTCAAGGCGCTGACTCTGATGCCGAACGATCCCGAGGTCTATCTGTACATGGGTCATTGCCAATTTCTGCAGAGCCGTCCGTCGGAAGCCCGGAGGAGCTGGGAAGAAGCGCTCCGGCTGGACCCGACAAACGAGATGGCGAAATTCCTGCTGCAGTCCAGCCAGTAGGTCCGCCTTCGCATGGAAATCGGAATCGTCGGATTGCCGAACGTCGGCAAGTCGACCCTGTTCAACGCGCTGACCCAAATGTCGGCGCCGGCGGAGAACTATCCGTTTTGCACGATCGACCCGAACGTCGGCGTCGTGACCGTGCCGGACGCGCGGCTGAACCGGCTGGCCGAGATCGTGACCCCGAGGGCCGTGACCCCGACGGCGATCCGGTTCGTGGACATCGCGGGCCTCGTGGCGGGCGCGCACAAAGGCGAGGGACTCGGCAACAAGTTTCTCTCCCATATCCGCGAGGTCGACGCGATCGTGCACGTGGTGCGGTGTTTCGAGGACAAGCAGGTGGTCCATGTCGCGTCGACCGTCGATCCGGTCCGTGACGCCGAGACGATCGAAACGGAATTGATTCTCGCCGACCTCGGCACCGTGGGCCGCCGGCTGGATGCGATTGACAAAAAGGCGCGGACGACCAACCCGGAACTGAAACCCGAGGCGACCCTGCTCGCGAACCTCCAATCGCATCTGTCGGCCGGCAAACTGGCCAACCGGTTTGAGGCCGAAAGCAAGGAATCCGCGGAGACCGTGGCCGGCCTGCATCTTCTGACGTCGAAACCGATGATTTACGCGGCCAACCTGCACGAAACCGATTTGAACGAAGCCGTGAGCCGGTTGAAAGTCCTCAAAGCGTCCGCGGACGAGAAAGGCTACGCAGTTCTGCCGATCGCGGCGAAATTCGAGCAGGAGCTGAACGCGCTGCCGGAAGACGAGCGGCGGTTGTTCATGTCCGACCTCGGCATGGAATCGGGGGGACTGCCGCGGCTGGTCGAGGCGTGCTACCGGCTGCTGAAACTGGTGACCTTTTTCACCGCCGGCGAAAAGGAGGCCCGGGCCTGGACGGTCCCGCAGGGGACGACGGCGCCGCGCGCGGCCGGAAAAATACACACCGACATCGAAAAAGGTTTTGTCCGCGCGGAAGTCTGCCGCTATTCAGACTTGGACGCCGGCGGTTCGTACGCGAAGGTCCGGGAAGCCGGCAAGATGCGAACGGAGGGAAGGGACTACGTGATCCAGGACGGGGACGTCTGTTACTTCAAGTTCACCCAGCCGGCCTGACCGTCGAAAATGGAGCGGTGGAGAACCGTCTAACACGAATGGCGTCTCACACGGCTCCCAATCGGGCCGGCTCGCCGGTATGTGATAATTGGTCGGCGCGCAGCTAACCGGCGGACTCGGCGATCTCCAGACCGCCGGATTGATTTCACCGGAGGATCGGGGTAACATTCTGGCAGTGGATGGCGTGCTGACCCGGATCAAAGGATTGGTAACAACGGGGAGAGTGGTGTTCTCTAAAAAAGCCCGCATCGAGTTGGCGTTAGACGATCTGACGGAGGACGATGGGGTGGAATCCATTCTCAACGCCACGGAAGTTCGCGCCAAGCGGTCGAGAAGCAAACACCGCCGACAACCGCGCGAGCGGGTTTACATCATTGTAGCCCCGACAAACTCGGGGATCGAGATATATTCCAAAGGCACCATACGGAAAAAAACCGGCGAGGAAATTTTCTACTTTCTGATTTCGGCGAAACTGTCGAGAGAAAACTGGGAAGGAGAACGGCATGGAACTAAAAATTAAAACCTGTCCCACCTGCGATTCCAAAAATTTCCGTCGGAAGACCGGCGCGCTGACGCATTACCATCGTCGTCGGGAGATTCGCGTTCCGCGTGCGACCTATTGGGAGTGCGGCGACTGCGGAGAACAGGTCTACTCGCTGGACGACATGCACAAGATCACGGAATACGTCCGCCGCCATTTCTCGAAGGCCGCCTGAACGGGTCAACGGTCAACTCAACGGACTCAACGACTCAACGCAACGGTGTCATTCTTCTACATTGCGTGCGCCAAGAAGTTCATCGGCGCTGGTGATAGATGGACACCCGCATAAAGCGTAGCCAGCGATGCGGTACCGAGTCTTGCGCGATGTCGGGCAATCGGCAGCGTGAAGCGTGGACAGGGAGGGCGTAGGCCGTAACGCAAGTGAATGGATTGAGCCCCGAAAAAGAAAACCTTCCCGAAAGGGAAGATGTTGTGGAAGCCGAGTCTCTGTAATTTGCCGAAGGCAATACGAAACGACCGAAAGGGCGAGGTCGCGTAGTTCCACCGGGGTCAAAGACAACGGCATGGTGCAGCCAACAAAATGGTCAATCTAATGGGTGAGAGTCCCATCTCGGTAATTGTCCATTCGGCCGAGTAGTTATATCTGGCTCACAGGGAGGTAACGAACTGTGAGGAAGCCCAGAAGTAAAAGCGGGTATTCACGCGTGAAGTTCCAGTCATGATACTATCATGGGTCATTTCTCGATGGCAGGGGTGGGTCAATTCTGGAGAGCGGTGAAGTTTTGACGGGTTCGCGGGTATGTGGTAGCATTTAATTCATGGCGGTGCCTATCGTTTATATGGATTTGTGCTGTCTCAAAAGGCCTTACGATGACCAGACCGATCCTAAAGTTCGATTGGAAACGGATGCCGTGTTGATCATTCTTTCGATGGCCGAAAGCGGCAAAATTCGTGTTGTTTCATCAGAAGTTTTGGAATTCGAGAATGCAGAAAACACGAATGTAGAGCGTCGGCAGAGAGCCGCCTTGGTGATTTCGGGTCTGCGCCCAAAGTTGCGCTTGAATGCGGTTGCCATTGCCGCCGCCAAAGAAATAGAGATGCGGAAGATTGGCGGCTATGATGCCCTGCATTTGGCCATTGCGAATGAAAATGGCGTTGACTCTTTTTTGACGACCGATGCCCGGCTGCTCCGGTTTGGCGCGAAATCCGGTTTCCGCATGCATACGAAAATCATGTCGCCAGTTGACTTTGTGAAGGAGGCACGTTGATGAAACTTGTGACGCTCGAACCGCCTTTTGAAATCAGGCGCAAGGGGTTTCAAGTTCTATGTAAGAGTCTCGGCCCCGCAAATGCGCTTCGATTCCTTTTGCAGTATGAGCCTGGACAGGGGAATTACACAAAGGAACGTCAACGCCGGATCGCTCGCCGTCCGGTGGCCGACATTTTGAAACAACCCGGCCGGCGATAAGTGGGATCTTGGATATTCGATTTTAGATTTGGATTAGCGGAAGCAATCCAGAACGGACTTTGCGGGACTTGAAGAGCAGACGGCGAGCTGTTACATCGCCGCCTGTTAGCCATCATGGAAAGGCGGCTCGGCCCGGATCATCGTGACTTGTTGGTTGTATTGGAGAATCTATCCCGTCTGAACAAATCATTGGGGCGGCGCCAAGACGCGGATTTGTATGCGGGTCGAGTGAAGCGGATTCGAGAAAGATAGAAACTACCGTTTCACATCCCGAAGGAGCCGCGTGACGAGCGCCGTCCACCCGGTCTGGTGGCTCGCTCCGACGCCGCGGCCCGTGTCCCCGTGAAAATATTCGTAGAAGAGCGCGAGGTCTTTCCAGTGCGGGTCTTTCGCGTATCGTTCGTCGTCTCCATGGCAGGCCCGCCGGCCGTTCTTGTCCGGGAGGAAGAGCCGGGCCAGCCGCCGGGAGATTTCCTCCGCGACCTGTTTTAAATTCATAATCCGGCCCGATCCCGTTGGGCATTCGACACGGAGGGAATCGCCGTAGAAGTGGTGAAACCGCTCCAGGGCCTCGATGAGCAGGTAATTCATCGGGAACCACACCGGCCCCCGCCAGTTGGAGTTGCCGCCGAAGAGTCCCGTGGAGGAATCCGCCGGATCGTACTGCACCCGGTATTCCTCTCCGCCGGCGCGGAACACGTAGGGATGGTCATGATAGACGCGGGAGAGGGACCGGATGCCGTAGGGGGAGAGAAACTCGTCTTCGTCCAGCAGATACCGCAGGACGCGCATGAGCCGCTCGCGGGACGGGATCGCAAGGAGCCGGCGGGTTGCGTCACCGGATTTCATCGAGTCGAAATAGGTGATCTGCGAAGCGAGGTCTTTTCGGTTTTCCAAAAACCACTGCAGCCGCCGCTTGAATCCCGGCAGTCGGTCGATCGTTTCCTGATCCAGTATTTCGACCGTAAACAGCGGCACAAGCCCGACCATCGACCGGCACCGCAGCGGCACGCTCTTGCCGTCGATGCGAAGCTGGTCATAGTAAAATCCGTCCTGCTCGTCCCAGAGGCCGGTGCCGCCGAGGGAGTTCATCGAGTCGGCGATGGCGACGAAGTGTTCAAAGAATTTGGACGCGATGTCCTCGCAGGCCGGATTGGACAGCGCCAGCTCGCAGGCCATGGACATCATCGTGGCGGCGTAAAATGCCATCCAGGCCGTGCCGTCCGCCTGCTGGAGGTGCCCGCCCGTGGGCAGGGGTTTGGACCGGTCGAAGACCCCGATGTTGTCGAGTCCGAGAAACCCGCCGGAAAACAGGTTGTTGCCCTCCGCATCTTTGCGGTTGACCCACCATGTGAAATTCAGCATCAGTTTCAAAAACGTGCGCGAGAGGAACACGCGGTCGCGCTCGCCGCGCGCGCCGGTCATCTTGTAGACGCGCCAGCTTGCCCACGCGTGGACGGGGGGATTGACGTCGGAGAAGGCGAACTCGTACGCGGGGATCTGGCCGTTGGCGTGCATGTACCATTCCCGGAGGAAGAGCACCATCTGGTCCTTGGCGAACTGCGGATCGATCGATGCGAAGGGGATCATGTGAAAGGCGGTGTCCCAGGCGGCGAACCAGGGATATTCCCACTTGTCGGGCATGGAAATAACGTCGCGATTATAAAGCTGCATCCACTCGTGATTCCGGCCCTGCCATCGATCCGCCGGCGGTTTCGGCATGGATGGATCTCCGTCGAGCCAGTCTTCGATGATGTAGTGGAAAAACTGCTTGGTCCACAAAAGTCCGGCATAGGCCTGGCGCATGACGGCGGCGCTCTCCGCCGGCAGGCCCGCCGGCGTTTTGGCCGCGTAGAATTCGCCGGTTTCCCGGATTCGATCGGCGAACACCTGGTCAAAGGACTTGCCGAACGGTTCGTCCGGCGCCAGATCGGCGGCGGAAAGCCGCAGCCGGATCTGGACCTCCGCGCCGGCCGGGAGTTTGATCACGTAATGGGCCGCCGCCTTCGTTCCGGTGTTCTTGGGATTCACGGCGGCGGTATTTTTGTGGATCACATACTCATGAAACGCGTCCTTGACGTGCGCCGTTCGGTTCGGCGCGCGGTAGAGCCGCTGGCTGTTGGTTTCATTTTCCGTAAAGAGCATTTTCGGCGCGCGGCGGTCGGGTCCGGCGTCTGCGGCCCACACGAGTTTTCCGAGCGAGCTGTGTTCGGCCCGGACCCGCCCGTTCTTGTCCAGCCGCATTTCGGGGCGGGGCCAGTATCCTTCTCCCGTGCGTCCCCAGATCCATGTGTTTCGAAACCAGATCGTGGGCAGCGCGTGGAGAGTGGCCGGCGCGGGCCCCCGGTTGGCGATGGTGAGCCGGATGAGAATGTCATCGGCGTCGGCCTTTGCGTATTCGGCGACGATGTCAAAGTACCGGTGGCCGTCGAAAATCCCGGTATCGGGCAGCTCAAACTCGGGCTCGAGTTTTCCGCGATTGGCGTTTTCCTCAATCAGGCGCGCGTATGGAAATTCGCCCTGCGGGTACTTGTAGAGCGCCTTCATGTAGGAATGTGTGGGAAGAGAGTCGAGGTAGTAGTAGCATTCCTTTACATCCTCGCCATGATTTCCCTGCGGGCCGGTCAGTCCAAAGAGCCGTTCCTTGAGGATGGGATCCTTTTCGTTCCAGAATGCGAACGAAAAACACAGCCGGCACTCGCGGTCGGTCAATCCCAGCAGTCCATCCTCGCCCCAGCGGTAGACGCGGCTGCGCGCGTCATCGTGCGTGAAATGCTCCCAGGACGATCCGTCGGCCGAGTAGTCCTCCCGGACGGTCCCCCACTGGCGTTCGGACAGATAGGGTCCCCATCGTTTCCAGTTTTTCTTGCGGCCGGCATCCTCCTGAAGTCGGAGTGTTTCCGCCTCCAGCCCGTTCATCGGCTTCATTGGCAAACGATCAAACCAGCGGGGGGCGGAAACGTCAAGGAATCAGTTGTACGAGGTCGAGACCTGTGTTTAGGTGGACCGACTTATGAGGAATGCGATGGGTGGAGCGTTCGTGTGGTTATCCGTGCTGGCCACCGCCGGACCGGCCGCGGAGATTGTCGCGGATCCGTTGTCGCTGGATCGCGCGATTCAAACGGCCGCGTTCGGCGACACGGTGGTTCTTGTCGCTGATCGGTATGCCGGTCCCATTCGGCTGCCGTCGGGCGTTTCGCTGGATGGGAACGGCGCGACCGTGGAAGCGGCGCCGGAGAGCGGCCCGGCGCTGGTGTTGGAAGGGTCGAACCGTGTTCAGAACCTCAATGTGTTGGGCAACGGCCGTGCGGACGTCGGGGTCCGGGTGATCCGGGGGCCGGCCGTCTTCAAGCGTGTTTTCGTCCGGGAATTCCGGCGATACGGGATCCGTGCCGGCAATGGAGAGGGGACGTTCGCCGAAGGGACGATCGAGGACTGCGGCGAAGACGGCCTGTCGGCCGCCGGGGGGCGGTGGACGATCCAGCGGAGCCGGTTTGCGCGAAACGGTGACGATGGCGTGGACCTGTTTCGGACCAACTCGACGATCATATCGTCCTGCGTGTTTGACCGGAACGCGGACGCCGCGGTGGAAGTGGCGCTCAGCCGGGACGTGCGGCTGATCGGGAATTTTTCGCGCGGCCATCGCGTGACGTGCGCGGCGCGGCTCGGCGATCTGCCCGCGCGTTTTTCGAACAATCATCTGGCGGATCGCGCGTTTCTCGAAAAGCGCGGAGACACACCGGTCGCGGACGGACCCGGACTTGAGCGGCGGACGGATAAGAGCAACATCATCGTGAAGGACGACTCGGTTGATACGCCGCCGTTCATTCCCGTGGAAGTTCAGGTGGTGCAGGCGCCTGCGGCGGGTGGCGCTGCCAGCGCCGCCAGCGCGGCTGCGGCGGTGGAGATGGCCGAGCGCGTCCGGACGAGCGCGTCGAACCGTCTTGCCTATGCGGGCCTTCAGCCGAGTGACGTATGTTTGAAGGGCCAACTGGGCGCGGACACGAACATCACGCCGCTGCTCCGGCGCGTGTTTGATGATCCGTTTTTTCTGGGTACCTGGCTCGCGCTCCGGGCGTCCGAAGGCGAAACGCCGGTGTCCGCGCGGTACCGCCAGTACGCGCGGGATCTCGGGGTGGCGGGTCTTGAGGCCGTGGACACGCCGGTCCTGTCGCCGGAAAGCCCAAAGGCACTGGCCGAGTCTGTGATGCAGGCCTGGGAAAAAATTGACGAAACCTATCAACAAGCTTTTGCCGCGTTCGATTCGCCGTCCCGCACGGCGCTTCTGTCGGAGCTTCAGGCGCAGTACGCGGAGGAAGCGGAGTTGGGCTTGCCGCTCGTGGAGGATTATTATTTCGACGTGGAGATCGACCAGAGCCTCCGTGAGCGGCTAAGCAGGGCGTCGCGCGTTGACACGTATCCGCTGTTTCAAAGCGGCGAGCGGATGTGGGCGTTTCTCGGCGCGATGCCGGCCGCGTTGGAGGCGCTCAAGAAACAGTTGCCGGCGAAACAGGCGTCGGCGCCAGTTGTGTTTCGTCGGCAAACCCCGTGGGGTCCGCTCGTGATCGCAGGGACGGGCGACGACGCGCATGACAGCGTGACCGGATTTTTCTTCGACCTCGGGGGAGACGACCGATACACGGCGCTGGACGGCGATGGTCCGGTCGTGATCGTCGATCTTGCCGGGAATGACAGCTATTCGGGCGCGATCGCCTCCGGGATCGGGCGGCTGTCGGTCGTGCTGGATGTGGACGGCCGCGACCGCTATGAGAGCGGGAGCCGCACGCAGGGCAGCGGGCTTTTGGGCATCGGGTTTCTGATCGATGCGGCGGGCGACGACGAGTATGTGGCGAGCCGGTACAGTCAGGGATTCGGCTTTTACGGCGCGGGCTGGCTACGGGACGGCGGCGGCGACGATGTGTATCGCGTGTCGGGATACGGACAAGGATTTGGCGGCGTCCGGGGACTCGGCGTGGTGGACGACGCGGGAGGGAATGACCGCTACGAAATTCTGCCCGTGTCAAACGATCCGATCCGCGATCCTTCCCGGACGACTTCCATGGGCCAGGGGATCGGCGTGGGTCTTCGGCCGCATGGCGCCGGCGGGATCGGCATTCTGTGGGACGGCGGCGGCCGCGATGTTTACCTCGCCGACCTTTTCGGCCAGGGCGTCGGATACTGGTACGCGTTCGGCGCGCTCATCGACGCGGGGGAGGGCAACGACCAATACACGGCCTATCACTACGTTCAGGGCGCCGGCATTCATCTTTCGGTCGGCGCTCTCTACGACGGCGGCGGCGCGGATAGATATCAAGCGTGGTATGTCGCTCAAGGGTGCGGACATGACGCGTCGATCGGCGCTCTGTATGAGTCCGGCGGCAACGATATCTATTCATCGTACGGTCTTTCGCAGGGAACGGGGAGCATCAACGGTGTGGGACTTCTCGCCGATGCCGGCGGCCGGGATGCATACATGGGCGTGAAGGGCATGAGCGGCCAGGGCGAGGCCTGGTATCATTCGCGCCTGCGCGAGTACGGCAGCGTCGGGATGCTGCTGGACCTGGGCGGCGACGATTTTTACGCGACCGGAACGTTTAGCCATGCCGTGTGGTTCAAGGGCGATCACGGCCTCGGGGTGGACGAATGAGGCTCCTGCATCGGTGTCTGGCGGCGGCGTATATAATATTTGTATGTATATATAATAATGGGTGGGCGTGGGACGCGCGGCCGGCGGATCTGGAGGAGGCGTTTTTGCTTTGGGCGTCACCCAAGGCGGAATACGCCGGGACCTCGCAGTTGGACGCGTGGACGCTCTTGACCGCCGACACCGCGGCGACGGCGCGGGTGATTCCGAAGTTTCTTGGAACGCCGAGTGGCGCGGTCCGGGAAAAAATTCTGATGTTTTGTGAGAATGCGGATGCCGCGTCGGTGGGTCCGGCGTTCCGGCCGCATGCCGTGCCCGATTCGCCGCAGCTCGGTCTGGTCCTGTTCTGCTTGTCCCGTGCAGGCGACACGGAGAGCCTTCCGATCATTCTTGAGCATCTTTCGAGCCGCCGGTGGCAGGTGCGCTCCGCCGCGGCGCTGTCGCTCGGGTATCTGGGCCGCGACGCGCGGGCGGCCGTGCCGGACCTGATCCGGGCGCTGTCCGACACGGCCCCGATGGTTCGAAAATCGGCCGCGTATGCGCTCGGTCAGTGCGCCGACTCGGGCACGGTGACGCTGACGGTGGTGGAGGCGCTGGTCCGAGCGCTCGACGACGATTTCTTTGGTACGCGGTTCAACGCCGCCCGCGCTCTGGCCCTCTTGGGCGATTCGGCGCTCGCGATGTTGGCGGCCCGGTACGACGGCCTGAGCGACACCGCGCGATACGGTGTTCTGTTGACGCTGGGGCGCGCCGAAGGCGCCGCCGGCCGGCCGATGCTGGAGAAAATCAGCGCCGACACGGCCGCGGTGATGCCGTTGCGCGGGATCGCGTTGAAGGGATTGCTGGATCGAAAGTGGGCGCCTGCCGACACGGACTTGGCGGAGTTGCGCGCCACGGACGTGGGCCGGGGACTGTGGGGGATGACAAGATAGGCGGCGGTTTTCTATACTGTAGCAAATGTATATCAGCGAGATTTTCCGTTCATTTCAGGGCGAAGGAAAACTGGCGGGCGTACCGTCCGTCTTCGTGCGGACCAGCGGATGCAATCTCCGGTGTGTCTGGTGTGACACGCGCTACACGAGTTGGGAGCCGGAGGGGTCCGACCGCGCCGTTGGAGACATCATGGCCGAAGTGCGCCGCCTGGTGCGGGAGGGAGAGGCGCCGGTCCGCCATGCCGTCGTCACGGGCGGCGAGCCGACGCTGGAGGAGTCTCTTCCGGAGTTGTGTTCAGGCCTCGCGTCGGAGGGCTTTCACGTCACGATCGAGACCAACGCCACGAGATTTCTGAATCTGGATGCTCATTTGATTTCTCTGAGTCCGAAGCTTGGAAATTCCTCGCCGCTTCGGTCCCCGGCCGAAATTCCGAAATCCCACGACGCGTTGCGGAATCGCCCGGAGGTCGTCCGCGCGTATCTGGACGCCTATGCTGATCCGCCCGCGAGGGATTGCCAGATCAAATTCGTGATCGAGCGCGAGGAGGATCTGGCGGAAGTTGCGGAGTTCGAGCGCGCGGCGAACATTCCAAAGGACAAGATACTTCTCATGCCCCAGTCCGTGGAGCCGTCGGATTTGGCGCGCAAAACCGCGTGGCTCGTCGATCTGGCCGCCAAGCGCGGTTACGGATTCAGCCCGAGGCTCCACATCGCCAAATACGGAAACCGGCGCGGGGTCTGATTGACTTCGAGCCAAGTCCGGGAATACACTGCCGGTATGGAGAACCTGCTCGTGTATCTGGACCACAATGCAACGACGCCGGTCGCGCCGGAGGTGCGGGAGGCGATGGCGCCGTTTCTGTCGACCGACTGGTGTAATCCGTCGTCTCCCTACCGGCCCGCCCAGAGAGTCCGGGCGGCGGTGGACCGCGCGCGGGAGGAGGTCGCGGCTCTTTTGGCCTGTGACCCGGACGAGATCACGTTTACGTCCTGCGCGACCGAGTCTTGCAACCTGGCGATTCTCGGCACGGCGAGGAGCGCCGGTCCCGGCGCCCGCCTGGTAACGGTGTCGACGGAACACCATGCGGTGTTGAACGCCGTGAAGGCCGCGCAGGCGCAAGGATCCGACGTCATGTTTCTGCCGGTGGACCGTCAGGGGCTGCTGGAGTCCGGCGCTTTTATCGGCAGCCTGCTTCCGCGGACCGTCCTGGTGTCCGTGATGCTGGGCAACAACGAGACGGGCGTCGTGCAGGATATCGCCGCGATCGGGCGCGCCTGCCGGGAACGAGGAATTCTTTTTCATTGCGACGCAACAGCGTCGATCGGGAAGATGGCCGTTCGGCCGCAGGACCTCTCTTGCGATTTTCTTTCCCTGTCCGGCCACAAATTCGGGGCGCCCAAAGGGATTGGCGCACTGTATGTCCGGGCGGACGTGAAGGCATACCCGATCATGTACGGCGGCGAGCAGGAGGCGGGACTGCGGCCGGGAACCGAAAACGTTGCGGGGATCGTGGGCCTGGGTGTTGCGGCGCGTCGCGCGAAGCAATTTGCGGAATCCGGCGGCCCGGTCCGGCTGGACGTTTTGCGGAACGCGATCGAATCGGGAATTCGTGGGCGTGTTCCGTCTGCCGAGTTTCTGTCACTGCCGCCGGATCGCCCGGACCGGAGGTTGTGCAATACCCTGTCGGTTCGCGTGCCGGGCGTGCGGAATGACGAACTCGTTCTGCTCTTGGACCGTGAAGGCATCTGCGTCTCAACCGGCGCCGCCTGTGCGACGGGCGCGTCCCTGCCGTCCCACGTAATTCGCGCCATGGGCTATGCCGACGAGGAGGCCCGGGAAGTGATCCGCATTTCTCTTGGGGAGGAAAATTCCGAGCGGGACGTGGAGCGTCTGGTGGACGCATTTGCCCGCGCGGCCGCCGCCCTGTCCGGCGGTTCGTATTTGCGGACCCGTGTGCCCGTTCCGGTGGAACTTCCGTCATGAAGGTTCTGGTTGGCCTCTCCGGAGGAGTGGACAGTTCGGTGGCGGCGGCGCTCCTGCGAGAGGCAGGCCACGACGTCACCGCCTTCACGCTGCTGCTCGGCCATGCAGACCCGGACGGCGTGCATCGATGCTGCCGGCCGTCGGACGTTCGGGACGCCCGTGCGGTGGCGGCGCGATTGGGAATTCCGCATTACGTGTGGGATTATCAGGAGTTGTTTCAGCAGAAAGTCGAGACGCCGTTTCTGCGCGGTTACGCCGCCGGGATCACCCCGAACCCGTGCGGCATGTGCAATCGGGATGTCCGGTTCGGCGCGGTGCTCGACCGCGCGATCCGGCTGGGATACGACGCGCTCTCGACCGGCCACTACGCGCGAGCGTGGGCCGGGGGACTCTATCGCGGACTGGACCGGCAGAAGGACCAGTCGTATTTTCTTTCCAGAATTCCGGCTTCTTCGATTTCCAGGCTGGTGTTCCCGCTGGCGCATCTGACGAAGCCGCGCGTTCGGCAGATCGCCGCCGACATGGGGTTGCCGTCGGCCGAAAAACCGGAGAGCCAGGAAATCTGTTTCGTGTCCGGCCGAACCTCCGATTTTCTGGCCGCGCGTTTGGGGGAGACTCCGGGCGAAATTGTGGATGCGGCCGGCCGGACGCTGGGCCGGCACTCGGGGATCCATCAGTTCACGCCGGGCCAGCGCCGGGGAATCGGGATATCCGGTTCCGAGCCGCTCCATGTCACCGCGTTGGATGCAGGGACGAACCGCGTGACAGTCGGCCCGAGGCGCTCAGTCTTTCGCGACCGCGTGCGTCTCGTGGAGTGCAGCCGGCTCCTGCCGCCGGATGATCCGTGGCCGGAAACGTTTGGCGCCCAGTTCAGGTACAGGGCGGTTCCGGCGCCCGCGCGAATCGCGGCGTCGTCCGGAAACGAAATGGATTTGATTCTGACCGAGCCTGCGTTCGCTCCGGCGCCCGGCCAGATCGCCGCGCTGTATGACGGCGACCGGGTGATCGCCTCCGGGCTTATTGCGGCCTGATGCCGCCGATCAAGCAGAAAATCGACGCGCTCGGATTGTTCTGCCCGGTCCCTTTGCATATGATCGGCCGGGCCTTCAGGAAAATGCAGGCCGGGGATTGCGTGGAGCTGGTCGGAGACGACCCGGGCCTGCGGACCGACATGGAAGACTGGACGGCCGCGAACCGGCACAGGATCGTTGAGCGCCGGCAGGAAGGCCGGATCCTGGCCTTTGTGGTTGAAAAAGGACGCTGACCGGTGCTCCATGGCAAAAAGATCGTGGTGGTGATGCCGGCCTACAATGCCGCCCGCACGGTCCGCCGCACGTACGAAGAAATACCAAAAGATATCGTCGATGACGTCATTCTGACGGACGACGCGAGTTCCGACGAGACGGTGGAACTTGCGCGTGCGCTGCCCATCCGCGTCGTGCGGCATGACCGGACGACGGGATATGGCGGCAACCAGAAGACCTGTTACCGGGAGGCGCTCAAGGCCGGCGCGGACATCGTTGTGATGATCCATCCGGATTATCAGTACACGCCGAAACTGATCACGGCGATGGCGGCGATGATCGCCCTCGGCGAATTCGACGTCGTGCTCGGCTCGCGCATTCTGGGCGGCGCGGCCCTCCGGGGCGGGATGCCGGCCTACAAATACGTGTCGAACCGGTTCCTGACGCTCCTGCAGAATTTTTTCATGGGCCAGAAAATTTCCGAATATCATACGGGCTATCGCGCCTGGGACCGGCGGGTCCTGGAACGGTTGCCGGTTCTCGAGAACTCCGACGATTTCGTGTTCGACAACCAGATGCTCGCCCAGGCGTTTTATTTCGGATTCCGCATCGGCGAGATTTCCTGCCCCTGCCGCTATGAGGCGGACAGCTCGAGCATCAATTTCTCGAGGTCGGTCCGCTACGGGTTGGGGGTGCTCGGCGTGACGGCCCGGTATGTCCTGCAGCGTTGGGGCGCGATGCGTTTTTCTCTGTTTGATCCGGCCGGGCGGCGGCTGGAGCTTTCGTGACGGTTCGCCGGCCCGAACTCGGGCTGTTTCTGATTTTCCTTTTCTCCGCCTCCTTCATTCATCATCCGGTGGAGTATGACAACACGCTGAGCCGTTTTTTTCTGTTAAGCGCGGTGGTCGATTACGGCCGGCTGGATATTGAGGCGTACAAAGATCAGACGATTGACATTTCCGTTGCCGGCGACAAGACGTATTCGAACAAGGCCATCGGCGCGCCGCTTGTGGCGGCCCCGATCTACTGGGCGCTCCGCCGCTGGACGCCGATCCGGCACGACGCGCCGCTCTCGCCGCGGGCCCGAAGGATATGCGTCTTTCTGACGACCACGGTTCCGTTCGCGCTTCTGGGGGTGGTGATGTACCGGGTCCTCCTTGGCATGGGCGCCGCGCCGATCAACGCCTATCTGGCGGTTCTGGCGTATGGATTGGGCACGATCGCGTGGATTCATGCCGCGATGTTCAGCGGCCATCAGGTGGCGGCGAACTTCGCGTTCTTTTCTTTCGCCTGTCTCCACGGTCGGGCGGATGGAGACCGCTGGAAATTTTTGGGCGCCGGCTGTCTGGCCGGCTTGGCGGCGTTGTCAGACTACACTGCGATCTTTCTCGCCATTTTGCTCGCGGCCTACGCGATGGCCGTGACGAGCCGGTGGCCCACCCGGGCCGCATTTCTCGCCGGCGTTGCGCTGTGCGGAGTTGTGTTGGCGGCGTACAACGGGAGGTGTTTTGGCGGAGCCTTCTCGTTTTCGTATGAGCACCTAGGGTACGGCGATTTCGCCGCGGGCGCCCGGCGGGGATTCATGGGGGTGGCGGCGCCGGTTCCCGAGTCTCTGATGGCCCTGATGTTTTCTCCGGCCCGCGGAATTTTTTTTATCATGCCCGTCCTGCTCCTGTCCCTGCCCGGATTCTGGCTCTGGTTTGAGCGAGTCCATGCGGCAGAAGGCGCTGCGCCGGATCGGGGCGCCGGCCTGGCGCCGTGGGTGGCCGGCGCGGCCGTGGTGGGATACCTTTTGATCAATGCCGGCTTTTACGGCTGGCATGGCGGCTGGACGTTTGGCCCGCGATACCTGGCGCCGATCCTTCCTTTTCTCGTGTTGCCGCTCGCTTTTGCGCTGGATCGGCCGTGGTTCAGTGCGTTGTTTCTTGCGTCGTTTCTTCAAATCAGCGCTGCCCAGATGGTGATGCCGCATACGCCGGAGGAGATACGCAATCCCATCGCGGAATGCCTGTATCCGTTGTTCCGATATGGCTATCGCTCGGATACGTGGGGTTCAAGACTGAGGATGTCCGAACTCATGTCCGCGGTCATATTCGTGTCGATTCTCGCCGCGCTGGTCTGGCGGACGCGTCCGGCGGCCTCGCCGGTCGCCCTGCCCGATGGGTCACAGGCGGTGCTGGCGGTCTGGCGTCCGATTTACCCTCTGGCGCTGGCCGGCATCATCATCGGACTTTTCCTGACGAGGTCACCGGCCACGGTGGACATTCACACCTACAATTCGCGTCTCCTGGCCAGTCTCGCGGGCGCGACGGGCTCGGAGGCGTTGTCTGCCGCCGCTCTGCAGGAGGCCCGCCGCTCGCCGCGAGGGATCCTGCCCTGATGCCTTGTCTTTCACGGAATCTTCGGTACAGTTGAACTCATGGAACCGAACGGCAGTCTGACCTGCGCGGTGATCGGAGTGGGTCATCTGGGATTCCATCATGCGAGGATCCTGTCCGACCCCGATCTGGCGCGTCTCGTCGGAGTGGTGGACGTGCGGGAGGACCGTGCGCGTGAAGTGGCGGAGAAGTTCAAGGTTCGTGCCTATTCGAGCGTGAAGGATCTCCCGGCGGTCGATGTGGCGGTGGTGGCCGTGCCGACGAGCATGCACGCGGAGGTGGCGGTGGAATTGCTACAGCGCGGCGTTCACGTGTTCGTCGAAAAACCGATCGCGCAGAATCTCCGCGAGGCCCGCCGGATCGCCCATGCCGCGCGGCGGTTCGGCCGGACCGTGCAGGTGGGCCACGTGGAGCGGTTCAATCCGGCGCTGTATGAGGTGCGGGACCGCGTGACCGACCCGCGGTTCATCGAGATCCACCGGCTGAGCCCTTTCCCGGAGCGCGCGACGGACGTTTCGGTGGTGCTGGACGTGATGATCCACGATCTGGACATTGTCCTCCAGTGGATGGCCGACCGGCATCGCCGGCTCCTCAAAGTCAGCGCGGTCGGGACGCCGGTCCTGACGGACCGCCTCGACATCGTGAACGCGCGGCTTGAATTTCAGGGCGGCGTCGTCGCGAACGTCACGGCCAGCCGGATCTCGGCCGAGGCGATGCGCAAAATCCGCGTGTTCCAGCCCGACAGCTACCTCTCGGTCGACACTTGGGGCCGATCCTACGAATTTTACCGAAAACGCTCCCCCGGCCCCCTCCGGTCGCTTTTCGATCTCGAGATCGACCGGAAAGATTTCCAGACCAGCGAGGAGCCCCTACGCCGGGAACTCCGGCACTTCCTGAACTGCCTCCGGGAGTCCCGCCCGGCCGAGCCGTCGGCCGCCGAGGCCACGCGTGCGCTCTCCCTGGCGCTCCGCATCGAGCGCCTGGCCGCCCGGTCCGCCCGGCCCCGGCCCCGGCCCCCCAAGTGATATCATGATATCATGATAGCTATCATGATATCATGATATCATGATATCACTCTGCCATGCCGTGCCGTATTTTTGTTTCATCCGGCGAGCTGTCGAGCGAGCTGCACACCGAGATGGTCCTTCGCGCGTTCGAGCGGCGGCACGCCGGCCGGTTTGAATTTTTCGGCCTCGGCGGCCGGATCGCCGAGGCGGCGGGGCTGCGGCTTTGTGAGAACATTGTGGACCGCGCGGTCATCGGATTTTCGGAGGCGGTGCGCCACCTCGGATACTTTCGAAGGCTGCTCCGGACGGTGGATGCGATGATGGCACGCCGGGAGATGGACGGGGTCTTCCTCGTCGACTATCCCGGCTTGAATCTGCACATTGCCCGAATGGCCGCGCGGTATCGCCTGCCGGTGGTGTATTACATCAGTCCGCAGGTCTGGGCCTGGCACCGGAGCCGGGTCCGGATCCTGGCGAGGTGCATTCGGAAAATGCTCGTGATTTTTCCTTTCGAAGTTCCCATCTACGAGGCGGCCGGATGTCCCGTTGAATTTGTGGGCCATCCCTTTGTCGACCGCGTGGCGCCTCAACAAACCCGCGCGGAGACGCGCCGGTCGATCGGGATCGGCGAGGCGGACCGCCTGATCGCGCTTCTGCCGGGCAGCCGCCGGCAGGAAGTGCATCGGCATTTCCCGGTCATGTGGGAGGCGGTGAAAGGCCTGTCGCGGAGCGGCCCGGTGACCGCGGTTATCGGCGTTGCCTCCACGGTCCCGGCAACGTTCTACCGGTATGCGACGCAGGACACGCCGCCCGGGCTGAAAACTTTTCTGATCGAGGACGAAAAGAGCCGGCACAACCTGATCGCCGCGTCGGACCTGGCGCTGGTCACCACCGGCACGATCACCATTGAAACGATGCTGCTCGGGACGCCGATGGTCGCCGGCTACCGGCTCTCCCCGCTGTCGTATGCGCTCGCGCGGCTTCTGGCGAAGGTGCGATACTGCGCGATGCCGAATCTGCTGGCGGACGAGCCGATCGTTCCGGAACTGATCCAGCGCCGGTTCACGCCGGAGCGTGTCCGGGCCGAAGCCGAAAAAATTCTGACCGATCCCGCACGGTCGGATCGCCAGCGCTCCGGCCTGCGCCGGACCGCGGCCCTTCTGGGACCGCCGGGCGCCGCAGACCGGGTGGCGGCCCACGCTGCGGGAGTTTTCCTCTGATGTCTCCCCCGCCGCGTTCTCATTTGCGCCGGATGCTCGCGTATCTGCGTCCGCACCGGGCGCTTCTGGGCATCGCCATCGGCTGCATGGGCCTGTATGCGGTCTTCCACGCGCTGTCGATCCTTCTCATGAAGCCGATCCTGGACAATATCTTCTTCACGACGGCCGGCCCGCTCACGTTCACGATTCCGTACGTGAACTGGTCGTTCGGGTTTCCGGACCGCATGAAATTTCTGGCGTTCGTGTCGGCCGCCATCGTGCTGACCTACTTCACCAAATCGATCTCCTCCTTCGGTCAGGAATACCTGATGACGTGGGTCGGGATGCGGATTCTTCAGAGGCTGCGCAATCAACTCTTCGAAAAATACACGCGGATGCCGCTGGAATTTCTGGAAGGCGAGCGCGCAGGGAAGCTTCTGTCGGTCAGCCTGAACGATGTGGGTCTCGTCTATTCCTCCACCGTGCGCCTCGTGACGGACGTCATCCTGCAGCCCTTCGTGATACTCTTTTTGGTCCTTCTCGCCTTGACGCTGGTCCCGCCCGTGCTCTCGGTGGCCTCCTTTGTGGTGCTGCCATTCATCGCGGGCTTGATCACGTATTTTGGCCGGAAGATGAAGCGCGCGACGACGGGCGCGCAGGTCAAGATCGAAGATCTGACGCAGGTCCTTTCGGAAAAAGTGGCCGGTATGAAGATCGTCCGGATCTTCGGCCAGGAGGAGACCGAGCGCGCGAAATTCGAGCGCGAGTCCGAGGGGTACTTTCACTGGAGCATGAAGCAGGCGAAGATTTCGAGCCTGTCGGGCCCGCTGATGGTGTTTCTCGGGGGACTGGGCGTGTCGGTGGCCGTCTACTATGGCGGGTATCTCGTCGTGACGCAGGCGATCACCACCGGTTCCTTCGGCGCTTTTGTGACCGCCGTGATTTCGATCTACCGGCCGATCAAGAGCCTGACGAACCTGAACAACAGTTATCAGCAGGGCGCCGCGGCCGCGGAGCGCATCTTTGCGTTTCTGGACGTCCCCGACGCTCCGGACCCGGACGTGGGACAGCCTGCGAGATTCGAGCGGGAGATGTCATTTCATCAGGTGCAGTTCACTTACAACGGCACCGAAGCGCCCGTGTTGAAAAACGTCGATCTTTCGATCCGAAAGGGCGAGCATGTCGCCTTTGTGGGCGTCAGCGGCATCGGCAAGACCACGCTGCTCATGCTGATTCCGAGGCTGCTGGAGCCGACCGGCGGCGAAATCAGGCTGGACGGCGTTCCGCTGCCCGAGATCAGCCCCCGGACGCTTCGCCGTCTCATGGCGGCCGTGGTCCAGGAAGTGGTTCTCTTCAACGACACGGTCGGCGCGAACATTCAGTATGGCCGTCCGGGCGCGGGGATGGCGGAAGTGGAAGCAGCCGCGCGCGCCGCCGACGCGCACGAGTTCATTCAAGCGCTTCCGCAGAAATACGAGACCGTGATCGGCGACCGCGGATCGAAACTATCGGGCGGGCAGCGGCAGCGGATCGCGATTGCGCGCGCTTTTTTGAAGAACGCGCCGATTTTGATCCTCGACGAGGCGACGTCGAACCTGGATTCGGAATCGGAGCGCGAAGTTCAGAACGCCGTCGAGCGTCTTGCTTCCGGCCGGACCACACTGGTGGTGGCGCACCGGCTGTCGACCATCCGCCGCTGCGACCGGATCTACGTTTTGAGAGATGGCCGGATCCTGGACGCCGGCGCCCACGAGGAACTCATGTCCCGATGCGAGGCCTATCGAACGACCGTTTCCCTCCAGTCGCTCTAGCGTGCTGAAGCAGAAACTCATGGCCGGCCTGTGCGAACGTCTGGGCCCCTGGTGGATAGACAGCATGGGGTCGTCGTTGGCGTGGGAGGTGCGCGGGCGCGAGCATTGGGAAGAGGTGCGTGAGCGCGCGCACGTGCTGGTGTTCTGGCATGCGCGCGTGCTCCTGATGGCGTATTTTTTCCGTCACCGGGGCTATCACGTGGTGGCTTCGGAAAACGCGGATGGCGACATGGCCGCGCGGTCCGTTCTGCGGCTTGGCATCGGATCCCTGAGAGGTTCGACCAGCCGCGGCGCCTCCAAGGTATTGCTGGGCGCCGCCCGGTTGTTGAAGTCCGGCCGGCCGATCGCGTTCACGCCGGACGGACCGCGTGGCCCGCGGCACGTATTTCAGCCCGGCGCCCTGTCGGCGGCCCGACTGGCCGGCGTTCCGGTCCTTCCGGCGACCGTTTCAGTGGACCAAGCTTGGATTCTGCCGAGTTGGGACCGCTTTGTCCTCCCGCGTTTTGGCGCGAGGGCCGTACTCCAGTTTCTGCCCGCCGCCGCGCCGCCGGCTCGAAACGATCTGGAAACAGTCCGGGAGGAGCTTGAGAAGGCGCTCGTGGCGGCCACCGATGGGCTGGACGCAGAACTTGGGCTGGTGATCCCATAGTGAAGCCGGTCCTTGCGCTTTTCTTGTGCGGCGTGTGTCTCACGTGCGCGGTCCGGAGCGGCCAGCCGGAAACGGTCGACGAACTGTTGCCGCTTTACGCCTCCGTCTCGTTTCTGGATCACGGCGATTTCGACATTCCGGTTCGCGACACGTTTTATCCGGGGTTTTACGTAGAAGGCGCCGACGGCCGGTATTATCAGAAGTTCGGTCCCGGCCAGGCGTTCGTACTGGCGCCATTTGCGGCGATCGGCCGCGCCGTTACAGGCGCCGATGCGTCGCCGGCGGTTCGAGGGCGGAACATCCTGCAGTCGGCCCTGTTTTTCGGAATGTTCGTCGTGCCGCTGACGGCGGTTGTCTTTTTTCTGTTCTGTGTCGATCTCGGCTATTCGGAGAAAACGAGCGCCCTCGCCGCCCTGTCGATCATGGCCGCCACCGAGCTCTTGCCCTACTCGCGGACGCTTTTCGGCGACCTGACGTGCGCGTTTCTCGGCCTGAGCGCATTTTTCCTGATCGCGACGCTGAAACCGGATTCAACGGCCCGCGCCGCGGCCGCCGGCCTGTGTGTGGGGTTGTCCATCCTGGTGCGTCCGGTCTCGGTGCTGTTCGCGCCCGCGTTTGTGCTGTGCCTGATCCTCATCTGGAAACGCGAATCCTTTCCGATTCCGGTCTGCCGCCGGCACCTGATGGCGGCCGTCGTCCCGGCCGCCCTTCTCGGCTCGGCGCTTCTGGCCTACAACCGTCATGCCTTCGGTTCATTTTTCTCCAGCGGATACGGATCGGAGATGTTTCAATTCGACGAGCCTCTCTGGCGCGGCGCATGGCATCTATTGTTTTCCTTCGAGAAGGGATTCTTCATTTATTCTCCCGTCGTGCTGCTGTCCTTATTGTTCTGGCGCCATTTTCATCGCGCCCATCCGCAGGTTTCCCTTGCCATCCTCGTTTATGCCGGTTTGTATCTCATCGTCTATTCCGGCTGGTACGCGAGCAGCCCCGGAAAAGAACTCTCCTACGGCCAGCGATTTCTTCTGCCGGTCGTCCCGGTCGCCCTCCTGGCCCTCCCCGAATGCCTGTCGCGTCTTCGGCGGAATGTGTGGAGCATTGCGGCTGTGCTGGTTCTGTGGGTTTCGTTTCTTGTCCAAGCGGCGGGATGTCTTCAAACGGGCCTCGCGTACAGAAATTGGGCCGCCCAGTTCGAGTCGGAGCCCTCGCCGCTTGTGGGATATGTTCTTCTGACCGTCCGGGACCCCGCAACGATTCGAGTGTGGTGGTGGCAGAGCGGCGCCCTCGGGCGCTCCGCGGGTGTGGCGCTCGTGTGCCTGGCGGTCTACTTTGCCGTTCTCAGCGTCCGCCGCAATCGAGCGGCGGGATGAGTTACGCCGAAATGTCGACTTTGTTCCCGGTTCCGACGGCCTGAAACAGCGGCCGAACCAGCTTGGGTTGTTCGGCTGTGAACTCCATCCGTTTGTCGCTTGATTCCCGCACCACCTCGTAACGGGACATTTGGGCCTGATGGCTGATGGATTCCATGTAATCGGCGAACGGACTGACACTCATGGCGGCTTCCTCCCTGAAATGCATGCCGGCCGTTCGCTCCGGAACGGCCCGCCCATTTTCCCCCAACTCGACGGATGGATTGTACGGCGCTTGAGGGTCGAAGTCAAATTCATGTTCGGCCCAACCGCAGGCCTATTGAGGTTGTCGAATCGCTCGTGCCCAAGTAGGTTGGGCCGATGAAGGCCGTCATGACGATCTTCTTCGCCGTGTCGATGATCAGCGCGTCCTTTGGAAAGGGCACGGCCCCCTCGGTGGACCGTGCGCTGGACCTGGTCCGCCAATACCGCGCGTCTCATCCCCGATATCTTCAGGATCGCCGCGATATTCTAGAGGATCTGCGGGACCTTGGGCCGGGTGCGGCGCCTGCCATACCGATGCTGATTGAAATCTTGACGGATACGGCAGGCAACTCCGATCGCGCGCTGGAATTCCGGACTCTGGTGCGAAGGGTTCTGATCGCGATCGGCAAGCCGGCCGTTCCTGCCGTTGTCGCGCTCTTGGACAGGAAAGGCACGGGGATCGTTTTTCGGGTCAGCGACGTTCTGTGTGGAATCGGGGAGCCGGCGGTTACCGAGCTGGCGCAGGCGTTGGCTCACGAGCATCCAACCGTACGAAACCGTGCAGCGCTGATTCTGAGAAACCTCGGAATAAAAGCGGCTCCCGCAGTCCCTGCCCTGGTCCAACGGCTCAACGACGACGTGGACAGCGTCGCCCGGTCCGCGTCCGTGGCGCTGGGAAAGATCGGCGATCCGGCCGTTCCGCAACTCCTGCAGGCGTTAAAGCACCCACGGCCCAATGTCAGGAAAGGCGCTGCCGGTGCGCTCGGATTGATGGAATCGCCGCTGGATTCCGAGACGATCGTCCGCGCGCTGGCCGCGGCCTCGGCCGACCCCATCGGCGAAGTCCGTCACGCGGTCGGAATGACCCTCGGCCGGTATGGCCAACGTTCCTCCGTGCCGATTCTGATGGAGATTCTGCGGGACGATCTGACGGAGTGGCCTGCAGAGGCGGCGGAACTTCTCGATAGACTGGGCGAATCGGACACGGTCCTTCGAGCGCTCCGGGAGGATCTGGACAGCGGCACGGTCCGGGACCGCCGGAATGCGGCCTCGGCTCTTTCGGCTTTGGGCGCTCAGGCGGTTCCTCTCCTGACAGCGGCGTTGAGGGACGATGCCACAGCCGTGCGAACGGAGGCGGTGTGGTCATTAAAGTCCATCGGCGATCCCGCCCGGACTGCGTTGTCAGATCTGTCGGACATGCTCACGGCGCCGGACATGAATCTGAACGACGCCGCCGTTGAAACGATTCTTTTCCTGTCGCACCATCAGCACGACACGATTTCGCTGGCCGCGTTGGTTGCCGTCGCCAGGCATGGACCCCCCTTAAAACGCGGCCGAGCCGTCTACGAGCTTGCAGCGTGGGGCGCAGACGCCGTTCCCGCCCTGCCGCGCCTGTTGCAAGCCGCCCGGGATGGAGACGAACGCCTTCAAGAGGATGTGATGCGTGCGTTCGAACGGATCGGCGAGGCTTCCATCGAGTTTCTAGCGGGTACCGTGCAGGACCCTGACCCTCGGGTGCGATGCACTGCATTTCGGTTGCTGGAGGCAGTGCTGGAAAGAAGGGAGGAAGGGTCGATGCGCGTGGTGGCCGTCCTATTTTCGGCTCTGGGAGACAGTGATCCGCAAGTCGTATCCTCGGCGGGAAGGGCCCTGTCACGTCTTGCGGGATCTCCACATTACGTCCCGGCGTGGGTTCAGGCTCTGAGGGATCCTGATGACGCAGTGCGGATCGGCGCCTCCGCATGGCCGGTTATTCGCGTCCGCGCAGACAGGCGAACCGTCACTGCCGCGGACACTCCTGCGCTCATCGCGGCCTTCGTGAAGGTCCTGGGCGACCGCCTGTGGATCGTTCGATTGAACGCCGCCCACTTTCTCATCCAGCATGAGTGGCGCCTGCCTCGGGCCGTATCCGCGCTGGTCCGTTTGACGGAATCGAAGCATGCCGATTGCCGCAGACGGGCGCTGATGGCGTTGTACGAATCATGCCAACCGGTTCGCCTTGGGCACATCAAATCGCAGCGGCCGGCGTGGTTCGGGAAAACAGCGCAATTGCACGTCCGCGCCTTGAAAGACGAAGATACAAACATCCGGCTGACCGCCGCCGGGAACCTCATCCGTCTGGATACGCACTTGGAGGCGGCGGTTCAAACGCTGGTGGCGCTCTGGCAGTCGGGTCCGCCGGATATCCGCCATCACGCGGTGATGGAACTGAGCAAGTCGGGCGCCGGCGCAAACATAGAGATCCATGATCTCGTGTCCATGCTGAAGGACCCGGACTGGAGGGTACGGGAATGGGCGGCGAGGGTACTGATCGAGAGGGGCAGACTATTCGGCGCGGTTTGTGAAACGGCGCGGGATCTCCTGAGCGAGAAACCCGTGGCGGCCAAGCTTGCCGCCCTACGCCTGTTACAGTCGATCGGAACCCGGTCTGATTCGGCCGTGGCGATCCTCATGGCGGCGCTGAATGACACCTCGTGGGAGGTTCGCGGCGCGGCGGCACGCGCTGTCGGGACCATCGGGCTGAAGGGGGACAGGACGGTTCCGCGGCTGATTCAATTGCTGGATGACGATGCGCGCCATGTCCGCGGTCATGCGGCAAGGTCGCTCGTTCTTCTGGGCCAGGATGCCATGCCGGCGGTGATCAACGCGTTAAGAGGCATATCTGCGCATTTGCGGGGCGCTGCGGCCGGCGTTCTTGCAGACATGAAAGCCGTCCAGCCTCTGATTGACCTGTTCATTGCGGAACCTGAATTTGTGGTATATCGGTATGTTCTCGGGCCTCTTTATCTGACACAGAAGTCGTATTCCTTCGATAAGGATTCTTATGAGGAACGCGAAGAGCTCTTGTATGTGACCCTGGCTGGTCTTGGAGACACTGCGCTTGCCGGCCTGCGACGATTCCTGAAATCCCGCGATGCCCGCGTCCGCCGTTCGGTCATCCTTGTGCTGGCGTACATGGGGGCTGGGGCTGCGGCCGAAAAATCGACGTTGATAGAGGCATTGGTCGACAGAGACACGGCGGTGCGGCGCGCCGCGGCGGTCGCGTTGAATCGAATGGGCGACACGGACCGCGTCCCGTACACATTCTGGTTCGACGCGCTTTCGGACACACGGGAACCGATCCGTCGGGAGGCGGAACAGTCCCTCCTTTCTCGCTCATATGCCGTCGATGACCTGATCGCCTCTTTGGAACGGCCGGAGCCCCACGTGAAAGCGGTGGTGTCAAGGATCCTGGCGAACATGGGTGACAGCGCCGCGCCGGCGATTCCTGCGTTAATCCGCTGTCTCGGCGCCGACCGCGCGGATGTCCGCGGAGCCGCATCGTGGGCGCTGGCCCATATTGGAGGTCCAGCCGTGCCGGCCCTGACGGTGGCGTTGAAAGACGAAAACCGGACCATACGGCGCGCGGCGTCCGATGCTCTGCGCAGGATGGGCCGAAAGGCGCGGCCAGCCATGCCCGACCTGATCCGCGCCCTGAAGGACGCATCCAGCGGCGTCCGGTACCATGCGGCGCACGCATTGGGTGAAATCGGCGACACCTCGCCTCAAGTGATATCCGCGCTCCGGGAAGTTCTGAGGGATCCGGCTCAGCACGTGAGAGATTCCGTCCGCGTGGCGTTGGAACGGCTGGAAAGACGCCCGGGGCGGTTCGGGAAAGAAGAAAAAGAAAACGAATAAATGTATGCCTGACCGTAGCGTGTGATCAGGACGTGAAGAACTTGTGAGAACAGAGTGCTATTTTCACGAAAGGGGTCAGTGAAAGACGGTAACCCCCCTCATTCCCCCCTTTTCAAGGGGGGATGAAGGGGGGTCCAGCCGCTGTTTACTGACTTCTTACATTTCACGCGATTTCCACGCGATTTTCAGTTGACAGTTTTGCGCGATGGACGTAATGTATGGATCGGAAAGGGTTGGTGAGATCGTATATGCTGACACGAGAGGATATTTTTGAGCGCGTCCGGGACATCATCCTGGAGCGGCTCAGCGTGAAGAAGGAGAAGGTCACGCTGGATGCGAATTTTCTTGACGATCTGGGCGCCGATTCTCTGGAGCTGACGGAGCTGGTGCTGGCGGTCGAAGAGGAGTTCAGCCTGAAGATACCCGATGACCAGATCGAGAACCTGACGACGGTCGGCAAGGTCGTCACCTTTGTGGAAACCTGCCTGAGTTCAACCGCCTGACCAGATCCTTCCGCATGCCGTTGTTTCCGCTGTTGGACCGTCCCCGATGAACCGCCGCCGCGTGGTGGTGACGGGCGCGGGCGTTGCGGCGCCGAACGGAATCGGCGTGCGCGCCTTCTGGGAGAGCTTGGCGGAAGGCCGGAGTGGGATCAAACCGATCACGATCCTGGACGCGGCGCCCTACCCAACGCGGTTCGGCGGCGAGATTTCGGATTTCGATCCCCTGAATCATTTCGACAAGAACGAGGCGCGAAAGCTGGACCGGTTCGCCCAATTCGCCCTCGTCGCCTGCCGGGAGGCGGTCGAGCAGTCGAAGCTCGGTGAGGCGGCGTCGCAAGGGTCAGCGGACCGGATCGGCGTCGTGTTCGGGTCCGGGATGGGAGGATTCACAACGATCGAGGAGCAGCACCGGCGCCTGATCGAGCATGGCCCGCGCCGGGTCTATCCGTTTCTGATCCCGATGATGATCGTGAACATCGCGGCCGGCGAGATCGCGATCCGGCATGGATTCAAGGGCCCCAACACTTCGATGGTGTCCGCTTGCACCACCGGCAATCACTGTCTGGGATATGCGCTCCGGACCATCCAGTGCGGCGACGCGGACGCCATGGTGGCGGGCGCGAGCGAAGCCGGCATCACGCACATCGCGCTGGCCGGGTTTTCGATCATGCGCGCGCTGTCGACGCGAAACGACGATCCCTCGAAGGCGAGCCGGCCGTTTGACAAGGACCGGGACGGATTTGTTCTATCGGAAGGCGCAGGCGTTCTGATTCTGGAGGAACACGAATGTGCGGTCCGGCGGGGCGCGCCGATTCTGGCCGAAATCACCGGCTACGCCGCCAACAGCGACGCCCACCACATCACGGCCCCATGCCCCGACGGCGAGGGCGCGCGGAACGTCATGCGCCTGGCGCTCGCCGACGCGGGCCTGAAACCGGAAGACATCGACTACATCAACGCGCATGGCACATCGACGCAGCTCAATGACAAATCCGAAACGCTGGCGATCAAGGAGGTGTTCGGCGACCACGCCCGAAAGGTCAGGATCAGCTCGACCAAATCCGTTCACGGGCACCTTCTCGGCGCCGGCGCGGCCGTGGAGGCGGTGGCGTGCGTTCAGGCGCTGCGGGACAACGTCGTTCCGCCGACCATCAATTACACCACGCCCGACCCGGACTGCGACCTCAATTACACGCCGAACGTCAAGGTCTCGCATCCCATCCGCCATGCGATGTCCAACGCCTTCGGATTCGGCGGACACAACGCGTCGATTATTTTCAAGAAATACGGTAACGATTCACCTCCTCTCCCCCCGAAGGGGGGAGAGGACGAGCGAAGCTCGGGTGAGGGGGGTGGATGACGACGGCCGAAACATGCCACCCTCACCCCGACCCTCTCCCGCCATGGGCGGGAGAGGGGAATAAAGGTTCAACGCCACACAAGCCGCGCGTAGCGGCGGCCGTTCCGGAAGGCGTATCCCCACCGCGTTTTTTTGGATTCGCGCACGTCGACATGCACGTGGAAGGTCGAATACCATTTGCCCTTGCCGGCCGAGTGCTGGTGTTCATAGAGTCCGATCCCGCCGATGGGCAGGGCGCCGCGCTGTTCGAGCTGGTCGCAGATGCCCGCGAGGGTGGCCGCGTCGTAGATGTTGCTTTTCCTGTCCTGGTTGACGTCGTCGAACACGCCGTCGGCCGGCGCCGAATCGACGATGATGTCGGCCGCGAGGCCGTACTGGTGATAGGAGTGAAAGGCGGCTTCGGGAAGAAAGCGGTTGTAATCCGGCGTCCGAAATCCGCTGAGGACCCGGATGCCCTTGCACTGAAAATGCGGCGACCGGTCGATCAGATCGACCAGCCGTTCGACCTTGTTGATGAGGGAATGGCGAATGACGGCGTACTTGGGAAAGTGGCGCACCTGCGCATCGGACCGGGAACTGGACACGAAATCCCCTACGCGAAAATTCCGGGAGATGTGCAGGTCCATCATGTCCGGCGTGATTTCGACAAACCGGTCGGGCGCCCGCCGGTCGTCGTCCCGTTCCGGGTACGTGCCCATGACGTATCCGTTGATCCGCCCCCGCACGATCCGGAGTTTCTGGGGAATGATGATCACGAGCGGCAGCGTTTCCGCCGAGCCTCCGCCGTTTCGGCCAAGCCGGCAGCCGACCGAGAGCGGGAAGACGCCACCGGTGTCGGGAAGATCGATGACGTATCCATTCGGCCGGGAGGTCCGCCCGGCCAGCCGGCCGCCCCATTGGGCGAATTCGGCCGAATGGCCGAGCGCCGCCGTCTGGATGTCCGGCGAATCCGTTCCGCCTTCGCGGACGGGCGCCACGATCAAGCGGGATCTGGGCGCGGCGATAATCGCCATGCCCGGCTCTTTTTTCGCCTGGTAGGCGGCCGAGTCATAGGGATCGACCCACTGGCAGAGAACGGCCCACCGGCCGGCATCACGCGCATGGGCCGGGCCGGGCAGGACGCCGGAAGCGAGCAGGACAAACCCCAGCAACAGAAACATGCCCCATTTTTCCATATTCTCGCCGCCGACGGAATGCCGGCCGGCGTTTTTCTTGGCCGCGGCCCTATGATATAACCGACTGCCAATGAAAGGGTCGGAGATTCGTGAGGCGTTTCTGAAATTTTTCGAAGGCCACGGGCACCGGCGGGTCCCGAGCGCGTCACTCCTGCCGAAGGACAAGACGCTTCTCTTCAACATCGCGGGGATGGTGCCGTTCAAGCCGTATTTTCTCGGGGAAGTAGCGCCGCCGTACGCGCGCGCCGTCTCGTCCCAGAAATGCATCCGGACGAACGACATCGATCGCGTGGGGACGACGGCGCGGCACCTGACGTTTTTCGAGATGCTGGGGAATTTTTCGTTCGGCGATTACTTCAAGCGCGAGGCGATCGGCTGGGGCTGGGAATTTTTGACGGCCGTCCTCGGTCTGCCGAATGACCGGCTGTACGTTTCTGTGTATGAGAAGGACGACGAGGCGCACCGCCTCTGGCGCGAAATCGCCGGCCTTTCGGCCGACCGGATCGTTCGGCTCGGCAAGGAGCACAACTTCTGGGAAGTCGGTCCCACGGGTCCCTGCGGTCCCTGCTCGGAGATTCTGTACGACCAGGGGCCGTCCTTCAGTTGCGGCCGGCCGGCCTGCGCGCCGGGCTGCGACTGCGACCGGTACATGGAAGTGTGGAACCTGGTGTTCATGGAATTCAACCAGGCCGGCGGCGAGATGCATCCGCTGCCGAAGAAGAACATCGACACCGGCATGGGCCTGGAGCGGCTGGCCGCCGTTTTGCAGAACAAGCGGTCGAATTTCGAGACGGACCTGTTGTATCCGATCATCGAATCAGCGCGGTCGCTCAGCGCGGCCGGCGTCTCCGGCGCTGACCGCAAATCGGCCGTGGCCCTCAACGTCGTCGCCGATCACATGCGCGCGGCCACGTTCCTCCTGTCGGACGGCCTGCGCCCGTCGAACGAAGACCGGGGCTATGTGCTTCGGCGTCTCATCCGGCGCGCCTCCGCGTCGATGCGGAAGTTGGGCGTGACGGGTCCCGCGCTGAGCCGGCTCGTGCCGGTGGTGGTGGACCTGTTCGGCCAGGCGTATCCGGAACTGGCCCGTGAGCAGGAGTCCGTGACGCGGGAGCTTCAGGCCGAGGAGGAGCGGTTCGCCAAAACGCTGGACATCGGGATGGAGCGGCTGACGCAGGCGACGGCGGAGTTGCGCCGCGCGAAGCGCGAGATTTTGCCCGGCGAAGAGGCGTTTGTCCTGTACGACACCTACGGCTTCCCGCTCGAACTCACCGAGGAGGTTCTGCGGGAGGATGGGATGCGCGTGGATCGTGCGGGGTTTGACCGCGAGATGGAGGCGCAGAAGGCGCGTGCGCGCGCAGCGTTTCAGGCGGCCCACTCCGGCGCGGAGGCGATCTACATGTCGGTGAAGGAACCGACGCGATTTGTCGGCTACGAGTCGCTGGAATCCGACGCCGAGGTTTTGCGTCTGGTGCGGGAGGGACAATTTGTCGACGACGCGCGCGAGGGGGATGCGGTGGAGATTCTTTTTGACCGGACTCCCTTCTATGCCGAGCGCGGCGGCCAGGTGGGCGACGAGGGTCTGTGCCGGGGCGGCGCGACAGAGGTCCGGGTGGAGAGTTGCTTCCCCGTTGGACAGGTCAGCGTTCACCGCGCGACCGTCGTGCGCGGCCATATCCGCCCGGGCGACCGGCTCCATCTGGACGTGGACGCTGCGCGGCGCCAGGCGATCATGAAAAATCACACCGGCACGCATCTTCTGCACGCGGCGCTCCGGCAGATCCTGGGCGACCACGTGCACCAAGCCGGATCGCTGGTCGCCCCGGACCGGCTGAGGTTCGACTACACGCACGGCGCGGCGCTGGGCGAGCAGTGGCCGGACATCGAGACGCGGGTGAACCGCTGGATTCTGGGGAACCTCGAGGTCCGAATTCAAGAGATGAGCATGGCCGAAGCCCAGCGGACCGGCGCGATGATGCTGTTTGACGAGAAGTACGGCGACCGCGTGCGCGTGGTGCAGGTGGGTGGCGGCGAATCCGTGGAACTCTGCGGCGGGACGCACTGCCGGGCGACCGGGGAGATCGGCCTTTTGAAAATCGTGTCTGACGCCGCGCTGTCCGCCGGCGTTCGCCGGATCGAGGCCGTGACCGGCGAAGGCGCCGTCGCCTACGTGCAGAAACTCGCGCAGGAGGTCCGCGCGGTGGAGCGTGCCGTCAAGTCGCCGCTGTCGGAGGTGCCGGCGATGATCGAAAAGATGCAGAAGGAGAAGAAGGACCTGGAAAAGAAGCTGAAGGAGGCGCGGCGCGGCGGCGTGTCGGCGGACGATTTTATTTCCAAACAGGAGCGCGCCGGCGACCAGGCGTTCATCGTCACGGAGGTCCCGGACGCCGACATCGAGACGCTGAGGGCGCTGGCCGAAACGCTGCGGGACAGGATCAGCGGCCCGGTGTTTCTGGCGTCAGGATCCGACGGCAGCGCGCGGCTGGTCATGGCCGTGCCCAAGCCTCTGGCGGGCCGGTATCACGCGGGCCAGATCATCAGCCGCGCGGCGTCGTTGGTCGGCGGCAAGGGCGGCGGCCGGCCGGATTTCGCGCAGGCCGGCGGGAAAGACGTGGAGCGGATCCCGGAGGCGCTCAGCGCCGTGCGGGAGATACTTTTTTCCGTCGCTTGATTGACTAGCGGCCGGCCGCCGGGTAATATTCAACAAATGTCCATACCGACCGAGCAGATCATTTCGCTGATCCATCGATACCTGAAAACCTCGGACACGAAGGCTTGGAGCCGGTTTGATGATGCATTCGACTGGCCCAACCTGTCGAAATCCGAGGAAATTCAGCGCCTGACGGATGTCCAGCTTGCGGCGGTCCGGACCTCGCTCATGATCGAGGACCACATTCCGGGCTACGCCACGGAGTATTTCCGTCTGTTTCCGGTGGACGACACGGTTCCGAAGGATGCCGCGTGGCGGAACCGGAACATGCTCCATTTTGTTTTTCAATGGTGCGCGGAGGAGGACCGCCACGCGCACGTGTTCGAGACGTACCTGCGCGCCACTGGCCGGGTGGACCAGGAGGACCTGACGCGGGAGATGATTCACGAAGGCGCGAAGAAATACCACGCGCCCTCCGACCATTTCAGTCTCCTCTTCACGTACACGATGCTTCAGGAAAAGGCGACGCAGCTTTATTACCAGATGCTGTACCGCTCGGTGGAGGAGGCGCCGGTATTGCGGGAGGTTCTGAAGCGCCTGTTTCAGGATGAGGCGCGGCACTGCAGTTATTTTTCGGATCTTGTGCTGCTGGATCTTCGGAGCCAGGGGGACGAACTGGTCGCGAAGATCAAAACCGCGCTGGACTCCTTCGCGATGCCGATGGCGGACCTCCTGGACAACTACAAGCGCCAGGCGATCACGATGATCCGCGCCGCGCGCGGGTACGACCATCGCAGCGCCTTCAGCCAGCTCGACGAGATCATCCGCCGCTACACGGAGTCTTCCGCAAGGTCGGCCGCCTACCCGCTCGAGGACTTTTTCACCGCCGTTCCGAATTTCAATCCAAGCTGACCGTCACGCCTCGGGCTTGTTGAGCCGGATCAGCCCCAGGGCGACCCGCTGAGCTTTGCTCATCGCCGTGTCGGCGCTTTCTTCGGCCCTCGACTTTTTGATGACGCTCTTCCATGCGTTGGCCAGTCCCAGCCGGCCTTCGATCCCCTGTGGCGCCGCGCGCGCCGTTTCTCCCAGTTGCTTGTCCAGCGCCGGGATGGCCAGCCGGCCGCGGCCGTCGTATTCGAGCCTGCGGGTGAGCCGGACGAGACTTTTCGTGAACCCGAGGAGCTGTTCCGGCGACGCAGGATTGCCGGAGGAATCGGCGCTGAGGGAATAGTATTTGATGAGCCGTTTCAGAAGTTCCGTTTCCGCCTCTCCCTCGACGCGCCCGAGCACAAAGATTCGCATGAGATACGCCCGCTTTTTCTCCTCCTTGCGCCTGGCCCGGACCGACTGCCGGTATCGGATGAAGAGGCTGTTGAACCAGCCGAAGTAGACGATGAGGACCACGGCGATAAAAATGAGGATGTACGTGAACTCGGAGTGCCACGTCAGCGTCTTCTCGCCATAGAAGGCTTCCTTGAAACCGTGGCCCAGGTCGCTTACGGAATTATCAGCCATCGCGATCACCTCGCTATGGGAAATTATATGGGAAGCGGGATGGCGAGTCAAATGGCGAGGCGTGATTTGAAGCCGGTGAAAACCGGTAACCCCCCTCTGTCCCCCCTTTGCAAGGGGGGATGAAATGCTTGACAAGCGGGGTTTGGCCCGATAGGATCAACCGATATGCAAGCCCGTGTGATCGGCGGAATCGCAAAGTTTGCCGTGTTCGCGGTGGGAGGGATGCTGCTCATGGCCTTCCCCCAAACGTCCCATGCGGACACCGTCGGTCTTATTCAGCCGGCGCACCGGCATGATACACGAACCGCCACGGTCGTTTTCACTTGGGGATGCAGCGGCGTACTCTCCACCACCTGCACCGCCGACACGTTCTTGCTTCGGATATGCCGCGACAGCACCTCTCTGAACGGGTGCACGAATGTCCTGTACGATTCGAAAACTACCGTCACCAGCGGCACAGTGCCGTTGCCGTTCGAGGACACGTTTTACTGGACCGTCATTCCGATTGATACCAAGACGAACACCCCACACGACACGCCGGCCTATCGCGCGATATTTCTGGACACCCACACCGAAACGCCCAGCCTGACGTCGCCGACCAGCGGGTCGACGACGAGTGACTCAACGCCCACCTTGGCATGGTCGGCGCCGTCGGACAGTTCGGGGATCGATACGTTTGCTTGGGAGTTGACCACCTCGGCGTTCACGTCCCTGGCTGCGTGGGACACGCTGGACGGGTCCGTCACCGAGTCGATCGTGTATGCGGGAACCGGTCTTGTGAACGCGACGTATTACTGGCGGGTCCGGGCGATCGACTACCGCGGGAACGGGGGGCCGTTTTCGGATTCGAAGAGTTTCACGGTGAATTATTCCGCGGTCAGCACGGAGACGAAATCCTACGCCAGTGACTCCACGCCGGATGTCACTCTGCCGAACAGCTCGAACAGCGGAACCGACAAGAAACCGGTTCTGATCCGGGCCGACACCAGCGTGACGAGCCTCTCGGCCACCAGTTACAGCACGGCATGCACCTTCACGATTTCCGGCCGGACCGACACGTTTGGACTTTATGTATTGACCAACCAGGGCACAACGGTGATTTTGATCCGCGCGCCGGCCGACTCGGAGGTTACGCTGAACGAGACCACGGCCTCGGTGGGATTCTCGGTGAACGATACGGGCTTGAAGGCCTTCAAAGCGACACTGATCGATCTATCCTTCGGAAACAAGGACGCGCCGGCGACGGCCCTGACGGACCTGTCTTCCGGGACCCAGACCTACAGCTATTTTGTGGAATGGCGGTTGTCGAAGGATTCGTGGAATCTGGTTGTGGCGGCCGCGGGCGGCGACACGAATGCGCTGGCGGTCTGGTCGGCGACGTCGGTGAACAGCACGTCCTATTCAAGCGTGGCGAGTCTCGCCGTGGACACAGTGACCTCGAACAACGTTGTGGTTCGATCGACGAGCGCGCTGACGACGGCGTCGATCAAGGTGATCGGCGCCGCCGGCAGCGGCAGTTCGAGCGGGGTCAAGCTCCCGTCGGCGTGCGTGATCGGCCGGTGGATGCCGGTCCGGGCGCAGGATTGGGCGAGGGCGTTTCGAGACGCGGCGTTGAGATCATCTGCCGGCCGCGTCGTGTTCGAGCGGTACTACCGTTTCGTCGACTGATCTGCCACCCTCACCCCAACCCTCTCCCGCCAGGGCGGGAGAGGGGGTGACTCTGATTACTTGACCTCCAAATAAGGCTTCAGCTTCTCAAACTTTTTCTCGCCAATCCCCTTGATCTTGCGGATGCCCTCGATGTCCTTGAAGGGCCCGTTGGCTTCGCGGTAGTCGATGATTTCCTGAGCTTTTTTCTCGCCGATGCCCGGGAGTTGGGTCAGCTCCTCGACCGACGCCGTATTGATGTTGATCTTGCCCTCCGGCGCCTCCTTCTTCGACGAGTGGCGGCCCTTCTTGCCGCCTTTTTCCGATTCCTCGCCGGTGGGTTCGGCCGTTTCCTCCGGGGTGCTTTCCGGCGCGGCGGAGACTTCGGCCGATTCCGTCATCGGCGCCATCTCCTCCGTTTTCTTGCCGCATCCCCACAGAAGCAGTACCCCAACGAGGCCAAAGGACAGAAATGAAAATCGATGCATGATCCGGCTCCTTTCTGTTGTCCGTTTACAATCTCGACGGCTCCACACGATAGCTTTTTCCGTCCGAAAACACAAAGATGGTTCCCTGTTCGTCCGTGCGGTATATCTTGGCGCCGATTTTCTCGAGCCTCTCGAGCGGCGCGGCGTGGGGGTGGCCGAAGGTATTGTAGGAACCGACCGAGATGACGGCGGCCTCAGGCCGGACCTGGTTCAGAAAGACCGGCGTGGACGACGTCTTGCTGCCGTGATGCCCGACTTTCAGGATGTCCGACTTGAGGGTTTGCCCCCAGCGGAGCGCGCAGGTTTTCTCCGCGTCTTTTTCGGCGTCGCCGGTAAATAGAAAGGAAACGCGGCCGTAGATGAGCTTGAGCACGATCGACGAGTTGTTGGCGTCCTCGGCGTTCGGATCGCCGCAGAGGACGTAGGCGGAAATTTCTGGCCCGAGATCGAGTTTGTGCGGGAGCTGGCCGGGTTGCGGCGCGAAGACGGGGATTTTGCGGCGTTCGGCGGTTTTGAGGAGTTTTTTGTTGGACACGGTGGAGTAGATGAACCCGGAAATCCAGAGCTGGCCGACGGTGATGTGGCGGTCACCGATGACTTCGTACATGGAACCCATGTGGTCGCTGTGGGGATGCGAGGCCATCACAATGTCGAGGTGGCGGACGCCGATCTGCTGGAGAAAGGGGAGGATGATCCGGGACCCGGCGTCGATCATTTTGAGGTACCGGCTGTCCGGCGTTTTGCCTTCGCCGCTGTCGATCAGGACGTTTTTGCCGTTGGGCGTCTGAATGAAAATGCCGTCCCCCTGGCCGACATCGAAGTAGACAACGGCGAGTTCCCCGGGGCGTTTCCATGTGCCGACGCGCGTCGCGGACGGCATGCCGGCGGTGTGGCCGGCCGGCGCCGGTCCGGCCACGGACGGGAAATAGACGGGGATCGCGTGCATCCAAGCCGCCACCGCCAGGACCAGGAGCACACCCGCCGCCGCCCAGCCGGGCCATGTGACCGGCCGGTCTTCGGAGGTCGCCCGCCGGTATTTCGAGAACTTGTCTTCGGCCGGCCCACTCATTCGTCGACGGTGATGAGGTCTTTGATCTTGTCGAATGTGCCCTGCCGGATTCCCTTGACCTGCATGATCTCCTCGATCGTTGCGAAGTCGCCGTGTTCAGTGCGGTATTCCACGATCCGTTCCGCCGTGGTCTTGCCGATGCTTGGCAGCGCATCCAGTTCCTTGACCGACGCCCTGTTGATGTTGATCGGCCCGTCGGTGGAGGAGGCGCCCGGGCCGCGCGGCTTGGACGATTTCTTCGCCGGCGCCGGATCGTCGCCCGACTCGCCCGGCTCGCGGAACGTGCAGTTGGTGATGTCGATGCGTACAAGGTCCTTGACGGCGTCGAATTTCGATGCGCCGCCGAATCCCTTCACGCTCTGGATGTCCTCGATCGTGCGGAAACACCCGAGCGCGTCGCGGGTCTTGATGATGTTCTTCGCCGTGCCTTCGCCGACGCCGGGCAGATGGGCGTCGATGAGTTCCTGGGCCGTGGCGTGATTGATGTCGAGTTTGAGGACCTCCTTGAGCGTCTGCTGTTCGTCCCCGCTGAGTACCTGGGGCGTCCAGTCGGACGACTGGATCGGCACGGCGTCTCCGCGAGCCTCGACCGGCCGGCCGGGATCGCCGGCGGAGGGAGACGCGGGGGCGGATCCGGCGCCGCCCATGAAAAAAGAGGGCACGGCGGCCAGCAGCGCGACGCCCAGCGCCCCGAGGACCCATTTTTGTTCCGAGGTGACCGTTACTTTCATTTACAGTGTTCTGCCCTTTAGGGTTTTGACCCCAAATTTTTTTCCGTCACTTTCAATGACGACGGCCCAGTCCCGGGACGTGTCGTACACGCGGTCGGCGCTGAACAGGTCCCGGTAATATGTCAGGGTTGCATCATATTCCGTTTTGGCCTCGTCGACAAGCGTTTTGGCCTCGCGGCTCATGCCGTAGAGCAGCTTGAAATTTCCCCCCTGGCACACGACCATCCCCGGCCGGATCGTCCGGCCGACAGCGGGCGCGCGCGCCGCGGGGGATCCGCCGTGATCCGGGATGAGGAGCGCGTCGGGATCGGCGCGTGACGCGCCGATCATCCGCGCGGCGAGCGATTCCAGCCCGTGCTCGGTGAGATCGCCGGTGAAGACGGCGTCGAATTCCCCGTACGAGACGACGATTGCGGCGCTTTGATCCTTGATATTTCCCCCCGAACGCTCCGGTCCCAGGAAGCTGATCCGAAACGGAAACGGCAGGGACCCATCCTCGATGTCCGCAACCCGAACGCCGGGCGCCGCTTGGATTCTCGGGACGCCGTGCCGGGCCATCGTGACGGAGAGTTGCGCGTACGCGTCGTAGAGCCGGCGGACGTGGGGTTTGTGTTTGGACGCGAGGAGCGCGGGATCGTTCAGATGTTCGAGAAAAATCCGGAATCCTTGCGCGGAATCGGTTGCGGCCGTTGACGAAAATGCCGCCCAATCAGGGATGGGCGCCGGATCGTAGAACCGCAGCACCTTGAACCCGTCGGCGATGGTCGCGAGTCCCTCCGAATGTTCAGGCCCGAGCGCCGAGAGGACGATACCCCCCACGGTGGTGATGCCCTGCTTCAGCAGAAACGGCGCCAGAATTTTCTCACCGACGTTCGAACGCTTGTCCATCGAGTCCAAGCCTCCGTCCACAAGGTAAGTCCGCCCGGCCGGGTCCTGGATGGCGGCGGCGCTGCCGAAGGAGGTCGAGAAGAAGGTGATACGCAGAATTTTTGGCGGGATCGCGGGTGGCCGGCGGAGGCCCCCTGCCGTCAACCCTGCGGCCACTGCGAGGGCGAGAATGCCGAGCAGGATCGCGTTTCGCCGGATCACCGGGCTGGGAGGGTTCACTATATACTTATAGAATATATCCCTACCATATATATATAGCGCCTCATGCCAGACCATGAGTGCGACTGCGGCGTAATAGACGGCGAGCCGGCCAAGGGTCAGATTTTCTATGAAAGGGTATGGAAACCAGAGTGTTGAGAGATGCGCCACATAAAAAAAGACTTTGATGAGGCAGTCGTTCGCCGCGTTGATAATGAGCGCGATGAAAAGGCCGGGACCCGGAATCATCCCTACCAGCCCCGCCACGAGCCCAAGGGGAACAATCAATCCTGCCAGCGGAAGCGCCACCAGGTTGGCGACGGGGCTGGCAAGCGAGAGGCGGCCGAAATAATACGATGAGAGCGGAAAAATCATGCCGATCAGGACAGCGGCCTGCGCCGACACGCACAGCCGGACCAGAAGCGGCAGCCGCTCGTAGGAGCAGGTCGCCGCGAGGGCCGTGTCCGAGGCTTTGCGGCAGCACCACACAAATCCTCCGGCGAGGAACGCGAGCAGCGCGGCGAGTGCGCCCGGATTTGGAATCCGGTCATACAGCGGGTAGGAACCAAGCGCCAGAAGAAAGATCACGGACGCGGCCGCGTACAGGAAGGGCCATCCCCGGAGTCTGGCCAGCGCGCGGTTGATCGGCCAGGAAATGATCCCAATCGACAAAATGGCGGCGAAGGAAAGAGTGAAGGAGGGCTGGACGAGAAAGCGGGGATTCACCATCAGAATGATCATGGCGGCCGAGGAGGCGGAGAAGATCAGCGAGGACTGGAAGGCGCCGGGGGCCAGGGCCATCAAGAAGATCGTGACCGAGCACATGATGGTCGCCCGCATCCCGGACGGCGGCATGCCGGTGATGATCAGGAAAATGAACAGGACGAGAATGATGAGCGGCGCCTGGACGCGCAGCGGGAGGCGGAAGATGCTGAAGACGACCAGAAAGAGGCCGCTGATCAGCGTCACGTGCTGGCCCGACACGGCCAGAACGTGCGTGAGGCCTGCCACCCGGCACTCGTCGAGCACCCAGCGGTCGTGGCCCTGGAAGACGCACATGACGCCGTCCAGGGGCGCCCGCACGCCGAGCGTGACGCCGGCGAGAAAGGTCGACTGCGGATAGGGAATGGTGCGGATGTAAACGGACAGAATTTTTTCCTTGATCGCGAGCGCCCACTCTTTCAGAAAAAAGCCTTCGCCCTGATCCAAAATTTCGACGGGCGGCGGCGATCCCCAGGAGACCGTGACGGTCTGCACGCCGAAGATGCCCTGGTCCGCGAGAAATTCGCGATAGGAAAATCCGTGCGGGTTGACCTCGCCCGGCGGGTTGAGCAGAGGCGCGTTGACGCGGATCCGCCATCCGTAGACAACGCTTCGGCTGTATTCCTCGTACAGTTCCCGGGCCGTGCGGCGGATGGCGACTTCGACCAGCCCGCCGCTGACGTCCCGGAAATCGGTTCCCGGACCCTCCGGCTGGATGCGAATGGGGCTCAGCGTGAACGTCACGCGGTCGGCGGAGACTTCGGGGTCGCTGATCACCACGCCTTCGACGCTGGCCCGCCGGTCCCAGGAGTCGGAAACGAAATTGGAGACGTGACCCGGATCGTCCAACGTGACGCTCCGCGAGTACCGCGCCCATCCGAGAAAAAAAGTGGCGGCGCAGAGGATCAGGGTGGCCGCCACCACGGGCAGGCGGCCCCGCCGGGACCGGACATAGCCCCACATGGAGAGGAGAAAGAGGACAGCGAAACAGGCAAATGCCGCGCGGCTCTGGCCGGCGCCGAGCGGATGGAGTTCCCCGGCCGCGACGCCGGTCACGAATGCGATCGCCTGGGCTGTCAGGCGCCGCATCCAGGATTCAGGCATTACTCTCCGGTCATGTCATCGGACGATTCGACCGGGATGTTGGAGAAAACTCCTCGGTTGGATTCCAGTATTTGTTTCGGCCGGTACGCGGGATCCAGGAGGACGACGGCCATTCCCGCGCAGAGCGCGAGGACGATGGTCCAGCCGAGGATCCGGGCGTTGGCGTCCGATTTCATGTCCCGCCGAAAAAGAATTCGATTTCCCGCGCGGCCGATTCCGGGCTGTCCGAGCCGTGGACGATGTTGCGGGTGATCTCGCGCGCGAACTCGGCGCGGATGGTTCCCGGAATCGCCTGCTTGTAATTCGTCGCGCCCATGATGTCCCGCACGCGCCGGATCGCGTCTTCGCCCTCCACCACCATCCCGACGACCGGGCCGGACGAGACGAAGGCGACCAGCTCGTCGAAAAAGGGCTTGCCGCGGTGCATCCCGTAAAACTCCTGCGTCCGGCCCGGAACCAGCCGCGTCATCCGCAGGGCTGAAATTTTCAAGCCGTTCGATTCGTACCGCCTGAGAACCTCGCCGATCAGGCCGCGGTCCACGCCGTCCGGCTTCACCATCGAAAACGTTCGCTCTATCGCCATGTCCAACTCCTCCGGATGAGATGATACAGGATCAGCGCGCCAAGCGCGACCGCGCAATATAACTTGAAATCCCCCGACTCGGCCACGTGGTGGGCGCCGACCGTCGCCCTGGGGTTCAGCCCCAGCCAGAGATAAATGTGGTTGAGGAGCAGGCCGAACGCGAGCGAGCAGAAAGCGATCGACGCGAGATAGATCGCGACGGACCGCTTGCCCATGAATCGCGCCAGCATGACGATCCCCGCCGTGTTGCTCGCGGGCCCGGCCAGAAGGAAGACGAGGGCGGCGCCGGGACTGGCGCCCTTGAGGAGCAGCGCCGCGGCCAGCGGCGTGGTGGCGGAGGCGCAAATGTAGAGGGGAATCGACACGAGCAGCATGATCAGCATGCCGGGCAGGCCGCCTCCGAGCGCGCGTTCGAGGGCCTCGGGCGGAACCGCCGCCATGATCACGCCGGCCGCGAGAAATCCGATGAGGAGCCAGAGCGACATGTCCTCCAGAAAATCGCCGAGGCCGTAGGTGACGGCGCGTTGGAGTCCCGCAAGGATCGTCGGGCGCGCCGGCGCCGGCGGCCGCGGTTCGGCGGGGTGACATTTGTCGCATGTCCCTTGGTCGCTCGACGGCGCCGCCGATGTTTCCTTTTCGCCGAACAGGACTTCCAGCACGCCGGCCGTGACGCCTGTGCAGAAGGCGGCGACGGGGCGGAAGACGGTGTAGATCGGGTCGAGGAGCGCGTAGGTGACGGCGATGGAGTCGACTCCGGTTTCGGGCGTGGTGATGAGAAACGCCGAGGTGGCGCCGCGCGACGCGCCCATCCGCCGCAGCGACAGGGCGGCCGGGATGACCCCGCAGGAACAGAGCGGGAGCGGAATGCCGAACAGCGCGGCCTTCACGACCGGCTTGAAGCGCCCCCGTCCGAGGTGCCCGGCAACGCGTTCGGGAGACAGGAACGCATAGACGAGGCCGCCCATGAGACAGCCGAAGAGGATGTAAGGCGCCGCGTCCTGATAAATGTTCCAGCCGCCCCGCAGCGCGGCGAGTCCAAACCGGCCCATGGCGTCGGCGACCGCGCGCATGTCCATCTCGCCGTGGGTGGCCACCCAGAGGCCCAGCGCGGCGAGGAGAACGCCGGTGATCAGGCCGCCGTTTTCTTCGATGAACTTCCATCGCATGTTCGACAGCCGGTCCCCGAAGGCCATCACGATGGCCGTCATGCCCAGCGTGGTCGTGACCACGACCACGGCCGACAGAAGCAGCACGAGGCGCCAACTGTCGGCGGCGGCCAGGAGATACAGCGGCAAAATCTCGGCGCAGGGAGACAGGGACAGCATGCCGATCAGGGCCGTGATCATGAGGGCTTCCGTGGCCGCCGAATATTTCGACGGCTCGAAATGCCGGTGCAGATGCCGGCCGAACATCCGGCCGAGAATCAATAGGACACCCAGACCGATGAGGATCGCCGCCGAGAGGGATTCCAGCAAATCCTGGTGCGTCTTGAGATACGTCTGTCCCGCGTAAGCGATCGCAAGCCCCAGCGCGAGGGTGACAGAGGAATGGAGGAATCCGGCGGCGCAGGTGACGGCGGCGAGTTTTGTGCGGGACCAGCGCCTCAGGCTTCCGACGAGGACGAACGGGCCCCAATGGTTGGGGATGGCGGAGTGGACGAGCGACAGGAGGAACGCGCCGAACAGGACACTGGATTCCGCGGCCACGGCGAATTTACTTCATGTGCCAGGCGAGAAGGTTCGGGAGAAATCCGGCGAAGATGCGGGCGGCCAGAAGGTCCTTGGAATCGAAGGCGCCGACCTTGTTGTGCAGGACCAGTGCGCCGAGCGGGCGCTCGGCCGAAACCGCGATCAGCAGCGCCTGCGAGGCGCCGGACGGGTAGCCCTCCAGAAGCTCCGTCGCGCCGACGTTCAGGGCCTCCTTGAGCCGGGGATGCGTGGACGGATCGAGCGATTCCTGCGTTTCGTTGACGTAGGTCCGGCCGTCGTACCGGCCCGACAACTGCCATGGCGCGCCGTTGGAAGCGTCATGGACATAGAAGGACACCATGCGGCACCGGAAGAGCCGGACGCTCGACAGGACCGAGCGGCGGACGAAGGCCGCGAGGTCGGCGGCGCCGGAAATTTCCCGGACCGCCTCCATGATGTTGAAGAAACTGCCGCCATCGACGTCCTTGCTGTCGCGCTCGCGCTTCTGCTCGGCCAGCTTCTTCGAGAACTCGATTTCGGCTTTCTTCATCTCGTGCTGAACAAATTCGGCCAGCGCGCCCGACGTTTTCGATTCCCAGCGCTTGGTCACCCCTGCCGCGATGAGCGCGAGCAAGAGAACGCAGGCGATGGCGACGGCGCCGGGCGTGCGGAGCTGCCGGAGCGTCCGGGCGATGACTTCGGATTTGAAGAATCCCATCTCGACCTCTCCGAGTTTGACGGTGCCCTTCTTGGCGGTGAGCGGTGTGTAGGCGCGGTAGATTTTCTTGCCGGACGGCAGTTTCATGGGCACAAGGTCGGATCCCGAAGTGGCCATGAGGAGTTTGGCCTTGTTCTGAATGGTCGCCAGATGCGCAAGGTCCGAGTTGGCGGGCCCGGTCGCGCCGAGGGCCGTTGAGGTGGCCCACACGAGAACGCGGCCCTGGGGATCGAAGACGGCGAGGTGCGACACAAGGGGCGACCGGATGAGGTTCCCGGCGGCGCGCTTGAGGGCGACGTCATCGCGGTTTTCGAAATTCTCGGTGTTGGACAGGACAAAGAGCCTCATCTGCGCGGCGGCGGCCGCAAGCTCCGAGTCCAGCGCCTCCATGAAAAAAGCGCCCAGGAGCAGCCCGAACAACATCGCGCTGACCCCGATCGTCCCATAGAGCAGCCGGCTGGACAGCGCGATCCGTTTCTTGAGTTTCTCCTCGAGGTCCTCCGCTCCCATGGGGGTCACCCTACCAGCGCCGGGAGGCCGGACACAAGGGCGGCGTCTGTCGAAGCGCGTCCCCCGGGCCAGGAAATTTTCTTGACACCGATCCTTCCTCGACGAACTCTGGTCCGGCAAACTTGTATAAAAACCCGGGTGCTTGACCTATTCGTCGGCTGATACTACCGTTCGGTGGTTTTTACAGGACGGGTGTGTGAGCGCTTCGCATTTGCATGCCGAATATTGCGAAATCCTCTGGTTCGGACGGGAATCATCGGGATGGGTAGAAACTGCACACGGTTGCGGCGTGCGCCGCATTGCCTCATGGGCTATGTTCTCGCTATTGCCTGTTGCCTGTCGCCTCTTGCCTCCCAACCATCCCACGCCGCGCAAATCCTGAACGGCACGCTGGCCGACGTCCAAGGCGACGTCAAAATCCGGCGCGCGGGGTCGGACCTCAAGCGGCCGGCATCCTCGGGGGCGCGCGTTGAACCGGGCGATGCCGTCATCACCGGGACATCCGGGCGTGCCTCCATCCAATTCGAACACGGAAAACTCGGGCTCGCCAACTCGACACAGATGACCCTCCTTCGCTGCATGACCAGCCGCGACGAAGTCTTCGCCGAACTGGCGCTCACGGCCGGGTCCGCCGAGGCCTATATTAATATGGAGAGGCGCAAGGAACTCTGGTTTGACATTCTCACTCCGACCCAGCTTGCGCGCGGCGAGGGCAACAAAAAGAGTGCGACCCGCTTGAACGTGTCGCATAACGCCGGCGGCACAACCGTCACAGACAGCGAGGTCGGGCGGTGGAGGTATCAGCCGATCATGCTGCCGGATCTTCCGCCCGCCGTTCAGGCCGTGCTGACGGACAATGCCAAGGCGTCCGCACGTGTGAAAACATACATATCCGCGGAATTAAGCGACAGCGCGCTGACCGCTTACGAGGTCGTGTCCAACGCGGGCGCGCCGGATATCGCAGCGGTTCAGACGCAGACTGTGCCGCAGACAACGCCGCCGATCGTTGCTCCCGCCGAGAAACAGTCAGCACCGACTCCGCCAGCCGTTCTCTCGGCCGAGACATCGCCGATGCCCGTTGTCCCGGTTGCGCCATCCCCCGTTCCGGCTCCGGAGCCGCTTGTCATTTCGCCGGCGAAATCGAGGGTCTTCTCCGGAGCGCAGATCACATTCAAAGTCCAAGGCGGCACGGGCAAGCGAATGTTCAATTTGATGCCGGGAGGTATGGAAGCCGGTTCCACGCTCGACGCGGACGGGAAGTACACAGCCGGCGTCATCGGCTCCGGCACGCAGACGGATGTGGTGCAAGTCAGGGACGAAGCCAACGCCGTGGCCGAAGCGACCGTCACGGTGGCGGCTGTTCTTCAGCTCACAGCGGGAATCAACAAAGTTCCGTCCGACATGGCCAACCCGATGCGGCTCCAAGTTATGGGAGGATTCGCTCCGTACGTTTATTCGATCTCGGACAATAAATCAGGCGGCAGCGTCAATGAAGCGGGCCGCTACAAACCGGGCAAGACAGGCGGCGTGACCGACATGATCACCGTGACCGACGACGCCGGAAACAAGGCGACGGTTTCGATCGAAGTGACCGCGCCGGCTCCTCTGGTTCCGCCCAAGTCTACGAACACCGTCAAGCCCAAATTGGAATCCGTCACCGCCCAGACTGTTTTCGTCATCGGTGACAAATGGACGGGCAACCCGACCATCACCTACCAATGGTTGCGCGATGGAACCTCCATCTCGGGCGCGACGGCCAAAACGTATACGCCGACCACCGACGACGCCGGGCGCAAGGTTACGTGTCAAGTTACCGCGACGAACGAGGGCGGAACGAGCACGGAGGCCACAGAGGCCATCGGCATCTTGAAGATCGCCGATCCTGTCTTGAGCGGCGAACCGTTGGTCGGCTCGACGCTGATGGTTGACGGCCCCGGCAAATGGACGGGCAGCTCTCCAATCACGTTCACCTACAAGTGGATCCGTGACGCTCATGAAATATCGGGCGCGACGCAGGCGTCGTACAAACTGACGGACGCTGATCAGGGGGCGAAGATATCGTGCTCTGTGTCAGCAGTGAACGAGGCCGGTACGAGATATGCGGGCACCGAACAGGTAACGGTCAATGCGGCGCCCATCAAACCGGCGCTGACGGGGCCGCTGACCATTTCTCCGGCGAGCTTGCGGCTCTTTTACGGAACCTCGCAGACATTCACCGTTACGGGTGGCAGCGGCAATCTAAAATTTTCGATGGCGGCAAACAATTCGGGTGGTTCGGTCGACCAGAGCGGAAAATATACGGCAGGGAAGGACATCGCATCCGTCCCGGAAGTGGATATGATTCGGGTAGTAGACGAAGCCAACGGAGCGGTCTTCGCGACTGTGACGGTCGCGGCGGAACTGCAACTGACGGCGCCGAACAACACCATCCCGGCCGATTCGGCCAACCCGATGAGACTCGCCACGGTAGGCGGATTCCCTCCATTTAAATGCAGATATATCTCGCGCGGCCGAACCGGCACATCGAGAACATCTCGTTCGAACGTCTGGTGGGCGGCGTCAGACTGGCGGATATGAAGGTGGATGGCTGGGACGAACTGCAGAAGTTGGGATTAAGCTACGTGAAGACGAAAGACATCGTGGACAGCATCAAGGACACAAGCGCCCGGACGGCGAACGCGGTGGAAAACCAGGTGGTATCGGCGGACGCGAGTTTCAAATTCGGAGACGACGCCCAGGTAACGGCCGAGTGGGCCTACTCGAAAACCGACCCGAACACGCAGGCGAGTCTGGCGGATGTGATCCGCGGGACGGCGTACAAGTTGAACGGATCGTACCGCGCGAAGGCTCGGTTGGGGTTTGACGCGACGAGCATGACGTCGTCATTCGAGGAAGTCAACCCGGACTATCGGTCGACGAGCGGCGGCGGATCGCCGGACGGCCGGCGATTTACGCTGGGATTAAACAGCGGGATGAAGATGATCGGGAACCTCCCGGACGTGACGATGTCCTACAGCGGCAACTCCAGCCGGAACAACCTGGAGAACCAGCTCGCGCGCCGCACGACGTCGACGGTGCACAACTTCAATTTCGGGGCAAAACCGTTTCAGAAAGCAAAAATGGCGGGCGATGAACTCTGGCAGAACGTCAGAAAAAACATGAACGTGACAACCGCGTTCGGGCAGAACATCACGAAGGCGAGCGACAACACGACCAAGAGCGCGATCAACAACCAGAACTATCAGCTCTCGACGTCGGCCGGGCGCCACACGTTCTCGACGTTCTACAAATACCAGATCACGCAGGAGAAGACGGCGGCGACGGGCGACCGGCGTAACGCGAGCAACGGGTTCACGTATGGCCTCAAAGAAATCGCGTGGAAGACGCCGATGTATCCGCAGAAGCCGTTCTCGACCGACCTCACGCTGAACGCGACCCGCACGCGCGACAAATCGATCGACGTCGCGGGCCGGTCGCACCAGCGGCAGTACGGGGTGAGCACGCAGACGAAGGTGAACGAGACGGAGCGGCTGGACGTCGACTACAATCTGAACCTGACCGACAACTACAACGTGAACAGCGACATCCGGACGATGAACTGGAAGTGCGCGTACGTCGTCCAGAAGTTCATCCAGGATGACGGAAACTTTACGCTGTCGTACACGTCGAATAAGACTGAGGAAGAGGTAACGACGCAGAACTACCGCGAGGCGGTCTGGCGCGTCGACGCGGCCTTGAAGTGGGGTGGCCCGGCGCCGGAGGTTGTGGCGAAACGCGGCGAAGCGGAGTCGGCGGTGAAGGACATTCTGGCCGTTTACGCGGAAGAAGACATATTGAAATTCATGCAGCGCGTCAGCCCGAACTTCAAAGGCGACCGCATCGCGTTCGAAAACAACGCGCGCGCGACGTTCGACCGCGTGGACGCGATCAAATACGAGGGCGTGTGGGCGTCGGCGTTTGTGCCGGACGACAACGTGATCGAGATCACCTTCCGATGGCAGCGCCGCTGGCGCGTGTACGCGACGGGTGCCGAGGAGACCGCCACCGGCATCGCGCTCTTCAGGCTCGAATAATCAGGCGATAAGTGGCTCATTCAGGAGATCCGCGAGACCAATCCGTTGTTTTAATAAACCCCGGCTTGTTGGCCATTTATTGATCCTGCGAATTATACTTGACATATTAAATATGCAGGGTAATATTCCAACATGAGCCTCCTGAAGCGACGATGCCTGGCGGGAACCGTTGTCCGGGCGATGAAGACGTTTCCGGCCGTGGTGGTCACCGGCCCGCGGCAGTCGGGGAAGACCACGCTCCTGAAAACGGGATTCGCCCGGACCCACGCCTATGTCTCCCTCGAAAACCTCGATGTCCGGATGCGCGCCCGGGACGATCCCAACGGATTCCTCGACCAGTATCCGCCCCCAATCATCCTCGACGAAATCCAGTATGTCCCGGACATCCTGTCCTACATCAAGACCCGGATCGATGAAGACCGAAAGAGCGGACAGTGGCTTCTCACCGGATCGCAGAATTTCGCATTGATGCATGGTGTCAGCCAGTCTCTGGCCGGCCGCGCCGCCGTGCTGACTCTGATGCCATTGTCCCTGCCGGAGATGGCTGACCGCGCGGCCGCCGCGCTCGATCCTGCGGCATGGCTCAAAAAGCCGGCAGGCAACCTTCCGGCATCCCGCCCTCTCGCCGTGGAGACCGCCATTTTGCGCGGGATGTACCCGGAAATCGCTCTCAACAAAAAAGTTGACCGGCAACTCTGGTGCGCGTCGTACATCGCGACGTATCTCGAACGGGATGTCCGCAACCTGGCGGCGGTCGGCGATTTGAACCAATTCGAACGGTTCCTCCGGCTCAGCGCGACCCGGACGGGACAAATCCTGAACCTGTCGGACATGGCGCGCGATATCGGCGTCAGCGTCCCGACCGCCAAACGCTGGATTTCGATTCTGGAAGCGGGCCACCAAGTTTATCTTCTGTATCCCTTTTACAGGAACATCGGCAAACGGCTGATCAAGAGCCCAAAGCTCTATTTCACCGATACGGCCCTGGCCACCTATCTTCTCGGCATTCACGATCGCGAAACGCTTCTGAACAGCCCGAGTTTCGGCGCCCTCTTCGAAACGGCCGTCGTCACCGAATTTCTCAAGCGTTTCCTGAATTTCGGCCATATCCCGTCCCTGTTCTATCTTCGAACGCGCGATGGATTGGAGATCGATCTCGTGGTCGAGTCCGGCCAGAAATTGCATCTCTTTGAAATCAAAACATCCATGACCGTCACGGCTCACCATGTGCCTTCACTCATCAAAATGAGCCGGGATCGAAAAGCGCCGATCGCCTCGGCCGCGGTTATTTCAAGAACCGCCGGTAATTTCCGCCTCACCGACCGAATTGCCGCCCTGAACTGGGCCGCCTCCCTGTCGCGCTGACCCGAGCTTTTCATTTCCGCGATGAGAAGATTTCGTCCTTGACGCTTTCCCCTGCCTGATTTAGATTCCCCCATGGTTGTCTGACCCCGGCGTATGCCTCCCTCGGATGTGTTGCGGTCAATTCTTCTGCTTGACGAACGGACGGGTCTCATGGAAATGGACGGGGCAACGAACGGCGGCGGTTTACCAGCCGCCTCCGGGTTTCGAATATCCACACATCGCACACGCTCTCTCCGTGCGCCCGTTTCCCTGTCTCTGATTTTTACGCTCGCTGTTGCCGCCGTGGCAATTGCCACGTGCCTGTTGCCTGTTGCCTCTCCATCCGCCCACGCCGCCAACATCTCCGACCGCCAACTCGTCACGCTCGATGACGGCGGCCGGGCCTATGTGTTCAAACTGACCGACTACGACCAGGCGCGCGACGGGGATATTTTCGTCGTGATCACCAGCGCGGCCGGGCGCACGGTCTATCGGCCCGAACTTAATATTATAGAGGGAGCCCAGTGGCAGGGGTTCTGGGGCGTGCGGTTTGGCGCCGATGTGACGGCGGGGCAGATCGACGTCGTCGTGCTGAAAAATCCGCCGCCGCCCCCACCGCCGCCTGCGCCGGAGCCTCCACCTGCCGCGCCGCCCCCGCCCGCGCCCGAGCCGCCGCCCGCCGCGCCCCCGCAAAAAGGCCGGTGGACGCTCGTGGATCAGGATTTCAAATTGATCGCGATGAAAATCGACGCCGATGGATCGCCATCGGACGGCTATGCTCTCTACGGGGATTTCAAGGTCATCCTGGTCGGAAAATTCTCGATGACGGGAAACTGGAATCAGTCGAATCCCGACGCCAAACTCGTCTTCACGCATCCCAACATCTACAAACCCTATATCGACCAGACGCTCGGCCAGGTCGTTCCGAAGGAATGGTTCCAGCTCAAGGACGTGATGAACGTGAAGATCGGTCTTCATCCGCAGTGGATCGAGAATCTCAAGAAGGGCCGAAGCGGCGATGCCGGGAGCACGGTGCAAGCCCTCGGTACGTCTGCCGCCCTGATCGCGACGGGCGGCGGGCTCGAGTTCCGGATATCCTTCCCGATGAAACTGAAGATCGATTTTACAAAGGACGCGTTCGACATGATCGCGAACTTCAAACCGCTCGATCAGCAGGCGTCGCTCGAACTCGACGAAGGCCAGGTCTGGGACAAACCGTATGGCATCTTCCCCGTCCAGTTCGACAAGCTCGAAGTCGGAACCGATCCGACCTTCACGTGCATCACGATCGTGGGCGAAGGCAATGCGGAATTCCTCGGCGACATGGATTTCGAGGTGGACATCGAGCTGGCGAAAGGCCAGAATCCAAAACTCAAAATCGACGCGCAGTCGCACGGCGACATCGTCGCGGCGGTGCTGGCGCGATACAAGGTGCCGGCATCGGTCAGCAAACTCGTCGGGGAGTGCCATCTCGATGAGTTCTCCGTCAACGCGAACGTGGATGATTTGATGCAGAGCGGCAAACTTCCGAGCGCCAAACTGAAAGTCCTCGTGAAGAACTGGACCGGCCCGTACCGGTTCGATATTAACGTTCCGGCGGTCAACTTCACCGAGCCGGGCCCCTTCATCGAGACCGTCGGCGGGGAGATCGTCAAGAACCTCTCGAGCGTGGTCGCGCAGATGGCCTCCAATGTCGGCAAGCTGGTCACAGAGGAACTCGCGAACGCCGTCAAGGATCCGATCGGGACCGTGACGAAGGCGGCGAACGCGGCGATCGACATCGCGAAGGACATCGGCAACGCCGCCGTGGAATTCTTCAAGGATCCGCTCGGCGGCATAAAGGATCTGGCGACGGGCGCATTCAATACCGCCAAAGAGCTTGGCGCCACGCTGTACAACAAGGCGAAAGAAACCGTCACGGCGATCTTCACCGATCCGATCGGCACCATCAAGAAGGCGGCCGAACAGGCCTTGAAGTTGGCCGAGTCCGCCTTGAACCTGGTCACGGGACTTTTCTCGGCCGTCGGCGAGTTCCTCGAGGACATCGGCAAAACGGTTGCGGGATGGTTCGGAATCGACACCGGCCCCAGCCAGAAGGAAATCGAGGCGAGGGAGAAACTGGAGAAAGCCAAAGCCGAAAAGGCCGCGGCCGAGGCGGCGTTGGCGGAGGCGGAATTTTTGCAGAAAACCTGTGCCCCCGAATTGGAGCGTCGGACGACCGCGGAAGGTTTGGCCGGTTTAAAATCGTGGATCCTCAACGAGGATTACACCTCCATCAAACAGGGCGGCGTCCGCGTCCCGCGTTCCAAAGTCACTATCGATTTCATCAAGAGGATCGACGACAAAATGAAGACGATCGCCTTCGATGAATATCGCAAATGCATCTGGGCCCCGCATCCGACGCTCGCCCCGGACGCCAAGGCCGGCGAGTATTATGAATATGGAGGGACAGTCGACGGGCTGAATCGCCTGAAAACCCTCGTCAACAATTCCGGCCTGCTCACAGGCGACGAGAAGACGACGCTGGCCAAAGAGATCGACGCGAAGATCAATGGCGCTCCGATGACCGCCGCCGACGCGATGGCGAAGATTCGGCGAAACCTTCCCGTGTACGGGGATGAGAACCTCAACGCGCTGAAAGATCACCTGGACGGCAAGAAGGTCGCGCAGTCCCTGCTCTTCCCGAACATTTCCAATCTCTCAGCGGCCGACAAAACCGCGCTCAAGACCGAGATCGACGCCGCGATGGAGAGATTTTTGAAAGAATCGGGTGAGCGTATGTTCGCGGACATTGCGGCTGGCATCTCGAAAAATACGAACATGGAACAACTCAAATACATGCAGACCATGATTGCGGACAAAACCCCCGGCAAGGCGTGGGGCGGCGGAAAATACCTGACCGACGACCATCTGACCCGGTTGAAGTCGATCATCGCCGACCGGCTCAAGGAACTGCGCACGATCGAAGCCGCGAAATTCATGGCGGATGCGAGAGGGTACATCCGTGCCGTGGTGAAGGAAGGCGTTGACAAGCCCAGGAGGGATAAATTGATCGAAATGAAAAGAACCATCACGGACCCATCCAATGGCCATTTCAGAACGCACACCGAGCTTTACAGGGTTCCGGACGGTTTCCCCGCCGCCCAGATGACCACGCTGACGAACGAGATCGACGCGATGATCAGTGATATGGATGTGATCATCAAGATGGGAGGTCGAGACGGGGACGCGGACCGGGCCGCCGCCACCCTCGCATCGGGTGCTGAGCTTACGGCCGGTCAGTCGCGCGTCTCCGTGGACGGGCGGTTCAAGTTGATCTATCAGAGTGACGGGAATCTGGTGCTGTATCAAGGCGGGAGCGCGCTCTGGTCAAGTTCCACCGCCGGCCACCCGGGCGGGAAGACCATCATGCAGACCGACGGAAACCTCGTTGTCTACAACGCGAGCGGAGGGGCCGTATTTGCATCGGGCACACGCGGTAGTTACCTCATGGTGCAGAATGACGGCAACGCCGTGATCTTTGACGCCTCCGGATCGGCGCTCTGGTCAACCGGAACCGGCGGCCATCCGACCCCCCTCGAGGATGGCCTCCTCAAACGCGCCGATGCCGCGTATTCGGCGTCCGTGCTGGAGACCTATCGTTCCCGGTTCGAAAAATGCGAGGACAAAATCAGCATTGAAGAAGTAATCACAGCGGTTCATCGCGACGAGATTCTCTGCGATCGAACATATTCCTTGGATCCGCAGAATTCCAACCCCCGCACCGATGCGGTCAAGGATTTCCTCGCTGAAATGGACAAGATGAAGTGGAAGCCGGAGCAGTTGCCGGCGGCGATAACCAGACGGGCGAAGGCGGAGGCGTTCGCGCTCGCGAAGTATCGTCCGTTTTTGGATCAAAGCGACACATTGAAGGATATTCAAAATCTGAAGGCGGTCGTGCTCGCGGATAAAGATATCACCGGCGGCATGACGGGCCCCGATGCCAAGCCTTCCGACACGGTCGCGGAATTCTTGGGCGAAATCAACAAGTTGATCGCATTCCCGGAGTTGATCCCGGCGGTGGCCAAAAAGGAGGCGGAGGTTCTCGCGAAGTATCGTCCCCTGTTGGATCAATACGACAAGCTGGAGGACGTCAAAAAAATGAGGGCGGACGTTCTGGCCGTCAACGACAACGCCGTCGGCATGACGGGCGGGATTGTCAGCCGGTCGAAAACGGTCAAGGATTTCCTCAAGCAGATCGACAAGCTGACGCCGGAAGTGCTTCGGGAGAGACGGCTGATCAAGAAACTCGCTGAGATCCGAGATATCTTCCCCCGTTCCGGCTATCAGCACTTGGAACAATTGAAAGACCACCTGGCCGGCAAGCCGGTCGGCGCGCAATGGCCAAATGTCGATGACCTTTACGAGGCCGACAAGAAAACGCTCATGAAGGAGATCGACCACTGGATTGTGAAATACAAGACGGAAGGGAGGAAGGCGCAATATGAGTTGATGAAGGGATTCCTTTCATCCAATGCGGTGTCCTTCAAGAAATTGGAGGACGTCATTGAAAATAGAACTTCTTCATTTGAAGGTCCGTATAAAAATGAGTTCGGCGAGGTGGTGAACGCGATGTTGTCTTTCGATCTTCTCACCGCCGAACAAAAAAACGAGTTGCGGTCGATGCTCAATACGAAAAAGAGTAAGAGTCAATATGAGAACATGAAGGTATTCCTTTCGTCCAATGAGCCCAACAGGAATACGCCGGCGGCCCTCAAAATCTTTCAGGACATTATCGAAAAAAGAGCCAATACATACGATGCGGCTTTATATCCGGGCGAGGAAAACATGATGTTATCCTTCGATCTTCTCACCACCGAGCAAAGAAATGACCTGCGGCTGATGCTCGACAAGAAGTTGGAGAAACAGAGAGCGGAACAAACCACGGAGATTGACGATTGGCTCGGCTCTCTGGATGACCAGCAATTTGAAACCTTAAGGAACGCCGTCCTGAATGCGGGCGACGCCGCGACGATAAATCAAGTGAGCAAGCGATTGGGTAAGGCCGCGGGAGTGGAACTGCCCATGGATATACTGACCCCCAAGTATATAGAGGAATTGGGTCAGAAACTCAATAAAAAGTTGGAAATGTCGCCGAAGATGAAGGAGAAATTGGAGAAGATCGAATTGGAAAGATATGGTCAGATAGAAAAGGTAATCAACGACAACAGATGCGATCGGATGCACCTTCAGTACATCAAGCATGCTCTCGATAATACAGCCTTCGACCATCACTTACAGTCAGTGTATGATCGATTGGGATTGGATTTGACCAACCTTACCCTCTCCTCCGATAAAAGAAATGCCCTGCGTCAGAAGATCGATGAGCGAATCGACAAGATGGATGCGCCCTTGGTGGAGAAGTATCGTCCCTTATTTGATCAGTGCGACAATTTGGAGCGCTTTGAGGAGCTGAAGTCGTTTCTGGAACGGGATCGCTATTTAAATGACTACGGCGTGTTTCCCGAGCCCGGCAACGCTCTACAGGCCTTCCTGAACGACGTGGATAAGCTGGGCGCCTCACCGGCAGTGCTGGAGGAGAGACGCCACACCAATACTCTTGCGGCGCTCCGAACGCTCATAGCCAGTTCGGACGAATCTACCCTTAAGGACTTGGCGGGTCACCTGGACGGCAAGAAGGTGGATTGGCCTGAGAGATTTCCGGACATCAAGATTATTTCCAAGTCGGAGATCGACGCGCTCAAGAAGGAGATCGAAGTAGCGATTCCGAAATATTTGAAGGACAAGGATAAGGAACAGTATGAAAAAATGAAGTGGTGGCTTGAGGTCAATAAGGATGCGACTGTGTATATGCTCAAAAATGTGAAGAGCAACATAGCGAATGGACTGGCGGTATTCGGCGGCCTCCCCACCGCTTACCTCACAGCCGAGCACAGAAAGGAACTTATTCAGACGATCGATGAGTTGACATCTTGCCCACCGGCGGAATTTGAGGAATACCGCAAGTTCATTGCCGGTCTTTCGGAAAAGGCGGCAGGACAAGAGCGGGAAGCCGTTCGGATTGCCTTGTACGATTTAACACTGTCTGAACGCCAGATCAACACCGGCGGTACCGGCGATGGCCATAAACAACGCGTGCTTCCGGCGAATTTCAATCATGAAAAGCTCTCAGACGCCCAGAGAAAGACCTTGTTGACAGATGTTGAAAACTCTACCAAGAGCCTGAACAAACTTCTCGCAAAGATGGAAGGGGCCCAGTTAACCTCCACCCTCGCATCGGGGGCGACGCTGACGCCCGGTCAATCGCGCGTCTCCGCGGACGGGCGGTTCAAGTTGATCTATCAGACGGACGGGAGTCTGGTGCTCTATCAAGGCGGAACCGCGCTGTGGTCAAAAGCCGTCGGAACCAAGCCGGGCAAGACCGTCATGCAGGGCGACGGAAACCTCGTCGTCTACGACGCGGATGGAAAAGCGGTCTGGAACTCGGGCACGTCGGGCAGTGGCGCCTACCTCGTCCTGCAGAACGATGGGAACATGGTGATCTACAGCTCCTCCAAAACGGCGCTCTGGTCGACCCAGACGGGCGGAAAATAATGAGGGGATTGAAATGATTCAATACAGGAACAATATCACGTTCGGATGGCTGGCGGCTTGCGGTCTCTATTGTCTTTTTGTCCAACCCGCATGCGCAGCCGACAAAGCGGCCGGGCCGCCGAAGGAGACGATGGAGCAAGTCAAATCCTTGTCGGATCAGGTGCGGTCGTCCGTCTCGGGGTTCGTCGACGAACTCGCGCGCGGGTACATCGGCACGATCCTTCGCGCAGATCAGGAGCTGGACGCGCTCAATATCACCAAGCCGGACCACCGGTTCTATCTGCTCGAAAAACCCTCGTACGATTTCATCGACACGACATTGGCGCAGTACGACGCGTTCGCCGCCGAGATGAAAAGAGACTGGTTGACCACGCCGCCGGCGTTCAGGGTCGCCATCCGCAAACTCCTTGAAAACGAACGCGCGCGGCTCGAAACATTCCTGCGCGCGGATCCCGTGATCATCCGGAGCGTCATCAATCCCATGTACGCCGACGGCACGCTCGCGTTCATGTCGGCCGAAACCATCCTGCGGGATGTCCGGGAAGCCGGGGAAAAAGCCGACGCGGGACCCGGATTCACGAGCCGCCTCCGCCGCGCCGCGCGCGTCAGCGACGCGGAAGTCCGCCGCGTGGTGACGGAAAAGGCCCGCAAGACCGCGTCCGACCTCGCCGACACGATGGCCGACAATTACGTCAAGTTCCTCATCACGGCTAACAAGGTGCTCGACAAGCACAATGTCAAAGACACCGTCGCCCGCGCCTATTCCATGGCCGAACAAAACCACGTCATCATCACCGCATTTCTGGAGGAGTACGACCGATTCTCCAAAGCCATGACCGAATCCTTCAAGGGATCGGGCGCCGTCATCGAGAAAGCCGTCGCCGAAGCGGTTGCGGCCGAACGAACCCGCATCGATTCCTTCCTCAACACCGACCCGGTGGACCTGCGCACGGCATACACCCTGCCGAAAGGAAAAACGCTCGGCGGCGCGGACCTGCGCCGGCAATTGGAACTGGCGAAGGAGATCGCGGCGGAGGAAAAGGCCGGGTTTAGAAGGTTTAAGAATAAATGAAGACAACTATTCGCCTCGTCTGCCTTTTTCTCGCTCTATCCGTCTCCGAAGCGCGTGCCGGCCGGGTTTCGGCGCCCGCGCAGGATACCGCGGCTGCGGGAGTGAAAAACGCCGGCGCGATGAAGCACGGGATGGCGGTCGGCGCCGATAAGAGAACGCTGAACGTCCTGGCCACCGAGAAAATCGAGTCGATGAAGGCTGTTCCTCAAACCGCGAAGGCGCCTGCGGCCGCGTCGCCCTACGGCGCGACCTACAAGGCGTCCAACGTCAATCTCGCCCCCGGCGCCGACGCCGCTGTCGAGGTGACGCTCACCAACACCGGCAGTCTCGCCTGGGATGCCAACGGTCAATTCAGGCTCGCCTACCATTTGTACCAAGGGAGCAAACAACTGAGTTTTGGCGAGGTGCGAACGGCGATACCGGCGGCGGTCGCATCCGGAGGCAATATCACGGTGCAGGCCAGGGTCAAGGCGCCGAAAGATCCGGGCGTCTACACGATGAAGTGGGACCTCGTTCATGAGAATGTCACTTGGTTCTCCTGGAAGAAAGTGCCGACGGGAGACGTGACGTTGACGGTGGCCGCGGCGGCGGCGCCGGACGACGCGGTCGAGCAAGCCAAAAAAATTCTGTCGCGCATGGTCGGCGCGTTGAACGGGCGAAACGTCGACGACCTGATGTCGCCTGTGGGCCCGACCGCCAGCGTGTCTCTGAATGGCCGCGCAACCGACGCGGGCGATTACAGCCGCTCGATTTCCTCGGCTCTCCCGTTTCTGACAGACCTTGTCTGGGACGCGCAGGTCACCGAGGCGGTGCGGGATCCGAAAACGGGCGCGGTGCGGATCCGGGCGCGGTCGACCTATTCGGCCAAATTGGCCGAGCCGGTCGGCGTCACCAGCGCGTCGCTGGCAAAACCGGCCGAACTGGTTTCAGCGCAAAAGCGTGTCACGGAGGCGTTCAACAGCGCGGCGGATGAAATCTACGAATTCAAGCCGGATGCGTCCGGCAAACTGCAAGTCACCGAAATTGTCTCGGCCCTGCCGCTCGACGCCAAACTCCTCGATCGCACCGCCGCCATGGGCGCCGAGTGGGACGTCAAGGTCGTGGTGTTCGGGTTGTTCTATTACATCGAGAAGAACGACCTCGGCAATTTCGCGGGACTGATCGGTTCCGATTTCATCAACAACGACGACAACGGATTCAAACACAGCAAGACCGATTTTCTGGAGTCGGCGAAGGCCGACCTCGATCACCTGACCTCGATCGACCACAGCGTCCGCGTCGAGGACATCCAGATGAGCGTCGACCGCACCCGCGCGCGGGTTCCCGTCTCATGGGACCGCCGGGCGCGCATCGCGAACAAGAATACGGAGTGGACGAACAAGGACCAGAAGACAACCCTGACTTTGCTCCGGGCGCCGGGGTCTGGATTCGGCCTTGTGCTGATCGAAGGCAATCCCCTCCTCGGCAATTCCAGCCGCATGACGCGCAAGACGCTGATCAATGCGGGCGAGCTGGACGGCACATCTGTGGCGAACCCGTTGGCTGTCAGCGATGCGCGAGAGATAGCTGTCGCGACATCTGCGGACTTCCCCGAGAATCTGCCGAGCAACAGCCGCGCGGGCGTCATCACCGCTTCCCAAACATTTACTTTCACAGGAGCCGTGCAGAGTTTCACGGTGCCGGTATCGACTGCGTTGACCATCAAATCATGGGGAGCCGGCGGAGGCGGCGGAGGATGGGCCGCCGACAATGGAGCGGATGGCGGAGGCGGCGCCTATGCCACGACGACGGTGCTTTTGACCAAGGGAGACGTTATCCAGATATATGTAGGCGGCGGCGGCGACTCGGGAGCCAACTCGTCCACCAATACGGGTGGCGGCCCTGGCGGATTCGGATACGGGTCGGGCGCAGCGGGCGGAAACAGCGGAGACCAAGGCAATTCGGGTGGCGGCGGTGGCGGGGGAGGTTCGACCGCAGTCACGAATCAAAGCGGAACAACATTCTATGTGGTTGCGGCCGGCGGCGGCGGGGGAGGCGGCGCTGCAACTGTGGCGAAACCTGGTGCGGCGGGCGGCGCCGGCGGTCAGAATGGATCGACAGCGACAAACGGAGGTGGTGCAGGAGGAACAACAGGCGCCTCCGGATCAAAAGACGGAACCGCCGGCACATCCCCGGCCGCGGGATTGGACGGAGGCGGCGGAGGCGGAGGCGGAGGCGGATATACCGCCGGCGGCACGGGCGGCAGCACGCCTGCCGGTGACTTCGCCGGCGGCGGCGGGGCCGGAGGAAACAGCACCGGCACAGTCACAGCCGGGAGCAACAAAACGCCCGGCAATTCGACCGACGCGGATTTGACCGCCGGCCTCGCGACGGGCGGCACGGCATCAACAACCGGCACCGGCGCGCCCGGCACCGGCAACGCCACCCGCGGCGGCCACGGAATGGTGAAAATATCATGGTGATCTCGTCCTTTTCATCAAAGCTCGACACGGAGATCGCAGAGGTAGAGCACGGAGATCACGGAGAAGTCCGTATGGTTTGTGTTCCCCAAAATCGGAAACCTTCCATCTCCTCCGTGCTCTCCGTGTGCTCCGTGGTCACGCTTCTTATGTTTCTCTTGCCTCATAGCGCTCTTGCTCTGTCGATCATGTATCCGGGAGAAGGAATCAAGACCGTCGTGTCGAAGACCGGCGAAGAGATCAAGAAAGTGCTTGACGCCGACAACGACGCGAGCCGCGCGGCGAAGGGCGTGGTCGCGCTGGTCGACCCCAACACCTGGGCCGGGTACTTCGACCAGTTCGACATGGACCTGACGGTCTCGGGTTATCACAACACCATCGACGGCAACCGCACGCGGTCGTTCCTGAAACCGGGCACGCAGACCCAGGAGCAGGCGAACATCGGCGGCAAAAAACGTTACGCGAATTTCGGCGGCGGGGACTTCGAGTTCAAATCCGCCATCCGTTCAACGGACGATCGGCAGGTCGACGCGGTGAAACGGACGCGATTGCAGAGTTTGTACGGCACGTTTTCGCGGCCCGACGATTACTCGCTCCGCCTCGGCAACGTGAGCGGGTCGTTCACGTCGTATTCGCTGTCTTCGAGCGCGAATGTCGGGGCGCATCTGACGAAGGAGCTGGGCGGGAAAAACATGTTCAAGGAGTTGCAGTTTTATTTTGCGCGGCCGACCCGGCATCTGGAGGGCACGTCGTTTCAGCGATTGGTGGTCGGGGCGCGGCTGGCGGATATGAAGATCGAGGGCTGGGACGAGTTGCAGAAGCTGGGCTTAAGTTACGTGAAAACAAAAGACATCGTGGACAGCATTAAGGACACGAGCGCGCGGCCGGCGAACGCGGTGGAGAATCAAGTGGTGTCGGCCGACGCGAGTTTCAAATTCGGCGGTGACGCGACGGTGCAGGCCGAGTGGGCGTATTCGAAGACGGACCCGAACACGCAGGCGAGTTTGGCGGATGTCATTCATGGGGCGGCCTACAAGCTGAACGGGTCGTACCGCGCGAAGCCGCGCTTGGGATTCGACGCGACGAGCGTGACGACGTCGTTCGAGGAGGTGGACCCGGACTATCGCTCGACCAGCGGCGGCGGATCGCCGGACGCGCGGCGCGTGACGCTGGGACTCAACAGCGGGATGAAGCTGTACGGCAACGCGCCGGACGTGACGATGTCGTACAGCGGCAATTCGAGCCGAAACAATCTGGAAAACCAGATCGCGCGGCGCACGACCTCGACGGTGCACAATTTCAATTTCAGCTTTAAACCGTATCAAAAGACGAAGCCGGTTACCGACGAACTCTGGAACAACATGAGAAAGAACACGAGCGTCTCGACGGCGTTTGGCCAGAACATCACAAAGGCGAGCGACAACTCGACGAAGAGCGCGATCAATAATCAGAACTATCAGCTCTCCACATCGAGCGGCCGGCACACGCTGTCGACGTTCTACCGGTACCAGATCACGCAGGAGAAAACGGCGGCAACGGGCGACCGGCGAAACGCGAGCAACGGGTTCACGTATGGGTTGAAAGAGATCAAGTGGAAGACATTCCTCTACCCGCAGAAGCCGTTCGGCACGGACATGACGCTGAATGCGACGCGCACGCGCGACAAGAGCATCGACGTGGCGGGCCGGTCGCACCAGCGGCAGTACGGGGTGAGCACGCAGACGAAGGTGAACGACGAGGAGCGCCTCGACGTCGACTACAACCTGAACCTGACGGACAACTACAACGAGAACAGCGACCTTCGGACGATGAACTGGAAATGCGCGTACGTGGTGCAGAAGTTCATCCAGGAGGATGGGAGTTTTACCTTGTCCTATTCGTCCAATAAGACCGAGGAGGAGCTGATGACCCAGAACTACCGCGAGGCGGTCTGGCGCGCGGACGCGAACCTCAAATGGGGAGGCCCGGCGCCGGAAATCGTGGCGGCGAGGGACGCGGCGGAAGCGGCGGTGAAGGAGATCCTGAACGTCTACGCCGAGGAAGACATACTCAAATTCATGCAATTGGTGAGCAAGAACTTCAAAGGCGATCGCATCGCCTTCGAGAACCAGGTCCGCGCGTTGTACGACCGCGTGGACACGATCAAATACGAGGGCGTGTGGGCCTCAACGTTTGTGCCGGGCGACAACGTCCTCGAAATCACCTTCCGCTGGCAGCGCCGCTGGCGTGTCTACGCGACCGGCGCCGAAGAAACCGCCGCCGGCATCGCGCTCTTCCGCCTCGAAAAGGCCGGCAACCAATGGCTCCTGCAGGAGATTCGCGAAACCTCACCGCTCTTCTGACCGCTCAGCGCGAAACGTAAATCTTGTCTTTGACCTGCTCGAAAATTTCGTCGGTGATGTCGGGGACCTGTTTGAGGTCGGAGATGGTTTTGAATTTGCCGTAGGTGTAGCGGTAGGCGTCGATCATTTTGGCGCGGTACTCGTCGATGCCCGGCAGTTTCTGGAGGTCCTCCAGCGACGCCGTGTTGATGTCCATCTTGCCCTGCTGTTCCGGCGACGCTTGCTGAGGCGGAGTGGACGATTTTATTTCCGGCGGCGGAAGAGACGCGTCGTAGGGTTCCTCCTTGGGCGTGGGCGCAGGCTCGGGCTCAGGCTCAGCCGCCGCAGGCGGCGGTGGCGGTGGCGGCGGCGGTGGCGCCGTGGGCTGCTTTTGTTGCGGCGCAGGCGCCGCCAGAGGCGCCGGTTTTGGCTGGGGGGCCGGCGCCACCGGTTTGGGCTGCGGCGCGGGCGCCGCGGTCATGGGCGCGGTGGTCGCGGGCGCGGGCGCCGGCGCAGTCGCCGGCCTCTGCTCCGGCTGCGGCGGCGGCGCCAGTGATCTCGGCCGCGTCGGCGCGACCTTCGGCACGACCACCGGCGGCGCGGGGGTTGGCGCCGGAGCGGGCGCCGGCGCAGGCGCTGTCCTCGCCGGCTCACTCGGAACGTAGGGCAGGGGCGGCAGTTTCTGTTCCTGCGGCGGCGCGAGGGTCAGATCGCCAAGTCCCGTGCCGCGGATGATGATGACGGGTTTGATGAATCGCTGGTATAATCCCTTGTTCATGCCGAGTCCGAGCATGAGCGCCTCAAACTCCTCCTCGCTGCGGAAAATCCCACGGGCCTTGCGCTCCTCCACGATCTTTTGCGCCATCCCGAGGTTAATACCCTTGATCCGCACCAGCTCCTGGAGACTGACCACGTTCGGGTCAACTTTGTATTCGATCCGGTAGACGACGTCGTCGAAAATCACCCGCGTGAGGCCCGGCACCGTCATCAGGTGCTCCAGCGCCTGGTAGGGGCCGAACTGCTCGCGTCGCGCCACGATCCGCTGGGCCAGCCGGAAAGGCTGGTCGGGATCGACATCGCTGCGGAGTCCGGGGAGTTCCGAGATTTCGGCGATGGAGGAGGTGTTGATGTTGACGGGGAATGGCGTGATCTGCTGGAGGGACTTGGCAACCTCCTTCGTGACCTGCGTAGCCTCCGGCAGGTTGGTGATGACGTGGGGTGAAATGAAGATCATCAGCTCAGTTTTGAGTTTCTTCTCAGTCTTCGACTTGAACAGGTTGCCCACGACGGGTATTTCCTTCAGAAATGGAACGCCCGAGTTCGAGAGTGTTTTCTTGTCGCGGATGACGCCGCCGAGCACTAGGGTCTGCGCGTCGCCCAGGAGGATCTTCGAGCTGGCCTCGCGCCGGTCGATCGTCAAAACGGTGCCGGCGACCGGGGTGGCCGAGAATTCGTTGATGGTCACCACGATGTCCAGCTCAACGGTCCGCTCGCTGGAAATGGTCGGCGTGATTTCAAGGCTCAGGGTCGCGTCCACCGGTTCGGTCGCGGACGACACGACACCGGTGACGGACGTTTGATCGAGCCGGACCCGCACGGTCTGCCCCAGCAGGATCTTGGCCTTCTGGTTGTTCAAGGTCGTCACCTTGGGCGTGGCCAGAATCTCGGTGCGGTTCGTCGACGTGAGGAACTCAAACAGGACCCGCGCCTGCGCCGTGTTCAGGATGGCGCGGTAGGTCCCGGCGCCGAGCAGGCTCGGCGAAAATTCCATGCCGAGCTTGCCTTCCTTGCCCGTCAGTTGACTCGGGTCGAAAACGGATTTCTGCGCGCCGCCGGAGGCGCGGAGGGCGTCCGGGTTGGTGATGAAATTGATACCGCGCTGATCGTTGTCATCCAGCGTGTATTCGAGGATCGTGGCGTCGATGAGGACCTGGGGCGCGGGCCGGTCGTGGGCGTCGATGATCTTGTGTATTTCGTTCATCTGCGCCGGCGGCGCCAGCACAGTCAGGATGTTGAGCCGGTCGTCGGCGGTGATGCTGGCGAAAAGCTGGGACTGGGTCGAGGCGGGTTTCGACGTGGTGACGAGGGGATCGAAGTTTCCCTCCTGAGCGCTGGTGGTGATCTCTCCAGCGGCCCCGGCGGCGCCTTTCCCCGTGCTGCTCTTGACCGTCACCTCGGTGACCTTGCTCTTGCCCTTCAGAATATTGGCCATTTCGGAGGGTTTGATGTAGCGGAGGACGAAGGACCGGCTGATGAAGTCCGGGGGCGCCGGGGTGGCGATGTCGATGTTCGCGACCATGCCGTTCACCATCGGGATGTTGGATTCGAGCGTCGCCACAATGACCAGATTCGGGCCGGCCAGAGATCGGACGACGCCCACGATCCCGCTGCTGATGCCGCCGGCGCTGACCATCGACCCGGTGAACAGACTGCTCAACAAGACCGCCGCGTCCGCGGCCGTCACATTCTTCATCTGATACACCTTGGTCGTGAATCCAGGGGTTGTGCCGACGCCGGGCTGATCCATCTCCTGAATGAGCCGTTCGATCTGCTCGATCGATTCCTTCGGCGCTTGAACGATCACGGTGTTGGTGGACTGGATGAGGTTGATGATGCCGTAAATTTTGCCCGGCGTCAGGCCCGCCTGGTCTGAAGACGTGACAAACCCGGCGAGCGCATTGGCGATGGCGACGGCGCTCGTGTTCTGGATTTTGTACAGCTTGAATTCCAGATCCCGGTAGGACTTCATCTTCCCGACGAAATCCTTGAAGGCCTCAATGTTTGGCGGCATGTCGCGGATGATGAGATACAGCCGGTCCTGGGCCAGCGTGATGAAAATCATGCCGGACGGGGAAAGCATGGTCTTGACGAGTTCGGCGATCTCCGTGCGGAATACGAGCTGTTCGGACCCGGGCGTGCTGAAGGTCCAGACGGCGTCGCCTGACTGGTTGGTCTTGGCGGTCACGGTCTGCGGCGGGATCACAAGGTAGCTCCGGAGCGGAGTGATGTCGAGGATCTGGATTTCCAGTCCCGGCGTCATCTGGATGTCGATCTGCGGGAGCACGGCGGCGACGGCGGACTGGACATCCTCGCGGGCCAGAACCAGCAGGCTGTTGGCGCGGTCCAGCGGCAGGATCGCCGGCTGGTCGAGGGCGTCGGTGAGGCTGCGGAAGAAACTGATGGCTTGGGACGTCGTGGCGGTGGATCGCGTTCCCTCGAAGATTTGCGTCGTGAAGAACCGCTGGGCGCCGGTGCGCGCGTCGCGGAGCCCGAGGAACTGCCGGAGGACCTCGGCGGCGTCCGCGACCCGCATGTTTTTGACCTCGTAGGCCCGGATGAACGTCTTGGTGTTGTCGGCCTGTTCCAGAAGCCGCAGGACGTTTTCGACGATGGCCGGCGCATCGTAGACGATCACCAGCTTGTTGTCCTTGTCGACGAGCCACCACCCGCGCGAGATTTCCTTGGTGGCGGCGGCCGTCACGGATTCCTCCCACACCCATTCGCCCGTGCCGGTGTTGGTGGCCGTGACTCTCTTCCGTTCCTCCTGCGCCGCGGCGGGCGGGGAAGGGATGATGTTTCCGAGGAAAGAGGTGAGATTTGTCGGATCGAGGAATTTGAGCCGGTAGATGGCGAGTTTCTTGGCGCCCTTGTCGAGCGCGTTGACGGCATTTTCGAGTTCCAGGACGACGTCGCGCCGGTCGTTTACGAGGTACGAGTTGAATTCGGGATAATGCCGGTACGTGCCGCCCACCGACAGATGTTTATGGATGAGGGCGTCGGCCGTTTCGGTGTCGAGATAGAAAAACCGGAACTCGCGGGTCACGGTGTCGGAGTAGGCGGTCTTGACGTCAAGGGATTCGATGACCTGCCCCATCAGGAACAGGACCTCGCGGGTGGATAGGATCGTCACCGTGTTTTTAGCGGGGTTCACGGTCATGATGTTGAGGAGCAGCGACTGCTTGACGAACTGCTCGTCCGTGATGCCCTCGCCGGACTTGCCGCGGACGCGGCGCGTGAGGCGGAGCTGGTCGTAGCTGATGACGCCGAGCTTGGTGATGGACAGGTCGCTGTTGATGACGGTGAACTCGAACTTGCCCGACTGCTTGAGGATGTCGGACAGCCTCGAGGCCATCTCGGACGCCGACGCGTTTTTGAGCTGGTACGTGCGGACCTCCAGGTACGACTCCTGGGTCTTGGCGGTGGAGACATCGAGGACGGCAAGGATGTTGGCGACCTTCTTGACGTTGTCGGCCGTCTGGATGACCAGGAGCCGGTTGGAGAGGGGGTCGGCCACGATCTGGCCGCCGTCCTTTTCGACGAACTCGGTCAGGAGCTTCACGATGTTTTCGGCGGTCGTGTACTTGAGCTCGAACACGTGCGTGACGAACTTCCCGCCGGTCTGGGGCGTGTCAGAGACGACCGGGAGCGGCCGGCCGACCGCGCGGGTCTTGGCGATGATGCGGACGGTGTTGCCCTCGGTGACGCGCGTGAGCCCGGAGCTTTCGAGGACCATGTCGAGGGCTTCGAGGACGGTGACGTCGACGACGTGGATGGTGAGGGGCGGGATCTCGACCTTTTTCTCGGCGCCCTTGTGATCGAGGAAGGGCACGACGAATTTTTTCTTGGCGTCGTCATATTCGAGGTCGAAGATGACGTTCATGTTGCCGAGTTGCGCGAGGGTGCGGATGACGTCGACGACGACGGCGTCCTTGAAATCAAGCGACACGATCCGCTGGCCGGACTTGGCCGTAAAGAGCACGCGCTCGCTCGTGCCCGCGCCGCCGATCAGACTCGCCTCCACCAGCTGCTCGCCCGCCTCCACGCCGAGGACCCAGACCTCGCAGCGGGCCAGGCCGGCGGTGTCGGAGACGGCCTCGTTGTCGCGGGGGTCGTTGAATTTGATGGTGTCGAGCCGGCCGTTGCCTTTGAGGATCGTGTACTGGACTTTCGCGCCGATCACCGGATTGCCGTATTCGTCGGTGACGCGCGTCACGAGGTGATCCTTCAGTTCGTCGCCCGCAATGGCCTCCTGACCGTCCCCGGAAACTTTTTCGAGGTGGACTGGCGGCCCCGCGGTGACGATCACGGGGATGACCATTTCGACGAGGTTGAATTTGGCGGGATCGCCGGCCGAAACCTTGATCGAAATCGGCTCGATCTTTCTGCCCACGGCCAGCGGCGCCTCGGCCACGCCGGATTTGTTGGTGTTCACTTTGATTTTCTGAACGCCGTCGGCTGCGGACCCGGAGAGGCTGCCTTCGCCGGACATGAGCTCAAACGTGACCGGCAGGTCGATCACCGGCTGGGCGCTGGCCGCGTCGACCACCTTGACGCCCACCGGCGCGGCCTTGCGGGACACGGCGACGCTCTGGCCGGCGCCGATGAGATTGGTGAACGCGTAGAGCGGGCCGATTTCTACTGTGGGCGTGGGCGCTGCGGCGGGTTCCGTGACGGCCGGCGCTGCCGGCGGCGCGCCCGCCAGCGCCTCGGGCGGCGACGCGCCGCCGAACCGCACCCAGATCCCGCCACGGCCGGCCTCCACCGCCGGCTGATCTGAGCCGCGGAGCAGGTCGAGTACGACGCGCGCGGTCATGATCGGAAACGTGCTGAACTGGCTGTGTCGGATGCGCAGGATCGGGCCGCGTTTGATGTCGTATGATTTCCTTGGCAAACGATCGACCGCGCCGGGCAGGTCGATCGACATCATGGGCGGAGAGGCGACAGGGTTGGGCAGAAAATCAACGCCATCGGTCGTTCGGATGAAAACGACCGGCGCGCCCGGTTCGCCGTATACTTCGAGTCCGTAGACGCTCGGCTCGTCGCCGGCCGGCGGTTTCTCCGAGCCGAACCGCAGGACGGGCGTGCCGGATGTTTCTTTCGGCGCTGCGGGCGCGGCAGGCGCGGCTGCGGTTGTGGGCGTGGCAGGCGCAGCTTCCGTCGGCGGCGCAACGGCCACGGGTTTCTCCTCTTTCGGCGGTTCCGGCGCTTTCGCTGTTTCGGCCGGCGCCACAACCGGCGCGGGTGTGGGCGCTGCGGCCGGAGATTCTCCGGCGGTTACGGCCTTGACTTCTTCCTTCGGCGCCGCTTGCGCGGGCGCTGGGGCCGGTTTTGGCTCCTCCTTCTTGGCCGCCGCCTTTACGGGTTTTTTCGCGGGTGCAGGTTTGGGTTTCTCCTTGGCCGCAGGTTTCGGCTTCGGTTTTTCCTCGGGCACCGCGATGATGATGTCCTCCATGATGACTTCCACCGGCGCCGGCGCGGGCTTGGCAACCGGCGTGACCACGGGCTCTGCGGCTGGGGTGGCTGCGGGTGCAGGAGCGGGTGCAGCAGCGGGAGCGGCCACGGGCGCCGCGGTCGGCGCCGACTCGACGAGCTTGCCCTGGCGCCGCAGTTCGGTCGTGACTTCCTCCATGAGCTTCTTCGCCCGCTCGTGCTTCGGATTCTGCTTCAGGGTCTGCTCAAGATACAGGTAGGATTCCTCATATTTTTCCGCGACGTAGGCCTTGAGCGCCGAACTGAACAACTCGTCGGAACTTGCGGCCAGCGCCGGCATCGCGGCCGACGCGGGGATCGCTGTCGCCGATCCGAGAAGCAGCGCGGCGATGAACGCCCAACCCCACGCCCCGCGCATCATTCGCCGAGAACCCTCAACACTTTTTCTAGCCGCGCCCGGAGCGACGTCGCCTCCGGATGGCCCGGATGCTCGGCGATGAACTGCTCAATCGCCGTTTTCGCCGCGCGGTACTCGCCCTTGTCGACCAGTGCCTGAACGTCCGCCATGCTCGGCGCCGCGGCCGCCGCAGGTCTTTGCCTCTCGACCGGCGTCGGCTGCGTGAGGGTCGGCGTCGGCGCTCCGGCGCCGGGCCGGAGCGTGATGTGAAGGAGATTCGCGCGGGAGAGGATGGAATAAGCGTACGCGGCGTCGATCTTGAGCACCAGCCGCGTCGCTTCGCCGCCGTCCCCCGCAAGTTTCGCGGCCCGGAGGCCGGGCAGGTCGAGCGCGTCGTAGTCGTAGACGCGGAGCAGGCCCGTCTGCGGCAGCGAAATCACGAGCGCGCTCAAGCCGGACCCGAATTGCGTCGGCTGCGACGCGCGATAGTCGATGGGCCCCGACGCCACGACGTACACGTCGGTGCGGTCGGGCGCCGCCTTGAAAAACAGGCCCTCCGCGCGCGGACGCCAGTCGCTCACGGGCGGCTCCCGAAGCGCCGGCGCCGGCGCGCCTTTCACCTGGATGGTGATGCGGCCAGCCTCGGGATACACGAGATATCCTTCCGACACGCCCCGCGTGAACATCTGCGGCGTAAAAGAAGACGGCGTCAGGGCGGTCGGCCGGGCGCCGGCCCCGCCGATGTCGATCTGGACCGGCTGGCCGATGCTGCGCGCGTCCTCGACGGGATTGCCGTAGGCGTCCAGCGCGGTGACGCGAACCCGGAACGGCTCGCCCGCGATCACCTGGTCGAGCACGTCGACCCGGAAGGTCGCCGCGCTGCCGGGCAGGACCTCCACGGTGTTGGACCGGCCGCTTCCGCGGCGGTCCTCGGTCGAGGCTGTGATTTCAGTCTTGCCGGACGATGCGAGCGTGACGGAGACGATGGCGATTCCCTCGGAGAAATTTCCGGCGTGGATCACGTCGGGCGATATTCTATTCTGCCCGGTGGACGCCAGCAGAATTTTCCCGGGCTCGTCGAATTCACGGATCAGATTGTAGTACATGTCCTGCGCCTCGATCCGCACCGGAAACGGCTCGCCCGCTCGGACCTTGGGCGCGACCGACACGAGGAACTGCGACAGCGGGCCGGCGTTCACTTTCAGGTGCCCCGACTGGCCGGCGGCCGTGCCGAACCGCTCGCTCGCGGTGAGCAGGATGCGCTCGGCGACGAAGGACCGAAGTTCCACCTGGGCGACGCCGTCTTTGAACGCGGCCGGTGCCACCTGCGCCGGCTGGACCTCGCCGATTCCGGAGGACTGGATGAGAATGCCGCTGCCGGACCGGTGATAGTCGGTGACGGTGTTGCCGTAGGCGTCCCTGGCCGTGACGGCGATCCGGTAGGGCGCGCCGGCTCTTGCGGCGGCCGGCGTGGTCACATCAAAATGATGCAGCGCGGCCGGCATGACTTCGATCGGTCCTGACAGCGCGCGCTTGCCGCGGCCGCTCGGAAGTTCCGCGATCACGCGGACCGTGCCCGTGCGGTAATAGGGGAGGGTGGCGGAGGATTTGCCGTAAGCAAATGATGCGGCCGGAATTTCCGTCGCGGCCGGCGCCTGCGGGCCGTCGACCTGCACGAGCACGCTCCCCTGGCCGAACTCGGCGACGGGGTTTCGGTAGGCGTCGATCACCGTCAGCGCGACGGGAATGCCGGAACCGGCCGTCGCCACGGACGCGGTTGTGATCTCAACGTCGGCCGGCATGCCCGGCCGGACCCGCACTTGGATCGGCTCGGACCGGAGAAGCCCCCCGGCGTCCTGGGCGGTGATCCGGATGTCTTCGGCCACGTTGTAGGACACTTTGCGTTCGATGATGGCTTTCACAAATGAGTGCGGCGCGATTTCGATCGGCGTTGTCCGTACGGTCCCCTGGACCGTCAGGAGAATCGTGCCTTCCGGAGACTTGGACGGGTTGCCCTTGGAATCGACGGCGCGGATTTTGACCGCAAAAGGCGCTCCGGCGTCGGCCTCTCCGGGCGCCGAAAGTTCCAGCCGGCGTGGCCGCCCGGGCTGGATGTCGACCGTGCCCGAAACGCCGGACCGCCGGGTGCCGGGTTCGGATGCGGCGAGAAGGATCTGTTCGGTTTTCGGATAGGTGAGCCGCACAAAGGCGACGCCCTTCACGAACAACTTGGCGGGCAATTCCGACGGCGACGGCGAGGCGGTGCCGTCGGCGGAGAGGTAGACGACGGTGCCGATGGCGTCGTAATCCATGACGACATTGCCGAATTCATCGAGCGCGGTGATCGCGACATCGAAAGGCTCATCGACGGGCACGGCGGGAGGCGCCGTGATCTGAAAGCGGTGCGGTGCGCCGGAGGCGACGGACAGTTTCGACGGGGCCTTGCCGACCACGCCGGTTTTCGGGTCGCGCGCGCGGACTTCGACCTCGCCGGTGCCGGTGTAGGTGACGGCGGCATCGGCCACGCCGTCGCCGAACTGCGCCGGCATCACGCGCGTCGGCGTCAGCCGGCCGAACCCGTCGCTCGACAGGATCACGCCCTCGGTCTGCTTGTTGAATTCCTTGATGATGTTTCCGAACGCGTCCAGCGCCATGATCGTCAGCCGGAAGGGCACGCCGGCCCGCGCGGTCGCGGGCTGCGTCACGCGGATTTCGCTGAGCTTGCCGGGCGCCACCACGAACGGGGCGCTCCGGGCCTCGATCCGGCCGACTGCGCCGCTCGTGGACCGCGCGACAAGCTCGATTCGCTCGGCGACCTTGTAGATCATCTGAAGTTCCGCGACGCCGCGCACAAAGGATCTCGGCAGAACCGACTTCGGCCAGATCTCACCCCGGCCGGACACCGAAATATCCATTTCGATCGACCGGCGGTCCATGTCGGTCACCACGTTGCCGAACCGGTCCCGCACTTCCAGTTTCACCCCGAAGGGTTCGCCGCATACGGGATTGGCGGGCACGGTCCACACCACGGCCGCAGGCTCGCCGGCCTGTACCTCAAGATCGGCCGCCTTCGCCGGCAAGGAGAAGCACAGCAGGATTGCCGCCAGCGCGCCCATGTGTCCGCGTAGGAGGATCATTCGCCCCCCAAGTCCAGGCCGCCGCCACCGCCCGCGCCGCCACCGCCGCCACCCGCGCCCCCGCCGTCCGATTTCGTCTCTTCCTCCTCCGCTTCCTCGTCCGTCACTTCCTCGTCCGCCGCGGCCCCCTCGTCGGCTGCCGCTTTTTTCTTCTTGGATTTTTTCGTCTCCTCGGCGTCGCCGCCCTCTTCACCCTTGGCCTTGCCCTCGCCTCCCCCGCCCTCCTCGCCCTCCTCGAGCTTCACCGTCGCTTTCTTGCCGTACCGCGCGTCGTACTCCCAGTTGGACCGCGTCTTGTAGGCGTTGGAGGCCAGCGCTTCCCTGAGATCGTCCAGACCGTACTCCTGCGGGAGATACACGGGCGCGGGCAGAAGGCCCTCCTCTTGGACCGTGATGCGGCTGCGGCCGATCTCCACGACTTTCTTTTGCGTCCCCCGGATGTTCTTCCCCTCCAGCACCACGATCGCGACCCCGTTGACTTCAATGAGCGCGCTCCGCCGCTGCGCCGCATAGGAGTAGACGGTGCCGATGAGATCGATGCCGGTCACGTCGGTCACCTTGTCCTCCTTGTCCAGCCCCGTCTGCTCGAACACGCCGAAGGGCAGGAAGGGATTGTGCTGCCGGAGAAGCCGGACATCGTAGGACATCTGGGCGGCCGCGGCGGGGGGAGGCGGCGGTTTCGGCTTGTACCGCCGCATCTGCTCCTCGACTCGGGCCCGCACGGTCCGGGCGTCCTCGAGACCGTACAGCACAAGGAAATTGGGCTCGAACGCGAAGAGATCGACCAGGCCCTGTGTGACGTAGACGTTTCCCAGGAGCGTCACCCAGAACAGGATCTTCAGGACCGGCACTTTCGCGTTGATCTTGAAAAATACGTCCTTCAATTTGCCCATGTCAGACCTCCGTCAACGTCGACGAATAGACGTTGGCGATAATACTAATGGTAAAACTTTGAAGTTTCGTGCCGGGAGCCAGCGGGTCGGGGCTGATGTTGATCGAAGAAATGTCGATCAGCCGCTCGTAGTTTTCAATGCGCCACAGAAATTCAACGAGCTGGAACCAGTAACAGGTGAACTGTATCCTGAGAATTTCCGCCTTCCAACCCTCGCCGCGATCCCTGCTTTCCTCCGGCTGTATGCCCTTGATCCGGACGCCGGCCCGCGCCGCCAGTTCCTGCATTTTGGCGATCAGCTCGAACGACCCGGCCTCCGTCGGCAACACCTTTTTCAGCTCCGCCAGGCGGTACTTCAACAGGTCGACCTCGCCGGCGAGCTCACTCATATTTTCGGCTTTTTTGTGCGCTGTCCTGAGTTCCTTCACCAGAGTGCTGATCTGCTCCTCGCGCTTCTTGTGCTCGTCGTACATCGGCACCACGAACATCCAGATCAGGCCGCCGACCGCGGCGACCCCCAGAAACCCGAGGGCCTTCTTGTCGCTCTCCTTGAGTTCCATCGGTTATGCGCCTCCCGCGCCCGGCACGGGCGCGGATTTGGCGGCGGCTGCGTGGTTGACTTGGAGGGTGAAATCGACCTCGAAGGTCTTGCCGGTCGGACCCTCGACCTCCCGCGGGCTGGGGCGGTTGACCAGCGTGAAGAGGTCCTTGGTCAGCTCCGGCGTCTGAAACCGTTTGCCGATGCCCGGGATTTCCGCAAGGCTGTTCGTCACGATCCTCAGGTCAATCCGCTCTTTCGTCGGCATCGTCAACGACCGGACCGCCGCGTTTTCCGGAATGGTCCGGTCCAGCGCCGAGAGGACGGCCATCCACATGGCGCGGGACCCGAGGAGGTTCGCGATGGATTTCTCCAGATCGTTGACGGTCTTCTGGTCCTTTTCGAGCTGCCGGGTCCGCGTGACCACGGGATCGAGTTCCTGGATGTCGGACTGGATCTTGGCGTGAAGCGTCTTGGTGTTGTGGACGGTCATGTAGGCGGACAGGCCGCCGAGCACGAGCAGGAGGCCGGCGGCGATCCCGAACCATTTCACGTCTTTCCCCATGGACCGCATGCGCCGGATGGCCAGGATGTTTTCGGGCAGCATGTCGATGTCGAGGGGCGTTCCGTCCAGGATTCGCATGCCCATGCCAAGGGCCGCCGCAAATGCCTGTGGATTGTCCTGCGACTGGCCTGACGGCACGGTCACTTTGCCTACCGGGTCAAAGACCGTCACCGGGACGTTCAGTTGCGTCGACAAATATTCGGCCAGGCCTTTCAGCGCGGCGCCGCCGCCCGAGAGATGGACCCGCTTGATTTCTCCGCCGCCGAGCTGGCCGACAAAATAATCGAAGGACCGCCGAAGCTCAGTGGCCAGACGGTCCGCAATCGGCTTGACGGCGGCTGTGAGCTTGTCCTTGTCGACTTTGATGTCTTCCTTTTCGCTCTCGAATAAACTGAATACCTCGCCATCCTCAGCCTTCGCCGCGCCGAGCGATTTCCCTCCCGGTCCGCCCGGCGGCGCCGGCGCCGGCGGTTTGGGGCCGGGCAATCCCAGTCCGGGTGGGGGCGGCGCTTTCAATCCGGGCGGGGGTGGAGCCCCGGGCGGAGCCGGGGCCGCTGTCGGCGGTTTGGGCAACGAAAGCGCCGGGGGCTTGAGTGTCGGCGCCGCCGGAGGTTTCGGCGCAGCAGGCGCAACAGGCGCGGTCTGCGTGGGTGCCGGGGGTTTCATCATCGGTGGCTGCGGCAGCGCGACTTCAGTTACTTTCTTCGGTATCTCTTGAGCCGGCGCGGCCGCCGGCTTTTCAGCGGTGGGTGGCGCGGGAGGTTTCAATCCACCCGCGGCCGTCGCCCCAGGCAGGGGTGCCGCAAGTCCCGGCGCTTTGGGCGGCGTCAAGCCCCCGGCCGATGGCGGTGTGAGCCCGCCCGCGGCCGGCGCCGGCGCCGCAAGTCCCGGCGCTTTCGGCGGAATCAGCCCGCCGGCGGCCGGCGGGGCCATGGATGGCCCCGTCCCTGCCGTCCGCGACGCCAAGGATGGCGTCGCCCCAGGCAGGGGGGGCGTCAGCCCCGGCGCTTTGGGCGGCGTGAGTCCGCCCGCGGCGGCGGGCCCCGCCAATCCAGGCGCCTTGGGCGCCGCCAGTCCGGGAGACTTGGCCGTTGGCATCGACGCTCCGGGCGCTTTGGGCGAGGCGAGTCCGCCGGGCGTCCGCCCCTCGCCTTCGAGAGAGGCGAGATCCGCCTGGATGGCTTTGACCTCGGCATGTTTGATCTTGAGTACCTCGGCCTTGTCCTCCGGGATGCCCAGGCGCTTCGAGATGATCTCGGTGAAACTTCGGCCGGCGATGGGCACGCTTCTGGTGAAAAACACTCTCTGATTCTTGATGAACGCGATGTCGGTTGTCCCCGCGCCGATGTCGACGAAGACCTCCGAGATGTCTTCCTCTTTTTCGTCCTTCAGCTCCCCATGATAATACAGGGAAAAAAGGGCCAGGGTCGTGACATCGACGATCAGGACCTCCAGTCCCGCGTCTTCGATGATCGTTACCATGCTGTCCAGCTTGTCCCGCTTGATCGCAACGAGAAGCACCTCGAAGCCGTTGTCCTTCTTTCGCGCCTCGCACCAGTCCAGCGACACCTCGTCCAGCGGAAACGGTATGTGCCCCTCCGCCTCGTGCCGGACCACCCCTTCCAGCCGGTCCTTGGGGATGCCTTGGAAGGTCAGATAGCGGATGATGACGGACTGGGCCGGCAGGGCGAAAATCGCGTTTTGTTTTCGGAATTTGTGTTTGTCCACGAGGGCCTTCAGAAGCTCCGCGGCCTTGGCCTCAAAGTCCTTCCCGGCAAGACCCGCCGGCATGGGCAGACTGTCCCACACGTCGACCTTGTACTTCCCGCCGCCCCCGGTCAGACGGCAGACCTTCACCGCTGACGCGCCGATGTCCACGGCGAGACACGACTTCTTGCCGAACTTGGGCAGACCGGTCAATGCCGGCAGCTTGAATGCCATGCGTCCCTCACGCTTTTGTCCAGCGTTTTCGGGCCCCCCTTGGGCCCGGTCAAGCGTTCGTACTGATCGTGCAGCTACACCCGTTCCAACTCATGTAACATGTGATGCAGATCACACTTAACTTATCGGCACGCACCCCTCGTAACTCATGCATGCAGAATACATGAGAATGTCAGACCGTATGGACTTGTCGGTATTCCGGAGTACTGTACTATTCCCAACGCGAATGTCAATCAAAAAGTGCGAGAAAATTGGCGCACCCTGCGCTCCCGTGCGCACCCGGGAAAGCGGATTGACAAAGCTCTTTTCTCAAACCACAATCTCCGGCCGAACTTAAATGCTATTGAAGGAGGCACGGGTTGGCCCACACTCGGGAAGAACACGGGCTGGTTGAACTGACCGAACCACTGCCGCTAAATTCGCTGACCAATGCGGACATCGCGCCGACCCCGATCGCCGCGCGCACCTGGAACTGGTGGCACATCGCGTCCCTCTGGGTCGGGCTGGCTGTCTGCATCCCCACGTACATGCTGGCGGCCGGACTGATCACGGCCGGGATGAGCTGGGGACAGGCGGTCGGCACGATCCTTCTCGGAAACGCCATCGTCCTCGTGCCCATGATGCTCAACGCCCACGCCGGCACACGCTACGGCGTTCCTTTTCCCGTCCTCATCCGCGCGTCCTTTGGACTGTCCGGCGCGCACATCCCGTCCTTGTCCCGCGCGGTCGTCGCCTGCGGGTGGTTTGGCATCCAGACGTGGGTGGGCGGCAAGGCGATTTACGAGCTGGTCAAGCTCGTGTATCCCGACATCGCGGGCTGGGGCGAGGGGCTGCGAGCGACCTTCGGCATCAACGGCGGGGAACTTGCGTGTTTTCTCGCGTTCTGGGCCGTCCACATGTGGTTCGTCTATGCGGGGACCGAATCGATCAAGTGGTTGGAGACGGCATCGGCGCCGATTTTGATTCTCGTCGGCGTCTGCCTCCTGGTATGGGCAGTGCAGGAAGGCGGCGGACTCGGAACGGTCCTCGACAAAAGCCACCTGTTTACGAAACCGTCGCTTGTCGCGTCCGCCCAGAACGGCGGGGTGGTCGCGGAACTCAGCGTCCTCGCGAACCCCGACGGAAGTCCCCGCGCCAGAGAAATGCGGTATGCCGGTTCTGCCGCGGATCTTGCGGAGCAGCCATGGACGCCGGTTGAATCACGGTTTTCCGCCGCCCTGCCGGTGGACGCCACGCAGATCGTCGTCGAGATTCGGGACGGCGCCGGCCACAGCGCCGTGCTCACTGCGCCGGTCCGGGCCGCCGGTCAGACCGGCGGATCGTGGCTTCTCACCGTCTTCTTCCCGCTCCTCACCGCCATGGTCGGATACTGGGCGACGCTCAGCCTCAATATTCCCGATCTCATGCGGTACGCGCGGTCGCAGAAGGACCAGGCGGTGGGGCAGATTCTGGGACTGCCCACGACGATGACGTTTTACGCCTTTGTCGGGATCGTCGCGACCTGCGCGTCGATCATCGTGTTTCCAGAGGTCCTGGTCCCGTCGCAGGCGCCGTGGGACCCGGTCGCGCTCCTCTCGCATTTCCAGCAGCCCGTTCTGCTGGCTGTCTCGCTCTTGTCGCTCGTCATCGCCACCATCACCACCAACATCGCCGCCAACGTCGTCGCGCCGGCCAACGGCATCTCCAATCTCGCGCCGGACAAGATTTCCTACAAGGTCGGCGGATACATCACCGGCGTCATCGGCATCCTGATGATGCCGTGGAAACTTCTTGAAAATGTCGGCGCCTACATCTTCACGTGGCTCATCGGATATTCGGCCCTCATGGGCGGCATCGCCGGCGTCATGATCTGCGATTACTGGTTCCTGCGCGGCGCACGCCTCGAGGTGCGGGACCTCTACCGCCCGGACGGCGTCTATCCCAGATGGCGCTGGCAGGGCATCGTGGCGTTTGTGCTGGGGGTGCTGCCGAACGTTCCGGGATTTCTGCATGCGGCGTCGACGCCGGGCGGCCGCGTGGCGGACCCGGGGTTTTTTGATTCGGTGTACGCCTACGCGTGGTTCGTCAGTTTCGGCCTCTCATTTATTATATACGCGGTCCTCACAACCGGAGAGCGCCGGCGCCGGACGGCCTGAAGAGATACCGTGAGTTCCAAGCCCGACTGCCTGTTTTGCAGGATGGTCCGCGGTGAGATCGCGCCGAAGAAACTGTACGAGGACGATCGCGTCCTCGCCTTTCATGACATCAGCCCGCAGGCGCCCGTCCATTTTCTCGTCATTCCCAAGTCTCACATCCCCACCACCAACGACGTGACGAAGGAAAATGCCGACGTTCTCTCGCATCTCTTTGCCGTCATTCCCAAACTCGCGAAAGAACAGGGCATCGACCAGGACGGGTACCGGCTTGTCATCAACTGCAACCGCAACGCGCTCCAGACCGTCTTTCACATCCACGTCCACGTCCTCGGCGGCCGCGCCTTCTTGTGGCCCCCGGGCTGACGGGCCGTTCGCAGACCTTCCATGAATCGGCCCGCCTTCAGGAGAGATTCCTCGTACTCTTTTCGCGGATCTGAATAGACCGTGATTCCGCCGCCGGCGGTGTAGCGCAGGCGCCGGCCGCGCAAGAGCGCCGTCCGGATCGTCACCGCAAACTCCATCCGGTCCCGGCCCACCCAGCCGGCCGCGCCGAACGATTCCGCGCGGTCGAAGGGCTCGATCCGGTCGATGATCTCGCAGGCCGCGATCTTCGGCGCGCCCGTCACCGATCCGGACGGAAACAGCGCCGCGATGATCTCGGGCAGGCCCGCGCGCCCCTTCAGCCGCCCGCGCACCCGGGAAAACAGATGCCGCAGGTACGGCAGGCGCATCTCCTTCGGCCCATCGGCGTGGATGCTTCCCGGCGCGCAGATTTTTCCGAGATCGTTTCGAAACAGGTCCGTGATCATCAACAGCTCCGCGCGATCCTTGGCGCTCCGCAATAGGCCGCGATCCGCCGGCCCCGCCGTGCCTTTGATCGGCTCCGTCACGATCGATCCGGCGCGCACGGAAAAAAACAGTTCGGGCGAAAACGACAGGATCGTTCCGCCGGGCGTTCGCTCGAAAAATCCGTAGGCCGGACGCATGGCCCGGCACAGCCGCGCAAAAAGCGCCACCTCGTCCGGCGCGCGCTCAAACGCCCAGACCCATCGCTGGGACAGGTTGACCTCGAAGACGTTGCCGCGTCTCAGTTCCTCCTGGGCGGCCAGAATTTTCCGGGCATACGAAGCACGCGTGTCCGTCCGCGACGCCGGCTGGCTTGCCGGAATCCGGCCGGGCCCGTCGCCCGCGCGTAGAGGGCGCTCCACCCGGATGGCGCCGGCGCGGCGGAACATCAGATACGGAACGCCCCGGCCGTTCGACCGTGGCCTTCCCGTCAGGATCGCCGGCCCCAGATCGTAACTGAGATGCCCGAACCATCCCGGCCCCCAGCTTCCGCGCGCGGGCGCCAGGGTCCGCCGGTCGGCCTCGATTTTCTCGAGACAGACCATCGCGTCCTCTGTCGTCCACGCCACCATCTCGCGGTCGATGTCGACAGGCACGATCCGTACGCGCCGCCGTCCCGACCAGCGCTCAAACAAAACGCTCTGTTCGATCATGCTGCTCCCCCGCAGGCTTCCTTGACCTCGCCCGGCGGATGATACTACACTGGGCGATTATGTCGACAACCTATCACGTCAACGATTTTTTGAAGATGATGGTCGACAACGGCGCGTCCGACCTCATCCTCAAGACGGGCTCCGCGCCCGCGATGCGCATCAACCGGGCGCTGGTGAAAATTGAAATGGAGCCGCTGTCGCCCGACGCCATGGAGAAACTCTGCCTGAACATTACCGACTGGGACAAGGTCTCCAAGGTGAAGGCCGGCGAGGAACAGGACATGGCCTACAGCCTCGCCGGGGCCGGCCGGTTTCGCGTCAATATGTTCCGCCAGCGCGGGTCGCTCGGCATGGTGTTCCGGCACATCAAGGGCTATATCCCGAACTTCGAGGAACTGATGCTGCCGCAGGTCATGTTCAACCTCTGCAATTTCCAGTACGGCATTTTCCTCGTGACCGGCACGACCGGCAGCGGCAAATCGACGACGCTGGCCGCCATGGTCGATTACATCAACACCAGCATGGCCAAACACATCGTCACGATCGAGGACCCGATCGAGTACCTGCACAAGGACAAAATGAGCGTCGTCACCCAGCGCGAGATCGGGCTGGACACGATCAACTACGGGGCGGCCCTCAAATTCGTGCTCCGGCAGAACCCCGACATCATCCTCGTCGGGGAAATGCGCGACAAGGAAACTGTCGACACGGCCTTCGCCGCCGCCGAAACCGGACACCTCGTCTTCTCCACCCTCCACACCGCCAACGCGCCGCAGACGATCGAACGCATCCTTGAGTTTTATCAGGAGGTGGAGAAGGAGCGGATGCGAACGCTGATGTCCGAGTTTCTGGTCGCGGTCGTGTCCCAGAGGCTCGTGCCGAAGGCCGACGGCAAGGGCATGGTGCCGAACGTCGAGATCATGATTCAGACGCCGATCATCAAGAAACTCATCATCGACAACCGCGTCCCCAAACTCAAATCCGCCATCCACCAGGGTCGCCAGGAGGGACTGCAGACCTTCGACCAGTCCCTCGTCGATCTCTTCAACGCCGGCCTTATCTCCAACGACGAGGCCCGCATCCGCGCATCCAAACCCGCCGCATGGGAGCTGTACCTCAAAGGACACTTTCCGGACATCGACACGGGTATTCTGGGTTAGTCGGGAATTTGATGAAACCGTGGTCCTCGGATTTCGCCGATTCTCCCGCCACGCTCAAGAACGTTCGGCCGCGCGAAAAACGCCCCCGCCTCCTCTCGGACGAAATTTATCTGCCTCCGGCGCCGTACGACCCGCATCACGGCTCGGCGCGGATTCTCCTCGTTTATCCGAACACCTATCATGTCGGCATGTCGAATCTGGGGTTTCTGTATCTCTACCGCCTCATGAACGAAAATCCGGGCCTTGCGGTCGAACGGGCTTTTTTTGAAGACGGCCTTTCGCGCCGCAGTTTCGAAACGGCGTCGGATGTCGGCAAGTTCGACGCGATCCTCTTCACGCTGCCCTTTGAAATGGACGCGCTGAACATCGTGCGGTTCCTGCTGGAAAACGGCATTCCGCCGGCGATGGCGGATCGCGCCGGCGGGCGCTGGCCGCTGATCGGCGTGGGCGGCGCGGCGCCGACGTTGAACCCGAGGTTCCTCTTGCCATTCTGCGATTTCGTGTTCGCCGGCGACGTGGAGCCGGCCTTCGACCGGCTGGTGTCCGCCCTCGCCGGAATCCGCGCCGGATCGCCGGAGACGTTCATGCAGGAAATCGAAACCCTCCCGGGCGTGGTCACGTCGAGGATCGCCGAATCCGGGCGGCGGGTCCGCAAGCCGGAGATCACAGCGCCTCGCGGATGCTTCAACACGGTCGCGACGCCGAACACCGAATTTGCGCGCAGCCTCCTCGTCGAAATCGAGCGTGGATGCCCCTTCAAATGCCGGTTCTGTACCGTCGGCTACGAGCGCAAAAAAATCGTGGAACTTCCGCCCGACCGCATCGGCGAACTCGTCCGGCAGGCCGAAACGCATGGCCTGCGGTTCGGGATGGTCGGATCGGCCCTTCTGTCCGCGCGCATCTGGAAGACTGACCGGCAGGTGTGGGACGAGTCGGCGGTTGATTTTTCATTCGCGTCTTTGCGGGCCGACAAACTCAATGCGCAAAATCTCAAGTCCCTCGCAAAATTCCAGCGCTCCATCACGCTGGCGCCGGAGGTCGGCACGATGCGCATGATGAAACTTATCAATAAACGCATGAACCTGGACGCGGCCCGCGAACGGCTTTCGATGGCGCGCGCCGAGGGCGTCCGCCAGGTCAAATTGTATTTCATCTACGGATTTCCATTTGAACTCGACGCCGACGTCGAAGGCATCGTCGATTTTTGCGCATCGGCCGTCCGGACGGGCCTCCGGGTCCGGGCGAGCCTCAATCCCTTCATCCCCAAACCCCAAACGCCCCTCCAGTGGTTCCCCATGCAGCCCCTCCGGTCGCTCAAGGCGAAGTTCCGGTTTCTCCAGTCGCGCCTCCGCGCCGCCGGCGTGAGGGACGTGTCGGGATACAGCCCGCGCGAAGCGGTCCTCCAGGCATTCCTCATGTTCGCTGGCGAATCCGCCGCGCCCGACATCCTCGCGATGGCGCAAGGCGCCGGCCCGGCGGTCGATCGGCTCGATCGTGCGTGCGCTCTCAAATCGGCGGACGAGAATTTCCCATGGGACATTCTAGAAACCACCATCCCGCGCTCAGAACTCTGGCGGGAGGCGTGTGAGATCGGTTTTCATCCCCCCTTGAAAAGGGGGGACTGAGGGGGGTTTCCGTATTTCACCGAACTTCTTTCACCCGGCTTGAGGATAGAAGTGTCATGAGGCGTATTGTTGCGCATGAACGCCGTCCTGAGCGGACGTGACCGAGTTTCTGGGTGCCGAAACCGCGCTTGCTCCGATAGGTCGAGAATTATAGGATTGACAGGATATCTCTAGACCCGTGAAGAATTCGCCGTATTCTAACAGTGTGTTTCTGGACAACGTAAAAAACCAAATATTTTCCTATAACCAGGACTCGATATCCTTTTCTTTTGAGATAGGTATCTTTGGGTAGATGGCCAATCAGAGGATGGACGGAGAGATTCTTTATTTTTAGATGTATTTTATCCATGTATTTCATTGCTCGTTCTTTACTATCGAGTGCGATATAGGCCGCGATTTCAAAGATGTCGCGCCTGGCGGCAGGTAGAAGAGCGATTCGGTACGGTTTAGAGACCAAGGTGCTTTTTTACATCCTTTATAACGTCGTCGAGTTCGTAGGTCGGTGCGCCGGCCGCATCCTCCGCCTCAGCGACCGCGAGTTTTTCGTATAGTTCCATTTTTGTGGTGATTTTTCTATAGTGGTCATAGCTCATTACCACCATATTGCTTTCGCCGTTTTTGGTGATGATCACGGGTTCGTCTTTTTTGTGGACAAGCGTTGAGATATCTTTAAATCTGTTTCTTAGATCGGATATTGGTTTGACCGTGGCCATGTCCGCCTCCTATTTTTGTTGTTATTAGATATTATATCACAATTATGATAAAATCAAATTCGTATCATGGTCTGCGGTCTGCGTCTGCGGCGTCATTCCGCAACATTGTAACGCGGGGACAGATCAAGGTATAGAGGGGGCATGGCACTAGGCCCTCCGGCGGGAGGCTCGCGAGGTCGGGGCATGATTCCATTCTGTCTGATCATACTTCTGGCCTCCGACCTCCCCGCACCGGCGGAGTGGCCGGCCGGGGACGAGCTGGCCGCGCTGGAACGCAAACTCCCGGTCCTCTACTGGGAGGGTGGGTGGGATTTGCGGGACGAGTTTGAGATGTTCATCCGCGACCATCCGGGCGAAACGGATATGGCCGCCCGGGCCCGGGCGCACATGGGGGAATATTATTACAGCGTGAATGACAGCCCCCGCGCGTTGGAGATATTCCAATCGGTCGCGTTGCAATTCCCCGGAACATCCGGCGCGCGTCTGGCGCTCCTGCGCATTGCGGATCTGTACCGTTATCAGATGGAGGGGGATCATGTGGCCGCCTACGAGCGGGTGGCCCGTGATTTTCCGGGAACACGGGAGGCGGGAGAGGCCATCTGGAAACTGGCGCGCCACTTTCTTGCGGCAGGGCAATCCGATACGGCCGCGCGACTGTTCACGGAAGTGATCGACACGTATCCCTTGAACCATTTCGAAGTCGCCTGGTCTCACATGGAACTGGGGAATCTTGCCGGGTCCGGGGATGCGTTGCCGCATTACAGCCGCGGATTGGGCGTTTCGACGACGGAAGACTACATCTTCAGGGAAATCATCGCCAGGGTGGTTGATGTTTCTTACGATGACGAAGCCTTTCTGTCGCACCAGTTGTACGGCCCGGCCGGGCCGGACGGGATCAGGGGTACGGACGACGACATGGACACCCCGGAAATAGCGTCGCCGCGCCCGATGGATTGGATGGAGTCCCAAATGCGTGCCGCGCCGGACGACGCCTTACGGCGTGACATCGAGGCGCGTCTTCTTCGCCTGAAATTTTTCCTCGCCTTCAACCTAGGCGACGAAGAGCGCATCCGGCTCTACGAAACGCGCCTCGGGTCGATCTATTACGACCGCATGGCCTCTTCCGAGCTTTCGAAAGGGGAACGGGTCACAGCGCTGAAGGATTTCATGGCGTTGAAATTACGCCAATTCCGCACCGGATTGTTGCAGGACAAGGTTGCCCTTCCGGAGTCCGATCCGGCGGCGGTCGAGGACGTGCGGATGTGGATTCGGCGGCTGATGGACGTTTATGATGGCGACCCGGTGTACGACCTCTTGCTCGGCATGGAGTCGTCGCTCGATCCGCGCTCCGAATATCCGGCGTCCCAAGCACGCCCCGTCCAGGACGGGAAAATCGACATCAACAGCGCCTCTCTGGACGACCTCACGCGGCTCCCCGGCATCGACGAGTACCGCGCGAAAATGATCGACGCCTACCGGTATACCTATGGCCCCTTCGAAACGATCGACGATTTAAAACGGGTTCCTGACATCACCCCTGAGATTTACGGGAGAATCAAGGACCATGTTCGGATCGAGCCCTGACGATTGTTTTGGGGCATGTTCAGTCCGACACGAAGCTACTCCACAATCCCCTTCCACTCCGTCGGCAGCGTAACGCGGTACCCCAGCCGCAGCGCCAGGCGTTTGCCCGGGGGAACCTCGCGGTCCCAGGTTAAAATCCCTTCCGGGTTCATCTCGTACCCGCTTGTCGTCTCCATGATGTCTACCTGAATTTCCTCATGCTTGGACACGGGAACCCGTTCGATCACCCGGAGGCGCGCCGGGCGGTTCCTGAGATTTCGAATCCCGATCTCCCAGCCGCGCCGCACGGTCGTCTTTTTCCCCGTCCAGCTCTCGCCGGTCATGTCCTTGAGCCGTTTCCGTTCGACCGAAATCCGTTCGTCTATTCCGGCGGAGAGTTCCAGCGTGTCCCCGGATGGGACGTTGGGGATGTCCGACTGTCCCACGTAGGCGCCTTCGACGAAGACGTGGACCCGCCCCGCAAGCATCGGGTGGTCGGTGTCGTTCGTCGCCTCCGCCCAGAGGTACGCCTTTTCCGACAACATCGCAACGGCACGATACATCAGCGTCACCGGCAGACTCCGGTCCGACATCAACACCCGGTGTTCCTTTCCGTCGCTCGGCAGGCTCGTCACCTGCGGAATCTCAAACGTCGTCACAGCCCCCGCAAACGCGACGTGGCCCACTTCGAGTTTCCTTTCCGCGCGGACAGCTTTGGATTTCATGGCGGGCGCCGCCGCCGGCTCCGGCTTCTCTGCGGGCGCTGCCTCCATGAACTCCGCGGACCCGGAGTATCGCATCTCCCCCTGCGCCCGTGGCGGCTCAAGATACCACGGCGGAGCGTTCGGCATCTGCGCGCCGCGGGCGGGATCGCCCGTTGAAAGGAACAGCCGCACCCCTTCCCAATCCTCTCCGCTGTTCTGGTGAATCACTCCGTACATGTCCATCTGCAACGCGCCCCGTTCCGGCTCGATGCGGGCGTCGTAGGCGGGCTGCCAGCGGGCGCCGCCGACGAGATAGGTCAGCTCCAGCCGCGCCGCGCCGGGGGCTCCTCGAGTGACCGCAAGGACGACGAACTTTTCCTGCTTGCTCCGCCGAGACCGCATTTCTTTCAATTCCGCGCGCGCCTTTTCGAGCCGCGCGTCGATTTTCCGTTTGTTTTCCTTCGCCTCGCGAATCAGTTGGTGGCCTTTCAGAATTTCTTCCGATACGGCGTCTGCAAGTTTCCGGTGCGCTTCGGCCGCCGGGGTAAGCGCCAACGATTCTTTCGCGAGTTTCTCGTTATAGGCGATCCGCATCTGCCGGGCAAACTGGATCCGTTCGTTCGCCGCGTCGATCCGGTGATCCTCCGCCTCGCGTTCCATCTCCAGCGCCCGCGCCTCCTCTTCAAGGCGCCGCACCGTCTCGTCGGTGACCTCCTCCCGCGCCTCCCGCTCCACCCGCAGTTCCCCGATCTGTGTCCCCTCGTCCGACCGCGCCTGCACAAACGCATCTTTAGCCGAAGGCGGAAGCGGTACCCGGATCTCGCTCGCCCCCGCCGGAAGAGACGGCTCCACCACCTTCGTCACCTCCGCCTCCTGCCGGTACACCACAACCTTGATCACATTCCCGCGCGCCTCCACGCGTTCCACCGCGGCGGCCGGATAAAACGGCGGTGAAAAACAGAGGCCAAGAAGCGCGGCGAAACAGAAGAACGGAACAAGTCGACTGATTTTTTCAGGATTCATCCTGGGAACCTCCCCGTGACGTGGCGGCAAGCACAGGTTCGCCTGCCGAATTTAATATTCATATGTATACAAACAAGGGGAGGATCGCGCAAGCAAACAGATTCGACTCACACCCCCACGCCCGTCCAAAATAAAATCGCGAGGCCCAGGATCACACAGTAATACGCGAAGTAATGGAACTTCGCCGATTGCAGCATCCGGATCAGCGGCCGGATGGAAAGATACCCGATGATGCCCGCCACCGCGCCCGATACTCCATATATAAGTAGCGATTCGGCGGAGTGAATCTGCCCGGCGATGTACCGGGCCTCGAGGAGGCATGCGCCCAGAATCGCCGGAATCGAAAGCAGAAACGAAAACCGGCCGGCCAGGTCCGGCCTTAAACCGAGCAGGAGCGCCCCCGAAATCGTCGCGCCGGATCGCGAGATCGCCGGGAAGACCGCGATGCCCTGCAGGACGCCGATCACAATCGCGTCCACGACGCGCATGCCCGCAAGGTCCCGCGCCGGATGTTTGCGCAAGAGCGTCAGAAACATGATGACGCCCCCGATGATGAACTCGTACCCGATGCTCCGCAGGTCCGAAAACGCCGCCTCGACGCGCGACTCTACGGCAAACCCGATGAGCGCGGTCGGGATCGACGCCACGACAATAAGCGACATCATCTTCCCGGCGGTGGCTTCGGGGGCGTTCGGCCGCAGCCACCGCGCCGGCCGCGCCGCGTCGCGCAGCATGTCGGTCAGGTCCGCGCGGTAGTACACGATCACCGCCACCAGCGTCCCGATGTGCAGCACAAGGTCAAACGCGATCGGCGGCTCCTGGAAGTTCAGCATCACCTGCAGAAGCGCGAGATGCCCGGAAGAACTGATCGGAATAAACTCGGTGAGGCCCTGCACCACCGCCAGAACCAGCGCCGTCAGATACTGCATGGCCGCCGTTATAGCACGCCGCAGGTCAAATTCAACCGCTCGGCATCGATCCCAAGCGTCGATCACGCGCCTGTTTCCATTCGTTGCGCCATAAAGTATGTAGTCTCACATGGCCGATGTGTATGAAGTGCGGATGCGTATGAAATCGTCAGTGGATGCAGTCAGGAAAACTCTGGCGGCCGTGGCGCTGGCGGGGTTCGTGTGCGCGGCCGCCGGGCCCGCCTGCGGGGCGGGGTCCATCAGCGCCCGGGAATTCAACTCGGGCGTGTCCCTCTTCAAGCGCGGGGAGTACGAGCTGGCCTCGGACGTGTTCCGGCGGATTCTTGAAAAAAGTCCGGAGGCCGGCCGCATCGACGAGGTTCAATACTGGTATGCCGAGTCCCGGGACCGGCTGAAAGATTTTGCCGGAGCGTTCGAGTACTACGCGAAGGTGGCCCGTGAGCATCCCGAATCGAAGTTTCTCGCCCGGTCGCAGTTCGGCGCCGGATACGCAGCCTACCGGCTGAACCGGTTCCAGGAGGCGTCGGATTTTTTTGTGGAGGCCGCGAAAAAGGCCGACCCGCAGATCCTCGAAGAAAGCCTCATCATGGCCGCCTACTGTTTCACCCGGCTCGACCAGCCGGCGCGCGCGGAAGATATCCTCAAAGAACTTCTGGCGCGGCCGAACGTCGATGAAAAATTCGCGCTCGACGCGCGGTATGAACTCGGACGGATTTTCATCCGCTCCAACCGCGACAGCGACGCGCTCGCGATGCTCCGGCCGGTCACCGAACATTCGAATCATCCGCGGCAGGCCGACGCCATGATGGCCATCGGCGACCGGCTGTACGAAAAGGGCAGTTTCGGCGAAAGCGCCGAGTGGTACGAGAAGGTCCTGAAAAACAGCCGGACGACGCCGGACATGAAGGCCCGCGCACAGTGGAATGCCGCGTGGTCCTACCTGTCGGTCGGCAACGACACCGCGGCGGCCGGCCGGTTCAAAGCGGTGACGGAGGCGCCGGACCTTCCGGCCGACATCAAAGGCGACGCGTGGTTGCGCCTCGCCGTGATCTCGCGGCGCGCCGGCCAGGCCACGACGTCGGACTGGAGGGCAAGCCAGGCCCTCGAGATCGCGGAGACCGCGCAGCTCAAACGTCTCGCGGACGACGTCCGCCTGTTTCTGGCCGAGAGCGCCTATCTGAAAAACGACTATGCGGCGGCGCTGGAGAGGGTCGAGAGGGTCCGCGAGCAGGGGTACGCGGCCTTTCAGCTTCTGGGCCAGGTGTACTTCGACAGCCGGCGGTTTCCCGAAGCTCGGACGTTTTTCGAAAAGGCGGTGGCGGCGGCGGACGATGCGGACAAGCGCAATCTCTCGGCGTTTGATCTTGCACAGACACTTTACAATCTCCGGTCCTACGCCGAAGCGCTCACGGCCGCGGCGAAAATACAGTCTCCCAAACAACCGCTCGAGTCGAACCTCGCGGATTTCCACGCCAAGACGCTTCTGGCGGCGGGCAAGTACCGCGAGGCGGCGGAAAAATATGATGCGGTGGCCAAACAAAAAAAGGGGGTGGCTGCGAAAACCGAGGCCCTCTATTTTTCGGCCCTCGCCTACCACCGCGGCGATATGAACCCGGAGGCCAAGGCGCAGCTCGACAAACTCTTCGCCATGAACCCCCCCGCCGGCCCCTTCCGCGCGGGCGCGGCCGTCCTTCTGGGCGACATCCACATGAACCTTGGCGAGCGTGCGTCGGCGGTGAAACGATATCGCAAGGCGGCCGAGGAGGCGGAGGACTCGGACGTTGTCTACCTCGCGTTCACGCACCTCATCGACGCCCTGCTCAAAATCGACACGGCCCAGACGGTGGCCGCCTGCACGCAGTTCGCCCAGCGCCTGCCGCAGGACCGCACGTATGTGTTCGTCATGGAGTCCCTCCATGGCGCCGGCCAGCACGCGGCGGTCGTCGGGTATACGTCCGACGCCGTTGCGCGACTCGCCGGCGACGACACGGCCAGGACCCGGGCGGTTTATTACGACATGGTGTCGAATTTTCACTTGAAAGAATTTGAGCGGGCCGCGGCGTCCCTCAAACAGCTCTTGCGGCTGATCCGGTCCCGCGCGCCATCCGATCCGCTGGTGGAGGAGGCGGTCTTCTGGAAATGCCGGATCGACCACTCGGAAGGCGACACGGCCGGCGCGCGACGCGCGTATCAGGCATATCTGGATTCTTATCCTGCGGGAAAATATTCGCCGGACGCGCAATTTAATCTCGGCCTCCTGGCGTTCGATGCCGGCGAGATGGACGCCGCCGAGAAAAAATTTCTCGAGGTCCTCGGCGGAACATCGCCCGGGGCCGCGGTGGCCGGCGGAAAAAGCATCCTGATCAACGCCGTCTATAACCTCGCCTCCGTGCGGATCGCACGGCAGGATTACGCGGGCGCGCATGCGTGCCTGGCGGCGCTTCAATCCGCGCCGGGCTTTGCGGCCGATCCGGGCTATCGCGCCAAGCGCGGATTTGTGGAGATGAAACTGGGCCGGCTGTCCGACGCGGAGGGGATATACCGGGAGATTCTCGACAACGCGTCGGCCGGCCGGGACGTTCGTGACAAGTCGCTTCTGACACTGGTAGAAATGTTTTACCAGTCCGAACGCCTCGATGACCTGATCCGCCTCCAGGAAAAAGAGCTGGCCGGAGTGTCGGACCCGGAAGTTCGGGCGCGCGTGCATTACCTGGCTGGCACGATCTATTTCAACCGCGAACAATACGATACGGCGGCCAGAATGTTCGGCCGCGTCAAATCCACGCCCGACACCGCCCTCCAGGCCGACGCGCATCTCAAACTCGCCGACTGCCGGTACAACCTGAAAAACTACCGCGCCGCGCTCGAAGCGTACGAGGCCATCAGCCGCCTGTATCCCGGAACGCGCTGGGGACAGGGCGCCGACTACGCGCAGGGGCTGTGCAAGATCAAGCTGGGCAAAAAGAGCGAAGCGATCGACGACTTTGAACGGTTCCTCAAAGACCATCCCGCCTCGCCGCTCGCGCCGGGCGTGGCGCTCGAATCGGCGCGCCTCTTTTTTGAGACGGGCCGGATGGAGGAAGCCCTCGACAAAATCAGCCTCATCGAATCCCGCAACGAAAGCCCCTTCCGGCAGGAGGCGTCGCGGCTCAGGGTGAAAATCGCCGAACGGAAAAACAGTCCGGCCGATATTTACAAGGAAACGATCCGGCACACGCAGGCCTACGGCGCCGAAGGCGACATCGTTCTGGTGGCGGTGCAAACGTCCGTCGCCGCGGGAAAATACGATGAAACGCTGAAAACGCTCGACGGCGTGAACATGGACAAATTTAAACCCGAGGAGGCGGCGCGGATCGAGTTTTACCGCGCGGAAAGCCTGCGGCGCCTCGGGAAGCCCGGCGCGGAAGAAATTTATCAAAAGCTGGCCGGCGCGGCCGACTCCGAGGTGCGTCTGTCGGCGGCGTACCGCCACGCGGGACTTCTCATGGACCGCCGGCAGGGCGCCGTGGCCATGAGCGCGCTCGATCCCGTGCTCAAGGAGGGCATGGGATTCAAATTTTATCAGGAATCCATTCTGTTCGGCCTGACGGCGTCAAAAAGGGAGGGGTTGTATGATCACACGGTCCGCGTGTACGAAACATACGCGCCGCGCCTGACGGATGCGTCGGCCCGCGTCACGGCGGCGGAATCGTACTTTTCCGCGTGTCTGGCGCTGGGCGCCGGGGACAAGGCCCTGAAAGCGGCGGATATTCTGATCCGCCTTGACATCCCGGCCCGGCGCCTCACAGAGCTTCGAATCTCCGCCGCGAGTCTGAACGAGGATATGAACCGGCCGGAACTGGCCGAACGCGCCTATGAGGAAATCGCCGCATCCGCCGCTGAGCCGGACCTCCGGGAACAGGCGCTCGACCGGCGCGTTCAACTCGCGATCAACAGGGGTGCCGGCGGCCGGAAATTTCTCGAAGGCTTTCTGGCGGACGGACCGCCGGACGCCAAACGGGGACCGATCGTCGCCGAAAAATTGCTGGCCATGGCGATGAACGAAAAACGCCATGCCGACGCCGTTCGAATCGTCGACCTCATGGCCAAAAAACTCGCCGCCGTCCCGGCGTCCGCACGGTACCGCGCCGCGCTCGCCCGGCTGGAGATGTCGGACACCGCGGGCGCGATGAGGGAATTTGAGATCCTGGCCGATCCGGCCCTCGCCGATACGTTTTATGTCGCATGGTCGTCTTTGAAGCTTGCGGAGCGCGCCTATCGCGCATCCTCCAGGAAATCGGCCGAGCCGCATCTGAAGCGCGCATGGGCGAGGCGGGCCAATCTCACGGCGGAGGCGAAATCCGCCGCATACAAAATGCTCGCCGACATTTATCTGGAGGACGAAAACCGCGAAGGGCTGGCCTTCCTCGCGCCCGAACCGCCGCTTCCCGGTGCGGACGACGAGCACAATCTTGTGCGGGGACTCTGGGCGTTTTACTCCGGCGATTACGTGTCCGCCGCGAGGCACCTGAAATCCGTGATGTCGAAGGAGTCGCGCGCCAAACGCCTGTACGCCGAGTCCCTCGTCTCGACCGCCGACACGCCCGCCGCCATGGGGGTCCTCGACGAACTCGCCGCCACGCGCGGAACCGTGGCGGCCGCGGCCCAGATGCGCATCGCCGACCTCTTTTTCGCCGCCGGCTCGACGAAGGACGCCCTGATCAATTATTACAAGGTCATTGACCAATACGAGCCCGACGAGAACAAGACCCTCGCGCCCGCGGCCCTGCTCGGCATTGTCCGGATCCACGCGAAAAACAGGGAACTTGCAAAGGCGCGGGAAATATTGGAAGAATTGAAAGAGAAGCATGGATCAAGCCGGGAGGCGGGGGAGGCGGAAAAAATTGTGAAAAGCCTGGGAAAGAAACGATGAAGCTCACGGCATGGGCCGCCTGGACGATGGTCGCGTTTGCGCCGGCGACCGGCACGGCATGGGCCGAGGAAGGTGTGGACGAGGTCACGGTCTTCGGGCAGGACCGCTCGCAGATCTCCGGGTCCGCGCTCATGGACACGGTGTCGGCCCGGACGTCGTCCAAACTCGATACGACGGAACTCCAGGCGGGTCTTGAAACCAAGGAGTCCGACATCAACCGGGAGGCAAGCAAGGCGGACAAACCGAAGATCGAGGAGGCCAAACGCGACAAGCCTGACGTCACGCCGCAGATCTCCTACCAGATGGAATGGAAATTGATCCTTCTCATCGGTCTTCTCGAATCGTCCAAGAAGTAATGTCTGATCCCTGCGCGCGCCTCGATGCCGAACGCCGCCGCCGCGATCTCACCTCGGCCATCGCCGCATGCACGACGTTCTATTTCTTTCCGTTCTTTTTGAGTTTCATGATCGATGTGTCAAGGACCGCCGAGCCTGCTGTGCCGCCGGAGGTCCGGATCAAGATCATTTCCGAGTCCGAACTTCAGATCATGTTTCCGGAACCGGCCAAATCCACGATCATGGCCGGCGCGCAAAGACCGATTCCTAAAGTCGGGGCGCAAATGGAAACACTGGAACGTAGAGAAACGCTGGTCGGCAGGTCCGCGCCTGACCCGCTCACATCCGAGCTGCCCGCGCCGGCGGAACTTGAACGCCGCAGGTCGGACCCGGCAAGCTGGGAGGCGGATCGGACGGAGATGGCCGAAAAAACGGCGTCGGCGCATGGTGCGGTGGACCTGCCAAAGCCTGTCCAGGAAGAAGTAAAATCCGTCGCGGATCGGAAACCCGAGCCCATCCAGCGCGACATGGCCGTGGTCGAGCAAAAAGAGGGCCTCAATAAAACGTCCGCCGATTTTCCGGCCGCTCGCGCCCAGTTGGTGAAAAGCGAAGGGCTGGCGAGAGACGTCGACGCGCCCGGCGACGTGGTGCGGGAGAAACTGCCGGCCATGCCCGAAATTCCGGCGGACCGCGACCGGCGCGCGCCGGACGCGATCGAAGGCGTTCAGGAACAGCGCATGGCGAAAAAAACGCTGATGAAAACGGATGTGCCCGCCGCGCAGGTCGCATCTGCCTACACTCCCGCGCCAAACGACATGCCGGAATTCGTCTCGGCGGCGCCCGCAACTTGGGATGGATCACGCTCGCAGGCCGTGTCGGAACACCATCGGGTACGAGCGGCCAGTGTAGCCCTGCCGGTCGTGTCCAGCGACCGGCCCGGGCATTCGGTAGATTTGTCCGGGAAAATTACTCCGTTGGAGGCGCAGGTCGCGGACGTTCAGCCCCGCGTCGAACTTCGGCGTGTCGTCGCGGCGGGTCCGGCTGGAATCGCCAAACCGGCGGCATCGACGCAGACGGTGGTGGTGAATTCCATCGACGCGCCGGTCGAATTGACGAATCAGGCCGTCCGAATGGACGGGCCATCCGCTTCGGCTCCGAAGGTCGTCGGACTTCAAGCCGCTGTGACCCGGCCGGTCCGGCAGGGGATCGCGGACAAGGACCGGCCGGAAGAGTTGAATCAACCGTCTAAAGACGAACCGGCGCCGGCGGTTGCTCCTTCCGCACCGGCCACCGCGCCGGACAAGTGGACAGACGCGCCGGGCGCATCCGACCGGCGGGTTCTGGCCGAAAAGGCGTCCATCGACGCCGGTGTTGTGTCGCTGCCGACGGACGTTCAGGAAAAAACAGAGTCTCTCGTGTCGCCGCGGCCGGACGATCTCAGCGGAAAAACGGAAGCAGTGTCGTCCAAGTTTGAGTTCCTGACGCTGTCCGAACAGCCGGCGCCGGGAGCCTCCGAAGCCGAAGACGCCGGGGGCGGTTCAGGCGATCGCAAGCTGCTCCTTTCCCCCCATCCGGAGATTCCGGAGTGGTATGAGCTGAGGGGCATCGATTCGGTCGGCGCGTTTCGCATTCGCATCTCCCCGGACGGCAACGTCGAGTCGGTCGACGTCGAAACGACGACGGGATCCAAGGACATCGATGCGAACTGGATGTCCGCCATCATGAACTGGAAATACGACAAGGGCGACGGCGCCGCCACGCGCCTCGTCAAAGTTCGAATCCAACTCCGGAAGTAGGACGATGAACGCCGTCCGCCTCTGGGCCTGCTTCGCCATCGCTCTTTTTGGGGCTTGCGCGCCGGCCTCGGACACGCAACGTCTCTCGCCCGTCATCGCGCCCGGAGGGCCGGTGGAGCTTGTGGACGCGCGTGGATATCCCATCGCCGTCTCCCGACTGCAGGCCTCCGACGTGGCGATCTTCGCGATCGCCCACGGCAAGTACATCATCCTGTGGGTACGGTGTGAAAACTTTTCCAATGAGGCGGTCGTTCTGTCGCCCGCGCTGATCACAGCCGAGGCGGTCGGGAAAAAGAACCGCAGGAAAAACATGAAACTCTTTTTGCCCGGATCAAAAGGTTCGGAATTCAAAACGCTCCACCGGGATCTGGCCGGGGTCTATCAGCTCCTGAGCGGCGCCGCAGCGCAAGGCGAATCGAAACTCGCCGGGCTGAAGGAGGAATGGAAGGAACACGGCGGCGACTATCAGTCCATTGAGCATATCCTCCTCGGCGCATCCACCCTCGGCGTCCATCATGCGGCGGAAGGCTACGTCATCCTTCAACGCGTCCCGGCCGAAAAATATGTCCTCACCCTCCCCCTCGCGGGAGACCTCCACCGCTTCGAACTGATTCCGTAGGATTTCGCCCCGACGGTTGACAGAGAAATCATACAGTGATTGAATCGGCGGTTTGAATTCGCCCAAGGATTCAGGACCGCGAAGTCAGAACTGGCTGACCGCCCTCTCCATTCCGATGGTGCTCCTGGTCCTGCCGGCCGCCGGCGCGTACCTCGGCCTTCTGGCCGACCGGCGGTTCGGAAGTCAGCCGGCCGGGGCCGCCGTGGGACTTCTGGCGGGTTTGGCGGCGGCCGGGTTCAGAGTCCGGGCGATTCTTCGAAACTTGAAGTAAGTCGGGAGGAGTTTGAGGCATGAGAAAAATGATCTGGACATCCAGCGTTTGCGCGTTTATTCCCGTCCTCGCGGGGTTGGCCATCCTGCCGTTCGGGATCGGCGTTGGCTGGTGGAGTCTTGCGGCTGGATGCGCGTTTGCGGCGCTGGCCTTCGGCGCGTTTCTTGAATTGGCCCAGAACGTCACGTCCTGGAAAGGGCTGAAGGGATTTCTGCCCGTTGCGATTCCCGCGGCGGCGCTCATCTCCATCGGCGCCATGGGTGCCTTCTGCCTCGACATGCTGAACCGCCATCTTCTCAGGCCCGAAACGTTCGTGGCCGGCATTCTGGCCGGGACGCTCTTCAGCCAGGTCGCGCTGATCCGATCGTCGTTCCGGCTCTCCTCCCTGCGAGATTAATGCGGTGATCGGATCGGCCCATCCCATTTTCCGGGTTTCCGGAGGCCACGGCGGGCTTGAGCCGCCCAACCTCATTTCGCTCCTGCACGGGGTTTTCTCGGATGTGCCGCTGGTCGGCCTCCTGTTCAAATACGAAAACATTTTCTTCGCCGTCGCCGCCGGTCTCATCCTGTCCGTCGTCTTTGCCGTCGGTACCCGCCGCCTGACGCTCGTGCCGGGCCGGGTGCAGAATGTTCTGGAAACCATCGTGGAAACGTTGCAGGACTTTTTTGGCGGAATCCTCGGCCATTACGGCAAGGCCTTCGTTCCTTTCGTCGGCACGCTCTTCCTCTATATCTTTTGCATGAACATGATGGGCCTCGTGCCCTTTCTGAAATCTTCGACGACCGACCTCAACACCACGCTGGCCCTGGCCGCCTGCGTGTTCGTGTGCGTGCAGTTCACCGCGCTCACCAAACTCGGGCCGCTGACGTACCTCGACCATCTCGCGGGACAGCCGCGTGGTTTCGGAATGTTTCTGCTGTCGGTCGTGTTGCTGTTCCCGCTCTTCGTTATCCTGGACGTGATCGTCCCGCCCATCACGCTGTCGCTGCGGCTCTTCGGGAACATCACGGGCGGTGACACGCTCCTGGCCGCCTTTCAGAGCATGGCGGCGCAAAATCTGTTGGGCCCGACGAGTCTGCTTTCGTTCGTCGGCGGGCTCCTTGCGTTCGTGACGGTGATCGTGATTAGTTTTCTGCTCGTCCTTCTGGACACCATTCAGGCGCTGGTGTTCAGTGTTCTGGCGACGATTTACATATTGCTGGTTCTTCCACATGAAGAACATCCGGAGCATGCGCATTAACATTTCAAGGAGGTTAAGAACATGGATTATCTGACAGGCTTGGCGCTGGCGCTTCCCATCGGGGTTGGGCTGGCGGGTATGGGTTGCGGGATTGGGCTTGGAAATGGCGTACGCGGCGCGATGGAAGCCATCGGCCGGCAGCCGGAGGCGGATGCGAAAATCCGGTTGACCATGATCATCGGCGCCGCCTTCATCGAAGCGCTGACCATTTACGCGCTGGTGACGGTATTTTTATTCATGGCCACGATCACGGATAAGGCGAAAATGGATTTGGAGAAGGCTCAATCCGCCCCCGTGACGTCTTCCGCTCACGGTCAGTAACCGGCGTGGATACGCTGGCAGGGATTTTCCACGCACTCCACGTCGAGGGAATCAAGCTCCTCGCCAACATCATCGCGTTCCTGATCTTCTTCGGGATTCTCTACAAGTTCGCCTGGAAGAAGATCGGGGATGCGTTGGAGCACCGCCGGTCCCTCATCCGGAACGGCCTCGAGGAGATCGAGCAGGGAAGGAAGGAAATCGAGCGGCTGAAGGAGGAGTACGCGGGCAAGATCCGCGCGATCGAGGCCGAGGCCCAGCTTCGGTTCGGGCGCATCGAGGCCGAGGCCCGCGACCAGGCGGCCGTGATTCTCGCGGAGGCTTCCGGAAAGGCGCATAAATATATGGAAGGCGCCCGGAAGGAAATTGAGCAGGAAGTCGCCCAGGCCCGAAGGGTCCTCATGTCTGAAATCTCGTCGATCGCCCGCGGGGCGGCAGAGAAAATTCTCGAACGGCAGATCAACGAGGCTGACAGCCGGGCACTCGTCGAGTCGTTTCTGTCCGATCTGGAGCGCGCCAAAACGGCGGTCTGACAGGCTCCAATCTGAATCCTAAACCTGAAGCCCCTCCTTCGAGGCTCAGACAGATCGCCGGGACCGTCTGGTTTCATCTCAAGTCGCTCTTCATCGACTACCCCGGAAAACCGGCTTGGCGCCAGGTCGTCGACACGCTCGCGTCGGCCTTCCTTCTGGCCCTCCTCATCCGCTGGCTTTTCCTGCAGGCCTTCTTCATCCCCTCCGGATCGATGGAGGACACGCTCCTCAAGGACGACCGGATCCTGGTGTCGAAGGTCCAGTACTATTTTCGCGAGCCCATGCGCAGCGAAATCATCGTCTTCTGGTTCGAGGAGGACAAGAAACATTTCATCAAACGCGTGATCGGCGCCCCCGGCGATCGCATCGAAATGGTCCGGAAGAAACTCTATGTCAACAACGTCCCCCAGGTCGAGGCCTATGCCGTCCACAAGGATCCGCAGTACGAGCCGTCCCGGGATGATATGCGCCCCCTGATTGTGCCTAGGGACCGCTTTTTTGTGATGGGCGACAACCGTGATTTCTCCAAGGACAGCCGGTTCTGGGGATTCGTCAAGAAGAAGGACGTCGTCGGCGTCGCGTTTTTCATCTACTGGCCCTTCACGCGCCTGGGCGCCATCAAATGATGTCGCGGCGGATTCTCAGTATGATTTTTATTCTCTGCCTCCTGCCTCTCCGGCCATCCCACGCCGAAATCGTGGACCGCATCGTGGCCATCGTGAACGACGAGATCATCACGCAGCGCGAGCTGGAGGAAAAGGCCTATCCGATTCTCCTGTCGATGCCGGGCGATCCGTCCGAGGAGGAAATCTCTCAGATCAAGAAAAACGTGTCGATCGAGCTGGTCAAAAACAAGCTCGTCATTCAGGCGGCCAAACAGAAAAAAATTCTCCTCGACCGAGAGGAGGTCGAGGCCTTCGTCCGGGCAAGAACGCAGGCCTTGGAAAAACAGTACGGGGAGGACCTCGACAACGTCCTCGCCGAGCAGGGGTACACGGTCGGCGACTTCGAGGAACTCATGCGCCGGGAGGCCAAGCAGGAGATTCTCAAGTCCCGGTTGATCGCCCAGGCCGTCGAAGGCGCCGTGGTCGTCACCGACGACGATATCCGCACCGAGTACTCCGCACGCATGCTCGTGGCCCGGTCGCCCGATCTCGCGTTTCAGGCGCTCCTCAATCTCAAATCGGGCAAACTCACGTTCGCCAACGCTGTCCGGCAATATTCGGCGGGCGCGGGCGCGGAGGAAAACGGCGACATGGGGAGCTTTCTGATCGGCAAGTGGTCGGAGGAGATCGAGGCGGAGATCATCAAACTGAAATCGGTCGGTGATTTGAGCGGCGTCATCCAGACGGCGGCCGGATTCGTGGTCGTCCAACTGGTCGACCGCCGGAGGGTGGCGATCGATACGGTGTCGGCCGAAAACCGGAAAAAAATACGCGAGCGCCTCGTGCGGCTCAAATCCGCCTCCGAATCCGGCGCTTATGTCTCCTCCCTCTGGGACCGCGCATACGTCAAGTTCATCGACTGACCGGCCTGTCCTCCTCGTGACGCTGGGGGACCCGAACGGGATCGGCCCCGAAGTCGTCGCGAAATCGGTCCGGCCGTTTGCGGCCCGCTGCGCGGTCATCCTCATTGGCCCGCCGGCGGCGCTCCGGCGGTGGCGCCGCTTTCTTGGCGCGCCGCCCGTTCCGCTCACGGCTCGTGAGGCCCGGACACGCCGCGGCCGGTTGCACAAAGGTCTTTACCTGATCGATCCCGGTACGGGGATCGACGTTCGTCCGGGCCGGATGACGCGGGACGCCGCGCGCGCGGCCATCCGGTCGTTTGAGATCGCCATTGAGTTGTTGAAAGCCGGTCCTCGGAAGTTCGCGCTGGTGACGGCGCCGGTCTCCAAAGAGGCCTGCCTCAGGGCCGGCTTTCCCTTTACCGGACATACGGGCGATCTGGGCCGTGCGTTTCGCCAAAGGCCTCTCATGCTTCTCATGGCTGGCCGCCTTCGAGTCGCGCTGGTCACCGAACATATTCCACTGCATCAAGTGCCTTCCAGCATTACGGCCGCCGGTGTGCTCGTGTGTCTTCGGATTCTGGCGCATGGCCTGTTTCAGATGGGCGGGGTCCCTCGCCCGCACATCGCCGTGCTGGGCTTGAACCCCCATGCGGGCGAGGGCGGCAGGATCGGCACGGAGGACCGGAGGATCGCCGCGGCCGTCCGGGCGTTCAACCGTAGCGGCCCCGGCCGCGCGGAAGGCCCGATCCCGGCCGACGCCGCCTTCGCCCCTCATCCGGGACGGGGAACACCCGACGCATATCTGGCGATGTATCACGACCAGGGCCTGATCGCAGTCAAGCGCGAAGGCGTTCATCGCGCCGTCAATCTCACGCTGGGCCTCCCGGCCGTCCGCACCTCGCCGGCGCACGGCACCGCCTTCGACATCGCCGGCAAGGACCGCGCCGACCCCCGCAGCCTGCGCCTCGCGCTCCGCTGGGCCCTCCGCCTCGCCGAGCGCCGCATCCACCGCCCATCGGCAGGTGATATCATGATATCATGATATCATGATAGCTATCATGATATCATGATATCACTTCGGCATGGCGCGCATCCCGGGAGATGGGGCGGTGCGGCCCTGGGTGTCCCTCCCGGCGGTCCGCCGCGCGCTGGACGATCGGGGGGTCCGGCCTTCGAAGGGCCGGGGACAGAATTTCCTGGTTCATCCCGAAACCGCCCGGCGGATCGCGGCGGCCGGCGGCCCCGCGCGCGCAGCGGTTGAAATCGGCCCGGGTCTTGGCGCGCTGACCGAATCGCTGCTCGACCGGTACGGCCGCGTGTCGGCCGTCGAGATTGACGGGCGGCTCTGCGAGCATCTCCGAACGCGGTTTCGAGCCGGACCGGGATTCGAGCTTGTGGAGTCGGACGCGCTCCGCCTGGATTGGGCCCGGTGGCTTTCGGACATTCCCGCGCCGCGGGCGCTCTTCGGAAACCTGCCTTACTCGATTTCGGCAGCCCTCATCGAAAAAATTTTCCAGCACGTCTCCTGTTTTTCCGAAGCGATCCTCTGCCTCCAGCTTGAAGTGGCGGAACGGATCGTATCGGCCGGCGGCCGATCCATGGGGCCGATCACGCTCCTTGCGCACAGGTTCTGCGAGCGCCGGGAACTGTTGTTCCGAGTCGGGCCGGGCGCGTTTTATCCGCGGCCGGAGGTGTCGTCGGCCATCGTCCGTTTCGTCTTTCGGTCCGGCCCGGTCTGGACAGAGTCGGACCGGCGGATCCCGCGCCGCCTCTTTCAGCATCGCCGCAAGAAACTCTCGTCGGTCCTTCCGCGCGAAGTCCTCCGTGACCTCGCCGACGCGGAAGGCCGTCCCTTCGCCGATCTCAGAATCGACCAGTTGCCGGTGTCCGCCGCCGCGCTTCTGTACGGCAGGCTCCTGCAAAATTTGGATCATTCAACTTGAGAATTGGACGCGCCTTATGTACGGTTTGCCGTGGAATGGATGAGCCGCAGGGGACAGAGGCGGAGGGGGGAAACGTGGGTGCCCCGGAAACGGATCCGGATACGTTTACGGTCACACTGGATCAGTTCACGGGACCGCTCGATTTGCTCCTGTTTCTGATCAAGAAAAACCAGATGGACATCCGGAACCTCGCGGTGGCGCCGATCACCGACCAGTACCGCCGGTTCATCGACGAGATGGAGGACCTGAACCTCGAGGTGGCCGGCGGATATCAGGCGATGGCGTCGGAGCTGCTCCAGCTCAAGAGCCGGATGATCCTGCCCCGTCCGCCCGAGGTCGGGTCGGATGAGGCCGACCCGCGAAAAACGCTCGTGGACCGGCTCCTCTTGTACCGGCGGTACCAGTCGGCGGGCGGCGTTCTGAAGGATCGGGCGGTCGAGGCGGCCCGGCGATTTTACCGCGGGACCGTCGACCTGTCCGCGCCGTACCGGAAGGGCGTCATTCTTCTTCAGGAAGCGACATTGTTCTCCCTTCTGGCCGAATACCGGATCGTGCTGGACGCCTCGCGTGGCCGTCGTCGGCCACCGCAGGAGATCGCGCTGGATTCGTCGCGGGTCGAGGACCGCGCCCGGGACATCCTGGGTCGGCTCGCGGATCGGGAAGAACTCGTGTTCGATGAAGTTTTCTTTGTGGCCGCGCCGCGCGTGGATCTTCTGGTCCTTCTCTTGTCGCTCCTCGAACTCAGCCGCCTGCATCTCATCCGCGTCCGGCAGGAGGCGCCGTTCGGCGCCGTCCGCGTGTCAACCGGCGAGCGATACCGGCCGGGCGTCGCGCCGGAGGCGCAAATGACCTCCGAACAAATATTCGAAGTGGAGGAAGAGCCGGCCCATGCCTGAGTCCGTTGAATTGTCTTTGCCGTCCCTGATCGAATCCTGCCTGTTCGTTTCCGATACCCCCGTCACCGACCGGCGGATGGCCGAAGTTCTGTCGAGACCCGTGTCGGAAGTGCGCGCCGGCATCCAGGAACTCCGCACCCTCTACGCCGCCCGCGGCAGCGCGCTCGAAGTCGTCGAGATCGCCGAAGGCTACCGGCTGGCCACGCGGCCGGAGTTGGAGCAGACGCTCGCGAAGCTTTTCGGCATCCGCCGGATCCAGCGCCTGTCCCGGGCCGCGCTCGAAGTATTGTCGATCATCGCGTACCGGCACCGCGCGAAGGATCCGGCGACGGCGCAGGACGTCGAGCATATCCGCGGCGTCGACAGTTACGCCGTGTTGAAGGGACTGATGGAGCAGGATTTCATCCGCATCGCGGGCCGAAAGGAGGTGCCGGGCGCGCCGCACCTCTATGTCACCACGACCCGCTTTCAGGAGTATTTCGGTTTGAAGGACCTGACCGACATGCCCGACGAGACGGAGCTGGACGCGCTCTTCAAAGAATCGGTCCAACCCGTGATCGAAACGGCGCCGGCCGGGTCAGCGCCTCGGATCAGCGCCTCCGGCGCCTCAAGTGTCGGAGTCTCCGACTCCGACCCGGCGCCGCAAGTGCCGGCGTCTCCGACGCCGGCCCCGCCGGAGCCGCCGTCGCATGAGCCTTCGCCGGCCCCCGGCTCATGAGTCTCTCCGCGCTCGTTCCGTTGCGCCGAAAAATCGACCGCGTCGACATGCAGATCCTGTCGCTTCTGAACGACCGGCTTCGCATGGTCCGCGAGATCGCGAAACTCAAAGGCCGGCATGCGCTGCCGTTTTACGATCCGACGCGCGAAAAAAAGATATTCGAGCGTCTCCGGCGAAAAAACCACGGCCCGCTCACGGACGAGGCGCTCCGCCGCATTTTCAGCGAACTCGTGTCCGCCTCCCGCAATCTCGCCCGGCCCCTCCGCATCGCCTATCTGGGTCCGCGCTGGACGTTCACCGAGCAGGCGGCGCGCGCGCATTTCGGGTCCTCGACGGTCTTCGTGCCGATGTCGACCATCTCCGCGATTTTTTCGGAGGTGGAAGACGGCCGCGTTGATTACGGCGTTACGCCTGTGGAAAATTCGAACGAGGGGGTCGTCACGCATACCCTGGACGCGCTGCTCACCTCCAACCTCTACATCGTCGCGGAGGAATCCCTGCGCGTGCGTCTCGCGGTCCTCTCCAAATCCTCCCGGCTCGGCCGGATCCGCGATGTCTACTCGCACGCGCACGGCCTCGCCCAGGCCAAACTCTGGATCGCACGGCATCTTCCCCACGCCCGGCCGCATGAGGTCGCGTCGACCGGCGTCGCCGCCAAGCTGGCGAGCCGCCGGCCGCGCGGCGCCGCGATCGCCTCGGAACTGGCGGCGGCCGCCTACAATCTGAAAGTTCTCGCGACGGGCGTCGAATCCTCGCGGCAGAACCTCACCCGGTTTCTCGTGATCGGCAAATCGATTTCGCCGAAGAGCGGCAAGGACAAAACGTCCATCGCGTTTTATCTGAAGGACCGCGTTGGCGCCCTCAACCATGTCCTCCGGTGTTTCGCGCGCCATCGGATCAATCTCACCCGCATCGAGTCGCGCCCGGCCCGGCTCGGGCGTGACGGCGCGGCTTCATCGGCGGGGCGGCTTCGGAGCCGCAGCCCCTTCGATTACATTTTTTTTGTCGATTTCATGGGACACTTGGATGACCCGGCGGCTCGTAAGGCCATTGTCGAAGTCCGCTCCCAGTGCGAGGAACTCCGCATTTTCGGCTCGTTCCCCTGTCATTCCCCTTCGTAACGCATGTCTGCGCTTCGATCCGCCGGACGGTTGCGTCCTGTCGCCCGACCGCAGCTGCGGGACGTGCCGGTGTACGAACCCGGCCGCGCGGCGCCGCCGGGCGCGATCAAGCTCGCATCGAACGAAAATTCATATGGCCCGTCGCCCGCGGTCCTGCGGGCCATCCGGTCTTTTCGCGGGATTGAACGCTATCCGGACGGCGGCGCTTCGATTCTTCGCGAGGCGCTGGCTCGGGCGCTCCGTATTTCCGCAGACTGGATTCTCATGGGCGCTGGAAGCGACGAGATCGGTGACTTTCTCGCACGCGCCTATCTTCGGCCGGGGGACTCGGTCGTCTATCCAAAATACACCTTTGTGCGGTACGGCATGTGCGCGCAGGTCTCCGGCGCGCGCCGAATCGCCACGAAGGTCCGGCCCGATCTTTCTCCCGATCTGCCCGCGCTTCTCAGGGCCATCCGGCGCCACCGCACGCGGATGGTCTGTCTGGCCAATCCCAACAACCCGACGGGCGCGTATCTGTCTCGATCCGCGATCCGGGAAATTTTCCGGTGCGCCCGCCCGGAAACGCTGGTGGTGCTCGACGAAGCATACTTCGAATACGCCCAAGGCGAGCCCGGCTACCCGGACGGACTCGAGTTTGTGAAATCGCGGCCGAACGCGGTTGTGCTCCGCACATTTTCCAAAATTCACGGCCTCGCGGCGCTTCGGGTCGGATTCGCCGTCGCTCGCCCCGCCGTCATCGCCGAGCTTCACAAAGTTCGCCCGCCGTTCAATGTCAGCGCAATCGGACAGGCTGCCGCGCTGGCAGCCTTGTCTCATCCATCCCGCGTCCGGTGCTGCGCCCAATTAAACGCGCGAGAACGCGCGCGGCTGTCCGTCGAGCTGGCGGAACTCGGCTTTCGCGTTTATCCGAGCGCTGCGAATTTTCTCCTCATCGGTCTGCCGACGGGCGATGGCAGGGTATGGTTCGACCAACTCTCCAAGGCCGGCGTCATCGTCCGGTCGCTCGGTCCTTACGGCCTCGACCGTCATCTGCGGATCACGGTGGGGACGCGCCGGGAAAACCACCGCTTGATTCGCGCCGTCCGGCGGGTCCTTCGGAGCCTCGCATGATCCGTCTGACCTCTCTGGTTCCCGATAAATCCATTTCGCACCGGGCCGCGCTCCTCGCGGCCCTCTCGAAGAGCGACAGCCGCATCGATAATTTCTCTCCGGCCGGAGATTGCTTGAAAACCGTCAAGGCCCTGCAGGATCTCGGGTGTCCCATGCAAATGGACCGGTGCGTCCTCACCGTGGCGGCCCGCACGTCGGAAATATTTGCCGCGCCCTCCTCGCCGATCGACCTCGGCAATTCCGGCACCGGCATGCGCCTCCTTCTGGGCGTGCTGGCCGGTCAGCCGATCCGGGCGACGCTGACGGGCGACGACAGTTTGAAATCGAGGCCCATGGACCGCGTCGCCAAACCGCTCGGCGAGATGGGCGCGCGGATCGAGGGAACGGGAGACCGCGTGCTGGCGCCGGTCACCATCACGGGCGCACGTCCACTGAAGCCCATCCGGTGGCGGCTCGAACCCGCCAGCGCGCAGGTCAAGTCGGCCATCCTCCTCGCCGGCCTGTACGCCGATGGCGAAACCGTCATCGAGGAGCCGGTCGCGACGCGCGATCACACCGAGCGGATGCTTACCGCCGCGGGCGTCGGCGTCACGCGCGCGGGCGGCGAGATCCGGCTGAGAGGCGGCGCAAGCGCTCGTCTCCAGGGACTGCAGATGCGCGTCCCGGACGATTTTTCCGCCGCCGCTTTTTTCATCGCCCTGGGTCTTCTCGCCGACCGCATGGGCGGGATCGAGATGCATCATGTCGGTTTGAATCCGACCCGAACCGCATTTCTTGACACCGTGCGGCTCATGGGCGGCAACGTCACGGCCCAAGTCACCGGCGAGGAGGCGGGCGAGCCGGTCGGGATCGTGACTGCGCGGCCCTCCGACCTGCGCGGAATCGAAGTGCCGGTCGAATGGGTCCCGAACCTGATCGACGAAATTCCGATTCTGTCGATCCTCGCCGCCGCCGCGTCCGGCCGAACCGTCGTCCGCGGCGCCCGGGAGTTGCGCGTGAAGGAAAGCGACCGCATCAAGAGCATCGTCCAGATGGTCGCCGGATTTTCGGGGTCCGTCGAGGAAAGGGAGGACGGGTTTGAAATTACCGGCCGGGTCAGCGCCTCCGGCGCCCCTCTGGTTGCCAAATTCGCCCGCTTCCCGACCTTCGCCGACCACCGGATCGCCATGAGCGTCCTGATCGCCGCGGAGACCGCCGGCCAGGCCGTGACCGTTGACAACACCGACTGTATCAATACATCCTTTCCGGGATTCTTCGATTGTCTGGGGGAGATTCATGTCCAATGTGATCGCCATTGACGGTCCCGCCGGTGCCGGCAAATCGACCGTCGCAAAACTCCTGGCGGAACAGCTGGGATACACGTACCTCGACTCGGGCGCGCTCTACCGCGCGGTGACGTGGTACCTGCTTCATCAGGACCGGCTCATGATGAACGGCGACCGCATCCCGAGTGACGAGACGCTGCAAGAGGCGCTGCGGCCGCTGACGATCCGGGTCGACGGCGGCCGGATCCTGGTCGGCGCAGAGGACGTGACGGACCGGATCCGGGACATGGAGGTGTCGAAGCGCGTCTCGATGGTTTCGGAGCGCCGCCCCGTCCGGGAAAAATTGCTGGCGATCCAGAGAGCCTCCGCCGACCGCAACATCGTCGTGGAAGGCCGGGACATCGGCACGGTCGTTTTTCCGGACGCCTTCCTGAAAGTCTATCTGGACGCGGATGTTTCGATCCGATCGGCGCGCCGGCACAAGGAGCTGGAGGTCGCGGGTGTCCCGGCGGAGTACGAGGAAGTTTACCAGAATCTCCGCATGCGGGACGACCGCGACTCCCGCCGCGAAATCGCGCCGCTTACCCGCGCGCCCGACGCCGTCTATCTCGACACGACGCTCCTTTCCACCCAGGAAGTCGTGACCCTCATCCAGAACCTCGCGGCCCGGCGCCGCAACTTCTGGTCGGAACTGTGGAAGACCTTCTTTTACCGTATGACATGGACACTCCTGAAAATTCTCACGAAACTCTATCTCTTCCGGCGCGTGGAGGGCGCGGACCGCGTGAACGGGCTCAAAGGCGCCGCCATTCTGGCGTCGAACCACATGAGTCATCTCGATCCGCCGCTGGTCGCCGTTTCCGTGGGGAGGCCCATGCACTTCTTCGCGAAGCGCGAACTCACCGAAATCCCGGTCTTCGGCCGCGTCATCCGCTGGCTGTCCGCCATCCCCGTCCGGCGCGGCATGCTGGACCGCGAGGCGCTGGACCAGGTGCGGGCCGCGCTGGCCCACGGAGATCTCCTGCTGATTTTCCCGGAGGGCACCCGCAGCCGCGACGGGATCATTCACGACGGCCGCGCGGGATTCGGCAAACTCGTCCTCGAAAGCCGCGTCCCGGTCGTGCCGGTCCGGATCGTGGGAAGTTACAAGTCCTTCCCGCCAGGCGCTCTTTTCCCGCGCCCCGCGCTGGTCCGGATCATTTTCGGAGAGCCCTTCCTGCCGACTGCGGCTTCCGCCACGCCGTCCCAAACCGAACCGACACCGGCCGACCCGCGTGACCGCTACGAACACATCACGCGCGAAGTCATGGACCGCATCCGGTTGCTGGCACAGGATTCATGACGAATCGCACTGATCCGCACGCGCCCGAAACGGCGATGCGCCGGGACCGGATCCTTTTCGGCGACGGCCGGGCCTTGGAGCCGGACGACGAGTCTCTCGATTCGATCTCCCGGCGGCTGGCCGGACAACCGCCGGAGGGATCGGACCGTCCGCACGCCGATTCTCCCTTCATCCAGAAATTCCTGCGCCGGTTCGCGCCGGAACTGCGGTCCATGGCCGGGGCAAAACTGATCGAGGCCGAGGTGGTCGAATGCGTTCATGGCCGGCCGCCGCTTTTCGACCTCTCGTCCGGCCAGGGCGTGCTGGACCCGCGCGAACATCTTCCCACGGACATTCAGCCGGGCGCCCGCGTCTGGGTGGCGGTGCTTGAGGCGGACACGAACCGCCCGGCCACCGGCGATTCGCGGCCCGTCTGCAGTCTCCATCTGGCCCAGGGCTGCCGCGGGCTTTCGGTCATCGAGTCGATCTGGTCCGGGGGCCTTCCCCTCGAAGGCACGCCGGTCGAGCGGATGGAAGGCGAAGGCTGGGTGGTGGACGTCCATGGATTCAAGACTGCCCTTCCCGAAGAGGAGTCGGAGAATCCGGCGGCCGAACCCGTCCGCCTGAATCACCCGATCCGCTGCCTGATTCTGCACTACAACCCCGCGAATTTCTGCGTGATTCTTTCGAGAAAAAAATATCTTGAAAAAGACCGCCAGATTCGCCGGCGCCTCGCGATGAGCCGCGTCCGGCCCGGCGAAATCCTGGAGGGCCGGGTCCAGTCGGTGGGTCCCGCCTACGCGTGGATCGACATCGAGGGCGTTTCCACCGAGTTGTCGGGTGACGACGCCGGATTCGCTTCGCCGAAAGAGAATCTGGCCGCGCTGCAGGTCGGCCAGAAACTCAGCGTCATGGTTCTCGAATCTTCCGGAGACCGCCTCGCGGTCGGCCGCAAGCAGCTCCAGCCCGACCCTTGGGTCTTCATCAAGAAATCGATCCAGCCCGGAAGCAAAGTGGAAGTGGTCGTCCGGAGCCTGCAGGCCGACCACGTGAAGGTGGATTTGAAGGAAGGCTTCGTGGGAGAGATTCCCTGGCGCGAGGCCGGCTGGCAGATCGAGGATCCCTCGGAATTGGAACTCTATTTCCGCCCGCGCGACACCATCGAGGCCGTATGTCTTTCGATTCAGCGTGAAACGTCCAAGATCCTTCTCTCGACCAAGGCCCTTCAGACCGATCCGTTGCCGGACATCCAGCGCAAGTATCCTGTCGGCGCGCACGTGGAGGTCCGGGCGGTGTCCTGTCAGGACGCGCGCGCGAAGGTCCAGACGGACGACGGATATTACGGGTTCATCCTTGCGGAGGACCTGTCATGGTCGGGCCCCGTGACGCCGCGCCAATTCTTCGGCGTACCGCCCGGTGCGCCGGCCCGGGCCGTCGGCGCCAAACGGGTTAAGGCCGAAGTCCTGTCGGTCGACCCGGGCGCCCGGCTGATCCGGTTCGGCGTCAAGCAGGTGAAGCCCGATCCCTTCATCCTGCTGTCAAGGGAGATCGAGGTCGGCAGGATATACGAGGGGCGCGTCGTGAAAGTGATCGCGGTCGGAACGCTGGTCGAAATCCGCAAGGGACTGGTCGGCCTGGTTCGGAAACCGGACCATGCAGAAACCGAACCGGCGCCCGCGGAGGGCCAGACGATCCGCGTCATGGTCTTGAACATCCAGCCGGACCAGCACCGGATTGCGCTGTCGCGGAAGGCCGCGGTGGAACAGCAGGAGCGCCTCGAGATGCAGCCTTACCTGACGGCCCCGCAGGAGGACCGGAAGGTCCGGATGAAGGACATGCTCCAGGCGGACATCTTGAAGAAATTTTTCGAAAAACGTGAACAGTGAGACCCGGCCGGACCGGTGGTGGCGGTGGCTGTGGATCGGATCGATCCTCGCGCTGGCCCTGCTTTGCCTGCCGTCGGTCCTCGACCTGTACCGCCTGCGATCGGCGCGGAACGACGGCGATCTTCCGCGCGCGCTCGCCGCGGCGAAGTCTCTTTCGGACGGATTTTTCGGCCCCCTCTTTTCGTCCTGGCTGGACCGCGTGACGCGCGAGATTCAGGCCGAGATCGTTGAGGGCAATCTCCTCTCGATCCAGCGCCTCGTGCCGGACACCGAGGAATCGGCCTTCGCGGAACTCGAGCTGGGCCGGCTCGCGCTCAGTCAGGGGAACGCGAAGGAGGCCGCGGTCCATCTGGAGCGCTATCTGCGCAGCGGCGTCGGCCGGGACGCAAACCGCGCCCGGATGGACCTGTCCGAAGCCTGTCGCGAGATGAAAAAGTATGACGACTCGGCCCGGCTGTTGCAGGAAGTCCTGAATGGCGCGCCGCCGGCGGAACAGCGGATGGAGGCGGCCTTTCGGCTGGGAGAGCTGTTCCAGTTTTATCTGAGCCGCCCCGCCGACGCGCTGTCACTGTATCAGCGCGCGCTGCTGGACACCTCGCCCGGCCGGTGGCGCAACGACATTCTGACCAATCTCTCGTTGCTGAAGGAATAGCCGCCATGCGGATCATTCCTCTATTATTCATCGCGGCGGCGTTGGCCGGCCCGGTCGCCGCTGAAGACACGCCGGCCTCCCCGCTGGTTACGTTCGACTCCTTCGGACTCCCCTCGTACCTGACGATCCTCGAGGGAGAAAAGCGGCAGGAGGACTTGGAGGTCAAGCAGACGGTGCGGACATGGATGATCATGGCCTCCCGGATGTATTACGACGGGCAGTACCCGCAGGCCCGGCAGAAACTCGACGAAGGCATCCTGCGGGGATACTTTGTGCTCCATCAGAAGCGCATTCACTCGCGGGTGGATTTCATGACCGGCCGGCTCGACTCGTCGATCATGACGGCGGCTGAAATCGCATCCGACACCGACGCGGTGGTCGACGACCAGGACCGGCTCGACTTCCTCAAATCGGTCCGCCGGTATCTGGACGCGTCTTTGGAAACACAGGGAATGGCCTACAAGCCGGCAGCGGTCGTGAAGGGCGACGAGAAAGACAGGCAACGATTCATCACACCCGTCGGCGTGGAGGTCGACCGGCTGGGCCGCATTCTCCTGGCCAGTTTCGGAACGGACGAGGTCGTGGTGTTCACGAAGGGGCTTGAATTCCTGATGAAACTGTCCGACATCCCCTCCCCCTTCGACGTGGCGGTGGACGAGGACGGCAACATCTACGTCTCGTCCTTCAGTTCCGATCGCATCTTCCGATACAAAAGAGACGGCACGTTCTTGGGCGCATTCGGCCAGAAGGGCCGCGGGCCCGGCGAGTTTTTCGGCCCGGAAGGATTGGCGATCTCGCCGGATCGGTACCTCTACGTTGTGGATGGCGGCAACCATCGGATCCAGAAGTTCACCCTGGACGGCCGGCATCTCATGTCGTTCGGCTCGCGGGGCGGCCGGCCCGGAGAGTTTCAGTCGCCGAGGTCGGTCCTGGTTCGCACTACGCCGCGGACCGATACGTATGTCCTGCTGGTCATGTCCCAGGAAGGCAATCTGGTGCAGCGCTTCGACCGCTACGGGAATTTTCTGGGCGTCGTGCCGACAGCGGATCTGGCCGAGCCGCGGGATTTTGACTGGACATCCGACCGGGGCCTGCTCTTTTCGACCGCGCATGGGGACCTTGCGGTCCTGGACGAAAAATCCGACACGCTGATTTTGTTGCAGGACGAATTCGGCAAGACCTATTCGTTCCCCGGCATGAGCGGCGTGGCGATCGACGGCGAGGCGGGACTGGTCTATGTCGCCGACCAGATCACGCATGAATTGCGGGTCCTTCGGCCCGGCACCATGGCGGAGCGGACGCTGCTGAACGTTTCGGATATCGATTTTGAACATTACCCGTTTGTCGGCGTCACCTTCCAGGTCACCAACGGCAGCGGCGATCCGATCACGGGCCTGTCCCGGCGGAACTTCGTGGTACAGGAGGACAACAACCGCGTGGCTAAGTGGTCCGTCCGGCCCCTCTCGCAGACCGGCCCTCTCAATCTGATTGTCCATCTCGACCCTTCCTCCGCCATGGACCGGCGCGCGGTGCTGGTCCGGACCTTTCTCGATAACCTGAGCCGCGCGCTCCCGACGGATTTTTATCTGTCGATCCGGAAGGGCCGCCGGACGCTGCTCACGCCCACCGACAACCCGTATCTGATCCGGAAAAGCCTGGACCTGATCGACGAAATGGCCACGTCCACCTTTCCGGGCGATCTCTATGAAACGCTCTCGGCCTTCAAGGACCTCCGCGGCAGGCGCAACATTCTGCTGGTCACGACGCGCGAGGAGGACATCACGCCCGCGGACTTTTCGTCCCTCTTCCTCGACTTCCTCAACGAGGGCGTTTCCCTCTTTATCCTTCACCTCACCGACCGCCAATTGCCCGTGCTCAAGACGCTCTGCCGGCGCAGCGGCGGGAGCTACCGGCAGCTCCAGCAGACGTCGATTTCCGACATCGCCTTTGAACTGGCCTCCTCCAAGACCGCCTCCTATTTCCTCGTCTATGCCAGCCCCTACGGAACGCTTCAGCAGAACACCCCGGTCGATGTCACCCTCCGGCTCTACTACCTCACCGACGTGGTCTCCGACAGGCTGAGATACTTCGCGCCGCAGCTCGGCCGTCAGGCTGTGGGGGAGCACGCAAAATAAATTCGACGGCCAGTTTTCTGGCGGCCCGGATTCTGATGGTCAAGGACCAGTTGCGCCGCCGGGGCATCCGGAACGAGCGGGTCCTGGAGGCGTTCCGGACGGCGCCGAGGGAAAAGTTTGTGGCGCCGGAGGACCAGGAGCGGGCCCACGACGACGAGCCGCTCAAGATCGGGTACGGCCAGACCATTTCTCAGCCGTACATCGTCGCGCTCACCTGCCAGGCCCTCGACCCGGCGCCGTCGGATTGCGTCCTGGAAATCGGCGCCGGGTCCGGATACGAAACGGCCATCCTCGCGAGCCTCTGCAGAAAGGTCGTGTCGATCGAGCGGGTTCCGGAGTTGTGCGACAGCGCGCGCCGGCGTCTGGGCGAATTGGGAATCACCAACGCGCAGGTCCTCCTGTCCGACGGTACCCTCGGCGCTCCGGACTTCGCGCCCTTCGACGCCATCGCCGTAACCGCCGCGGCGCCCGACCTGCCCGTGCCCTTGGCCGGCCAGCTCCGTGCGAACGGCCGGATGGTGATTCCGATCGGCAACCGTGTCGTGCAGGAGCTGTTCCTCTATCGAAAACCTCCGGATGGTCCGATGTCGCGCGAGAAGCTGTGCGACTGCCGGTTCGTATCGCTGATCGGCCGGCACGGGTTCCCGGACCCGGCCGCGTCTTGAAAATCGTCGGTTCGTGTGATTAGAAGGAGTGAGTCTGCCGGCGTCAGGCTGGCAGGGATTCCCCTCAGGTCTGCAAGGGACGGGGTGTAGCTCAGCTTGGCTAGAGCGCTTGGTTCGGGACCAAGAGGCCCCGAGTTCGAATCTCGGCACCCCGATATCAGGATGATATCGCACCCGGAGGCGGGAATTCTGCGAAGCCTGGATGGCGGAGCAGCCGCCGGAGGGTGCGAATACATAGATGGTTAGACTTACATTGAAGATCGCAGGCCGCGTCCAGGGCGTGGGATTTCGATGGTTTGTCCTGGATGAGGCGCAGCGCTTGGGGTTGGTCGGTTACGTGCGCAACCTGAGGAACGGATGCGTTGAAGTTCTTGCGGAGGGGGACGCCGAATCGCTGGCGGAACTTGAACGGATGTGCCGCCAGGGTCCGCGGTCGGCGCGGGTGGAAGCTGTGGAAAAATCGTCGGCGCCTGTGTCATCTGCGGGCTGCACTAGCTTTGAAATCAGGTAATCCATGAAGAAAAAAAAGTTGATGGAGACGATCTTGGAGCGCGCCGGCGGGCGCGGCGGGAAAGTGGCGCTGTCGAAGATCCTCGACACGATCGAGGACCCCGGCCTTCCCGCCGATGACGCCCACCTGCCCGAGGTCGTCGCAAAGATCTCGAAGCAGGTGGAGATCGTCGACGACCTGGCCGTCGAAGAGACCCCCGCCGCGAAGGAGCCGCCGACGGTCGGCGAGACCAAGAACACCCTGTCTCTCTACTTCCGCGAGTTGTCCAGAATCCCGCTTCTTCGCCGGGAGGAGGAGGTTCTTCTGGCGCGGAAAATTGAGGAAAGCCGGACCGGGTTGCCCAAACTGTGCCGCAAGGAAAAAATTCCGACCCGCCTCATGCGCAAGCTCGTCACGCTTCCGACCCGCCGCCAGCGCCGGATGCTCCTGGCCGCGCACAAAATCCGCGTCGGCCGACGCGAGCGCGTCCTCGCCGAGATGGACCGGCTGGAACGGCTCTACGCTCGGGCAAAGGAAAAAATGGTGCTGTCGAATTTGCGGCTCGTGGTTTCGGTCGCCAAGCGATATCAGAATCTGGGTACGCCCCTGGCCGACCTCATCAACGAGGGCAACCTGGGGCTCCTCAAGGCCGTCGACAAGTACAACTACAAATTGGGATTCCGGTTCAGCACCTACGCCACCTGGTACATCCGCCAGGCCATCTCGCGGGCCCTGACCGACAAGAGCCGCGCCATACGGCTGCCCGCGCACATCGCCGAGAGCATGAGCCGCTTCATCCGCGTCAAGATGCGGCTCTCCCACGAGCTCGGACGGGAACCGACCGCACACGAGATCGCCAAGGCGCTCAAGCAGCCGCACAAGCGCGTCATCGAACTCATGCAAGTCTCCCAGGACACCGCCTCCCTCGACATGCCCATCGGCCGGGAAAAAGACACATTGCTGTCAGAAATCCTCGAGGAGGAGGGACCCGATACCTATTTCCGGAAACTGAACATCTCCTTCCTCTATGACGAACTCAAAAAAATGCTTGAAACCCTCACGCCGCGCGAGCAGACCATCATCAAACTCCGTTTCGGCATGGACGGCATCCAGCCCAAAACCCTCCATGAAATCGGCGAGGAACTCGGACTCACACGGGAACGGATACGCCAGATCGAGGAACGGACGCTCGGCAAACTCAAAAACCTCTGCATCCGCAGAAATGTCTACGAATTCTTGAGCGACGTCGGATAGAACACGTCGAAAGGAGATTGCTCTTCATGCCCACGACCGACTGGACAAAACTGATTCGCGATATCCCCGATTTCCCCAAACCCGGCATCCTCTTCAAGGACATCACGCCCATCCTGGCGGACCCTGCGGCCTTCCGGCAGGTCGTCGACCAGTTGGAGGCGGCCGCCCGGCCTTTGAATGTGCAGAAGATTGTCGCGCCGGAGGCTCGCGGCTTCATTTTCGCCGCCCCGCTCGCGCTCCGCATCGGCGCCGGCATGGCGCCGGTTCGGAAAAAGAAGAAGCTCCCCTACAAGACCGTGTCGGTTTCCTACGAACTCGAATACGGCACCGACACCATCGAAATGCACGAGGACGCCGTCCGAAAGGGCGAGCGCGTCCTCATCCTGGACGACCTCCTCGCCACCGGCGGCACATCCGCCGCCATCGCCGAGCTCGTCCGGAAACTGGGCGGCGCCGTCGTCGCTTATCTGTTCTGCCTGGAACTGACGTTCCTGCCGGGTCGCAAGCGCCTCGAGCCGGTGGAGGTCATCGCGCTCCACAAAATATAGCCCGCCGGGACCCCCTATATATATATGGAGAGGCGCCGGGCCGGAAAGAGGGGTCTATTGTAGATTCAAGATTCTCCGGCGTGGGGTCGAAAATATAAACAGAGGCTCTCCCCGCCGGCCAAAGGGGGGAGGGGCCCGGCCAGGAGGGCTGGGTGAGGGAAGACCGCAAGGGAGTGTGAGCGATCATGCCGATACAGCTGGGCGGGATCATTTCCGGCGTGGACACGGACGACGTGATCCAGAAGCTGATGGAAGTGGATGCCCGCAACAAGACAGTGCTGGAAACCCGCAAGACCAATATTGAAAGCATCAAGGACCTCTTCGCGACGTTTCAGACCAAGCTCCTGACGCTGAAGGGCGAGTCCGACACGCTCCAGCTTTCGAGCACGTTTCAAAAGCGCAGCACGGCCTCGACAGACACCAGTGTCGTGACCGCAAGCGCCGCCGACGGCGCCACGCCCGGCACCTACGCCATCCTCGTCGACCGGCTGGCCACGCAGTCGTCGAACCAGAGCACGGCCCAAGTCAACACGAACATCTCCAGGCGCAGCACCATCGCCGTTTCGCCGGGGACCTCTCCCGTCGACCTTACGAAATCCTTCGCCGACAACATCTCCGCCGGCCTTCTGCCGTCTACGCTGGACACCTCGACCACGGTGACGGTAACGACCGATGTCGCCGCCCGCACGACGGCGGCCCTCAGCACTTTTTCCAACGTCCAGGCCTTTATCGACGACATCAACAACAATCTCGCCACCGCCAACTTCTACTATGATTCCACCAACGACCGGTTCGTCGTCGAGCGCAAAAATAATGCCGGCGCCGGGACCCTGTCACTCGCCAATTCCGCCCCCGGCGCGGGCTTGGTCGGTTTCTGGTCCGCGGCGAACATCGCCACGGGCGCGGCCGCCTCCAATGAGAGCGGCCTCAACTCGTCGGCCACCCTTGCCGCCCTCAACACCGATACCGCCATCACCTCCGGCACAGGGTCCTTCAAGATCAACGGCACCAGTATCACCTACGACACCGCCAGCGACACCCTCCAGAACCTGATCGACCGCATCAACAACAGTTCCGCCACCACCGGCGTCGCCGCTTTTTACGACCAGTCGCTTGACAGGGTCGTCCTTCAGCGCACGGCGGAGGGACCGCACTCGATCACGATCGATACGTCGGGCGGTATCGACGCCCGGGGCGTCATCAGTTCCCTCAAACTGACCGGTGCGACCACGACCGGTGTCCAGTCCATCTTCAGCATCAACGGCAACACCATCACCGCCGACACCAATTCCTATACCTTCAACGGCATCACGCTCAGCTTGAAAAAACAGGGCGACGCCGATGGCACCGTGGAGTCGACCGACGCCTCCGCCAGCGTCTCCATCACGCAGGACTCGGCCAGCGTCTCCACTGCCATCAAGGATTTCGTCACCGCCTATAACGACATTGTCCAGTTCTACGTCGACAACGCCGGCTACGACGCCGCCACCCGGACGGCCGGCAAACTCTTTGGCGACAGCCTTGTCAACAACATCGATTCGCGCCTCAGGCGCCTCCTCTTCCAGTCCCAGCCGGCCCTCACCGACACGCACGAGCTTCTCGCACAGCTCGGGATTGAACTCGGAGACTTCAACTCGCCGGACGAAAACAAGCTCATCGTGGACGACAGCAAACTCTCCAGCGCCATCGCTTCCAACCCCACGGCCGTCGAACAGCTCTTCGGTCGGTCCACCACCGGCGGCACGATCAAAACGGCCGGCATCGCGGTCGACATCACCAACTACATCGACGATCTGACCAAGTCCGGTGGGATCGTCGATCTCAAGGAAGAAGTTCTCACCGACCGCATCGACGACATCGACGTGCGCATCGCCCGGGAGGACGATCGGCTCGCGCGCATGGAGGCGAGCCTGCGCCGCCAGTTCAACGACATGGAAACGGCACTCGCCACGCTCAACGCCGAAGGCTCCTCCATCGTCGCGCAGTTGTCGCGCTTGTAGGCCTCCCCAGCCCCGAAAAAATCCGTCCGGGAAACTTGACAGCCCCTCCGTCCGAAACTACACTCGGCGATTATTCGAGTGGCAAAGGAGTGAGTATGCCCACGATCCAGCAACTGGTGCGGCATGGCCGGCAGATCAAGGTGGGAAAGGACAAAACACCTGCTCTGCGCGGGTCGCCCCAGCGTCGCGGCGTCTGCACGCGTGTGTATGTGACGACGCCCAAAAAACCGAACTCGGCCCTGCGCAAAGTCGCGCGAGTGCGCCTCACGTCCGGATTCGAAGTCACCTCTTACATTCCGGGCGAGGGGCATAATCTGCAGGAGCACTCCGTCGTGATGATTCGCGGGGGCCGCGTGAAAGACTTGCCGGGGGTGCGATATCACATCATCCGCGGAAGTCTCGATTGCGAGGGTGTGGGCGCTCGGAAACAGCAGCGGTCCAAGTACGGCGCCAAACGGCCTAAAAAAGAGTAGGCCGCGCGGCGGGTATCGAATACCCGCGCTTCGCATTTCTTCGCGAAGTCCTATCCGCTCGATACAGTTTGGCCCATGGGTTCCCCGGAGCGGATTTTTTGTGCCTGACCGCGCCGGATGTGATGTGGGATACAGGCCAGGAGGTTGTTGAGTCATGCCGAGAAGGAAAAGGATTCTCAAGCGCCGGATGCCGGCGCCGGACGCCAAGTTCGGAAATGTCATTGCGTCCCGGTTCATCAACTCGTTGCTCTACGACGGCAAGAAGTCCGTTGCCGAGCGGATCTTCTACCGCGCCTTGGACCAGGCGCAGTCGAAGGCCGGCAAGCCCGGTCTGCAGGTGCTTCTGACGGCGATGGACAACGTCAAGCCCGAGGTGGAGGTCAAGTCCCGTCGTGTGGGCGGCGCGACCTATCAGGTGCCGGTGGAGGTCCTGCCGGCGCGCCGCGAGTCTCTGGCCATCCGCTGGATGATTTTCGCGGCCCGGGAGCGCAACAACCATGGCATGGTGGACGCGCTGTCGGGCGAGATCCTGGATGCATACAACCGCGCGGGTGGCGCATTCAAAAAGAAGGAGGACGTGCACAAAATGGCCGAAGCCAACAAGGCCTTTGCGCACTATCGGTGGTAAAGATGGCGCAGGCAACCCTCCCACAGATCAACGTCCCCCTCGATCGGGTCCGCAACATCGGCATTGTGGCCCACATCGACGCCGGAAAAACCACGACGACCGAACGCATCCTCTTCTACACCGGCCGGACCCACAAGATCGGCGAGGTCCACGACGGCAACACCGAGATGGACTGGATGGCGCAGGAGCGCGAGCGCGGCATCACCATCACCGCCGCCGCCACCACCTGCTTCTGGCATGACCACCGTTTCAACATCATCGACACGCCCGGCCACGTCGATTTCACCATGGAGGTCGAGCGCTCCCTCCGGGTTCTGGACGGCGCCGTCATCGTCTTCTGCGGCGTCGGAGGCGTCGAGCCTCAGAGCGAGACCGTCTGGCGGCAGGCGACGCGCTACAACGTCCCGCGCATCTGTTTCGTCAACAAGCTCGACCGGCCCGGGTCCGATTATTACGAGGTCGTTAAACAGATATACGAAAAACTCGGCCATACGCCCCTGGCCGTGCAAATGCCGGTCGGCGCCGAGGACCAGTTCACCGGCGTGATCGATCTGGTCGAAATGAAATACATCAAGTGGCTCGAGGAAACGCTCGGCGCCAAATTCGAAATCATCGACGTCCCGCCAGAACTTCTCGACAAGGCTAAAGCGGCGCGCGAAAAAATGTTGGAAAAAATCGTCGAACTGGACGATGCGGCGATGGAGCTGTTCCTTGACGGCAAGCCCATTGCGCCGCAGACCGTCCGCGAACTCATCCGCAAGGGTACCCTGGCCGGTAAATTCGTCCCGGTCCTCGGCGGCAGTTCCTTCAAAAACAAGGGCGTTCAGCCCCTCCTCGATAGCGTGGTCCAGTACCTTCCCTCGCCGGTCGACATCCCGCCCGTCAAGGGCATCAATCCCGACACGGACCAGCCGGACACCCGCCGGGCCGACCCCGCCGAGCCGCTCTCGGCGCTCGCCTTCAAAATCGCCACCGACCCATTTGTCGGCAAGCTCACGTTCATTCGAATCTATTCGGGCACGCTGGACGCCGGCAGTTATGTCGTCAACACGCGCAACGGCCGCAAGGAACGCGTGGGCCGGGTCCTGCTCATGCATGCGAACAAGCGGGAGGAGCGGGATGCCCTGAGCGCCGGCGAGATCGGCGCCGTCGTCGGCCTTCAGGCCACCAAAACCGGCGACACGCTCTGCGGCCTCACCAAACACATCGTACTCGAATCGATGCGGATTCCCGAGCCGGTCATCTCGATGGCGATCGAGCCGAAGACACGCGTCGACCAGGACAAGATGTCCGAGTCCTTGAACAAGCTGGCCGACGAGGATCCGACGTTCCGGATCAGCGTCAACCATGAGACCGGCCAGACTCTGATTTCCGGCATGGGCGAACTGCATCTTGAAATTCTGATGGACCGGCTCAAGCGGGAATTCAATGTGGAAGCCAACGCCGGAAAACCCCAGGTCGCCTACAAGGAAACGATCCGCAAGAGTGCTGAGTCCGAAGGCAAATACATCCGGCAGACCGGCGGGCGCGGCCAGTACGGCCACGTGTGGCTGACCGTCGAGCCGATGGAGCGGGGCGGCGCGCAGAAATTCGAGTTCGTCAACAAGATCGTCGGCGGCGCGATCCCCAAGGAATACATACCGGCGGTGGAGAAGGGTGTGAAGGAGGCGATTCAGACCGGCGTATATGCCGGCTATCCGGTGATCGGCGTCCGCGTCACACTCTTCGACGGCTCCTTTCACGAGGTCGACTCCTCCGAAATCGCTTTCCACATCGCGGCCTCCAAGGCCTTCAAGGACGGCATCATGTCGGCCGACCCGGTCCTGCTGGAGCCGATCATGGACGTGGAGGTCACGACGCCGGAGGCCCAGATGGGCGACGTCATCGGCGATCTCTCGTCTCGCCGCGGACAGATCGTCACCAGCGACCAGCGCGGCAACGTCCGCGTCATCCGCACCCTCGTCCCGCTCTCCGAAATGTTTGGTTACGCCACCACCATCCGGTCCCTCACGCAGGGTCGCGGCACGTTTGTCATGGAATTCAAGGAATACCAGGAAGTCCCCACGAACATCGCCAAGGAAATCGTGGGACTTCGAAAGAGCGCATAGATCATGAATACGGAGATTCAATTACCCTATCGAACGAGGAGGGAAATCCACCATGTCCAAACAGAAATTTGACCGCACCAAACCCCACGTGAACATCGGGACCATCGGCCACGTCGACCACGGCAAGACCACCCTGACTGCCGCCATCACACACGTGCTGGCCAGCAAGGGCCTGGCACAAGCCAAAAAGTATGACGAGATCGACAATGCGCCGGAGGAGAAGGAGCGCGGCGTCACCATCAACGCGCATCACGCCGAATATCAGACGGAAAACCGCCATTATGCCCATGTCGACTGCCCGGGACACGCGGACTACATCAAGAACATGATCACCGGCGCGGCACAGATGGACGGCGCTATTTTGGTCGTCTCCGCGGCGGACGGCCCCATGCCCCAGACACGCGAGCACATCCTTCTTGCGCGCCAGGTCGGCGTGCCGACCATGGTGGTCTTCCTCAACAAGTGCGACGCCGTGGACGATGCGGAGCTTCTCGACCTTGTGGAGGTCGAAGTCCGCGACCTTCTGAAGAAGTACGGGTTTGACGGCGATAAGATTCCCGTCATCAAGGGCAGCGCCCTCGAGGCCCTCAACAATCCGACCAGTGCCGACAAGGTCAAGTGCATCACGGATCTCATGGCCGCCGTCGACAGCCACATCCCACTGCCGGTCCGGGACATCGACAAGCCCTTTTTGATGTCCGTCGAGGACGTCTTTTCCATCTCCGGACGCGGCACTGTCGCGACCGGCCGCGTTGAGCGTGGGAAGCTCAAGGTCGGCGAGGAAGTGGAGATTGTCGGCATCAAGGCCACCACGAAGACGGTCGTGACCGGCCTTGAGATGTTTCGCAAGACGCTTGATTACACCGAGGCCGGAGACAACGTCGGGGCGCTGCTTCGCGGTATTGAAAAAGAGGGCGTCGAGCGCGGCCAGGTCTTGGCCAGGCCCGGCACCATCAATCCGCACAAAAAGTACAAGGCCGAGGTCTATGTCCTGACCAAGGACGAAGGCGGACGGCACACGCCGTTCTTCCCGGGGTATCGCCCGCAGTTCTATTTCCGGACGACCGACGTCACTGGATCGGTCATTCTACCGGCTGACGTCAAAATGGTCATGCCCGGCGACAACATCAACACGGACATCGAACTCATCACGCCCATCGCCATGGAAAAGGAGCAGCGGTTCGCCATCCGTGAGGGTGGCCGCACCGTCGGCGCCGGGGTCGTGACGGAGATCGTCGAGTAGAGAGCGCGGAGGACAGCAAAGATGGCGCAGATTCGGATCCGGATCAAACTGAAATCGTTTGATCACCGGTTGATCGACAAGTCGACCCAGGAGATCGTCATGGCCGCCAAAAAAACTGGCGCGACCATCGTCGGCCCCATCCCTCTGCCCACACGCCACGAGCTCTTTACCGTTCTGCGGTCGCCTCACGTCAACAAGAAGTCGCGCGAACAGTTTGAGCTCCGGACCCACAAGCGTCTCATGGATATCGTCAATCCCAACCAGGAGACCATGCAGTCCCTCCTCGACTTGGGTCTTCCCTCAGGCGTTGAAGTCGAGGTGAAGGAAGCATGAAGGCGATTCTGGGCCGGAAGGTCGGGATGACCGAACTGTTCGACGAGAAGACCGGCGCGGCGGTCCCCGTCACCGTAATCGTTGCCGGGCCCTGCCTGGTCCTCCGGACCAAAACGGCCGACTCGGACGGCTACGAGGCCGTCGTGGTTGGCTACGGCGCCGAGCGCCGCTATCCGACGCTTCCGCATGTCGGCGAATTCAAAAAACGGAATCTCGAACCACGACGCATCATCAAGGAGTTCCGGGGGCCGGCGCCGGAAGGAACTGCGCCGGGCGCTGAAATACGCGTTTCGATTTTCAAGGCCGGTGAATGGGTCGACGTCACCGGCAGAACCAAGGGACGGGGCACGACCGGGACGATGAAACGATGGAATTTCCACGGCGCGCCGGCGTCCCACGGAACTGAAAAACGACATCGCACGCCGGGTTCCATCGGCTCCAACACGGACCCCGGTCGGACTTGGCCCGGCAAGAAACTCGCCGGGCGCTACGGGGACGAGCAGGTTACGATTCAGAACCTCCGCGTGATTCAGGTGGACGAAGAAAACAATCTCCTCGCCATTTCGGGCGCCGTCCCCGGCGCCGCTTCGGGTCTCCTTTTCATCCGCCAGGCAAAACGCGCGCCGGTGTCGAAGGCGCCGCCGAAAGGATGATGGACATGCCGACGGCGGACATCCTGAATCTCGACGGGGAGAAAACAGCGACCCGGGATCTTCCTGCCGACGTGTTCGACGTGACCGCACGGCCGATCGTCCTGGCTCAGGCCGTCCGCTATTACCGTAATCGTCGGCGTGCCGGCACCGCATCGACGAAAGACCGCTCGCAGGTGCGGGGTTCGGGTCGCAAGCTCTATGCGCAAAAACATACGGGGCGCGCGCGTCACGCCGACGCGCAGGCACCGCAGTTCCGCGGCGGCGGCCGCGCACACGGCTCCAAGCCCCATCGCGCGTCAATCCATCTTCCCCACCGCGTCCGCCGCTTGGCGCTCCGGGCCGCACTCTCGGATAAACTGCGGGACGGCCGGCTGAAGCTGCTGGCCCTGCCGTCAATCGAGCAGCCGAGCACAAAGCTCTTTCGCGCTTTCCCGCAGCGATCGGGCTTGAGCGTCGGCCGGATTCTGTTCGTCTTCGATCCTGACGCCAGCATGGCCTATCAGTCGGTCATCAACATCCCCAATACGCGTGCGTGCCGCGCCATGTCTCTCACGGCCTATGATGTGATGGCTTCACGCCATCTCGTGCTGACGGAAAAATCGGCGGACCTTCTCGCGGGGCGGCTCTCGGAGGCGGCTCGTGGCTGATCCCAAATCCGGCGCACCCGTCGCCACCATCGCAGACAACCGGCTCATCGTCCGGCCGATCATTACCGAAAAAACGACCAGGTCGCGCGAGACGATGGGAAAATATGCGTTTGAAGTTGCCGAAGCCGCCACCAAGCATGCGGTTGGGCGGGCGATCGAGCGGATGTTCGGCGTGAAGGTTCGGAAGGTCAACTTGGTCCGGCGCCACGGCAAGATGCGCCGGGTGCGATCCAAGCCTGGCTGGACCAGCGACACCAAACGCGCGATCGTCACGGTCGAGGCCGGACAGAAAATCGTGTTCTTCGAGGGAATCTGATGCCGGTCAAAACCTACGCGCCCACTACGCCCGCACGGCGATATCTCACTACTCTCTCCACTGCGGACCTCGCCCGAATCCGGCCTGTCCGCAGCCTGACCGAGCGGCTCTACAAAACGGGCGGCCGAAACAACACGGGCCGCATCACCACCCGGCATATCGGTGGCGGACACAGGCAGATGTACCGGAAGGTCGACTTCAAGCGGGACAAAGACGGCGTCAAGGCGAAAATCCTGGCCTTCGAGTACGATCCCAACCGCGGCGCGCGTCTGGCGCGGGTCCAGTACGAGGACGGCGAGCTGCGCTACATCCTCGCGCCGCAGGGTCTCGCCGTGGGCGCGGTGGTGGAGAGCGGCGAGAAGGCCGAGATCAGCGTCGGCAATGCTCTCCCGCTTCGGCTCATTCCCCCTGGAACATTCGTCCATAATGTGGAACTGAAACCAGGCCGAGGCGGACAGCTCGTCCGGGGCGCGGGGGTCGGCGCGCAGGTCATGGCGCGGGAAGGCGATTATGCGTTCGTCAAGCTCCCGTCCAGTGAGATTCGTCTGGTGCATTCCAATTGCCGGGCGACCATCGGCATGGTCGGCAATGCCGACCGGAGCAATCTCGTGGTGGGTTCGGCGGGCCGTTCCCGGCGTTTGGGCATCCGGCCAACCGTCCGGGGTGTGGTGATGAACCCGGTGGATCATCCGATGGGCGGCGGCGAGGGCAAAAGCAAGGGCGGCAACCACCCGCAGAGCCCGTGGGGTCTGAAATCGAAGGGCAAAAAAACCAGAAGGCCCAAACAGTCCGACCGGTGGATCGTTCAACGGAGGAAGAAGTAATCAGATGAGTAGATCGCTGAAAAAAGGCCCATACGTCGATGAGGGGCTCCTGCGCAAGGTCAAGGCGATGCGCGCGAGCGGCCAGCGGAGGGCCATCAAAACATGGGCGCGCCGCGCGACCATCGTGCCCGAAATGGTTGGTCAGAGCTTCTCGGTCCACAATGGCAACAAATTCTTGAACGTCTTCGTTTCAGAAAACATGGTCGGGCACAAACTCGGCGAATTCGCCCTCACGCGCACCTTCCGCGGTCACCGCGAACCCCGAGGCGGCGAGGAAGCGAAGGCGACCGCATAGCCATGCTGTCTGTCGCGCGCGCCCGGTTCCTTCGCATCACGCCGAGAAAACTGCGCGTCGTCGCTGATCTCGTGCGCGGCCGGACGGTGGCCCAGGCGATCGTGATTCTCGACCACACGCCCAAACACGGATCGGCCGTGTTGAAAAAAATTCTCAAAAGCGCGCAGACCTCCGCTCAGATCAAGGACCCGGCCGCCAAACCCGAAGAACTGCGAATCGCGACCCTGACGGTCGACGGCGGCCCCGTTCTCAAACGATGGATGCCCCGGGCGCACGGCCGCGCCACGCCCATCATCAAGCGCACCGCGCATGCCGTCGTCGAACTCGAAAAAGAGTCCGCACCGGAACCGAAAGCGAGGATTGCGAAGTAGTATGGGACAGAAAGTCAATCCGATCGCGTTCCGGCTCGGCATCAATCGCAACTGGGACGCGCGCTGGTATGCCCGCAAGGATTTTGCCAAAAAGCTTGCTGGCGATCTGAAAATCCGCAAGTTCATCAAATCCCGCCTCTACCATGCAGGCATCGCAAGCATCCTCATCGAGCGCTTCACCAAGCGCGTCCGCGTCACGATCGAGGCGGCGCGCGCGGGTCTCGTGATCGGCAAAAAAGGTTCGAACATCGACAAGCTTGCGGGAGACATCGTCCAGCTTACGGGATTGCCCAAGGAGGACGTGGAGGTCAACATCGAGGAGGTCAAAGTGCCGGATCTCTGCGCGATCCTCGTGGCCGAGGAGATTGCCCGCAAGATTGAGCGGCGCGTGGCCTTCCGGCGCGCGATGAAACAGGCGGTCTACAACTCCCGCGCGCGCGGTGGCGTCGGCGTTAAGGTCATGTGCAGCGGCCGGCTGGCGGGCACGGAAATTGCGCGGCGTGAGTGGTACATCGAGGGCCGGCTCCCGCTGCAGACCATCCGCACTCAGATCGACTTCGGCACCGCCGAGGCCAAAACAAAATACGGAATCATCGGCGTCAAGGTCTGGATATGCAAAGGGGAAACCCCACGATGAGAGTGAAATTTTGGATTGGGGATGATGCGTCATGCTGATGCCGGCACAGCAGAAATTCCGTAAGCAGAGCCGCGGTCGCATGAGGGGCATGGCCTCACGCTGCAACACCGTCGCGTTCGGCGAATTCGGGCTTAAGGCCCTCGACCGGTCCTGGGTGACCAGCCGGCAGATCGAGGCCGTCCGCATCGCGCTCAGCCGGTACATGAAACGCAAGGGCAAAGTCTGGATTAGAATATTCCCCGACAAGCCCGTCACCATGCGTCCGGCGGAAACCCGCATGGGCACCGGCAAGGGCAACCCCGAATTCTGGGTCGCCGTCGTCCGGCCCGGGCAGGTGTGTTTCGAGGTCGGCGGCCTGACCGAAGCCGAGGCCGCCAAATGCATCCGGCTGGCGGGCGCCAAACTGCCCATGAAATCAATGTGCGTGCGTCGACGGAGTGGGCTATGAAATGGAGTGAAATGCGAAACATGACCGACGCGTCCCTCAAGGACGAACTCGCCCGGACGGTCGAGGAGATCCGCAACCTGAGGTTTCAGGCCGGCGTCGGGCCCTTGGAGAACCCCTTGCTCCTCCGGCATGCGCGTCGTAAGGTTGCGCGAATCCAGACACTCCTCGGCGAGCGCAGCCGGGCGGAAGCGCCGGCGGCACAGGAGCAGCCATGAAGAAGACGCTCCAGGGACGCGTGGTGTCGACACAGATGCAGAAGACGATTCGCGTGCAGGTCGCCCGGCGGTTCCTGCACCCGATTTATAAGAAAACGGTCATGCGTTCCAAGGACTATCTGACACACGATGAAGAGGCCAAAGCCGGCGTGGGTGACTTGGTGGAAATTGTGGAAACGCGGCCGCTGTCGAAATGCAAGCGCTGGCGGCTTATGAGGATTCTCGAAAAGGCGCGGTGAGCCGAAAGGAATCATGTCATGATTCAGCAGGAAACGTATGTGAACGTTGCGGACAATTCGGGGGCACGGGTGATTGACTGTATCCGTGTCCTGCGTGGCAGCAAGCACCGCTATGCCTTTCTGGGCGACGTCATCGTCGCGGCCGTCAAGGACTCTCAGCCGGACGGAGTCGTCAAGAAGGGCCAGATGGTCAAGGCCGTCATTGTCCGGCAGCGGCACACGCACCGCCGCGTCGACGGGTCCCGAATCCGTTTCGACGACAACGCGGCCGTCATTATCAACGAGCAGCTCGAACCCGTCGGCACGCGCATTTTCGGCCCCGTCGCGCGCGAACTGCGCGATCGCCAGTTCATGAAAATCATTTCGCTCGCCCCGGAGGTCGTCTGATGGCGCTGCAGCGGCTCTACATTCGCAAGGGCGACCGCGTCGCGGTATTGAGCGGCAACGAGCGTGGCGCGGTCGGCAAGGTCCTGAGCGTCGATCGCAACAAGTACCGCGCCGTGGTCGAGGGTGTCGCGCTCCGGAAAAAACACGTCCGGCGCACACAGCAGAATCCCAAGGGCGGCGTCATCGAAAAAGAGGCGGCACTTCACGTCTCCAACCTCATGGTCATCTGCCCCAAATGCAACAAGCCCTCCCGCCTCGCCCGCCGGGTTGTCGACGGCCGGTCGCTGCGCGTCTGCAAAAAATGTGACGAGACCCTGGCATGAAACAGGCAAAAGAATCCGCGCCGCCGCGCGAAAAAAAGGAAAAGGCCCCTGCGCCTGACCGCAAGCCGTCCCGTGAGGACCGCGCGGTTGCCGTCGAAGAGCCGGGGGATCAGATCCGCCAGGTTCATCGCGGCCCGGCCCCCACGCCCAGGCTGAAGGAACTGTACGTGAAAGAACTTCGACCCAAACTCTTGACGCAGCTTCAGCTCGATAACATCCACTGCGTTCCTCGCCTCGTCAAAATCGTCATTAACTCCGGGCTCGGGGAGGGCATCAAGGATTTCAAGGTCATCGAAGAAATGTCACGCGACCTTTCTGCCATCGCCGGACAGAAACCCATTCTCCGGCGCGCCTACAAGGACGTGTCGGCCTTCGGCGTCCGCGCCGGTAATCCGATCGGGCTCATGATGACGTTGCGCAGCAAGCGCATGTACGAGTTTCTCGATCGATTCATCAGCGTGACCCTCCCACGGGTCCGCGATTTCCGCGGGGTTTCTCCCGGAAATTTCGATGGACGCGGCAACCTGACCATGGGCATCCGCGAGCACACGGTGTTTCCGGAAGTCGACATCGACAAGGTCCGGCGCACCAAGGGCATGAACGTCACGTTCGTCACGACGGCCGCCTCCGACGCCCACGCAAAGGCGCTCCTCCAGGGGTTCGGCATGCCGTTCGCGGAGAAGGGGTGAGGGACAGATGGCAAAGAAATGCTGGGTCATCAAATGGAGCCGCAAGCGCAAGTTCCCCGTCCGCCAGCACAACCGTTGCTCGGTCTGCGGCCGGTCCCGCGGATACATGAACCGGTTCGAACTTTGCCGGCTCTGTTTCCGCAAACTCGCCTGTAAGGGCGAAATCCCGGGCGTGGTAAAAGCGTCATGGTAACCGACGTCATCTCCGATCTCCTCCTGCGCATGCGCAACGGCTGCATGACGCGCAAAAAAACCGTGGATGTCCCCGCGTCGAGGCTCAAAGTATCCATCATACGGATCATGAAGGACGAGGGATACATCAAAAACTACCGCATCTTGAAGGACAACAAGCAGGGCATTCTCCGGGTCTATTTGAAGTATTCGAAAGACGGTAAATCAGGCGTCATTCAGAGCCTTCAGAGAATCTCGACGCCCGGCCGGCGTGTTTACTCGCCCGTCAATCGCCTCCCCCGGCCCGCCGGGGGACTCGGCATCGCCATTGTCTCCACGCCCAGGGGTCTGCTCACGGATCGCGAATGCCGCAAGGAACATATCGGCGGCGAAGTCCTGCTGGAGGTCCGGTAGGATGTCGAGGGTTGGCAAGGCGCCTGTGGCGATCCCCAAGGGCGCGACCGTACAGCTTCGGAATGGCGTCGTCGCGCTCAAGGGGCCCAAGGGCGAGATGACCATCCCGATGCCGCCGGACATTACAGTCGCGCAGGAATCCGACCGGCTGGTCCTCAAGCGCGCCAACGATTTGGACGCCACACGCGCCAAACACGGCTTGGCACAGCGGCTTCTGAGAAACGCAGTCCTTGGCGTCACACAGGGGTTCACCCGAGAACTCGAAATCGTCGGCGTCGGTTTTCGCGCCGCTAAGTCCGCCGACAAGCTGGTTCTCTCCGTTGGCTATACCCGCCCCGTCGATGTCCGCATCCCCAAAGGCGTGGACGTCGCCGTCGAGTCCAACACCAAGATCGTCCTGAAGGGCGCCGACAAGCACGTGCTGGGACAGCTTGCCGCCGACATCCGCGCCGTCCGCCCGCCCTCCGTCTACAGCGACAACAAGGGCATCCGGTACTCTGGCGAGCGCGTCCGCAAGAAGGCCGGCAAGACAGCCGGCGCCGGTGCAACGGGTGCCGCCGGCGGCGCGAAGTAGGAGAAGACCATGGGCGACAAACGGCACGGCGAGGTCACGGCCTACAAGTCCATCCGGAGTCGCAAGCGGGTCATCGGCACATCGGATCGACCGCGGCTTTGCGTCTTCAAGAGCCGAAAACACATCGCGGCGCAGGTCGTCGACGATCTTTCCGGCCTTGTCCTCCTCGGCGCATCCACACGCACGCCGGAAGTACGGGACGTCGTGAAGGGCAAAAAAAATAAGGAAGCCTGCAAGGCGGTGGGCAAACTCATTGCCGAGCGTTGCGCCGCCAAAGGCATCCGGACTGTCCGATTTGACCGGTCCGGATACATCTATCACGGAAAAATTGCCGCGCTGGCGGACAGCGCGCGTGAAGGAGGATTGCAGTTTTGAATACGCCCCAAACCCCGGCGCCGCAAGCGCCTCGTCCGCCCAGGACCGATGGACGCGGCGATGGACGGCAGCGTTCCGATTCGCGCCGGAGGTTTCAGAGACCCCAGCCCGGGCATGCCCCCGGAGAGCCGGCGCTCATCGAACGGGTCGTCCAGATCAACCATGTCGCGAAGGTCGTCAAGGGCGGCCGGCGATTCGGATTCTCGACCATCGTCGTCGTCGGCGACGGCAACGGCAAGGTCGGCGTGTCGATCGGCAAGGCCAAGGAGGTCCCGGAATCGATCACCAAGGGCCGGTCACATGCGACGAAAACCATGACCAAAATAAAAATCGTCGAAGGAACCATCCCCCACGAAATCGTTGGTCGGTGTGGCGCCACGCGTGTCCTCCTTCGGCCTGCTGTGCCCGGCACCGGGATCATCGCAGGCAAATCTGTGCGCGCTATTTTGGAGGCCGCCGGCATTCGGGACGTCCTCTCCAAGACCATCGGATCTTCCAACGCCGTCAACGCTGTCAAGGCCGTCATGGACGGACTGCTCCGGCTGAGACTGCCGGAGGACGTCGCGGAAATGCGCGGTAAGACCGTCGGCGAAATGTTCATCGCCAAGCGTGTCCGGCGGCTGACCAAATTTGAGGATGAAATGGGCGAGCGCATGGAGGGCGGTGAAGCCGAGCAGTTGTCACCGGAGGCCGCTCAGGCGCGCCGTCGTGAGCAAAGACCCTCCGGTTCCATGCCGCCGCGCCACAGGACCGAATCGCAACAGGGCAGAACGCACGACAGGGGTGGGCCGGACCGGTCGCGAGGTCGCAGACCCGACCGCGATCGTGATCGCAGACCCCGGCCGGATCGCAGGCCTCCCAGACCGGCAGGGCCCCCATCTTCGTCGGCGGAGCCCGGTCCGCTCCCGCCGCAAACACCGTCGGAGCCATCGGCATGAGCCTCGAGCTTTCCGCTCTGCCCAAAATCGTCGGGCGCCGGCAGCGGCTCGGCCGCGGCGAGGGCAGCGGCCGCGGCAAGACCAGCGGCCGTGGGCACAAGGGCCAGAAGGCGCGCAGCAAGGTCCGGCGGGGCTTTGAGGGCGGCCAGATGCCCCTCTTCCGGCGGTTGCCCAAGGGCGGGTTCAAGCGGTCTTGGCGGGTAGTGGCGTCGATTGTCAATCTTGAAGCGCTCAACCGGTTTGCGGACGGCGATGAGGTTACGGTCGAAAAATTGAAGGAAAGCGGGCTCGTGCGTTCCAAAGCCGCCCTCATCAAAGTCCTTGCCGGGGGCAAGCTCACCCGGAAATTGAAGGTAGTCGCACACCGGTTTTCGGCCGGCGCGCGGTCGGCCATCGAGTCGGCCGGCGGGTCCGTTCAGATCGCTCAATAGCGGCGTCCGGAATTTTATGCTGATCGCTCCCGGTTTCGTGCGGCGCGCGCGCCGAATCGCCTGATCATGCTCGACGCATTCGCCAACTCGTTTAAAATTCCTGAGCTTCGCAACAAAATCCTCATGACCGCACTCTTCCTCGCCATTTTTCGACTCGGCTCTTTCGTCGTTATCCCCTACGTCGACGCACAGGCCGCCCTCTCGTATTTCGGCGCCGCCACCGGCGCCATGGGCGGACTTTTCGGATTTGTGAACATGTTCACCGGCGGCGCCTTCGAGCGCGTCTCGATCTTCTCCCTCGGCATCATGCCCTACATCAGCGCCTCCATCATCCTCCAGCTTCTCGTCGCCGTCATCCCAGCGCTCGAAAAACTGTCCAAGGAGGGTGAGACCGGCCGTAAAAAAATCACGCAGTATTCTAGGTACGCCACCATCGGCGTCTCGATTGTCCAGGGTACCGGTCTCATCTTCTTCCTCGAAAACATCGCGCCCACCGACTACGGTTCCATCATCGTCCACCCCGGCTGGACCTTCCGGCTCGTCGGGCTGCTCACCGTCGTCACCGGCACCACCTTCCTCATGTGGGTCGGCGAACAGATCACCGAACGCGGCATCGGCAACGGCGTCTCCCTCCTGATTTTCGCCGGGATCGTGGTCGACATCCCGCGGGCCATCGTCAACACTTGGCAGGTATATCGCGCCGGTACCCTCGACCTCATCACGCTCTCGGTCCTCCTCGTCTTCCTCGCCATCGTCGTCGGCGCCGTTGTCGTACTGCAACTCGGCCGCAGAAAAATTCCGGTCTCCTACGCCAAACAGGTCCGCGGCCGCAAGGTCTACGGCGGACAGAGCACGCACATTCCGCTCAAGGTCGACTATTCGGGTGTCATCGCCGTCATCTTCGCATCCGCCATCCTCATGCTGCCACTCCAGCTCTTCCAGTTCCTCGGCGGCAACGACCCCGCTTCCTTCTTCACCACGCTCGCTATCTGGATGAACTTCAATACCGGCGCGTGGCTCGGTACCATCGCTTTCGTCGTCCTCATCGTATTCTTCTGTTATTTCTACACGGCGGTCACCTTCAATCCCAAGGACCTCGCGGAGAATCTCCAGAAATTCGGCGGGTTCGTGCCCGGCCGCCGGCCTGGAGAGGCGACCGCACAGTACATCGAGTACGTGCTGACCCGGGTGACGTTCGCCGGCGCGATCTTTGTCGCCGTGATTTCCGTCCTTCCAGTCTACCTGATCCGCGCGACCAATGTCCCGTTCTATTTCGGCGGCACCTCGCTCCTCATCGTCGTCGGCGTCGCACTCGACACCATGCAGCAGCTTGAATCCCATCTTCTGATGAGGCACTATGAAGGTTTCCTGCGCAAGGGACGCCTGAGAGGAAGGTTTGGATGATGGCAGGGAACACGTCAGGAATGCGGATTGTGCTTCTCGGGCCACCGGGCGCGGGCAAGGGCACCCAGGCGAAAAAATTGGTCGATGCCTTGGGGATTCCACATGTGTCGACCGGCGACATGTTCCGCCGGATGGTGGCGCTGGGCGGGGACTTGGGTGTGCGGATCCAGGCGATCATCGGGTCGGGCCACCTCGTGCCGGACGCCGAAACCTGCGAGGTCGTTGAAACATTCTTGACTCGCGAGTCCCTCTGGGACAGGTTCATGCTCGACGGATTCCCGAGGACCGTCCCTCAGGCCGAAACGTTCGACAGTATGCTCTCGAAGCGTGGCAAGCGGCTGGACGCGGTCGTCGCGATTGATCTTTCAGAACAGAATGTCCTCGCCCGGCTGGGCGGTCGTAAGAGCTGCCCGAAATGCGGCTCGGTCTATCACGACGTTTCTCTGCCCCCGAAAATGGCGGGACTCTGCGACCGCGATGGCGCCCGGCTGACCGTCCGCGAAGACGATCAGCCCGAAAAAATATTGGAACGGCTCCGCGTCTATGTCCGCCAGACCCAGCCGCTCCTCGACTATTACGAGCGGGCCGGATCGGTCCGCCGGGTCGACGGCACGGCCGACGCCGGCGAGGTCTCCGCGCGCATCTTGGCCGCTCTGCGAGATGGTCAGAATGATTGAGATTAAATCGCCGGATGAGATTGATAAAATGGTGGAGTGCGGCCGCATCACCCGCCGGGTCCTGGACGAACTCGGCGCTGCGGTCCGGCCGGGACTGAGCACGCTGGAACTGGACGAGATGGCCGAGTCCATCATCCGGGCTGAGGGCGCCGAGCCGGCCTTCAAGGGATACTTCGGCTACCCCGCGACCATCTGCGCTTCGATCAATTGCGAGGTGGTCCACGGCATCCCGCGTCGCGACAAGATCCTTCGCGAGGGCGACATCCTCTCGATCGACGTGGGGGTCCGCAAACTCGGCTTTCACGGCGACGCGGCCCGCACGTTTCCCATCGGCCGGATCAGCCCGGAGGCCAGGCGCCTGATGGACGCCTGCCGGGCATCGCTCGAAGCTGGCGTTGCGCAGGCGGTGGCCAACAACCGGGTCGAGGATATTTCGCGCGCGATCCAGTCGGTGGCCGAAAAGGCCGGATTCTCCGTCGTCCGCGAATGGGTGGGACACGGCGTTGGTCGCAACCTTCACGAGGATCCGCAGATCCCGAACTTCGTGACGGGCAAGAAAGGTCCCGTGCTTGAGCCGGGCATGACGCTTGCGATTGAGCCGATGGTGAACGAGGGCACATACAAGACGGAAATCCTCGAAGACCGCTGGACCGTCGTGACCGTCGACCGGAAATTGAGCGCACACTTTGAGGATTCGATATTGGTTACGAAAAACGGACCGAAGGTGTTGACCTAGAATGGCGACGAGAAAAGAGTTTGTTCACAAAGTCAAAGAAGACAAGATCACGGTGGATGCCAAGGTCCTTGAGGCGCTCCCCAACACCATGTTCCGCGTGGAGCTGCCCAACCAGCACGTGATCCTGGCGCACATCTCCGGTAAAATGCGCATGCACTACATCCGCATCCTGCCCGGGGATACCGTCACGGTCGAAATTTCGCCCTACGATTTATCGCGGGGACGTATTGTTTTTCGGAAAAAATAGATACAATGGTGGGATTATCATGAAGGTCAGGCCAAGTGTGAAACGGATTTGCAAAAAGTGCAAGGTCATTCGGCGCAAGGGCGTCGTTCGGGTCATTTGCGAAAACCCGAAACACAAACAGCGCCAGGGATAGGAGGTTCGGTCGGGTGGCTCGAATCGCGGGCATCGATTTGCCCAAGGCAAAAAATGTCGACATCGCGCTGACGTATATCTACGGCATTGGCCGGTCCTCCGCTCGCAGCATCTGCGGGCAGGCGAGGGTCAACCTCTTCACCAAGGTGAAGGACCTCGCGGAGGACGAGATCGGCCGGCTTCGCAGCATTATTGAGAAAAACTACAAGGTCGAAGGCGAGCGGAAATCCAGCGTGTCGCAGGACATTAAACGGTTGATCGATATCGGTTCCTATCGAGGCAGCCGGCACAAATCGGGTCTGCCGGTACGCGGTCAGCGCACGCGTTGCAACGCACGCACACGCAAGGGCCCCCGCAAGACGGTGGCCGGCAAGAAGAAGGCGGCCGACAAGACGTAGTATGACCCCTTCCCCCCTTGTGGGGGAAGGCTGGGATGGGGGGTAACGAAGGAGAAGGGATTCATCATGGCAGAAGAGAAAAAACCGGCCGCTCGGACGGCCGGCGTTAAGAAGAAACTAAAAAATATCGCGGAAGGGGTCGTTCACATCCGGTCCACCTTCAACAACACCGTGGTGACCATCACCGACAAGGCCGGGAACACCATCTGCTGGGCCAGTCCGGGCAAGCTCGGATTCAAGGGTACTCGCAAGGGCACGCCCTACGCCGCGCAGGTCGCCGCCGAGGCCGTGGCGAAGGTCGCGATCGAAAACGGTATCCGGCGGGTCGATTGCCGCGTCAAGGGGCCCGGCCAGGGACGAGAGACAGCCATCCGCACCATCCAGGCCGCTGGAATCGAGATCTGCGACATCATCGACGTGACGCCTGCACCGCACAACGGGTGCCGGCCGCGCAAGAGGAGGCGGGTCTGATGGGTCGCCACATCACGTCCGTCTGCGTGCTCTGCCGGCGCGAGCGTGTCAAGTTGTATCTCAAAGGCAACCGCTGTCTGACCTCCAAGTGCGCCATTGAGCAGAAGCGCCTCGGACCCGGTCAGCATGGCGCTGAGTTCAAAAAAGTGTCGGACTACGGCATGCAGCTTCGGGAAAAACAAAAATTGCGGCGATATTATCTCATGATGGAACGGCCCTTCCTCCGCCAGTTCATGCGCGCGGTGCGCACGAAGGGCAAGACCGGCGAGGTCTTTCTCCGTAACCTTGAATTGCGCCTCGATAGCGTTGTGTTCCGCCTCGGTCTCGCGCCCTCCCGGCGCGCCGCTCGGCAGATCATTTCCCATGGGCACGTCGCCATCAACAACCGCAAGGTCGACGTCCCTTCGGCCCAGCTTAGGGTGGGGGACGTCGTCAAGATTCGGGAGGGACACAACTTGCAGACGGTGAAGGGCAGCGTCGAGGCCGCCAAGCAGCGCAAGAGCGTGCCGGAATGGCTGGACCTCGCGCCGGAAAAATTGTCCGGCAAGGTTATTCGCCTGCCAGAGCGCACGGAAATCCCGGTGCCGGTCCAGGAACAGCAGATTGTCGAATTCTATTCTAAATAAAAATTAAGGAGGAGTTCAGGAATGGCAAGTCCCAAATTTTTGTTGCGCGATATGGAAATGCCCAGGGGTGTGCGGGTGGTTCGGGAAGAGGCCGGCGACTTTGGTCGCTATGAAATTCAGCCGCTTGAGCGCGGTTTCGGCACGACGTTCGGAAACAGCATCCGCAGGGTGTTGCTCTCGTCCATCGTCGGCGCCGCGCCCTTCGCGGTCAAAATCTCGACCAAGAGCGGCGCCGCACTGCACGAGTTTGCAACCCTCAAAGGCGTCGTCACGGATACGCTCGACATTCTCTTCAATCTGAAATCTCTGCGGCTCCGAATGGACCAGGACGGCGTCGTGGTACTGAAGGCCGAAAAGTCGGGACCGGCGAAAATTCTCGGCAAGGACCTCGTGCCGGAGGACCGGTCCGTCGAAATTCTAAACGAGGATATGTTGATCGCCGAGGTCTCCGAGGGCGGACAGCTCAAGATCGAAATACAGACGCAACTCGGTCGCGGCTATGTGCCGGCCGAAAATCTCGACCGCAAGCTCGAGCCGGGATGGATCGCCATCGACAGCATCTACAGCCCGGTCGACCGCGTCAACTTCGAGGTCGAAAATACTCGCGTCGGGCAGATCACCGATTACGACAAGCTCATCATGGAAATCTGGACCGACGGCAGCATCACCCCCCGCGACGCGCTCGCGCACGCCGCCAAGGTCATCAAGGAGCACATGCAGCCGTTCATCAATTTCGAGGAGGAGGAGAAGATCCTCGATGAGGAAATCGAGCTGACGCCGGAGGAGAAGCAGCTTCAGAAAATTCTCTCCGTCAGCATCGAGGAACTTGAGCTGTCGGTCCGGTCCTACAACTGCTTGAAGAGCGCCAACATCCACGCGCTCGGAGAGCTTGCGACCAAAACCGAGGCCGAACTGCTGAAAACTAGAAACTTCGGACGCAAGTCCCTCATGGAAATCAAGGACAAGCTCCAGCAATACAACTTGGAACTCGGCATGAAGGGTGTCTCGCACCTCCTCGTCAAATCCCAGACGGCGGAAACGGTCGAAGCATGAAGCATGGCAGGAAACTCGCCAAACTCGGCCGGCCGCGGGCGCTGCGCAAGGCGCTCCTCCGGGGCCTTGCCACCTCGCTCTTCAAGCACGGCCGCATCACGACCACACTGCCCAAGGCCAAGGGCCTCCGCCCGTACGCCGAACGGCTCCTGACCCACGCGCGGCGCGGTACACTCCACGCGCGCCGCCTCGTCCGACGCGCGATTTCGGACCGCATTGTCCTCGCCAAACTCTTTAATGAGATCGCACCGAAATACAAGGAACGAAACGGCGGCTACACCCGCATCCTCCGCATCCAAAATCGCCTCGGAGACAACGCCACACAAGCCATCATAGAACTCGTTTAGATTTGTAAGTCTCTAGAACTGCCGGGAGGGAGATTTGAACTCCCACGAGGTTGCCCCCGCCAGCCCCTCAAGCTGGTGCGTCTGCCAAATTCCGCCATCCCGGCGCGGTAGAAACTCAAAGCATTATACACGGTCTACGTCTTTTCACAAACCGGCTTGATGCAAATTTGATGGAAGTTTCTGCGCCCGCAATCTATCCAAGTAGTCATCAAATTTCACCATGTCCTCCTTCATCGTCGTATCATGAATCACGTAATAGCGGCTGGTAACGTCTTTCTTTCTTCGTCCATGTCCGAGGATGGAACGTAGAACCAGCTCCCGACCACCAGCGTTAGCGAAGCACGTTGCAAACGTGTGGCGGAAATCGTGCGTTCGGTAATTGAACTCCTCCGGGTTCATCGCCGCCCTGATGATTGCAGGCTCGAAAATATGCCGCCCCTTTTTCAGCATCTCGTGATAACGATAGTCGAACGTATCATAACTCCCGTAGTTCTGTCCTCGGTCGTTCGTGACTACGAATTCGGACATACTGATTACCTTACCCGACAGATAGGGTTCAAGATGGCGTGAAATCGGGACAATCCGATTGCTTCCCCATTTCGGCTGTCTTGTGCTGGTGTTGTGTGGGTCGCCCCGCTTGTTCATCCACTGCCCTGCGATTCGAAGACAATTGTTCTTCCTATCGACGTACCTCCATTTCAGACCGAATGATTCACCCAGTCTCAGTCCCGCGAAACAACCAAGCGCAATGACCAACTTCGTAGGTAGTGGAGGCAAATCCAAATCGAGCAGTGCGAACAATTCGCTGGGCAGTAGCGCAACGTCGACGTAATCGTTCGTCTGCAAGCGTCCGTGCAATGTCACAGGATTGACCCGTGCCGCGTTTTCTCGGATTGCAAGTTTGAAAGCTAAACCGAGAGCCGTGAGATAGCCGTTGATCGTTGATGGCATCCTCCCTTTTTTCAAAAGAGACTCGACAAATCGTGCCACGTGCTCTTTTGTATCAATGACTGCCACTGGTTCGTTCCTCCCGAAAAACTCGGCGGCCTCGCTCAAGCTATGAATGTTGCTCTGCGCCACCACCGGATGAAGTTTTCCAGCGGCAACCCTTCCGTCCCTCTCCTCCTTGAAAGGCTTCATCAGTTCCGACCACGTCATCCGACGAAAAGGTTCAGACCCGTGCAATTCAATGGTGCGAAGTCGGACAAGAAAGTCCTGAAGATATCGTTCCGCCTGCCGTCGGTCGGCGCATCCCGTCGAATGATACGACCAGCGACCTCGTAATGGATGTCGATAGTAAATATGGTATGTCCCGCCTTTTCCACGCTTGCAAAGTTTCGCCCTCATCTCACGCCGCCTCTCTGAGCGTCGGTCGAAGGGTTCGGCGGCCCTTTGTCATCAAGCCATCAATCCAACTGTTGATATCGGTCAGCCGAAAGCGGACAAAATTGCCGATGTGGAAATTCGGGATATAGTTCTTGGATACCCATCCCTGAATAGTTCGGGGAGATACATTAAAGAATTTGGCAACTGTTTCCGTGTCCATGATGTCGGTGTCCACGTCGACCGAGTACCGCATTTGCTCGGCAGAAGCAAATCGACCAACTGGATGTCTCTGATACCAACCGTTATCCGAAAGCGTTCGCACAACGCCTTTGAATTGAACGTCGTCGAGCGTATCACCCTGCACGCCCAGACGCCGCCACGCATCGTCAACGTCCGCTTCGAATAAAAGAGCCGCCCTCGAATCCAATTTCTTGAACTCAAAAAACTCTTCGACATCGCGGCGGCTGTGTTCTACCGAATTCTTTTCTTTCTCTTTTTTCTGAGACATGCTCCCACCTTCCACCCCACGTATGTGGGTGTCGGTTGGAGATCGTCACTGCGAATAAAATTTATCGGCTCGCCCCGGCGTAACCGGGTTTCAAGCGCAGACCTCTTCGTTCCCGGCCACGCCGGGATTAAAATCTATTCCCTATTTCCCCCTACCCCACTCCCCTCGCCCGACCAAACGGCGTGAGCCATACCTCTCCGCTCTCCACGCACGTCGGTTTTGGCGTGGACGGCTGGATACTCTGGCATACCGTCTGCTCGCTTTCTTTCTGCGTTGTCGATGGCGGTATTTCCTTCCCCCACCGTTTTAGTGCTTTCATGCGATTCTGCTCTCGCCGTGCGTCTAGCTTCGCCTCCGCCTCCCGACACCGTTCGCCGAGATACCACTCCATTCCAGAGACGAGGATTCGCACCTGACCGCCTTGATGGTGGACGGGCAACGACTTCTCTCTATGCCATTTCTTCAAGCACGAAATACTCAGGCGGCAATACGTGGCGATTGCAATCCATCCGACCAACTCAGGCGGGCGGACATACCGCGTCTTGGGCACTGGCGGTTCTGGCCGCCTGAGTTTTCGGATGTCTCGTTTAATCTCCCGTAGTTCTTCGCGGGGCATTTTCTCAGTCATTCTTGCCGCCACAAAATGAAGTCGAGCCTGAAGTCGACTTCCGTTCGGCGTGGGCGGGTGAAGTCGGCTTCGGCTCGGTCGGCGAGAGATGGAAGCGGGCGGGCATGTTCAATCTACCAGCGACGTTTGTTGGTCTGTGCATTCCGAAGAGCATCCTTCTCGTCGTCGGTCAATTCTCGAAATTTCGCCTTGTCGCCTTCGAAATACAACTTCGTCTGACCGCCGGGATTGTTTCGAGACAGCACCACACGCACGAGCGTCACAGGCGAGAGAATCTCCTGCGTGTCTTGATATTCGTTCTGATCGTCGTTGACCGTGATCCGACGGTGGAGAATAACGGCGGTGTCACAGTCTGTCGCCAGACTCGACGAGTCCCTCATGTCCTCAGCTTCGATGATTTTGTCGGCGTCGGTCTTTCGAGTCTGGACGATCACCATGATTGGTATGCCCAGTTCCATCGCCAAGAGTTTGAAATCCTTGCTTACCGCCCCCGTCTCCTGCGTGACATAGCGTGGATCACGGACGAGAAATTGAAGATTGTCGAAAACGACAAATTCTATTCCGTACCGTTTGACTGCGGCGCGAATTGTATTCATGACACCTTCGCGTGTTACTCCCAGCGTGTTGAATCCAAAATACAGCGGCACATCCACAAGCTCGGCTAAACATTGCGATGCTCGACGGTGGTCGATTTCGGATTCTGTGATCCCATATTCCATTTGAAGCGTGCGCTTCACCAAAGCCACGGGCGGCATTTCAAGACAGTAGACGAGAACGGGAACAGGCGGGTCTCTACGAACAAGATTCCACGCAATGTTGATGGTCATGGTTGTCTTGCCGACCTTTGGTTTCGCCGATACCATAATCACATCGCCAGCTTTCATTTTGCCCATGATGCGATTCACATTTTCCCACGGAGTTTCAAGACCAATGCCGTCACCAACAATTGTGTTCTCCAGAACCTGCTCCATCGCTTGAGTGTGACTCACAATATTCTGGACTTCGGGTTGCTTGGCAGAGTCCAACAAATCGGACAGTTTGATTCCCTTTTGCAGAGCCTCATTTGCATCGTTGATCCCGTCTGGGAAATTCACGATGAAGCATCGGGAGATGTCAAGACGGTCGGCGAGTTTCCCGACGGCCTTTCGACCCGGCGCATCGTTGTCATATGCGAGATAAATCTTTTTCATATCCTTGAGTTGATCGAGCCACTCTGCGGCGAATCCTTCGCACCCTGTCGTCGACGACACAACACTTTTTACTCCGTTCTGCCACCATGACATCGCACAAAATTCGCCCTCCGCGATCACCACTGACTCACAATCTTCTTTCAGGGCTACATCGGCATGGAAAAGAATACTCTTGCATCCAGTGATTCGTCGAAAACGTGCCTCGGCGTCGGTAGCGATAATCCTCCGATATTTCACGTTGACCAATTTCTCGTCCTCAAAGTGTGGGATGGCGATCCACTCGTCGCCTTTGACATCTACCTCCAAGCCCAGCGCAAAATACGATATTGTTTCGTCGTTCAGCCCACGACTATGAAGATAATCCATCCCTCGGCGAGAACTTGCCAATCTCTTCTGCGCCTCAGTGACATCAAACTTCGGCGTTACATACTTTACCCTGCCCGCGACATTCCCTACCGAAGCCACCTGTCCGTTTCTCCGGAATCTCTGTCCAAGCGTAATGAGGTTTCCCTTTTCGCCGCACACTTTGCAATCCCACTGTCCGTTTAAGCGATTCATATACATTTTCCAGTTGGTATTTCCGCAAAACGGACACGTCTGGATCACGAATTGATCGCCTGTCCCACCTTTGTAATTGACCCCGTGCGTCCGAAGAAAATTTTCTGGTGTCTCGTTCACAACATTGTGCCGCAAATCTCTTGGCGCAGTTACCTCATTGCTCATACTACCGCCCCCTCGCCGCCTCTTGGCGATCTTTGTGAAGTTTTTTCAGTGCCAGTGCCTCAGCATCTGGCATTCTCGGCGGCCTTGAATTGCCGCCCACATATTTCTTTCCGGGGTCCCACCGATTGTTGTCCAGCCCACAGAGATGGTCTGGGTCAGATAAAAACCATTCCAATGATGTCTTGGGTTCTTTATTCAGAATGAAATCATTTGTCGCCATTCTAACGAATAGTTCCCGCCATTCGGCAAGTGTGAGTCTCGCTATCCGCGCCGTGTCCAGACACTGTTTTCGTTTCGTTCGACCGATTCCAAATCGCGATGCCATCTTGGGCATGATTTCGTTCCATAAATCCTGCAAAATCCCCAAATCCGTTACGGGTCGCTTACCATCGTCCACGAAGTCGACTTCGCCAACCGGCGGCACACCTTGGGGTAGGTCGATTTTTATCTTTTCTCCAGAAGAGGGGGGTTCCAAAAAGTCGCCGTCCGACCGACGGTCATTCTCTTCTATACTATTCTCTTCTATTCTATAGGGGGCTGACATCATGCTGACATCATGTATGACGCTGTCGTTGCCTTTGTTCTTTTTCCGATATTTTTTACTGGCTTCCCGCCAGTGTTGTCTCGTCGTTTTCCGACTTTCCAAGAAATCGTGATAAAAATCCCATTCCTCCCTCGGTAACCGAAAACGGTCACCATCTTTCTCCAAGAAGCCGACCTTGCCCATGTCTTCGAATATGCCCTGTAAGTCCATGGCAAATATTTCTCTCGCAAGAACTTCGAGGGACAATTCAGGCAAATATCCGGCATCGCTATTTTCGTTGAGCCAGTCGTGCAGAATGTGAACGAGCGCAAGTGATTCGAGCTTACTGATGCTACGAATCGTGGCAAGTTTCACTGTGCGGAGGTCATGGTCGAGTCCGTATCTGGACGGACGCCAGTCATCGCGCTTCATATTGACCTCCGTTACTTGCAGAGGGGACTCCACGACTCAGGTGGGTTGGTGCACTGAAAAATTCTACGAGATAAGGGGACACGTACCGCCGCATGTAAATCACGCTCCTAAACCATATTGGTCGACTCCTTCTCCGATTTTTTGCTTCTTATCCCACAAAAAACCCGGCTGTCTTGGGTGCTCACGACAAGGCGTGAGACAGCTCGGGGTCAAGCATGAATTCTGAATTTGATCTTCGTGAACACCCTGTTTCTTTTGCTACGATCAGAGTGTTACAAATCGAAGCGCGGTTGTCAATACAAATCAAAAAATATATTTTTGTAACCCCATGATATAGAATGACTTGACATTTTGAAAACGACTCCCTCGCCCTCGCCGCTCCCGCTCCCGCCTCGACCTCCTCCGCCGAGAAAAAAACAAGCGGGTCGTGTGAACCCGCTTGTTCCCATGCGCTGACAGGCGTTCGTTCCAATATCTTACTATCAAATTTTGTCAGCGAATAAAACCTCCGCAATCTGTGCCGTTCGCCGCCGCTTTTTTGTTTCGGCGCAGAACGGACATGTCTTCGTGTCGTCGCTCATCTCACGACCGCCAATTTTTCGACGAGCGTGTTCCCGCCGCTCTCCAGCTTGTAAATGTAGACACCAGAGCCTACCTTCTGCCCATTCTTGTCCGTCGTGTCCCATGTCAGATTATTTGTTCCCGCCGATCCTGACGCACTCAACTCTCGCACCAGCCGACCGCCAACGTCGAAGATTTTGATCGAAACGTCTGCGGCGGCGGGGAGGTTGAATTTAAACGTCACGATGTCAGTAGCCGGGTTGGGAAACGCAAACGACAGATCTCTTGAGAGTGGCGACGCCAGAAACGGAGCCAAGTATTCCGGAAGTCCGACCGCCAACGTCAATGCTGTTGCCGATGAGACCAGAGCCGAAGACGCCGTCCGCAAATTCACAGCCCCGCCCGACGTGCCCAGCAGGTACGCCTCATACTGCGTCGGCAGGTTCTGGACGTTGTCCCACGTCAGCGTCGTGACTCCCATATCCGAAGCGACCAGCACGTCCCACGTCTTGCCCGCCGTAATCGGTTCGGCATAGGACGCCGCCATCCATTCTTGTGTTCCTTGTGGTCGCACGGCGGTGGACACGTAGCCAGCGGCGACCGGCGGTGCTTCCAATGCTGACGCCGCCCGGCGTTCGCCCGGAGTCGACTTCACCCCAATATAATTTTGCCAGTCACTTAATCCGGCGGACGTGGCTATAAGTTGAACCGCCCATTCGTTGTCCAGCGGCTGACCATATCCGGCGGACAAATATGCCGGAGCCTGATTGAGTATCTCCGTCGCATACGTCTCCGGACTCGTCGGATTTGGCAGGATGAACATCGTGCAGGATTGATTCGCCTTCACCCAGAATCCCACCATGGGCTTGAGTCCCATCGTGACCAACGACGGCGTCTCACTCGCCGGAGCGTAAATGTAATTTGAGCCAGTATACCAGTAGACCTTATTCTGAATGGCATTCGATGCGCCCGCCTGCGCCGGTGTCAGCCTTTGGCTTTGCGGAAGCGCAGTATCGTTAACGCCGGACGTGTCGAAGGTAACACCGGAGTCCCAGCTCACGTAGAAGTATTGTCCCGACGCCACCTGGTTCCACCCGACCCGTAAACGCACTTGCACCGTATCGGATGTGGCGAATCCATCCGAAGGGACGAACACACGCCCACCTGTTCCGTCCTTGACCCAGTAAGCACGACCACGGACTGCGTCGCCGCCGGGGACGGCATATTTTGTGCCGTTCAGACTCGAATTGTCCGCCGCATTGGCGTCCCACTCGTAAACCGTGGCGTTTGGTAAGCCGCCGGTCGTGCTTTTGAGATTCCATCCGGCCGGATTTTTATTTGCTCCAACCATGCGCCAGCCCAATCCCAATGTGTTCCCGCCTGCTGGCACGTCCCTACCGTCCGCATATACCGTAAACACGACCGACTTCGCCGGAGTCACGCTATCGTTTCTGGCTTCGACCCTATAGACTCCCGCCGCCGTGCCCAGTGTGAGCGTGTCCGTCGCATAGCCGGAGGCGTCCGTGTAGACCGTAGGAGACGAAAGACTCCCGGAGCCGTGCGTGACGGTGAACGTGACCCTTGCTCCCATCACACCGTTGCTCCCTCCGGTGTCGACCACACGGACGGTCAACGGCAATGCCGCCGACGGTGCGCCCAAGGCGTGATTACCGCTCACAATCACAATCGTGTCAGGCGGTGACGGAAGAACGATGGGATTGATTCGGAACACATCGTCTGACGTGTCCGCCGTCGCCGCGTCCGTCGCGCTCACGATCCGAACTTTTGCTTGCGTCGTGTTCAGGTTCGGCACAGACCACACATACGATCCGGTATTCGTGGTGGACGCAACAATGCTCGACCAAGTCATGCCAGAATCGCTTGAATATTCCAGCCGCACCGTTGATATCGTCCCTGTATTTGACCACGTCACCGTCTCCGTCGTGCCCGCCTGAAACGAATCGCCGCTATTTGGTCGTGTGAGCGTGAACCCGCCACGAATGGCAAAATTCGCATCAGACGTGTCGAACCCTACACCATCCGACACACGGGCACGAATGCCGGTAGCTATTGAATCCGGCACTGTCCACGCATAGCTCCCAGAGTTCGCCGTCGACGCTGTGATGACGTTCGGGAATGTGAATCCGCTATCGGTTGAATAGTCCAGACGGACGGAGGATATTGTTCCCGTCGATGTCCAAGTAACCGTCCGAGCATCACCGACCGTCCATATCTCCCCACCGTTCGGGGATGTGAGGCTGAATCCTCCGGCAATCCTGAAATTTGCATCCGACACATCAAGCACGTTGGCGTTCGCCGAATCCGATACACGGACACGAACGTATTGGCTGATTGAATCAGGGATGTTCCACGCAAAATTTCCGCTATTGGCGGTGTAGGAAATCAGATTCGGGAACGTCGAACCGCTATCCGTGCTGAATTCTATTTTCACGTTCCCGATACCGGACACCGTCGTCCACAATATATTTTTCGCCGTGCCAACGGCGAGAGTCTCCCCGCCGTTCGGTGATGCTATGGCAATCGTATCGTCGCCGAACCGTAGGTTATAGATGAAACCATTTTTGGAGACGAACGATGTGCTGGTCATCGTGTCTATTGCCGGTTGCCCAGCGGAGCCTAACAACCGAAAACTTAGTGATGAAATGCTGTCGCCGCCGTTATCATTGACGGAGACACGAATCTTGAAATTTGATGAGGTCATCGACGAATATGACGAACTCGCCTGCACCAACAGAATGCAGATGATTAATGCCCTCTTGCATAAGTCCTGGAAGAACAATTTAGTGTGTATGGACAGCCTCTATTATTTGGATATCCAACATCGAAATGAGAATAAAGCAGTCCTAGGAGTGGCTGTGGCATCAGCGAATATATAATCCAATGAATTGGTCTGAGTCGTAGCGACAGTGAAGGTCTGCCTATCCATCCCGAAGTCGGATAGCCACTCTCTGTCATCAAGTTTATTCAACAGCGAATAATTATTCATTGACACGTACCACTCTGCGGCGGTTGGCAGTCTTCCCCCATACTTAACAAAACACGTATTCGTTGCGTTAAACCATGAATCTGTGCCCTCTTCGTCGGTCTGCATACAACCTAACTGATAGCCAGCAGATTTTATGCTCGTAAAATTTACCGGACATATAATCTCCAGCAATGCTGTCGGATTTGTGACGCCGATCCCTACATAGGCTGAATCAGATGAAATCACAAAAGTGCCCGTTTGATTGGTAGCAGTAACATTGAACAATCCGATAGGATTTGATGTGCCCAATGTCATATTACCACTTGTACTAACGAATGCCGTTGCCGTTACTGTGCCGCTCACGTCTAATGCAGTAGCCGGATTAAGCTTCCCAATGCCGACATTGCCGCTCTCTTTCACAGTCAATGCTGTGTCCTGCACGGTAAATGTGTCCCGGACTCTGACGTTGCCTGCCACATCCAGTTTCGCCCCCGGATTGGACGTGCCTATACCGACCTTGCCGCTCAATGTCGCTGTCTCCGCCACCGTGAACGCACCGGATGCTTGTGCGGAGCCAGCCAAAAATGCGGCGGTGTCCGCATAAAGAGCATACGGCGAGGACATCAGTCTCCGGCGTGGTGTCATTTCCGCATCACCGGCGACGGTAATGCCAAGCCAATACTGGGTATCAAACGGCAACGACAACGCCGTCACACTTCCAAGCTCCACGTCGAAGACGCCGCTTGTGACGGACACCGATGACTGCGCTTCGGTCCACAACGCCGACCCGCCGGACGGGACGTTATACAACTTGAAAGTCATCGCATACGTTCCTGTCAGGCGTGCGCCGACGGAATCAGTAAGCTGACCCTGAAATGAAATCAGGCGTGGTGCGGATGCGGTTGCAGATATAGCAAGCGACATCGTCAGGAATAAAAAAATTGAACCGATTCTGCTGGTTTTAGTCATGTCTGATACCTCCGAGTTTTAATTTTTGTTGCGTGGCGTCACGCCCCTATCTATTTGAATAAAAATAGATGTCAGCGTTTGTATGCAACCCAATGCACTTCCGCAAGGATTCGGCAGGTGCAGAACGGCTCCCTTGCCCTCCGCGAAAGACTCCTCTTATTCCCCACTCCACTTTTTTCCTGCCTTTGATATTTTTCAGTTCGGGATTGACCAATAAGGATTGTCGGATTAGAAATTTCTCAAGCTTTCTTATATGTGTCTCATTTATTCGTCCTTGCTTTTTCGGGGATGTCAAAATGAAAAGTACGGGGGTTCCCTTACGTTCGGCAATTATCGGAGCGATAAAACGAACTATATTACGGTCATTCAACGCTTCGTCTTTAAAAGTTCTCAGAGTCATTCCCACGTAATACGGCGTCAGTCCTTTTGTTCGAATGGCGAAAACATAACAGCCTTTTCTCCCTGCGATATCCTTACGACCTGCCCAAAAAAGTTCCCTTGTCGTATCGGTCATTCCCCGCGTCTTCTTATCTAAGGGAATCTCAAAGGGTCCATGAACATCGAACATTGTTATGCGGGTGTTTGACATTTTTCTCAGGTGGGTCTGCGACAAATCCCGGCTTGTTTCCATGCCCTGCCTCCGACAAAAAAGGGACGAGGATGCCGTCCAGTTTTGTGTCACCAGCGAGGTTGCACAGACAGGACTCCCTTTCGGGATGTTGGCATCTCCGCCCCACACATAGTCGATGTGGAGACAGAGCATTCCTGTCCGTGCATAAAAACATTATGGTCGCTGGTGACACCTCTGCGGCACAAAGCCGCAACGCCCACATCTTCGCACACCTCGCCCTGTGCGGCAAGGTCGGATTTTCGTCGGGGGCGGGAGAGGACACTATGTGCGGGCGGCGCGGATCGCCGTCGACCCCCGCCACGGCGTGGAAAACGCCATCCACGGAGGCGGCTGGGGCTGGCGAACAGTCAGAGAATCAAAAAACTGTTGTGCTCTATGTCGAGCCGATGTACATCATGTTTGGATAGTGTGTTCCCCTGCGAGATGTATAGACGGTCACCGCACTGTGGGTTGCCCTTTTCAGGCGAGCGGGGTTGTTTTGACCCGCTCGATTTTTTTCCCCACTCGCCGCCGTAGTCGACCTTCATCGAGCGCAAGACCGCCACGTCTTTCGGCGTTTCGGGCGTGAGGATTTTGAATTCCCTCCCATCCTCCGCGATGATTATTGTTTCTCTCATGGCTCTCACCACTTCGGCGATTCGCCACGCTCCTCCATTTGCTTCCCCACCAATTCATACTCGTCCCATTCTTTCGACCAAGTTGCTTTGATCTTCCCAAGTTCGACCAAGTCCGCACAGGACGCAAGCTCAGCCAAACGTCTGACAAAGCCGCCCCCATACTTATGCATGGCGGCGATTGTCCATCGGCGGCGTTCGAATTCTTCATCGCGTTCTTTCATTTTACGTCGCCTCATCCGTGCAACAATCCGAAGCCAATTCTTGTTGACAGGGTCGGCGTCGATGTTGATGATTTTCTCGTCGTCGCTCGCATCGTCGCTCAATCGGCTTCGTCCGCCTTGAAAATGGTTATCACGGGTTCGAGATTGTCCCCACCGTGGCACTGCGCCCGAAGCAGAACCGGGACCGGCGGCTTGTTCGGCGTCATTACGAAGAGCGGTGCGATCCTCACAATGTCCGTCGATCCCGACGCCGATTTGATTGCGTATCGCAAAATCGTCAGCATGTCCCAGCATCGTCCGACCGTGTCAGTTTCTGGGATATCATTTCGTTCGAGGACATCGTGCCACACGGCTGATGTCACGCAGAGCGAAAATTTTATCCCGACCTCACGCGCCAACTCGGATATGTCGAGAAGTGTTCCATCCCGGATCGCGTCCGCCCGCGTGAAGGCATAGATGAGGTCCGACTCGTTGAATATTGACTCGGAGCGGACTGCTATCGTTTCTGTGTTAATCAATCTGACCACCTCCAGTTTATTTCTCGTAGTTCCACGCTTGTGCCCGCCGCATGATGTCCCATACGGCGTGATATACCGCCGCTCGTTTTCCGTCGACGATGCTCGCCTTGAAGTTCCCATAGTCAATCGCTCTGATTCGTCTGGCGATTCCATCGGCTACCACGTCCTCATCGATGGACGCACGGAATGGATAATCAAATTTTGGAGTCTGCCTGACTCTGGCGGTTGGAAATATTCGACCGATGTCGCGGGGGAAGCGGCTTCTTACCAGCAAATTCTTTTTATTCGATTCATCTCGCACGATACTCAAAAAACTGTCCGCAAATATCCACATGGCGTTTCTCCTGTCACTTCATTGGTCGCCCCACCTTTAACTCTCCCGTGCGTTTCTGGAATTTGCCACGTCGTTTCTTTTCCAAGCTGTCCACCGCCTCCGTAAGCGCACACTCTGTAAGTTCGGACAGCGTCAGCCCCGGCGTCCAGAACACGGCGTTCTTCACGCGGTCGATGATGTCGGTCGATACGTGGATCGTCAGGCGTTCTTTTTTCGGCTTCTCAGTCTTCGCGTTGGGCTTCATGTCTTCTCCGTTATTTTCCTTACGATAATGCGTGTTTTGTTAAAGATAGTCATACGCTCGCCGCCACAAGACTGGCTACATCCCCAGCCAAGTCCGTGCGGTTATCGTCGTAGGCATATAGTGTCCGAACATCCTTATGCCGCGAAAATCTTTGTACAGCCCTGACATTCCCGTTCGTCAAATCCAGCGCGGTCGTAATAGCTTCGTGCCTGACGCCGTGTGGTCGGACTCGCACACCTGCTTTATCTCCCAACTCTCGTATAACCAGATACAGCCCCGTTCCTGTTATACGATTGCCCTTTCCCGTTCCACCATGAATTAAATTGGTGAACAGTGCCCCCGGCTCTGGACCACGGACATCAAGCCACGCTTGAACAGCCAACTTGGTTTTGTCAGGTAGTGTCAGATTCAATTTTTGTGTCTGTCCTTTTCCGAGCACGGCAATTGTCCCGGCGTTCGTGTCCACGTCGTCCACGTCCAACGACACGATCTCGCCCCGTCGAAGACCAAGTCCATGCAGGAGTCGCAGAATCGCACGGTCACGAATGCCTTTCCTGTCATTACGGTTCTCCAACTTCAACAAAAGAGACCTCACACCTTCCCTGCCGGGGCCACGGGTGTCACGATATTTTTCTGCTTTCAGGTTCTCGACCTCCAGCCGCCACTGGACGATGCCCAGAGTAGACGCCAGCTTCACCAGAGACCGCAAAGCCGCCAGCCGTCGATTGATGGTCGTCGCTTGGAGACCCTTCTGGATCAGGTCGGATTTGTATGCAAGAGCCAGACCGTTCGCCTCGCCGTTCCCACGTGACAATAGAAGCCGTGCGGCATCGTCCAGCGTTCCCGAACCGACAAACGACCGGAAGCCTTCAAGGTCTTGGCGGTATGCTCGGATCGTCCGCTCGTTTCTGCCCGACAAGAAGGCGGAGACCAGAGCGGCGGCGTCTGTGCGGCGGGTTGCTATAAAGGTGAAGTTGGCTTCCTGTGGGGTGATGGTGGTTGGTTCTGATTTAACGAGCGTTGCGGTAACCATGACCATCTATATAGTAACAAAAGGGAACGTTTATGTCAAAAGGGGGTGCTTTCAGGGCTGTTTGAGAGTCAAGGCGTTAGAATATTTGTTTCCCATGCACTCGGTAGACGCCTACAAGCCCTCGAAAATTTGATGCAAAGTTGATGGAGATTTCGGACGAAACGGACGGTAGACAGGTGCGGATAGAAGGTATGCGGTTGCGGATTGACCTGATTGACAGTCAGGCGGTTAGGTTGGGATGCCTGTGCAAATTAAGGAGTAATGAAAAATGCCGTTCTTCGCCCCTCAAGCTGGTGCGTCTGCCAAATTCCGCCATCCCGGCGCCATGGGCGGCGCGCCAATTCGATACTCCATATATAAGGACATCACGCCCAAAGTCAATGGGTGGGGCTTGACAACGAGATCCAAATTTGTTGTATTTGCAATTCAATTGCATTTCAAAGCCTATTGCAAAGGAGGACGGGAGATGAACATCCGAACAAATTTTTGGGCCCTCATCACGACTGCGGCTGCCATTGCGGCACTCGCCGCGCCTGTCGCGCGGGCCGAGGACGACATGGCGGCGCGCGTCGCAATGCTGGAGAAACGCGTGAAAGAACTCGAAGCGCAGACGGTGCTGTCGCTGCCGGAGCTGATCGTCCGGGAACGAAAGGTCTACGTCTGCGAGAAGGGGCATAGTTTTACAAAGGAGACGGCGGACGGACGGTGCCCGCACGACGGGACGAAGCTGACCGCACAGAAGACGTATCAGAAGGAAAAGTACTACCGCCGCAAGACGATCGAGGAGAAGATCGAGGAGTCGCTGGCAAGCATTCAGCCCGTCACCCTCGGCCTTTCTGTGACCGGGATGGTCTTCCAGACCGCCGGGACCGGGCGCGACCATCCCAACTTGAATCGGAGCCAGAACAAGAAGGACCTCTACGGCTCGGGATCGTTTGATCTGCAGCTTTCGGCGAGGCCGGCGTATCAGACAACCCTCTTCGCCGATTTGGAGGCGATGGCCGACACCGGCGCCCGGACTCGTATACCGGCGCTCACATCGCTCAACAGCGACGCGAACCGCCATTCCTCTCAGAGCGCCGACAACAACGTGGAAAACGAGGAGATCAACCTCCGGGAGGCCTGGATATCGACCGTCCTCGGCCGCTCCCAGGAATGGACGCTTGTCAGCGGCAGCATGGATCTGGCCGGGGTGGTCGACCAGAACAATATTGCCAACGACGAGACACTGCAATTCGTTTCGGACGCGTTCGTCAACAGCCCGTTTCTCGGCAAGCCGGAAAACGGCGCGGCCTTCGCGGCGATCTACGACCCGAAGGGGCCCTACGCGCTCAAGCTCGCCGTTCAGCGCATCAATGTGAGCGCCGGCCGGCAGGCGTCCAAAATCGCCGGCAGGCTTTACAGCGTCGGCGAGCTTGTAGTGCGCACACGGCTCTGGAAAGGCCTGCAGAACGGCAATTACCGGTTCTGGGTACGGTCGGCGGGCGAGGTGGACAGGCGCGAGAACATCGGCTACGGCGTGAGCTTTGACCAGGCCATCAGCCGGACCATGAATTTTTTCGGCCGGTACGGGAGCCAGCGCACGCTTCAGCCCGGCACCGCCGCCAACTCGACGCGGGTGGTTTCGCAACGCGACGACCTGCATGCCAGCGCAGGGATTGAAGTACGCGGGCCGGAATGGACCTTCTTCCCGCGGGACGTGTGGGCGGTCGCCCTCAGCCGGACGGAGATCCGCAGTCTCCAAGGTCAGCAGTTTGAGTTGGTCGGCAACGGCGGCGGCGAGAATGAGAGCTTGGTGGAGGGGTACTATCGATTTTTCATCACGGAGCATCTGCACATGACGCCGTTCGTTCAGTGGCTGGCCGATTCGACCCGCGCCGAACTCGTTGCGGCGGACGACTTGGCCGTGGGTCTTCGGACCCAGGTCGACTTTTAGGAGGCGAACGATCATGAAATTTCTCAGATTCCTTGCCTGTATCACCGTTTTTGTCGCCTTGCCCGTGCGGGCGGCAGACGTTCCGGACGCGCGGGAGGTGATCCTGGTCGTCAACCGGGATTCCAACGACATTTCGTTCGTTTCCTCACAAACTCGGGAGGTCGTCGGAAAAGTGCATCTCGCCGACTGGGCCAACCCGCACATGGCGATGTTTACCATGGACGGACGTAAAATTGTCGCGTCTGGGACGCGGGCCAACAAGATTTTTATCATCGACTACGACAGCCAGAAGGTGACCTCGGTTATCGACGCCGACTTCGCTCCGGAGCACATGGACATTTCCCATGATAACCGCTTCGCGTACGTGGGGAACATCGAGGCCGGCACGGTGTCCGTAATCGATCTGGCGACCGAAAAAGAAGTCCGGCGCATTGAGGGCTTTGTCGAGCCGCACAACATCACCTTCACGCCGGACGGCACGAAGGCTTACGTGGCCAACCTCGGCGCGCACTGGGTGGGTGTGATCGACGCCAAGCGGCACGAGCTGGTGAAACGTGTTAACATCCCGCTCAATCTGCCGGTGACGCCGAACTCCGAGGAGCTTCTCGGTGAGATCGAGGGGATCATCAACGTGACGCTGACACGGGACGGGAAGTTCGGCTACGCCGCGGACATTTCGCTCGACGCCGTCGCCATCATCGACGCGCGGACGGATGAGCTCGTCAAGGTGATCCAGCTCCAGAACGGCGCCAAACCTTGGCGCGCATGGGCTAGCCACGACGGCAGGACGATGTGGGTCCCGAACAACGGCGACGAGACTGTATCGGTCTTCGACGCCGCCAAGCACGACGTCATCGCGACGCTTGAGGCGGGGCCCGACATGACCGGCGTGAATTTCGGGAACGGCAAGGCCTATGTCATTTCGAGTTCGTCCGGGTTTGTCTATGTGTACGATCTCAAATCGCTCCTGCCCAAGGGAAGAATTTTCATCGGGAAAAACGTGCAGCTCGAAACGGCTACGACCGATCCTTCCGGGCAGAAGCTCTACCTGTGCGAGTCGAGAAATCACTCGCTCTACGAGATCAACACCAGGACCGACAAAGCCGTGCAGATACCCGACGTCGGATTTTTTCCATGGGGCTCCCACATGCTCAACAGCCCCGATAACTATTGCCATTGAACAGGCGCTCCTCCGCGTCCCCGTTCCGCGGTGTTGCCCCCCTTTGCGCGCGGGATGTCGGGGTCGATTGGTTTCGGAGGGCGCACGAGGTAGGCTGACCGGCCGATGGACAAGCCTTGGAAGGGAGGGACATGGCCAGCCATGTCCCTCCTGTTTTTTTCAGTGTTGCTCTTGATGCATGCGGCTGCTCCACCGACGGCTTCGGCTGGGCTTTCCGCGTTCGAGGTTCGTAGAATCCGAAAGGCGCTGCGCTCGGCGGAGAGTGACAGCCGGGCCGTGGCGCCGGCGCAGAGTGAGGCGCCGCCTCCCGTATCGGTTCCGGGGGAGTCCGGCCTGGAATTCTACGTTTGTCCCATGCACGCTGATTTTCAAAGACGCGCGCCCGCGGTCTGCGCTGTCTGCGGCATGGTCCTCCAGCGCGGCCGGCACGCATGGACCGGCGCGGAGGCCGGCGCCGCCGCGTCCGTCGAAATCACATTGTCGCTCCTCCAGGCGGACCTGTTGACCCTGCGGTTCGCGGAGATCAGGCCTTTGAGAATCGAACGGTGGATCCGAACGTCCGCCGCGCGAGCAGGCGGTGGGCAGCTCGCAGGGACGCTGACAGGTCCGGACCGGGCGGCCCTTCGGCCCGGACTGCTCGTCCGGGCGTTTCCGATGAGGAGCCGCACGAGAGTTTTTTCCGGCCGGATCGAGACCGTTCAGCCTGCGGCTGCCGCCACCCGCTTTGCAATACGTCTGGCGGACGATTCCGACGACGCCGAAGTTTACGTGACCGAGATCATCGTGAGTGAGGGGACGAAGCTTGCGATCCCGTCCGATGCGATCCTCTTCACCACGGACGGTTTGTTCGCGTTCAAGCGCGTCCGGGGCGACTCGGAAGCGATCACGATCTCGCAGGCGCCGGTGCGGATCGGCAGTCGTGGCGAGGTGTATTACGAAGTCCTCGACGGCCTGGAGGAGGGCGACGCGGTCGCCGTGTCCGGACTCTTCTTTCTGGACGCCGCGGTCAAATACGGGCGCGCGGGCGCCGCTTCGGCGGGACGGCTGGCCCGATGATCGAACGAATCATCGTTCTTTCGGTGCGATTTCCCTTCCGCGTGATTTCCACTGTTCTGCTCCTGTGCGTCCTCACGGCGCTTGGTTTGAAGGATATGTCGTTCGACGCCCTGCCGGAGGTGACGGACCCGCAGGTGATCGTTGAAGTTGTCTGGGAGGCGCCGACGGAACGGCTGGATCGGGAGGCGGCCGGGCCGGTTTCCCGGGCGATCCAGTCGATCACCGGTGTACGGACGGTTCGAACGTCTTCCGAAATGGGATACGCGTTTGTCTACGCCGTGCTGTCGGATGGCGCGGACCCCCGAGCCGTGCGCAGGGAGATCGAGCGGCGCCTGCCGGACATACGGGCCGGCATTCCGGCCGGCGCTCGGGTCCGGATCGGCCCGGACGCGTCGAGCGTCGGATGGATTTATCAGTACGCGCTTGTCGACCGAAGTTTCCGTCGGGATCTCAAGCAACTCTACGAACTGCAGACACGCCGCATCGCTCCCATCCTCGCGGCCGCACCCGGAGTGGCGGAGATCGCGGCCGTCGGTGGGCTGAAACGGCAGATACAAATTCATGTCTACCCGCCGCTCCTTGCACATTACCGTCTGTCGCTGTCGGCGGTGATTGATGGCATCCGCGCCGCGCTCGAAGATGCCGGTGGGCGGATGGTCGAAGTCTCAGGCCGTGACTTCCAGATCCGCGCGGTCACGCCTATGATGAGTCTCGATCAGCTCGAGATTGCGGTGATCGGGCGAAGTCCGGAGGGCAATCCGGTCCGGATTCAGGACATCGGTTTCATCCAGATCGCATTTGATCTCAGGCGCGGCATCGCCGACCTCGACGGTGAGGGAGAAGTCGTCGGCGGGATCGTCGTCATGCGACAGGGCGAAAATGCGGTCAGGGTCCTGGCGGACGTCAAACGGTGTGTGGTGGAGGCCAAAAAAATATTGCCGGAAGGAGTCGAATGGAAGGTAGTCTATGACCGCTCGAATCTGGTTCACGAGGCGATTACGCAGATGGGCTGGACATTGTCGGAGGAATTGATCGCGGTCGCGATCGTCTGCGTCGTCTTCCTCATGCATGTCCGTTCGGCGCTGGTGCCGATCCTGATTTTGCCGGTCATCTGCTGGCTCCCGTTCCTGTTTCTGCGGCTCTTCGGGGTGGCGGTGCACGTTCCGGTACTGGCAGGAATTGCGATCGCGCTGGGCGAGATCGTCGACGCCGTGCTGGTGATGGTGGAAAACATTCACAGGAGTAGAGAGGAGGCGGGCGGCGATTCATCCGGGGAAACATCGATCGCGGACGCCCTGACGCAAGTCGGCCGTCCCCTCTTTTTCTCGCTTGCCATCATCCTTTTTTCGTTCCTGCCTGTGTTTCTGCTGGAGGCACAGGAAGGCCGGCTGTTCCGGCCGCTGGCGCTGGCCAAGACGTTTGCGATGACGACATCCGTGATTCTGTCCATCACACTCGCCCCGGCCCTCATCGCACTGCTTCTTGGGCGTATTCGACCGACACCCGATGCGCGTGTTCCGGTGAGCCGCGCGCTCCACGCGCTGTACGCGCCGACGTTTCGGTGGGCCATGCGGCATCGGCGGGCGGTGGTCGGGCTGAATGTCCTGATGCTTGTTACGATCCCTTTCTGGTGGCGAATGGACAAAAGCTTCATGCCGCCGCTCGAGGAAGGTACGATCCTTTACATGCCCACCACGCTGCCGGGGTTGCCCCTCAAGGAGGCCGGCTGGGTCCTTCAAAAACAGGATCGACTCCTCCGGACATTTCCCGAAGTGGCGACGGTGTTCGGCAAAGCGGGCCGCGCCGAATCGCCTACGGATCCCGCACCGATCTCCATGATCGAAACCACGATCACGCTCAACCCCAAGTCGTCATGGCGGCAGGGAATGACACAAGAGAAGCTGATCGCTGGGATGGATCGTACCATGCAGTTTCCCGGTTGGATCAATGCTTGGACACAGCCGATCCGCGGTAGGATGGATATGCTCGCCACGGGCGTGCGGACGGAGGTCGGCGTGGTTCTTCTCGCGGACGATCTGAATCTGATCGAAACCGCAGCCGTCAAGGCCGAGACGGTTCTCGCGGCAATCCCCCAAGTGCGGAACGTGTATGCGGAACGCACGACCCGGGGATTTTTTCTGGACGTCCAATTCGACCGTAGGATGCTCTCCGGCCTCGGGCTGACGGAACGCGATGCCGCCGAGTACTTGCGCGTGGCATTGTCGGGCGCGGAAGTATCCCGATTTCGCGGCGGACCCTGGGACAGCCCTGCCCTTCAGGATGCCGACGATCCCGTCACCGTGCTCTTTGCGCGCGACTACGTCGACGAAATTCACAAGATCGAGGAACTGCCGGTGGTCCTGCCGGACGGCGGGACGGTTCCACTGTCGAGGCTCGGAACCGTGCGGTTGACGACCTCCCCGGCCGCGATCCGGCGTGAGAATGGCCGTTGGGCCGGATATGTCCACGCGGACGTTCCGGCCGACCACAGCGGCCGCGCAGTCGACGAGGCCCGCCGCAGACTTTCGGCGGAACTTCCACGAGACGTGCAATGTGAGATCGTTGGTCAATATCAATATCGAGACCGCGCGTACCGCCGCCTCGCGGTCGCACTCCCGGTCGTCCTCGTGATCATCTTGTACCTGCTCAAACTCGCGTTTCGCTCATGGATGGAAGCAACCATCCTGATGCTGTCGGTGCCGGCGGCGATGGCGGGCGGCGTTTTTTCCCAGGCGCTGGCTGGTTACCCGACGACGGTCGCCGTGCTGGTTGGGTATATCGCGCTCTACGCGGTCGCAGTCCAGACAGGCGTGGTGATGGTGGTCTTCCTGAAGGAGGCGCTGGACAGGTGCCGGCTCCAAGCGGGTCCGATCCTGTCAGTCGCGGACATCGAACAGGCTGTCTTCGAGGGCGCCGTACGGAGGCTCCGGCCAAAACTCATGACAGTCGCAACCACCCTGATCGGGTTTCTCCCGATTCTGTGGTCCGATGGCCCCGGCGCGGAAATGCTGCGGCATATCGCCGTCCCGATGATGGGTGGCATGGTGACCTCGACCTTTCACGTCCTTTATCTCACCCCTATCCTCTTCCTCTGGATGCGCCGTCGCGCATTACTATTGAGTTTCGCATAAGTAATGGAACGCTCTACGATCTATCCCACGGGAGTTCCGAGGCGTGAATGCACGACCGCAGTCGGGTCTGGGAATTCTTGAGCCTCCGAATGGGGGACGTGTCCTTTCGGCAAGGATGAGTAAATCGGAATTTCTTACTGGCGCTACGGCTGTGGAGGGCGGGGGGATTCGGTCTGTGGGAGTGCGGCGGTGG
>MFPR01000027.1:0-551 GCA_001784175.1 Candidatus Lindowbacteria bacterium RIFCSPLOWO2_12_FULL_62_27
GTAATGGGCGTAACGCTGTGGATGGCGTCCAGAGCGGCGAAGACGACGGCGCGGTAATGATCGCCCGTCAAACAACGTGAACCTGTAACGGCTAATCTCATGTCTGATCCCTCCTTTTCATTTTGCGACGACGAAAATTTTTTTCGTCCGCCTCATCAGTTCTTCAACTGAGGCGGACGAAAAAAATCAACATATGATGTAGACGGGTACGTGGACGTCTCCACACAACCGGGGACAGGGATGTCCCCGGAAAATTGCAGGGATGCGGGGAGTCCGAGGGGAACACCTCGGATGAAATACGCCGAATGGAGCACGCCGACCCGAGGATGCGTAAAATTGCGCCCCAGATAGTCAGCGCCACGCACCGCAGGGTCGGAGTCAAGGGGCACGGGATCGCTGCAAAAATAAAAGCACCAACAGCGGGTTGGAGACGGCCACATTCCAAATGTCCGACAGATGTGGCCGTCTCCTTTGAATACCTTTTATTTTTGCGGACGATGCCCCTTGCCGCCGCCGACCGAGCGAACGGACGTCGCCGTGCCGCTACTGCG
>MFPR01000027.1:578-45150 GCA_001784175.1 Candidatus Lindowbacteria bacterium RIFCSPLOWO2_12_FULL_62_27
CGTCGCCGTGCCGCTACTGCGGCACGGACGACGCCGAGAGAGACGACGGCGGGAATTCGGGCGGAATGCGGCGTACCGACAGCTGTTTATCTGCTGGCAAGCGGCTCCTGGGATAGCCCCTCCGAAAGTTGTTTTGCGCTCGCCATGAATCTCCACCGGCGTGGGCGAGCGCTTCAATGAGGACCCGTATTTCGTTCCCGGAATCGCACTCGCTGGGCGACCGATTTCGTCCTGCGGCAATTTTTGCCGCAGGGCGACGGCCGCCGAAAAAGCGCTGACGTTGCCTTCACGATCACGGGTTCGCACATTGCCCCTGCCGCCGCGGTTGATCGGGAAGCACAGACGTGGGCGGGTTCGTCCCGGCCGCCGGAGGCGGGCGGGACGAGTGCCGCCGGCGATCGCGTGTTGCGGAGGGAATGGGCACGGGGCAGCGGGATGTGGATGCGGCACGGAATATGCGCTCGTGCGGCACCACGTGTGTCTGCGGCGCATAATCGTATTCTTTGATCGTTTTTGGTTTCGGATCAAACTACATACGTTCGATACTCATCAATTGGTTACGGACTAAAAATCTTTTTTGCTTGACTTTTTAAAATAAAAGTCGATAATCCGAACAAAAGCAGCGGGCGTTGCCCGCAAAATGTTTTGGGGAGACAACTATGGTTCGAGTAACCCTGAGAGAAAGTCTTAAATCCAATCAGCAACCATTATGCCTATGGGCCGCGATGTGCTCACGGACGGGGATTTATTTGCCCAGTGAGACAACCGTCAACCATATATCGCAGGCGGCCTTTAATAGTGCTGATAGGAATCTCATAGACGCTCTCGGGAATAGGGTGCATACATGATCTAGTCGATCCAAGCGTATATTCGAACGCAAAACCCCGAGAGCCTTTCAAAGGCTTTCGGGGTTTTTTGTTTTTTCTGGGGGTTTCGACATAGATCAGTTCTTTGACAAGTGAATACGGTGTTGTTTTTTCGTTTTGGAGAGTCGTCCAAAGGTAGGACCGCAGATTCTGGATCTGCGTATGCAGGTTCGATTCCTGCCTCTCCAGCCAATTTTGTTTCGGGCAGTTTGGTGTGGTCGGAGCATGGCGGTCTGTGCGGCCGGTTGTGGCCCGGCATGCCTGGGTTCGACTCCCAGCGATCACCCCCGACTGCCTGGATGGGCGTGTGGCAGAGCGGCGATTGCACCTGACTGTAGATCAGGCGGGCCTCTGGCCCTTCGGTGGTTCGAGTCCATCCACGCCCATTTTTCCCGGTCGGAAGGAGATGGTCTCCTTGCCGCTCTCATAAGGCGGACATTCCGGGCTCGATACCCGGGGCCGGGACAAATTCTCAAGAAGGAGGTCGGAGAAAATGGAGACGTACGTTTTGAAGTACACGGTGCGGTTCGTGACGATTGACGATCCCACGGCGCGTCAGACTACTCAGCGGATTTTGACGACAGTTGGGGAATGTCTGAAAGACACACTCTCCGACCTGCCCTTGGTGGCGGACACGTTGGAGACGGAGGCGCGGTGTGTTCGTCACGGAGATCGGACTAACCGCGATATTCTGACTGGAAAATCTTCCGCATCAACATAACTGCGGAGGGGAGGTGGACGGCGGAGCCGTCTTCGAGGGCCCATAACCCTCTTAAGCCGGTGCGACTCCGGCCTCCGCTATGGACTCGTCGCCTAATTGGAATGGCCCCAGACTCTTAATCTGGCGGGCGTTACGCCCATTGGGAGTTCGAGTCTCCCCGGGTCCATTTGTATTCCGAGGTCGCCTAATTGGTCGGGCAGCGCACTGTTAATGCGCCGCGGATTTCGCACTGTGGGTTCGAATCCCACCCTCGGAGTTTTTTCAAACGGTTTGAAGGAGGTGATGGAATTGAAATCGGACAAAGACGGTAAAGGGTAGTGATGGGCTTGTAACTCAATTGGCTGAGTACCGGACTTTTAATCCGGGAGATGTGGGTTCGAGTCCCACCGGGCCCAAGATACGGCGCAGTGGTGGAACTGGGATACACGCGAGTCTCAGAAACTCGTGCTCTATTCGAGCGTGAGAGTTCGAATCTCTCCTGCGCCATTTTTGCGGCATTCGTATAGGGGCAATACATCACGTTGCCAACGTGAAGACACGAGTTCAATTCTCGTATGCCGCTCCAAGTGGAGGGTGAATCGATCGGGGATCGGCGCTGTGTGCTACACAGTTGGTCCGCCATGCGCGGATAGGGGTCGGCCGTTCGCGACATCCGTGTCGCTCGGCGGCACTTCCTCCGTCCATGGAGGTCGGGACCTTCGCCCTCCGTTACGGAGAGTCAACCTCGCAGGGCGAGGCACTGGTTTGAAACCAGAGGGTCCGCGAAAGTGGATGAGGATCGAGACCTCGGCTCTCCGCAAGATGCGGGCGTGGTGTTCAACAGCAGCATGACAGTCTTCCAAACTGTCGGTGCCGGTGCAATTCCGGTCGCCCGCTCAAAACAGCCTCGTCGTCCAACTGGACAGGACACCTCTTTGCGAAGGAGGAGATTGCGCGTTCAAGTCGCGCCGAGGCTATAGGGAAGGTGAACCTCGCGGGCGGGGCGCTGTTTGGAAGACAGTCGGTCCGCTTAAAGCGGATGCGGGTCGGCCGTTCGCGACATCCCTGTCGCTCTGCGGCACTTCCTCCGTCCATGGAGGTCGGGACCGCCGCCTTCCGTTGTGGAGAGTGAAACCGGGAAGCCCGATCGCCGTTCCGAAGACGGATGGCCCCGCCATGCGGGGTGGGGTGCGATACCTCCGCTCTCCGAAATAGGCCGGTAGTATCAACAGTAGAACGTCGGTCTCCAAAACCGAAGGTCTCGGGGCAGAACCGAGCCGGCCTGTGACTGAAAGGAATCCCCGAGGTACTCGCCCGAAGGGCGGGTCGGGGACCATGGGCACTGAGCAGGCGTAGTCGTTGCGTCCGGCTGAAGACCGGAAGAGCGTGGTGCGATCCCACGAGTGCCCACTTCGCGGCGAGCAGAGAAGCTCTGGGATGGTCTGCAAAACCATCAAAGTCGGGGCGGTACCGACCGCCGTGTCACGCCCGATTAGGTCAGTGGCAGACCAACCGTCTTGTAAGCGGTGAACGTCGGCTCGATTCCGACATCGGGCTTACCTGCGCCCTCCTAATTCAATTGGACAGAAACGGGAGTTTCTACCTCTCGGATGCGTGTTCGAGTCACGCGGAGGGCAATTCTCGCCGCCATAGTTCAGTGGCAGAACAGAAAACTCGTAATTTTCAGACCTGCGTTCGATTCGCAGTGGCGGCTTTTCGGGGGCGTAGTGAGAACGATAACACGGCTGGTCTGCACCCAGCAGATGAGAGTTTGAATCTCTCCGCCTCCACTTTTCGGCGTGTGGCTGAACGGTAAAAGCGCCGTCCTGATAAGGCGGTGGGCTGAAGTAGTCCGCGTGCGTTCGACTCGCACCGCGCCGAGCATTTACCCACGGGTAGCATAGCGGCCAATGCAGCAGGCCTATAACCTGCGTTAGCTCCGGACTGGGGCGAGATCGTGGGTTCGAGTCCCACCCCGTGGATTTGATGTGTGAGGTACATACGGCTCGGTGGTGTAGCAGCCTGCACACGGCTCTGTCACAGCCGAGGTACGAGGGCAGCACTCGTCCGAGCCGCCATCAGGGAATGGGATAATCTGGTAGTCCGCCGCACTTGGGACGCGGTCGTCCGAGTTCAAATCTCGGTTCCCTGACCAAACTTCAAGTACGGGCGCGTGGTCCAGCAGCGAAGACATCAGTCCTACAAACTGAAAACCTCGGTGCAAGTCCGAGCGTGCCCACCAAATCTGACCGACCGGATGGAGGAAATGTCGCGGGCGCCAGGGATGGCGCAGGAGCGACCTCTCGTCGCCCAATTGGAAAAGGCACCGATTTCCTAAATCGGGGACTGCGCGTTCGAATCGCGCCGAGAGGCCCAGTAAGACCAATGACCGCTCGTAGTGAAACTGGATATCACGCGACGCTTCGAACGTCGTAATGAGGGTTCGAATCCTTCCGAGCGGATTTGTGGCGATGTGGCGGAACGGAATACGCGGCTGTTTCAAGAACAGTTGATCGTAAGATCGTGAGAGTTCGACTCTCTCCATCGCCAATTTTGCGGGCGTGGCGGAATGGGATACGCGGCGGATTTAAGACCCGCTGGGGCAGAGCCCCGTGCAGGTTCAAGTCCTGTCACCCGCATTCGGCCGAGTGGTGGAACTGGAATACACGCGCGGTTGAGGTCCTCGTGGACGAAAGTAGTCCTTGCGAGTTCGAGTCTCGCCTCGGCCAGTTTTGGGGCGGTAGGCGAATGGTAGAGCCGCCGGCCTTTCAAGCCGGAGTCTGTGGGTTCAAGTCCCATCCGCCCTGTTGTGGGGGTATCGGCTAATCGGCAGGCCGCCGTGTTCTCAGCGCGGAAACCGCGGGTTCGAATCCCCGTACCCCTGGTCATTGGGGAGTCGTCTAATAGGTAGGACGCGAGACTTTGGATCTCGCTATGCAGGATCGAAGCCTGCCTCCCCAGCCATTTTCGAACAAATACGAACGTTGGCGCGGGCACGCCAGCGGCGCACAGGTGACCAAGTATCTTGGATTTCATTTGTGCGTTCCGCCAATGGATTCTAAACGTGCCCGGAGCCAGACGTTGGTTAGCTCAGCAGGCAGAGCATCAGGCTGTGAACCTGAGAGTCGCGGGTTCGAATCCCGCACCAACTTCGGGTGGAAACACCCGCCAGTGGAAAACCGCGCAAGCGGGCTCAGAACGCGTCCGATGGAGACGAACGCTCGATCAACTGGCCGACGCGCGGATAATGGCCGCACCGGAAGTACGCGCCGGCGTCTGTCGGAGGCAACACAAATACGCCGCCCTGCAGCTCGCAGATACCGCATCGCCGACCGTGGCAACCTCCGACGGATTTCATACTCGTCGGAAAACCCATGCGAGCGATGCTCAAGCGACGCTCCGCGGATGATGTGCAGTTGGACTTGCCGTTCGTCTCCTGAGGGCCTTATTTCAACACATATCGAGAAAGGCGAAATCAAAAATCAGAAAGGGAGGTGAATCGCCATGTTCTTGATTGGATACCGGAAGATTCGTTCCTACGAGAGGGGCCTGTACTTCTACGATGGGGAGTTCCGGAAAATTCTGGCCACAGGCCGACATTGGTTCGTGGATCCTCTGAACCGCATCCGGATCGATGTTGTGTCCCAGCGCGACCCCTGGCTGGACCATGACAAGCTCGACATCATCGTCAAGTCCGGTGTCCTCAAGGACGAGGCGGTGGTACTGGACCTGAAGGACTATGAGCGCGCGCTCGTGTGGATCGACGGCCGGTTCAGCCGCGTGCTGGATGCAGGTCTCTACGCGATGTGGTCCAAGTTCCGCGACATCAAGACGGAGATCGTTGACGCGCGGGCCGTGCTGTTCGAGCACAAGAGCATCGACGTCATCCTGAAGTCGGGGGGTGTCGATGCAGTGCTCAATGTCTTCAACGTCGAGGAGGGTCACGCCGGCGTCTATTTCAAGGACGGTGAATACGTCAAGACACTGGCTCCGGGCAAGTATGCGACGTGGAAGAACGTCGGCAAGGTCAAGTTCTACCACCTCGACGTGCGCGAGACGGTACTCGACGTGGCCGGCCAGGAGATCATGACGGCCGACAAGGTCACGCTCCGGATGAACGCGATCGTGACCTATCGCATCGTTGATGCCCGCAAGTCCGTCGAAACGGTCGGAGACGTGGCGCAGGCGCTGTATCGTGAGGCGCAGCTGGCGCTTCGTGCCGCAGTCGGCACACGAGAGCTTGAGCCGCTTCTGGTCGACAAGACCGACGTTGCGAAGGAACTCGAGTCCGTCATTCGCCGACGCGCGAGCGAGTTCGGCATTCACGTGATCGGTCTTGGCATTCGAGACATCATCCTGCCGGGCGACATGAAGACGTTGCTCAACAAGGTGCTCGAGGCCAAGAAGGCGTCCGAGGCGAACGTGATTCTGCGACGCGAGGAGACGGCAGCCATGCGCAGCCAGCTCAACACGGCGAAGCTCATGGAGGACAATGCGGTTCTGATGCGCCTCAAGGAACTGGAGGTGCTGGAGAAGGTCGCGGGCGCGTCTAAGCTGAGCGTCGTGCTGGGTGAGAAGGGATTGGCCGAGCGTGTGGTCAATCTGCTGTGAGCAGTAAGGAGGAACGATGTTTACGGTAGACGAGTTTGAAAGCGGCGGAGGGGGGCCGGATCAAAAACGCAGCGGCGGCCCCCCTCCTTGGAGCCGGGTGATCCGAACAAACAGGCAACACCGTATTCAACGCCCGCATGGTGTGAGTGGCAGCACGTCGCCGGGGTAAGGCGGAGGTCTCGGATCAAAACCGAGTGCGGGCTTGATCAATTATGTTCAGGAGGAATGATGTGACTGGTGTACTGGTTCAACCAACGTTGCTTTTGAATTCCAGTTTTCTGCCGGTGTCGGTCATCCGTGTGATGGAGGCAATCTGTCTGCTCGTTACTTCCAAAGCCGATCTAATAGACGGTGACGAGAGGGAACCGATCCGTTCGCAAAGATTGTCGATCCCTCTGCCGAGGGTCGTACGCCTGTTGAATTTCAACGGGATTCCGTCGAACCCGGCCTGGTCAAGATTGAAGGTGATTTACCGGGACGACATGACCTGCGCCTGGTGCGGCAAGCGCGGCCGTATGGAGGAACTGGACTGCGACCACATCATTCCCCGATCACGGTGGCACGTTTGTCCGCCGAATCTTCGCCGAGCATACGAAGTTCCACGAGTGAAACTCCAGAACATTGCAGCCCCTTGGAATTCGTGGATGAACACCCTCGCGGCCTGTCGAAAATGCAACGCCGCCAAGGGAAATCTCTATCCATGGGAGATGGGCCACCGCCCCCTCTGGTCGCCGTACGAGCCGGAATACGTCCCATCCATCATTGTCAGCTTCGAGCGAGCAAAAAATCTTGGCTGGCTGGATTATCTGCTCACGCGCCGCGGGACGCTCGTCTATCCGTCGGGAGTGCGTGCCGTGGGTGTGCCCTCCAGAAAACGGATATAGTATTTAATACTAATTTATTGACTACTGGACAAATCACTGGTACATGCAGTATAGACACTGTAAGACCGAATAAACTGATGGGGGTGGTCCATTGTGACGGTTCCAGAAACAGAATCGAACGAGGCACAGAAAACCGAAGAAATCTGTAAGCGTAAACCCGGGATTCCGGACGTGCCCATTCCATCTGGCCCGTACCTGAATTCTGTAGAAGCCGCCTGTTATTTGCGCTTGTCGCTCGGCACAATCGCCAACCTTGTATCCGAGGGGAAGATTCCTTTTGCAAAAGCGGGCCGCCGGCGCGTCTTCCGTAGGACCGACCTCGATGAATATGTCGAGAAGTCGTACAAGCCGGCAGTCCACAACTCGTTTTAGGCCGGCTCTTCAGGGAAATCCTTCCTGGGAAAAGGAATAATTTTGTTCTGCCCAAGATCTTTCTTCACGGCAGATTCCTCGAAGCCTGGCAACGGTGCTTGTGGCGGAGTTTCCTTGCGAGTTTCCGTCCGGTAGATTTCCTCTTTGTTTTTCATTCGAAAGTGTCGCACCAAATCTTCGACGCCCCGCTGCTGACCATCCTTTAAGTCCTCGATCCCGATCAAAGATCCTCGGGACCATTTTGTGGTCAGGATGCCATCCCCGGGCAGTTTCTGATGGGCGCCTATATCTTGGCCGAGAACATAGAGCGCCTGCTGATAAGGGATGACATTTGGTGTTCCCGATGATGAGAGGATCTTCAAATACTGATCCAAGGTCGGCACCGCGCGCCCAGTGAGAATCTTTCGGAATTCAGGAGCCTTCAGGAATGGCAGATCAAGATGACGGGTGATTCGACGTAAGAAGACATGTAGCCTCAGTGGCTTCTTCAACGGGGTCGTGGGCTCGTTCAATTACCACAGGAATGCTGCTTCGACTTCGACTGCGTTCGGTTCATCGTCGGCCTCCTCGATATGAATATCCCCCTCAGAATTCCGGTGATTCGGGAGGCGACGGGGTTTTCCTGAACGACGTTGATCAAGTATCGCGACAGATCACTGATCAGTCAAAATCAGATTTTCTCTGGCTGAATCTTTTTGTTTGGAGGATTGATTGGCGGCAGATTTTCCACAATCGCGCGGCGGATACTACAAGTTTCTAAAAGGGATACTACCAGTACAGCGTGACAAGATGCACAGGCCGGACGTGACAGCATATCGTGCGTTTCTCTCGGACGGCCGTGTGACAAGATACCGTGCACAATTCCCAGAATCCACACGGAAGTGTGGACAACTATTGTGGAACCGACGGCGGGGATGGCCTCAAGATCAGATGTCGAGCTTCGAGTTCGACTTTCGCATCCGGATAGACTGCGAGTACCCGGATGAGATTTTCACGCAACGCGCGTTTAAAAAAGCGCAGCCGGGAATAATCGGCTCCAAACTGACAGAACAGGGCACATAGGGGAATAGCCGTTGCGGTACGGAGATAACTGAAGCGGTAGGTGAGCCAGGCATAGAGATCGATCGCCAGAGATGAGCGTTTCAAGGTGCAGATGGCATCCGGTCGCAATGGAATCGACGATTGCACCGCATGAAGATAAAACTCCGCCGTTACGCGGATCTCTGTTTGAAAGAGGGATCGTTCATACGGTCGCTTGGGGTCCCACCAGAGTTCAAACTCCACGGCGACTCTCATTTGCTCGATCACGCCGGACATTCGACCGAATGCGATGGTTGACGCCAGAAGCCGGCTGACTTGGTCGTAGAATCGCCGGCGCGTGTGGCCGTCCGGACTCAAGCCAAGCCCTGCTAGAAACGAATGGTAGGACTCGTCGAGTTCTATTCGCCGTTGCCCTGTGATCAAAATCTGCCTGGTGAGCCACATGAGAAACAGCCGGGGGTAACTCGCGTAGGGCAGACCCAGATTCGGGTTGGCCCGAACATTGAGGACATAGTCATTGGCGCGGCGGGTCCAGATGGTTTCACCGGCGCGGTCGGAATGGGGGAGGTTCGCCACAACGAAGGACTTCGGAAGATAGACGGGGTTGGTCTTGGCATTCATGTGGCCGCAAGGTATTAGTATTTAATACTAATGTCAATGTGTTTGGGGCAATTTGTCCACAATACCAACAGGCTATCCACAAACCTTGACATGACCGGTCGCGGCTGGGATAATTCGCGCACTACCGCAAAGGGGGCCATCCATGGAGCAAGGTGAAAGGATATACGAGATATTCCGCAAGCGCGCCAAGGCGCGAGAGCTGACCGTTCAAGAAATCGTCAACGGGCTCGGCAAGAAGGATACAACCCACTACAGCCTTTATCAGTTCTCCATCGGCAAGAGCATGCCGCCGATTCACAAGCTCGCCGCGTATTTCGAATCCGTGGGCATGCGCCTCCTTCTTGAGGCGGATGGAAACGTCTATGCGCTTGAGTTCAAGGACCGGGTCCAGCCGAAGCGGGAGGGCGACCGGATGATGGTCGGCGAGCGCGTCAGTGTCGGAGGCGAGTACGCGGATCTCACGCCGGACCAGATCAGCGCCGTCGAAGCCCTGGTTGCGTCGTTCCGAGCCACAAACAAGCGCGTGAAACGATCCCGGGTCGAAACAGCGGCCAAGGTCAGACGGGCCGCGTAGGGGACAAATCCCATGGGCGTTCGAGCGATCACGCGATTACCGAGTGGCGAATATCGCGTCAATTTCTATTACTGGAATCAGATCGGCATGAAGCATCGCGGGCGGAAGAAATTCCGTACGCTGCGGCTTGCAGAGACGTTCTATGCCGAGAGGATTCGTGAATTTGAAGCGAAGGTGCATGTTGGCTCGAAGGAGCGAGGGTCGATCACGGTGAAGCAATTCCTGGACCAGCATTATTATCCATGGGCGCAGAAGGCCAAGAAATCTTATCCCGTGGAAAGAGTGTTCATGAGGAATACCGAAGTGCGATGGGGCGAACGCCGACTCTCGTCAATCACTGTGTTTGATATTGAAAAGTGGCGGATTGAAATGAAGCAGAAGGTCTGCCCGGCGACCGTCAGCCGCCGACTGGCGTATCTTCGGTCCTTCTTCAAATTCGCGCATGCCGGCATGACGGACGAGGATGGCCACACGGTCGGCGGCGGATTCATCGGCGACAATCCGATGCGGCATGTTCGAAGCCCGAAAACGAAGCTGCCTCTTCGACCGCCGACGATTCTGGCGCCGGATGAAATTGCGAGGCTCAAGCCCGATGGGACGCGCGGGATGGATCTCGTTTTATTCTGCATTTATTCGGGGATGCGCCGGGGCGAGATATTCCGGATGCGGTACGAGGACATAGATCGCGTGGCCGGCGTCATCCGGATCCCCGTCACGAAAAACGACGAGCCGCGGATCATTCCGTTGACGAAACAGCTTGCCGGTATTATTGACAGACAACCGGTGGACGATTCGGGATTTGTTTTTTCATGGAAGGGAAGGCAAACTAGGGACTGTCGTAGCGCGATCAATCAGGCGCTCTGGCGCGTGGGGATCACACGGCGGGTCCGGATGCATGACCTTCGCCACACGTTCGGCTCGTACCTGGCCATGAACGGGGTAGACTTGGACGAAAGGATGGCTCTGATGGGGCACAAGACAATCACAGCGGCGCGGATTTATACCCATTATTATACGAAACGCCTGTCGGAGTCGATGGAGAGGCTGATGGAGGCCTATGAGACGGCCGAGGAGAAAACAAAAGGGCACAAAAAGGGCACTGAGGCGATTGCCGTATGAGGCGTACTTTTATAATTCTCTCTTGTAGTTATGGTTGCCAACGTAGCTCAGACGGTAGAGCAACGCACTCGTAATGCGTAGGTCGGCGGTTCGATTCCGCCCGTTGGCTTTTTTTGTGAGTGGGTCGCAGGCCAGAGTGCGCGGGAGATTTGATGGTTACTTGATCTGCTCCTGCAGCGCCGCGATTTTTTGGGACGCCTCCCGGAACTGCTTCAGGGTGAGCACGCAGAGGTACCAAGTATAGGGAATCATGACGATCGTGAGAAGGATTTTTGACCGTTTGCCGAAATTGGGACTTTGATAAAGGATCGGCAGGCCAAAGGGTCCCAGCACGAAAAACAACAAGAAAAGAATCATCCATGGCCTTTGATGCCATAGAATTTTCGCAGCATCGTTCTCCACGATCATCACCTCCAAGGGGTGGCAGAAGCCACGGCACCGTGGGCGTTCCGCCGACGCGTTTCAGCGAAAGCGATAGTGTTTCCGGACCGCCTTCGACACCACCCACGTGCACGAGAGACCTTTTGGAAACGAGACATAATCGCCGGGACCGAAACTCACCTCGCCCGCCGGTGTCCGGACCGTGACCTGCCCTTCGAGGATGCAGCAGTCCTCGTCGTCATCGTAATGCCAGTCGAACGTGCTCGGATCGCATGTCCAGATCGGCCATGCTTCGACGCCGAGCTTCTTCCTTTCCTCTTCGGATAATTTCCGGATTTCGACTTCGTTTTTCATGGGCAAAGTCTGCCGTCAGCGCAGGCGCTCGACGACGCGCGGGGCGCGGTCGGCCGCGACCGGGGATTTTTTCCGGATGTATTCGATGAGGGCTTCGCGGACGGATTTGCCGTCGTCGTCCCTTTGGGTGGCAAGCGCGGTTTTGGGATAGCCGGCACGTTTTTCGGCGAAATAGGACGGCATCGCGACGCGGTAGACGGCGTCCTTGGAGAAAACTTTTCCCGCGCCCAAATTGACCGTGACCTCCAGCGATTTCGGGCCGCTGTCGACTTCCAGAAACATGCCGGACGGGTAGGTGAACTTGCCGGCCGCGAACGCGTCTTTCAGGAAACCCTGCATATCCGCGCCCTTGAGATGGAGGACAATGAGATCGTTGTCGAAGGGCAGGATGTGCTCGATGAGTTCCTTGTTGACCGGGCCCGCCGGGAGATTGCCGCGGAGTCCCAGCGTGTTGTGGACGGCGACGTCCGCGCCGCTGACCGAACGCATCGCGTCCGTCACGAGATTGCCGAGGCCATTGGTGGCCCACGGATAGGTCCAATACAGATTGTCCGCGGCGACGCCGTACGTTTCGGCGCGCTCGTTTCCGAGCAACACGTCGTACTCGACGAGACCCGCGCCGATTCCACCGGAATAGAATTGCGCTTTCAACACGCCCCGCCAGTCATGCGCCAGAAACGTGAGCGACGAATGCGCCGGCGTGCGCACGTACATCCACTGTCCGCCCCAGGGGGACGTGGGGAAGGTGTCGATGAGGAGGGTCTGAAGCATCTGTTTGATGGAGGGCTGGTCCTCGAAATTGGCGATCCGGAGTTTCGCGCGGACTTCCGTCAGCCATTCGACGGCGGCCTTGCCGGATTCGGTTTGCGCCGTGAAGAGGTCGCCCATGACGCCGCCCCAGTCCCGGACCGGGATGCTGGCCGGCATTCCGGCGATGTCGCCGACGACCCGGCGGACTTCGACGAACTCCGGCGGCGGTCCGGCCGGATTGAGGCTGATGACCTGGACATGGTCGTAGGCCGAGACGCGGCGGCTCGAGAAGACGTTGCCGACCGCGAACCGGACCGAGAGGTCGTAGGTCTCGCCGGTTTCGATTCCCTCGCCGTGAATGACGAGGTCGCCGCGCCGCAATTTGATCGTTTCGTATCCTTTCGCGCCGTGAGTCGTGATGCTGGCCTCCTCGATTTTCCGGAGGTAGGTCGCGTGCAGGTGTTCGGGCGCCGGCGCGAACGGCGAGACGGTGAGCGTTTCGCCCGCGACGGCGCCGACCGCCCACAGTCCGCCCACGCGCGCGGCCCAGAAGACCTCGTGAATCCCGATCTCCCACTCCGCCGGCACTCGCCATTTGCCGTCCGCGAACATCTGCCCGGCCGCCGGCTTAACTTCCGGACGCCACACGACCATTTTGCCGCTCGGCTGTTCGACGAGGCCGACGATGTCGTCGACCGGCCGGCGGAACGAGAGCTTCAACGATTCGTTGGGCATGGCCGCGAAAAGATCGCCGCGATCGCTCCTCTGAAAGTCGTCCATGTCCGGCCAGTCGATGACGAGGAACTGGAACGGCTCCGAAACGGCGTCGACCACTTTGAGCGTCACCTGGGCGCTTCCCCGGGACAATTCCGCCGGCACTTTGAACATCAGCAGGTCCTGGATCCATCCCTGCCAGGCCTGAACGCTTCGATCCACCGGCCATTCCTGTCCGGCCTGGGAGAAAACGGCGGTGACGGTCCACTCCTGTATCTTCGCTTTGTCCTTTTCCGTCACATGCACCGCCTGGTTGCGGCCCGCCTGAAGGCCGACGGAATTAATCTGCATCCAGCCGCCCGGAACCGCGCGGTCGGGAGAAACGGACTGGATCCGGGCCGGCGCCGGGGTTGAGGTGATCCGGATATCGAACTGTCCGAGTTTGGGCACGACGATGCCGGCGCCGCCCGGATGGAGTTCCGGCGGCACGCCAAGCACGGCGGACCCGCGATACAATCCGCTGCTTCTGTCTTTGTGCCCCATGGCGCGGCGATGCACCACCGGGAAGGTTTTCCGATCCTGGACGAACGTCACACCCCGCCAGTTCGGTTCGACCGGACCGCCGCCCTCGAAAAGAATTTCCTGGCCCGGCGCCGCTTCCGGACTTCGTAATACCCACGAATCAATCTGCCGGTCGCGCCGGACGCGCGTCATGGTTTCACGGATGACCGGTTGAAGAAGCTGGAGGATGGAGCGCTGCGTGTCGTCCACGGGCTCGAAGGGGATTCTGAATCCCGCCTCGCGAAACGGCGGGACCGACGATTGCCACCAGCGCGTCACCAGCCGCTCGACCACGAGCGGATTTTGCATGAGTTCCAGAAGGCGCGCCGCAGGTTTTTCGGCGCCGCGATCCAACTCGTTGAGGCAGACGACTTCGAGGAACCGCCGTTCCCCCTCATCGAATGTCTGCCCCGCCCGATTCGTCGCCTGCATGGCTTCCTCAAATCTGTTGGCCTGCATGAGGAGCGCCACGAGATGCCGCCAGCCATCGGAATGCGGCGGGATCGGCAGTTTTTCCACGGGTTGCTCCTCGTCCAGAATTTGCAGGAGGGACTGATAGGCCCACGTCCGCACGGCGAGTTTCGCGTACGCGGCCGACGAAACCTCCTCGTCCTGCCGGGCCAGCGTGAGGAGCGTCTCGTAGATGCGCGCGCCGAGCCGGGCGAGATCCTTGTCGGAGTATTGAGACGTTCGAATGCGGGCCGCCGCCGGCGCGGAAAGGGCAAAGACGCCGACTGCGATCACGAACATGCGAAGCAGACGGCGGCGGATCACCATTTCAAAGGCTTGACATCAGACACTTGTTTGAGAAGCTCCGCGGGGTCGCCCGTCGGATTCTTGCACAGGCCTCTTTCGCAGACATACGCGTGCGGGCCAGCCGTTTTCCCCTCGAGCAGCAACAGCCTGCCCGCCGGGGTTTTCCCGTCCGACACAGCCACCACCTTGTTCGGCAAAAACGCGCGGCGGACCGTTTTGAGCATCTCCTGGACTTTCGAATCGCCGGCGCCGCCCACGATCGCGATTTCCTTCGACCGGTCAAGCGCATAATCGAGCGCGATGAGCATCTGGGGGCACGCGTCCGGCGCGCGGTCCAGCCAGCCGGCCGCCGCGCGCAGAATCCGCTCCGCGCGCGACCGGCCGTCCTGCTCATAGGTGAAATCGGCGAGCCGCAAGAGGTTCAGGGCCGCGACGGAATTGCCGGAAGGGACAGCCATGTCTTCGAATTCCCTGGACCGAACGAGCAGCGTGGGATCTTTTGCGTCATCCAGAAAATACGCGCCGCCCTTTTCATCCCAGAACAACGCGTCCTGCATGGACTGCAGGCCGACCGCCCAGTCCATCCACGCCGGGTCGAAATCGGACTGGTACAGTTCGATGAGGCCGTGGATGAGAAATGCGTAATCGTCGACAAGCCCCCGATGCGCGGCGGCGCCGTCACGCCAGCGGTGCAGGAGGCCTCCCTGGGCGTCGGTCATATGGCTGCGAATAAACGTAGCAGCCTTCTGCGCGGCCTTCAAATACTTTTCGTCTCCCAGCGCCTGATGCCCGCGGGCCATCGCCGCGATCGTGAGGCCGTTCCAGTCGGCCAGGACCTTGTCGTCGAGCCGGGGGCGCTTGCGTTTGGCGCGGGCCCTCAGAAGCTTTTCCTTGACGGAACGAAAAACCGGATCGCTGTCGTCCGGGACCGGCGCGGCGTCCGGCACGTGAAAGACGTTGCGGTCGCCTTCGAAATTTCCGTATTTTGATATTTGAAATATTTTTTCGGCATATTGAAATTCCTCTTTGGAAAGGATGCTCGAAAGCTCATCCCACGTCCACGCGTAATAGTCGCCCTCTTCGCCGAAATCGCCCGCGTCCTGCGCCGAGTAGAAGCCCCCGGCGGGATCGGCCATCTCGGCCAGCGTCCAGTCCAGCGTCTTCCGCGCGACCGCGGCGAACTCGGGATCGCCCGTGGCCTGCCATGCTTCCAGCGAGGTGACCGCGATCCCCGCGTTGTCGTAGAGCATCTTCTCAAAATGCGGGATGTCCCATTCCGCGTCGACGCTGTACCGATGAAATCCGCCGGCCAGAATATCGTGAATCCCACCGCGCGACATCGCCTTGAGGGTCCGCGTGACCATCCGCAGGGCATCGCCTTCTCCGGACCGCCGGTGTACGCGGAGGAGGGCCGAGTGGAGGTGCGGGCGCGGGAATTTGTTGCCGCCGCCGAATCCCGCATGGGTTTCGTCAAAATACTCCCGAAGCCGCGTGAAAAATCCGCCGAACGCTTTTTCGCCGGAGGCGCTGACCCGGCCGGCGTCGCCCGGCGGCGACGACGCATTCAAGGCGCGCGCGAGGTGGTCCGCGATTTCCTCGCCGCTCCGGCGGATGCGCGCCTCGTCGGTTTTCCATGTTTTGGCGATTTCCTTCAGAAGCGGGATAAAATTATCGTGCGGGATGGTGCTTGCGCCGTAAAACGGCCGGCCCTCGGGTGTCAGAAACATGGACATCGGCCAGCCGCCGGCGCCCGTCATCGAGACGAGGGCCGTCATGTACACATGGTCGACGTCCGGGCGCTCTTCGCGGTCGACTTTGATGGAGATGAAATGCGCGTTCAGGACGTCCGCCACATCCTGTTTTTCGAATGAGTCCTTTTCCATGAAATGGCACCAGTAACAGGAGGAATAGCCGATGGACAGAAAGACCGGCTTGTTCTCGCGCTTCGCCGCCTCAAGCGCCTCCGGACCCCAGGGACGCCACCAGATCGGGTTGTGGGCGTGCTGCAGGAGATAGGGACTTTTTTCGGCGCCGAGCCGGTTGGAGGTCTCAGCGGTTGCCACGGCCCTCATCCCCCGGCGCCTCGAGAATTCGCCAAGTCCGACAGGACGGCGTCATACTTTCGCCTGAGATCGTTACGCGTCTGCTCGAGGGTGGGCCACATGGGGAATCCGACGAACGCGTGGCGAATCGCGCCGCCGGCGTCGATGAAATAGGTCGCCGGAAACGCCGTCACGCCGAAGGAACGGAGAATTTTTTTGTCCGGGAGAAGATAGACCGGCACCGTGTATCCGTTGTCCTCCAGATACGCGCGGACCGTCCGGCCGTCTTCCGGCGTGAGAAGAAAAAACGCGACGCGGCCGCCGTGTTTCCCGTAGAGGTCCTGAAGGACCGGCCACTCGATGCGGCACGGGCCGCACCACGTGGCCCAGAAATTGATGATCGCCGGCCGGCCGCGAACATCGCTCAACGACACCGCCGACCCATCCAGTTTCCGCATCGTTCCGGCGGGAACACGCTTTCCAACCAGCCAGCGGTGGTCGGCGCCCAGGGCCAGCATGATCTCGCGGCTCTCCAGCGTATCGGCGCCTTGCGGAAGAGAAAACGCCGGCAGCGGCGCAGGCGGGGATTTCGAGTAATCCCAGGACAATCGCGCAATCGCGAGCCCGGCGGCGTTCAGCATACGGAGCTCGGAAATCCGGCCGGTCCGCCGGGACGCGCGAATCTGCAGAAGATCGGGCGTCAGCGAGTAGACGATTTCCGACCCCGCGCCGGACTGGAGGGTTACCCACGACCACAGAAAATTCTGGTAGTCAGCGCCCGGCCGATACGCGCGCCATTCGTCGTCCGGTCCAGACTGCTCCGGAGACGCCGACCCGGACTGCGCGTCCGGGACGTAATGGCGATCGATCCCTTTCCGAAGCCGGTCCGGCGGGAGAAACGGAACGCCCAGCGGCCCGAGCGCCAGCCGGAGCCGGTCATATTCGGTGTCCGTCAAATCCTGCGGCGTCACATGAAACGCCATCTTGCCGATGAGGAGCCATGCGTCGCGTCCCGTCTGACTGAAATCGATCCGAAACTCGTCGTTGGACAAAACGTACCGGACCCGGTCGGGGCCGATGGACTCATAGAATCCTTTGAGCGGCTTGTCCGACAGAAATTCATGCTCGAGCGTGACCTCGGCCGTGACCGCCTTCGGTCCGCTTTCCTTCGCGTCCGACAGGCTGGACGCGTCTCCCCCGCAGGAACCGATCCAGACCGAAAGCGCGGCCGTTGCGAACCCCGCGACCGTCCTCCGTCGATGGTTCATATTCAAGAACTGAACGTATACCGCCGGCCGATGGCGGTTTTGACGATATCGGGAACCGTGGGATTGTTGAAGAGTTTTTCCATGATGTCCTTCTTGCTTGACATGTCATGGATCAGCCACGCGATGCTGGGCGGCTCGATGGCCGGGCTGGCGGCGACGTCGAGGAGTTCGCCGACCGAGCTGAGTTTGTGTTTCGTCGCGACCTTGTCGACGTCCTCGAGTCCCGCGACCTGAAACGCGAGGTCTTCCAGGGAGACATCCTCGGACATGTCCGCCGGCGCGTCCATCTCGGCCGCCGGGAGGTCGCGGCGTTCGAGGAGGGAGAAGTTCTGGGTATAGAATTCGCCGAGGCGGACCACCGCCGACTCGAGCTGTTCGGGGGACGCAAAGGAGCCGTACTGGTGCTCGATTTCGGACAGTTCGGTTTCGAGGTGGGACTGCGCGACGGGAATTTTTTCGTGGAGTTCCGCGAGGAATTTCTGCGCAGCCGTTTTTTCGAATTCGAACTCCCGTTTCAGGATGCTGTCCGTCATCTGCCGGAGCTTGACCTCGAGCGGCTCCCGGGGCGCCGCCGGGCCGACGTAATGGACGTCCGATTCGAAATGGAACGTCAGGAGCCGGATGATGAACCGGACGAACTTGTCGAAGAACGACGCGAACTGGTAGTCGATTTCGTCGATGGCGGCGGCGCACATTTTCCGCCGGGCGTGTTTCTCATCGACCGTCAGCGGCGCTTCGTGGAGGATGGTCAGGGCCTTGTTGAAATTCTTTTTGGCCACGTAATAATTGTCGATCACCCCGCGCTCGCCGCGCCTGTACCGGAACACGCCCGTGTTGATGTACGCGTCGGCCGACGCGGCCTTGAGGGCCTCGGCGAAGAACTGGTCGGCGGCGGAATCGTTTCCCGACTGGTTGTAGACCGCGCCGAGGAACTGGAAATCGTCCGGGATGAGGAAGGTGGTATTGATGTCGTTGATGACGAAGAGCGGGGTTTCACAGATGAAGTGCAGCGGGTGGCATTCCGGCCGGGACCGGTACTTCTGCCAGATCGGTTTGGTCAGTTTCTCGTATTTATGGATGAGGACGGCGTCCTTTTCGCCTCTGATGGTCTCCAGGAGCCTCGGCGTCTGGCCTTCCTCAACGACTTTCTTATCGAGATACCACTTCGGCGCCAGGACCACCGACAGGGTGTCCTTCTTCTTGTCCGGCTCGGCCGAAAGGATCTGCGCAAGTTCCGTACCGACTTCTTCGGGTGTTGCCATGAGCCCCCAATATTAAAGGAAACGGCCCAATTCGCAAGGGTCACGGTTTCAGAATCGTCGGCCGCGTGTTAAGAAAATAACCGTGCGGCGGCGGTGTCTAACTGAGGGGTGGTTGTAGGACCGCCGCCGCACGGATTGCGGATGATTCTGCTTCGCGCCTCCGGAGTCGGATTCCGCGAGGGATAATTATTGACCCTGGGCCCTCCTCAAGAAACTCGGTATTTCCAGCTCGTCCTCCGACGGACGCTCTTTGGCTCCCTCCACTTGGACCTTCTGGCCGGCCACGACGGCCTGCCGGACGAATTGGGACGGCGCGGCCGGCGCCGCGGCGGCCTGCGCCGCCTGCGCGGTCGATCGCGCGCCGCTCTGGGCGGTCCGGAGCGCCGCCTGCTGCTGCACGGGCAGGCCGGCGGCGATGAGGACCACCTGGATGTGATCGACGAGCGACTGGTCGATGCCGTAGCCGGCGATGATGTTGGTTTTTCCGCCGGCCTCCTCCTGGACGGTGCGGCAGATGGTGCCGAACTCGCGCATCTCAAAATCGACGCCGCCCCGGATCCACAAGAGGACCGAGGTCGCGCCGGAGATGGTGAAACTCTCCGTCAACGGATTGCGCATGGCCTGCGTGACCGCATCGAGCGCGCGGTTCTCGCCCGCGGCCAGCCCGATTCCCATGAGCGCGTCGCCGCGGTCGCACATGACGGTTTTCACGTCCGCGAAGTCGACGTTGATGACGCCCTCGTCGACGATGATCGACGATACGCCCTGGACGGCCTGCCGGAGCGTGTCGTCGGCGCGCGCGAACGCGTCATTGATGAAGAGCTTCTCGGCGGACGCTTCGAGAATCTTGTCGTTGGGGATCGTGATGAGGGTATCGACGTGTTCCTTGAGCTGCTGGATACCCTCTTCCGCGTTCTTGGTCCGCGCGGGCCCCTCGAACACGAAGGGTTTGGTCACAATTCCGACCGTCAGAATGCCGAGTTCCTTGGAAAGCTCCGCGACCACCGGCGCGGCGCCGGTGCCGGTGCCGCCGCCCATGCCGGCGGTGATGAAGACCATCTTGGCGCCCTGGAGCGCGTTGAGAATTCCGTCGCGCTCCTCGTTCGCCGCCTTTCTCCCGATTTCCGGTTTCCCGCCGGCGCCCAGCCCTCCGGTCAGGTTCTGCCCCAGCAGCAACCGGTACCGCGCGCGGCAGTTCCGGAGCACCTGGGAGTCGGTGTTCATGGCGACGAACTCCACACCGTTGAGACCAATTTCAATCATGCGATTGACGGCATTGCCGCCGGCCCCGCCGATCCCGAGAACTTTCAGGATCGTCTCGGGCGCCTCCGGCGACTTCGGCCGAATTTTCAAATCTTCGTGTTCCTCATAATTCACCACGTTTGGGTTCCCTCCTCTTGGTTTTCCCTGCTTGCTCATCTATTCTCCTCTTAACTCCGGATGAATTCCCGGAACCAGTCCTTCATGCTGCGGGCGACGCTCCGAAACATCGCGCCGTCCAGCAGTTTGGCTCCCGGCGCCATCTGGCCGGTTTCCCGCGCGTAGATCAGAAGACCCACGGCGGTCGAATATCGCGGGCTGTCCACCATGTCGGCGATGCCTTTGACGCCGGACGGTTTTCCGACCCGCGCCGGCATCTGCAGAATCTGTTCGGCCAGCCGGTCCACGCCGGGCGTGGCGGCGACGCCGCCGGTGAGGACGACGCCGCCGGAAATGAGCGGCCCCAGCCCGGTCTTCTTGATTTCGTTGCCCAGGATGATGAACAGCTCCTCGAGCCTCGGCCCGATGATTTCAACGAGCTTTCGGCGCGGAATCATTTCGGCAGGTCGGCTGCCCACCGTCGGGACCTCCACCGTCTCGTCCGGCTCGACCATTTCGGCGATGGCCGCGCCGGCTTTGACTTTGACCTTCTCGGCCGCCGCGAGCGGCGCGCGAAGCCCGACCGAAAGGTCCTTGGTGACGTTTTCGCCTCCGACGAGGATGACGTCGGTATGCCAGAGGTTGCCGTCGATGAAGATCGCGATGTCGGTGGTGCCGCCGCCGATGTCGACCAGGATGCAGCCCATGTCCTTTTCGTCGTCGGTCAGCACCGCCAGCGCGGAGGCGAGCGGTTCGAGGACGATGTCCTCGACGCGGAGACCCGCCTTGTTGACGCTGTGGATGATGTTCTGCGCGCTCGTGACCGCGCCGGTCACGATATGGACCTCCGCCTCCAGCCGGATGCCGGACATCCCGACCGGGTCGCGGATGCCGTCCTGGCCGTCGACGATGAATTCCCTCGGAATGATATGGATGACCTCGCGGTCGGCGGGAATGGAAACGGCCTTCGCCGCCTCGATGACGCGGTCGACGTCCTTTTCGGAAATCTCCCGGCCGCCGCCGCACGCGACCACGCCGCGGCTGTTCATGCCCTTGATGTGCCCGCCCGCGATCGACGTGTAGACGCGGTCAATCTGGACGCCCGACATCAGCTCCGCGTCGCGGAGGGCGCGTTCGATCGACTCGACGGTCTTGTCGACGTTGACGACCACGCCCTTGCGGAGGCCGAGCGAGTCGGCCTCGCCGATGCCGTCGACCCGGAGGTCCCCGGTGTCGGAAACGCCTCCGATCACGGCCACGACCTTGGAGGTGCCGATGTCAAGCCCGCAAATCTTGTTCATGCCCATTCTGGCCTTCACCTGCCTTGCTTTCCGCGTTCCTGCGGCGTCTCCGGTTTGTAGGCGATGACGTCCTGCTCAAACCGCACATCTATGTAAGACACCGGCCGCGCGACCTTGAAAAGTATTTTTTGGAGCCGATCGGCCTTGTCCGGAAAATTGACCGGATCGGCCTTGACCACCACGCCGGAGAAAAACTCGAGCTCGTAATAATCGGCCCGGACGATCCGCACGGATTTCAGATGAGCCGGAGACGGCAGGGAAAGGACCACGCGCAGGAGGCCGGCCCCGGAGGGATGCTCAAAAAGATTCCGGCCCGGCGCGATGGTCGAACCGGCCAGGCCCGTCACTTCCGCGAGCCGCGTCCGGGACGGATCGTCCGCCGGGTACAGGACGCCCTCGCGATCGACTTCAAGCCTTCCCATGGAAGATCGAATGACGGCCACTCCAGTCCGTTCCACCACTGCAACGGTCATGACGCCCCTCCCGATGTTTTTCGTAACCGTGACCGACCGGATGGCCGGAATTCGCTGCGTCAAATATTCCGACAGTTCGGCCAGGTCCACCTCAATTAGATTTTCGGCATTTGCAGTCCGTAACTTGCGGAAAATTTCCGATCGAACCTGTTCCACCGGAACCCGCTTCGATCCGGTCACCTGGACGGAATCCCGGGAGGCGGGGATCGTCCCGAACGAATAGGTCACAAAATCGAACAGGATCCAGAGGGCCGGCAGGGCGAGGAGGATGCGTGAAAGGAGCCTGGGCCTTCTTCTGAACATGTCCGCGACTTTTTTCCACGCCGACTGAAAGGATTGGCGGACCGTGGAACCGCCCGCCGCCTTGCCCCGGCGCCGGGCGGCGAAGACCTTGGCGATCGTTTCAGGATTTTTCATCGGCCCGCGCTCCTTTGGCCATGTCGATCAGTTTGCGAATCAGCTCTGGAAATTCGATCCCTGCGGCTTTGGCGGACATTGGCAGGAGGCTGGTGGCCGTCATGCCGGGGATCGTGTTGATTTCCAGAAAGTACGGTTGTCCATCCGGCGGGATGTTGCGCGGCATGCCGGGCAGCGGCGGTTTTTCCGTCGCCGACTGCGGCCCGGCCAGCATGACGTCGATCCGGGACATGTGGCGGAGTCCCAGGGCGCCCGCAATCCGCATGGCGTGGCCGTTCAACGTCTCGCGCAATTCCGCAGAGATGTCCGCCGGGCAGATGTAGTCGGTCATGCCGTTCGTGTATTTCGCGTCGAAATCGAAAAAGCCGGCTTTCGGCCGGATCTCGATGACCGGCAGAAGTTCGATCGGGCGGCCGAAGACCGGCAGCGTCAGTTCCCGGCCGACGATGCGCTCTTCCACAAGGAGCGGCATGTTTCGTTTTTCGGCCAGGGCGACGAGGTCCACTGCGGTTTTCACAAATGCGACGCCGACGCTGGACCCTTCCGTCAGAGGTTTGACCACGACCGGAAACGGCGGCAGAGACCGCTCCGGCGTGGCAAGTTTTTCCTCGAGGTCCGCCGCCGACTCGACCAGCGCCCAGCGCGGCGTCGGAATGGCCAGCGCCTCAAACGCCCATTTCGTGTAGAGCTTGTTCATGCAAATCGCGCTGGCCGCCACGCCGGACCCCACGTACGGAATGCCGGCCGATTCCAGAAATCCCTGGATGCAGCCGTCCTCCCCGCCGGGCCCGTGCAGCGCCGGGAACGCGACGTCGGGCCGGAAGGCCATGAGGGCCGCCGGCATGCCGGCGTCCGCGGGATCGAATTTTTCGTACGACACGTTCATCGTCTGCAGCACTTCAGCGACCGCCTTTGCGCTCTTAAATGAAATTTCCCTCTCCGCTGATCTTCCACCGGCGAGGAGAGCGATCTTCAACACGTTCGCGCGGGGTGTCCGCGCCCCGGGTCGACCCGTGGGGCGCGCCGCCTTCGACGTTCGCCGACGTCGGATTCGCTCTGACAATTTCCACCTCCAGTTCAAGAATGACTCCAAATTTCTTTTGGACTTCCGACCGGACCAGCGCCACGAGTTCCTCAAAATCCTTGAAGGTGGCCCGGCCGTCGTTCAGGAAAAAATTCCCGTGCAGGTCGGACACGACCAGCCCGCCGACCCGCCGGCCTTTCAGTCCGGCCTGGTCGATCCATTGCCCCGCGGACGCGCCTTCGGCGTTCTTGAAAATGCACCCGATGCTGCGCCCGGTCGGCTGGGTCACGCCGCGGTGTTTCATCCGCGCGTTGACCTCCGCCATGATGGCTTCGCGGGAATCGGGCTTGAGATCGAGCTCGGCCGAGAGGATGACCGCCCGCAGGTTCTTGAAGCAGCTCGTGCGGTAGCCGAACTGAAGTTCCGGCCCGCGGATCGTCCGGATTTTTTTCTGCGCCGCGTCCAGGAACGTCACCGACGCGACCGCGCAGCCGATCTCGTAATCCCGGGCGCCGCTGTTCTGGTAGATCGCGCCGCCGAGCGTGCCCGGAATCCCGGCCAGTTTCTCAAGGCCGGAAAGACCGAGTTCCATGCTCCGGGTGATAAGTGCGGTCAGGTGGACCGCCGCGCCGGCGCGGAGGCCAGACCCGGACGTTTGCGTCCGGGCCTCGATTTTTTTGAAGTTCTCTCCCAGCCGGACCAGGAGGCCGTCGAATCCGTCGTCGGTGAAGACGACGTTGGTGCCGCCGCCGAGCATTTTGACGACGATCCCAAGCGATTCGGCCGTGCGCCATATTTTTTCGAGCGCCTGTTCCGATTCGGCCGTCAGGGCGCCGGCGGCGAATCCGCCGATGCCGAGCGAGCTGTATCTGCGCAGGGCCACGTCGCGGGCGATGGCAAGTTGGGTGGCCGATTCGAACGCCTGCCACTTATTTTCCATATCGAGCCTTCAGCCCTTCCTCCAGCGCCAACGGCGCCTGGTCGATGTCGCCGGCCCCGAGCGTCAGGATGGTGTCGCCGGGTCTGGCCTGTTTGAGAATTTCCTGAACGCCACCTCTCCAGTCCTTCACGTACGCCACCGCCGGATGCCCCTTGCGGGCGACGCGCTGGACGATGGTGTCGCCGGTGACGCCGTTGATGGGCATTTCGCTCGCGGCGTAGATGTCCGTCACGAAGAGGAGGTCGGCCAGCTCGAAGGCGCCGCCGAACTCGTCCGCCAGAAGTTTCGTGCGGGTGAATCGGTGGGGCTGGAAAAGGACGATGATGCGGCCGGCCGGGTGCGCGATCCGGGCCGTTTCGAGCGTGGCCTTGATTTCGGTCGGATGATGGCCGTAGTCGTCGTAGAGCCGGACGCCGCCGACCGACCCGTGCGATTCGAACCGGCGGGCGACCCCGCGAAAGTCGGCGAGGCTGTCGCGGATCACGGCCGCCGGAACGTCCATCTCGCGGCAGACGGCGATCGTCGCGAGGGCGTTCAGCACGTGGTGCCGGCCGGGCACGGACAGAGTGAACTCCCCATAAGATTCATTTTTGAATCTCGCCGAAAAACGGCTGCCCGCGCCCGAGAGGGTGACTGATTCGGCCCGGAGGTCCGAGCTGTCGGAGAACCCGTAGGTGATGGTCTTGCGCCGGACCTCCCCGTGGATGCGGCGAACGTTGGGGTCGTCCCAGCAGACGACGCCGACGCCGTAAAAGGGGACGAGGTTGAGAAAATCCCGGAACGCATTTCGCAGGTTGTCCATCGTGCCGTAATGGTCCAGATGGTCGGTGTCGATGTTCGTGACGACCGCGAGGGCCGGATGCAATTTCAAAAATGATCCGTCGCTCTCGTCGGACTCGACCACGTAAAGATTCCGGCCGGACGCGGCCGACGCGAGTCGGGCGCCCGCCGCCTGTTCGAAATTCTTGACGCGCCCGCCGATGATGACGGTGGGGTCGAGGCCGCCGCCGGTGGCGACGCACGCGATCATGGACGACGTCGTCGATTTCCCGTGCGAGCCGGCCACCGCGACCGTTTCGCCCATGCGCGTCAGCTCCGCCAGAAGTTCCCCGCGGCCGACCAGCGGAATGTTCCGTTTTCGGGCCTCGACGATTTCCGGATTGGCGTCGGCCACGGCCGTCGACCGGACCACGACGTCGGCCTGGCCGACATGACCGGCCGAGTGCCCGACTTCGACCGGAATGCCGATCGACCGGAGATGCTCGACGACGGGACCGCCTTTCAGGTCGGAGCCGGTGACGGTGAACCCGAGCCCCTGCAGAATCTGCGCGAGCCCGCTCATGCCGGACCCCCCGGCGCCGACCATGTGGAATCGTTTGACGTGAAGAAACATGTCATTTGCCCGCCGGCCATACCGGCGGCGTTCCCTGGTCCGGCGGCTGCGCCTCCCGGGAAAAACAGAGCAGACAGCCGATCGCCGCCAGCGTGCTCACGAGGGACGTGCCGCCGGCCGAGATCATCGGAAGCGGTTCGCCCGTGACCGGCAGAAGCCCCGTGACGACCGACATGTTCAGGAGCGCCTGGAGGGTGATCATGAAGACGATGCCGGCCGTGGCGAGTTTGAGGAAGAAGTTCGGCATCCGGTGGGCCAGCCGCAGGCCGTAGACGAAAAACGCCAGGAACAGGACCGCGACGGCCGCCGCGCCCAGAAAGCCGGTCTCCTCCCCGATCACCGCGTAAATGAAATCGGTGTGCGGTTCCGGCAGCATCGAGGTCTTCTGAAGGGAATTGCCGAGCCCCACGCCGTCGACGCCGCCCCGGCCGAGCGCAATATACGACTGCAGAATCTGAAACCCGCGCGACGTTGGGTCCTCCAGCGGCTTGAGATAGGCCTTCAGGCGGTTCAGGATGTAGCTCTTCGTCGCGAGTCCGTAGGCTGCCATGGCCAAAATCACGGAAAGCGTCACGCCGATCGACGCCCAGGAAATGCCGCCCATGAACAGCATGAGCAGCGTCAGCATCATGACAAAAATGGCGGCGGAATAGTCAGGCTCCTTGTACACCAGAAACGACACGAGGCCGGACACCATCAATATTTTCAACGTCGCCTTCCCGCCGATCCAACGGCTCTCCCGGTCGGAAATGAATTTCGCCAGATACAGGACGAGCGCCAGTTTGGCCGGTTCCGCCGGCTGAAACGAAAATCCCGCCACGCGAATCCACCGGTTGACACCCGCCACGTCCGGGCCGATGCCCGGGACGAAGACGAGCGCCAGACACGCCACGCTTGCGGCCAGAAAAACGCCGCTCAGGCGCTCGATGTGCTTCCACGATAGGCACGTCGCCGCGTATACCGCGATCACGGTTCCAATGACCCCGGCGAGGATTTGTTTCCTGATGAAGTAGGACGTCTCGTGCCCGTAGAGCGCCGACCGCTGCGCGAGAAGCGCGCTCGAGCTGTAGACGAAGACGCATCCGACGCCGAGCAGGATCGCGGCCCAGTAAATGAGTTTGATGTCCGTCTCTCCCAGGCGCTCGAGGCGATGCCGGACCGTCGTCAGTCCAATCATCGGGACAGTCGATCCACGCACCGGCGAAAATCCTCTCCGCGCTCCGCGTAGCTCGTATACTGGTCGTAACTCGTGCCGCCGGGAGACAGGAGAACCACGTCGCCCGGTGAGGCCATCTGATGAGACGCCGCAACCGCCTCCGACACGCGGCCCACGCGGCGGTGCGGAAGGCGGAACCGGTCCGCCAGACAGCTGAACTTTTCGCCGAGGGCGCCGAAAAAAACCAGCGCCTTGAGATTGCGCCGCCGGGTCAGTTCCCTGAAAAGCGGCGTGAAATCCATGCCCTTGTCCTGTCCGCCCATGAGCGCGACGATCTGTCTCGACGGAAAACTTTCCATCGCCTTGCGCGCCGCGTCGACGCTCGTGGCCTTCGAGTCGTCATAGTAGGCCACGCCCCCGGCCTCCCGCACAAATTCCAGCCGGTGGGCCGGCAGGCGAAACCGCCGCGCGGCCGAGAGGATGGTTTCCGGCCTCACGCCCACCGATGCGGCGGCGCAGGCGGCGGCCAGCAGGTTCGACTGATTGTGTTTGCCCGGCCCAAGAAGCGTTGCGCCCATCTGAAAGAACACGGAACTTTTTCCGCCGCGCCGCAGGAAGACCGTTGAGCCTTCCAGATGGAGCCCGTCGATCAGCGCGCGCGGACGCTCCAGGCTGTAACCGAGCACGCGGCCGGCGCGCCTTTCCTGCATGCGCCGCGCCAGCCGGATGCCATACGGATCGTCGAGATTGATGACAGCGGCGTCGCGGGCGGCGAAATTCCGAAACAAGCGGGCCTTGGCCTCAAAGTACGCGGCCATGGTCTTGTGGCGGTCCAGATGGTTCTGGCTCAGATTCAAAAATATCCCGACCGTCGGCCGGAACCGCTTGGCCAGCTCGAGCTGGAACGAGGAAAGTTCGACAACGTACAGAAGATTTTTTCTCTCGCCGACTTCATCCAAAAGAGGCGTGCCGATATTTCCAGCGACGATGACTCTTTTTCGGCCAAACTGGGCGCGGAGAAGCGCCGCGAGAAGCTTGGTCGTCGTCGTCTTGCCGTTCGTGCCCGTCACCGCCAGAAACGTTCCGCCGCGGCGACGCGCAAAGGCGAGGTCGAGATCGCCCGTGACCCTGGCATCGTCGCGCGAAATTCCAAGCGGCGCCAGCGGGATGCCGGGGCTCACGACAATGGTGTCCGCCTCCCGCGCGCGGGGCGGAAGAAGCCGCCGGTCGGTCACGACCGACTTGAGGTCCCGGCGCAGGCGGCGCCGGAGGTCCGGGGAGAATCGCTCGAATCCCTCATCGAATCCGACGAGTTCCGCCCGGCCCTTGAATTTCCGGATCGCCGAAAGGCCGGTGAGGCCGAGGCCCAGAATGAGGACGCGGTCCATCAGCGCAATTTCAGGCTGGCCAGCGCGACCAGCGCCGACACGATCCCGAGGATCCAGAACCGGATGACGATTTTGGATTCGGCCCAGCCCGACAGCTCGAAATGGTGGTGCAGGGGGGACATGCGAAAGACCCGGTGCGTGTTCGCGTATTCTTTCCCCCGCCGCCATTTGTTCCAGCGATACACGGCGGTCTGGATCAGCACTGAGAGGGTTTCCGCCACGAACATCGATCCGGCCAGCACGAGGAGCAGTTCCTGCTTGATCAGAATCGCGACCGCGCCCAGAATGCCGCCGATGGTCAGCGCCCCCGTATCGCCCAGAAAAACTTCGGCCGGCGGGGCATTGAACCAGAGAAATCCCAGGAGGCCACCCAGCATGCCGGCCAGGACGACCGTGATTTCCCCGGCGCCGATCACGTTGATGACCTGCAGGTACCGGCTGAAGAAAAAATGACCGCTCAGGTACGTCAGCGCGGCGTAGGCGCCGATCGAAAAGATCGACAGCCCTCCCGCCAGGCCGTCCAGGCCGTCGGTCAGGTTGACCGCATTCGAGGCGCCGACGATCACGATGATCGCGAGGGGGACGTAAAGAACGCCAAGATCCACAAATATGTTTTTGAAGAACGGCACGGCGAGCTGCGTCTGGAAGCCGGACTGGATCGCCTCCGAATTCCACAGCAGGCGGTACTCGATGTTCGACCGGTAGACCCAGGCGACGAGAACGGCGGCGATCACGAATTGACACAGAAGTTTGTACCGGCCGAACAACCCGGCCTCGTTCCGGAACGATTTCAAATAATCGTCGAGAAACCCCACGGCGCCCAGACCCATGAGGACGACCGTCAGCATCTGGACGAAGGTGTTGTGGAGATTGCCGCAGAGAAGCGTCGCCACCAGCGTCGCCAGGACGACCACCGCGCCGCCCAGGATGGGCGTGCCGGCCTTCTGCGAATGAAACGGGACGTCCTCCTTGGTCGCCGCGCGAAAGTTCGACGCCCGGCACCAGCGGATGACCTTCGGCATCCAGTACACGCTGAGCCCAAACCCGAGCACGGCCGAGATCATCGAACGGAACGTGATGTACTGGAAGACGCGGATCGCCGTGATGGGACCGGCGGGGTCGTAGAAAGCGTCGAAAATCCACTTTAACATCCCGCGGCCCGAAGAGTTTCCAGGATCGCCGTCCGGGCGACTTTGCGATCGTCAAACGGAAATTTGGTCGTGCCGATGATCTGATAGGTTTCGTGGCCCTTCCCGGCCATCGCGACGATTTCTCCCCGGCGCGCCATCCGGCACGCCAGCGCGATCGCCCGGCGCCGGTCCGGCTCGACGACGTAGGTTTGGCCCTCCCGGCCGCGGAATCCCGGCCGGATGTCGCGGATGATGTCCATCGGATTTTCGGCGCGCGGATTGTCGGAGGTGACGATCGCGAAATCCGCGAGCCGCGTCACGACCCGGGCCATTTTCGGCCGCTTCGTCCGGTCCCGGTCGCCGCCGCACCCGAACAGGCAGATCAGGCGCCGCGGGTTCAGGCGACGGCAGGCCAGCAGAAGTTTTTCGAGCGCGTCCGGCGTGTGCGCGTAATCGACCAGCGCCACGAACGCCTGCCCCGCGTCCACGCGCTCCATCCGGCCCGGCGGCGCCGACGCGCCGGCCAAGAGCCGCGCCAGGGTCGAGACGTTGGCCGGATCGCCGCAGGCCGACAGCGCCGCCGCGGCGTTCGACAGATTGTAATCTCCGATCAACGACAGCCGAAGCGGGATGTCCTTTCCGAAGGCGTTGAGCCGCGCGCGGGTGCCCCGAAGGTCGCTTCGCGCGGAGAGGATGCGCACCGTCGCCCCGCGCCGGCGGCCGAACGTCACCACGGGCCGGCCGGCCCTCTCAAGCAACGCGGCGAGACGGCGCCCGTAGGCGTCGTCGATGTTTACCACGGCTTTCTCGTATTCATATTCGACAAACAACTTTTTCTTCGCCTCAAAATATTTCTCCATCGTACGATGATAATCCAGGTGGTCCTGCGTCAGGTTCGTGAAAACCACCGTGTGAAACCGGATCCCCCATACCCGCCGCTGGTCCAGCGCGTGCGAGGAAACTTCGCAAACCCCCGCCTCGCAGCCCGCGTCCAGCGCCTGCCGGAAAAACCGGTTCATGTTCACCGCGTCCGGCGTCGTCAGCGCGGACGGCACCGGCGGCCGGCCCGGAATTTCCTCGTTCACGGTTCCAAGAAGCGCCGTCTTGATCCCCGCGCCCATGAGAAGCCGCCGGATCAGATACGTCGTGGTGGTCTTGCCGTTCGTTCCCGTGACGCCATGGATCCGCAGGCGCTCCGTCGGGCGGCCGTAAAATTCGGACGCCAAAATTCCGTAGGCCATGCCCGCATCCCGCACGCGGATGCGAACGACGCGACGCAGCTCCGCGCCGCGCATCGGCCTGTCCGCCACCACGGCCGCCGCGCCACGCCGCACCGCCTCCGGCGCGAACTTCAGGCCGTCCATCCGGGTGCCGCGAAGCGCCACAAAGAGACAACCGCGCCGGACCTGCCGGGAATCGGACGTGACGCCGCCGATGCCGGGACCGCCGGAGCCGTTTCCCGGAACCGCGACGGAAACGCATACACCCGCCGCACGGAGGGCGCGCACCGCCCTCTCCAGACGCATGATCTTCTTCAAATGTGGGATATCCCCCCCCTCACACTTGAAAGACTATTCTCTTTTTTCTTCCTGCGACTTCTCCTGCGACAAGACTGCGGTCAATCCTATTTCTGACGCGGCCAGCGACTCGAGCCGCACCGGGCTTTCCAGCACGGTCCGCCTCATGTAGAGCCGCGTGATTTCGCTTTCAATCTCGGCCTTCCGCCGCGTCAGCGTCCAGACGTTCAGACTTTGTGACTTGGTCTGAACCCTCAGATACACTTCGAAAAAAAGAGCGACACAAAATAAACCCACATACGTCAGGCCCGCGACCAGCTCGCGATACCGAAGGGCCCGCTGCTCGACCGATATGGACCGGCCGGGCCGGACGGCCTTGACCTCCGACGGTTCCCGCAACGCAAACCGGCGGCGAAATAAAAGCGCCGGCGATAAGGCCGTGCTGACACGATGAACGAGGCCGAAGCCAGTCTTGGGTCGGTATTTTGCCCGGTACAGATTCCGCTTCTTCTGCATATCGTCTGCGTCTTGTTCTTCTTCATCGGCATCCGCCCCTTCCGATCTGAGCCCGTCTCATATTCTTTCGATGACAAAGAGCTTCGCGCTTCGGGCCGACGGATTGCTCCGAATCTCCGCCGCCGCCGGCCGCACGCCCCTGCGGGTCACCCACCGAAGGAGCGGTTTGCGCCCGCACCGGCACTCCGGGAAATCCGGCGGACAGATGCAGCCCTTCACCAGCGCGTCTGTTTCGGTTCTCACCAGCCGTTCCTCTTCCCACGTATACGCAAGGATCGCCAGCCGCCCACCCGGTACCAGAACGGCCGCGGCCGCCGGGATCAGCGCGGCCAGGTCCTTCATCTCGCCGGTCACCGCCTCGCGCAACGCCCGAAAGACCTTGGTCGCCGGATGAGAACCGCTCCGCCCTCCGCCGATCGCCTTACGCAAAAGATCCGCCAACTCGCTCGTCCGCCGAATGGGGGTTTTCTTGCGTGCATCCACCAGCGCGCGCGCGATCCGCCGGCCCCGGCGCTCGCCGGCGTCGAGAAACAGCCGGGCGAGGTCCGGCTCCAGCCACCGGTTCACCACATCGGCCGCCGTCGGCCCCTCGACCCCGAGCCTCATGTCCAGCGGCCCATCGACGAATGAGAAGCCCCATTCGGGTGTGCGGTAATGCCGGGTCGAAACACCCAGATCCGCGAGCACGGCCTTCACCCGGTCATGCCCGAAAGAAGCGACGATCCGCCCCAGGTCCCGGAAGTTTCCTTCCACCACGACCAATCGGGGGTCCACAAGGCCCAGCGCCGCGAGCATCCGCGGGTCACGCTCGATGCCGATGAGTTTCCCGGCGGCATCCACGATCCGCAGCCGACGCAGAATTTCGCCCGCGTGGCCGCCCTCCCCGAGCGTCGCATCCACCACGATCCACTCGCCCGTTGCTGCCGGTTGCGGCGGCTCGACCAAACCGAGAGCCTCCATACTCAGTTGTAAAAGAACAGGGGTGTGCAATCGGGGTTGGGACTGCGACGGATTCATCTGCGCGTTACTCCGAGCCAGGTTCCCATATTCCCCCCTCTCGGTGTTTGTTCGTGCGGCGTGCCCGCCCGATTGCACGACCCGATATTTTTTGTCAGACCGCCGCCGCGCCCGCGCGGGATATTTTCTCAGCGATCTCCTCCATCTCGTCCTGCATCTCCCTCGACGCCGCCTGCCATGCCTCCTCTCTCCATATTTCTATGTGGTCCATCACGCCCACCACCACGATCCGCCGCGAACCCCGCTTCATCTGCAGGTGCTCCTCCAGAAACGCCTTCGGAATCAACAGCCGGCCCTGCCGGTCCACCTCCACTTCCTCCGCCTTCCCGGTCAGCATCCGCTTCAATTTTCGTATGTCTTTCGACAGCTCGCTCCGGCTCTCAATCTCTCTTTTCAGAAATTCCGACCACTGGGATTTCGGAAACAAATACACGCACCGCTCGAATCCCCGGGTCAGCACCAGTTCCCCCGCTTTCCGCGCGCCGCCCGACACCTCGTCCAGGCGGACCTTCAGCTTGGCCGGAACCAGAAACCGTCCCTTCCCATCCACCTCCCTCGTATAGGATCCGATGTACATTCCACTTTCCTCCACTTTCTTACCACTATGACCGCAGATGCTAAGATGGCGGATGCGGGATGTCAAGGGAAATCTTCAGAATTTTGGGGAAACGGGACGCGCCGGGCGCGCCTAGAGGCCGGCCGAACGAGGCGGGGAGATTCTTTCCGTCAGTTCCTTTCCCGGTTTGAATTTGAGGTCGAGGCGGTCCGGCACCCGGATGCGGCCGCCGGTGCGGAAATCGTAGGCGGGGCGCGGGCGGCGGCGGACGGCCATGAAGGTGCCGAATCCCCGCAGTTCCACGCGCGGGACGGAGATGCATTCATGGACGACCGCGGAGCAGAAGGCGTCCAGAACCGCCTGCGCGTCTTTGAGAGGGATATCGAGCCTGCGGGAAATTTTTCTTGCGAGGTCGCGCGAAACTATTTCAGTCGGATGGACGAAAAGAATTTTCCGGGAACGATCGACGGCGTGAATTCCGCGACCCGCGGGCCGAGCGCAAACCGCCGCGTCAGCCAGCAGAGCGGAATCACCGGCAGTTCCGAGTGCAGGAGGTCCTGCGCGGCGCCCAAGTCCCCGCCCTCCGAGGTCAAGGCGTCCACGATCGAGTTGCGATATCCCCACCGGTTGTTTTTTCCGGACGACGCGAACTGCTGCTGCATCCACAGCCGGTACGGCGGCCCCGGCGTCAGCGTCACGACGGCGAGATCATAGTCACCTTCGGCCAGCCGGTCCGAATACGCGCGCCACGAAAGGCCCGTCGGCTCCGCCGTGAGATACAGCGACGACAGGTCCGACCGGATGCCTTCGGCGATCAGGCCGTAGTGCGGCTCTTCCACCGGAAAGATCAGAACCAGGCGGCCCGTGTCGCCGCGGTCCTTCGCCAGGACCTGCGCCGCTACCACGGATTTTTCCGGCAGCTTGACGAGCGGCTGCGCCACCTCGCGCGCGGACGCAGGGAGGAACCCCTCGGCGGGACTGCCCCGTTGATTCAAGGAAACTTCCAGGACGGTCCGGCGGTCCAGAATCAGCGCCACCATTCTGCGGAAATGGACATCCGACATCGGCCGGCGCCGGGCATTGAACGCGAGCGCCACCAGTTCCTCGGCGGAACTCTGGACCGTCCGGACGCCGGACGCCGGGCCGAACTTCAGATATTCCTCGTCCGGGATCTCGTGAAGATCGGCCTGCCCTTCCTCAAACCCCTTTGAGCGCTTTTTGGGATCGCGCTCCACGGTCAGGATCAGCGTGTCCGGCGCCTTCGACCACACATCCTTCATGAAAAAATACGGACGTTTCTCGAGGATCACCGTCCGGACGCCCTTGGAGGCAAGCCGGTACGGCGAAAGGCCGGTGCCGACCGGATCGTACCGATCGTTGATCAGCCGAAAGACGGGGTCGGACAATCGCTCGCGCACGTCCAGCACCGGCGAATCGAGCGACAGGCCGATCTCGGTGTCGGACAGGACCGACCACCGGCAGGTCCCGAGGAGCGCCTGGGCCGACGGATCTTCGCTTCGGGCCGTCATGAGGTCGACCACCTCGCGCGCGCGCACCGATGAGCCGCCCATGTCGGTCGAAAGATACGGCGGCAGCGTCACACGGACTTTGCCGGGAACTTCTTCGTTCCAATCCAGCGCGATTTGCGGCAGCGTGACCGACAGAAGTTCCTCCAGCACCGCATCGGCGGGCGTCTTGGCCGGCCGCTCCGCCCGCGCCGTCGTCGACAGAAAAAGGCGAAGGACGCCTCTCAGCGGATCGACCGGGCCGGACGGCGCAGAAATCGTTGCCGACACCGGCCGCACCTGAGGCGGCGTCCCGGACGGCAACGCAGTATAAGCGGCATCCTTGGACGGCGGCGCGAACGCCGCCAGGGTTCTCGCCTCGTACGAGCGCGCGAAGCGCATGTCGCGAAACCCGAGATCAAAGAGCGCGATCCCCACGATGATCTGTCCGGGCGCGCCCGGCTTCGGCAAAATCCGGCCGATGAGAAGCACGCCTTCGGTGTCGAACTGGCTCAACGTCGCCGGATACGGAAGGCCCGACGGGTCGACCTCGTTCGGCGTGAGCGGCGCGTCCGACGTTTTGAGGCCGTTGCGTTTGAGATGATACAGAACGAGGCTGCGGAGGATGCGGCTGCGGCCGTCCTGTTTGGCGGCGCCGGAACCGTCGTCGACATAAAAGGGCGACACGCGAATTTTCGGAATGTCCAGCTCCACCACGGCCCAGTCGCCACGCTCCACGGCCGGCTTGGCCGACTCGTCCATCTGGACCCACGCGGTGCGGTCATGCAGCGCGGTCACTTTTCCGCGCCCGGCCTCCACGCTCTCGCGCCCGAGAATTCTCGGCGGGCTGTCCGGCGACAGGATCGGTGAGCCGTCCCGGAAGAACACGACGTTCTGGCCCGTCCGGACGGCCGTCAGGTCCCCGACCAGATAGGCGCGGCCGCCGTCCATGCCGACGTACGCCACCTTGGTCTGTACCGCCAGGAGATTGTCCCGGATTTCTTCGGAAATCTTGGAAGCCAGCCGCTCCATCTCCTCCTGCTGGCCCCACGCCATCGGGGCGGTCAGCGCCACAGTGAGCAAAATCCCCAAGACACGCCTCATGACCGCGAAGCGTAGCAGGAGACCGGCAAAAAGGAAAGTTGCGCGCACCGCGCGCACCCCGCGACTACGCACGGACCAGAATCTCGGCCAGCACGGGAGACCCCAGAAAATTGTCCTGAAAAACCCGCTTCCAGAATTGCAGGAATTTCGCCGAGTGCGTGAAATGCAGTTCCACGAAATGGATCGGATCGAACAGATCCGCCACCGCCGGCGCGCCGGCGCCCGATTTTCGGGCTCGTACCATCAGCCGGAGACGGAGAGTGGCGTACAGAAAACATAAAATCTGGATGCCGCGGACCCAGCCGAATTCAAAAAAGAAATCTTTTTCAAATATTTTGTACTGCAGAAATTTTCGAACGATCGGGGACAGAATCGCCTCCGATGGATCGTAATGCGCGCGGCGTAGGCGACGGTAATAGAGCGCGGCCCCGACCCCTTCCTCGGCCGGACCCCGCTCCAGGCGGTCGACAAACTCCTGCAGATCGTCCCGGCAGGACCGGAGCTGCGGCGTGCCCGCAACGCAAAGGACTCTGAGCGCGACGATGCGCCGGATCAGGTGATAGGCGGCGCCGAGATCGGACACGGATTTGTGCTCCATGAAACAAACCGGATGCAGGCTCCGGTCCCGCAACTTCCGCCGGAGCGCCTCGCCGTCCGGCATGGCCTCCACCGCGCCCAAAAAACGCGCGATGGCGATCAGCGCGTCGTCCAGCGGCACGGTCCGGTTCAGAAACTCGATCAGAATGCTCTCGACCAGAAAATAGGTGTCCCACCCGAACGGCTTCGGATCGCGGATGGGCGATTCCGGCAGATTCACGGCTTCCGGCGGAATCGGCATGTCTCCCTCGATCAGAGTAAACGGTTCCGGCCGGCACAGGGTATGGAGAAAGGCGCCGTACGACGAAAAACTCATGCTCATCTCAAATCCCCTCGGCGTCATCACGCCCAGCCGCGGATAATCGCGGCACACCATACTCTTGAGCATAGGATCGTGCGCGTGCAGATAACAGTGATTGTCCTTGCCCAGGAAAACACACCGGCCGTCGCCGGTCAGCGTATAGTATTTTTTCCCGCCCTCTTCAAAGTACCACGGCATCTCCGGGTTGGGCCGGGGCGCCGGGGGGTTCTCCAGAAATGCGCGCGCCCGCTCGAATGAGGGCTCGTCGATCAGAATGCCCCAGAGCCGGCAACAGCCGCCGCACGCGGTACACGAAAAGTTCCCGAGATCGGCGGGGGCGATGACCTTCAGCGTCGACGCCCGGGCGGAGGTTGTCAACGGATCAGGTCCTCCGGCGTGTAAAATCGGCTTGATGCGCCATACGGCCGCGCGCTTCGCTTGACATACAGCCACACGAGAAGCCGATGCAGAAGATGTCCCACGGCGGGGATCCGGCCGAAGAGAAAGAGGAAGGCGCGAAACAGGATCAGCTTGAACGGGCTCATGCAGTCCCTCCGCCGGACAACCAGAGGGCGCTCCGAAGATAATCGGCGGCGTACGGAACCATGTACCGGTCGTCCATCCAGGATGGTTGCAGAATTTTTTGCTGCGCAGCGCCGCGCGAGATTTTCCCGATCTGGCCGCTCCCGGCCCACGCGAGGGAAAAGGGATAAAAGAATCGCGTGGAACGCGACTGCCCGCCGTATTCATAAACGCCGTCGGCGCCGAGGTTGGATCCCAGCCGGTCCGCCTCCCGTTTCACCCAGTCGCCGGCGCTCTCGTCGCGGGCGCGGGCCGCGTAGATCGCCAGCGCCGACAGCGTGATGCTGGCATACCCGAGATCGGATCCGCCATACTCGTTGAAGTATCCGAGCCGCGCGTGTTCCTCGCGCATCCGTTCGACCCGCCGGCGCGCGGCGCGCAGCAGGGCGTCGCTGCATATTAATATGGAGAGGTTGGCAAGGGCGGCCGCCGAGGCAGCCTGCTGGTTGGCCGTGTCGTCCGCCTCATGACGGGCCAGCCAGCGGCCGACCGGCGCGAGGTCTGTCACGGGCGGCTCTTTCAAGAGCATGAGGGCCTGCGTTGCGTGCATCGCCGAAAAGGCGGTCGCGCAGAACGAGCGTTCCCAAGGGTACGCCTCGTCAAAGCTTCCGTCGCCGCGCCGCATCCGCTCCCAGTACCGGACAGCGGCCAGCGCCCACTCGCGGATCTTCTCTTTTCCATGGTAAGGATTGGACGCGTGCGAATAGACAAAGGCGCACGCGAGGACTTCCGACACTTCTTGAAAGCGCGCGTTTGGAAAATCATGCAATTTGTAGTGCCAGAAATACCGCTCGGCGCAGCCGTACGTGGAACTGGGGTTGTCCCGGTCGATCATTCCCAGAATCCTGGGCACCTGCCCGATGGCTTCGCCGCCGATCTCCTCCGCTTCGTTCACCGCGTGGCCTCCTGTAACCCGAAAAGTCGATTCGGCGCATTCACCCGTTCAACTTATCGACCCCTCTCTTTCCCCCCTTTACAAGGGGGGATAAAGGGGGGTCTGTTGAAACGGTTGCGGGCGACGCGGCGTCTTGATAAGTGTTCATAAGGGGGGTGAAGCCATGACGTCAAATCCGCTGGAGAGTTTGTCCAAGCTCAAGCGAGTGTCCCGGGCGGCCGGGTGGTTCAAGGGCGTTCAGCTTGTCTATCAGGGGTTCGGCCCGCTCGCGGCCCACATGTTCCACCATTTCACGCCGGTCGCCGGTATCGTCGCCAATTTTTACGGCGAGGACGTGCAGACCTACATCGAAAAGGGGTGGGGCACGCCGGTGTTTTCCTACGAGGCCAAAAAGCGCGTGCGCCACAACTCGGTCAATTTATTCACGGATTTTTTTTACAAGGACTATGGCGAAGAGATCGCCCGGAGGTTCAACCGGCTCAAGGGCACGGTCTGTTTCGTGCCGTTCAACACGACGCCCGCGCTCCACGATTTCCTCTTTCGCCGCGGCCGGCACTACCGGCTGTTTCAGAATCCGGTCATCGTCCAGAATTATTTTGACTACAAGGCCCGGCTCGCATGGCGCGCGAAGGACATCGGCATTCCCATTCCACCGGCAAGCCAGGTCAAGATGTTTTGCGAGCTGAATTACAAGGAACTGGCCGACACCTACGAGGGGTCGTTCGTCCTCCAGATGCCGCTGTCGACGGCCGGCAGCGGCACCGATTTCGTCCACTCGCGTGACGATTTCGACGCGATCCTGGACCGCCGCCGGCGGGAACTCGGCGAGGGATTCGACCGGAAGCAGGTCAAAATCACCCGGTACATGGGCGGACCCAGCCTGAACTGCACCGCGTGTGTCATCAACGGGGAAGTCGCGTTGTCCCAGCCGGACATCCAGATCGTGGGCGATCCTGATCTTGTGTCGACGCCCGGCCAGTACATCGGCTCCGATTTTTCCCAGCATGCGATCCCGAAACACATCCGCAAACAGATCCTGGACATCATGCGCAAGACCGGAACATGGATGGGCGCGAACGGCTATCATGGGAATTTCGGACTTGATTTTCTGACGACCACCGACAAGTCGGGCGTGGTGGACACCCTCTGCGTCAGCGAGATCAACGCGCGGCTGGTCGGCGAATCGCAGTACATGGCGGATTTTCAAGCCATGAAAAACGTCGTGCCGCTGCCGTTTTTCCATCTCGCCGAGTTTCTCGAGATCGACATCAAGCCCGAGTGGGTCCGGAAATACAATCAGGCCCTGCCCGAGATCGAGGGGTCGGCGCTCCTGATTTACAACAACCGCAAAGGCACGTTCCGTGCGCCCGGCAAACTGCGCAGCGGCGTCTTCCGGATCGAGGACGGAAAACTCAACAGACTCCGAGACGGGTACCTCCTGTCCGAAACGAAGAACAGCGACGAGTTCGTCATCACCAACGGGACTCCCTGGAAGGACCTCGTGATCGGCCATCCGCGATACGGCGACCAGGACGTCTTCCTCTGCTATATCATGACGCGGGAAAGCATCGTCGATCCGAAAAACTGGAGGCGTGTGAGCCCGAAGTGGCGAGGGATCGTCGATGTCGTCCGCGACGCCGTCGGGCTTGAACCCTGCCCGTACCGATCGCTCAGCGAATAATTTTTCAGGAGCGCCGAAACGTGCCGGAAACCTTGTATGAAACGCGGCCGGTGGAACACTGGGTCGGCCCGCACCGCCTGTACGTCGAAGGCCGCGAGCCGGTGGGGGCGCCGGCCGACCGGCCGGCGATTCTCTTCACGGGCGGGGCCTTCGATGGGAGCTGGATTTTCCGGAGAGAAATCGAGTATCTTTCCGCCCGCGGCTGGCGCGTCTTCGCGCTGAACCTGCGCGGATACTTCAAGAGCCTCTGGCAGGATGTCGCGTCTCTGACCGTCGAGGATTATCTAAACGACATTTTGACCGTCCGGCAGAGTTTGAATCTGGAGCAGGTGATCCTGTCCGGATTCAGCATGGGCGGGCTCCTCGCCGCCAAACACGCCGAGCAGCACGGCGCGGCGGCGATGATCCTGTACGACAGCGACGCATCCCGCGAAATCTGGGAGGCACTCGGCCTCAAGCGCAACGCGCACCACGTCCAGCCGGTGGCGCGGTTCTGGCCGGCGCCGGAGATTGTGCGGGAAATGTGGGGCGGTTGGGTCAGCAAGGCGCGGTACCGGGAATTTCTGGAATTGTTCAAACAGACATCGATGTCGGGCCGGGCGTTCGAGGTCACGGAATACGGCGGGCTCAGCGTCGACGCCGAAAAAATTCATTGTCCCGCGCTCCTCATCGGCATCCGCCGCGACGCGCGCGTCCAGGAGGAATGGTTCCGCCGGCTGCACGCGACATGGCTCGTGTTTGAGGGAAACTCGCACGGCAGCATTCTCGTCGGCCCTCGGTCCCTCACGATCACAGAAGAGGTCACCCGGTGGCTGGACTCGGGATTCAGCCCGCGCGGCAAAAAAATATTCCCGCCGCTCGGCGTTCTGCCCGGACAACCGGACTGGTTCCGGATGAGGCTCTTTTATTTTTCGGGCTGGAAAAATCCGGAGGTCGAAATTCAACCGCCCAACCGCCGGCCGGCCATCCGGGTGAAAATGGAGCGCGCGGGGAATGGCCGGAACGAAAGCGAGAGCCTGCATGAAGCCACGCTGGTGCTGAACCGGCGCGGGGGATTCTTCATCCGCGAGGGCGAGACGCATGACCGGCCGCTGGGCCGCGGCCTCTATCGGCCGCTCGCGCGCGAAGGCTGGCTGGCGGACGGGGAGTTCTTCCATGAATGGCCGCCGGCCGGCCGATCCGGCCCCGAATACATCAATCTTGAAGTTGAATCCAACGATCTGCGCCACAAATTCCGCGTGCATCTGCTGCTGCCGAGAAACTACCGACGTGAAACACAGCCGTATCCGGTCTGCGTTTTGAACGACGGCCAGAACCAGTGGAAAAACCAGGGCGCGTTCGGCGGGTGGCACACCGATGCCATCACGAGCGAACTCGCAAAAAAGGGACGATGCCGCGACGTCGTGCTCGTCGGTGTCGAGTCCACACGCCTGCACCGCAGCAAGTATTATCTCACGCCACCCATCGGCCGGGCCGATCTCTATGTGAACTTCCTCGCCGACGTTCTGCTCCCGCGCCTCCGCCGGGATTTCCATCTCTCGGCCCGCTCCGATGAGATCGGCATCGTCGGCGCCTCCTACGGCGCCAATTGCGCCGTTTACGCGGGAATGAAACGCCCGGACGTGTTCGGCCTTGTCGGAAGCCTGTCCTACACGCCGCTGAAAGGCCGCCCGCTCCGGAGCTGGATGGAACGCCTGCCGAGGCTGCCCTTCCGACGCCTCTACATCGACTGCGGCACCCGCTGGACACCCGAGCAAAAAGGTTCCCGGACCGACAACACACAAACCTCCAAGGATCTCGCGCGCGTCGCGCAGGCCAAGGGCATGACGCCGGGGAGAAATCTCATGTTCCTCGTCGCCCAGGGACACTGCCACCGCGAACCCTTCTGGCGCAAACGCGTCGGCGGCTGCATCGAGTTTCTGTTTACGCTTGTTTGATATCCGGCTGAGACATTCAGTCCGAACGGGTGCTGAGCGCCTCCGCCAATCGAAGAATCTCCCCCGGCGGCATCTCCGCATAGCAGGGCACGAACACCCAGCCGGCCCGGATACGTTCCACACCCGCCGCCCGGAGTTCGGAACGACCGGCGGGGGAATCCACCACGACCATGCTGTCCCCCTGCGTCGCGTCGAATCCAAGCCGGCGAAGTTTTCCAATGGTGGCTGCGGAGTCGGACGTCCACACAGGGAACACCCAAAAGGTATGATCCGCCGCGCGGCCGCCCGGACACATCAGAGGGGGCTGCAGTCGTTCCATGAGCATCGTGCCGTTCTCTCGACGCACGGCCATTCGAGCCGCATTCGGCCGGCCCAAGCGTCGGGCCATCACCGCCAGAAGCGCGGCGCAGGGCTGACGGCGGATCTGATCGAAGAAATCGGCGCCGGCAAATCCTTTCACCGCCGCATTGATGCGCCCATCGTAATCGACGCCGAACAGACGGCAGACCCCGACGACCCGGCCATACGCGAACCGGCAAGACAAAGCCTTCAAAACGGCGTATTTCATCAGCCGCCGAAGATAGGCCCATCGAGATTGTTCCGGATAGGCGGCTTGCCGCTCGCGCATTCGAGCCAGGACCCCGGGCGATCGAACCATCGCCATGGCGCCGCCGAGCGCGGAGGCGGTTTTGATCGGACCAAAACTGAAAAGCGACACGTCCGCATGCGGCGATCCCCGGTAAGAATCCGCAGTGTACGCTTGAGCGGCGTCCTCGATCAGCAGGATCCCCTTTTCCTTCGCGATCCTGGCGATGGGTTCCAACGAATTCCGCCCGCCGAAATACTGGGCGACGACGATGGCGCGGCACGCGGGCGTGATGGCGCTTCGCAGGTGTTTGGGGTCCGGCGCAAGGTCAAGGCAGTTGAGATCGATTGGCACGGCCACCAAGCCATGGTGTTCGATGATTCCGACCATGTCTCTCACCGTCAGCGCCGTGATCAGAATTTCGCTTCGAGGCGGAAAATCCAAGACGCCAAGCAGGAGGTCAAACCCGGTTCGGACGGACAGCGTCGACAGGCACGCTCCACGCGGAGACCAAACGGCTTCAACACGCGTCTGCCAGGCATCGCGTTTGACGCCAATGACAGATTGAACCATTCCGTAAAAAATGTCCGCCCAGCCGATGTCCAGCCGGAGCCTTGCCCACATGGTCGGGTCTATTCACCTCCTCTCCCCCCGCAAGGGGGGAGAGGAATGAGGTGAGGGGGGTTGATGTGCCGGCGATGGGCCACCCTCACCCCGACCCTCTCCCGCCAATGGCGGGAGAGGGGGGATACCTGAATAGTCACGAAAAATCTCTTGGCGTGATCGTGAGTTTCTTGAGTTTCAGTTGAAGACCCCGTCTCGTGAGGCCCAGTCGGGTCGCGGCGCGGGTCACGTTGCCCTTTTCGATCTGGAGCGCCTCGCGGATCGCGGCGAGTTCGGCTTCCTGTCTCCTGCCGGACAAATCCGAAGGCGGGAGGCCAGCGGAATCATCCCGGACGGCGTCGGGACCGATGGCGTCGGTTTCGGCGAAAATAGCGGCGCTTTCCACCACGTTTTGCAATTCTCGAATATTGCCCGGCCAGGAGCGCCGCTCCAGAACATCAAGGGCTTCTCCGGTCCATGTCAGTTTCCGGCGCAGCTTTGCGGCATGCTGTTTCAGAAAATTGTCGGCGAGGAGCCGAATGTCCGCGGCGCGATCGCGAAGCGGGGGGATCGACAGCGTGACGGCGCTCAACCGATAGTACAAATCCTCTCGAAACCTGCCTGACGACATTTCCTGCTTCAAGTCCCGGTGCGTCGCCACGACCAGCCGAAGATCCACGGGACGTTCGGAGACGGCGCCCAGCCGCGTGATTTTTCGTTCCTGTACTGCGCGCAGGAGCTTCGCCTGCGCCGGCGCCGGTAGTTCCGCCACCTCGTCCAGAAACAACGTGCCGCCGGCCGCCACCTCGAATTTGCCCGGGCGAGCCGTCGTCGCGCCCGTGAATGCGCCCTTTTCGTGGCCGAACAGCTCGCTTTCCACGAGCGTCTCCGGCAGGGCCGCGCAGTTCACCGCAACGAACGGGCCCGCCGGCCTCTTGGAAGTCTCATGGATCGCCCGCGCGGCCAGCTCCTTGCCGGTCCCGGTTTCACCGACGATCAGCACCGTGGCGTCCGTCGGGCCGACCTTGCGGATATCGGCGATGAGTTTCCGAATCGCCGGGCTCTCGCCGAGAATGCCGCCGGGCGTCGGCCGCGCGTCACCCTCGGACGCGCGCGATTGCGCGAGCGCTTTTTGCACGACCGATTTCATTTGTTCGGCATCGAAGGGCTTTTCAAGAAAATCGAACGCCCCGAGTTTCATCGACTCGACGGCGTCGGACACCGTGCCGTGCGCCGTCAGCACGACAACCGTCGATGGAAGCCGGCCGCCGTATTCGCGCAGGAGCGCCATCCCGTCTTTTTCGGGCATGTTCAGATCCAGGAGGACCAGCTCCGGCTGGTCCGCATCCATGCACGATTTGGCCTCGACGCCATTTTTGGCCTGCAACACCTCCAGCCCCATGTCCGCAAGAAGTTTGCCCACGACGGTCCGGATGCCGGATTCGTCGTCCACGACCAGCGCCGTGATCATGCTTCGGACCGCCCCAGGCGAAACTCGACTGTCGTGCCGTCCGGGCCGCTCGCGGCCGAGATGTCGCCGCCGTGCGCGTCGACGATCCGCTTGCAGATCGCCAGACCCAGCCCGGTGCCGCCGGATTTGCCTGTGACAAAGGGTTCAAACAGCCGATCCCGGATGGCTGGGTCGATTCCGGGGCCTCTGTCGCGGATCTGGACCACCGGCACGCCGCCGGCGAGTTTGACGTGGACGGCCACCGGCG
>MFPR01000027.1:45166-93214 GCA_001784175.1 Candidatus Lindowbacteria bacterium RIFCSPLOWO2_12_FULL_62_27
GCCGCATGCCCGATTCATCCGCCTCAACGGGCACCGGGCCGTTACTTTCGACCCGGACGCCATCCGTCGTTTTGGCGATCTCCCTCGCGAGGGCGGCCAGATCAAAAGAACGCCGCACCGGATCGCAGGGCCGCGCGAATTCAAGATATTGGTTGACGATCTGTTTGAGCCTTCGGAGTTCCGACACGACCAGATGGCCGACCTCGTGCAATTCCGGATTGCGGTGGCCGGACTGCAGAATTTCTGCGGATGCGATGATCGTCGTCAGCGGATTCTTGATTTCATGGGAAACCTGCGCGACGGCCTCGCCCATCTGCGCGAGCCGCTCCCGGCGATTCAGGCGCAGATTCTCATGGGCGAACGTCAGTTCCTCGCCCAGCGTCTCGATCAGCCGGAGTTCGTCCGGAAAAAACCGGCGGCCGTTCGTTTTGGGCGCCAACAGCAGCGTTCCCGCGAACTGGTGGTCCCGGAAAAAGCCGAAGGCCGCGCCGAGTTCGCCCGCGTCGAACCGCCCCCGCAGGTGGTCTTCATACGAGTCCGGCAGCCGCTCTGTGTCCGATGCGGTGACGGGACCTTGACGCAGCGCTTCAATTTCCCGCGGGGACAGATTCGCGGCCGATGTCGAGAACGTCGATCCCGTCAATTTGAACGTGTCGTTGAGAAAGGCGCAGAACCGCGCGGTCAACTCCGATTCGGATCTTGAAGTCAGGATCAACTTTCTCGCCGATCCCACGACCTCGGCATCCTGAATCTTGATCCCCAACAGCACGCGTTTCAAAAAAAGACGGATCGCCTCCGCCGCCGGACGCAGGCTCATGATTGCCAGGAGCGCCGTGAGGCCGGCCGCCCAGATTGGGCCGATCAGGCGATTCAACCCGAATCCCGCGCCCGCGTAGACGGCGCCCAACCCGCTGTACACAACCAGGTCCAAGGCCAGCGGATGGACCGCGACAACCTCCAGCCGGGCGGTGGCGACGGCCAGGATCGCAAGCGCGACCGTGCTGCCCAACGCCCCGGTCAGCGGCAGCCGGCCGCTCAATCCCTGAACCAGGTCCGCCAGCCCGCCGATGCTGGCGGCCAGAACCGCGACGAGCATGTACCTCGCCCGAAACCGAATGACGGGGTTGGTGTTTCTCCACGCCCGGCCGATGATGAACAAGGCGAGAAGAGTCGCGAGGACAATGAAAATCATGAGATTGACTTTCCACCGGTAGGTGATTCCCAGGACAAAACTGACGAGGAAGAACCCCAGACCCACAGCGTAGAGCAGGCGGCCCGCCCGGCGTCCCGGCGACTCGACGCTTCGAACCATGAAATCCAGAAACGCGCCGGGCAGAAAACACGCCGCGCCGAACATCAATCGGTATGGAAATGCATTCGGATCCTTGAACGGCCAGGAAAAAATGAAGCCGGCGTCCCAGGCCAGATTGCAGAGAATGAGAAACAGAAACGAAATGTCGTCCGCGCGGAATTTCCACTTGATCAGAACCGCCGCAAAGAGCAGCGCCGAGAGGACGACCGCAGCCCACGCAAACATCGTCGGATAAAACGCCGGCGTGACCGTCATGCCGCAACTGTATGTGCGGCTGCGGGCGGCGTCAAGCAAACCGGAATGCAGTTTCGCAGCCCATGCGAACGTCAGAACGTTTGCTGCGAAGAGACGTTCGCGGCCGCAGGAAAGGCCGGTAAAAACGGCGTTGTGCGCAACTGTCTCAAAATCGCCCGGTAACGGAGAAACTTCCAGGACCGGCAATCAAAGGCGAGGGATTTGCATCTGGGATGGACGAACCACAAACGAATGGTCAGGAGGGGATCAAATGAACGGATTGACGAACACGGAACTCCAAAAAAACGGACTGACGGGCAAATCCCTTTTCGGATATCTGGCAACCCTGGGCTTGGACGCGTTCAACGACAACGCCTATAAAGTCTCGGTGTCGCTGACCGTGATGGCGAAGTTATTGCCGCAGGAAGGCGGCACGCTTCTGATTTCGGCGGCCTCGGCCGTGTTCATTCTGCCGTATATTCTGGTTTCCTCGTTCGCCGGCAGTCTGACGGACCGGCTGTCAAAGCGGACCATCCTGGTGGGCGCCAAGTGCGGCGAGGTTGCGGTGATGGCCGTCGGCGCCGCCGGATTTTATGCGGGACACATCCCGACGCTTTTTGTCGCGATGTTTCTGAACGGCATACAGTCGGCCATTTTCAGCCCGGCGAAATTCGCGATCATTCCGGAGCTGGTCGAGGCCGGGGCGATCGCGAAAACGAACGGCCGTGTGGAGGCCATGACATTTCTTGCGATTGTGTGCGGAACGGCCGCCGGCGCGCTGCTCATGCCGGTCTTTGGAGACAAGTGGATCGGCTTGTGTTTCGTCGGAGTTTCCATGACGAGCCTTCTGACCAGCCTCTGGATCCCCCGCGTGCCGGCGGCGGACCCCGCGCGACGCCTTGCGATCAATCCGTTCGGCGACGTTTTGCGCACGCTGCGCGGAATTCTGGGCAGCCATCGGGTCACGGCGCCGATGGCGGGGTTGACCTGGTTCTGGTTTTTCGGCGCGTTTCTCCAGATGTCGTTGCTCCTGTTCGCAAGGCAGTCCCTCGGACTCGACGAAACCTCTACCGGGCTTCTTTTGACCGCCCTCGCGTTGAGCATCGGCCTTGGCTCTCTCCTGGCCGGCCGGTGGTCCGACCGGAAAATAGAAATCGGGCTGATTCCGCTCGGCGCCGTCGGCATGGCCGGTTGCACAGTTGCGTTGTCCTTTGTGAACACGGCCGGCGCCGCTGCCTGCGCCCTGTTTTTCCTCGGACTCTTTGGCGGTCTCTTCATCATCCCGCAGGACGCCATGGTCCAGCACAGGACAAATCCGGCCGAACGCGGCCGGGTGCTGGCCGCGTCCAATTTCCTGATTTTTTCCGGCATCCTGCTCGCTTCAGGCGCGTTTTCGCTGATGTCCGAAATTTTTGGCGCAACGCCGGCATGGGCAATCCGAGCGGCCGGGATGGCCGCGACGGTGGTGGCCGCTTACCTCGCCGCGAGATTGGCCGCGCCGTTGTTCCGGTTCATGGCCTGGCTGTTTACGCACGCGGTGTTCGACATCCGTATTCGAGGCACGGAGAACATCCCGCATCACGGCGCGGCGATCCTCGCGGCCAACCACGCTTCCTTTATGGACATGGCGATCATCGGCGCCTCCGTCCAGCGCATGATCCGATTTCTGATGCTCCACGAATATTTCAAGATCCGCTGGTTCAAACCAATCTGCGCGCTCATGCGGGCGATTCCGTTCAAGCCGGGCAACGGCATCGAGGCGCTGGAACGGGCGGCGGCGGAGCTGCGGGCCGGCAAGGTCGTCTGCATATTTCCTGAGGGTCAGATTTCTCGAAACGGGCAGATTCTGCAGTTCCGAAAAGGAATCGAAATCCTCGCGCAAAAATCAGGCGCGCCGATCATCCCCATCCACATCGACGGCATGCGCGGCGGGCCGGTCACAGAAGACCCGACCGGCCGGAGGACGTGGCTGCCTCGGAAATTTCCATGGCGCGTGACGGTGACCTTTGGCGCGTCGATGCCGGCAACGTCGAACGCGGAATCGGTGCGGTCAGCGGTGGTGCGCATGAGTTCGGACGCGGTCGCAAACCGCCCGGCGGTTCGGTCGACCTTGGCGGCGGAATTCGTTCGGGCGGCCAAAAAGAATTGGGACCGCCCGGCCATGGACGACTCCACCGGCAGGTCCCTGACCTACGGCAAGCTGCTGACAGCCGTCGTTTCGCTGCGTTCCATCATCCGCCGGCAGATTCCGACGGCGAACGTCGGGATCCTGCTGCCGACCTCGGTTGGCGCGGGGGTCGCGAATCTGGCGGTCGCGCTGGCCGGAAAAACGGCCGTGAATTTCAATTTTACGACTTCCGAAGAGTCCCTGCATTCGGCGGCCGAACGGTGCGGGATTCGGCGGGTGATCACATCGAGAAGATTTATTGAAAAACTGAATCTGACGCCGCCGGTCGAGCCTGTTTATCTTGAGGACCTCATGGGCGGCATGTCGAGGATCAGGAGTCTCATGGTCTACCTCGGTCTTCGCATCGTTCCCGCGCAAGTCGCGGTCAGACTGCTCGTCGATCGCCAGGTTGAGCCGGACAGCCTGGCGGCGATCATTTTTTCGTCCGGATCGTCCGGCGAGCCGAAGGGCGTGATGCTTTCAAACGCGAACGTCCTCGCGAACGTTTCCGCTCTCACGGACGTGTTTTACGAGCAAACGAACGAACGGATTCTGGGCGTCCTCCCCTTTTTCCACTCGTTCGACTGGACCGGGACGCTCTGGTATCCGTTGATTCGCGGATTCCGTGTGATCTACCACCCCAATCCGACGGACGCGCGGGCCATCGCAGGCCTGGCGCGGCGGCATGGCGCGACGTTCATGGTGGCGACACCGACGTTCTGCCGGATGTATCTGCGCCACATTGCGCCCGGATATTTTGCGGCCCTGCGGACGATCGTCGTCGGCGCGGAACGGCTGCGGCCGGAGTTGGCGGCGCAACTCCGCGAAACCTACGACGCGGACGTTTTCGAAGGATATGGCGCGACCGAATGCTCTCCGGTGATCTCCGTGAACATTCCGTCGGTCGGACTCTCAGGCAAGCGCCAGCGCGGCGTCAAGTCCGGCACCGTCGGACGGCCGATCCCCGGCGTTGCGGTCAAGGTGGTAGACCCCGATACGTTCGAGGAGAGGGCAACGGGCGACGAAGGACTTCTGCTGGTCGGCGGGCCGAACGTGATGCAGGGATACTGGAAGGATCCGGAGCGCACCGCGCAGGCGCTCCGGGACAGCTGGTACGTGACGGGTGACATGGCGATGGTCGACGCAGAGGGATTCATCACGCTGACAGGGCGGCTGGCGCGATTTGCCAAAATCGGCGGCGAGATGGCGCCGCTCGGACAGATCGAGGAAACGCTGATGGATATGACCGGCGCAACCGATCCCATCCTCGCCGTCACAGCCGTTGCCGACGAGGCGCGGGGCGAGCGGATCGTAGTCGTGCATACGCAGGACATGGACATCCCGGCGATCCTTGAAGGACTCAAGGCGCGCGGGTATCCCAACCTTTGGATTCCCAAGCCACTCGATTTTTTCCGCGTCGAGGCGCTTCCGATGCTCGGAACCGGCAAACTCGACCTGATGGCGTTGCGGCGGCTCGCGGAGGAGTGCACGCGGCCGGCATGCGTGAAGGCGCAGACTTTGGTATGACACAGATATGAAATTCAACGAATCCGGGTGGCTGGCATCCAGAATCCGACAGTGGGTGGAGAAGGGATTGATCAGCGCCGAGCAGGCCGACGCCATCCTGAAAACCGAAAGCGATAAAACGGGGCCGGTCAAAGCGCTTACCCTGCTCGCCGCGCTCGGCGCCGTCTGCGTGGCGGCCGGCGTCGTTCTCGTCATTTCGTATAACTGGGAATTGATTCCACGATTTTTCAAGATCGCGGGCCTCATGATCCTGCTGGCGCTTCTCGCTGAGACGGCGGTCCGGCTGTCGGATGAACGGAGGGCGTTCAGAACGGTCTGTCAGATTCTGTGGCTGTTCCTGCCTCTTGGCGGGATCGGGTTGTACGGCCAGATATACCAGCTTTCGGGCGACGTGTTTAAACCCTTGATCACATGGCTGGTCCTCACCCTTCCCCTGATTGTGCTGGTCCAAAACACCCTCGTGACGTTTCTGCATACGGCCGGACTGATCGCGGCGATATTCGCCGGAACATCCGATCCTGGGTCGGTCATATCACTTGTGGCGGCCGACCCGGCCTGGAGACGTTCCGGATGGAGCGGGACGTTTGGCGAATTGGTCGATAATTTCGGTGTGGCGCTGGTGCTTCTGCCGCTTCTATGGACCTGGGCGTTCCTGCAGGCCAAACGGGGATTGAATGATCGAAGCGTTGCGTGGGTCCTGCTCACGTGTCTGATCCATGTATGGATACTCGGCGCGGTTCACCGGACACCCTTTACAGTCCACTTCGCACCGGCGTCGTTCCTTCTGGTAAGCTCACTGTGCGCGCTGTTTTGGGGCGGCAGGCAGATGCTGCTGCCGGCGGCGACGGCTGGGAGGAGTTGGGGGATCGCCCTTCTGAGCGGCATTTACTACGCGATGACGTATCTGTGGCATGTGCCTTCTGAACGGTTTACCGTTGTGAACCTCGCGCCCGTTCCGAGGGGGGCGCTGATCGCACTGGCGGCGGGAGGTGTACTGGCGCTGTTGGCGACGATGCCGCGCATCTTCAAACTGATACTTCTTCTGCCCCTGCTTCTGAGCGCGGCGCTCTGGACAGACGTCTCGACCAGGGTCATCGCCGTGATCGCCAACGCCGGACTGATCGGATTTGCGCTCTGGCTCATGTGCGAGGGCGTTCGGACGGCGAATCACAAGTTCATCAACGCCGGCGTCGCGCTGATGGGACTGCTGATCGTCACCCGGTTCATCGACTATTTCGGCTCCCTGCTTCGGAGCGGGATCGCGTTCATCGCGGTCGGGCTGTTGTTCATCGGGATGGCGTTCGCACTGAATATGGGCCGCCGGAGACTCATCGAGATGATGAGAGGAGGTGCGGCATGAAGCCGTTGCGGATTCTGCTAGCGGCCCACCTCGCGTTTTTTCTGGGCTGGGCCGGCTTGGAAGAATGGCGCCGCGCCGACTCGACCGTCATATGGCTCCAAACGCTGCCCATCGATCCCCGGGATCTCATCTCCGGGCACTACATGATCCTCCGATACGGGATTGGCGAGATACGGAACCTCCCGGGGTTTCCGACAGACAAGCCGGGCCGCAAGACTCGGGTCGGCGTGCGGCTGGTGCCCGGACCGACTGCGGTCATTCACGGCTCAGAAAAACAAATACATGTGGCCGAATCGGTCCGGATCCCGCCGCCGCGGAATGGGCCGCAGCCGGACCCGAACAACGGCGTCTGGGCGGCAGGGACGTGGACGGGAAAGGGCATCGTGTACGGCATCGAACGATATTATTTCAGCGAAAAGCGGAAAGAGGCGCTGAACACAGTGCGGTCGGGGAAGGTATATGTGGCCGCCATTGTCGGAGAGGACGGAACATTGCGGATCAAGGATATTGTGTTTTGAACAAGGCAAGACCGTGACTGACCGGAAAAAAGACCTGGTGGACGTCCACGTTCATCTGCTGGCCCTGCCGGCGCCCGGAAACGGATGCCGCATTTCACCGCGTCTGAAAAACGGGCTTCTGGCCCGCGCGCTCGCACGGTTGCGCGGATGGCCGCTCGACGACGCGGACCGGTTCAACCGGATGTATCTCGAGCGGCTCTTGCGGGACTTGGCGGAGTCCGAGCGCGTGGGCCGGGCGGTGATCCTGGCGATGGACGGGGTGTACGACGACGACGGCCGGCTGGACGAACAGAAGACTGACATTCTGATTTCGAACACCCATTGTCTGGAGATTTCACACGAGCATCCCTGCCTCCTCGCGGGCGTTTCGATCAATCCCCTGCGGCGCGACGCGCTCGACGAGCTGGATCGCTGCGTTCAGGAGGGCGCGGCGCTCGTCAAATGGCTGCCGAATTCGCAGGGATTTGATCCCGCCGACCCGCGGTGCCTTCCGTTCTACCGGGCACTCGCCGCGCGCGGCATGCCGCTCCTGAGCCACATCGGGTACGAATTCAGTCTCATCGGGAAGGACCAGTCGGCCGGGGACCTGCAGAGAATACGATGCGCGCTGGACGAGGGCGTGACGGTGATCGCCGCGCACGCGGCGAGTTTCGGCCTCTTCTTCCACGAGCCGTTTTGGCGGCTGTTCACGCACTATATGAAAACTTATCCGAATTTCCATGCTGATGTGTCGGCCCTCACGCTGCCCAACCGGGCCGGGATGCTGTGGCGGCTTCGGTCGCGGCCTGAATTTCATGGCCGGCTCCTGTTCGGTACAGATTACCCGCTCCCTGTCTTCTCCTATCCCTCCCTCCGCACAGGCTCGCTCCGTGCATGGCGGGAGGCACACGCCTGTGCCAATCCGTTTGACAGACATGCGGGTGTTCTCGAATCCGTGGGAATCCGTGCCGATGCGCGGGTGATCAGGGTGTCCGGATGAGAAGCGCGTCGACGATTTTCCGCACCGTTTCGTCCACCGCGGGCGGCGGCATGGAGCATCCGCCGGCTTTGGGGTGACCGCCGCCGCCGAACTGCTTCAGAAAATTACCGATGTGCGTCCGAAGGCGCTGGTCAGGACTGAAAATATTGAAGCCCACCGTGACGATCGTCCGGTTCGCCTCGAGCGGTTTCACCCGGACCAGGACGTCCGCGCCGTCGAAGAGGACATAGGGAAGGAATTTGTTGTTGCAGAGATCCCGCTCCTGCTCGGTGAGATCCCGCTGGTCCATGATCAGGATGTTCCCTTCGCGCATCATGCGCTGCAGGATCGCAGCCTTGGACATCTCGAGATTCGCCAGAAATGCCTCGGCCTTGCGCGCAAACGTCGGATGCGCGAGCGCATGTTCGGCAGGGCCCTCGGAGAGGAGCCGGATCAAAAGCAGGTTGTCCTCGACCGTGCCGTCCATGACCGGCTGGGAGGAGATCAGATGGCTGATCAGCACGTATCGCCGGGGATCGAGAATGTCGTCCCGCGCGAAGGCCGCGCTGTCGACCTTGTCAGTTTCCCGCAAGAGTTCGTCGTAGCGGTCGAGAATGGGGCCGTAGGCTGGAGCGTAAAAACGGTAAACCACGCGCGCGGCGCTGGGTGCGCTCTCATGCCGCCCGGCGAACGGCCGGGTGATCACGTTCGAATCGTGGTGATCAAACCAGAGGCCGCAGCCTTCCACGTAAGGAATATTCACCGCGATGTCGGTCTCCTCGCCCTTCCACCCCTTCCGAATTTCGTCAAGATCGATGAACTTGACGTCGCCGATCGGTTCGACGGCGCGCAGAAGAACGCAGGAGGTGATCGCGTCCAAATCAGAGTTGGTGACGATCCGTTTCAAGATTTTACTCATTTCACAGTATAACAAGCCCGTCCAATGCGGGCAACGCCTCAGGCGGGGGACTCGAACCCGACCACCGAAATGCCCGCCGCATCCGATTCCGCCAGCATCTCGTCCTTTTCCAGCAACAACGTCTGACCCGCCTGGACCGCGAGCACGGTGGCGCCGGAATCGCGCATCCGGTGGATGGTGGCCAAGCCGACCGTCGGCACGTCAAAGCGCAGGTCACGGCCGGGCGCGTTTGTTTTGACCACCACACAGCCGGCGCCGGCGATCCGGCCGCCGCGCTCGATCGTTTCGTTGGTGCCCTCCACCGCCTCCACCGCAACGACCATCCGGTTCTTGACGACCACGGTCTGCCCCACATCCAGCGCCGCGATCGATTGCGCCATCCGGATCCCGAACTCGACGTCGCTCTCTTCACGGTCGTCCGGCGTTCGGCGGGTGAGAACGCCGGCCGTTGGAAGATGGTCGCCGAGAAACGTCACGGAGGACCGGACCGAAAACCCCTCCGATTCCAGAAAATCGGCCGCCGCATTCAGAATGCCGCCCGTCCGCATGTCCCCCAGCCTTCCCAAAAGCCTGAGCCCGACCAGATCGATCGACGGATGCTTGAAAAAAATCTCCTTGCGGATCCGCCCGCACATGACAAGTTCCTTGACGCCCTCGGACCGGAAATGCTCCAGAATCCGGCCGATCTTTCCAAGCCCCACCCAGTACGTCCGGTCCGCGGCGGTCTCGATCTCCGCCGGCGCCGCATTCTCGATCGCGCACGCCACCACCCGCCGCCCGGACCGCCGGGCCGCGCGGGCGAACAGGAGCGGAAAACTCCCCTCCCCGGCGATGAGCCCGACAGGTTCCAGCCCGGCCACAGTGATATCAGCGGTGGATGCCGAGCTGGCTTGCGCGGACGAACCGCACGAGGTCGAGAACTTCGGGCGGGGCAGACGATTTTTCCAGAAGGTCGAGCGCCTCGGCGACGGTGTGTTTGGGCGACACCAGGACGCGGACGGCTTCCTTGAGCGCATCGATGACCGGCTTTCCGAACCCGCGACGCTGGAGGCCGATGCTGTTGACGCCGATGATGCGGACCTTGTCCTCGCCCGCGACCCGGCAGTACGGCGCGACGTCCTTGGTGATTCTCATCTGCCCGCCGATGTGCGCGTGCCGGCCGACCCGCGCGAATTGAATGACGCCGGTCATGCCGCCCAGCACCGCCCAGTCCTGAACCTCGACGTGGCCGGAAAGGCCCACGCCGTTGGCCATGATGATGTTGCCGCCCAGGTGGCAGTCATGCGCGATATGAACGTAGGCCATGAACAGGTTGTTGTCCCCGAGCCTCGTCACGCCTCCGCCGGGGACCGTTCCGAGATGGACGGTCACATATTCCCGGAAAACGTTGTTCCGGCCGATCCGGAGTTCCGTGATTTCTCCGGAATATTTCAGGTCCTGCGGGATCGTTCCGATGACGGCGCCGGGGAAGAACTCACAGCCGGCGCTGATCTCCGTGCGGCCGTGGATGGAGACCCGCTCGTGCAGCCGGCTCGGCCCCAGGAATTTGACGTTCTGGCCGATCACCGAATACGCGCCGACATACATGCCCTCCGGCAACTCCACGGATGGATGGATGACGGCCGTGGGATGAATTTCGCGGAGGCGGCCGGACCGCCAATCAGTCATGGCGTCCGGTGCGGGTTCACTATTCGGCAACGGCATATTTGAAAACCCCTTCCGTGGCCAGATTTCCCTCCACATAGGCCCGGCCCTCCATCGCGCCAAGCCGGCCGCCCATGTTGATCGCTTCGCATTCCAGCACCAACTGGTCCCCGGGCACCACAGGACGCCGCCATTTCACCTTATCGAGCCCCAGAAAATACACGATCCGGCCCTTGATCTTGAGGCGGGACAAAAGAAGGATCGCGCCGAGCTGCGCGATGGCCTCAACGATCAGCACGCCCGGCATGACCGGACGCTGGGGAAAATGTCCCTGGAAAAATAACTCGTTGCCGGTGACGTTTTTCAATCCTATGATTTTTGTGTCGGTCATGCCCAGGACCCGGTCGACCAGCAGGAACGGATATCGATGCGGCAGGATTTCCTTCACGGCGTTCAGATCAAGACAAAAATCCTCGGCGCGGCCCAGAGGCTGCGGCATGGTCTCCGGAATTCCCTCCGGCAGCTTCAAGAACCGCTCCCGCAGCATCTGAACGAAGCGGATGTTGAACCCATGACCCGATTTGATCGCAACGATCCTGCCTTTCAGCCGCCGGCCCATGAGCGCCAGATCGCCGACCAGGTCGAGAATCTTGTGTCGGACCGGCTCGTCCGGAAACCTCAGGGGGCCGCTTAGAAGTTTTCCATTTTCGTACACGACCGCATTCTCCAGGCTGGCGCCTTTGATCATGCCCTGCTTCATGAGCTCGTCGGCCTCCGACACGAACCCGAACGTCCGGGCGGGCGCGATCTGGGCGCTGAACTCCTCCGGCGTCAGCCGAAACGCGGCATACTGCGTGCCGACGGCGGGGTCCGGAAAGCTGACCGTTTCGCACACGTTGAAATCCGAGGCCGGCAGGGCGATCAGCGTCCGTTCGTTGTCTGTGAGGTGGATCGGCTCCCGGATTCGCAGCTCGCGCGCAGGGGCCGACTGCCGCACGAGCCCCACCGACTGAACGGCCTCCACATACATTTTGGAAGACCCGTCCAGAAGCGGCAATTCCTCCGCGTCGAGTTCCACCGTGCAATTGTCGATGCCGAGCCCCAGGAACACCGCCATCAGGTGCTCGATCGTGTGCACGTGAACATCGCCCACCGCGAGGCTCGTCCCCCGGTTCGCCCGCACCACAAGATCCACGCGAGCGGGAATTTCGACGGCCTCCATGAGGTCCACCCGGCGAAAGACAATCCCGCGGTTGGGTTCCGCCGGGACCAGCCGCACGCCGGCCGGTCGGCCCGTATGAAGGCCGATGCCCTGCAGTGGAACCGGGGACTTGAGTGTGTATTGCATGGCTCAGTTCACGAGGCCGGATCGTTTCCTAAGCCGAGCCGATCGAAACGTTCTCAACAGATGATATCCTTCTGGACAATCGCACAATGGAGGCCTTGAGCCGGTGTACATCCCGGACGACGTCCGGCAGACGGCCCAGGGAAACCTTGATGCGCTTCTCCTCCGGGTGCGGGCGCGCCGGAAATCCTGACACGGCCTGTGCCGGCGCAAGGGACTTGGTGACGCCGGACTTGGCGCCGATCATGACGCGATCGCCAACTTCGATATGCCCCGCAACGCCCGACTGGGCCGCGAGCACCACGCCGTGGCCCAGCTTCGCGCTGCCGGCGATTCCCGATTGCGCGATCAGAAGACAGTGGGACCCCAGCCGGACATTGTGGGCGACATGAACCAGATTGTCGATCTTGGTGCCCCGGCCGATCACGGTGTCGCCGACCGTTCCGCGATCGATCGTGACGTTCGCGCCGATCTCCACGTCGTCCTCGATTCGAACGCCGCCGATCTGCGGCACTTTGTGATGTCCCTCGGCGGTCGACACGTATCCATACCCGTCACTGCCGATCACGGTTCCGGAGTGGATGAGGCATCGGGATCCGATGCAAACGCCGTCGTACACGCGAACGCCCGGAAAAATGCGCGTCTGAGCGCCGATCCGGCTGCCCGGCCCGATGCTCGCGAGCGCCTCCACGATCGCGCCGTCTCCCAGCTTGCAGCCGTCGCCGATCACCGCATGAGGGCCGAGCGAAACGTTTTTGCCAAGTTCCACCCGGCTGCCCACCACGGCCGTCGCATGAACGCCCGGCGCCGGAACCGGCCGGTGGTCGAACAGGGCCAGGAGATGCGGCATGGATGCGCGGACATCCGAAACGCCAAGCAGCGCGCGGCCCGAGGACGGAATCAGATCCGAGAGCGCCGGGCGCGGAAGCATGACGATCGCGGCCAAACTTCGCATCGCCGCCGGCACATCCTTTAATTTCTCCACAAAAATCAGGCTGGCCTCATCGGCCTCGGCCGGCTGCGCCAGGCGCGCAGCGCGCGCGTCGGGGTTGCCCCGCAGCTCAGCCGTCAGGCCCGCCTGCTCGATGGCCGCCAGGAGGCCGGCGGCGGTGCGGCCTGTGTTTCCGGGCTCTGTGTTCACTTTTTCTTTTCTTCTGGCTTCTCCGATTTCGACTTGACCGCTTCCTTCACCCTGGAAATGACCGCCTCGGTGATGTCCAGCGAGTCATCGACGTAAAGAATCGGCCGGCCGGAGGGGGCGGCCGCGTCGAACACGACGTTAAATCCCTTGGACTTCGAAACCTCCTCGATGGACTTGCTGAGCGTTTCCTTGACGGGCGACAAAAGCTCGTCCTCCTTTTCGGCCAGCTCGCTCTGCAGTTGCTTGACGAGGTCCTGGTATCCGCCCAGCTCCTTCTTGAACTCGCCCTCCTTTTCCTTCTTGGAGTCTTCCGACCGCAGAAGATTCTTTTTCAGGTCGTTGTCGAGCTGCTGGATCTGCCGTTCCTTCTCGGTGATCAGCTTCTGCTTGGGTTTGGCCCATTCCTCCAGCGTCTCCTTGGCCTTGGCGTACTCCGGATAATTGCGGAGCACCTCCTGCAAATCGATGAAACAGGCCTTGATGTTTCCGGCGCTGATCAAGGGTTCTTCGGCGCGGGCGGCATGGCTCAGGGCCGGGCCCGCCAAAAACGCTGCGCACAGGATCGCTCGCAGGTACGGAATGTTCATGGAAAACCTCCTCATGGCTTTTTCGGCTTGTTCAATTTCTCGATGACGGCGCTCGTCATGTCGACGTAATCCTCGGATGCGTACAAAATCTCGTTTTCGGAAAACACCAGGCTGAATCCCTTCTGGATCGCAATGTCTCGGATCGCGTTGTAGATGGACTTCCGGGCGTCCGAAATGAGCGTCTCCCGCTCCTTGTCCAGCACGTTCATCGACTGGTAATAGGACGTCTGGAGTTCCACCTTCTGCTGGGCCAGGATGGCCTGCATGCGCTGGACGCGGACAGGATCGTTTTCGGAGGCCAGCTCCTTTTCCATCCGGCGGATGTCCTCGTTGGCCTTGGTGACGTTCTGCACCACTCGGTCTTTTTCGGCGTCGTTCTTCTTGAGCTTTTCCTGAAAGGCATCGTAACTCATGGAAACTTCTTCGAAATTCACCACGGCGATCCGGATGAGCGCCTCGGCCGAGGCGGAAACCGCCGGCAACCCCGCCAGACACAGACCGAAGGTCAGTCGATAGAGCATTTTTTCAAACATGTTGATGTTCCTCCAAATATCGTTCGGCGTCCAGCGCTGCCATGCAGCCTGTGCCGGCGGCCGTCACGGCCTGCCGGTAAACCCGGTCCGCCACATCGCCGGCCGCAAAAACACCCGGCGCGCTGGTCTTCGTGCAGCCGGGCATCGTGCGGATGTATCCATGCTCGTCCATGTCGATCTGTCCGCGAAACGCCGCCGTGTTGGGCTGATGGCCGATCGCGACAAAGAGTCCCTGGCAGGGAAGAACCTCCTCCGCTCCGTTCACGGTCGATTTGAGCTTAAGTCCGGTCATGACCTTGCCGTCGCCCACCACTTCCGTCACGGCCGTGTTCCACCGTACCTCCACTTTCGGGTTCTTGAGCACTCGATCCTGCATGATCTTCGACGCGCGAAACTTGTCCCGGCGGTGAATCAGGATCAGCTTCGAAACGAATTTCGTCAGAAAGTTCGCCTCCTCCATCGCCGTGTCGCCGCCGCCAACCACTGCGACAGCCTGGTTCCTGAAAAACGCGCCGTCGCATGTTGCACACGCCGATACTCCGCGCCCGCCGTACCCGGCCGGCGCCGGCGCCTCGCCCGGAATGCCGATCCATTTGGCCGACGCGCCGGTCGCGATGATCAGCGCGCGACAGCGCCGGGCCGTGCCGTCGCCCATCGAAAGCACGATCGGCCGGGCCTTGAGGTCCGCCCGGACAACCTCGCCGGACACGATCCGCGTTCCGAACCGGCTCGCCTGCCGGCGAAACAAGTCCATCATGTCCGGGCCGAGCACGCCTTCCGGAAAGCCCGGAAAATTTTCGACGTCGGTCGTGATCGTCAACTGGCCGCCCGGCTGAAGGCCGTCGATGACCAAGGGGTTGAGATTCGCGCGCGCGGCGTAAATCGCCGCCGTCAAGCCGGCGGGGCCGCTGCCCAGAATAACCACCTCTTCCGTTGCCCCCGCGTCGGCCGATCCGCCGCCGATCGGCGCCAGACCGAGAACCTCATCGAGCTTTCCCTGCCGCTCCAGGTCCGCGAGATCTTCGAATCCGCCATGGGGCCGGCCGTCAATGAAGACTTGGGGCACGGTGTCCCGGCCGGACTCCCGGCGCATTTTCATCTCCAGCTCCAGATCACGTTCCACGTCAATTTCCTTGAACGGCACTCCCTTCGATTTCAACAACTCCTTCGCCCACCGGCAAAACGGGCAGTAGGGTTTCGTGTATACCAGCACGCTTACCATAAAAGGAAAGCATATCTGAAACCGCCGGCAAAATTCAACACGCGGCGCCGGTCCACTACTCGTACGACCGGATGTTTCGCTCAATCCGGCGGACATTCGATTCAACCGCCTGCCGCAGCTTCGCCGCGCTCTCCCCAAGGAACGTCCCCGGCACGGCCGTCTCGATGTCCTTCAACAGATCCACCGATTCCGCCGGCGCCGATAGCTCCATCAGGCAGACAGCCATCCGGAACTTGGCCGCCAGCGCGCCTTCGCCCTCCGGATCCTGCGTCAGCGACTCCCGGTAGAGCTGCAGCGCCTTCAGGTGGTCTTTCCGGTTCTCTTTGAGCGTGGCCAGCCGGCGGTACACTTCGGCGCGGTCTTTCCCGCCCGTTTCGACATCCGTGAGAAGCTGCTCATACAGGGACTCCGCGCGGTCCGTCTCTCCGAGTTCATCTGTGAGCAGTGCGACCATCAGGCGGCACCGGCCGCGAACCTGGCCCGACGTCTCGGCGATCATGGCCTCAAAGTGCTGCCGGCCCCGGCCCAACTGATTGAGGGACCGGTGACAGAATCCCAGAAACACGCCGCTGTCAGGTGCCAGCGCCCGACGCGACCAGAGCTGCTCCAAGATCGCAGCCGCATCGCCGACCTGCGAGAGATGGTACAGGCACACCGCGACGTTGTAGAGGTACTTGTCCTCCTTCAAGTCGGCGTGAAGCCCCCTGTACACCTCCAGGGCCTCCTCATATTTCTTCTCCCGAAACAAAGCTTCCGCCCGCCGTTGGGCCGCAGGTTTGTCGCTCATCTCGACACCATCGCATATTTTTTGCGGAATGAACATCTTTCAAACACATGGATTGAACATGTTATACTCATGGAAGGAAGCGAGACAAAACTGTCATACGAGGAGGCGATGTCCATGTTCGAAGTATCAAGCGCACTGAGGCGCGGATGGTGCGCCGGTTTGTTCGCTCTGCTCTTGTGCCTGCCGCTGACGGCCGGCGAGGAGGGCGGCGAGAAGGCCCGTCACGAGCAGCGCGAAAAGGCGGGAGAGGAAATGCAGGCGGAACGGCATAAAATCCGGGAGGAATTCGACAAAAAGCGCGACGTCGTCCAGGAAAAACGCAAGAAGCTCCGGGCCGAAATCCGGGAACTCAAGGCCAAAATGCGGGAACTGCAGAAACAACAAAACGACCTCGAACTCGAAGTCGGCGCGATCCAGGACCAGATGGAGGTCGCCATGGAGGAGCTGGAGGAGAAGATGGAACAGAAACGGAAAGAAATGAGGGAAAAAGAACAGGAGAAACGAAAGGAGCGCGGGGAGGATTGATACATCAGACTGGCCCGCGTTCCCGGGAAGTCAGGGCGGAACGGCAAGGTCGGAGTGCCGGAGCCGGTGGCGCCACACGGATGTGGCGGCGCATGTTCGGCGGAGGGACGGGGTCCGCCGCCGTAGCTCCCCCCAAGAGCTGGGGCTCCTCCCCTCATTCGATGCTTCCTTGTTGGGGGCTGCCAAGGAGAGGAGGAGTTGAGGGGAGGACGCTGCGCGCCTGCGGCCGGTGTCAGGACGTAGAGGCGGGTGCGCCCGGACGCGTCAATACATCCACCTTTCATGCCTCACAGGAAGACGATTCAACACATCCCGATAATATCCCCACTTCGGTATAAACCGGTCCATGAAAGATTTGAAGCGCGCATTGTGCCTGGGTTCCAGCAGGTGGAGCATCTCGTGCACGACGATGTATTCGATGCACTCGGATGGCTTCCTGGCCAGATCCGTGTTGAGCCGGATGTTTTTGGAGACGAGGTTGCAACTTCCCCACCTTGTTTTCATCCGTTGCACAAAGAACCGCTCCACCTTCACCCCTATGAGCGGCTCCCATTTGGCAATCAAGGGCGGTACGGCTTTTTTGACTTGCTCTCGATACCATTCATCCACGATGGTTCTCTTTTTCTTTTGCCGAGTGCCGGGCCGAATCCGAAGGAGCATCTTGCCGTGCTTCAGTTCCACGCTTGGCGCTTCGTCGACCTCGATTGGCCTGAGGATGTGCCGCCTTCCCCAGACGTAATGGCTTTCCAGGTCCAGATATTCACGCGGGGTTTCACGCTCCTGAGTCCGAAGCTTTTCCCGCTGTTTTTTGATCCATCCGAGTTTCGAGATCGCGAAGACGCGAATCAAGTCCAGACTCATCCGCGATGGGGCGGAAATCCGGACTCTGCCGGTTGGAGGATAGACGCTGAGATGGATGTTTTTGATGTCCTTCAGCGTCACATCCACCGCGATCTCGCCCATTTTTATTTGCGTGATCATCAGTATTCTCTCTGCGCTCTGATGATGAGGAAGATGCGTTCCACCTCGGCCTCATTCCTTCCTAAAAGCGGGAGCAATTCCCCTTTGATGATGTTCTCGCGCGTCCGAATGCCTCGCCAGCCGTCCGGCCGGACCCTTTTCACGGTCTCGTCAATCTTCAACGCCAACTCTTCATTCTGGTTCAGATTGTGGTAGAGGGCGCGTTTCCCCTGCGTGTCCAGCTTTTCCGGCGTCTCCTCCGAATGCCCGGCATCCACCTTCTTCGCCAGCTCGGCGACGCGTTTCAAGTATTCCTCATACTCGATCGCCTTGGCCTTGCGCGCCGCGATGATCTCGTCCAGGAGCGTCGACATCTTCTCGTAGAAAGCCGGGTCGTTCAGGTGCTCCTTGATGATCTTTCTGCGGACGTTGTTCTCGATGGTTTCGGCGATGGCGTCCTTGTTGCCCTTCAGGCCGCCCAGCTGCGTGGCGATGGCATTGGCGATGCCGGTCTTCACAATCAGCTCCAGCAGGCCCATGTTGTCGAAGGGCGAAATTTTGCGCGGCTCATCGGCCTCGATGTAGGTGTCAATGAGGTGCCGCATGTCGGCCTCGTAGGCTTTGAGGTCGAGCGTCTCGCCGCTGGCCTTGCGGATGATCTCGCGGACGTTCAAGTGGTAGTCGAGCTGCTTCTTGATGCGCGCAATGTCGGAGCTGCTGTAGCCGGCCGCGTCCAATTCGTCGGAGATGTTGGCGTAGGCGCGCACGAGCGCCACGGTCGCCTTGTAGAGCGCGGCCCGCTGCGGTTCGCGTTCCTTCAGGTCGGAAGCGATCTCGGTATTGCCGCAAAAATAGTGGATGTGCTCCAGCTCACCCTTGGGCGGCTCAACCGGTTCGCGCAGAAGGGCGATCACTTCAATGGCGTCGTCGAGGCGTTCTCTCCCCTTCTTCAAACGATCCTGCAACAGGACTTCCGGGTCTGTCCCGCCGTCGCTGTGGTCCAGTTCGGAGGTGTAGACCGCGATGGCGTTCTCGACTTTTTTGAACAGGTCTTTGTAGTCCACGATGTAGCCGAAATCCTTGTCCTCGCCGTCCAGCCGGTTGACGCGGCAGATGGCCTGGAACAGGCCGTGATCCTGCATGGACTTGTCGATGTAAAGGTAGGTGCAGGGCGGCGCGTCGAATCCGGTCAAGAGCTTGTCCACCACCACCAGAAGTTTCATGTTCGCCGGCTCTTTTGTGAACAGCGCCTTTGCTCTCTCCTCGTATGTCTCGGTCCGGGTCTGCCCCGGCTTGGCGTCGACGTCCTTCAGAAGTTCCGTGTATGTGTTGTAGATGAACTGCTTGTCGGTCTCGGTGTTGGCGCCGGTTTCCTCCAGCGTCACATCTTTCGCAAGCGGGTTGTAGGATGTCACCACCGCGCACTTGCCCCTGAACGGCGTCTTCTGGAACAGCGTAAAATATTTGCTCGCATCGTAGATGCTGGAGGCCACCAGGATGGCGTTGCCGCGTTCGCTCGAAAGACGCGGCTTCACGCTGAAATCGAAGACGATGTCGTTCACCACCCGATCCATGCGCGATTTGGAGCTGAGCACGTTCTGCATCGTGCCCCATCGCTTTTTCAGCTCGTCCTTTTGCCAGTCGTTCAGCCCTTTGGTCTTGGAGTCGAACCACGCGTCGATCTTGTCTTCGGAGCCGAGCCGTTGATCGATGTCCCGCGCCTCGTACACGATATCCAGCACCACCCCGTCATCCACCCCCTCGCTGAACTTGTAGGTGTGGATGTAGCCGCCGAACACTTCAAGGCTGGTCGCCTTGTCTTTCATCAGAAGCGGCGTGCCCGTGAATCCGATGAAGACGGCGTTCGGCATCATCGCCTTCATCACGCGGTGCAGCTTGCCGCTCTGCGTGCGATGGCATTCGTCCACGAACACGAACACTTCGCCCATCGTCGGGCTGGGCCTGGCTTCCAGCTCCTTGATGAAGGCGTCGAAGTCGTCCACGTCCTTTCGGCCGAACTTGTGCACCAGCGAGCAGAGCAGGCGCGGTCTGGCTTGGCCGAGCTGATTCATCAGTTCACGGCCGCTGTTGGTGCGCTTGATGGCCTCGCCCGTTTCGGTGAAGACCCGCTCGATCTGTTTGTCCAGCTCGTCGCGGTCGGTGATGATGGCAACGCGGGCGTTCGGGTTGTTTTCCAAAATCCATTTGGCGAGCATGACCATGACGATGCTCTTGCCGCTGCCCTGCGTGTGCCAGATGATGCCGCCCTTTTTCTCGCGCACATGGCTCTGCGCGGCCTTGACGCCGAAATACTGGTGGACGCGCGGCAGTTTCTTTACGCCGCCGTCGAACAGCACGAAGTCGCGCATCAGCTCGATCAGCCGGCGCTTGTCGCACATCTTGAGCAGATACTTGTCCAGCTTGAACCGGCTGTTGTCCGCTTCGTCCTCCTTCCACTTGAGGAAATATTTCTCCGGCGTGCCGATGGCGCCGTATTGCAGTCCCTCGGAATCATTCCCGGCGAAAACAATCTGAACGGTGGAGAAGAACCACTCGTTGAACTCCTTCTGCTGGTTGGACAGCAACTGCCGGATGCCGTCGCCGATGGTGACGCGGCTGTTCTTCAGTTCCAGCATGCCGACAGCGATGCCGTTCACGTACAGAACCAAGTCGGGCCGCCGCTCGTGGTTGCCCTGGAGCGTCACCTCCTCGGCGATGGCGAAGTCATTCTTTAATGGATTGCCCCAATCGATCAGTTGGATCGATTCCGTCTTCTCGCCCGCCTCCACTTTTACCGGGACGCCGTAGCGCAGAAGTCCGTACACGATTCTGTTATTTTCGTAGAGACTCCGGTTGGGATGGTGGGCTTCCGTGAGAAGAACGTGAATCGCCCGGGCGATTTTATCCGCGCGGTATTTCCGGCTTTCCAGATATGCCTTGAGAATTTTTCCCTCGATGTTGCTGTTGCCGTCGCGGTCGGTCCAGTCGCCGAGATATCGATAGTCCAGCTCGTCGCGGAAGAGGGCGATGACCCGGTTCTGCGTGGCGCGTTCGGGCTGGCCGATGGTGCTCATTTCAAGACCTTCCAATGTCCACCTTTGGCTGCGCCGATGCGTTGCACATACCCATGCGACTTCAAATACTGGATGTTCTTTTCCACCGCCGTTGTGCTGAATTTCAGCATACTCGCCAGTTTGGTCAGCGTGATTTTTGGGTTATCCTGCATTGCGCGCACAATGGCTGTGCGGGTTTCACCCAACTTTTCACCCAACTTTTCTCCCGACGATACCCCTGCAGTATCGGCCGCAAGCGCCGCCGGCAGATGCGCGGGGTTGGCATGAAACGTCAACATGAGTCCCGACATTTCAAAATCATAGAGAGGCGGCTCTATGCCGTGCTCCCGGCACTCCCGGCGAATTTTTTCGATGCCCCGTCCCCAGGATTCTATATACCCGGCTCTGAAAAATGCGTTGGCCAGGAGCGGATTGGGTGGGTTCGACGGATGCTTACCCAACAGACGCTTCAGCGTCCACCCTTCCGGAAGTCGCCCGGGGTTCCACAGAACGATTCTGTCGTCATACACGCTGATCTGGATCGGCGCACCGACGCTGTAGTCCTTGTGAACGATGGCGTTCAGCAGAGCTTCACGCATTGCACCATGAGGGAATAAAAAGATCTCGCGGCGTTGAATGCCCTCGTAACTGATATATGCCTTCAAGTACTTCGTGTGCAGAATCTCCAAGGTTTTCTCGACTTGATTAAACAGATTCCCGTGAATTTCGTCCTGATAGCGGAGGTCGTCGTCGGTGACGAAAAAGCCGATCTTGATCCATGCACCGCTGACATAACGCTCCGGCCAGTCGGAAAACAGCAGACACGCGGCGCGTTTGAGGTGGCGCTTCTCCGACAATTCCAGATTCTCGAGGATGACCGCGCGGCTGTCCCGCAACACGGCCCGATCCATGCGGCCGCTGCGGGCGGCCTTCTGCTTGAAAAGCCGAAGCGCAGTATTGCTGCAATCTTCGAATGAAAATGCGGGTTCAGGCACGCCATCCCAATGGCGTCCGCGCTTCTTCAACAAGAACCGATCGAGCGACGCGCCCTTCAACTCCTGCTTGGTACTGCCGCTACGGTAGTGGTACTCGCCCTTGTAGCTGACCGGATACGGATAGGGCTCGACGGCGATCTCCAGCGTCTCCTTGCCCGACTCCTCGCGCAGGTTCACATCCACCATGATGCCGAGAATATCGCGCACCTTGTTTGGAATGTCTTCGAGCAGTTTGGCCGCATTCTTGACCCCGACGGCCTTGCCCCGGTTGTTGCGGCCGATGATCAGTACCCCGCCTTCGGCATTGGCGAAGCCGCATATCCAGCGCAGATACTCGTCGCGCCATGTCTCTTTCCATTCAGTCTTCTGGCTCTCCTTCATACCAACCTCGTCTTCCCAGTCAGTAATTCCTGCATCATCCCCTGCTTGAGCGCGCGGGTTTTGTCGCGTTTCCGCTCCACCGCCGCGATCCCGGCGTCCATGTCGGAAAGCACGGCGGCGATGGCGGTTTGTTCGGGGATGGATGGCAATGAAATCGGGAGTTGCGCATACTCGTTACCATTGATTCCAGGTTGCCCGCTGCGCATCGACATTAGTCGCACCCAATTCCAGTAAGCATCAGTGGTTGCATACGCAGCCAAGAAAGCGGGTATGAGGATCGCGGGATCAGGCCGAACACGGATAAGAAAACCAGCGAACACCAAACGACCATCCAGCGGGTTATATAAATAGGATTTGCCTACGCTCGCACCTGTCCTCGCAAAAACGAGATCACCGTCGCCGAGGTAGTAATTGCCGGCATTCGCAGCCCTGACTGAGACAAGCTTCTCAGGAGAGAAACGACTATCTTCAGAAATGTCAGTAATCCGAATGTAGGCGGGCAGCCTGTCCGAAAATGGAACGGCAGGCGCATTGATTCCATAGTCGGGGCGTGAGATCAGACAGTCCCCCAACCGTTTCACCTCCCACTCCCCGCTGAAACCCGGCAGGCGTTTTTTGCCGGTAAGGAGTTCCTGCATGGCGGCCTGTTTGAGGTCGCGCTTCTTGGCGATGAGTTTGTCCAGCGACGCAATCAGTGCGTCCACATCCGACAACGCCTCGGCGATGGCTTCTTGCTCGGCTTTCGTAGGCGGGAGGGCGATCTTCATTTCGGTCAACGTGCCTCGCGTGATGTATGGTGTATTGCCGGCATTCACCTCAACCCGAATTCTTTCAGAGAGATTCCGCCCCATGTAATGCTGAACGTATTTGATCGAGTCCACGAAACCCGACAGCACATAAGTACGCTGATACGCGTTGAACTTTCCCTTGTAGTAATGGATGTATCCCACGTTCGCGCCATTTCCTGAAACAAGGAGCGCTTCGGTATCAAAAGCGTAGGTGTCGATTTGGTAATAGTCTCTCGCGCAGGTATAAAAGTTGTATTGACCATTTGGCGTCATAGCGTTTACATCAAGTTTGCCGGTCGTAACTTGGGTGCATGTAGTTCCAAGTTCGGCGACCACCCACTCCTCCGGAATCACGCCGACCTCGGTTTGCTTGTATCCTTTCGGCACGGTTCCGGTCATGCTGGCGACCTTGCGCGGAGTCTGCGTTCGATCACTCGTTTCAACTGCTCGCGTTTGGGCAGGTGAAGCTGATATTTGGAGACGAAGAGTTTGTTGTCCATGCCGGCCAGGGCGTACTCGGCGAGGGCGTGGTCCTTTTTGGCGCAGAGCAGGATGCCAACGGGCGGGTTGTCGCCTTTGGCCATGACGTTTTTGCGGTACCACGTCACGTAGGTGTTGAGCTGGCCGATGTTTTCGTGGCTGAATTCCTCCAGCTTCAGTTCAATCAGCACATGACACTTGAGGACGCGGTGGTAGAAGACGAGATCCACGAAACCATGCGTATCGCCGATGAGGATGCGTTTCTGTCGGGACTCGAAACAGAAGCCGTGGCCCAGTTCCAGAAGAAACTCCTGCAACCGGTCCAGCAGTTGGTCTTCCAGATGCGACTCGCCCATGACCTCTCTCGGTTTCAAGCCGAGGAACTCAAAGATGTAGGGGTCGCGGATGTTCAAGCGCGGTTCGGATTTTTCCGCTCCTCGTCTGGCCAGCGCAGCCAGCTTCTTCCTGTCGCGGGACAGGCCGGACCGCTCGAAATAGAGCGACGCGATCTGGCGCCGGAGTTCGCGCACCGACCAGCCGCCCTGAACGCATTCGGCCTCGTAAAAGGCGCGTTTGTGCTTGTCGTCGATTGCGACCAATTGCTCGATGTGCGTGTAAGAGACCTGCTGGAGAAACCCTTTCTTGAAAACCTGAGATTGTGCGGTCAGTGACCGCACTTTCCCGGACTTGGCGCCGCCTCCATCCGGCAGAAGGAGTTGGAATTGTGCGGGCAGTGACCGCAGAATTTGAGGATAGACTTGGTAAAATCGGAGGTACTGGTAAAGCTGGCGTTTTCCGCAGGCGCTGACATTCGACGTTTCCAGTTCAACCGACAGCTTCGCAAACAGCTCACTTCCATATTTTGCCCGGTCGGCGCCACGCAGTTCATATTCGGCGATGTAACATCCGATCAGCCAATTGCGCATGGTCAGAGCGATGTTGACCGCGCGGCCGGCCTGCGCGGCCAGATTGTCATGAACAGCGCGGATAGACTTGACGAGTTCGGCAAAGGTGAGACGCGCCCGGCCGGCAATCGCGGATTTATTTGGTTTCGTCACGACCTGAACCCCATCTTCTTCAGATGCCCGTCCACCCGGGCGGAGAGCGTCTCAACTTCCTTCGTGATTTCCAGGAGCGGTGAGGCGTAGCGGTCGGCCAGTTCCCTCACGCGCTGGGTGAGGGCCTGACTGACGCGGTCCATCTCCCCGTGAATGGCGGCATCGAGGGCGGTGAGCCATTTGTCGTCTACGACCAGCATCTTAATCTCGGCCTCGGCAAGTTTGGGGTATTTGGCGCAGGCCTTCGCATCCAGATCGGCGGCGGCCTCTTTGTGGCGTTTCTTGAGGTCGGATTCCCGGTTGCTGAATTCCAGCCACGCATTCAACACGGCGGCTTCGTCCTTGGCATCCTTGTCGTCCTTGATCTCCTTCAACCGGGCGGCGACGCTGGCCTTGTTCACCTTGTCGAGATCGGCGAAGGCGCCCTCCTCACCGCCGTGTTCTTCCTCCAACTCGGCGATCTTGGCGGTGACGCTTTCCAGCTCGGCGGCGAGTTGGTCAATCGCCTCCTGCTCCTTCGCGTAGTAGCGGGCGACGATGAGAGACTTTGGGATCAGATCGCAGGTCCAGCCCTTGTCCACCTGTTTCCCCGGTTTGCCGTCCTTATCTTTCCTGGTCTCGATAACCCGGTAGGTCTCGGCTTTCCATCCGTCAGCGGCGATGAGGTAGCAGTCGTCCTGCATGGTCTCGGTCCAATAGTCCATCAGGCGTTGATAGACATCGTAGGGATCGATGAGTGGCTTGCCGGCGTAGTGGACGAGCAGGTCCTCGGCAAGGTCAGCGATAAGTTTCTTCGGATGGAATCCAATTTTCAATTGCCGCAGGGCCTTGGCGTTTTTTTGCCGCCATGTGTCGAAGTGGGCGTTCATGTTCGCGGCAAAGGCGACGAATTCCGGGTGCTCGAAGATTCTGGATTTGATGGCGGCCTTCTCCACGGCAAGGTCGATGTAGCTGACACGATTTTTTTTAAACAGGGTTTGTCGGAGCCTGGGGCAGACGGCCCAATATCGATCGAGGGCATCCACATCGCGAATCGGGATTCCGCCTTTTAGATGGCCTTCAATATCTTGAATGTCCTCGGGCGTCTGGCTGTCGATATAGCGCGGCAGGTTGAGGTTGAACTCGTTCTTCTCGATCTCCTCGACGCCGACCATGCGCGCAAAGCGGGGCACATCGAGCCGCCGCGTGAAGACGTCCACGATCTTGTGGATGTCCCGGGCGCGCAAGCGATTCTTGGGGCCGTCCTTCATGAAGCCGCCGCTCGCGTCGATCATGAAGATGCCCTTGCGGGCCGGCGCGTCCTTCTTGTCGACGACCACGATGCAGGCGGGGATGCCGGTGCCGTAGAAGAGGTTGGCGGGCAGGCCGATGATGCCCTTGATGTACCCCTTGCGCACAAGAGCGCGACGGATGTCGGCCTCGGCATTGCCGCGAAAGAGCACGCCGTGCGGCAAGATGCACGCGCCTTTGCCGGTGCTCTTGAGCGAGCGGACGATGTGCAGGAGGTACGCGTAGTCGCCCTGCTTGGCGGGCGGCGTGCCGAATGGCGCAAAGCGCTGGTATGGGTCCTTCAGCGGGTCGATTCCGGTGCTCCAGCGTTTGTCGGAAAATGGCGGGTTTGCAACGACGTAGTCGAATGTCTTGAGGGTGTCGCCGTCCTTGAAGAGCGGTGTTGCCAGCGTGCTGTGTCCCCCCTGAATCAGGGCCGTCGGATTGTCGTGCAGGATCATGTTCATCCGGGCGAGACCCGCCGTCGCCACGTCTTTCTCCTGCCCGTAAAGCGTGACGGCGGTGCCGGCCTCGTCGCCCACCTTCAAGAGCAGGGAGCCGGAGCCGCAGGTGGGATCATAAACGGTGGTGGCGGCGCTGGTCTTCGCATCGCGGATGCCGATAATCTGCGCCATGATCCGGCTGACCTCGGCCGGCGTGTAGAACTGTCCCTTGCTCTTGCCGCTCTCGGTGGCGAAGTGCCGCATGAGATATTCGTAGGCATCGCCGAGGATGTCGTCGCCTTCGGCGCGGTTTTTCGAGAAGTCGAGCGCCTTGTTCTCGAAGATGGCGATGAGATGGGTGAGCCGCTCGACCTTCTCCTTGCCGCTGCCCAGTTTAGTGGCATCATCGAAGTCCGGCATGTCGGACAGATTGTTGGCCTTGGCCAACGGTCCGATGATTTTCTTATTGATCTGATCGCCAATGTCGCTTTTGCCCTTCAGCGCCACCATGTCCTTGAAGCCCGCGCCCTTCGGGATCGTGATCGGCGCGTAAGGTTGACCGGCGTATTTATCGCTGACGTACTTGATGAACAGGAGGACGAGGACGTAGTCCTTGTACTGGCTGGCATCCATGCCGCCGCGCAGTTCATCGCAGCTCGACCAGAGGGATGAATAGAGTTCGGATTTCTTGATGGGCATGGATTACCCCATACCTTTTATCCCAGGCCCAAACCGGCGGCGGTTTTCAATGACTTTCCTGCCGGCGGCCGTTGTGCGGTATCGCTGGAGGCGGCTGTTGGGTTTGTCGGGGATCGTGTATTCGATCAGACCGGTTTGCAACGCGGGCTGAAGATATTTTTCAATGAAGTGCATCTTATCCACAAGCTCCACGATTGCCTGAAGTTCTTCCCGCGATTTTTCCTTCACAGCAGCCTTGAGAAGTTTTCCGACTGTAGGGGTGACTGTAGGGGCGACTGTAGGGGCGACTTGCGGGGTCTTCTTCGTCTCCGCTTTCCGGAATCGTACAACAAACGATGTGCCTCGCTCCTCAAACTCCGGGCCGGGAATGCCCGCCTCCCGACAAAGCCTGACGATCTTCATCGTGCCCTGGCCAAACCTCTCGATGAGGCCGACGTAGAAGAAGGCCGTCGCGATCAGTTTGTTCCGAGGAAGGGATTCATGAGTGCGTTTCAGGTCGCGGATCGAAAGTCCCGGATGCAGTCGCCCGGGATTCCAGATTTCGAGCGCATGGTCAAAAATCCGGAGCATCACGTTCCCCGTGGACGTGTATGGGGGCAAGGTGGTTATTCAAACGATGATTGACAGTGACACATTGACCGCCCAGCGCGTCATTGATTTTATGCTGGAGATGGATCAGGAATTGGAACAGGCTCGACTTGAAATCGAAAAACTGAGAAATGAGAACGTAGAACTTCGGAAGATGCTGGAATTGCCGGCCACCGAATCACAACCCCATCTTGAAATGGGCATTCGCGAAGTCGTGCTCGATTCCAAGCCATTGCCCTCAATGACAAAAGATTCGCCCACAAAAGAAAAAATCGCGTTGTTCCGGATGCTCTTCAGAGGCAGGGACGATGTATATGCGCTCCGTTGGGAGAATGAGCGAACAGGCAAGAGAGGTTATTCCCCGGTGCGCGAGGGAGGGGCGGTCGGGAAAGCGGCGAAATCCAAAAAATATTTGCCGTTGACGGATCAAGCCGTCCAGTACCATTTGTCGGGTGAGAAGACGATTGGCGTCTATCCGCTGCTCTTGGACAATACCTGCTGGTTTCTTGCGTGTGATTTTGACAAAGAGGGGTGGACGCTGGACGCACTCGCGTATCTGAATGTTTGCAATCGATATGGACTGCCTGCCTATCTGGAGCGTTCCCGGTCGGGCAATGGCGGCCATGTGTGGACCTTTTTCTCGTCACCCGTTTCAGCGACTTCGGCCAGGCAGTTGGGTATGAGATTGCTTCGGGAAACAATGGTTGTGCGCGGCGAGATGGACCTTGCCAGTTACGATCGATTTTTCCCGAATCAGGATTTTGTCCCCAAAGGCGGGTTTGGAAATCTCATCGCCCTGCCGCTCCAGAAAAAATGCCGGCGGCTTGGGAACACGGAATTCGTAAACCCCCACGATGCTGACCTCCGGCCATGGTCGGACCAGTGGGGATTTCTCAGCCAAGTCAAAAGGCTGTCCTCCGTTCATGTTGATGCCCTGCTTGAAAAAATTCCGCCGATCTCCGTCGGATTGGGATCCACGGCCAAGGTTTCCGCTGAATTGTCTCGAAAATATCCTGCTCCGCCCAAGATTCGCTGCACGTTTGCCAGTGCATTCAGTATCGAAAAATCCGGCGTCCCACCTTGGCTTCTCTCACAGATCAAGCATCTCGCGTCACTTCATAATCCTGAATTCTACCGGCGCCAGAAATTGAGACTGGAGACATATCGGACGCCAAGATTTGTCAAATGCTACGGCGAAGACATGAGTCACCTTCACCTGCCGCGCGGGGCGCTGGATGATCTGCAAGGGATATTCGCCGAAGCCAATTCGGAGATGGACATCATCGATCGCCGCCCCAGATTTGAAAAATTGGATATGCACTTCCAAGGATCGCTCAGACCTGAGCAGGAGAAAGCTCTGCATGCCGCCTTGTCACACGATATGGGCGTTCTGATTGCGCCGCCGGGAGCGGGCAAGACGGTCATGGGATGCTTTGCCGTTGCAACGCGGAGCGTGCCGACGCTGATATTGGCCCACCGAAAGCCCATCCTCGATCAATGGCGGACACATTTGATGGAACACTTGGGACTGAAATCGAAGGAAATCGGGCAGATCGGCGGAGGCAGAAAGCGATTGAGCCGGCTTGTGGATCTGGCGATGATCCAGAGTCTCGAACGGATGGAGGATATGGAGGATTTATTTTCTCAATACGGATTCATTGTCGTCGACGAATGCCAGCACATCCCGGCTTATACATTTGAAAGATGCGTCAAGAAGGCCGCAGCGCGCTACATCCTCGGCCTCACAGCGACACCCCACCGCCGTGACGGATTGCAAGGGATAATCGAGATGCAGTGCGGTCCGATCCGCTACCGGATGCCGGCGGCGAAAAACGGCATGACCGTTCATTTGATCGAGAGGTCGACAAAATTTTCATACCCCTCGGCCGATCTCTCGGCTCCGGCCATACAGGACATTTTTGGCGCTCTGGTCAAAGACGATCTCCGAAATGCGTTGATCATGGAAGATGTCCGGCAGGCGCTGTCACAGAAGGGGCATTGCCTGATTCTGACTCACAGAAAAGAACATTGCCGAATACTTGCGGAGGGGCTGGCCGGATCCGGCGCAAATCCATTTGTGCTGACCGGCGATTTGGGCAAGAAAGAACGGACGGCCATCATCAAGGCGATTCAGAATTTGCCTGTCGATGGAGAATTCATCATCGTTGCCACAGCCCAGTACCTCGGCGAGGGATTCGACTGCCCGCAGGTCGACACCCTCTTCCTGGCATTCCCCATTTCGTTCAAGAGCAATCTGGTTCAATACGTCGGAAGATCACTGCGAACCTGTGAGGGCAAAGAGAGCGTCCAGATTTATGACTATGTGGACACCGAAGTGCCGGTGCTCAAGAGAATGTCCGCCAAGCGCGTCAAGGCTTATAAATCTCTCGGGATTGGCGTAGATGACGACGAGGTATCTTCGCGAGAATACACTTTGCCCATGCCGGCGGGGCGCTGAAATGAATCCCGGCCGGAATGAAAGATGTCCCTGCGGCAGCGGGAAGAAATACAAGAAATGCTGCATTGACAATCCGAAGGCGTCCTGGCGAAAGCCGGCGGCAGAGCCGGTTTCCACTCCTGTCAGAGCCGCAGACAGAGATGATGATGAATTTGAGGATGAGGAAGACGAAATGGAAACCGGTGAGGATGCGGAGTCGGATGACGAAATGGCAGGCGTTTCACGGGGGACCAAATCCAGGTTCGAGCGGATTCGATACCCGGAGCCGGACGCATCCCTTCCTAAAATATCTCCGGAGGATGAACGCATCGTCGACCAATGGTGGATCGATTTCAAGCCCGTATACAAAGGGAGTGACCGCGGTGAAATGACCAAACGCATCGCAGACTTTATGGACGCCCATCCCGGGTTGTTCGTCCATTTGCGATTGGACGATGAGGCTTTGTTTGAACTTGGGGCCATGTACGGCCGTAAGCAGGAATGGAACATATTTGTGGATTTATTAAATCGCATCAGGCAGGAACACCCTCGCGCATACCTTCGGGCGTTCGGATACTGCGATTCGTATATCATCGCGCATCTTTTAGCGAGCGGGAGGAACAATGAGATTCCCGAATATTTGAAAAATTTCAAGACCTATCCCGACACGGATCCGGATGATTTGCGGCGCGTGATCGACATGCTTGCCTTGGCCGATATGACGGAGGTTCTGGGAGACCTGATTGAGGCCGTGGCCATTCCTCTGTGCCAATCATCGAAAATCATCAACAGCGGATTTGCCTTCCGCTGGGTGATATTCAGGCGGATGATCCCCCGGCTTGATCGGAAATCCTATCCGGAGGATGACGCGCGGCTCATCGTCGATGAATTGAACGCCCTGCATCCTCCATTTGATTTCGATCCGGGAACATTTCGCCGAACACTTGCCTGCTACGCCGCGCCACCGGATTTTCGTGACATCAAACTCATGCGGATGGAAAAACTATTCGAAATTTATATCCATGTCGTCTGCCATTTTTGCGCTTGGCTGCATGAGAAGAGGAGCATGGGGTGGATTCGCGCGCGATTTCTGGCGGATCGGCTTGAAGAGTACTTGTTGGACATTCCCTCCGGCAAGCGTCCGAAAACCCCGTTTCGTTTTTCAGATGAACGGATGGAGCGCCACATCTCCACACACTACAAATGGATCGTCAGCATCCACGGCGTTCCCGCCATGGCATTTCTGCACGCCGTATTTCTGTTTTCAGAATATCTTCTGGAGGCCGGGTATCACGACCGGGCGGAGTGTGGCCGGATCCAATCCGAGTGTTTGAATGTCTTGGATCGTTGTAAGAAGGTGTGCGATCCGACAGATCCGGCGGCGCGTCTCTATACACATTTCCCGCATCTGGCGGCCGGCTCCCCGCCTGCCGGCGTCAGGTAACGGTTCTGGAGTTACGATCAGTTTTCTGACGGATCCATTTTCATCATGGATTGGAGGTCGAGGGGTTGCGGGAGGCGCCGCAGATCGACCTTTGTCAGAAAACGCGGAGGAATTCTCCAACTCCCCTCTTTAGTTTGGATGGTGGCCGTTTTCTGATTGACTCGCACGACCATTCCCTCCACGGTTCTGCCTTCGTTTTGAAAACTGACCCGATCCCCTATTTCAAACTTTCTCAACGCATCCCCTGTTTTGATCTCGGATAAATACCGAATACGCCGGACAATGCGCCGATTCAGTTCGATCAATTGTTCGAGTGACAACTTTTCAATATCCACGCAAGTCACACGCTCCTTTCTTTGCGAGAGTCGTTCGGAACCCAACCGCCGCCAACCTGTTCGACATCCCACTCAGTTTCTATTCTAAGCCTATTCTAAGCCGACCAGTCGATTTTGGGCACTTTTCGACAATTTTTGGAAATTTTGATTGTCATAAGTCGAAATAAATCAATGGGCGCACGAGGACTCGAACCTCGGACCTCCTGCGTGTGAAGCAGGCGCTCTAACCAGCTGAGCTATGCGCCCTCGGCAAAACGCTAAGTCCAAGATTCACAAGTACGCATCATAGTTTTTGCGGGCGTAAATTCAAGGGCGTGTCGAAGACCTCGCGCGGCCTTGCCTAAGCGTGGCCTAAGCCGGATTTTCATTTGGCCTAAGCCGCGCGCAGTGCATGGAGCTTGGCGGGGATGTTCTGAATGTCCCGAGCGGTAGAGGGCTTCACGTAATATTTGTAGATCGTCGCGGGCGTGTTGCCCGAATGCGTGGCGACGTCTTTGACGTTCACACCGGCGTCAAGCATCTCGTTGATCATCGTGACGCGCGCCGCGTATGGCGCGGCGTATTCAACGCCGGCCTTTTTCAACACGGCGCGCCACGTGCGGCGCATTGTTGAGCGACTGAGGGGTTCGGACAGAAACGGACTTTCCACTGCATTTCCAACCTGATCGATGAAGTCTTGACCATTCATGTGAAAGCCGAGGCGGTTGGCATAATGTTCGATCAGTCCTTTGGCTTCGGCCGGAATGAACGACGGCGACGCCTCGCCGGATTTTCTGTGCGTGGGCGATTTGTGAACCTCGGGCCGAACCCACAAAAGGCCGGCGGACATGTCGAGATCGTCCCAGCGGATCTTGTTGAATACGGACGGCCGCAGGCCCAGCCAGACGTTCATGCCCACCCATACGGCGCGCGGATCGCGCCAAGTCTTTACGACCTCGCAAATTTTTTGCCGTTCGGCCGGTGTCAGGAATTTCCGCATGGCCGGATTCTTGCGCTCCTGGGGAATCTTCCGGAGCTGTTTGGCCAAGACCTCGTTGCTTCGCGCGTCGATCACGGGATTGAACTTGTACAACCCTCGCGACATGGCCATGCCGTAGACGACATGCAGGAGCCGCAGACACATTTCTATCGTTCGCTCGCTCTTTCTCGTGCTCCGCATCCACTTGGCAAAATCCACGACCGATACGGCGTCCGAGAAATGTTTTCGATTGTGCTTGGCGAGATAGTCGATGCACATGCCAAAAAGTGAATAATCGCTGTGATTTGAATACAGGACGGAATATCGGACGCGGCCAGTCTGTGAGGCTGCTTTACGGACGTCGCCGTGCTTCACGAGTTCGTCAATCATTTTCCCGAACGTGGACACCGGCAGACGCCGGGACTCCAACTTGCCATCCGTTTCCATCAACTCGGACTTCAGCCGCACCCGCGCGTTCCGGGCCTGCGTAAGCGAGGTGAACCCGGAGCGCCAATATTGTTTGCCGCGCCACTGGGACACGCATGAAAATTTCGCCGGCGATCCCTTTCGGGCGGCTCTCAGATCAACGTAGACGCCCTCGTATTTCGTTTTCTCCCACTTGTTCATGTGATGTCACCCCACGACATTTTCGGCCGCCCAACGCTCAAGATCCGCCGCACGGTATCGCTTTCGCTGATAAAGTCCAGTGCCTTTCACTTCACCCGTTACGGGGACAAACGGAATTTTCCCCTGTGCTGAAAGTTTCCGAAATTGTGATTCTGTCAGTCCCAAATGATCAGCGGCAGATTTGGCGTCCAGCAGGCGGCCCCCTCCGTTGGACTCGTTGTCCGCCTTACCCGGCCCGCCACGCGCTGTCAAGGTATCGCTCTGACGCTGATACCATCCCTTATCCGACAGTGTCAGAACGATTCGGCGGTATTGTTCGTCGTTCAGCACATCCGGGCGGTCTTCCGCGAGAAGTTCGGCCAGATCGGCATTGAACAATAGCGCGTCGCGCGGAGCCATGACGCAGACGCGGAAAAAATCTTCGATATGGCGGCGCGATTTCGTGCTGGCCGTCATTCGAGTTTCATCTCCCCGGCGAAATAATATCGCTCGATCGAAAGGCAGTCTTTGTCACGGGTCAATGCGCTGAATCGGACCAAAGTTCTGCATCCATCCGGCTCGTGAACAACACAGCGGTCGGGTTGTTTGAGTCCGTCTCCCGTGCAAAAGTCGCGCTTGCACCGCGGGCATTCGACCAAAATATAACGCGGGGCCGGCGCCTCCGACTCATTCGCTGAAAACGATTTCCTTGACGCCATGGCCTACGAGTCCCGATATTGCCCTTCGTAGACTTTGACCGCGTTTTCGGTCCCGTCCTGCCCCTTTGTCAGAAGCCAGTCGAAGCTGGCCACGAATTTTCCGTGGCCCGGCGTATTGTTCAAACCGCGCAAAAATTTTGAATGGTGGATCTCGACACAGACCTGATCCCAGAATTCCCGCTCGGAAAACATCGCGAGATACTTCTTCGCCTTTATCTGGCGGGCCGGAGAAAGGGTTGTTACCTCCGGACATTCATCCGGAGTTTTTTGGTTGTATAGTTCAACCAGGGCTTCGGGTGTGCCCCAGCCATTGTCGGAAAGTTCTCCTGTCGGCTCGTCGGTCCCGCCGGCGGCGGGAACGGCAGGGGTAGATTCAGTTACAGCAGTTGAAGATGAAGGTGGAGTTGGAGATGAAAAGCCATCTTTTGCCATCTGTTTTTTATGGCTGACCTTTGGGTGACCCATAGGTGACCTATGGGTATGCCATCGCCTGTCCGCCCCTAACTTTCCGCCCAGTTGTCTGGCCTTCTGATGTTCTTGCTGCTTTCGCAATTCTCGCACCAGGCGCTTCTGGATGAGGATCCCGTCCTGTGCGGCGTCCCACGCTCGTAGGACGTTTTTCTTGCACGCCTCCCAGCGTTCCGGCCCAAGGCGGCTCAAAGCGGCCAGCATCGTGTCGTCGTTTGGAAGTGTTCCGATGTCCTCCTGTTTCCAGGCATGGCAAATCAGCCGCCAGTTGGCGCCCTGCTCCTCCAGCGACATCATCTCGACGTTTGGGTCGGACAGGTAGTTGTCGGGATAGAACTGAAATGCCGGAGGCCGCTCGCGCCGTTTCATTGTTGTGGGGTCTCCGGTTGCGGCACGATCTCGAATACTTCGTCAAAGGCGGCAATCTTCAGCGCGGCCATGATTTTCTTCCGAAGCTCCGGTGACGGATGGCGCGTGCCGTTCATGAGCTGGGACATGTAGCCGCTGCTCGCCCCGATCCGGCCGGCAAGCCCGTTCTGGGATTGGTTCTTCTTCGCCATGATCTCGCGAATGGCCTTGGCTTTTAACGCAACTTTCATTTTCATTCCCCCTTGCGATTTATCTTGCTTTTGTTATGTCTATTGCTTGCTTAAACGATGCGAGACGATTAGTCAACACAATTGTTAAAATAGTGCTTGCAATAATATAGCGGTGCTGATAGGGTGCTTGCATGACCAAGCAAGCAAAACAGACGTCCGTTGGCGTCCCGGTTCGGACAGGGGCTTCGGCGGTGATCAAGGTCAGGTCAACAGACATGCTGACCTCGGAGGGAAAGAGCCGGCCATTCGGGGACTACATCAAGGAATTGCGTCAGCGGCGGAATATGTCGCTCCGGGACGTCGAACAGAAATGCAAAATATCGAACGCCTATTTGTCCCAAGTCGAGCGGAACAAAAGGGGAATTCCCACCGTCCCGGTTCTAAGGAAGCTGGCAAAGGTTTACGGCGTCCCACTTGAACACATTGCCATCATGGCGGGGGACGAGTCCGATCGGCGCAAGAAACTGGCGCAAACGCCTCTCCCGCCGGATGCGCAATTCATCGTGGACGGCTACGACAGATTGCCACCGGAGAATAAACATCTGCTGACCGAGTTTCTGAATTTCCTGCTCAAGCGGAGCCAAGGCAAAATCGTCTAACGCGTCTCCGTGCCCGGCGATTCACCCCCCTGTTTGGGAAAACAAGTGTCAAGGCTAATTCTTGGTAGGCCATCGCATTACAAAAATCGACTGCTGGATAAGATCGAATGGCCGACGCCACTGGAAACGGGGGTTAAGCTGTCTTTGGCGTCAGGGGGGACGTTTGTGGAAACGAGTGGTCAGGTCAAGCCGTTTGTTTTCAGCGGGTTAATCGTGATCCTCCGCACGGGGTGGGTTGCGGGGTGATTTTGCCGCGCGGACAGGAGGTCCGCGCCAAAAATACCACGGACGGTCCGACAGCGTGTTCGCCGCGCCGGACGTTTCTGCTTGGACGGTCAGACTGGCCCGCGTTCCCGGGAAGTCAGGGGCGGAACGGCAAGGCCGGAGTGCCGGAGCCGGCGACGCCACACGGATGTGGCGGCGCGTGTTCGGCGGAGGGACGGAGGCCGCCGACGTAGCTCCCCCCAAGAGCTGGGTCTCCTCCCCTCATTCGATGCTTCCTTTTTGGGGGCTGCCAAGGAGAGGAGGAGTTGAGGGGAGGAGAACCTGCGGCGGGGGGAGCGGTCCGCCCCGCTCGTCGTCGGAGCGGCGGACGGGCGACGTGGCCGCTGATTTTTGCGGACACGGCGCGAGAGGACGCCGCGCTCTACGTCTCCTTGGTCATCTGCCCACAATTCGAGCGGGCCAGTCCTCAGCCCTATGCTCAGGCGCGGCGAATAGAATATGCTTGGTTTTTTATGTTGGAGACCATGTTACTCAGTCAGAATTTTCACGTTGGATTTTCGTGCTCAACGCCAATTTTCGGCCAGCCTCGCAGAGCGCGCGGACGCGCTCCTTTTCAGCATGTCGGAGATGTGGATTGCCAGATTCAGCCGCGAGAAACTCGATGATGTCGAAATACGTGGCGACGATGGTCGGCAACCCGTGGAGTTCGATAAACGAGGATCCCGGGATAAAGTGCGCGACCTTGTTTCGGATTTCGTTTTTTAAAATATCGACAGCTTCTTTCTGATCTGCTGTGAGAGTCAGAGTTTGTGAAAATACGTATTGTTTCATCCACCCGTCCTCCTGACATCTTTTGAGCGCGGTATCAAAATTGATCAGCTTGAGCCGGCCCCCACCGTCCGTCTTTGTCACACGCATATAGTCAGTACCCTTAATCGCGCAAACAGCAAATCCATATAACGAGCCATGTAACGAGATGCAAACCCATTTCCATGCCCACGGATTTTTCTCGACATCCATGAGGGAGCGAACAGCCATCTCCAAGTAATCGAGCGCGTTGGATTCCTCCGTGAGTTCCCAATAGGCAGTCTCGACCGTCTCCGAGACTTTGGGTTGAATTTCAGGGCGCGAAAACTGAAACAGAATCTTATTTTTTGCTGCATCAAAGACGTAAATTTTTCCGAACGGCGAGGAAGCGATATTTTGCTCAACAAATGAAGAGAATGCCGGCAGCCAAATATCTTCGGGCAGGACAGGCTGGGATTCGTAAAATGCCAAAAGCTCGATAGGCGCGTCTGTTGTGTATTTCTTTTCGAATTTTTTCTGAACCGCCTCCAATGCCGGTTCACCGAACGACCCGGTGGCATCCACACCGAAAAGCGGTCCTTGAAGGTGTTCATACCGAGAAACATTGAGCCAGTCCACGGTACCTAAGAGGGGGGAATGATTCTTGATGAGAAACAGAGGCGACCTCCGATATTGAGGAAACACGACACGGACATGGTCGTCCGCACGCGCGAACTCCGCATGTCTGTAAACTTTTTCGTAGTCCTCTCTATATTCTGCAAATCTGTTTGTTCCGGTTATGGATTCAGCAGAAGACAAAAGAAGGTCGAGGATGGCCGGCACCGCATCCGCCCGACGCCGATAGGCAGCCTCGTCCTGAAAAGAAACATATATCGAACAATGTTGATAACGAGATAAAAAAGATGCATGCCGATCGTCCGGCAAGCTCTTGAATGCGCCGACAAGCAACTCCCGCAGCCGTGTCGCGTCGCTATCCCGTCTGGCCATGCTCTCGTCGATGATCTCAACAAGCTCGAAGGCCATGTCCCCGCGCCCATCGGTTGAGCAGAGAATATCCGGTTCCGGTGACTGGCGTTTTTGGATGGAATTCGGAGATACGGCAAGTTTGGCCGCCACGACAAATTGATTGAATATCGTCAACTCATGGTTTCCCTGTGGGTCGCGACCCTCTTTCACGCCACCCGGCCTGCCTTCGGTGTGTGAATCATACAACGCTAAACCATCAACCCAAACACAAGATAGTCCTTCGCCTTTCGGGCCAAGGCATCCTTACGCTTTTGCCAATCGGGCACGGCACGGCCCAATGCCTTCCAAAATTCAGGCCCGTGATGGCCTTCCCGCAGGTGAACGAGTTCGTGCAGGATGATGTAGTCCACGAGCCGGACCGGGAGTTGGAGGACTTTCCAGTTGAAATACAAAATATCGTTCTTGCCGCACGAGCCCCAGCGAAATCCGAGGTCACGAACTTCAATCCGGGGCGGATTGCTTGCGGCACGGCTCGAAAGGCGTTCGACCCGGCGGCGAATCCAGTCCGTACCCGTCTCCACATACCAGCGCCGGAAATGCTCCTCGGCGGGCCGGGCATCCCGGCGAAGCATGAACCGGTTGCCATCGAAGTGAAGCGGACGCTCCTGCTTTTCCACAACCTTGAGTCCGAACCGGCGACCCAGATAACAGAATGCCTCGCCTGAAACGTATTCGGGAGCCTGCAACTTGGGCACAGCCTCTTCCTTCAACGCCAGCTTGCGATGCACCCAGAGCAACTTCCGATTGGTCCACCGGGCCAGCTCCACAGCATCGGCCTTCGCGGGAGCATGAACCACCAACTCGCCGCCTCGATCCACGGTCAAACCGAGAGTCTTGCGGCGAACACTTCGGCGCACCTCAAAGACCAACCCGCCGACCTCCAGCGTCTCGGTCATGAGCGGGTCAGGTATTCGTGATTCTCGCGCGCCAAGGCCACGAGGCGTTGCGCAAGATCGCGTTCGCCGCCGGCCCGGCAGATTCCGGCGCGGTCGATGTCGCGAACCAACGTCCGCGTCAACAGTTCCCGCATGTCGTCATTCTTCCAGAATCCGACCTTGCGTACTTCCTGGCGAACGCGGTCCACCATCTCCAGCGTGGCCGAGAGTGCGGTCGTTCGCTGCGCTTCGGTCAGTTCACGCCCTTTGCCGCATTCCTCCAGAACGAGACGGACGAACGGCACTTGCACTTTCGGGTCAAGGTCGGGGAATTCGTTGCGGTCGCCGCGCCGCAACTCGTCGATGAACTTTCGGAGCTCCCTCTCCAGCGCATCCCAATCATCTTTAAACCGCCGAAGAATTTCCTCCAACTTCTCGCTCATCTTCCGGGCATAGGCCGGATTCTGATTGGTAAAGCCGATGATGTGATAGCGCGCGGCGTGCTGCATCTGCGCCGCGCGGGCGCGGCTGTTGGACTGGCCTTGGAGCACTTTCTCAAATTCCGCGTCGGTGATGGCCGTCGGCGGAATCTTCGGGTCAACGCCCCGGGCGGAGATGTGCGCATAGATGAGCGCCTTCACCTTCTCCGCCACGCCCAGAAGATTGAGCGCGGGGTCGCGATAGAGGTTGGCCGCAACCTTGTTGATGAATCCAAGCAACTTGGCGTCTCGGAACACGGACGTCGGTACTTCCGGGCGGTGCTCCAGCAGGCCCAGCATTTCGTAAAACATCCGCAGTTTGTTGATAAAATCGGCGCGAATCTTCAGATCTTCGAGCATCTGCACGCACACATCCACTTGGCCCTGCAAATCCGTCACGCCCCGGTCGGTGAACACCGCGACGGCCCGCGCCCGCCGGTCGAGCAGTTTCGGCAATTCGACGTTGATGTCGATCAATGCGCACTCGATATCCTCGCCGTCGTAATCCTTCAGCGCATCGTTCAAATGGCGGGCCACGCCGATGTAGTCCACCACGTAACCGCATTTCTTCTGTCCGGAAGTCCGGTTCACCCTGGCGATGGCTTGCAATAGATCGTGCGCGACGACTTTCCTGTCAAGGTACAGCACCTGCTCCACCGGCGCGTCGAATCCCGTGAGCAGCATGTTCATCACCACGAGAATCGAAAGCGGGTCGGTCTTGTCCGTTTTTGCCGCGCCGAATTTCCGTTTGAACCGCTTGATCACATCTTCCTGCTTGTCCTTGTCCGACCACTCCCACCATGACTCCGGGTCGTTGTGGTTGCCGGAAAAAACGGCCGCAATCTCCATCGCGCGCAGTTTGGGCAGTTGCGGATGGGTTTGTACCAGAAAGCGCGTCTTTGCATCGAGCTTGACGAGTTCGTCATCGGAGAGCGCCAGCGTTGCAGCGGGCACGGCTTCCAGTTCCGCGACCAGTTCATTCCGCGCCTGCGCCAATTTGTCGATATAGGTCATGACCGCCGGGCGGCTGGTGGCCACGACCTGCGCCTTGAATCCCTCGGGCAACACCACGCCGGCGTAATGCCGGATCATGTCGCGCGCCTTTTGCTCGATGAGCATGGGCGCTTCGATCACGTCGCCCTCGGTCGCGTACTTGGCTTTGATGAGCGCCAGTTCGTCGGGGGTGTAATCGCGGAACATGTCCTCAAACACCGCGTCGAGGCTGGGCGCATCCTTCACGATGCCGTCCGCCGTCCGGCCCTCGTAGAGAATCGGCACGGTCGCGCCGTCCAGTTCCGCGTCCTGGAGGATGTATTTGTCAATGAAGTCGCCGAATATCTCGCGGGTCTCCTTCTTTTCACTGCTCAAGATCGGCGTGCCGGTGAATCCGATGACGGCGGCGTTCGGCAGGGCCCGGCGCAGGTTGCGGTGCAGGGTGCGCGTGTGCGACCGGTGCGCCTCGTCCACCAGCACGAGGATTTCCTCCGAGTCGTTGAGCTGTGGAAACTCCTCGAAGCGGATGTTCTCCGTGAAGGTGACTTCCTTCCCGACGACCTCTTCGTGCTTGCCCGGTTTCTTTTCCTTGCGGACGATCGTCATCGCCACCTTGTCGTCAGGGCGGCTGCCCGCCTGCGGCAGAACGGCGAGGCTTTTACCGTCGGTCCTGCCGCCCACCGGTTGATACTTTTGCAGCATCGCCATGACGATGTCCGGCGTGCGCTCGCTCAAGAGCCGCTGGGTTAACGCCGTCGGCGACTCGCGCGATCTCAAATCCTCGTCCGTCGGCCGCACCGATTCCCCGCTCAACCGCGCCGTCGCGCCAAGCTGGTCCTGCAAATCCGTGCGGTCGGTCACGACGACAATCTTGAAACGGTTCAGGCGCGGCATCATCCGCATCTTTCGAACGAGGAAGACCATGCTAAGGCTCTTGCCCGACCCTTGCGTGTGCCAGACGATGCCCCCGCGCTCGTCGCGGTCCGCTCCCCGCGCTTTCGTTCGGCCTTCCTGCAATTTTTTCACCGCCTTATGGATGGCGCGGAACTGCTGGTATCGCGCCACCACCTTGCGCGTCTTGCCGTCCACCTGCTGGAACAGCGTAAAGTTGCGGATGAGGTCGAGCAGATGCGCCGGGCGCAACATGCCGGCGGCGAGAATCTGCTGGCTTTGGAGCGTAGCGCCCTGCCCGCGCAAGGCGGCGGGCCGTTGCTCCGGTTTACGGAAGAAGAGCGGCGTGCCGACGCGGTCGCCTTGTTCCTGTCCGAGCGTGGCCAGTTCCTGCGCGGCTTCCGTCGTGTCGGCGGACCGGGGCAACACGCCGAGTTCCTCCGCCACTGTGCCGAGCGGCACGGGACTGGTATCCGCCCATTCCAGATACGCCTCCGGCGGCGCGCCGACCGTGGCCGCGCGCGCTTCGAAGAGATTGCTGGCGATGAGCAATTGGTTCGTGTGAAAGAGCCGCTCGACGCCCTCGTTTTCGGTGTAGAGCGTGGGAAATAATTCCTTGCGCTGATTCGTGTAACGCAGGAGCTGGTTGATGGCCTCCTGCAACGGATTTTGGATGCCGGGACTTTTGAATTCCGCCACCGCCACCGGGATGCCGTTCACGAACAGAACCGCGTCCGGAATGACGTGACCGCGGCCGCTGGTCAACTCCACCTTGAACTGGTTGATGACGAGAAAATCATTGTTGGCCGGGTTCTCGAAATCAATGAACCGCACCGGCTGGTTGCGCCCGAAATTCCAATCCGGCAGACCGTCAATCTCCGTTCCCTTGAGCAGCATCCGGGTCGCCGACTCGTTGACTTCCATCAGGCGATGGCCCTCGGCCTTCTCCAGCTTTTCGATGATACGGCGGATGCGGTCATCATCAAGCCACGTCTGGCCGTCTTTGCCCAGATTGAGCTTCCGCAGCGCTGCGGCGAGCCGCCCTTTGAGCAACACCTCGCGGAAGTTGGCGCGCTCGGTGAATTCCGCCACGTCCGTGTCGCCCTCAATCCACTGCCAGCCCATCGCCTTGAGCTGTTCGCAAAAAGGGCGCTCGACGAGATCGTATTCCCATTGGACTTTGCTCATGGCGTGGCTCCGATCGTTTCCGGCACGCGGACGCGGCCGGTGAGCAGGTCGGTCATCAGGCCGGATTTCAGGTCACGGAGCTTGGAGAATTCGCGCATTGTCGCTACAATCTCACGATCAATTGTATCAAGTGCATCGGAAATCTTCGTTTGCTCGGCAGGTGGTGGGATTCTCAGCGGAACAAATTCCAGATTGCGTTGTGTGAGCTTGGGTTGAGCTGAGCCAAGCAGCCAAGGGACGTAGTCCTGCGCCTCCAGAATTGTGGCCAAGAAACGAACATCTGTGGTTGGTAGTGGCTCAAAAATGTGAGCGTGATTGTTTACCCAGAACTTACCGGAAGCGATAAAGGCCAAAGGTAATTGGCGCGAACGTAGATTCTCGCCGTCCTCTCCGATGAGAACGAAATCTCCGTCAAACAGATAGTCATCAATGAAATCAATTACGCCCGACGCGCCGTAGTATGGATATATACCGTGCCTCGTATCTCGGTCACCCTGCTTTAACGGCACTCGGCGAGCGTCTCGATTGTTAGCCAAGGCTGAAACATTTCTGACGATCCACTCGCTGGGGATGCGGCCAATGGGGGAGTCTTGGAATTGTTCGGGGTGGGCGATGGGGTCGCGGAGTTGGCCGTTTTGGTCGAGGCCGCGGGTGAGGAGGTCGTGGAGCAGGCCGGCGCGCACCTGCCGCAGTTTCGCAATCACCGCCTCCGTCTTCGCGATCGCTTCGTCCACCGTGTCCAGCACAGCCGTGATGCGCCACCGCTCCTCCTTCTCTGGACAGAAAACACTAATGCGCCGAACGTCACTTTCATTGACCGCTGGATAGCTTGACCCTGTTTCGAGGGCGCGAAGCTGTGTTGCAACTGAGTCACCAAAGATTTGGTGAAAGACAAAACCGGAGTCCCCGGATAAGTTGGGCCGCAAAACGGCGAAGCCTGTCGAACCAACGAGCGGAGCATCTGCTTCTTGGCGGATTCTTGCATGCGCTTGTAGGCCCGGTCGGACAGTGCAGAGCAAAACGTCTCCCGAACGCAACCGCCTCCGCGCCCGGCTCGGAGCGTTCGCATATTTCCACAGTTGCGTTGCCGACCAATCAACTTGGCCTTTCGTCACAGCCGAGATGTCGAGATATCGGAACTCCATGTCCATCGGAGTGGCGGCACCGAGAGCCTCCGGGTTGATGCTACAAAGGGAGTCGAGAGTTTGCGTGCTCATGCGTAGCTCAGTTGCTTGAGAAACTCGCTCAGGCTCGTCTCAACTCCGGTGCGGTCGCCTCGCAGTTGGGCCAGCGTCACCCGATACTTGTCCCACAACCCCTCGATGTATCGAACCAACTCCTGCCGCTTCTCGGCCACGGCGGCGTCGAGACCGGCTTGCACGTCCTGCTCGAACAGTTCGAGTACGAGCGCGCGCTTCTGATCGCCGTTCAGCGCGGCACAGCGGGACTTGAGTTCGTTCACGAACTCGTTGGTCAGGGTGCGGTACCGCACGCGAGCTTCGGAGAGCTGTTCCTTGATTTGTTCGTAAGGCGCAAGAGTCTCTGCGTACGCCGCCAGTTGGTCGAGCACCGGCTGGAGCGCGGCTTTCGCATCGGAGGCGTCGCGCTTGTCCTCGGTCGTGGCGCGGGGCCTGTCGGCGGCGCGTTCCAGTTTGGCGAGTGTCTTGAGCGCATCCCTGTTTTCAGTTTTGAGTTCGCGCATCTGCCGGTCGATGTCCTTGGCGTAGTTCCAGTCGGCTTGTTCCTCCTCGTCGAGATCGTCGGGCGCGTTGCTCTGCTCGAAGGATTCCTTCTCGCCCTTGAGCCGGGCGACGTCGGCCTTGGCGGCGGCGATGCGTTCGAGGTAGTCGCTCATGGTGCGGCGGACGAGTTTGTGGCCGAAGGGGTCGAAGGCCGGGCCGGCGGCTTCGTCGTCCTCTACCGCATCGGCGATGGCATCCACCCAGCCGTCGATCACACCGGGGAATCCGTTTTCGAGCAGGGTCTTGAAGTCGGACAGCGTGTCGGTCCACCAAGTGGCGATGACGCCCGAGAGTTTGAATCGGTCCAGCGTGTTCGGCGGCAGGAGCGCTTCGACGAAGGTCTCGAGGAACTCGGCGCGGACGCGATTGAGGTCGCGACGACGCGGCAGGTTGGCGAGGCGGGGCGAGTGTTCCGCCCACCATTCGGCAAGGCGGCGGCGCACCGCCACCAAACACGCCTGAACGCCGGGATCGTTCTCGACCAGCGGGCGAATGGCGGCGCGGTCGGGAAGCGCGGCGGCGAAGTCGAGATAAGCGGGATCATTCTCGCGCCTGGCGAAGGCGTGGGACGAGTTGAATCCGAGCGCATCAAAGAGCGGGCGCTTGTCCGTCACTTCGGCCGCGGGCACGCCGCCGAGCAGGTGAGCACGCACGTCGTGCGGCTCGGGCGGCGGCGAGTTGTCCACGTACCGGCGGATGTTGAGATTGAAATCATTGGCGTCGCCGGCGATTTCAGTGATGGGAACGACGCGGGCATAGCCGGGGATGTCCTGGTAGCGGTCGAAGGTGGAGACGATTTTCTCGATGTGTTCCGGCCGGAGATAGTTTTGCGCGCGGCCGGCATGAAACTCGGCGTCGGCATTGATGAAAAGCACCCGGCCGCGGCGGTCGGCGGGCTTGTTCGGATTCGGCGCTCGGCCGGTGAGGTTCGGGCGCATTACGAGAATGCAGGCCGGGATGCCGGCGCCGTAGAACAGATTTTGCGGCAGACCGATCACGGCTTCGATGAGATCCTCTTCGAGAAACTTTTTCCGGATTTCCTTTTCCGCCCCGCCGCGAAAGAGCACGCCATGGGGCATGACGGTGGCAACCATGCCGCCGTTTTTGCAGACGGCGAGCATGTGCTGGGCGAACATGAGGTCGCCCTTCTTGCCCGAGGTCGGACACCATCCCCAGCGAAACCGCTCGGGAAATTCCATATTGGTGCGGGTGTAATTCTGGCTGAAGGGCGGATTGGCGATGACGCGGTCGAAGCGTTCAAGTTCCCCGGCATCGCGGTGCTGGGGATGGAGCAGAGTATCTTGCAACTGAATGTCCGCGCCGGGCACGCCGTGCAGAAGCATATTCAACCGGCAGATGGACCATGCGGAGGCGTCGTTGACCTGGCCGCAGAGGCGGAGGTTGGTGGGATCGCCGCCGGATTGCTCGATGAACTCGCGGCTGATGATGAGCATGCCGCCCGATCCGCAAGTGGGATCATAGACGCTCATGCCCGGCGCGGGCTTGAGGATGCGCACCATGAGCCGGATGACGTCGCGCGGCGTATAGAAATCGCCGCCCTTCTTTCCCGCCGACTCGGCGAACATGTTGATGAGAAATTCGTAAGCCGCGCCGAGCAGGTCGGAAAACTGGAAATCCTCATTACGCAGGCGGTGGCGGGTAAAATGCCGGACGAGGTCCTTGCAGGCGTCATCAGACAGAATGCGCTTGTTGCCCTGGGTACGCAGGAATTGGATATGATCGAGGACGTGTTCGAGGGATTCATTCGCTTCGCTCAAAGCGCCCAGCGCCTTATCGAGGACGCTGCCGTAAACCACGGTGCCGTCGTTGAGTTTGTCCTGGAGGAATTGCCACCTGGCGATCTCGGGAACAAAGAAACCGTCGTAGTAGTCCGGTTTCTCGCGATTACGCTCCGGAAGTTTCTCCCGATCCGCCTCAAAGACATCGGAGCAACGCTTTAGAAAGAGCATTCCAAAGATGTAATCTTTGTAGGTGGCGGCATCGAGGCCCTCCTGCCGCAGCCGGTCGGCGGCCGAGTACAGGTGACGTTCGAGTTTAGCAAGAGAAAGACGTGGCATGGCAGGAACGATACCTTTTGGTCGGGCAAGAGGGCAACGGGATAAATTCTTCTCGCTTGAATAAATTCGAGGTTCGATATAATTTCGTTTGTGATGGTCAAACGAAAAAGAGAAAAGGGCAGAAAAATCAGAATACAGGAGTATAATTTTCTGTCCATAGACACAGTTTCCTCCACAGAACTTTGTTCCATCGTGGGTACGGCCCAAATCGACGCAGTCGTCCATACCTTTAATATGCTGCACGATACGTTGCTGTCGGCCATCCGCGGTCGATATGATGAATATCGCTGGTCATTTGATGGCGGACTCTGGAAACGGCGGATTGTTGACGCGCGCATCGACGCTGAGAAAACTGTTCAAACCGGGTTTGAAATATTTCAACGAATCAATGCCATCAATAGAAAACACCGGTTGGGCAATGGGCGCGTCATTGCCCTGCGCGTCGTGGCCCATAAAGGAAAGGTAGTGTTCTCCGGCCCCACATGGGGTACCGCCTTCAGTCCGGCCCTTGGGGCGCTGGCCAAATATGAAAAACAAGCCGTGAATGGTGAAATATGGCGGTTTCATATCAGCGAAGATATTTACGAAGATTTGCCAAACAAAATCCAAAAAAAGTTTGAACTCGGTGGTGGATCCATATCCGAGATTGGACGAAGCGGCGGAACACGGTTTTACCAGTCTCAGCGGCTATTCGGCGGCCCTGCTCTCCGCGAAGCTCATTTACGCTTTAGGGATGGCAATCCGAGTCCGATGGGTAAGAAGAAAACAGATTCGATTAATTCAGTGGTCAAAAAGGCAAAATCTCTTATGAAAAAGAATGAGCACAGGAAAGCCTACAGGATGCTGTTGAAAGCCCATGGAACTGACCGTCTAAACAAATCTTTCTTGACACTGCTGGTCAGCATATGTAAACATCTCGGGTGGATGGCAACAGCAGGACAGTATCAACAACTTCTGGGGTCCCGACAAGAATGAAAATGAAGAATAGACGCGCAATGGGGGGAATGCCAATACTGCGGCAGCCGAGACCGAGGAAGACTGTTCTTATTGGGAGCAAAAAAATCGGTAGCGGCCCCACACGGATCATCTGCGTCGTGGGTGGAAAGTCTGCCCTGAAGGATGCCCTGACGGCCAAGAGACAGGGTGCGGACATATTAGAGGCCAGGGTGGATTTGTGGGACAACCCAGGTCAGGCAAAAACCGACCTCCGCGAACTCAGAAAAATGAAAATACTGCCTATTATCGCAACGGTCCGGCGCGTCCAAGAGGGCGGATTTTGGCCGGAGAATGAAGAGATAGATAGAAAGAATTTTTTAGGGGAAATTATCGATGAGGAGCTTGCGGATTGCATCGACATCGAACTCAACGCCACCAAAATCCGTACGGCCATTCTGCAATTGTGCAAGAGGAATGAGATTGCCACGATCGTGTCTTACCATGATTTCGTAGGGACGCCGTCTTCGTCCCAACTCTCAAAAATCATTGACCGGATAAACCGAACAGGCGCGGACATTATTAAAGTGGCGGTCATGGCCAATAGCCGGGAAGATGTCCATCAAGTCATACGGCTGACGGAAAAATATGCAAAAAAGCTCAGGCCCATGGTGATGATTTCGATGGGCGAGCTGGGTCGACCCACGCGCGTCATGGCGGGTCTTTTTGGATCGTCCATGACGTATGGTTATTGCAGTGCCCAACCCATGGCGCCGGGCCAAGTGCCAGTTACTGAATTGAAAAAAGCTTTGCAAATGTCCCCCAACAATATTTCCGGACAGGTTCGTTTCTCTGATTTAGCCGCGGTTCTCTAAATTCCGACAACTCCCACCCGCAAAAACTGGGTTGGGCAGCCTATATGGCCGCCTTTTTATTTTTCCCAATTGAGATTCCTTCCTATGCTTGGCCCAAGCTGGATGTTCAATTCGGAACGCACTGCGTTCCGTTTTCCTGTCGCATCTGATTCATCACGCGGTGAGTGATGAATCGGGGGAGGCCAAATAAAAGTGCCTCTTCCGGTTTTCCTGTGGGTGAATTTTCGAGGTTGTGAGTCATAATCATCTGGTGCAAGGTGAGATGAGACTGCCAACGG
>MFPR01000028.1:0-7597 GCA_001784175.1 Candidatus Lindowbacteria bacterium RIFCSPLOWO2_12_FULL_62_27
TCACGGCCCTTCGTCCGGACTTCCGCGGGTGTATGACATTGCGCTGGAGACGATCGCGCACGGCGATGGACGGGTGGACCCGGAAAGCCTTCTCCGTTTCGTCGCGTCCTACCAGTCGGTCACCGCCCTCAAGTTGGGCGAATTGTGGGCCATCCCCATCATGCTGCGCCTGGCCTTGATCGAGAATCTCCGGCGCGTTGCCGCCCGCACCGCCGCCGGCAGGATCGACCGAAACCTGGCCGATTCCTGGGCGAACCGGATGACAGAGATCGCCGAGAAGGATCCGAAGAACCTGATTCTGGCGATCGCGGACATGGCGCGTTCGAGCCCGCCGATGACGACCCCGTTCGTTTCGGAATTGGTACGCCGCTTGCAAGGACAAAGCCACGCACTGGCATTGCCGCTGACCTGGATTGAGCAACGACTCGCCGAATCGAACCTGACGATCGAACAATTGGTGCAGTCGGGTAATCAACAACAGGCTGCGGACCAGGTTTCCATCAGCAACAGCATCGGCAGTCTCCGATTTCTGGGGTCGATGGATTGGCGCGAGTTCGTCGAAACGATGAGCGTTGTCGAGCAGACGTTGCGTGAAGATCCGGCCGGCGCCTACGGCGAGATGGATTTTGCCACCCGGGATCGATACCGTCATGTCATAGAAAGGATCGCGAGGCACAGCGGCCTGTCCGAAGTCGATGTGGCGCGCAAAGCGATCGATCAGGCGCGCGCGAGCGCGGCCGTGAAAGGCGTCGACTTTCGAAGGACGCATGTAGGGTTTTACCTGATTGACCGTGGATTGCCTCTGCTCGAACGATCGGCGGGGATACGCCTTTCCACCTCCGAGGCGCTCCGCAGAACGGTCGGCCGGGTTCCATTGCTCCTGTACGTGGGCGCGATCATGCTGATCACGCTGGTCCTCACCGGGGCTCTGTTGATGCATGCGCGCTCCAGCGGCAGGCCGGATTGGGCGTTCATGTTGCTGGGTGTCCTCGCGGCGCTATCCACCGGTCATCTGGCGGTTGCGCTGGTAAACTGGCTGGCGACGTTGCTGGTGCCGCCGCATCCGCTGCCGCGAATGGATTTTTCCAGGGGAATTCCGCCGGACTGCCGCACTCTGGTGATACTCCCGACGATGCTCACCCGTGTTCAGAATATCGAGGATCTGATCGAGGCGCTGGAAGTCCGGTTCCTGGCCAATCGGGACGACAACCTGCACTTCGGCTTGCTGACGGATTTTCCGGACGCGGCCGAGGAAACACTGCCGGGGGACGATCCGCTGTTGCGCCTGGCCGAAACGCGGATCAAAAAACTGAATGAAAAGTACCGGGGCGCGGCCGGCGACACGTTCTTCCTTTTCCATCGCCCGCGCCGCTGGAATCCGCGGGACCGGATTTGGATGGGCTACGAGCGCAAGCGCGGGAAGCTGGCGGAACTGAATTCTTTTCTGCGCGGCGGATCAAAAGATCGCTTCTCGCTGGTCGTCGGCAAGACCGATGTTTTATCGAACGTGAAATATGTCATTACTCTTGACACGGACACGCAACTTTCGCGCGACTGCGCGCGGCAGTTTGTGGGAGCCATGGCGCACCCGCTGAATCGCGCGCGGTACGACGAAGACAAGCAACGTGTCTGTGAGGGCTACGGCATCCTGCAACCCCGCGTGAGCGCGAGTTTGCCGGGCACGAACCGTTCGCGGTATGCGCAACTGTACGGGGGCGATTCGGGTATCGACCCGTATACGCGCGCCGTCTCCGACGTTTACCAGGACGTGTTCCAGGAAGGCTCGTTCATCGGCAAGGGGATCTACGACATCGATGTATTCGAGCGGTCACTCAAGGATCGATTTCCCGAGAACCGAATTCTCAGCCACGATTTGCTCGAAGGCTGTTACGCGCGGGCGGGTCTGTTGAGCGACGTACAATTGTACGATGACTATCCCGCTCGCTACAGCACGGACGTGAGCCGCCGGCACCGCTGGATTCGCGGGGACTGGCAGATCGCGCGCTGGCTGTGGCGGGACGTTCCCAAACTTGAGGAACACAGCCGTCAGAAGAATCCACTCTCGGCGCTGTCGCAATGGAAGATTCTCGATAACCTGCGTCGGAGTTTCGCGCCGGCGGCGTTGACACTCCTGTTGGTACTGGGCTGGACGGTCTTGTCGCCGATCCGGATTTGGACCTTCTCGGTGATCGGAATCATCCTGATTCCGCCCTTGCTTGCCTCTATTCTGGAAATTCTCCATAAGCCGAGCGATGTAATTTGGGGCCGGCATCTCGCCGCCGCCGTATACTCCGCGGGCCGGCGATTCGCCCAGGCGGTTTTTACACTCGCGTGTCTTCCCTATGAGGCGTTCTTCAGTCTGGATGCGATTGCGCGCTCGATTGGGCGGATGCTGGTCACACACAGGAGACTGCTCGAATGGAATCCATCGAACGAATCGGAACATGACGTGCGCACGGACCTCATTGCCTCTTTCCGGTCGATGTGGATCGCTCCGGTTATCGCCGTGGCAGCAACGATCCATCTCTTGGTTTCGGCGCCGGCTGCGCTGGCCGTGGCCGGGCCCATCTTGTTTCTCTGGTTTGCCTCCCCCGCCATCGCCTGGTGGATCAGCCGGCCGCTCGTTCGCCGCGAAGCGAAACTGACGGCGGGCCAAACTCTCTTTCTCCGGAAACTTTCACGCAAGACCTGGGCATTCTTCGAAACCCTCGTCGGCCCGGAAGACCATTGGCTGCCGCCGGATAATTATCAGGAGAATCCCGTTGCCGCCGTTGCGCATCGCACGTCGCCGACCAACATGGGGCTGGCTCTGCTCGCGAATCTGTCCGCGTACGACTTCGGTTACATTTCGGCCGGACAGCTCATCGAGCGCACGACGAATGCGTTGCATACGATGGAGGGCATGGAACGGCACCGCGGCCATTTCTACAACTGGTACGACACGCTTTCGCTCAAACCGCTGAACCCCGCCTACATTTCGTCGGTGGACAGCGGGAACCTCGCGGGTCATCTGCTGACATTGCGTCCGGGTCTGCTCGCACTACCCGATCGCCCGATCCTGGAGGCGCGATGGTTTGACGGGCTGCGCGATACGCTGGGGATTCTGGTGGATGCAGTGGGAGGCGACACGCCAAATTTGCTCGCGCAATTTCAGAAGGATGTGGAGTCTGCCTGCGATTCCCGCCCAACTACGCTCGCGACGGCACGGCTCACTCTTGACCGGCTGGCAGCGCGGGCGGAGGAGTTGGCTCTCAGCCTCGACACTGCCCCCAAGACCGACGCGAGTTGGTGGGCGCAGGCGCTGGCCCGGCAATGCCATAGCGCCCTCGAAGAGCTGACGTTTCTCGCCGACTTCCCCGGCAACGGCGAAATCCCCACGCTACGCGAGCTGGCAAGACTCGATACACAGGCAGGCGAAGCCGCTCGTGCGCGGATGGCGGTTATCGAACGCCTGGCGCTGCAATCAAGCGAACTTGCGCGCATGGAGTATGACTTCCTGCATGACAAGGAGAACCATCTATTGGCCATCGGGTATAACGTGGATGATCGCCGGCGGGATTCGAATGACTACGATCTGATGGCGTCGGAAGCGAGATTCTCCGCTTTCGTGGCGATTGCGCAGGGACAGGTGCCGCAGGAGAGCTGGTTTGCCCTCGGGCGTCAGCTCACGACCGCCGGCGGCTCGCCGGTTCTGCTTTCGTGGGGCGGTTCGATGTTCGAGTATCTCATGCCGCTTTTGGTGATGCCGACCTACGAAAACACTCTGCTCGACCAGACCTGTAAGGCGGCGGTGGAACGGCAGATCGAGTATGGGGTACAGCGTGGCGTGCCGTGGGGCATATCGGAATCAGGCTACAACACGGTCGACGTTCATTCCAACTACCAGTACCGCGCATTCGGTGTGCCCGGCATGGGGCTCAAACGCGGACTCGCCGAGGACCTGGTCATTGCGCCGTATGCTTCGGCGCTTGCGTTGATGGTGGCGCCCGAGGCGGCGTGTCTGAATCTCCAGCGACTCGCCGCCGAGGGGCTCGAAGGAAAATTCGGCTTGTATGAATCCATCGACTACACCCCTTCACGTCAACGGCCCGGGGAATCGAGCGCGCTGGTTCAGTCCTTCATGGCCCATCACCAGGGCATGAGTTTGCTGTCTTACGCCTACCTGATCCTGGATCGTCCGATGCAGAAGCGGTTCGAGTCGGACCCGCAGTTCCAGGCGACGCTGATGTTGCTCCAGGAGCGGATTCCCAAGACCATGGCGTTCTATTCGCACGCAGTCCAGGTTTCCGACATTCGCGCATCTTCCGGCGGTGCCGAGACGCCTGTACGCGTACTGGACAGCCCCGACACGCCGATACCGGAAGTGCAGTTGTTGTCGAACGGCCGATACCACGTGATGGTCACGAACGCGGGCGGCGGATACAGTCAGTGGAAGAACCTCGCCGTTACCCGCTGGCGAGAAGACAGCACCTGCGACAACTGGGGCACGTTCTGTTACATCCGCGACGTGTCAAGCGGGGAGTTCTGGTCAACCGCCCATCAGCCGACGCTCAAACGAGCGGGGACCTACGAAGCGATTTTCTCGGAGGGTCGGGCGGAGTTTCGCCGCCGCGACAACCATTTCGACAGCCATACCGAGATCGTGGTTTCGCCGGAAGATGACATCGAACTGCGCCGCGTCCATATCACCAACCGGTCCCGAACACCGAGAACGATTGACGTGACGAGTTACGCGGAGGTGGTTCTTGCGCCGTCGGACGCGGACGCGCTGCACCCGGCGTTCAGTAATCTTTTTCTTCAGACCGAGATTGTCGACCCGCGCCGGGCGATCCTCTGTACTCGCCGGCCCCGCTCCCGCGATGAGCCGGCGCCATGGATGTTTCACCTGATGGCCGTGCACGGGGCCGCGGGGCGCATCGGAGAGATCTCCTACGAGACCGACCGCATGCGGTTTATCGGCCGCGGAAACACGGTCGCCACGCCCCAGGCCCTGAACGGTTCCGCTGCGCTCTCGGGAAGTCAGGGATCGGTGCTGGATCCGATTGTCGCCATCCGCCATCGCATCACAATCGAGCCGGACGAATCGGCAGCGATCGATATCGTTTCCGGCGTCGGCGAAACCCGCGACGCCGCATTGAGCCTGGTCGATAAATACCAGGATCGGCGGATCGCGGATCGCGTCCTGGAACTGGCATGGACCCACGCCCAAGTGGTGCTGCGGCAGATCAATGCCACCGAGGCCGACGCGCAACTCTATGCGGGCCTGGCCGGATCTGTCATCTACGCCAATTCCTCGTTGCGCGCCGACTCCGCCATCCTCATTAAAAACCGCCGCGGGCAATCCGGCCTGTGGGGCTATGCCATTTCCGGCGATTTGCCGATCGTCCTCCTGCAGATCGCCGACCCGGCCAATATCGATCTGGTACGCCAACTGGTACAGGCCCACGCGTACTGGCGCTTGAAGGGGCTGGCCGTGGACCTGGTGATCTGGAACGAAGACCGTGCCGGGTACCGGCAACTGCTCCAGGATCAAATCATGGGGCTGATTGCCGCGGGCGTCGAAGCGCAGGTGATCGATCGCCGAGGCGGCATCTTCGTGCGGCCGGCGGAGCAGATTTCGGCCGAAGACCGCATCCTGCTGCAATCGGTCGCGCGCGCCATTTTCACCGACAGCCGGGGAACGCTGGCGGAACAGATCGACCGTCGCGGCCCGGCGGAAGTGCGAGTTCCGCGTCTCAAACCGACCCGAATCCACCGCGCCGAAATTCCAGCCGCCACCGGGTTGCCGCGCCGCGATCTCACCCTCTTCAATGGACTGGGAGGATTTACCCGTGACGGGCGCGAATACGTCATCCAGACCTCGCCCGGGCAGGTGACGCCGGCGCCGTGGGCGAACGTGCTTGCGAATCCGCACTTTGGAACCGTCATCTCGGAAAACGGCCAAGCCTATACCTGGAGCGAGAACGCCCACGAATTCCGTCTCACCCCCTGGCACAACGACCCGGTGAGCGATGCCGGCGGAGAAGTCTTTTACCTGCGTGACGAAGACAGCGGCCATTTCTGGTCTCCCACGCCGTTGCCCAGCCGCGGAGCCGGTTATTACGTGACCCGCCATGGGTTCGGCTACAGCGTCTTCGAGCATACCGAGGGCGGCATTCGCTCGGAGCTGACGGTTTACGTGGCCGTGGACGCGGCGATCAAGTTCGCGGCGCTGAAAGTGCGCAACGAGTCGGGCCGGCCGCGCAGGCTCTGCGCGACCGGTTATGTGGAGTGGGTGCTGGGAGATTTGCGGCCGAAATCGGCCATGCACGTGACCACCGAAATTGACCCCAGCAGCGGAGCGCTTTACGCGCGCAATCCCTACAGCACGGAGTTCTCCGATCGCGTGGCGTTTTTCGACGTCGACGACGCGACTCGCACGACCAGTTGCGACCGCACTGAATTCGTCGGGCGTAACGGCACGCTCAAGAATCCGGCCGCGATGAATCGCGTGCGTCTTTCCGGCAAAGTAGGAGTGGCGCTCGATCCCTGCGCCGCGATCCAGGTCGGTTTCGAGCTGGCAGCCGGACAAGAGCGTGAGATTATATTCAGACTTGGCGTCGGGCAGGATGCCCGGGCGACCGGCAACCTGGTGCAACGATTCCGGGGACCCACGGCCGCGCGTGGCGCGCTCGACGCGGTGCATCAATACTGGAATCACACGCTCGGCGCCGTGCAGGTGGAAACACCCGACCCGTCGCTCAATATGCTGACCAACGGCTGGCTTTTGTACCAGACGCTGGCATGCCGTCTTTGGGCGCGCAGCGGATACTACCAATCGGGGGGCGCATTCGGCTTTCGCGACCAATTGCAAGACGTGATGGCGCTGATCCACGCCGAGCCGCAATGCGTGCGCAAGCAGCTGCTCCTGTGCGCGAGCAGGCAGTATCAGGAAGGTGATGTCCAGCATTGGTGGCATCCGCCGGCGGGCCGGGGCGTGCGAACGCATTGTTCGGATGATTACCTCTGGCTGCCGTTGGCGGTGTGCCGTTATGTTCTGACGACAGGCGACACCGGGGTACTGAATGAATCCGTTCACTTCCTCGAAGGCCGCCCGGTCAACGCCGAGGACGACTCTTATTATGATCTACCCGGCCGTTCCGGCGAGGTGGCCAGCCTGTACCAGCACTGTGTGCGAGCCATCCAGACAGGACTCCGATTTGGTGAACACGGCCTGCCGCTCATGGGCACCGGTGACTGGAACGACGGCATGAATCTGGTGGGAAATAACGGTAAAGGCGAAAGTGTCTGGTTGGGATTCTTCCTGCATACCGTGCTCACGCAGTTCACGGCGGTGGCGCGTTTGCAGGGTGACTCATCCTTCGCCGGGCGTTGCGAAGATGCGGCGCTTCGGCTGCGCCAGAACATCGAACAGCATGGCTGGGATGGCGGGTGGTACCGCCGCGCTTACTTCGACGACGGCACGCCACTGGGATCGGCAGCCAACCCCGAGTGCCAGATTGATTCGATTTCGCAGAGCTGGGCGGTTCTATCCGGGGCGGGCGATGTCCAGCGCGCGAGGCAGGCCATGGAAGCGATGGATCAGCGCCTCGTGCGC
>MFPR01000028.1:7605-392036 GCA_001784175.1 Candidatus Lindowbacteria bacterium RIFCSPLOWO2_12_FULL_62_27
GCAGGCCATGGAAGCGATGGATCAGCGCCTCGTGCGCCGGGACCATGCATTGATCCAACTATTGGATCCGCCGTTCGACAAGTCGCCGTTGAATCCCGGCTATATAAAAGGATATGTCCCGGGCGTGCGCGAGAACGGCGGGCAGTACACGCATGCGGCGATCTGGGCGGCCATGGCGTTTGCCCGATTAGGCGACAGCCGGCGCGCCTGGGAACTGTTGGCCATGATCAACCCGGTAAAGCACGGAACAACTCCGGAAGCGGTGGCAACCTACAAAGTCGAGCCCTACGTTGCCGCCGCCGATGTCTATGCGCTCGCACCGCACACCGGCCGCGGTGGATGGACCTGGTACACGGGTTCGGCCGGCTGGATGTATCGGCTGATCGTGGAATCTCTCCTGGGCTTGAGGCTGGAAGTGGACAAACTGCATTTCGACCCGTGCCTCCCGGCGGATTGGAATGTGTTCAAGATGCACTACCGGTATCGGGAGACGGTCTACCACATCGTCGTCACGCAAACTCACGCCCGTGACGATGACAAGATCGGCGGGATGCGTGTAACGGTTGACGGTGTTGAACGACCCGACAAGGCCATTGCTCTGGTCGATGACCGTCAGGAACACCTGGTCGAGGTGCGCGTCGACGCCGCCGGCCGCGCGGCGGCGCGATAGGTCGCGCCGGGGCGCCGAGTTATAGGAACTTCCCTGATGGAAGATTGAGCGGTTGCCCCGATTGCGGGGTGACTGACCCAAGTGGATAATATGATTACGGGAAAGGGCGGATCTCATGAATCTTGACCGGTTTACCCAAAAGGCGCAAGAAGCCGTGGCGGCAGCCCAGCAGCTGACCATGGAATTCAACCACTCGCAGATCGAGCCGGAACACATTCTGGCGGCCCTGCTTCGTCAGCCGGACGGCGTGGTCCCGCAAATTTTTTCGCGGATCGGTAATTTGAATGTGATCCAAAACGAAATCGAATCCGATCTCCAGTCCAGGCCCAAGGTTCTGGGCGCGCCCGAGACGCCGGGATTATCCCGCGCCGCGGCGGACGCGTTGACAGCGGCCGAACGGGAAGCCCAGGCGATGAGAGATGAATATGTCTCGACCGAACATGCCTTGCTGGCCTTGCTCGATACGGTCCGGACCACAAAAGCCGGCAAGGCCGTCACCAAGGAATCCATCCTCAAGACCCTCAGTTCCATTCGAGGATCCCAACGGGTCACATCGGCCAATCCTGAGTCGACCTACGCCGCGCTTGAAAAATACGGCCGGGATCTGACCCAACTGGCCCGGCAGGGCAAACTCGATCCGGTCATCGGCCGCGACGAGGAGATCCGCCGGGTGATCCAGATCCTCTCTCGCCGAACGAAGAACAATCCGGCGCTGGTCGGCGAGCCGGGCGTGGGCAAGACCGCAGTCGCGGAAGGGCTGGCCCAGCGGATGGTGACCGGCGACGTTCCGGAAGGATTGAAAAACAAGCGACTCGTCGCGCTGGACATGGGAGCGCTCGTCGCCGGCGCCAAGTTCCGGGGAGAATTCGAAGAGAGGCTCAAGGCCGTCCTCAAAGAGGTGGCGGATGCCAACGGGCAGGTCGTTCTTTTCGTGGATGAACTCCACACAGTCGTCGGCGCCGGTAAAGTCGAAGGCGCGATGGACGCGGGCAACATGCTCAAGCCCATGCTCGCGCGCGGCGAACTGCACCTCATCGGCGCGACGACGCTGGACGAGTATCGCAAGCACGTTGAAAAGGACGCGGCGTTGGAGCGGCGGTTCCAGCCGGTTCTGATCGATGAGCCGTCGGTCGATGAAACCATCTCCATTTTGCGCGGCCTCAAGGAGCGTTACGAAATTCATCACGGCGTGCGGATTCAGGATTCGGCGGTGATTGCCGCCGCGACGCTGTCCCATCGATACATCTCCGACCGGCGTCTTCCGGACAAGGCCATCGACCTGATCGACGAGGCCGGGGCGCGGCTCCGGACGGAAATCGACTCCAAACCCCTGCGGCTGGACGAGGTCGACCGGCGGATCATGCAGATGGAGATCGAGCGGGAGGCGTTGAAAAAAGAGAAAGACCGCGCCAGCCGGGAGAGACGGGAAAAACTGGAAAAGGATATTGCCGATTTGAAGGAGAAATCGAATTCTCTGCGGCTCAAGTGGGAATCAGAAAAACAGGCCATCTCGGAACTGCGGACCGCCAGGGAAAAAATCGAGCAAACAAAGATCGACGTCGAACAGGCGGAACGCAAAGCCGACTTGGAAGCCGCCGCGCGGCTGAAATACGGAACACTGCGGGAACTGGAACAACAGTTTGCCGCCGGCGAGGACAAACTCAAAAAACTTCAGGCCGGCGACGGACTCTTGAATGAAGAGGTTGACGCGGAAGATATCGCCCGGGTGGTGGCAAAATGGACGGGCATTCCGGTTGCGCGGCTGATGGAAGGCGAGGTCGAGAAATTGCTCCACATGGAGGACCGGCTCCGCCGCCGGGTGGTGGGTCAGCCGGAGGCGGTGGAGGCGGTGTCGAATGCCGTGCGCCGCGCGCGGTCCGGAATGCAGGATCCCCGGCGGCCGATCGGCTCGTTCATTTTCGTCGGCCCGACGGGCGTCGGCAAAACGGAGCTGGCCCGCGCTCTGGCCGAATTTTTGTTCGATGACGAGCAGTCGATGATCCGGATCGACATGAGCGAGTATCAGGAAAAACATTCGGTCTCGCGGCTTCTCGGCGCGCCGCCGGGCTATATCGGATACGACGAAGGCGGCCAGCTGACCGAGGCCGTCCGGCGGCGGCCCTACAGCGTGGTGTTGTTCGATGAAATCGAAAAAGCCCACCCGGAGGTCTTCAATACGCTTCTTCAGCTTCTGGACGACGGCCGGCTGACCGACGGGCAGGGTCGAACCGTGGATTTCAAGAACACCGTTGTGATCATGACCAGCAATATCGGAGGGGAACTTTGGAGGCGGGGCGTCGTCGCCGGGGAGGAGGTTCAGAAACTCCTGCGAGCTCATTTTCGGCCGGAATTTCTAAATCGCATTGACGAAATCGTGGTGTTCCACAACTTGAAGATGGAACATCTGAAGGAGGTCGTGGATATCCAGATGAACCGCGTGAGAAGCCTGCTGGCCGCCCGAAATCTCAAGTTGGAGATCACGGACAATGCCCGGGAATTTCTCGTCAAGGTGGGGTGGGATCCGGCCTACGGCGCGCGCCCGCTCAAACGCGCGATCCAGAGGGAACTGCAGGATCCGCTGTCGGTCAAAATTCTGAAAGGCGAGGTCCCGGACGGCGATACCATCCGCGTGGATGTCAACGGAAATGGATTAAAGTTTGTCGGCGCGTCGGCCCATGCACAGGGAAGGAAAGAGGCGCAGCTCTCGGAAAAAGACGATCAGGCCCGCTGGCGAGACGACGGTGGCCAGGGATAGTTCGTCCCGATGGGCAAAAATCGAAGGAGGAAACGATGAAAACAAGAGTGGGGTTGTGGATTGACCACAGGAAGGCCCATACCATGGGTGTTACGGACAAAGGGGAAGAGACGGGAGTGATCACATCGAACGTTGAAACGCAGTTCCGACGCTCCGGCGATTTAACGTCCAAGGGTCCCTACGAACCACAGGCGCACAGACCGCCGGATGATACCCGTCAGAGAACGTTTACGGGACATCTCAACATTTTCTACGACAAGGTCATTGCGTTTATTCGTGATGCCGAATCGATCCTGATATTTGGTCCCGGTGAGGCCAAGGGCGAACTCAAAAAACGTCTGGAGAGGCTAAACCTCGGCCGACGCATCGTCGGCGTTGAAACGGCCGGCAGGATGACGATTCGTCAGATTGCGACGAAAGTCCGCGGGCACTTTCCCCAATTCGCCCGGCCATAGTATTTTGCCGAGTAGAAGATGTTTTTAAAAATCGCGCAAAGGACAGAATGTCGATACAGCCGGCCGGTGGATCGCGCGCGGATCGAGTATCGCGTTTTTCCGGCAAACGACCCGGATCAGAGAGTGCTGGGCTTGGAGGTCGGTGTCACGTCGTCAGGCGTGCCCTTGGATGTCGCGGGGCCGGAGGCGGTGTTCATCGACGCGTGGGGGAATCTCTGCCGCAAAGTCGAATGGTCGCGGCCCATCGATTCGTGGTCTTTCACGGTAGATCTGTTCGTTGAAACCTTGCGGCAAAATCCGTTTGATTTCCCCCTATCCGCTGTCCGCCTGCCCATTCCGGCCGATTCCCATGCGTGGCCCGCGGAGGTGCATGGATATATTCGATGGGAGTACGACCCGTGGGATAATGACCCGGAGGTCAAGGCTTGGGCGATAGCGCAGTCCGCTTCGGAATCGGGCGCTTTCCAAAAAATCCAATTCCTCATGGAGATCATCTCCAAGGAATTCAAATTTTGCATGGGACGGACAGACGTGAAGACGCCGCCCGGGGAAATTTTGAAACTGAAAATGGGTGTGTGCCAGGATTTCGCAACGCTTCTCATCGCCTCCTCCCGCGCCCTCGGTCTTCCGGCGCGGTACGTGAGCGGCTACATCTACGAAGGTCCGCGGGCGAAACGGCAGGGGCCGGCGCCGGTCGGGCATGGCTGGGCCGAGATATTTTTCCCTGAAATCGGCTGGCGGGGATTCGATCCCTTGAACGGGATTCTCGCGTGTCACAAGCATGTGCGCACCGCGCAGGGTCGATGGTACGCCGACGCCGCGCCGGTCATCGGCCGGTTCACCGGTATGGGGGTCGAACAGAACAGCCGGACAGAAATCCACGTTGACATGGCCGATGCTTCCGGCCGGATCGTCGAGTTAAATGAATGAAATGACAGGATAGGGGGTGCGCCGCAGACGGCGACCTCTTGCCGGAAACGGCGCGACAAGCTAATGATTCATCACTTATGCGCATCCTGAATCTCCGGTGGGGCCGCTTGGTCGCAGCGCTTGTGTTTTCCGTTTCCGCGCTGTTCGTCTTTGAATCCGCCGCCCACGCCGCCCGGAAAGAGGAGAAAAAGAAGAGAGAAAAGGACCCCTTCGCCGCGTCTACCGGCGGGTTCATCCTCCAGTCGACCAGCCAGGAGATCCGGCTGGGGCAGGAGGTCAAGCAGCAGGTGCTGAAGCAGTACAAGCTGTACGAGGACAGCGCGCTCGTGAGTTACGTCCGGCGGATCGGCGCGAAGCTGGCGTCGTACGCGGACCGGCAGAACGTACAGTACGAGTTCTACGTGCTGGACGATCCGCTCGTCAACGCCTTCGCGCTGCCGGGCGGCACGATTTTCATCACGCGCGGAATCCTCACGGTCTTCAACAACGAGGCGGAACTGGCCGGCGTCCTCGGGCATGAACTTTCCCACGTGGTCGAGCGGCACTCCATGAAACAGATGACGGGCGCGACAGTCCTGGATCTCGCCTGGAAAGTTTACTCCAAGGGCCAGGCGATGCCGCTCGGCTACCAGATCGGCGCCGACCTTTTGCTGTTCAAACCCTACGGGCGCGGGGACGAGCTGAAATCGGACGCGCTCGGGCTGAAGTATTCGTACCTGGCCGGCTATCAGGCGAACGAGGTGGCGCACGTGTTTGAGGAATTCCAGAAGCGCGAGGAATTCCATACACCCGCTTTTTTTCGCAGCCATCCCGTCGACGCCGCGCGCATCAAGCAGATCCGCGAGCTGTGGGACCTGATTCAGACCCGGACCGACTTCAAACCCGGCGCCGCGCCGCCCGTGACGGGCGCGGAAGCCTACGAGAAGGAAGTCGGCCCGCACAGCTTTCGGATTTTTTTCCCGCAGGTCCGGGCCGCCTACGAGGAAATGCAGGCGGCGGTGGGCCGCAAGGACCTGGACGGCGTGATGCGCGTGGTGGACAAGAGCTTCAAATCGCGCTGGCTGAATCTGGACCGCGAGAAGCTTCGCAAGTCGTACGAGCAGAAATTTTCCGCCGCGGACACGATCCAGGCCGCGGTGGAGTTCAGAGAATACCGGTTCCTGGACCGCGACGCGATCAGCGCGCTGTGCCGCGAGACAGAGACGCGCCGGTATGCGGACGGCCGGACCGAGGAGGACACGCGCGCGCAGGTGGTGTTTTTCGTGAAGCGCGCGGAAAAAGAAACGGACGGGCCGCCCTGGCGGCTGGCCCGGATAGAGGAAGAAGGCAAATGGTGATCGACCCCTAAATTCAACCACAAAGGAGGACGGGCTGTGGCTGACAACAATCATCTTGATCAGTTGTGCATCAACACCATCCGGACGCTTTCCATGGACGCGGTCCAGAAGGCCAATTCGGGACACCCGGGCACGCCGATGGCGCTGGCGCCGGTGGCTCACGTTTTGTATGACCGGTATCTCCGGTTCAACCCCAAAAATCCGAACTGGCCCAACCGCGACCGATTCATTCTTTCGGCGGGCCACGCGTCGATGCTGCTCTACAGCACCCTGCACATCAACGGATTTGATCTGCCGCTGAACGAACTCAAAAATTTCCGCCAATGGAACAGCAAGGCCCCCGGGCACCCCGAGTACGGGATGACGCCGGGCGTCGAAACGACCACGGGACCGCTTGGGCAGGGTGTGGCGAACTCGGTGGGATTCGCGATGGCCCAGAAGTGGCTCGCGGCCCATTTCAACCGGCCGGGTCACGACATCGTCGATTACCGGATTTTCGCCGTCTGCGGCGACGGATGCATGATGGAGGGCGTGTCGGGTGAGGCCGCGTCGATTGCGGGACACTTGGGACTCGACAATCTTGTTTGGATTTATGACAACAACCACATCACGATCGAGGGAAACACAGCGCTCGCGTTCACCGAGGACGTCGCGGCCCGCTTCATGGCCTACCACTGGAACGTCCAGCGCGTCGGCGACGCCAACGACTTGGACCTTTTGACGAACGCGTTCGGCACGGCGCTCAAGGAAACCGGTCGGCCCACGCTGATTATCGTCGACAGCCACATCGCCTACGGCGCGCCGAACAAGCAGGACACCTCCGGCGCGCACGGCGAGCCCCTGGGCGAAGAGGAGATTAAACTGACCAAACAGCGATATGGATGGCCGGCCGACAAGCAGTTCTGGGTGCCGGACGAGGTCGCGGCCCGGATGAATACGATGGCGGACCGCGGCCAGAAACTGGAATCGGAGTGGAACCAAAAATTCGAGGCGTATCGGAAGGCCCATCCGGACCTCGCGGAGGAATTCCTCCGGATGCAGAAGGGCGACCTGCCGCCCGATTGGGACAAGGACCTGCCGACCTATCCGGCGGACCCGAAGGGCGTGGCGGGCCGGGACTCGTCGAGCAAGACGCTGGCGGCGATCGCCAAGCGCGTTCCGTATCTGGTGGGCGGCTCGGCGGACCTGACGCCGTCGACGAAGACGCGGATCCCGGACGGCGGGGATTTTCAGAAGGGATCCTACGCCGGCCGCAACCTGCATTTCGGAATCCGCGAGCACGGCATGGGTTCGATCCTCAACGGCATGGCGCTGTCGAAACTCCGGGTCTACGGCTCGGGCTTTTTGATTTTCTCGGATTACTGCCGGCCCACCCTGCGGCTGGCGGGGCTCATGGAGATTCCGGTTCTGCACATCTTCACGCACGATTCGATCGGTGTCGGCGAGGATGGCCCCACCCACCAGCCGATCGAACATCTCGTGTCGCTTCGCGCGATCCCGCACCTTGTGGTGATCCGCCCCTGCGATGCCAATGAAACCGTGGAGGCATGGCGGTGGATCATGAAAAACAGAACCCATCCCGTCGCGCTCATCCTAAGCCGCCAGGCTCTGCCCACCCTCGATCGGACGAAATTTGCGCCGGCCTCCGGGCTCCACAAAGGCGCCTACATCCTCGCGGACGGTGGCGGCGCGCCGCAGGTGATCCTGATGTCGACCGGATCCGAAGTCCAGTTCTGCATGGAGGCGCACGAGAAACTGAAGGCGGAAGGCATCCGGTCGCGCGTGGTGAGTTTTCCGTCCTACGAGATTTTCGAGATGCAGTCCGAGGATTACCGCAACGAAGTTTTGCCGCCGGCGTGCCGCAAGCGCGTCGCGGTCGAGGCCGCGTCCACGCTCGGCTGGCGCCGCTATGTCGGCATCTACACCGACGGCGCCGTGATCGGCCGCAAGGAATTCGGCGCCTCGGCGCCGCTCAAGGAACTGCTCAAACAGTTCGGGTTCACCGCCGACCACGTCGCGGCGGAGGCGAAGGCGCTCCTGAAGGGCTGAGGGGGTAAAAACTCAGCTTGTTCTCTTGCGCTTGGCGCGGGTCAAAGGCTAAGCTGGGAATTCATGCACCAGTTCACGGGCAAAGTGATCATGATCCTGATCATTATTTCCTTTTTCCTGGGCGCTCTCGTCGTGACGTTCAACGACGAGTACACCCTGGAGAAAAACATTCATTCGAACCGGCATTACTACCCGTCCGTCAAGGTGGGGGAGGAGGCGCGCAAGGCCGGCGACGCTGAGGAGGCCGATCGTGATCAAGGATATTAATTTCAAATCCCTGGCGGTAAAACTATGGAAGGATTTTCTGTACTTTCTCTCCAACCCCATCCCCCTCAGCTTTTCCAAGATGAACACCTATCAGACGTGCGCGTACAAGTACAAACTGATTTATCTCGACCGGCAGCCCGGCAAGCCCAGCCCGTATCTGGCCTACGGCACGGTGATGCACGACACGCTGTTCGAGTTTGAGAGCATCCCGCGGGGCGTGAAGCGCGACTACGCGGACCTCGAGCGGATCTTCCAAAAAAACTGGAACCTCCACTTCGAGTCCTACCGCCGAAAATGGGGCAAAAGCCTGTATGACCTGATCGCCGCCGAGAAAAACACGCCGGCCGAGGAGCTTGAAAAAGCGGCCTATGACACCGCCGTCATCATGCTGAAAAACTACTGGCGCGACGAGTCCAAAAATCCGAACAAGGTCCGCTACGTTGAGAAATGGCTCTTCGGCGAGCTGGGCCACTACCACGTGACGGGCCGGCTCGACCGGCTGGACCAGCGGCCGGACGGGCATTACGAGATCATCGACTACAAGACCGGCCAGCGCATCTACGACGCCGACACCCTCAAGGACGCATCCCGCGGATACGGCCTTCAGGCCGGTGTCTATTACGAAATGTGCCGGTCGGCATGGCGCGACCGGGTCGACCGGTTCATTTTCAAATACCTGCAAAAACGGCAGACGCTGATGGAGCATCTGGCTTCGGAGTGGATCGACACTGTGGTGGGCGCCGCGCGCGGTGCGCTGAGCAGTGCGCCGGAGTCGGCCATTCCCGGCGGCGCGGCGGTGGATCCGGCCGCGCTGACCGCGACGGCACTCCACGCGGTGCGGGACAAACTGGAGGAAAAACTTCTGAAAAAAGTTCTGGCCGAGTGCGAAGAGGAACGGGTCCGGAAGGAAGTTCGGAAGATCCGTCTGGAGGAGGAGCAGGAGATCCTGAACGAGCTGGACGAGGCGGCGCGCCCGACGGCGCGGGTGTTTCTGAAGGCCCTGAACAAGGCGCTGGAGGACCGGATCACCGCCGAGGTCGATCGGTCGGTCGAGAAACTCGACGATCCCGAAGGCGTCCGCGGCGTGATCCGTGAGGCGCTCAAGGCGCTGGACGAGGGCAGGGTCGGCGACTGCGTGTCGGCGTGTGTGAAAAACGTCGAAACGCAGTTCAGGTCTCTGGCGGGCGCCGTCGCATGGCCGAATCTTGCGACACCGGAACGCGAGCGGATCGTGAACGAGATCATCGAGACGCTGTACCGGCGCGAAATCAAGGACACGTGCGCCGCGTATCTTCAGGCGATGACGCCGGAGAAACTGGCGCGGAGTGCGGAGGCGGCTCTTTCGGCCGCGCCGGACATCCGCCCCGACCAGCGGCCGGCGCTGATCAGGCACGTGCTCGATACCCTGCGGGCGTCGTTTGCCCGCAGTCTGGACGCGTACACGCCGGACGAGATCGCCCGCGTTATCGCCGAGTCGACACCGCCGAATTTTCTGACGAGCGAGCACGTCGAGCGCACGAACCGCCTGCTGGACCGGCTTGTGACCAGGACCGCCTTGCGGGAGGACAAGGCCGGGAGGAAACTCCCGGACGACGCAATCTCGGCCGCGCGCCGCAACATCATGCTGGCGCCGCTGGCCGACGTCATCAAACACATCGTCCGCGCCTGCCTCGACGGCGTGATCGCGGACCTGCGGGCGGAGAAATCCAGCGAGCTGACGGCCGCACTTCGCGGACAGTACCTCGGCGCGCTCCGGGCGCTGGCCGGCCCGCTCTTCGTTCAAACGGCGGCGCGAAAGGTCGCGGTCGCGTACGGCCGTCAGGCGTTTCATGAGATTTATTATCAAACGGCGGTCGTCCCGGTCGTCGATCACGTCACCCGCCTCTTCGAGCGGCCGGACGTGATGAAAATTTACGCGCAGATTGAGACGGGCCTGACCGAGCGCGACCGGAAGGCAAAAGCGCAGCGGCTGATCGAGAAGCTCAACTGGACGGATGCGGCGGCTCTGGTGGAGGAGAGTGTACGGCCCGTGCTCACGGCCTGGGAGGGAGCGCTCCAGGGGATCGCGGCCGGCGCGGTCGAAGAGGCGGTGGCCGCGTCGTTCTCGCCGGCGGACCTCGAGGCCGTCCTGGACCGCGCCGCCGAACTTTTTGAAAATCGCCTCGAACGCGTCTGCACGCTCGACGTCGAAGTCCCCTACGCGCCGGAAACGCGCGAGAACGTGATCCGCGCGATCGAACAGGTGCAGGACGGCATCCGGCGGAACGAATTCTCGACGGCCCGCGGCGCGCTCTGCGGCTGGTGCGAGTATCAGTCCGGCTGTCCGGCCTGGTGCCGGTACCGGGACATCTGCAAGGACACCTGCAAGGACGAGTACCACTGCAAGCGCTGGTTCGACGAGAAGACCGGCCGGCTGGTGGAGGGCCGGCCGCCGGACATGACGCACGAGGAGTATCTGCGGCGGATCGAAGCGAAGTACGAAGTCACCGACCGGTCGCTCTTCCGGCTGTCGTTCTCCAAGATGAATTCCTATGAGTTGTGCCCGATGAACTACCGCAAACTCTATCTGGACCATGTGTCGCCGAAACCCAAGTCGTTTTTCTCCATCGGCCTTTCATTTCACCAGACCATGGAGGACCTCTACGCCTACCACGGCCCGCACCAACAGCCGTCGCTGAAGATGCTGCTGGACCTGTTCAGGAAAAAATGGATTTCGGCCGGATACCGCAGCCGCGAGGAGGAGGATTTCAATTTCCGCCGCGGGCTGCGGATGTGCGAGGACTATTACGAGGCCTACATCGACGGCGCCTACAAGCCGGCGGGCGCCGCCGAGGATTACTTCGAGTTCAAACTCGGCCGCACGCTCCTCTGCGGATTCATCGACCGCGTCGACATGAACGAGGATGGCAGCATCTCGATCATCGACTATAAGACAAACCCGAAACTCTACACGCAGGAGGAACTCGACGAGGACCAGCAGATGACGATCTACTACCTGGCCGCGCGCGAGGGCAAGCTCGAGAGCGTCAAGTACAAGCCGGTCGAGGTCAAACAATTTATTTTTCAGTTCGTCAATTTCTGCAAGGACCTCGTCGCCACGCGCGATGCGTCCTATCTCGGGGCCCTGCAGGATCGTGTGCGGCAGTTCACCGAGGAGATGGAGTGGCGGCAAAAGGTCTACAAGGATTCGAAATTCGATCCCCGTGCCGGCATGCTCCTGTTCCCGCCCCAGGACAACAAATACTGTCAGTCCTGCGACCACCACCATCTCTGCCCGCTCAAGACCGACATGACGCTGACCGGCGAGGTCCAGAAAAAGGGGACGCAGTTTGAGGATGGCGTGGACGCCAAGGAGTTGGCGGAAGAGTCGACGGATCGTGTCGCGACGTACGATGTTGCCTGACCTCTGATGGCCGCGTTCAGTTCCGCTGCGGTCCCCGCCGCGCCGGCCGCGCGGCCGCACCGGTTCGACACCTATCTCAAGTCCGTTTTCATCAATATGGTTCGCTATCTCGAAGTCTGCGCATTGCCGTATCTGGCGGGCATCGCGTCCGGGGTCGGTTTTGACCTGAAAATCCCGCCGGCCGTCTGGGCGGCGCTGTCGACGCTCGGGGTATGGGGAACGGTCCTGGTCCTCTATGGACCGATCATCCTTCTTCACGCGTTTTTCATCCAGTGGATGAAAACGCGCCACCCGGAACAAAGTCCGATCGTGTTTCTGGAGGACGGCGTGACGGAACACCGGTGTACGGTCTTCCTGGCCGTCCTCGCGGCCTGCGTATCGATCGTGTTCGGCGTGATCAACTACAATTTCGCGGTCGACATCTCGCATCCCCGGCACATTTCGCGGCACGTCGTGAAACCCTGGGAAACCAACCCGGTGAGCCTGGACGGCAAGATCGTCCGGGAGCCGGATTTCCGCGAGCATGCGGTGTGGCTGTATCTTCAGCCTCGCATGCTCGACGGCCGCGAACCGATCGAAAAGGGCCTCGTGCTCGTCCAGGTGGCCCGGACCGTCGAAGGGTTCGAGGAATTCGAGTACGGCCAGCACATCCAGGTGAAGGGCAATCTCGTCGAGCCGGAAGCCGCCACCAATCCCGAGACGTTTGATTACAAGCGCTGGCTCAACAACCGGAACGTCTTCGGCCTCATCCGCATCAACAAGCCGGAAAACGTCCGGTACCTGGGCGTCCGCGAATCCAACCCCGTCTTTGATATCTCGCTCTGGGTCAAGAAAAAATTCCTCGGCATCATGAAACAGACCCTGCCCTACCCGCACTCGGCCTTTCAGGGCGGGATTATCTACGGCCTGAAAACCGGCCTCGATCCGGTAATCCATTTCGAATTCAAGTGGGCCGGCATGGCCTGGGTCCTCGTCGTCGCCGGCGCGCACCTCCTCATGGTCTACCTCACGCTGAAAATGATATTGGAAAGCATCCGGCCGAACCCGAAAATCGCCTTCACGGTGCTGTTTGTGCTCCTGATCATGTTCCTGATCCTGACCGGCATCAACCCGCCGACCGTCCGGGCCTTCATCATGATCATGCTCTACGAATTCACCAAGGTATTCCTGGGCCAGGACATCCGGGCGGCCGTGCGGAGCGCCATCGGGATCGCGGCGTTTTTGCTGCTGTCCTCGCACGTCTTTCCATATTTTTCTCCGCTCCTCATCTTTGAGCCGACCGTCACGCTCTCCTTCGGCGCGGTGCTGTCGCTCGTGTATCTGTCCCGGCCGATCGAACACATGCTCCGGCGATACTGCTACGGCATGACCAGCGTGGTCGTGCTCGGGGGTGTGACGGCGTCGCTGGTGTATCTCAGCCTCAAGCGCCCCGTGACGCTCTCGCTCATGTTCTGGCAGCAGATCCCCATCTGGGTCGTCACGCTCATCTGCGCCGTGATCACCGCGCGCATCAACGACAGGTACCGGGACCGGTATCAGCTCGATCAAATTTATCTCGGATACAACGACCCGGCCCGATTTCACGGGTGGCTGCGCTGGATCCATCCGACCTTCCTGACGTACAACAACCTTCCCCGCTGGGTTCTCGGCTTCGTCGGCGCGCAGATCGCCATCCAGTTCGGCATGGTCATGCCGCTGTCGAGCTGGTATTTCCAGCGCTCGCCGGTAGGCGGGCTGCTCGCCAACATCGTCGCGTTTCCGGCGCTTGGCGTGATCATCCAGGTGGGCCTCGTGGCGGTCCTCATCGGCATGATTCCCGTGATCGGCCTGCCGCTCGCGTTCATTCTGAACGCCGCCGATTATCTGGGCATCGAGCTTCTCATGTTCCTCGCGCGGGTCAGCAAGGAATTTTTCCCGTACCCGATGGCGATGAAACCGACGGGGTCACAGCTCCTCCTTTATTACGGAATCCTTTTTGGATTCGTGTTGTTCGACAAGATTTTTTATTCGTTCGAAAAACATGGGTATCTCACGCTGCGGGAGGTTCTCGAGCAAAAATTCCTGTTCACCAAACGGCCGTTCTACGCGCGGATGATCCGGGTGCTGAGCACGCCCAAACGCGAATGGCTCTTCGTCGGCGTCGTGGCCGTTTTGCTCGCCGGCGTCGGATGTTACATGGCCCAGGGCCGGAAGCTGGACCATCTCAAGATCATCGTGATGGAACTCGACGAAGGCGCCGGCACGGTGATCATGACGCCGGGCGGGACGCGGTTCCTCGTCGACGGCGGCGGCGTCTCATGGAACCCGCGGTTCAACGTCGGCGAACGCACCGTCGCGCAGGTCCTCTTGGGACAGCAGATCGAGCACATCGACGCGGTCTTCATCACTTCGTTCAACTCCACCAACATCGGCGGCCTTCCGTTCATCCTCGAAAATTTTACGGTGGGCCGCGTGTTCGTTCCGTACGATCCCGCGATCCTCACGTCGGACGAGGAATTCACCAGCCACAACTACATGGAACTGGCGGCGAAGGTCGACCGGGAGGGTGACCGCGCCAAGATTTCGATGATGGTCCGGCGCGGGCGGGTGAGCACGAAGCAGGTGGTGGAATCGATCGAGGCGATCCGAAAGGCTGTCCGGAGCCGGCAGATTCCCGTGTCGCGTCTGTCGGAGGGCGCGCAGGTCCTCAAGGGCAGCGACGTCCAGATCGATGTCCTGAACCCCGTCGCGGACAAATCCGCGATGGCGGGCCGCGGCCTCGTCAACAATGGGTTGGTCCTTCGGATCACCTACGGCGGAAACTCGGTCCTGTTGCCGGGCGACCTGGACGCCGACGGCGAGGCGGAACTGATCGCACGCGCGAAAAATTTGAAATCGAGATTTGTCCTCGTGCCGGCGCACGGCGACGAGGAATCAAGCGGTGATGCGTTTCTGAAAGCCGTGCAACCGGAGTACGCCGCGGTTCAGTACCGCCGGCCTTTCCGGCGCCCGACGGACCGCGCGCGGCTTGATCGCCTGATCCGGCGTCTCGAATCCGCCGGCATCAAGGTGGACGTCCGGATGGAGGACCTGGATGCCTTTGAGCAGGTGGTCCGGCTCTATGAGGCGGCGGGCGCCAAAGTCCTGCGGACGGATCTGAATGGCGCCATCCTCATCGACGCCTGGGCCGACGGCCGCTTCTCGGTATCGCCGATGCTCAAAACCGCGCAGAAGGAAATCGCGGCCGAGACGGAAGCCGACGAGTCGGACACCGACGTCCAGGACCGGTCGATGCTCAAGAGCGAAGGGACGGGGTTGTAGCTTTTTCTCTCTGCCGGACCGCCTGCATGATCGCGCGTTTTGAAATGTCCTCATAATCTAGCAGTTCCTCGGGTTTGCCGCTCTTCGGAAGTTTCCTCACGGCCAGTTTCGTGACGCGCACGGGTGTGTCCGCAAGCGCGCTCAGCACGGCCTCGCCCAGGCCGCCCTCCGCGAAGTGGTCCTCGACGGTGACGATGTGTCCGGTGTCGGCCGCGGCTTTTCTCAGAGTCTGGGCGTCGATGGGTTTGATGCTGTACAGATCGATGACGCGTATGGGGGTGCCGTCGCGCCGAAGCTCTTCGGCGGCGGCGAGCGCCTCGTGCAGCGTGATGCCCGCCGCAACCACCGTGGCCGCGTCCCGGTCGCTCTGCCGTAAAACCTTGCACCCGCCGATGGGAAACTCGTCCTGCGGGCCGTAGAGGAGGGGCGTTTCCTTGCGCGTCGTTCGGAGATACACCATCCCGACATGACGCGCCGCCTCCTCCACGAGTCTGGCTGCCGACCATGCGTCGGCCGGATAGAGAACGACACTGCCGAGGATCGCGCGGAACATCGCGATTTCCTCCAGCCCCATCTGGGACGGGCCGTCCTCGCCGATGGAAACGCCGGCGTGTGATCCGACGAATTTGATGTTCGCACGCGAATACTGGCTCATCCGGATCTGATCGTACGCGCGCGTCAGAAAGGCGGCAAAGGTCGAAACAAACGGGATTTTGCCCCGGCGTGAGAGGCCCAGCGCAACGCCGGCCATGTTCTGCTCTGCGATGTACATTTCGAAAAACCGGTCCGGATGGGCCTGCGCAAAGATTTCGGCGTAGGTGGAATTGCTTGTTTCCGCGTCGAGCACGACGATGTTCGGATATTTTTTGAAGGCCGTCACCAGCGCCTGCCCGTAGGCTTTCCGCGTCGGCGTCGGCTTGTCAAACGCCAGCGGCGCCGCGCGCTCCACGGCCGGTTTCCGCGCGCCGGGGGGAATTTTGTACGGCAACGGTTTGGCCGGCGCCGCCGTCAAAGACTGATCGACGGGCCCGAGTTCCTTCAGGACGCGATCGAGTTCCTGCGGCGTCACGGGCTTGCCGTGCCAGTTGTCCTTGTCGGCCAGATACCGCGTTCCGGCGCCTTTCAACGTTTTCGCCACGATCATGACGGGCTTGCCCCGTACCGCGATCGCCTGCCGGTATGCCGCGAGGATTTTCGGAAGCGAGTGCCCGTCGACCGACAGCGTGTGCCATCCGAAGGCCGATACGCGCCGAATGTATGCTTGGATGTCGTGACCATACATTGTCTGGCCGCGCTGCCCCAGCCGGTTGACATCGAGGATTCCGACGAGATTGTCGAGCTTGTAATGCGCAGCGATCTGAATGGCTTCCCATTGGGATCCTTCCGCCATCTCGCTGTCGCCGAGAAGCACGTATGTCCGGTAGCCGACGCGGTCGAGGTACTTCGCATTGAGCGCCATCCCGACTCCGATGGAAAGTCCCTGCCCGAGCGACCCGGTGGCGGCCTCGGTGTAGGGAAAGGCCATGGCCGGATGGCCTTCGAGCGGGCTGTTCAATTTGCGCAGCGTCAGAAGTTCTGATGGAGTGAGCTTGCCGGCCACCGAAAAGAGCGCATAGAAAAGCGGCGATGCGTGACCTTTGGAGAAGATCAGCCGGTCGTTGTTGGGATGCTCCGGCCGGTCGAGGTCGAAGCGGAATATCCCGCCGAACATCAGCGCCGTCATGAGGTCCGTCGCCGACATCGATGAGGTCGGATGGCCGGACCCGGCCCGCGTGGTGGACATGAGAATGTGATGCCGGATCAGCCGTGCGATCCCGGCCAGCCGGCCGTCTTTGAGAGGTATGGATTTTTTTCGTCGCACTCTCACCATTTGATTATGATACACCGATTCGTTCGAAAGACAAGTTTGGTTTTAAGTTTTTTGAATTCAGTCCCCGTTCAGCGCGTCCTCCACGCTCAGCGGCAAGCGTCGTCCCGGCGTGCCGTCGCGTTTGAATTTTTCAAAAAAATATTTCGTGATCGCCGGCGGCTCCAGCCGCGCGTGCTCCAGAAGCGGGATGTCGGTCAGGACGCCCCGGGCGTCGCGGTCGGCAAGCAGCCGGCCGGTTTCCATCACCAGCACGCGCTCTGCGACCTGCGGGACCAGGTCCATTTCGTGCGTGACGATCAGAAACGCGTATTTGTGCCGCCGGTTCAGATGCCGGATGAGTTCCACGAGATGGCGCATGGCGGCCGGATCGAGGCCGGAGGTCGGTTCGTCGAGGACCAGGAGCGGCGCGCGCATCGCGATGAGGCCGGCGAGCGCGACGCGCTTCATCTCGCCGAGGCTCAGATGGTGGATGGGTCGCTGCGCCAGATGTTCCGCCTCGGTGAGTTTGAGCGCCTCCATCACGCGCACCCGGATTTCGTCCTTCGGAAGGCCGATCCCCTCCAACCCGAACGCGACGTCCTCGGATACATGGCTGCAGAAGAGCTGGTCGTTCGGGTCCTGAAACAGGATGCCGACACGGCGAAACGCCTGGGATGCGGCATCCCGCGTGAGTTCCGCGCCGCCGAGCGCGATCGCGCCGCGGTCCGGCCGCAGCAAGCCGGCGATGACCTTGAGAAGCGTCGTTTTGCCGGATCCGTTCGGCCCGCAGAGCGCGACCGTCTCGCCGGGCTGAATGCAAAACGAGATGCCGGACAGGATCGGCAGGCCGTCATGGTAGGAGAAATGGATATCGTTGCATTCCAGGACCGGCCGGCCGTTGACGGGCAGAAGGGGCGAGAGATCGCACGTGTCGCAGGCGGGCGCCGCCGATTCCGGCGGCTCCTCGGCGCCGAATAAAAATTTCAGGTTCATGAAACGCCCCCGCGCGCGCGAATGCTCAGATCAATTCGCTCCGCTCGATCGTAGGCCTGCAGGAAAATCTGCGCGGCCAGCCGGGAGGTGGTGTCGATCCGTCGTGCGCGGTTCGACATCCCGCCCCTCGCCTTCGCGGCGGTCCACATCCGGTCGAATTCGTCCCAGAGAAGAAAAACGTAGCGGTACATGAAGGCCAGCGTGTCAACCAGGACGCCGGGCACTCGGATTTTCCGGAGGACGGCGATTTGTTCCGTAAACGGCGTCGTGAGAAAAAGCGCCGCCATCCACGCCATGTCGCACGCGACCCGCGCGGCCGCCGCGATTCCCTCTCGCAGGCCCTCCCGGTAGGCCGTGAGCGGGCCAAACGACCAGATCGGAGTTGCGCCGAATCCGAACGAAAAGCCGATGACCACCACCAGCGTCGCCCATGCGGGCGCCAGGAAGAAGAGCAGGAATTGGCGGCGCGGGATGCGCGAGCCGATGAGAAGAATCCCCGCCACGGCGAACAAGAGGAGACTCACCGGCAGCTTCGCCACCGTCACGTTGGCCGCGACGGCGGTCACGGCCAGAAACATCTTGAGGCCGGCGCCGGCAGACCGCCAGCCCTTGGGCGGTGCAGCGAACAGATGCTCCTCGATTTCGAGATAATCTCTAAGAGAAAGTTTTCCGCTCATCTCGTCCCCCAAACAGGAGGTGCCACCACCGGCCGATCACAAAACCGCTCACGCCGCCTGCGGCCAAAAGAAGCGTGTTCCACAGGTCGCCCATCGACTCCGTGTCGATGTATGGCGCGCGCGGCGTGGCCCCCGCCTCCTCCGCGATCCTCTCGTTCACCGCCTCGTCCATCCCGGCGAACGTCCCGGCCTGCGCCGGAGTCGCCGCGCCGAGCGCCATCGCGAGGAGCAGGAGCGGCGCGAGAACGGGTTTCGATGCGCGCGAAATCACGCCGAGCGATTCGAGGACCTCTGGGCGCCGGACAAAAATGTAATGGATGGCCAAGCCGGTGACGAACATTTCCCCGATCGCGATCGGTCCCTGCGTCGGAAGATAGGCTGAATAAATGGCCGCCAAGTATCCGCCCCACGAATATTGCGGCTGCGGTGAAATCGACAGCACCGTGCCGAGGCTCAGGCCCGCCAGCACGTACGTCATGACGTCCCCGACCAGCCCGCCGGCCGCAGCCGCCGCGCGGATCGAACAGCCCGCCCGGAGCGCCACGCGGTAGGCCAGCCAGCCGAAAAACGCGCCGCCGATACCCAGCGTGATGAGGTTGGCGCCCCACGTCGAAAATCCGCCGTGGGCGAAAAACGCCGCTTGCAGGAGAAGCGACAGGCCCGTCAGCGCGATGCCGACCCACGGCCCCAGCAAGATGCCGGCCAGCGGCGATCCGCACGGATGCGAGCAGGTCCCCGTGAAGGCGGGGATCGGAATGAGCGACACGAAAAAGATAAAGGCCCCGCCCATGCCCAGAAGCGGTTTGCGTTCCGGGTTATCCTGCACAAACGTTTTCATTTTCCGGGCGCCGACCGCCATCAAGCTCACGCCGGCGGCGGTATAGGCGACGGCGGGCCAGCCCCTGATGATTCCCTCGGTGATGTGCATCTGCCACTCCTTAGAAAATGCAATTGAACAGCAAATTTTAACACACCCGCGGCTGGTGTCAAATGGGTTGATTCCCCCCTCTCCCCCTTGTGGGGAGAGGGTTGGGGTGAGGGGGTTGGGCTTACCGGGACATGTACCGGCCGCCGTTGAGGGTTACGCACTGGCCGGTGACGGAGGGGCTTTCGATGAGGAACCGGACCGCGCGCGCGACTTCCTCCGGCGCGACGATCCGCTTCAACAGGTCGAGGTCCTTGAGCTTGCGTTTGAGTTCGTCGCCCAAAAACTCGGTGTCGACCGGTCCGGGCGCGATGCAGTTGACCTGGATGCCGGGCGCCAGTTCCTTCGCGAGCGCCTGGGTCATCGAGATGACGGCGCCCTTCGATGCGGCGTAGCCGACGCCGATCGTGCCGCCGGTCTGGCCGGCGATGCTGGAGAGGTTGATGATGTGCGCCGGCGCCGCCTTGCGCAGGAGCGGCAGGAGCGCCTTGGTCAGGAAAAAAATGGACGTGAGATTGTTGGCGATCAGATCATTCCATTCATCCGTCGGAATCGACTCGATCGGATAATGCCGCGGCATCACGCCCGCGTTGTTGACGAGAACGTCCAGCCGGTCCGTTTGACGCGCAAGGTCGCCCGACAACTTGCCGACGGACGACTCGCTCGATACGTCGCATTTGAACAGCGTAACCCTGCGATGGCTCGCCGACTGGATCGTGTCCCGGCATGCTTCAGCGGCCTGATCGTTCGACCGGTAAACCAAAAACAGGTCGCAGCCGTTTTCCGCCAGGTTCTGTGCAATGGCCTTGCCGATCCCTCTCGTGCCTCCCGTGATCAGTGCCACACGCGCCATCATACCGTCATGGAAACAGGGAGGTGCGGGCAAGTCAAGCTTGGTGGATATCCCCCTCTCCCGCCCATGGCGGGAGAGGGTTGGGGTGAGGGTGGCCATTCGGATGCCGTACCGAGTGACCCCCTCACCCTGACCCTCTCCCCCTTTCGGGGGAGAGGGGAACGCCTATGTAAATCTCGAACGGCCGGAGACGAATCATCCCGATGGCATTCTCAGCCGCCCTACTCTCATGTGTCGAATACAGACATTCGATCCGGCCGCCCAGTCCGGTCGAGAGTCGCCGGGCCCGCTCGGACATGTTCAACGCCACAAGACACGCTTGGCCGTCGGTCGCGCGGCGCATAAACGCGAGAATGTCCCCGGACGCCTCGTCGACGGGCTGATAGTCGCCGGTCACCAGCGCCGGCGTTTGCCGGCGCAGGCGGAGCATCCGCCGATAGAAATTCAGCATGGAATCCGGCCGGCCGTCCTCGTCCGATACGTTCACTCCCTCTGCGTAATTCGGATGCACCGGAAGCCAGGGCCGGACGTGCGCCGGGCAGAAGCCGGCGTTCGGAGCGTTTGCCCACTGCAGGGGCGTCCGGCATCTGTCGCGGGTCGCTTTCGCGGCCACGTCCAGCGCCTCCGCCGGCGGCGTGCCGAGATGCTCGGTTTCAATCGTGTGGGCCCACACGCCGGCGTTGTCTTTGAACTGGCCGAGGTCATTGAGCATAAGATCGGTCATCCCGATTTCCTCGCCGTTGTAGAGAAACGGCGTGCCTTTCAGCGTCAGCATGAGCGCGAGCGAGATACGAGCCAGCGTGTCGTCGTTCCGGCCGTCGCCGTAGCGGTTGTAGACGCGTGACGAATCATGATTGCCGAGCGTATTGCACGGCCAAGCGCCGTCCGGCAGCGCGGTGAGCCGCGAAGTTTGATTTTCCCGGACCCACGCGGGCGTCAGCCGGGGAGTTTTCATGAGCGGGAAATTGAACACCATGTGCAGTTCGTCGTGGCCGTTTCCATGATAGGCGATGTCTTCGGTTTCTCCCACCAGGACCGCGCAGGGGTATTGATCGACCAGCGCCCGCAACTCCTGCATCAGCTCGTGAAGTTCCGGCCGGTCGGCCTGATGCTCGTACATGAGACGCCACTGCTCGCCGATCGCCTTCCACTCCGCTTCCGTTTTTGCCTGCCGCGCCATCCGGTGAAGCTCAATCTGGGTTTGCGTCGCCGTGTGGGGAGGCTCCGCGGGGTTTTCAAAAATCGTACCGATGGCGTCAAGCCGGAACCCGTCGACGCCGAGGTCCAGCCAGAACCGAACTGCGTCGAACATCGCCTTCTTGACCTCGGGATTCCGCCAATTGAGGTCCGGCTGCTCCTTGAAAAAAAAGTGGTAGTAGTACTCCCCCGTCGCCGCGTCGCGCTCCCATGCGGAACCGCCGAAAACAGACAACCAATTGTTGGGCGGACCGCCGCCGTTTCCGGATCGCCAGACGTACCAGTTCCGCTTGGGATGGCTCCGGCCGGATCGCGACTCGAGAAACCAGGGGTGCAGGTGGGACGTGTGGTTCAACACAAGATCGAGGATGACCCGGATCCCGCGCCGGTGGGCGCCGGCCAGGAACTTTTTGAAGTCATCGAGCGTCCCGTATTCGGGCGCGACGCCCGTGTAGTCGGCCACGTCGTATCCGCAGTCAAAGAGCGGCGAAGGATAATGCGGAGACAGCCAGACCGCGTCGATCCCGAGATCCTGCAGATAGTCCAGCCGGTCAATCATGCCGCCGATGTCGCCGATCCCGTCCCCGTTTCCGTCCGCGAAACTGCGCGGATAGATCTGATAGAAAACCGCCGTCTGCCACCAGTGCGGCTTCATTTACTCTTCCGCTGCCTCGTCTTTCTCATCTTTCGCGGCGCCTTTGCCGGCGGCAGTATCGGGTTTGGGCGTCTTGGCCCAAAGCTCGGCGTATTTCGCGGCTGCGGGACCAAGCACCATCTTCGCCTCCCGATACCCGTAGGTGCCCATTCGAGACAGATGGACGGCATGGCGTCGGGCCTCCGCATCCCGGCCTGCATCGGTCAGCAGGCGGATCAAATGAGCGTATAGGAGCGCGGCATTCTCCTTTCTTTCTTGGCTTTCAAATTTTTGCGCGGCCTTCAGGTAAGCCGCATAGGCTTTGTCTTTAGCCTCTGTTGCCGCGCGGGACTTGCCGAGTTCGGCAAGACCACTTCCAAGGATCAAATAAATGCTCGCTGCCTCCTGATCTTGCCCAAGTTTTTCACGCAGCGCGGCGGCTTTTCGATACGAATCCACCGCCTCCGCGGGCTTGCGATTCATCTGGAGTACCGATCCCAAATGGGTGGCTGCATTCGCCGCCGACGCCAAGTTTCCCTCGCTTTCATACTTTGACACTGCCGCCCGGAAGGGCGCCTCTGCCGACTGGTACGCCTGACGGGCGCCTGTTTCGTTCCCGGTTTGTCGCCGTGCCATCCCCACTTGCCGGTAGGCGATTCCGAGTGAAAAGTCGTCACCACGCTTTTCAAAGATCTCAACGGCCCTCTCTGAGGCTCTCTCCGCTGACTGGTAGGCCAAACGGGCGCCTGTGTCGCTGCCCACCCGTGTATGGGCGTGCGCCAGACTCCAGTACATCGAGCCGATGGTAAGATAATCCTCCCTTTTTTTACGGATCTCCGCCTCCTTTTGGACAGCACTCTCCGCACATGCTAATCTCTTCTTCCTTATCATTGTCGATCTCATGCGTTCATAAAGGCCCAACAAAGCATCGGTGTCTCCGTGCGCCAGATAAATCACCGCTGCGTCCTGATAGGCGTTTTCCACCGCAGTATCGTCCGTCGTCATTCCCGCAATCATGGATCCCACACTCGCGTACATATTCGCCGTGGCGTTTGTATCCCCGAGTTTCTTGTACACGCCGGCCGCCCGTCGACCGGCTTCTACGGAATCCTCAAGCCTTCGCTTGGATAAGCCAAGCGCGGACCGGACCCGCACATATTGGATCGCCTGCTTTCGCAGGTATCCGTCTTTTCCGAAGAGTTCCGCCGAGGTTCCATGGGCGGCTGCCGCGTCGGATCTCTTGCCCAGCGTGACCAACACAACGCCCAGACCGGCATAAGCGTCCGCAAGCGCATAGTTCGATCCCGAACGCTTCGCGGTTTCAACAGCCTTCCAAACGTATTCTTCCGCCTCGGCCTGCCGCTCCATTGAAACCAACGCGCATCCAAGTCCCAGATACGCATCAGACAATCTATGGTCATCTCCGCTCTTTGTGGCTGTCTCGACCGCCTTCAGGAAAAAAGATTCGGCCTCAGGCAACTTGTTTCTACCCCTGTGACTCCAGCCCAGCAGGGTATATGCCTCCGCCAGACCCTTCGTATCCCCTCGTTTCAGACATAGTTGCTCTGCGCGCCGGATCGCCGTATCGGCCGCATCGAGATCTCTCCCCAGCTCGATCAGTGTCCGGCCCAGCCCGAGGTACGACGCCGTCAGACCGCGTTCGTCGCCTTCCTGTTCATTGACGATCACAGCGGCCTGGAAGGCCTTCTCCGCTTCGCTCCAGTAACCGACGTCCAGCAGCTTTCGCGCCTTGGCTTCCTCTGTCGGTTTCACTATCATCCAGATCGCAATGGCGGTCGCCCCCGCGGCGCCCACCCACAGAACACGCTTCGTGATTTTCCGGATCGCCTTCCGCCTCCGGTCCGCCGCCTTCCGCGCCTTCGATGGACGCGCCGTGTACACTCCGCACTCCATCGCGCCTTCCAGCGCCGCAATGAGTTCCCCGGCGGACTGGAACCGGTCGACCGGGTCCTTCTCGGTCAGCCGGTCGATGACGGCGGCCAGTCCCGGGGTGACGCCGGACTTGACGTCACGAATGAACGGCGTGTCCTCGTTGGGATTGGCGATTTTTCGGATCAATGTGATCTGGCTCTCCGATTCGAAGGGCAGCCGGCGCGCCAGCATCCAGAACCCGACCACGCCGAGCGACCACAGATCCGCGCGCGCGTCAACGCCTTTCGACCCGCTCGCCTCGAATTGCTCCGGCGCCATGTAGGCCGGCGTGCCGAAATACTGCCCGGTCATCGTCAGCGTGACTTCGTCCATCACCTTTGATATTCCGAAGTCGATCACCTTCACGTCGTCGGTATCGGTCACCAGAATATTTTTCGGCGAGATGTCCCGGTGGATCACGCCCTGCGCGTGCGCATACTCCAGAATCCGCGCCGTCTCGGCCAATATCTTCCACACCCACTTGGAACTCGCGCGGTCCGGCTGGTTCGGCACGATCCACTCCACCGCCCGGCCCTCGACGTACTCCATCGTCAGGTACAGCCGTCCGCCCTCCTGGCCCTGCTCATACAGGCGCGGGATCCCCGGATGGGAAAGGCGGTCGAGCGTCTTGCACTCGCGCAAAAATCGGTTTCGGAACTCATCGTTTCTTGAAAGATGTTCGGGAACGATCTTCAGCGCCACGGTTCGGCCTTTTCCGTCTTCCGTAAGGTACACCGCCCCCATCCCACCGTGGCCGACTTCGCGCTGGAGTTCAAACGGACCAAATGAGGAGAGGCTTGCCATGTCGACGGAGTGTTTCACAAATCGTTGTCAACGTCAAATGAACCCGCCCGCGTTGACAACCCGCGCGCGCCTGACTATGATGCCGCGCGAAGGTGCTCCGATTCGTGGAATCGGAGTAAACGGGAATCCCGTGGGCCCCCGCGATGGGGGAGCCGGGAGCGGTCACGCCACTGTGAAGGGGTGCCGGACCACAAAGCCACTGTCCTCCGTAGCGCGCCGGAGTCCGCGAAGGAGGATGGGAAGGCGGCGAGGCGATCCCCCTGAGCCAGGAAACCGGCCTTCGCGATGGTAATAGTCTCCTCGATGAAGGAGCGGTTGACGATGCAACGTCCTTCCGGCGGCGCCAATGGCCGCCATCCAAATCGCGCGCTGGTGATTGTGTCGCACCAGTCGATGATCCGGAAACCGAATCCCGGTGTACAGCGGCTCTGCCGCGGCATGCGTCGGCGCATGGTCTTTGGCCGGGTCTATTCGACCAATATCGCCCTCAAGGACCGGCTGGAACAGATCGCGACCCGCCTCTGGCGCGCCGGGATCCGTCAGATGGATGTGTTCCCTTATTTTTTACATGAAGGATTCCACGTCCGCGTGGAGCTTCCCAAAAGGCTCATGTCCATTCGGAAAAAATATCCCGCCCTCGATGTCCGGCAGTGGCCGCATCTCGGCTGTCACCCGGACCTGGCGGAACTTGCGGCGGACCTTCTGGGCGTGCGCGACTAGAAATGAACGCCCAGGGCCAGATAGGGAAAAATATAAACCGTCGCGACTTCGAAATAGATGTTGTCCGTCGTGAACTCCGTGCCGATGCCGATGTAGGGTAGAATCACCAGCATCGTGCCCCATTGCCAGAAACTGTTCCAGGCATGCTTGCGCAGGGGCTTGAAATAATTTTTGCTCTGAAAGCCCAGCCCGTAATTGATCCCGCGGAACCCGATCATTTCGTTGTTCCGGCTGTACTTGGACCATTCGAACATCGTCACGGAGAGAAAGGGGACCCCCACCGAATAGCGGAAATCCGGTTTCCCTGATTCCACTTGCGCCGCCGGCTGGTCCGCCTCGTACACACTCGGCATCATGGTTTTCTTCCACTTCGGAAAGTCCGACCCGAGGAGCACCCAAGACCGGGGATCGCCCTGCGTCGACGAGGATCTCAGATTCAGAAAATCGCCCGCATGTGCCTGATCGAAAAAACACATGAGTCCCGCGATGATCAGCACTGCACACAGCCATCTGCTCATGACATGTCCTCCTTTTGTGATGGGACTGATAACAACCATTTTATCGGCACGTTCAATGCGCCTGTTCAGTGTTCGATCTCAAATCCGTGCGACTCGATCATCCGGTGCGCGTCCTCCGCCGTCTGGCCGGACGTGGTCAGGTAGCCTTCGACGAAGATGGAGTTGGCGGCGTAGAGAACGCGGTAGGAATCGGCGCCGAAATTGAATTCGCGCCCGCCGGCCGCGCGGATGTCTTTTCTCGGATTGAGAAACCGGAAGAGACTGAGGGTCCGCAAGCCCATCTCGAGCCGCGTCGACGGTTGGTCCCCCAGCGGGGTGCCGCGGATCGGATGGAGGAAATTGACAGGGATGGAATCGATGTCGAGCGACTGGATCGTGAACGCAAGATCAAGGACGTCCCTCTCCGTCTCGCCCATCCCGATGATCCCTCCCGAGCAGGTGTGCATCCCGGCGGCCTTGACGGCCTGCACGGTTTCGATCCGGTCCTGATAGGTGTGCGTGGTGCAGACGCTCGAATAAAACCGCTCGCTCGTGTTCAGGTTGTGATTGATCCATCCAGCGCCGGCGTCCTTCAGGCGCCGCGCCTGCGACTCCCGCATGAGGCCGAGGGAACAGCAAATTTCGAGGTCCGGAAAATCCGATTTGATGTTGCGGATGCAGTCCGCGAGATGCTCAATGTCGCGGTCCGTCGGGCCGCGGCCGCTGGCGACCATGCAGTAGCGCCTGGCGCCCGCGCCGCGAACCGCCTCTTCAGCGCCGCGATAAATGGACGCCATCGTTTTGAGCGGATAGGCGGAGATGTCGGCCGTTGAAATATTGGACTGGGAGCAGTAGAAGCAGTCCTCCGGACACAGCCCGGACCGCACGTTGTTCAGCACGCAGATTTTGACGCGCCGGCCCCACGCCGCCTCCCGCACGCGGAACACCGCGTCGGTCAAGGCGCCGATATTCTCCGCGGGCGTCTGCAGGCACGCCCGGGCCTCCTCGCGGCTCAGCGTCCCGCCGGCCAGCGCGCGGTCGGCCCATTCCTGGTATCGCAACATGGACGGAGTTTAGCTTTTGAAGTACGGTGGAGCAAATGATTCTCGCAAGACAGCGGATCGGCGCGGCCTTTGGCGGCGCCGAAGGGTACGTTGCGATGCTGGCACGGGCTTTGAGGGATCGCGGGGCCGACGTGAGGCTGATGGCCCAGCGAATCGGCGAAGACGTTTCCCGCGACGAATTTCCTGTCATTCGCGCTCCGGACCGGCCCTTCAACCTGTGGGGCGTGTGGTTGTTTTCCCGATTTGTCCGTCAATATCTGGAGCGTCATCCCGGGGAAACGGTGATTTCGTTTGACCGCGTTCCGGGCGTGGATTTTTTTCGCGCCGGCGACGGATGCCATGCGGCCTACATGGATGCGATGGGGTGCGGCGCTCTGGATCGATTGTCCCTCAAGCACCTGTTGATGTTGTCCCTTGAACGGCGCATGTTCGCGCATCCGAAGTTGCGGCTCGTCATCGCCAACTCGAAGATGGGGGCGGATGAAATCCAACGGGAATACGGGGTGCCTTCCGAAAAGATAAGAATCATTTACACGGGGCTGGCGCCGGGTCGGGCGCTCCTGCCCAAATCGGATGCGCGGAGCAAGCTGGGTCTGGACGAGAGCCTCCGCGTCCTTCTGTTTGCCGGCCACCACTATGAGCGAAAGGGCCTCTCGACACTGTTGCAGTCGATCGGTATCATGGACAAGAAGGGGCATCGCGCCGCAGTGAAGCGAAACTGGATTTTGCTGGTGGCCGGCAAGGGCGACGCCGACACGTATCGGCTCGCGGCCAAAGGGCTGGGCATCCACGATTCGGTCGTGTTCCTTGGCCCGTGCGACCTCGACGCGTATTTCGCGGCGGCCGACCTTTTCGTGCTGCCAACCCGCTACGATCCGCTGGCGCGGGTCTGTCTCGAAGCCGCGCGCGCCGGCCTTCCGGTGATGACGACCCGCCGGAACGGTTTCTGCGAATGGCTGAACGAATCGGACGGATTCATTCTCGAGCGGCCCACCGACGCGGACACGCTGGCCCGGATGATCGAGCGGGCGTTCACGATCAATCTCGAGGATGCGGGCCGCCGCCTCCAATCGAAGGTGGCGCATCTGACAATCGAGCGGAACGCGGAGGAAATTCTGGAATGTCTGAAAGTTTTCGGAGGGAAGTGACATGCAGCGCGTGTTGATCGTCAAACCGAGTTCGCTCGGCGACATTGTCCATTCCCTCCCGGTGGCTGCGGCGCTCGCGCAAAGCGGCGCCGAGGTGCACTTCGCCGCCCGGCGAGAATACCGGGACCTCCTGTCCATCTGCCCGGCGGTGCGCCGAATTCTGGAATTTCCGGGCCGCCTGGCCGGCGCGGCCGCGTTTCTCGGTGACCTGCGAAGAGAATCCTACGACGCCGTTGTCGATCTTCAAGGGCTTCTGCGGTCGGCCCTCGCAACCGCCTGCGCAAGAACGCCACGGCGAATCGGCCTTCCGGATTCGAGAGAAGGATCCGTCTTGTTTTATGACGAGGTCGTATCGTATCCGAACGGCGTAAGGCACGCCGTCGATCGATATCTGTCCGTCCTGCCGCTTTTCGGACTCCGGACTGACCCGCCGTTCAAGCCTGACTACGGGCTGGTCATCTCGACCGCCGCACAGGAGTTCGCGGCCCGGCATGTCGGCGAACCCGGATACGTGGTTTTTTCTCCCCTGACGCGCCGGCCCGCGAAACTGTGGCGGCTCGATGCGTGGGCTCGGATGGCGGAAACGCTGATCCGAACCGGCCGGCGGGTGGTCGTCGTCGGCCACGGCAAAATCGAATGGCCTTCCCCCGAACCGGCTTGGATCAATCTCATCGGCCGGACCGACCTGCCGCAGCTTTGCGCGACGATTTCCCGCGCCCGGCTCTGCGTCACCGTCGACAGCGCTCCGATGCACCTCGCGGCGGCGCTGGCCGTCCCGGTCGTCGCGCTCTTCGGGCCGACCGACCCGGCCAAAGTCGGTCCCTACACGCGGGATCGGCTCATCCTGCGGGGAGAAGCGCCGAACCTCGCGGACCTGTCCTGCGAAGGCGTGGCGGCCGTCGTCTTGTCGGAGCTGGAAAAACGTTCAGACCGTGACGGATGACAGCATCCGTTCGACTTCCAGAACGCGCGCTTCATCCGCCGCCTGCCGGTAATTCACGTGGAGATTGCGCAGCATCCGCGCGAGAATTTCGTTGCTGTTGACTTCAGGAAACGGATCGAATCCCTCCGGCACTTCCCCAAGGAGAGGTCGCGCTTGCGCGGCGTTCAGAAACTGACCGCCGCCATAACAGTCAATATAGGTGAGTCCTGAGTTCTCCCGGACGGCGAGCAGGAATCGGTTGGGCGCGCCGATGGGGAGCAAATTCAGCGTCATCCGGCGGGCGATGAGGAGCGTGAGAACGGACAGTGAGATCGGAATGCCGCGCCGGCGGTCGATCACGGCGGACAGGAAACTGTTGTCGGGATCATGATAGTTCTCTTCATTTCCCCGAAATCCGATTTCCTCGAACAGGTACCGGCAAAGCTCTCTCGCGCTCGCGGCTGGATTTTCTCTCGCTTGCCTGCGCGGGATCGTGTCGGCCATACGGCTGGCATAGGCATCGAGTTTGAGCTGCGACCGCCGTTCCGGCAGGTCCGGCCGGCCCCAGGCTGAGATCAGAAACGCGCCGGTCTCCAGTTCCGGCAGGACCGGTTGCGCCATCAGGGCGCAGAACCGGTCGACCGCCGAAAGCCGCAGCGCCAGCGCGATCGCGGGCGGCTGCGCCGGCGTCTCCGACGCCGACCGGGACCGAGCCTGCCAGAATTCGAGGATGGTCCGGAGATCCGCTTCGCTCATCCTCTTCAGGCTGGCTGCCAGGCTCGCGACCACGTCCGAATCGTCGTCCTGCAGCAAACGATAAAGGGCTTCGAGTTTTTCCGGCGTCAGCCGGCCCGGTTCACGTTTCATTTCCGTGCCGCTACTTCGTCGAGGAGATTCCGCGCCGCGCTGAGAACCTCCTCCGGCGAAATGTCCTCCAAGCATCGCGATCGCTTCGTTCCCGCACATCCGTCCTGGCCGCAGGGACAGCACGACCAGCTCAGGCGCTGGATCGTGCGATAGGGCACGCGCCACGGATGCCATTCCTTCTGGCCGGACGGCCCGAACACCGCGACGACCGGCGTGCCGACGGCGCTCGCGATATGGACCGGCGCGCTGTCAACGCCGACAAACAGCCGCGCGCGCGCGATCAGCGCGGCCAGCGTCAGAAGGTCGGTTCGCCCGGCGAGCGTTGCCGGTTTCGACCGACAGGCCGCCAGGATTCGCGACACCTTGTCCATCTCGACCGCGGCCGGCCCGGAGGTGACGACGGGCCGCAGCCCGAGCGCGCGTTCGGCGCCGTCCAGGAATCGCGCGTTGCCTTCGTCCGTCCAGCACTTGTACATCCACCGGGACGTTGGGTGCAGAATCAATATCGGCTGGTCGGACGAAACGCCGGATTCTCTCAGGAGCCGGTCGGCCCGCGCCCGCGCATCGTCCGGAATCCTCAACTGCAGTTTCATGTCTTCGTCCGCCGCCGGCCGCGCTCCGGCCAGGGCGACAAGATCGAGATTGGCCAGCGCCGTGTGTCCCCGGCCCATCCTGCAGGCGCGCGTGTAAAAAGGCCAGACGGGAACGCGCTTCCGAAATAAATATCCCAGCCGAATCGGCGCGCCGGAAACCATGCCCCAGAGCGCGCTGCGAGTGTCCCAGGAAAAATCGACGGACAGATCGAACGACCCCCGCCGCAGACGGTCGGCCAGCCGGACACGCCCGCCGGTGTCGCGCGGAAATTCCAGCACTTCGTCCACGAACGGCAGGTCCCGGAACAAATCGGCCCCGCCGCCCTCCTTCGGAACAAGATAGGTCAGACGCGCGGACGGATGGTGTTTCTTCAGGAGTGCCAGCGCCGGCGTCGCCAGTAGGTTATCTCCCACATGCCGGAGTTTGATCGCAAGGATGTTCATCCACCGATGATTATATCACCGCGCCCGAAGGGAGTCGAACCCCTGACCTACAGCTCCGGAGGCTGTCGCTCTATCCAGCTGAGCTACGGGCGCACGGACGCCGACATCCAACCTCAATCCGCCGCTATCGTCAACCGCCGGTCAGTTGAACTTCGGCGTGTATTTCGCGACCCAGTCGGTCTTGAGGCCCTCCGCGTCCGCGTCGGATTTCGTGACGAACCACCGGAACCGTTTGGCCTCGCGGTCGGCGGAACTGTTGCGCTTGGAGACGATTTCCGCCTTCAAGCCCTGGCCGCAGCTTTTCCCGGCGTAGAGCACCTCGGCGGTCTTGTCGGTAAAGACGTAAACGCCTTCGGCGTCCGGCGCCTCATTCACGTCCGCCGGGTAGTACCGCTCAAAGGAGCTGTCCGCGACTCTGGCGTCGTTCAGATCGTTCAGGTCGAATCTCATTCGTCTTTTCTTGGGATGGGGTTCTCAGGAAGTCTTGATCCAGCGATTTTTTTCCAGCGATTCGTACGATTTCATCATGATGTTCACGGCGTGAAACCCGTCCTGCAGATTCAGGAGCGGACTGGCGTCGCCGCGGATGCATTGAATGAAGTGCCGGTTCTGCTTTACGAATGAATCGACCTTGCTGTACCCCTTGCCGAACACCACCCACTCGTTCGAGTTCGCCTGGCGGTACCGCGACTGCGCCCAGCCGACCCGCAGGGTGCCTTCGTTCCCGTAGACGCTCACGAAATCCTCCCGGTCCTCCTTCATGCTCCAGGACAGATTGATGACGCCGAGGACGCCGTTTTTCATGTGGATCGAAAGTTTCGCGGTATCCTCCACCTCGATGTCCTGGATCTGGATTCCCACCGTGGCCTGAACGCTCTCGATCTCGCCCAGCAGAAATCGCGCGATGTCGAGCGAATGCGACCCGTTGTCGAACAATACGCCGCCGCCGGAAATCTCCTTTTTCGAATTCCACCGGCCCCGCATGTCGTTCATTCCGGTGAAGACGTTTTCGTACAGGAGGATCTTGCCCAGAAGGCCGCTCTGGATGATCGCCTTGGCCTTCACGACGTCGGCGCAAAAACAGAACTTCGAGGCCGGCATTCCCACCACGCCCGCCTTTTCCTGCGCGATCATCAGCGCCCGCGATTCGGCCACGTTCATGCACAGCGGTTTTTCGCAAAGCACGGGAATCCTGCGCTCAAAGGCGTACAGCGCCTGTTCCGCATGATGCACGGGCGGCGTGCAAACAATGACGCCGTCCATCGGCACCGTGTCGAGAAATTTCCGGTAGTCGGTGTGACAGGGCGCGCCGTACCGCTCCGCCACGGACTTCGCCCGGGCTTCTTCGGTGTCGCAGACGCCGGCCACCTTGCACTCCGATATGAGATCCAGCGCCTCAAAATGGGTCTGCGCAATCCGGCCGCAGCCGATCATGCCGATGCGTATCGAGTCCGTCATAAAGCGCGATTGTACACGCCCGGCGGGGGGAAAGCAAGAAAAATACGTCCGTTGACTGGCCTGCCTTCTTCTGATAACGGTGGGGCTTCAAAATTCAGGGAGAGGTGCGAACCGTGACACAACAAACCATGAAATTGCCCACCGATCAGGACATCAGCGGGCGCGATGTCGGGAGGGCGGAACTCAAGGAACTCAAGGAAGTGCTCGCCAGCGGGATGCTCTTTTCGCCCAAGGGCACCAAGGTGAAAGCTTTTGAAAAGGCGTTCGCGGAAATGTACGGCGTCCCGCGCGCCGTCGCCTGCAGCTCCGGGTCGGCGGCGGTCCATACCGCGCTCAAGGCGCTGCATCTTGAGCCGGGCGACGAGGTGATCACGACGCCGATCACCGACATGGGCGGCATCGCGCCGATCCTGTACGAAAATCTCGTCCCCGTCTTTGCCGATATCGATCCCCGCACATTCAACCTCAGCGCTGAAACCATCAAGGCCCGGATGACGGACCGCACCCGCGCGATCATCGTGGTGCATCTCTTCGGAAATCCCTGCGACATGGATCCGATCATGGAACTCGCGCGGAGCCGCAACGTCAAAGTCATCGAGGACTGCGCGCAGGCGTTTCTGGCGACCTACAAGGGCCGCAAGGTCGGCACGATCGGCGACGTCGGCGCGTTCAGCCTCCAGCAGGGGAAACACATCACCTGCGGCGAGGGCGGCATTGTCATCTCCAACGACGACAACTTCGGCCGGCAGGCGTTTCTGTTCGTCAACAAGGGCTGGGGCTACGGCGATCCGAAACCGGACCATTACTTCCTCGCGCTCAACTACCGCCTCTCCGAACTCTGCGGCGCGATGGCGTTCGCGCAGCTCGGGAAACTGGAAAAACTCGTCTCCCGGCGGCTCCGGTCCGTCCGGGCATTCCAGCGGATGATCAAAGCCGCGCGCGAGGGCGTCCAGTGGCCCTACGTTCAGCGCGGCTGTCAGAGCACGTACTGGAAATACTGCCTGCTGATCGACGAGCAGAAGCTCGGCAAGGACGTGGGACAGGTGGCGGCCGAACTCAAAGAGGCCGGGATCGCGTCGGCGCCCCGGTACATTCAGAAACCTGCTTTTGAATGCGAACTTTTCACGAAACGCCGCACCTTCGGCGCCAGCGGCTGGCCCTGGAACGGGCCGGCGCCGCGCGAGCCGAAGTTCAACCCCGAGTTGTTTCCGAACACCTATCAGGTGCTGAAGACGATTCTCGTCCTGCCCTGGAGCGAGTTTTACAAAAAAGAGCACGTCGACTACATCGCCGAGCACCTTCTTCGGGCCACGGGCACCCGATAGATGGCCGGCGGCGGTCGGCGCGCCCGGCGCGCGTATTTCGTTCATCCCACCGCACTCATTGAGAAGAGGGTGCGGATCGGCCGCGGCACGTCGATCTGGGACAACGTCCACATCCGGCACGGCGCGGTGATCGGGGAGGAGTGCATCGTCGGCGAGAAGACCTACATCGCATATGACGTCCGGATCGGAAACCGCGTCAAGATCAACGCCATGGTCTACATCTGCGCCGCCGTCACCATCGAGGACGGCGTCATGATTTCCGCGTCGACCACATTCACCAACGACAAATTCCCCCGCGCCTGCGTTGCCGATCTTTCGCGGCTCAGGCCCTCGGAGCCCGATGACGAAACCCTCAGCACCACGGTGCGCCGCGGCTCGACGATCGGCGCCGGCTGCGTGATCGGATGCGGGTTTGATCTCGGAGAATACTGCATGGTCGGGATGGGATCGATCGTCACAAAACCGGTGCCGCCGTTCCACCTTGTCTTCGGCCAGCCTGCGCGGTCCCGCGGCGCGGTCTGCCGGTGCGGCCATCCGATCCTGACCGAGGACCCTGCGACGGTTGCGAACAAAGTTCTGACGTGCGTGAAGTGTAAAGAACGGTATCGATGCCGCCGGGGCGAGGTCAGCCGGATCTGAACCCGCGGTTAAGCGCCCGGGAGGGGTGGGCGCTGCTTGGATTGGTTCTGGCCGGGATATTCTTCCGGGTCTGGATCCTGGAGGGCGCCGGCATCAGTCCGGGCGGGCAGAATTATTATTACCGCGAGATCGTCCGCGGCATGCGCGAGCGCGGAGAAATCGGGCTGTACCCCTACCGCGCGGATGCGTTTGTGGAGTTTCCGGAAATCATCAACGATCCGACCCCGCCGATTCGGAAGGTCGACCGCACCTTGCAGGACTTCGGCGTCAGCGTTGAAAGCGATTCGCGATTCATGGAATGGACCCCGCTTTTGCGGTATCCGCCGGGGTTCCCCGTCTTTTTGTACGCGGCGCACGGCGTCCTCGGCGACAAAACCAAACGGGTGGTCCTGCTGTGCATCGTCCTGAACGGAATCATGATCGCGCTGACGTTTCCCGTGGCCTGGATGCTGTTTCAGAGGAGAGACGTGGCGTGGGCCGCAACGGCGGTCAACGCGTTCTGGATTTTCACCGCCAAAAATTCCGCCACCTACGATCCCGCGTCGCTGGTCATCCCCGTCATGATGGCGGCCTGCCATTCGGCGCTCATGGCCTGGCATACGGGCAGGTGGCGATGGGTCCTGTCGATGGCCGCGCTGTCGTTTGTGGCGTCGAACCTTCGCGCCGACACGTTCTTTGTGTCGCTCCTGTTGCCGCTCGCCCTCTGGTTCCGCCCGGTTTCGATCCGGGAGAAACTGATCAAGCCGGCCGCCGCGATCGCGGTGGCGCTGGCGCTCTGGATTCCGTGGTCGTATCACAACCTGAACCATTTCGGCGTGTTTCGGCCGTTTCCCGCCGGCGCCGGATTCAACATCCTGGTGACCATTGGCCGCTACGCCCCCGAAAGCGGGTTTCCAGCGGACGACTATCAGACCATCGTCTGGGATCTGGGAGAGGATGCGGTCCGGCAGAAACTCTGGCCGTCCGACGTCACCTACCCGAACGGCGTGGCGCGGGACAAGCGGAAACTGGATCGGGCGGTCGAATGGATTCGCGAGCATCCGGTTCGGTACGCGGCGGTGATGCTGGTTCACATGAGATACTTTTTCTTCGCCGAGGAGGAGGCGGTGGAACAGCAGATCCGCGGCTGGTTTTCCGCGTTTCCTCCGGCCGTGGCCCGCGTCATGGGTTGGATCGGCAGGGCGATGGAACCGGCGGCGATACTTCTCGCGTGCGCGTGTCTATGGCGAAAGCGGAAAGATTCGAGTATGATGGTTCCCGTCATGCTGCTCTGGTCGTACGTGCTGCCGCATCTGCCGCTTTGGGTGGAATCAAGATATTTCAAAGCGGCCTGGCCGATCGTCCTGATTTTTTCGGTGGCCTGCATCCTGACCATGATCCGCAGGCCGGATCGCGCGGCGGAGGCTCGGGCGTCATGAACGTGATGATTGTGCTCGGGACGCGCCCCGAAATCATCAAGATGGCGCCGATCATCCGCGAACTTCGAACTCGCCGGCGGCGGTTCTCGCTCGTCCATACCGGCCAGCACTATTCGTACGAAATGGACCGGACCTTTTTCAAGAGCCTCGGCTTGCCGGCCGCGACCGTCAATCTCAACGTCGGCTCGGGAACACACGGCGCCCAGACGGCCAAAATCCTTCACCGGATCGAACAGGTCCTCCTCGAACTCAAACCGGACGTGGTTCTGGTCGAAGGCGACACCAATTCTGTCATGGCCGGCGCGCTGGCGGCGGTCAAATGCCACATCCCGGTCGGCCATGTCGAGGCGGGACTCCGGTCGTTCGACCGGCGGATGCCGGAGGAGATCAACCGGATTGTCGCCGATCATGTCGCGTCTTTTCTGTATGCTCCAACGCCGCTCGCCGCCCGCCAGCTCCGGAAGGAGGGCATCGCCGTCGGAAAGATTTTGGTCACCGGCAACACCGTGGTCGACAGCCTCGACTGGATCAAAAAAAATCCCGCGCTGGCGGCGACGGTTCGGTCCCTCGGATTTTCGCCGGGCCGGTTTCTCCTCACCACGATTCACCGGGAGGAAAATGTGGAGGACCGGCGGCGGCTAGCCGGGATCGTCGACGGCCTTCATCGCGTGGCCCGGCATTTCGACATGCCGGTCGTCTTTCCGGCGCATCCTCGAACCAAGGGGAGACTGAACCGGTGGGGCCTGGAAAATTCTCTCAAACTAAAAAATATCCGGCTCCTGCCGCCGCTCGACGCCCTCCCCTTCATGGCCCTCCAGACGCACGCCCGCCTGGTTCTCACCGATTCGGGCGGAGTCCAGGAGGAATCCTGCATTCTGCGGGTGCCCTGCGTGACGCTCCGCGACAACACGGAACGGCCCGAAACGGTTGCTGTCGGCGCCAACCTCCTCGCCGGCGCCGATCCCGGCAAGATTCTGGCGGCTTCCGTACGCATGTCAAACCGCGCGCGGTCCTGGAAGAACCCGTTTGGTGACGGCCGGTCGGGCCGGAGGATCGTTGACCACTTGAGTTCTATTTTCCATTAAGATAGGTAGAGCGCTTGATATGAAAAAATCTCAGATCAAAATCGGCATGGGACAGATGTTGGTGGAGGGAGGCGAGCCGGACCGGAATTTGGACCGGGCCGGCGAGATGATCCGGCAGGCGGCGGAGAAGAAATGCGATTTGATTCTCCTGCCGGAACTCCTGGATCTCGCATGGTCGCATCCGAGTGCCCTGACGAAATCGCAGCCGATCCCCGGACCCTTCAGCGACCGGCTCTGCGGCAAGGCCCGGGAACACCGTATCTGGCTTGTGGCGGGCCTGACCGAACGGGACGGCGACAAGGTCTACAACTCGGCGATCTTCGTGAAACCAGACGGCGAAATCCTTCTGAAATACCGGAAAATAAATGAACTCAAAATCGTCCATCATTTCTACGAACTCGGCCAGTCTCTCTCCGTGGTCGAAACGCCCTTCGGCATGGTCGGAATCAACATCTGCGCGGACAACTACATCGATTCGCTCGCGATCGGACACACCCTCGCACGGATGGGCGCGCAGATCATTATCTCACCGTCCTCCTGGACGGTCGATTATTCCATCACGGAAGAACAGGACCCCTATGGCGAGAAATGGGTGAAACCCCTGACGATCCTCGCCAAATTGTACGACCTGGTCATCGTCACGACCACCAGCGTCGGATATCTCGTCGGAGGGCCTTACGAAGGGAAAAAGTCGGTGGGATGTTCCCTGTGCGTCGACAAAAACGGCGTCATCGCCAAGGGCCCCTACAACGAATTCGCCGGGGAACTGGTCGTTGCGGACATCAACATTCCCGATCGCAAGGAAAAAGGAACAGAACTTTGCGCGATGGTCCGGCAGAAAGGATATCGCGAATCCTTCAGCGGGTGGACTTGGTAGCGACCTCGATCCGCATCGAACAAAAGATTTCTCCGCCCGGTGGAACTTCCAGGCGCTCGTCCGGCCTCAGGAGCGACCCGACGCCCGCCGACCACGGTTCAAAACACATGTAATCCGGCCGATCCGACCACACCACCAGCCGGGACGCGGGACGGAGAAACTCGCCGCCGGGAATCATCGATACCCTGCCTGTACCCGGAATCTCCATGTCGACCCGCTGCGGCATCAGGATCAGCGATTCGTCCAGCCGGTAGGTCCCGATGTCAAACGCGAGAACATTCGTCGTCAACTTCAGGCGGCTGTCCGCCGAGATCGCGAAATAGGGATGGAGACCCGGCGCCGTCCAGAGCGGAACCCCGCCGGGATTCGAAACTCGCAGGGAAACGGTCAGCGACTCCGGATCGATCTCGATCCCGGCACGGACTTCAAATTCGAACGGGAACTTCGACTTGGTTTCGGCGGTGGCCCGAAGCCTGAGCGCAACGCGGCGCCCGTCCGCCGGAGATTCGACCGCCTCCCACGCCATGTCGCGGGCGAACCCGTGCTGGGCCAGATTGAAATTCGGCGGTGGCGCTGATAGCGCGCCGGCTTGGGGAAACAGAACGGGAATTCCGCCGCGGCGTTTCTTTCTGCCGCTCACGTCGATCTGGCCGTCAGGGTACAGGATGCGCGTCCCGCCCACGGAAAAATCTGTGACCAAGCCGCCCTGTGTCGCGTCCACCATCGCGGTGGCCCGGCCGCTCGACAGCTTCAGAATCGTTCCCGGTTTTATCAGGCTCATCACTTGCACCCTAGCACGCGGTGCGCTTGCGGCACAAGCAGGGTTGAAATGCGGCGACATCCGGAATTTTTTGGGCGTGATAACCGGAATCCATTCCCGCCGTCCGTCATTCCCGCGAACGCGGGAATCTAGACCCTTTTACGTGTCATCCGATCCGGATACGTGCCGGAGGCACGCCCTCGCGCCCATTGGATGCAATCGGTATGTCCATCAACCAGAAACTCAAATCTCAATCTCCGTCCCCCGTCCAAAATATATGGAAGATAATATTGACAAACCTCCATATATGTCTATACTCTCCTGATGGACGTTCGATATGGGGATTTTGTCTGGGACGCGAACAAGGAAAAAGCGAATATCAAAAAGCACGGCGTCGATTTTCGGACCGCGGCTCTGGCGTTTATGGACCAAAACGGCAAAATCATCGAGGACATGGAGCACAGCCGCGACGAGGAGCGCTTTTACTGCATCGGCATGGCGCATGCCGATGTCCTCACGGTCTGGTTCACATATCGTGAGGCCTTGTTTCGCATCATCGGCGCTGGATATTTCCGAAAAGGAAGGAGCATTTATGAAAAGACAATTTAAATTTCCGAAAAAATTCCGGATTGTTCCCAGGGACGCATTCCCGCTGCCCGAGGATATTTGGATTCCTGACGACGGCGTGAAGATTACGTTGAATCTTTCCCGTTACAGCGTCGATTTTTTTAAACGCGCCGCGCGCCGTCATAAAATCAAGTACCAGCGCGCGATACGGGATGTTCTCGATCGTTACGCCGATCTGAATAAAAAAATCGCTTGACATCTTCGCCCATCCGCTGAAATGAGAAGGCGGGTTCGACATCGACGATGTAACAGCCGGAATTTTTTGGACGTGATAACCGGAATCCATTCCCGCCATCCGTCATTCCCGCGAACGCGGGAATCCAGACCCTTTTACCCGTCATCCGATCCGGCGACTCGCTCCGTGTTCCATTACTGCAAAACTGCAAGTGTGACCCCGACTCGGACCCCGACTCTACCGACTCCGAACAGAACGTCAGGCCGCAATTTTTTCGATTTTGAATCTGTATCCCAGCGCCTCCAAAACGTGTCTCAAATTCTTGTAGGTGGGGTTTCCGTTCGCGGAGAACATCCGGTATAAGCCGGCCCTGTCCAGCCGGACTTTCCTTGCAACAAGACTCATGCCGCCATGGGCCTCCGCCACATTCTTCAGCGCCTCCAGAAACAGAGTCGGATCCCCATCCGCCACGGCCGCGTCCAGGTATGCCTGGGCCGCCTTCGGTTTTTTGAGCCGTTCGATCAGATCTTCCTTGAATGTCAGTTTGGGCATGTCATTTACCTCTCTTTCTGGATTTGTATATCTTCCAGTACTCTTTGGCTCTTTTAATGTCCGCCGTCTGTGTGCTCTTATCCCCTCCACACAAAATCACCACGATCACAGGGCCGTCTTCGGCGACGTATATCCTGTACCTCGGCCCAAAATCTTCCTTGAGTTCAATAACCCCCTCACCCACGGACCGCCATTTGCCGAGATTACCCAACATCAGCTTGGTCAGCCGGACATCCAACTTGGCGACATCGACCGGATTCTTCAGACTCATGAGCCATTCTCTGTAAGGGTACCGGTCTTTGGTCTCCTCAAAATAATAAAGCGTCCGCAGCACGGTCTCCATTTAATGATTGTAGATTATATTCAACATCAAGTCAAATTTGCCCTGACAATGCGGATTCAAGAACCGATGTCCCCGGACCGGATTTTGACGCCAGAACCCCAGAACACTCCGTCATTCCCGCGAACGCGGGAATCCAGACCCTTTTACCCGTCATCCGATCCGGAAACGTGCCGGAGGCACGCCCTCGCGCCCATTGGATGCAATCGGTATGTCCATCAACCAGAATCTCAAACCAGCTTCCGTCCCCGTCCAATTCATTCCCCGGATTTTTTGATGGTACTTTCCTTTAATTGTACCGATATTCGGAACGTTGTTTCCTTTTCGAGGCGTTCAAGGATTTCTCTCACAGAAATAATTTTGGTTTGTTTTTTCGCTTCCAACAGAACTGCCAGAAGACCGATGACGTGGATACCTCTTTCCATGGCGATTCGACGACCCCGTCTGTCGTCGATCAACAATAGGTCTGCATGCTTTTCCTCCGATAGAACAATCGCCTCCGATTCACCTGCGCCAAGTTTTTTCTTCAAGTTGTCCACTGAATTGCGATCGGCCACGGCTTCGATTTTCATCCAAGCTGGCAATGATGGATGTAAATGTCCAAGTTCCGCGGCGACGGCGTCGGGAACACGGACGTCCTCATACAGGTCTCGAAGCAGATGGATGTGATTGATCCGGATCAGGGCGGAGACAGAGGAAGTATCGCTGACGACAATCAAAGTCTGTTGAGCGATTGAAGGGTCTTTAGGTCAGCTTCCAATTCATCGATGCCGTAATGTACGGCGATTTCTCGATTCGCCAATTCTTTCTGGAATTCGAGCACACCGAGTCCGGCGATTTCCGCCGCCTTGCCCATCGAAACCTGGTCGTCAACATACAGCCCAATGGCCAGATCAAGCTTCAGGCGTTCTGGCGGCAGGGTCAAATGATCGGGCAAATTCAAATCCAATCGAATGTTCATGACTAAACCATACCGAACAGGCCGTGGGTTTTCAAGTTATCACCCCGGAATAGAAATAGGCGATGCAGATTCAAGAACCGATGTCCACGGACCGGATTTTGACACCAGAACCAAGAACCCCAGAACTATCCGTCATTCCCGCGAACGCGGGAATCCAGACCCTTTTACGTGTCATCCGATCCGGCGACTCGCTCCGTGTTCCATTACTGCAAGTGTGACCCCGAACCCCGAACCCCCCGGGGGTCCGAGGAGGCGAGAATCGCACGGGAGCGCATCAAACAGGCAGAAGTTTCGTTGATTTGAGGTCAAACGCATTCATGGTATGAGGATTGCTGTGAAGAAACGGAGAATTGCGCCGGGCGATATCATTCCGCTCAACCAGATTGACCATCTGATATACGTTGTGCGGGGGCAGAGGGTGATGCTCGATTCTGATTTGGCACGGCTCTACGGCGTTACGACGTTCAATTTGAACAAGGCGGTTGGACGAAACACGATTCGGTTTCCTGATGACTTCCTGTTCCGGCTTTCGAAACAGGAATGGGATTCTTTAAGATTCCAAATTGGAATCTTAAGGAAATTCAAAAAACACGATCAGCAAATCAACGCCCTCATCAACGCCATCCGCCAACTGCTCGCCCCGCCGGCACGACCCCATAAAAAAATCGGATTTTAACCGCCAAGATCGCCAGACCGACCTGAACCCGCCTCCCGCCACGCCGGCCTGACTACCGGTCCAATGAAATCTGCCGCGAAAAATCCCGCCACACCTTAAAAAACTTTAGGCCTGAACCCGTCACCCCCGCAGGGACATCCCGTCCCATGCAGTCCGGCCGCCAAAATCCCGCCCCTCGAAACCGCCCTATGAGGCGCGAACTTTTTATGTTGCCCGCCCGTTTGTTGAATGTGGGGCATCGAAATGTCCTGAGGCTCCCCAAGGAGTACCCTCATCGAAAGAGGTTCCTGAAGGTTGTTGCACAGATCCAAAAACTTCGGGGTCCTTGATTTTTCACGAAGTTGTCGAAAGTGCGCATAGCGCTTCCCTCGGAAAAGCTCCAAAAATCGTCCGTCTCGCCGTTTTTCAGGTTCAGTATTTGTGTAAATGTGTCAACCCGACACCCTGACTGACGCTGGCTGTCCGGCCGGCGGGCGGGCGCGACTGGATGGCGGCGTCATACGGGGCGCCGATGACCACCGGGCGCACATGGGACCTCCTGGTGTCGACGGACATGGGATCGGTGACCGTCGCATGGGACAACGCGCAGAATCTCCCCACCCGGTATGAGGCGTATCTGGTCGGCTTGCCGGGCGGGGCCGTCAATTTGAGGAAGGAGGCGTCCGCTCTTGTTTCCGCCGGGCCGCCCTTGACGCTGGTCGTCGGCGTGTCCGAATTTGTTGCGCCATTTCTGGCGGCGCCATTGTCGAAGGAGATGTCTTTCGCATTTCCGAATCCGGCCGAGGACAACGTAACATTCAAATACAACTTGCAGGCGGCGGGCGATGTATCGATCAAGATTTTCGACGTGGGCGGGCGGCTGGTGCGGGAGCTGAAGGCGTCAGGAGCGGCCGGGTCCAACACGCTGACGTGGGACACGACGAACAGGCACGGGCAGAAGGTCGGGTCGGGCGTGTATATCTACAGATTGGAGGCCGGCGGGAACCGGCTCATCGACAAGCTGGCGGTGGTGCGATAAGCGGAGGAGAATGCTCGGTCAGTTTTCCGACGGATCCATTTTGTGGTAAACAATTCAGGGTTGAAATGCGGCGTGGGATAGGACAGAATGACCTTCGTCCCCCCTTGAAAAGGGGGGAATGAGGGGGGTCGATCCCTTTTCATCGACCGGTGACAAGCGGCGGCCTCCGGGTCGCCGGACAAATCATGAGGTGACGGGATCATGAAAGGCCACGCGGATTCGATCAAATTACTGAACGAAATCCTTCGGTTTGAACTGACGGCCATCAATATTTATTTTGTCCAGGCCAAAATGGCGAAGAATTGGGGATACGCGAAACTGAACGCCATGTTTCAGAAGGAATCCATTGAAGAAATGAAACACGCGGAACTCGTGATTGATCGCATCCTCTACCTGGAAGGCATTCCCAACATGGCGGCCTACAACAAAATGAGGCTCGGGTCCGACGTCCAGAAGCAGCTTCAGATCAACTGGGAGATGGAAAAGGGCATCATCGACTGCCTGAACAACGGAATCAAAAAAATGGTCGCCATCGGCGACAACGGCACCCGCGAGATGGCGGCGAAAATCCTGGTCGAAGAAGAAGAACACGCCGACTGGATCGAATCCCAGCTCCACGCCATCTCCGAAGTCGGCCTCGCGAGATACCTGACCGAACACCTGCACGCGTAGGGTCTATTTCCGTTTCTGCTCCAGATCCGCGATCACGTCCCGCAGGGCCGCCGCCTTCTCGAATTCCAGCGCGTCCGCCGCCGCGAACATTTCGCGCTCCAGTCGCCGCACCAGCTCGCGCTTGTCACGCACCTGCTCCGCAATTTCGATGACCTGGTCCTGCTCGACCAGTTCCTCCTTGACGGCACTCTGGATCGAGCGCGGCTCGATGCCGTGCGCGCGGTTGTATTCGACCTGCTTCGCCCGCCGCCGGCCGGTTTCAAGAATCGCGTCCTCCATGGACTGCGTGGTGCGCTCCGCGTAAAGAATGACACGGCCCCGAATGTGCCTCGCCGCGCGGCCGATGGTCTGAATCAGGGAAACCTTGGAACGCAGGAAGCCCTCTTGATGCGCGTCGAGAATCGCGACCAGCGCGACTTCGGGCAGGTCCAGACCTTCCCGCAGGAGGTTAATGCCGACCAGCACGTCAAAACGGCCCAGCCGAAGGTCCCGCAGGATCTTGATGCGATCCAGCGTCTCGATGTCGGAATGCAGGTACTTTACGCGCAGCTTTTCCTGGCATAGAAATTCCGTCAGATCCTCCGACATCTTTTTCGTGAGCGTCGTCACCAGCACCCGCTCGCCCGCCGACACGGCCGCCCGGATTTCACGGATCAGGTCGTCGACCTGGCCTTCCACCGGCCGCACCACAATTTCGGGGTCGACCAGGCCGGTCGGCCGGACGATTTGCTCGACCACCTGGCCGGAGACCGACAGCTCGTACTCGCCCGGCGTCGCGGACGAGAAGATCACCTGGCCGACGGAACCCATGAATTCTTCGAAGGACAGCGGCCGGTTGTCGTACGCGCACGGCAGCCGGAACCCGAAATCGACGAGGTTCTTCTTTCTCGCGCGGTCGCCGTTCAGCATCGCGTGGAGCTGCGGGATCGTGACGTGGCTCTCGTCGATGATCGTCAAAAAGTCCGGCTTGCCGCGAGGCGCCGGCTTCGCCTCCGCCGCCGCGTTGCCTCGATGCGCGAAGTAGTCCAGCAGCGTGAACGGCGGCTCGCCGGGCGCCCGGCCGGAAAGATGCCGCGAATAATTCTCGATCCCCTTGCAGTACCCGATCTCGGTCAGCATCTCGAGGTCGTACAGCGTGCGCGATTTCAGCCGCTCCGCGTAATGCTCCTGGCCTGCGGCCTTCAGTTCCGGCAGACGGTGCCGCAGTTCCTCCTCGATCGCCGCGATCGCCGATTTTCTTTTCTCGTCCGTCGTCACATAGTGCTTGGCCGGATAGATCACCGCGAAATCCATCGTCTTCCGCGCCCGGCCCGTGATCGGCTCCGTTTCGACGATCCGGTCCAGCGTGTCGCCGAAAAATTCCAGCCGGTACGCCGCGCTCGCATGCGCCAGATACACTTCGATCGTGTCGCCCCGGACGCGAAACGTGCCCCGCTTGAATTCGATCTGGCCGTTCTGGTACTGCATCCGGACCAGCCTCTGCAGCAGTGTTTTCTGAGGGTAGCTGTGGCCGGCTTGGAGCACCTGGACCATTTCGAGGAAATCCGAAGGTGCGCCGAGGCCGTAGATGCATGAGACCGACGCCACGACAATCGTGTCCCGCCGCGTCAGCACCGCCGCTGTCGCCGCCAGCCGCAACCGGTCGATGCGGTCGTTGATCTCCGAATCCTTTTCAATGTAGGTATCGGTTTGGGGAATGTAGCTCTCCGGCTGGTAGTAATCGTAGAAACTGACAAAATAGTGGACTTCGTTTTTTGGAAAAAAATGGGTGAATTCCGAAAAAAGCTGCGCGGTCAGCGTCTTGTTGTGCGAGATCACCAGGACCGGACGGTTCAGGTGCGCGAGCGCGTTGGCCAGCGTAAAGGTTTTGCCCGAGCCGGTCACGCCCATCAGCGTCTGAAACCTCATCCCCGCCGCGACACCGTTCACCAGGCGCTCGATGGCGGCCGGCTGGTCCCCAGCCGGTTGGTATTCCGACTCAATCTCAAATGGATTCATTCCTCCATCACTTCCAGGTCCGTTCTCGGCGCGCCGTGCATCTGGTACCGGTCCCGGTCGTAGACGATGTCGTCCACGGATAGGGTGACTTGAAACGCCTCATCCGGCGGCAGGAGGGCATGGATCTTTTTGAACATCGACGTCGCGCCCACCAGGATCGAGGACGCGCGAACGGTCGGCAATAGAAACCGGTACCGCTGGGACCACGTGCGGCCGCCGGCGCTGATTTCGAGCCGCAGCGCGAAACCGCTGTGCCCGCCCTTGACGAGTTTCCCGGACAGCGCTTCAGCCATCTCTGTGAGAAATTTTACCGGCATGCCGCCGCTCCCGGTCGGCCGGAGCGTGGCCGCCAGGGAAAGACGGGAGGGCTTGGCGAACGGCGACACCTCATGATCGTCCTCGCCCAGGCCCAACTGCAGAAGCCGGCGGCCGACTCTGGGGAATTTCTGCTCCAGCGCCTCCGGATCGAGCCTGCCGACGTCCCCGATCGTTTCGGCGCCCATGAGCCGCAGCGCCGCAATCCATTTCTTGGGAATGCCCCAGAAATGGTCGATCGGCACGTCCCGGAGCTGCGCATCGGCCTGGCCGCCTTCGAACGACCGGCCGGTCTCGTTTCCGAGCTTCGCCAGAAACTTGTTTGTGGAGACGCTGAAGGCGGGCCGGAAGGGATACCGGTCGCAGAGGCGTGAAAGAAGAAGGGGCTGGAATGGATCCGCCTCGTCGTCCTCGTCAGACAAGTCGCAAAACCATTCATAGAAATCAAGCTGTTCCGTGAACGGGTATTGCTCCCGAATCCGCATGTTCAGTTGCTCGGATATCTGCGCGTACAACTGGAAATCGGCCGGAATGAAAATGCAGCCGGGCCGGATCGCCCGCGCCTTCTCCAGAGGCAGGCGATGCCGGACGCCTGCTTCGAGCGCGCTGGAAGAACACGTCACCACAAACCCCGGCGACTCCGGGAAATGGATCGCAACGTCTGATTCCTCGGCCACATTCCTCCGGTCGCGTTCGATCGTCAAATAAAACTCCGGGATCTGGATGTGCAGAATTCTCATGGAATCCATTTTATCGGGCGCGTCGCCGCCGGGCAACCGACAGTGCGGCCTTCAGCGCGCCGCCCGCGGGGCCGAGGGTGGCGCCGCGAAGATAAAGCGGCAGAATTCCGGCCGCGGATTCGGTCCGGCCCTTGAGTGCTTTGAGCCAGGCCGCACGCGGCAGGCCCTGATGGAAAATTTCCGGCCGCACGGTCACACGGACAACCGCCGCAGGGATGTTGAGACTCGCGGCTTTTTGCGGCAGAAGAAGGCTTGGCTTGCGCAGACAAACCGGAGTGTCGGACTCTGAAATCCGGTACATGGCCGCATACTCCAGATTCTGCGCGGCCGGCAGCCGCACCCAGTACCGGGCCGTCCCGGGTCGGCCATCGAGCAGATGCTGGCCCATCGCCGCCGCCTCCAGGCGGTTCACGCCGACCATCGGCAAATTCAGGCTCTGGCCCATGGCTTTCAGAACTGACATCCCAATCCGCAGGGACGTGAACCCGCCCGGACCTACGCCGCAGGCCAGAAAATCGAGAGCCTCCCAGGATGCTCCGGCGGACTTCTGGACATCGTCGATCGACCGGGTCACCCATTCGAGCGATGGCCGGCCGCAATCGGCGCGAACCTCGGCCAACGTCGTGGCGCCGTCGTAGATCCCAACGAGGGCGATCCGGTCCGACGTGTCGACCAGCAGAAATCGGGAAGCGGCGCTCATGCCGAGAGGCGCGGTCCGCGGTTTTTCATCGTGACGGTTCGGCGGCGGGAATCAGCGCTGTATTTGAATCGGACCTCCACTCTCCGGCGGGGAAGAAGGCGCGGAAACTTGTCCGCCCACTCGACAAAGATCGCCAGGCCGGGATCGGAGACGATTTCCTCCCAACCAAGCGACAGGACTTCTGCTTCGGAATTCAACCGATACCAGTCCAGGTGATGCACCGCGCCGCCGGGCAGATCATATCGCGCATGCAGAATGAACGTCGGACTCACGACCTGACGCGCAACTTCCGGAGCGCGCCTCTGAACCCACTCCCGGACAAACGTCGTCTTTCCGGCGCCCAAGGGTCCGATAAGCGCAAAGCAGGACGGCCCGGCTTGCCTCATCCTAAAAGCGGTGTAAAAATCCTTTTACGACCATCCGCCGGGGCGGCCGCCTCTCCATATTATATATAGGCCCTCCCACCGGGCTTGGATTGAGGATGCGTCCGATACATGCGTATCGTCGCCGGATGTGCCGCGGAACGGGCGGCCGGACGGTAAAGAGAAGTACATAATCCTCGCCGCCGATCGCCGCTTCCTGCACGGGGTCTTTTCCAAGCCGCCGGAACGCAGCCCTTGCCTCGGAGGTCACCGGCAGATGCGAGGGCACGAGGCCCGCGCCGACTCGACTCGCCCGGCACAGGCGCGAGAGATCCATCAGCAATCCGTCCGAGACGTCCATCATCGCGGTGACACGCGGTTCTTTGGAGAGATCGCGCCCGGCGCGTCGCGCGGCCGCCGGGCGCAGATGCGCGGCTCGCAGCGCGCGGGGAACCCTGAGACCGCGGCGAAACATCAAGAGCGCCGCCCTCGACGACCCGACCGGCCCGGACACAAAAATCATATCACCCCGGCGCGCGCCGCTTCGCCTCAGAAATCTTTTTCCGGCCTGCCCGATCGCGCAGACATCCAGCATCAGTTTCGGCGCGCGCGTGAGATCCCCGCCGACAATCGTCGCCCGGTGTTCCGCGGCCGCCGCCTGCAGCCCCCCGAGCAGCGACCGGATCTTCGTCGGCTTCGCGCCCGCGGGAATCCCGGCGGTCACCAGAAACGCAACCGGGGTCGCGCCGCACGCGTAAAGATCGGATACCGCCGCCGACAGAGCCTTGTAGCCGACGTCCGACCAGCCAAAATACCGAAGATCAAAATCGACGCCTTCCACCACCGCGTCCACCGTCAGCGCCACATCCGTCCCGCCCATCCGCACCAGCGCCGCGTCGTCTCCCGCGCCGACTCGCACGCCCCGCCGGCGGTCCGCGACGCCGGGCCGGAACCGCCGCGCGATCTCCTCAAGAAGCGATTGCTCCCGCATGCCCATCAGCCCGTGATGTATTTTCTCGGCAGGCGCTTGCCGAATCCCGTCATGACTTCATAGGGAATCGTGCCGATTTTTTTTGCCGTTTCCCAGAACGTGATCGTCCCGTGCGCCGGATCGTTGCCCTGGATCAGAATCGGATCGCCCGTTTCGATGTCGTCCGCCACGCGCGAAAGATCGAGAAAACACTGGTCCATGCAGATCCGGCCGATCACCGGCAGCGCGCGGCCTCCATAACAGGCCACGGCGGCGTTCCGGCGGCGCTGCCCGGTGTGGCTCAGCCGCCAGTCCAATCCGTCGGCGTAGCCTACCTGCACGACGCCCACCGGCGTGAGTCGCTCGACTCGCCCGGCCAGACCGTAGCCGACGCCCTCGTCAGGCTCGACCCATTTGACGGAGATCAGCCGCGCCTTGACGGCCATCGCCTCCTCCAGATTCAGCTTCGCGCTTTGCTCCGGCCTCGGCGTCACACCGTACAGGCCCAGTCCGACGCGCACGAGGTCGTAATGAAAATCGCACGATGTCAGGACCCCGCCTGTGTTGGCGAGGTGCCTGTATCGCGGAGTGAGACGCAGGCGCCGCATCTGTTTCAGGCACCATTCAAACCGCCGGCGCTGCAGGCGCATGAAGGGAAGATTTTCCAGAGAAGTGGCCAGATGCGAATAAATGCCTTCGACCCGCACGCCGCGGAACAGGCCCAGGCGCAGCGCAAAGTCTCCCGCCTGGTTCCACTCGACGCCCAGACGATTCATCCCCGTATCAATTTTCAGATGAACCCGGACCGGCCGGCCGAGACGTTTGGACAGCCGGTCGAGATCGTCCGCAAAATCGATCGTGAAGAGCGTGAAGATCACGCCGCGCTTCGCGAGGTCCCGCACGTCCCGACGGTCCACCGGACCCATCAGCATCACCCGTCCCGAGGACACCACGTCCCGCAGCCGGTGCGCCTCCTCGGCCGTCGATACGCAAAACCACCGCACGCCGGCGCGGTGGAGCGCGGCGGACACCGGTTCTATGCCGTGACCGTACGCGTCGGCCTTCACCACCGCCGCAAGCTCCGCCCGCCGAAGCATGCGCTGGAAGCGCTGCGCGTTCCGGACGATCCGGTCAAGATGAATCTCCACCCATGCCGGGCGCCGGACGGGTATCATGGCGCTTGGTAGTTTCTCACGCCGTCCCAGCGCCCTTTCTTGTCCATATGCGGAGTTTATCATACAAGGATTATCATATGATGATGGTACGTTCGATTTCATGAGCGCATTGCTTGAACTGAAGGATATCCGAAAATCCTACGGAGACCGCGTCATTTTGGACGGGGTCAGCGTCTCGCTGTCCGACGATCAGAAAGTCGGCGTGATTGGCCGGAACGGCGCGGGTAAGTCGACGCTTTGCCGGATCATCACCGGCCACGAGGAGGCGGACGGAGGCACGGTCGGTAAAAGCGCGGGATTTCGATTGGCCTATCTCGAACAGCACGACCCCTACCGGCTGGACGAAACCGTCATCGGTTTTCTTCAAAGATATACCGGCAAGGCAGACTGGCAGTGCGGCAGGGTGGCCGGGTCGTTTCAGCTGAAGAATGAATTGCTGAAAACAGAAATCGGGAGTTTGCCCGGGGGATACCGCACTCGCGTCAAGCTGGCATCCATGTTGTTGACCGACCCCAATTTTCTGATCATGGACGAGCCCACCAATTACCTCGATCTCAAAACACTCATTTTGTTCGAGGAATTTCTTCAGGATTTCCGCGGGGGATTCATGGTCGTGTCACACGACCGGGAATTCCTGATGAGGACGTGCACGCATACGCTGGACATCGAAAGAGGCGATTGCGTTCTGTATCCCGGAACGGTCGAGGAATACCTGATCTTCAAGCGGGAGCAAAAAGAACAGGTGATCAGCTACAACAAAAATGTCGAGGCCAAACAGAGGCAGCTCAAATTATTCGTCACGCGGTTTGGAGCCAAGGCGTCCAAGGCGAGCCAGGCGAAATCGAAGATGAAACAATTGGAAAGGCTGAAGACCATCGAGGTCGGGCATGCGCTGGGGAATGTGTCGATCCGGATACCGAACGTTGAAAAACAGAACAAGGACGCGATTTCCTGCAGAGACCTGGCCATTGGATACCCTGAAAAACTTGTGGCAGGCAAAATCAATATGGAAATCAAACATGGAAAACACGTCGCCGTACTCGGCGATAACGGGCAGGGGAAAACGACGTTCCTTCGGACCATCGCCGGCGATCTCGAACCCAAAGGCGGAAACGTAAAGTGGGGGTACGGGCTTGAGATCGGCTACTATGCGCAACATGTGTTTACGGCGCTGGATTCAAATTCGGATGTCTACACCCACCTGGAGGAGCATGCCGCGCCCGGCGTTTCGCGGCAGGATATTTTAAATCTCGCCGGGAGTTTTCTGTTCAAGGGCGATGATGTTAAAAAGAGGATCGCGGTCTTGAGCGGCGGAGAACGCGCCCGGGTCTGCCTGGCGGGCCTGCTTCTGGCAAAGCGCCAGGTCCTGATCTTTGACGAGCCGACCAACCATCTTGATTTCGAAACCGTCGAGGCTCTGGGCCGGGCGCTCAAAGGGTTTGACGGCACGGTGTTCTTCGTCAGCCACGACCGCACATTCGTCAACCTGGTGGCCACAGAAATCATCGAAGTCCACAACGGCTCCGTCCGGCGGCACGCGGGGAATTATGAGGACTACGTGTATCATCTTGAAAAAAGAATTCACGAAGAATTGAAAAGCGGCATCCTCGCCGATGAGAACCTCTGGATTGAACTGAATTCCAAATGATGGCCGCGCGGATGTTGATGACCTGCAAAGCCACGTTCGAAAATATGTTGATTCGCGAACTCGGTTTGTACGGATGGAAGGCTGACACAAGCGGCGCGGGTTGGGTCCTGGCGACGGTGAAGGGTCCCTATCCGGACATCTGTTTTGCGGAATCAGCGGGAGAAGATCCTGTGGAGATCACGGCGTCCTCAGCCAACAAACTGACCTCCGAACTCGTTGACCTGTTCATGGCCGGGTTGAAAGATAATCGCGTGGACAACCCCTGGCCGTTTGTGTTTAACGCGGTTGGCCAGGACGCATCGCTTTCAAAACGGGCCAAAACCGTCCAGGCGGCATGGCTCAAAAAATTGCAAAAAATCCTGCCGCGCGTGATGAGGCTGGCCCGCGAGGACATGACGGAGGAGTGTGCGGCTCGGCGGGGATTTTTCGTCCACGTGACTGATTTTACCCGCGCGTTCGTCTCGCGGTCCGCCAAGTTCGGCGGTCAACGGCGGATGCAAATGGATTCAAAGGCTCCGTCCCGGTCGTATCTGAAGATTGAAGAAGCGTACGGCATACTCGGGTGTCAGCCCGGAAAGGGCGAAACGGTGATCGATCTCGGCGCCGCGCCCGGCGGATGGAGTTACAGCGCATTGAAACGAAACGCGCGAGTGATCGCGGTGGACAACGGCCGGCTCCTGGGAACCGTCAAAAATCATCCCGGCCTCACGCATCATCAGGAAAACGCCATGGCCTATCAACCGCCGGCCGGCGTGACCTGCGATTGGCTTTTCTGCGACGTCCTCGACCAGCCGGACCGAATCCTGAACGTGATTTTCAAATGGGTCGGGAACCGATGGTGCCGCCGGTTCATCGTCAATCTGAAATTCGGCCGCACCGACCCGATCCCCCTGCTGGCCAAGGCGAGGGATCCCGGTACTGGACTGGCGGCCGGTTGTTCCGTTTTGAAAATCCGCCATCTGTACCATGATCGGGAGGAACTGACGCTGATGGGATCTGTGAGGACCTGAAAACTTAAAAGAAGACCCGCGACGGTCACGAACGATCTATATTTTCGATAAACGTCATATCCTCGGCCGAAAGTTCAAACCCGAATATTCCCAGATCCATCTTCATGTGTCCTTCGTCGGTCGTGCCGGTCAGCGGGATCATGCCGATCTGATAAGCGAACCGGAAGATGATCTGCGCGGGAGTAACCGAACATCTTCCGGCGATTTCACGGATTCGAGCGTGATGAAGAACCTGGGGGTTGGCGGTCAGGAGGGAGAATCCCTGATAATGGATCGCGTGCCGCCGGCAAAAATCCCGCACGGCTTTGTCCCAACCCCGGTTGGCAAAGCATCGATTCTGAACCATCATCGGTTTGATCGCGGAACGGCTGACCAGCATTTCCATTTGCTGAATATTCACGTTACTGATACCGATTGATTTGGCCGCCCCGGATTTATAAATTTCCTCCATCGCACGCCAAACCTCGAAATCCTCCGCGCCGAGCGCCGGATAATGGTAAGGCCCGTGCAATAGATACGAATCGACATAATCGGCCCGCAGATGCTCCAGCGAACTCGCAAACGACTGTTTCACCTGCGTCCCCAAATCCGCCTCGGGATCGTACGGCAGCCGGTGGTCCTGTCCATCGACCGGCGTAAATTTCGTCTGCAGCCAGAGCTGGTCCCGGGAAATCCCGCACGCCGCCAAGTTGGCCAGCGCATCTCCCACCAGCTGTTCCGAATAATGTTTGGCCTGATTGGCCGTATCCACGGCCCGGAACCCGGATCTCACGGCCAATTCCACCAACGCGGTCGTCGCCTCTTTTTTCCAGGCGGTTCCATAAATGAAGCTCTGGCACGCTGCTTTGGACATCGGCACTCTCCCTTTTCCGTGATTTCACGCAGCATCCATCATGCCTCAAAGCCGGGTATTGTGAAGGGCCGACGGCGAACCGACAGATCATTGAAATTTCGGCTTTACATTCCGAATTTTCAATGATATATTTTGACCATGATCGAACGTCGAAATCTCGCCTCGCGCGTGGAACGGGCGCTGGACCGCGCGCCGGTGACGGCGCTCCTCGGGCCCCGGCAGTGCGGCAAGACCACGATGGCCCGGCAGATCGCGCGCCGGCGCGGGGATGTCACCTACTTCGACCTCGAGTCGCCCGGGGACTCCGCACGGCTCGAGCATCCGATGATGGCCCTCGAGCCGCTCAAGGGGCTGGTCATCATCGACGAGGTCCAGCGGCGGCCGGAGCTGTTCGCCATCCTGCGGGTCCTCGCCGACCGGCGGGCCTCCTCGGCGCGGTTTTTGATTCTCGGAAGCGCATCACCCCATCTGGTGAAAGGCGCGTCCGAATCCCTCGCAGGCCGGATCGAGTTTGTCGAGATGGGCGGGATCGAGCCCTCTGATCCGGGCGCGCCCCACCTCGATCGGCTCTGGGTCCGCGGCGGCCTGCCGCCCTCGTGCCTGGCCCGAACCGAAACGGACAGTTACGTGTGGCGCGACAATTACGTCCGGACGTTTCTCGAACGCGACGTGCCGCAGCTCGGCATCTCTGTCCCCGCGCTCACGCTCCGGCGCTTTTGGAGCATGCTTGCGCATTACCACGGTCAGATCTGGAACTCGTCGGAACTGGGCGCGGCCCTCGGCCTGAACGACAAGACGGTCCGGCGGTACTTGGACCTTCTCACCGGCGCGTTTCTCGTCCGGCAGCTCGCGCCCTGGCACGAGAATATCGGAAAGCGCCAGGTCAAATCGCCGAAGGTCTACTTCCGCGACACGGGACTGCTCCACCTGCTCCTCGAAATCCCGGACGCGCGCGCGCTCGATCGCCATCCGAAAATCGGGGCGTCCTGGGAAGGCTTTGCCCTTGAACTCGTCCTTCGCGCCCTTCGGCCGCTATCCGCCTATTTCTGGGCCACGCACAGCGGCGCAGAGCTGGACCTTCTCGTCGTCGATCGTGGCCGGCGATACGGATTCGAATTCAAGCGCGCCGACGCTCCGCGCATGACACGCTCCCTCGATTCCGCGATTCGAACGCTGGGCCTTGCCAGGGCCTGGATCGTCTATCCGGGCCGGACCGCCTATCGCATCAGTGCCAAGGCCGCCGCGCTGCCCCTGTCCCGCCTCACGGGGAAGTTCACGATTCGGTCGCTATGACCCGCGAGCCGCAAGACGTCTTGCGTCAGCTTCTATCGGACGCACGCCGCGTCGTGGTCTTCACGGGCGCCGGGATTTCGACGGAAAGCGGGATCCCGGACTATCGAAGCAAATCAGGGAGGTGGAGCAAGTTTACTCCGGTCACAATCCAGGATTTTCTGGCCAGCGAAGAAAAACGCCGGGAATACTGGGCCGAGAAAAAGGAACTCATGGCCTGTTTCGAGCGCGTCAAACCCAACGCCGGACACATCGCCATCGCGCGGATGCACACGACCGGAAAACTGACAGGCGTCATCACGCAAAACATCGACGGGCTCCATCAAGCGGCGGGCCTGCCGGACGACAAGGTCGTCGAACTCCACGGCACGAGCTGCGCGGTGATCTGTTTTTCCTGCGGCAGGATCGATCCGTGGGAGGCGGCGTATCGGCGGCTCCTAGCGGGCGACCCCGCGCCAAAGTGCGAATCATGCGGCGGGATTTTAAAACCCAACACGATTTCCTTTGGTCAATCACTCGACCCGGCGGTTCTCAATCGTGCGACGCGGATGGTCGAGGACTGCGATCTTCTGCTGGCCGTCGGATCGATCCTGATCGTCGAGCCGGCCGCGTCGTTTCCGCGCATGGCCAAATCGCGAGGCGCGCGCCTCGCCATCGTCAACCTGTCGGACACCCCGCTCGATCCGATCGCCGACGTGGTCATCCGCGCCCCTGCGGGGGAGGTCCTGCCGGCCGCCGTAAACTTGAAAATTGAACATTGAGCATTGATTATTGAGCCTTGACGAATCTTTGTGACGACACAGAGGAAACATTGATGCAAACGAAAAACGCCAAAGAGATTGACAAACGCGACCAACGGACGCTGGCCCTCTGGGCCGCCGATTGCGCCGAGCGAGTGCTTCCGTATTTCGAGGACAAACACCCGAACGACAACCGACCTCGGAATGCCATCGCAACAGTCCGCGCGTGGGCGCGCGGCGAGATTCCGTTCTCCATGAAGTTGATCCGAACCGCGTCGCTCAACTCCCACGCCGCCGCGCGGGCAGCCGTTGATCCCGCCGCCATCGCCGCCGCCCGCGCCGCCGGGCAGGCTGTCGCGACCGCACACGTCGCAGGTCACGCCCGCGCCGCAGCCGCTTATGCGATCAAGGCGCTCGGCTCCGCATCCGCAAATGAGCGCATCTGGCAACGACGCCGTTTGCCACGGCGTCTTCGGGCGTTCGCGCTTCCCACAGTCGCATCCTCATAATTCCTGACACCGTGCCGCTCTCTCCGCCCAGTCCGCAAGCTCCCGCGGATCCTCCAGCACGTCTGCCGGAACTTCGTAATACGATTTGAGCGGCTGCTTTTTGCTCGGACGAAACGGTAACATCTTGCGCTCGCGATAAGGCGCTGTCGATTCCGGGGCGGCCGGATCAGTTTTGAAATAGAGCCTGTTTTTGTGAAGGATCCCGAAGAACACCTCGCCCCGATACAGTCCATATCCGCCGAACATCGCACACGCCTCGACCGGACCGAATGCCGCCAACTGATCCAGAACGAAATCTCTGAACTTCTCCTTTGACGCATTCATTTGCGTGGGCGTTTCTTCGTCCCCCGGGGCGGGCTCGGAATCAACAGGTGAATCCGATCTCCGTCCTTCAGAAGGGTGTCGACATCCGGCCGGCCGCCGTTCAATTCGATCCCCAGAACGCCCGGCGGGAATTTTTTCCGGATTTCCGGGTGCTCAAACAAAATGGAGTTGAACACCATCAAAAACGGCGCCCCCGGACTTGCGTAACTGATGTCTTCCGCAACGCCCGTCAGATTCTGAATCGTCTCATCGTAGGTGATCCGAATCGCAATGGATCCATCAGGCCGGTACGCCGGCTCCTTCTTTTGCGGCGGCAAAAACACCATGACCTTTAACCTCCCTCGGAGATTTTTTCAATTTCCCGCCGCGCGCGCGTCGTGCGGGAGCGGCGCAGGGCAATTTCAGCGGATATCAGCATCTCGGCTGGAGGGCGTCTATCCGATCATATTTCCAAAACACCACACAGCCGAAATCTCTCCCACGTCCCATCCAACTCTGCCATCCCCGGCACAAAAATCGCCAGGCCGTCCCGGCCGCGCGTGAGCAGGACCCGATACGCGTTCAGCCTCAACTGATGTGGATTCCTCACTACGCGCGCCCGGCCCAGATGCGACACCCAGCGGTCGCCCTCCCACCGCAAGTCCGGGCCCCAGCACAGTACCGGCAGATCGAGTTCGAGACCCTGACAGCCAAACTCGGTAATCGCCGTCTCAAACCGGCCGCCTGATTTCGGATGGCTTTCCGGCTCCTCGTACCATTGTCCGTAATAATAGAAATTCTGCGGCGCTGCGGAAATGCCGTACGGGGCCAATTTCCGGAACTTGGATGACGCAATTGCGCCGGTCCGCTTCTCGGCCACGCCGTCAAATCTGTCCCGGATGTAGGCTTTGACCGTTTCGAAATTCCGAGACATCCGAATCGGATAGCCGATCCGTGTCAGATCCACGGCGATGGCGCGCGCTTCATCCATCCTGCCGCCCAACATGAGCTCCGCCCATGCGGACAACTGGCCGGCCTTTCGACTGCGCAGGGAGGTCGTGAGATTAAAAAGCGGTTCGACATCGTACGGGATTCCGGCATCCGTGAACGCGCGTTCAAGATGTCGCGGACCGCTCACCGACCATCCCTTGGACCCTTGCACCGCGTCCACCCAATTTTGAATCCCGGATTCTTCGCCCGCATGAATTTCCTGCCCCTCGCCCATCAGCGCCACGACGACATGCCCGCCTTCAATCCGGTTTGCAAGAGAGAGCAACAGCGCCGGCTCCGAATCCACGAGATCGCCTCGATGCTTTTCAAATACCCGATCCCTGTCCCACGCCCGCTGGGCTTCGTCAAAAATCACAACTTGTTCGCGCGGCGGCCGCTTCTGCCGGATCAGAATATCACGCAGATAATTTTTGAGAGATTGGACGAATGCCGCTGAATTCAAAACGTATTGCAGAACGGAAACCAGAGGCCCGTTGCCGGAAAGGAGAACCGCCGGCGCGTTGAGGTTTCGGGAGTATGCGGTCTGCAGTCCAATCAAGGTCTTGCCCGAGCCCGGTACGCCGGTGATCAGGATCAACCGGCGCTCCTTTCGATCGATCGCCGCGTTGGCCAAAAATTCCACCCGCTCAACCCGCGCCGGAATGTTCTCCGCCTCCGCCGCCCGAATGCGCGGCAAGGGCTTGCGCTCAAACAAAAGCCGCGCCGCCTCGACCAGCGCGGGCAGAGGTTCATATGAGGATTGCACCCAGCGCCCGGTATCCGGCGACTGCTTTCGCGGATGCGCGGAAATTTCCTTGATGATCCGGACCAAATCTTTCGGCGCCGCGGTTCGAACTCCCTGTTCCTCAAATGGCGCGCCCTGAAATCCCACCGGAACCAGAACGGGAACGAGCCTCTTGTCCCGGCACCCCGCGTGATACTCCGACAAGTCCCGAACGTAGCCCAACACTTGATCGAAATCGGCCGCCTCCGGCGCGACGCGGTTTTTGAACTCGATCACGAGCACAATTCCATTATTCAAAAAAATGAGATCCGGCCGACGGCCTCCGCTCCGCGGCAACTCGTACTCCAACACCAGCCCGCAATCCGCCGCCTCGGGCAAACAAGCCCCAAGCCCGTCTCGAAGCGCCCGCAGAGAATCGCGCCACGCAAAAAGTTGCGGCGGCCCGGTCTCCCGCAGGTGGTGTGTCAGCGCGCCAAGGATCTCCGTCTCGGAAACCGCTAGAAAATCTCCAACAGTTCCGGACCACGCGCAGGGGGATGAGTTCAATGGCGGGATACCTGCGCTTCTCGAGGAATCCTTGGATTCAAGCTATTTTGTCTTTCTGAAATCATCCTCGGCAATCCCCGCATCTTTGAGAAATTTTTTCAACAAAACAGGTCCGATGGATTCGGCATCATGGAATGCGAATAATATGATCCTGCCGTCCGGATGTTTCATCAACCGGTGACTGCCCTGACCATGGGCCGTGGAAAATCCCAATTTTGTCAAACACTTGAAAAGCCGGCTGGCTTTGACCTCACCGAGCCGGGCCACAACTAGGCGGCAAGCTGGATCTCAACGGCAACAGGTTGAGGTTGTCTGGGAGGAGTTTTACCGATTTTTTTCAGAGAAGAAACATAAAATTTTAGCGCCTTCTTAATTCGTTTCAAAGCGGATTCGACGGTTCTACCGTATACGTGGCATCCGGGGACACCTGGGACACTCGCGATCACCCGTCCGTCCCTCTCTCTGTCAAAAACGACCATGTATCGAATGCTCTTCATATTTGAAAACTACCGCACGGCGGTCATGGCGTCAAGTGCGGTTTCCGGTCAGATCGGAACCGGCATTTCTCACACTGCATGGCAATCATCGGCTGTTATCCGAGAAAGACGTGCTCATTATGCCACTCGAGCAGATTTTTGGCCGGACGCTCATCGGTTCTTGACGGCAGATGAATGGATTGGCCATGAAGATGATAATAGGTCTTTCCGTTGTCGAAATCGTCTTTGAGCCGGTGACCGACTTCGAACCGATAATCGGGCGTTACGGTCACGTAGCCCCTGTCAAACAGTTTGTGAATGTCCGAACGAAGAAGGATCCCGTTTGTCACGTCATGTTCCCCGGACTCCGAATACGGCCGGATGTGCGCCGCTTCGAGAACGGGGAGGGAATGTTCCGTCGTGACCGCACAGGCGCGTCCATAACTCTCGGTCACGATGATTCGAAAAAGTCCCTGCCCCAGGCGCGGCCGAAAGTGCGCGATCTCGCCGTATCGCGGTTTGTCGTCAGCTGGTTTGTCTCCGATTCGCATGCCGCGTACTCGGAGAAGGCACTCGTCCCAGATGCGCCGCCCCTCGGCATCATCCTTGAGATCGTATGTTTTGCCCTGCACAATATTCGCATGCCAATCCGCCGGCGGATCAATCCAAGCGGATTCCTCGAAAAAAATCGGCTCGGCGATGAGCGTGCAACCAATCGATCGGTCCGGGCGAATGCTGTGATCTTTCGTGTACCGGCGAATCAGCTCGCACAAGGCCGCACTATCCGCCGCGCCGTTGGATTCCCGAAAGGAATCCCATGCAAGCCAGACGGGTAATTTGGAATATCGGACAAAATATCCGAATCCGGCAATTTTGTAATGTGGACGTTTCAATTTAAAGAAAAAAGGCGACAGCGGCGCGATGGGATGAAAATCCAACTGGGCCGAGGGTTTCCAGAAATTGACCTCCTGGACCTCCGGTGAATTCTTCGCGCGGGCACGCAGATACTGGAACCAGTCGTAATCCGTCAACGCCACGTATCCCGCGCTCATGTGCCGGCCCTTTCCGGCAACGCGCTTCGGACGGCCTCGGAAAGCTGTTTGGACGACGGCAGTTTGCCCTTTAGATTGCCTGGGGGTATGGCTGCCACCAATTCTCTCACAACCTGTGAGAGAAAGTCCGGGGCCGTGTGGGTCAGATAGAACTGCTGCATGCGCCAAAGATTCTGTGACGAAAATCCCCGGGTTTCTGGAAACGCCTTTCACAAATCTCGCGCCACCATCTCCACGACTGATTCACCGCCGACAACATACGAGCCTTCGAGGGCCGGAATCAGGTTCGAGTAAAATCGTTCAAAGACGTCTGCGATCTGCTCCATAGTCGGCCTCGATTACAATTCGATCCTTTCCAATTTTTCCTTGCGTTTCCGCCAGTCGGGCATGATCCTCGACAATAAATCATAAAACCGGATGGTGTGCCGGGGGACCTTCAGGTGACAACACTCGTGGATGATCACATAGTCGATGCACTGCAAAGTGGTCTTGATCAATTCCGGATTTAGATAGATATGCCGCCCATTCGTACAGCTTCCCCACCGCCTCGGCATTTTCCGGATGGAGAGCGGCGAATCAGTGATGCCGTATTTTCGCGCGCGCTCGTGACAAACGGCCAGTCTCTCCGGAAACTTGGTTCCGGCGCGTTCGCGGTACCAGCGATCCAGCAGGAGGCGGGTCCGTGTTCTGTCTCCACTGTTTTTTGTAAAGACTTTCAAATATTTTCCGTCCAGTTTTACCCTCTCATCGGCGGCCTTCACGATTTTCAGCCTGTACTGCCTGCCCAAATACCGGTGACTTTCGCCGCTGACATACTGTTTCGGCGGCATTTTGGGCAAAAACGTCCGGAAAAAATCCTGCTGGTGGACAACCCAGCGGGCTTTCGACCGGACAATTTCTCGGACTCTTCGAATATTCGCAACTCTCGGGGCAACCACTGTGACGGACAAATTCGGGTGCACGCTGATTTGCAGTGTTCGGCGGTCCCGGCGGACCAATTCATAGGGAATTTGCCTTCGGCCATATTCGATCACATGAACGGTGTCGGGTTTACCCATCCGCGTACCGCGCTCTGGCCACGTCCAGCGCCCGCTCCATGATCGAATCTATCGCGTCATAATCCAAGTCGAGTTTGTATTTTTCATTGGTTTCAACAAGGACGTCCTCGATTTCGTTTCTCATTTTATTTTTAACGTCCTCGTTGTCCGGCCACGCGACGATTTTGTTGGCGCGTACAATCTCGTCAATCTTTATCCCGAGGTCCGCCGAGACATCCCTGGCGTTGAATCCGTCACCACCGCGCGATTCCAGGGCCTCATGGACAACACCATAGAAAGCCCGGGCCACGCCCTCGTTTCGGATCTTGGCGGGCAACTCATCGCCGGTTCGGTTGCGCACCGATTCCATGATCTCCTGCGCGCGGTTCAGATACTCCGCGTCCGAAACGCGTTTGTTCCGGTAGTCTCGGATCGTCTCCTCAAGCAGTTTTGAGAATTTCTTGTAAAATGCCGGATCTTCATCCATCTTTGCCGTGATGGTGCGCCTGGTCTGGCTGGCAATCATGTCCGCCTTGGCGGCCTTCCCTACGATGCTTTCCACTTCGGCCTGAAACTTCTCCTTGTCAAAAATGTCCACCAGCGGCGTGATCTGAACGATCTCGTCCGATGTGACGTACGTATCCAGCAGTTTCTTGATCCGCGCTTCGTATTCCTTGAAATCGATCGACTCGGCATACCGCCGGCGGGCGGACGACCGGAGATTCATAAAGAATTTCAAATCTGTTTTGTATTTCTTGATTTTCTCGGCCGGGGTGTCGGTCAGGAATCTGGCGGTCGAAAGGGCGATTTCCAGCGTTCGGGCGAACGTGGACAGGCGGTCATAATATCGGTGCCGGAGCGGTTCATCCGCCAAATGCCGCTCATACGCCTCTTCGTCGTATTTGTTTTTGATTCCATTGAAAATATCCCATAGGTCGGAATGTTTCTGTGGAAGCGTTTTGACCTCGTCCGTCACGTTACACAGAGCCATTTCAATTTCGTCCTGCTGAAACTCGGACAACGCGCTGTATTTGGTCAACGCCTGATCCAGCTCTCCCAGAATACCGTAATAATCGACGATGTATCCGAAGTCCTTTCCTTCGTACAGGCGGTTGACGCGCGCGATGGCCTGAAGCAGCGAATGGTCCGTCATTTTCCGGGTCAGATAGAGAACGACATTCCGGGGCGCGTCAAAGCCGGTCAGGAGTTTGTCGACGACGATGATGATTTCCGGCCGGTCTCCGTTTTTGAAAGCGTTGATGAGTTGATCCTGATAATCCTTTTCCGAACCGTATTTATCCATCATCTTTTTCCAGAATTTTTGGACTTCCGCTTTGGGTTCATCGTAGACGTCCTCATAGCCCTCGCGGGCATCCGGGCCGGAGATCAGCACCTCGGAACTGACAAGGCCGAATTCGTCCAGATATTCCTTGTATTTCAAAGCCGCCAGTTTGGACGGCGCCGCAAGCTGTGCTTTGAATCCCGTTCCCTGCCAGGTCTTGGCGAAGTGGGCGCTGATGTCGTATGCGACCTGTTTGATTTTCTGCTCGGTTCTGTTGAGTTGGTCCGCCGTGCTGAACTTTTTCTTGAGGTCTTTGGTCTGCTCGTCCGTCAGCCCCTCCGACACCCGCTGAAACCAGCGGTCGATGGATTCCCGCGCTACATCCTGTTCCGCCAGCCGGCCCTCGTAAAGCCGAGGCACGACCGATTTGTCCCGCACCGCCTGGTCGATCGTGTAGGTATCGATCAATCCGCCGAATTTCTGCGCCGTGTTTTTCTCTTTTTTCATGAGCGGAGTGCCGGTAAAGCCGATGTAGCACGCGTTGGGAAACACCTGCTGCATTTGCGCGTGGGAAATCCCGTACTGACTGCGGTGGCTTTCGTCGACCAGGATAAACACGTCGCCTGACTCATTCTTGACGGAGCGTTGTTTGACCGCCGCCTGAAATTTGTCGATGACGGTTGTGATGACGGCGTCTTTGGGCGTGGTGACCAGATCGATCAGATGCTGGCCGGTACGGGCTTTGACCGGATCTTTTCCGCACTGGTGAAACGTTCTATAAATCTGGTCGTCCAGATCGATGCGGTCGGTGACCAGCACAATGCGGGGATTGGATATGGACGGCTCAAGCGCCAGCGCTTTGGCCAGCATCACCATGGTGAGAGATTTGCCGCTTCCCTGGGTGTGCCAGATCACCCCGCCCGTCCGGCGGCCTGTATCTCCGACCTTTGCGACGCGCTCGATTGTTTTTTTCACGGCAAAGTATTGCTGGTAACGCGCGACTTTTTTCTCGCCCGCGTCAAAGACGACGAATTGGTATGCCAGTTCCAAAAGCCTCCGCGGACGGCATAGGCAGTAAATGGCCTTGTCCTGTTCGGTCAGTTCGCGGCCGCCGGCCTGTTCCAGAGCGTCAAAATAGTCGCGCACGTAGGAAAAGCGGTCTGAAAAGAGGCGCTGTTTCTGGTCTCCACGGAGGGGCTTGTTCACCAGCCGGAGAAGTTCCGCTTCGTCCAACCCGGCTTCCCGCCAGACCGACCAGAATTTGGCGGCCGTTCCCGCCGTTGCGTATTTCGCTTCGTTTTTGGCGGCGGCCATCACAAGTTGGGAGTAAATAAAAAGTTTGGGAATTTCGCGGTCGCGCTGATTTCGAATCTGCTGGGATACAGCCTGTTCGAGCGCGTCTTTGATATCCGGGCGCTTGCACTCGATGACGCCGAACGGGATGCCGTTGACGAACAACACGATGTCCGGCCGGCGAGTCGCGTAACTGCCCGTGCGTTCAACTTCGAACTCCTCGCTGACGTGAAACACGTTGTTTTCCGGCCGTTTCCAGTCGATGAAATTCAGAGTGAAACTCTTGGTGTCGCCGTCGATGGTCTGTTCCAGGCTCTTGCCCATCGTCAGCAGGTCATAGATTTTCTCGTTCGTCCGCACGAGCCCGTCGAACGGCACATCCTTGAGCGTCTGAATAGCGGTCCGAATGTTCGGAATGGAAAACCGGTATTCTTTCCCTTTGAAAAAAATCCGGTTGATCTCGCGGAGCCGCTCCTCCAGGATGTCCTCCAAAATAACCCCGGACTTCTTGCCCCCCCGTTTGTCCAGCGCATCCGCGGGCGAAAGATACGAATATCCAAGGTTCATCAAAAGCTGAAGCGCCGGAATCTGCGAGATGTGGTCTTCTTTAAACGAAGGCGTATCCATCGTCAGACCTTCACCCGAATTTGACCCCTCAGGAGTTTTTGCATCAGACCTTTTTTCTGGAGTCTGTAAATTTCCAAGCGACGCTCAAGAAGCCGAATTTCCAGCAGGGCACGATCAAGGAAGTCAGCACTTTTTCTTTGATAGGCGATATCCGGAACGGGAACTTTACATGAGAAGAAATATTTGTCGTTTATGTTTAAGAGACCATTTCCTCTGGCACTGGAGCTGATTAGCGGGTGAAGCTGTCTATTCAGCGAGCCGACTTCGAAATAATGGCGAAAATATCTCGGCTCAACGTCTTTGTTCAACTTGAAGCAGGTATAGACAAAAGGAATGAGCGCCCGGTTGGCCTCAAGCCTGAATATACACCCATAAGGATAAGTTTTGGAATTGCCCCTATTATATGCGAACTCTCCCTTTTTTAGAAGGATATATTTTTGGAGACTCTCCCCCGTCATATCTCGGCCATATTTCTCGCTCTGATCTATAAACCCACGCGTTGAAGAGATCATCATGGCAGACACGTCTGATCCGTCGTTTCTCCGAGTGATCTCAGATGAAATCTCCGAGAGCCTATATTTTTTCGAATTACCTACATTTGGCTTTTGGAGCAGCTCTATCCGATACCCATTAAAAGCAAGTCTTTTTTGTGAAAGTAAAGCAGCAGTCTTCTCGATGGCGTTGTCCCACGCGCTCAAAATCTCGGAGATTTTGTGTTGTTCAGGGAGAGTGGGGAGGGGAATCTGAAAATCCCGAAGATCGGTCAGTGAGATATTGGGTCTGGCAGCATCTACTTGCATATCCAGTATTCGCTTGACTGTTTCGGGTGCTTGGAAAAAAAATTCTACAAATGGTACGGAATGGCTGTCACGGACACGAAAAACCGCGACGGCTTGGTTTACATTAGCAGATCCCAAGTCCTGCTTCACTCGGCAGGATCGACCAATAGAGGCCCCAACAAGGTTAATGAGGATGTCTCCGCGGCGGAGTTGCGTGCGCTTGAGTTTCGTATGAAACGTAAGAGGAAGGAATTTAGGCACCGAAACGTCAAGGTAGCCATCGCGTACGTTTTCACTTGTGACGAAAAGCATTCCTGTCGCAACATAGTTGAAGCCCTGCCACTTTGGTGAGGCGCCTTTGCCGATCAGACTCGTGATCTCCGAGCCTTTGACACATCCCCACCCCTCCGGAATCCACCCCACCTTGGTCTTCTTGTATCCGGGGCGGTTTTCGTTGGGCGACCGGCCGATCTCTCCTGCAGGGCGGGTCATATATCCATCCACGATTGTTGGGGCGACGGGCGGCCGGCGCGGGATGGGTGTTCGCGGTCGATATCCCATTTTGCCGAATTGTCGGCGATGTATTGGCGAATGCGGTTTAATTCACGTTCGTCGCGGATGACATGTTCATAATAATTTCGTTGCCAGACGCGTTTGCCGGGCGTGTTTCGTATCTGGTTAATCCGTTTCGTTGTGATGGATTTGAATTGACCGATGATCGCCCCGACCGATCCGGAAACGGGCCCGCATGGATTCACACCCGAACACGTAGGGGCGACCCGGCGGGTCGCCCCTACAATATCCGATGACGTTCCAATAGGATCCACGATGACAATAATCCCATGGAAATGATTCGGCATGCCGATCCATTCGTCCAATTCAACGGTCGGACGTATGACCGCCGTTTTGGTCCATTCCTCGGCAACAATGTTTCCATATTCATTCAACTGTATTTCCGTGCCGACGACGTCTCCGAACAAACATTCCCGATCTTGGACACACAACGTCACAAAATATGCCCCCGCCGAGGAATAATCGTATCCCTTGAGGCGTATCGACCGGCGGTGGTGCGCGATAGGACTATATTTCATGATCCGTTGTCGACGTGTCGGCCCGCCGTCAGACTCCTCATTTCTTTTTCTCCTTCGACTCCAGCATCTTTCTGGTCTTTTCCAATTCCTTTTCGATCAATTTTTCGTTGGGCAGGACCGTTTTGTACTCAGCGGTGAGGACCTTGTTCGGCAGATTGTCCAGCGCATATTTGGCGACCGCCTCATTTTTCTGCGCGCACAGGATCAATCCGACCGGCTGGTTCTCGCCGGGCTGTGTCCAGTGTTCGCGGGCGTAATTCAGATACATGTGCATCTGGCCGGCGTCGGCGTGGGTGAATTTGCCGATTTTGAGGTCGATCACTACCAGACATTTCAGACGGCGATGAAAGAACATCAGATCCACGCGGTACCACTCATCGCCGATCCGAAGGCGTTTTTGCCGGCCGATGAACGCGAAATCGCCGCCCAGTTCCATCAGAAAATGCTCCAGGTGCCGGATCAATGCCTCTTCAAGGTCTGTTTCCGAATACTCGTCTTTGAGATTCAGAAATTCCAGAACATACGGGTCCTTGATTTCCTGTTCCGGCTCAATCCGGTCATCCGCCCGGGCTTTGGAACCTTTTTCCAACATGGCCGCTTTGTTTTTCGACAGCGCCGTCCGTTCATAAAACATGGAGTTGATCTGTCGATCGAGCTGGCGCACTGACCATCCGCCCCTTAGGGCTTCCTCTTCATAAAACACACGCGCCGATGGATCTTTTACACTCATTAAACCGACATACGCCGACCAGGGCAGAGGGAATCGGATTGCCATCGCCTTGATATTGAATTCGGCAGACAGCGTCCGCCGTTTTTCGGGCACTTGAGATTTGGCAGACAGTGTCTGCCGAATTGGCCATGACAAGTAAAATTGCCTCATCTGCCGCACATTTCTTTCGGAGAACCCCCGCCCGAACCGGCCGGTTAGGTCGACGGCCAGCCGTTTCAACAGTTCCTCGCCATATCCGGCCCTTCCCCTGCCGCTCCGTATATTTCTTGCGACTGCCGTAGGCTTTTTCGACGGGATATTTCTTCTGATTCTTGGAAATCTTTTTATCGGCGGCGCGGACGGGGTCGATACCGAGTTTGTCGGCGAGGTTGATGAGGTAGACCATGATGTCGCCGATTTCCTCTTCGATCTGGCGGAGTTTCTCCGGCGGGAGGGTGCGGCTCTCCTCGGGCGTCAGCCACTGGAAATGCTCCATGAGTTCGGCGGCCTCGACCGAGAGGGCCATGGCGAGATTTTTCGGGGAATGAAACTGCTCCCAGTTGCGGGCCTTGTTGAAGCGACAAATTTTTTGGCGGATCAGGTTCAGCTTGCGGTCTGCGGTGGTCATGATCGAGAATGAAATCAAGGACGGAGGGTTGCAGTCAATAGCCGTTTCTACTTGCCCGCGTTTCTACTTGCCTGAAGGCGATCGCCCGGAACGCCGTGAGCATTTCGCTTGACAGGTATATCACATCGTGATAGTTCTCGAGCAATATACCAGGAAGGGAGAAAATGCAAATGCCTGACGACGAGAAGCGGCTCTATCTTTATGAAGCCCTGGAACTGCGGGGCGAATATGACGCGCGGATCAAGACGCTGAAAGAGAGTCTGCCGGAGACGAAGTCTAACCGGGACCGGGGGCTGTTTGGCCGGGATGAGGAGAGCCTACGGCGGCCGAGCGCCGGGTTTGATGCAGTCGGAGCCCGGGCGGAGCTGCGGGCGCTGGAGTTCAAGCGCCGGAAGCTCAACAGCGCGATTCAGAAGGCCAACTTTGAGCATCAGATTTCTCTGGACGGCGAAGCGGCGAATCTCAACGAGGCGCTTGAGAGCCGAAAGTCTCTGAACGAACGGATCGGCGAACTCCACTCGCAGGTCGTGGCGTCCGCTTATGAGCGGGTGATCTACAAGGAAGGGCGGGACATCGTCGAAAAGAGCGAAGTGCCGTACCCCGACGCGACCAGGACGCTCGACGAGGCTCGGGTCCGCTTTCGGAATCTGAACCGGCATCTTCGGAGATCGTCGTTCGAGGTGACGGTCGACTTTAAAGATGAATAGCGCCGGAGGCAGGGGGGCATGCGCGAATGTTCTGGCGACGGGACATAGCCCAGGTGGCGACTGTGAGAGCCTAACTCCTTGGGGTGACGACCAAATCGTCCGGAAAAGCCGTTTCCAGAGGAAGCGACAAATCCACGCATCAGCACAAGCGCCTCATCCTCAAAGCTCATGGGCCCCGCGCCTCCGGTTTTGTAAATGACAGTGCGCAACCCGACCACCCGCACTTTTCTGTGCATCTATTTTCCGGAGCGGACGGACCGGGGAGTTGAGACAAAAAACGTTTGTGTCGCATTTAACGGGACGACAGAGCGAGCGTTATATCGCGCGGTCGAGAGGTTGGGTTCAACGGAAATTAAGAAACGAATAGCGATTTTTTCGTATGACCATCTGGTCAAGGTCGCGGAGAGGGAGGACCGGGGGATCACGGAAGTCATCAAGATGCGGCTCGGCGATTCGGTCCTGCGGCGCGGCGGGCGGGTCCGGCGGACGGTGACTGTGAAGCGGGACGATGTTGCACGGTGGCGGCGGGCGTTGATGAGGGAGGCCGGAATCGGGCGACGCGTCTTTCAAGAGATATTGGCATTTTTGGACGACCTCGATGGCGGGGAGAAACGCGCGAGCGGCGTGGCCGCTTGAATTTGATTTCGCGCCGATGCGGCGGTACAGTTCCCATATGTGGAATGACTCTGAAAGAAAAGAGCGTGGCTGAATCATGAAACGACTCGCGAGGTTCCGGAAGGAGGGACGCGCTATGCCGTTTTTCTAACGGGAAAACTCCATGAAGGGTGAGGTGAAGGGAATGTTTTCGGTCAAGTTGAATATTTATGGTTTTTTTGTGCGAGCGGCCGGCGCCGGATCCGTTGTGGGCGCTGTCGCCGTTGCGAGTTTGCTGGCATGTGAACGCACCTACATCCTTGTCGCGATCGCCGGGGTTTGGGCCGTCCTCTGTGTTACCGCTCTGATCTATGCCGTCTATCGGATTGATTTTCGACTTGCCTTGTATCTGTGGCCGCAATCGCAGTCCATTGAAGTTTTTGCACACGAATTCCCGAACAACCGTCTGGTCGATCTGCATTTTGCGGCGCGGGATTATTGCGCGGCGGAGGGGTTTGATGTCTCCCTGAATAGTTCCCATCAATCGGAACTGCGCAGTCTCATCGCCCTGCGGGTTTCCTGGTGGGACCGGAGAATTCATCGGGCGAAATGCATCCCGCGGGCGATCGACGAGGCGCAAGAGGTCTATGTTCCCGTGGACGAGTTTTGGATCAGGACGCCTTGGAACGCGCCAGGACACAACGCGGCGATCGTCCGGGTCTGGTATGACAAACGGGAAGAGGAGACCTGGCTTGAGATCGCGGCCGCGGACAAGGAGTCGGCGAGTGCGATTCATCGGGCCATCCGCGAGCGGGCTGACCAAAACAGCATCTACAAAAATAAGGTGATCGAGGCCGTCGTGATGGAGCGGGATCGGGACCCATTCGACCTTGTGGAGTGTCCGGACCGGATGATCCTCCGGTTCAAGAAACTGCCGAAGGTTTCGGAAGGCGACATCATCATCGAGCCGCATATCCGGCAGATCATCCGGCGGAACCTTTTTGATTTTCACAGGCACAAGGATGCGATCAAGGCGCGTGGAATTCCCTTGAAGAAAGGGCTGCTGTTCTACGGCCCGCCAGGCACCGGCAAGACCTACACGTGCCGCTACATTTACAGCGAGCTGGCCGACATCACGACCCTCATTATCACCGGCCATGCGCTCAAGGAAATCAAATCCGTATGCCGGCTGGCCCGAACCCTTCAGCCGAGCCTCGTTGTCCTCGAAGACGTGGACTTGGTCTTTTCATCCCGCGCGGACAATTTTTACAGCACGTCGCTCGGCGATCTCATGGACCAGCTCGACGGCTTCAACGCGGATGACGCGGTGATTTTCATCCTGACGACGAACGACATCGTGCGTCTTGAGTCGGCGATCAAAGACCGGCCGGGCCGGATCAATCAGTGCATCTTTTTCGGCACCCCGAGCCCCGACGTCCGCCGCCGGTATTTTTTGCAGTCTATGTCCGCGCACGATCACGCGGCGCTCGATCTGGACAAGTGGATTGCGAACACGGAAGGATGTTCCCACGCCTTTATCAAGGAGCTCATCTTCCGCGCCGTACAGGTCTCTATGGAGGAAACCGGCTACACGGCCGGAGTCCTGCATCTGAAGGACGCGGATTTTCAGAAGGCGCTTGACGAATTGACGTCGTTTGACGACCGGAAGGGCCACGCGATTCTGGGGTTCCGGGCTTGTTAGAGGAAAAATTCGGGGCGGCGTGATTTGAACACGCGGCCTCCTGCTCCCAAAGCAGATTGAGAACTTGCGTAATCTGCCTGACTGTCAATGGGATTACAACTTCGGGTAGATGCCTGTTCTAAGCGTGTTCTAAGCCGATTCGGCGAAATTTGGAAATTCTCGGCCATGTTGGATGTTTGAGTCATTTTCGTTTCTCCCCCAGAACCGGCAGCGTCGGCTCGATCTTCCTGGCCTCCGCTTCGCCGAACAGCCGCGCATAGGCCGCAAGAAAGTTCAGCCGAAACGTCCGTTTGTCGCCGATGGCGTGACTCATTTCGTTCGTGTAGAGCCCGATCAGTTTCTCGGCCGACAGCGGTGATGCCTCGTGAATGGCCTCGACACCCTCCAGGTCGCGGCCGATCCCCCGTAGGGTCTTCATCATCGCAAGATCATGTTTCTCCGGGACCATGACCTCAAGATGTTTTGCGCCGGGGATGGGGACGGCCTGTAACCGGTCCTCGTAGTTGTAGGGCGTATCCGCCACAGTCACAGGACTCACGATGACTTTCGATCCTGTCTCTTGATTCACCTTGTCACAGGCGACGAAAAAATCGCGGTCGGTTTCGATGGTATCGATGTCGACAGTTCCGTATCGTGGCGAGTACACCAGCGCGATCGCGCTGCCGCCGATGATCAGCGCCTTGGTTCGCTTGGCCAATTTTCTGTCCACGCGCTGAAGAAATTCAATCAGCCCCTTGCGCTCAAGCGGGTTCATGAAAATTTCACCAGAAGATCCTTGAAGTCTGATTCCGGCACGTTCATGTAAAATCCCCACCGCCGGGCAAGCGGAGGCGTATGCCGGCGAGCCAGTTCTTCCTCGTAGCGGTTTTTCGGCATAAAAAAGTATTGGCTCCGATGGCGCCGGCCATCCCGAAAATCCGCGGCCCACTCCCGCAACCGCCTGGCCTCCGTGACCCTGCCGGTCAGATCGAGCAGATAGCCCATGGCCTGCTCGACATCGAGCCGATTGCATTCCTGCCAAAGCTTCTCTCGATCCAGTTTTTCGTGAAGCCGAAACAACATGAGCGGCAGGACACGGAATACCGTCCCATCCTGACGGGCCTGCCTTGCCGCCACCGCCAGTGCGCGTTCGAGCGGCAGCCGACGTCCGACCTTGGCTCGCCGAAGAGGCGCGCCGTGCTCCATGAGCGTGGAAAGAGCCGCGTCGACATTCTCTTCGGCGCCGCCCCCGGTCTCAAATGATTGTGTCAGGAGCTCGCGTAAAACTCTGCACAACCGGTTGGTGGAATGCCATCCGTAGACCGCCGCTGCCCCGCGCCGCTGCTTGTGCACCAAGCCCGTCCGGACGAACTTGTCCAGCTCCCGGGCCACGGGATGGTAGGAGCGCCCCACCCGCCGGGAAAACCCCAGCGCGCTGTCTCTTGTCTCGTTCACCATCAGTTCCTGCAACAAGGCCACTCGTGTCTCGCTTCCAAAGAGTCCTTTGAGAACATTCGTATTATCCATTTAATGAATAATACAACGATACGCCCGAACAAGTCAAATCTCAAGCCGCCTTGCGAGCACCCCTCCAAGTACGCATTTTCTCCCCAATGGACTGAATTTGCTCCTTGGTGGACGGTTTAGTGTAGTACCTGGCAATCGTCTCAGGCGTGTTGCCGGAATGTGTGGCAATCTCACGGTCTTTGACACTTGCCGATTGTAGTTCGCCGATCATGTTGTGTCTGGCGGAGAAGGGCGCGACATATTTCACCCCCGCCTTCTTCAAAACCCGGTTCCACGTCTGGCGCATGTTGCTCCGTTCTTTGGCTCGCAAAAGAAATGTTCCTTTCGCCGGTTGGCCATGTTCATCGATAAACCCACGCTCTCGACTGAATTGAAACCCGATGTGCTTGGCATATACCTCCAGCAACTCATATACCTCGTCCGGCAAATACGAGTTCGAAGGTGTGCCGGCTTCTTTGAAGAATTTGCTCTTGTGGACTTCAGGTCGAATGTAAAGCAATCCTTCGGACGGAGAAAAATCCTCGAAGCGGAGGCGGTTGAATACGGATGGCCGAAGCCCCATCCAGACATTCAGTCCGATCCAGATGGCGCGCGGATCCCGCCACTGCTTTACAACGTCGCAGATACTGATTTTGTCCTCGTCGGAAATCGGCTGTCTCATGTTCGGAAATTTTCGTGGTTGCGGCCGCCGTCTGATCCTCGAAGCCAGGACTTCGTTGGACTTTGCTTCAAACACGGGATTGACGCGATACAATTCACGTGCGACAGCAAGTCCGTACAGTTTGTGAAGCAGCCGCAAGCACATGACAAGCGTTCTCTCGCTCCTGCCGCTCTGGCGCATCCACCCCGCGAAATCCACTATGGATGTTCCAGAAACAAAATGCTTTCGGTTGCAAGTCCGTAGATATTCGAAACAGAGGTTGAACAACGAGTAGTCCTTCCCGTCTGTGTACAGAACTGAGTATCGCGGCCGGTTCGTCTTTGACATGGATTTGCGTACATCACCCGTTTTGATCAGCCCTTCAACCATTTTTTCGAATGTGGTTATAGGCGACCGGCGCGGTTCGACCTTGCCGTCGTTCTTCATGAGATTTGCTCGCTCAATAACGCGGGCATCACGAGCGTCGGTAGGCTTGGGATAACCACTACGCCATACAGGTGTTCCCTTCCATTGAACACAATAAGCATACTTCTTGATCGAATCCTTCGGCGACTTCGCGTTCAAATACACGCCTTCGTACTTGGTCTTGATCCACTGGTTCATCGGGAGAGGCCCTCCACTACGTTGTTGGCAGCCCACCGATCGAGATCCTCCCGGCGAAACCGCTTGTGTTGATACCGGCCGTTGCCTTTCACAACGCCGGTCACCGGCACAAATGGAATCCGACCCTTGGCAACCAGTTTCCTGAATTGCGAAAGCGTCGGCCCCAAATATTTAGCGGCCGCCGGAGCATCCAGCAGGCACCCCTCCCCGTGGGAAACCGAGTCTGCCTTAGGGCCGCCCGCCCGCGTCAAGGTATCGCTCTGACGCTGATACCATCCGAAATTTGACAGTGTCGTAATAATTTGCTGGAAGGGCGTAGAATCAATTTCATCCTGGTTGATCACTTCATAATCGAGAAATAGCGTTTCCAGATCCGCTTTGAAAAAAATCCTATCGCGTGGCGCCATTTGCTCATATCCGAAAAGTTCTTCAATTTCCTTTCGAGTTTTCATTGCCGAAACATCCCCTCTCTATCGTTGGTTTCAATATCTATCAAAACTTTCCCTTGCTGAAAGTTTTTTTTGTTTTGACAGCCCACACGCAAGTTATCCACAATATCCACAACTCCCTCTTGGACCACCCCAGTCAGTTGGTTTGCATAGGTCGGTCAGACCGCTCCCTGATGGGACCGCCATGGAGTGGCGGTCCATCAGGGACTTCTTGGACGCGAAGGCAGCACCGGTGATTTGGCCACGATAGAAGGATTAGGGCATTGCCCGGCCGATGCTTGGGCATTGCTTGAAGCATCGCCCGTAGCATTCTTCGCCCATTTTTTCCAACGTTCTTTGGCTGCGTGCTTTGCGCGTTTGTGAAATGCGGCCAGATGTCCGGAATGTTCGAGCCAGGCATGGATTCTGTACCCATTTTCTATTTTATCCAAAAAGCCAACTGTCAACATTGCTTCGACCATTTTACCCGCTTCGCCCCACCAGCCAACTGCCGCCTCTATCTCTTCTGGTGAATGGTCGGCCAATTTGCCATTCCGTGAATGGTGATTGCCCGTATAGCACCATAGCCGGATCGGTAGAATATCGGCGTTTTTCCCAAGCAACCCTACGAGTCGCATCGTCTTTCGATGTGAAAAGAAATTCAGGTCAAGATTGAAGTAGGCCATTGCCGGCGACTCCTGCGTTTGTTGAATCAGATCCCGACCCTGTGGTGTTGTGACGCATATTCCCCCACCTCCTTATAGTGAAAAAAAAAACGCCGCGATGTGTCCCGGCAAGGACTCGCGGCGTGGTAAACACCTAGGCCAAATGATTCATCTGCCGGGACACTGTCTGAAATATAAGCAATCGGGTCATCCGATGTCGAAAGTGATCCTTGTCCCAGATCCTTTTCGGCAACGGCCACTACAAATCTATAGTCATCAATCTGCCGACTATAGTAAACAACCTTGATATATTTGTCAAGATGAATTGGTAAATATTTCGCTTGCTATCAGTCTGCGACCGCGGTATTATACTTTTACTCAAAACAGATTGTCGTGGAGGATAAAATCAATGCGTTCTAAATCCAAACGGACGGCGATAGGGGATGCGGTGGCCGAGATCGAGGCAAAGGGTAGAAAATTTCAAACGTTTGGAGAATATCTCAAATATTTAAGAAAAGAGGCGAGACTAAGTCTTCGAGAAGTTGAGGCAAAGTCCGAGGTTTCCAATGCATACATCTCTTTGCTGGAACGGAATAAACGTGGTCGTCCGACTGTGGACGTGTTGAAAAACATTGCAAACGCTTACTCCGTGCCAGTAAGTGAAATGTTGATAATGGCCGGCACCAAGATGCCCACTGCGTATGAAAGGGCTGAAATGTCGCCGGACGAAGACTTTCTACTTGGCCGGTTTAGACGTTTATCGCCGGAAAAAAAATTGGCGCTAAAAGAATTTATTTGTTTTCTGGCTCGATGAAGCGATTCCGATTAACCATCGGTTCACGGATAGAACGGGAAATTCCTTTTTCAAGAGCGTGTCAAACCATCGGATTCTGCGGTGCATGTCTTCGATCCATTCCTGACAGAATTATTATCGGCCATTCTTTGACCTCTTAATAAAATTCTCAATCGTTATGGGGCGGGCGCCGATGGATTGCAAATATTTATTTTCCGAGGATTCTAATGTCAGCACGGATTTGCCGAGGGAAATCAAGGTGCGGCACAGTTTTTCAGTCAGGCCGCCGGGGGCCGCGTGGGCTACGAAGACTTCGTGGGCCAGGGCGGCGATGAAGAGGTTGCGTTTTTCGGCTAGGTCGGAGGTGACGCGGCGGTGTTTGGCGGGGAAGGGAGAGACGATCAGGATGCGGCCGGAGTCCAGGCCGGGCTTCAGATGTTTGGGCGGGGGCATGCCCTCGATGCCCCGCGCGGGACAGAGGATGATGGGCTGTGAGCCGCGCAGGAGAAGATCGAGACATTCCTTCTCCATGGGCGTGTGAAAGCCGCCGATGATCGGGATGCCGGCGTCCCGGGCGGCTCGGACGAGGTCGTACAGTTTCAGAATCAGGTCGCCGGGACAGCGGATGGAACAAAAGAGGGCCATGGGGCGGGATTTCAAAAGCTCCGCATTGCCGATCAGGGTGATGTCCGGTGGGCGCTTGCCGAAAAATTGCCGGACGGCCGCGGGATAGCCGGTGCTGTCGGACAATAACACGGACGGCGCCGCCAGGACTGGGTCGGGTGACTTCATCGCGCCTGACTTCCTGTCCACTTTGTCCCCTTTATGTCCCCTTTGCGCGGCTGGAGCTTTCATGGCAGTTTTCTATAATCCCGACGATCGATGCAGGAATCATATAATTCCCGATCGATTTTGAGCCAGTCCGTTTTGTTGATCCCCCTCGTGTTTCTTGTTCGGTCGCTGACGGGGAAAGCCGACGCCAATTTGATCCAGCGGCCATGCGCCCGGGATATGTCGCGAACTTCATCCACAACTTCGGACAGATCCTGATCCTGGCTCAAGAGGACGGCGACATCATAAACGTTATCGATGGCGAGGCGCAGGACATCGAGGGCGATTCGAACGTCGATGCCCTTTTCCCGGCCGATCCGAACCTTCGTTTCACGGCCATCCGGCAACCGGACCGGTTCGTGCCTGTACTTGAGCGTGCGCCGGAAGGTGTGGACTCCGATTCGTCCCATGTGATCCAGTTTGGCGTTCCAGAATTGCCGCCACATGGGATTGTCCGTCTCGTCCGGAATGCCGGTGTAAAATCGGGTTTGGGTCAGGGACCAGGACTTGTCAAGACAAATCCGTTGGGCCAGCTTGAGCGGGTCGTAGTTCGGATAGGTAAACCCGAAGGCTTCTTTGGCGGCGAAATATAGATTCTGTCCGTCAATAAAAACTACGGCCCGCTTCGTGGCAGGTTCAGTCAGCATGGAAATTGCACCAGGACAAAAAATAACCCCGCCCAAGGCCAGTAGTTAAAACCAGCGTGTCGAGCGGGGAACAAGTATCTGTTACCTTTGCTACACCGGTATTATCGGCCACTGAAATGAAAAAGTCAAGAATTCCGGAAGATATCCCGGCGTGGCGGTCGGACGCGGGAAGGTCCTCGAACAAAAAGACGCTGAAAAATCGCCGCAGTAAGGCGTCGCCGTCCACGAAGTCGCGAAGCGCCCGCCGTTCGGCCGCGAATTCCTTCTGCACGGAACTGATGAAGAGACGCAGTTTCCCGGTCATTTGGAAATCACGGGGCCAGTTCTACGATTCAAGGGGTTATTGTAAGGCGAATTACAAATTCTTCCGGCCAAAATTCTTCGGCCGTGACAAAAACTTTCAAATAAAATGCCCTCTCGGAATCAACATTTAATTTGAAACTAATTGTTTGTTGTTCCGCATATTTTGCATCGAAAGCCGATGCGTGTAGCGAATATTCATTGTTTTTGGAATCATGTGAAAAATTGTCTTTAATATAACCAGTGGGGGGCAGATCAAAATAATCTGGGAAGAGGCAGCGCAACCGCAGATTATGCAAATTGATCAGACCAGTATTGTTGATGGACATTTCTAAGCGGTTATCGCTTTGTTTGAGTTGCCGATTAAGGATCGAAATGGACAGAAGACTGTATTGCTTTTTAACCGTATAGGTATTGCCTATGAATTCAGAGCCCATTTTATCGATATGTTCGCCCGTCTCACTCTGAACGGCAATGTCCCTATTGCCGTAATAGTGCCCCCCGCCATCCTGCCAGAACAAATCTTTTGGCATTGATATCAACAACTTCTCAAACTCATCAGGTGAGAATTGTCTTCCAAAAATGATCTCGGCAATATTGATAGAAAATCTGCCCTTACTTGAAGTTTCGGCAAATAATTTCCCGTCAATACCGACTGTAGATTTATAAATGTTGTACGTTTTTTGAAATCTCCACAATTCGAATAAGAATGTTTTCTGATTTTGTGACAAGTTGAGTAATCGTGCTTTTGTGTTGTCGATTGTTGATGCGCCAACAAGTTCATTCGCTTTTCCTGCTGAATCCTGCGTGACGGATTGTGGGGGAAAAAAGTGATTTAAGATTCGTTCGAGACCCCATTCATATGTCACCCCGACCGTGGTGACTAGTGCGGTTACCAGAAGTGAGGATATTATTGTAATTGGACGCCATTTCTTGCGCACATATTGCAGTAGGCGTTTTAATTTATTTGGTTGCGGCGTTCCTCCAACGCTGGTTTGTAGTGGAGGGAAGTCTGGAGTGCGAATATCAGGAGCATTTGATTTCGTATGAATACCGACCTCAGTTACATTAAAGAGTGTGCGATCTACCTTTTTCAATATCCCGAGAAAATATTCGCTATTTTCAAAATCGATGTATAAACGGGTCCACAAAGTTTTATCTTTGGCAACAATACTAATTAATGACGATTCACAGGCTTTAGCACCGTCCAAGTATTGACTCCATTCTGGATTGTGATCGTAGGCATCAAGTCCCTTCTGTCTTGCCCCGATTATGTATCGGATCGCCGTGACTAAAATGTGATATTCTTTTGAATCGGCATCAATTTTTCGAATGGATTTGAGTTTTTCGATGGTATGTCGGGCCAGAGTTTGTGATGAGTTCGTCAACATACCTGAAATGTTTCCCTTGGTTATACGAATTATGTGTGGTTCAAGATTATTTGCTTGGGCATATTCTAATGTCTGCTCATAAATGGTGATTGTCTTGCGATACATATCCAAGGCGGTAATAAAATCGTCATTGTTCCATGCCTGTCTGGCAAGGATTGCAAATTCTTGGGCATTAACTTCAAGCTGATAATATTTCAGGCTCTTCAGTCGTTCGGATAAATGTTGTTTAGTTCTTTCGGTCAGAGTTGGCGGCGGGGCCTGAATAATCTCTATAGTTTCTGTTACGATTTGTTGTGCCTCCTTGTTGCATTTTAATGCCACTTCGATGTCATTGCCGCTGTAGTGAAAAGAACTTTGGCAGTAATAACTGTCGTATGAATAGTATTTGCTAAAAACCCGGCTTTGAAAGCGAGTGTCTATGTTTTGTGTTGTGTCTTTGGCTACTTGATCGGCCAAGACCGAAGCCTCTCTATAAAGGTGCGCTGCTTGCTCATATAAAGGATAGTTATCTTCCGCTATGCGTGCTTGGTCTTGTAACTTCCCGGCTTGGTCATACAGTTGTTCAATCTGATCTAATTTGTTTTCCATGTGATTCTATTTATACAACAGTAGTTGATTCTTCGGGGCACTGTCGTCTAACGCATCGGTTGTCATCGTGACAAGCCGAGTCACGCGTCGTCGGCACCATCGTCCTGCCCCATCCGGTACTTGATGTCGTAATTCACGATGAAGTCCAGCTCCTCGTCCGTGAATCCGTAATGCTTCGCCAGAATACTGTCGATTTCGTCGATCACGGGCTTTGAAAGTAGAGCTTTTATTTCGTCATATTCGATTTTATGCCCTTGGCTGGTATTGATCGTTTTACGTTTTGAGTTTGCAACAAGATCCTTCTGCAGTCGATTGTAGATTTTCCCCCACTGCGAAGTCTCCCATATGCGTGGGATTGGAGCCTCACGGAGCAGAACGTCGTTAATATGCTCGCAATCCGAGAAGACGGAATAAAACCAGTAGAACAGTGAAGAGTTTGCCAAGCAAGTTGCGAAACATGATGACTCTCTTGATACAAAACAGAGGGTTCTTCCGTGCGGGGGGGCGATTTGTTTGCCGTTTCTTTTGAAAAATGGCATACCCACGCAGGCTTTAACCCAATAACGACAGGCTTCCTGGTAGTACAAAAGATGGTCCGATTCGTTTTGCGTCAATCTCGACAAAACTTGTTCTTGCGTTCCGACCTTTTGGTGGATGACCTGTTCGAGATCGCTTCCTATTTTAGCAATCCGATGACCATCTTTACGAATGCCGTGCTGGGTCAAGGACAGGGTGGCCAGCGCGTGATTGCGCTCTTCTGTATAGAACCGGCATACGCGGGAGCTCAGTATCACCGATTTTGGATCGACCGAAGAAAGTAATATCGATACGGGCATCTCCACGCCATCGAATACAGATTCTGGGCGACGCGGGAATGAAACTGTATAAAGACTACCGCGCTTCAGCAATATATTCTGTAATGAATCCATTCGTTCTGCAGAAAGCACCGTAAGCTGCACAATCAATCCGACGCGAGAAATGTTGTGACCGAGTTCTATCGAACGTTCACAGACATAAGAATAGAGATTCTTTGTTTCAAAGGTCTGATAACTCTTTGGCAAAATAGAATAGGCAACCTTTGCAGGAGCATATACTACATACGGTGGATTCCCGATAATCACGTCGAACCCGCCGCCGCTCATGATCCCGTAGAACTCGGCGAACCAGTGGAACGGCAGATGCGATGAGCGCCATTTTTCGAGGAGTTTTGGTTTGTCCGCGTCGACACCGTATTCCTTGGCGAGCAGGTGATCGATTTCCGTTCGGAGTTTGTTCAGGCGTTTGCGGAGTTCGATTTTTGCGTCGGCGAATTTGGCGGCGTCCATGTCGTGCTCGGTCTGCATCTCATGGAATTTCTTGAACGCGCGGTCCACAAGTTCCGCGTCCTCCTCGATGCGCCTGATTTGGTCGTGAAACAAACCCAGCGTGCCTTCTTCGGAGATTTTTATCTGATCAAGCGTGGCGTACCCCACAAGCGTGTTGCCCGGGCGGATGTTGAAGTCGATGTCGGGGAGGGGCTCAATCTGGCGGTGGTCGTCGACTTGGGCCACGAGTTTCAGGAACAGCCGCAGTTTGCAGATTTCGACGGCTTCCTCCATGATGTCCACGCCGTAGAGGTTGTTCACGACGATGGATTTCAGGATGTAGTACCGGCGGTTGGGATGTTTGGCGACTTGTTCGAGCGTTTTCCGGAAGTCGGCGAACTTTTCCGGGCGGTGTTTTTCGCCGGATCGCACAAGGTCGTACAGAAAAGCCTGCATACGGTCGAGGCAGGCGTCGTAGAGCGGTTCAAGGATATTAAGCGAGGCGAACAAAAACGCGCCCGAGCCGCAGGTCGGGTCGAGCACCGACACGCGCTCGATGGCCTGCCAGAATGCGCGCAGGACTTCCGGCTCCTCGCAATTCTCAACGGCATCTTCGGCGAACTGGCAGATGTCGAGATTGTACGTGATGAGGTCGTTGATCGAATGGATGTCGCCCGACTTGAGCTTCACGCGGAGTTCTAAGCACCGATTTCTCCGCGCGACGTATTCGCGCCAAGTTTCAGTCGGCAGAGTCAGTTTCTTTCCGTCGGCGGCCAGATCGGCTTCACCGAGGTTGTAGCGGCGGTCGAACATTCGTTTTTTAGGGTCGCGCATTCCTTTTTGAACGAAATCCGGCAGGGCCGACTCCGGAATGATTTTTCCCTTTTCGTCAATGACGCCCCGGCGGACCGGCTCGTAGATGTATCGGTCGGGATCGGCCGCCAATAGTTTCCAGAGGACGCTTCCGGGTTTGAACGCGGCCGCGCATTTTTTCTCGGCGGCGTCGAACAGAAACGGGATGATCGTGTTTCGGGCGATGTATCCGGTGATGTCCTCCTTGGTATAGTAGGCGCCCATCTGTTTCTGATTGATATATTTTTCGAAGATGTATCCGAGCACGTCCGGATTGATCTCATTGTCGGCGCGGAGCGGGCGCTCGTCGAGGTGCCACTGGTATTGATCGAAAAAATTGAACAGCCGCTCGAACGCCTCATCGGGGATGTCGATGCCGGTGTGCGTTTTCTCCAGGTCGTGAACGTCGAAGAGGCCGCCGTTCAAGTAAGGAATTTCCCCGAGAAGCGCCTCGAAATCTTTCTGGCGCGCGCCGGGGGGTTTGCCCAATCCTTCATGAAACAGACGCATGAGGAAAAACCGGTAGAACGACAGAAACTTGCCCTTGCCCTTTTGCTCCTGAACTTTTGCCATTCGACTGCGCAGATAATTCGAATCGCCGTCGAGGTAGCCTTTCTTCTGGATGAAGTAAACGAACATGAGACGGTTGAGCATGAGCGACGCATACCAGTCGCGGTCGGATTCGGTCGGAATGTTTTTGACGAATTTCAGAAAGGCCGCATGTTCTTCTTTGAAATGCTCGTAAAACCGTTTTGTGACCCGATCGACGTCGAATGCCTGCCGGACGCGGCCGGCCAACTGCGGCAGATTGACACGTTCTTCTTCGGCCAGTTCGACGGACAGTATTTGCAGTTTCTGGATCAGCGCATCTCCCGGCTGATCTCTGTGGTAGGTAGGCTCACGGCAGGCCAGAGGGCGATTCGGTTCGCGCTTGACCCACTGCCACGTCTGCATCGCTCTGTCGGAATCCGTGAAGATAATGATGTGCTCGTAGGCGGATTTGGTCACCTGGCGTTCAATCTTTCGTCGGACGGCGGAGTTCGGAAACGCCTTCGGGCTTGGCGCCTGGCACTCAAAAACCTGGAAGCCCCGCTTTTGGGCAACCGCCCGAAGCGCATGCGACTGACCGTCCACCGTGACGTCGATGCCGCCCTGATGTCGGTCCCATCCCAGTTCCTCGATGAACAATGCGCGAAAGTCGGCCGCTTTCAGGAATTCACGGATGCGGGACGGATTCGCGGGCACGGGTTACGGGGCCTTCCTGGTCAGTGATAGACCCATGGAGCAAATGAGTTGCGGCTCCTGGACATGCTCGGATTCCTCGACCACGCAAAGCCGTCCTTCTTCCCGCAGGTCCACGACCATCTCGGCCAACTGCTCATTCGAAATTCCGGCGCGCAGTTGGCGGTTAAGGGCGTCCACCGCGGTTTGCCGCAACGGATACCGATAGATGTCTTCGACGGCCTTGGACAATTGATCCGAGGAAAAAAGGGTCCCCTTGATTTGTTCGGCATAATGTTTGAGGCGGTCATAGGTGCGGAATCTGGCGCCGGCGGGTCGGCCGAGTTGTCCGCCCGCTGATGATGATTCCTCTTTCATAATCTGTTCGACCGCCTTATGGACAAGCTCGTGATGGTTCTCCTCGCGCGGCAGGGGCGTCGTGTCGGGCGCGCATTCCGCCGCCTTCAAAATAGCGAACTGGGATTCTGTCACGCTGTTGCCGTTTCTATCCATCCACGCAAGCGCGTCGTTTCCCTCGCCTGTTCGCATATAAACCAGGGCGCCGTCCGGTTCTTTTTCCGTCGGCTTGAACGCGCGCGTCGCGTAGACCACGGGCGGCAAGTCGGGGATGGTTTTTTGAAGACGCGGATCGGCGGTGACGGCGTTTTTCCAGATTTGGTAGGCATAGGACGCCAGATCGACCTCGGAATCCGCATCGCCGTCGAGCGTCCCGGCCTTTTCCGTAAACAGGTCGCGGATGACCTTCGGATCCGGCTCGTCCTCAAAAAAACGCTCATCGGCGCCGACGACTTCGGCGTTTTCCTTGAGCCGCCTGCGGACGCGCTGGCGCAAACGGATGATTCGTTCCACGCCGTCGGCCGGCAGAAAAGAATAGCACAAAATATTTTCCGCTTTTTGTCCGATGCGGTCCACGCGGCCCGCGCGCTGGATGAGCCGGATGATCGCCCAGGGAAGATCGTAATTGACGACGATCGCGGCGTCCTGAAGATTTTGGCCTTCGCTCAAGACGTCGGTGGCGATCAGGACGCGCAGTTCGTCGTCGGGCCGGACACGGCCGCGCTTTAGGTTGCTTTCGGGACTGAACCGCCATGCGAGTGCGGTCGGATCGTCGTTGTCGCCTGTCACGCCGGCCGCGCCGGCCAACCCGCGCGCGCGAAGCCGGCCATCGAGATAAAGCACGGTATCGGCAAACTGGGTGAAGACAAGGACTTTTTCTTTTTGATGGTGCCCGCTCAACAATTTCCAGAGGGCGTCCAGTTTGGCGTCCTTGGCGGGGTCCCACTCGCCGCAGATTTTCAATACGTTGAGGAGCGCCTTGACGTCATCGCGCAATGCTGTGGAGAGATCGCCAGTGAAGAATTCAGATGGAAGCCACTTGAACCGGCGCTTGAGTGGGCCCGTATATTCAGCGTAAACATCGACCGCGCGCGCCTTGAAATCCGCGGCCGTCCGGAGAGTCGACGTTTGGGATTTGTTCCGGCGGGTTTCCGTTTCCTCGTCGTCCTGCTCAAGCAGATCGTCTTCATCGTCATCCGAGAAGCGCGTATCGAGGAGTTCCGCGTCCTGCGTGCCGATGGGGAGAGGCAAATTATTTTCGATGGCGTGGAGATAGACGCAGTTTCGGAGAATGTGCCGCTCGATGGACTGCAAAAATGCCTGACCGCTGCTCTCAAGGCGCTTGAAGAGATTTGTCCGGCAGAATCCCATCAGCCGCTTGCCGGCCTTGGAAAGATCATCCAGAGTCTTTTTTTCAGTGGGCGTTGGCGGAGACGGGGGCGAAGGAGCGATGTAGTTCGCGAGGCCGTAGCGAGGCACGGTCAGGCCATTGATGGCGCCGACGACGTTGTCGTCGTACAGGCGCGCGTATTGATCCGCCGAATCCTTGTCATTGATCTTGAACTTGACCGTCTTGGGCAGGCGGGTCGGGAAGTGGGAGCGAGTGCCGTCTTCAAACAAAAGATATGGCCGGGCGCTTTTCGGCCTGGGTTTGGCGCACTTGGGGCATGCGCCGTCCGTGGCGGCGATGGGTGATTTGCATGCCGCGCAGTCCACGATGGCGTAATTCTCTTGAATGAAAGTCCGAGTCCGCCGGACCAGATAGAGCCGCATGAGTTCGCGCCAGTCGTCGGCGTAGTCGCTTTTCTCAAATGCGGAGAGCGACCGGACGGGGCATTGGTGTTTGCGGATAAATTCAATTTCGCCGATCGTTCGGAGAAGCTGTTCCGGCCGGATGCTCAATTCGTGATCGTCGGGAATGAACAGGCGCAACTGATTCGCCAGATCGAGATATGTCTTGTTGTAGGGCGTGGCCGACAGCAGAATGCACTTGCTGTCATTACCGGCGATGTACTCCTGAATGGCGCGGTATCGTTTGCCTTCGCGATTGCGTAGGTTGTGGCTCTCGTCGATGATGACAAGCCGGTACCGGCGAAGATCAGGCAGTTCCCGGATGGCGCGGCTTATCGAGAGAACTTTGGCGTGCAAGCGGTATTGATCCCGATGGTCCTCCCACATGGACACGAGATTTTTCGGACAGAGGATCAGGGTCTCCAGACCGAAATCATCCTCGAAGACGCGCGCGAGGGCCGTGGCCATGAGGGTTTTGCCGAGGCCGACGACGTCGCCGATCAGTACGCCACCGCGCTTGTTGATGTGATGGGCGGCGATTTTCACGGCCGCCTTCTGGAACTCAAAAAGCCTGTTGCCGAAATCGGTCGGGATTCGAAATTCCGTGAGACCCGCCCGGGCCTCCTGGGAAAGATGATAGGCCATTTTGATATAGATGTGGTACGGGGGAATGAGGTCCTCTCGCGCCCAGCTTTCCTCGATGATCTGGACCAGCTCGTCGGAAATGTCGATGCACCTGTTGTCGTTCCAGCGATCCTCGAACCACTTGGACAATTTCTTGCAGGCGTCGTGGTCGAGCACGTCCACGTTCAGCTCGCCCTGCTTGGACAGTCCGGCCATGGTCAGGTTGCTGCTGCCGAGGTAGCTGACGATGGGGTTGATTGGGTCCGGCCGGAAGAGCAGATAGAGTTTGGCGTGAAGCGGATGACGGAGAAACAATTTGACGACAACTTTTTTGGATTTGATCTGTGCGGCCAGGCGGCGCAGGCCGGCTTCGTCCTCGTTTGTCGGGATGCCGATGGTCAACTGGTCGCGGAAATCCTGCGCCAGTTTTTTCTTGATTCGAAGGACCGTCTGATTGTCCAGTTGGGCGTCATCGTGCGCCAAAGTCATCAGAGTCCGCAATTCTTCCTGCGGGGGGCGCTGCATGCCGACCAATAACCGGCAACAATGGCCGTCGCCACCGGACCAGCGTTCGACGCGCCGGTCGAGTTGTTTCCAGCCGCGCAAATTGAAATAGCCGACGCAGAAGTCGGCGCGGTCGGTGATGTCGAGGGTCTGCTGTAAGGCCGTGATGAGGTGGTCGTCGATGTTGTCAAATATTCTTGGCATGGGCAGACGATAGCTTTGGCGGCGGGAGAGGGCAACGGTGAAAAATGCGGCTTGTGTTTTGAAGGTCGCCTGTATATTATCCGAATTGCGGCAGATTGCCGCGAAGTTGTCGACTGGGAACCATACAGCCTTCCTGCCTGGAGGGGAATGCTCTGTCCACGATGAATACACGTGGACGAGCGTCCTTTTTCGAACCCGTCCAGGCTTCCCAGTCGACGACGAAGTTCAGGGCGCTCGTCCTTTGCCCATGGGGAACACAGATGAAAATACCGGAGTGGATCCGATACGACCCAGAGGATCCGAAGCAGAGGCATGATGCGCGAATCGCGCTGGCGATTCTTGCCCTCGGCGCGGTGCTGGCGGTACTGCGGCAGTTCGGGTTGCTCTGATGGCGGAGTTTTGTCTCGCGTGCTATCTGTCGCAAATCAAGCCCGAGGATGTCGATACGGCGGCGGTGGCGCTGTCCGAGGGCGAGGAGCTTTGCGAGGGGTGCGGGGAGTTTAAGCAGATTGTCGAGACGGTGGCAGAGCCGGTCCCGAGAAGGCGGACATTTCGGGAGATATTCTTGCGGTGGAGGATTTAGACGGGCACCGGGCATGAACGTGTTGTGGATGCAAAAAAACGCCTTTTCTCAAAGATAGAGCATTTTCCAGAAAATTCAAGTGGTTAGGCTAAGTCGCTCTGCCTACACGACTTGATGTTTTTGACCCCCCGAAATCTCGAAGATAGCCAAAATCATTTTCAGCTTTCTAGGCGTGTTAGGCAGTTCAAGAAAAAATAATATCGGGCGGATTTGCATGGGTCTTCCCGGCGGTAGGGGTTTCAGATTTGTCCTACCGGGGCGGGAGGGTTGTGGTGCTTTTTTTCGCGCGGGACACGATGTCCCGCGGCAAAAAAATACCATGGATGGTCCGACAGCGGTTTCGCCGCGCCGGACGTTTTTGCTCGGAGGTCAGACTGGCCCGCGTTCCCGGGGAGTCCGGGGCGGAACGGCAAGGCCGGAGTTCCGGAGCCGGTGGCGCACAGGATGTGCGCCACGTCTTCGGCGGAGGAACGGAGGCCGCCGCCGTAGCTCCCCCCAAGAGCTGGTTCTCCTCCCCTCATTCGATACTTCCTTGTTGGGGGATGCCAAGGAGAGGAGGGGTTGAGGGGAGGAGAACCTGCGGCGGGGGGAGCGGTCCGCCACGCTCGTCGTCGGAGCGGCGGACGGGCGACGTGGCCGCCGATTTTTGCGGACACGGCGCGAGAGTACGCCGCGCTCTACGTCACCTTGGTCATCCGCCCACAATTCGAGTGGGCCAGTCCTCAGTTCTTTCTCAGGCGCGGCGATATAAATGCATTTGATTTTTGGTTCAGGCAACCGGTTGTTGGCATCATGCTTGACAGTGAACGGTCGTTCACCTAATAATAGAGACATGAGTAACCCACTGCCGGCAGAGACATGGAAAGAACGGATCGAGGACATATCGGATTTTTACTGCCGCAACGGCCGGATGCCCAGCTACTCGGAGATTGGAGTACTGCTGGGGATCAAGTCTAAAAATGCGGTATCAAAGGTCGTGGACAGGCTTCAGAAACTGGGAGCCGTCGCGCGCGACCGCCGGGGGCGGATTCTGCCCCGCTCGATCGCCAGACCCCTTCGCGTCCTCGGCACCGTGGAAGCCGGATTCCCGAGTCCGGCTGAGGAGGAGCTTGTCGATACGCTGTCGCTGGACGACTTTCTGGTCAAAAACCGGCAAGCCTCTTTTCTGCTGAAAGTTTCCGGCGATTCGATGTCAGGCGCCGGCATCATCGCCGGAGATCTGGTGATCGTGGATCGGTCCAGAACGCCAAAAAATGGCGACATTGTCATCGCGGAGGTCGACGGGGAGTGGACCATGAAATATTTGAAAAAGACGGCGGCCGGCGTCGTCCTTGTTCCCGCCAACCCAAACTACAAACCGATCAAGCCCAAGACTGAATTGAAAGTCGCAGGGGTCGTTACGGCCGTTGTCAGAAAGTATGGCTAACGATCAGCCCATCACGCTGTCATCCTGGCCGCGCGCCATCCTGCATGTTGACGTCGACGCATTCTTCACCTCCTGCGAACAGGCCATCCATCCGGAACTGAAAGGCAAGCCCCTCATAACGGGCAAGGAACGCGGTATCGTCGCCGCAATGAGTTACGAAGCAAAGGCGAAAGGCGTTGTCCGGGGCATGCGGATATTCGAAGCCAAAAAGGCGTGCCCGCGGCTGATCGCCCTGCCGTCCGACTACGAGACCTACAGTCTTTTTTCCGTTCGGATGTTCGACATTCTCCGGCGGTTTTCGCCGGACGTGGAAGAGTATTCGATCGACGAAGCCTTTGTGGATCTGACGGGCCTGCGGCGCATCCATCATACCGGCTATCCCGAAATTTCCGGACAAATCCAGGAAGCCGTCCAGAAAGAGCTGGACCTGTCTGTCTCCTGCGGCGTGAGTCTTTCAAAGGTTCTCGCCAAGATCGGCTCCAAGCTGAACAAGCCCCACGGCCTTGTTGCCATCCCCGGCGACCGGATACATGTTGTCATTGCCCAGGTGCCGGTGGAAAAGGTCTGGGGCATCGGACCCAATACGTCCGCGCTACTCCGGAAGTTTGGCGTGACGACGGCGCTGGACTTCGCAAGAAAAAATGAGGCGTTTGTTCAGAAGCATCTCTCCAAGCCATATCAGATCATCTGGAATGAACTGAACGGCCGCGCGGTCCTCCGCGTGGAGACTGAGGCCAAGACCGAATATCAGTCCATCAGCAAGACCCGGACGTTCACGCCGCCGAGCGGCGACAAGGAATTTGTCTTTGGACAGGTGTCGAAAAATCTTGAAAACGCCTGCATCAAAGCGCGGCGGTACAAACTCGCCGCAAGGCGCCTGCTTATTTTCCTGCGCCGGCAGGATTTCAAGGAGTCCGGAGCGGAAGTCAAACTCGACCGGCCGAGCGCATATCCCTCGGAACTCATGGGTCCAGCCCGGATTGGATTTGAGAGCATTTACCGGCCCGAGGCCCTGTACCGTCTGACCGGTATTGTCCTTGCGGGATTGGTCCGGCGGGATGAGATTCAACACACCCTGTTCGACGAGCCCGCGCAGATCGAACGGATGCAGCGAATTTATGAGTGTATCGACAATCTGTCAGATCGCTTCGGCAAGCACGTTGTTCTGCACGGCTCCAGCCTGCCGGCCAATCAGCAGGCCCAGCACGAAGGCGACCGGGGAGATGTCCCGCAGAGGAAAACAGAATTGTTCAAGGGTGAAACTGAGCGGCAGCGTTTGGGGATGCCGGTGTTGAAAATTAAAGTTTAGCAACCGGCGCGATACATTCCGGCCGGTCATTTTTCGCCGAATTGACCATCGTCGAGACCTTGTATGCCTCCATCCGATCCGGCGGATAGGGCGTGAGATAATCCTGCAGTTTGGCGGTATCTTTCAGGTTCGGATCCAGCCATGCCTCCTCATTCTCGCGAAGCAAAATGACCGGCATTCGTTCGTGGACCGGTTTAATCAGGTCGTTTGCGTGAGTCGTAATAATCGTGAATGACAAAAGCTCTTCACCGCTGGGTTTCTTCCACGTCTCCCATAATCCCGCGAAAGCGAATGTCTCCCGGCTTTTGAGTACGAACCGAACCGGTAATTTCAGCCGCCCCTCCTTCAGCCATTCATAGAATCCGTCCGCCGGAACCAGGCATCTGCGTCGCTCAAACGCCTTGCGATACGCCGGCTTTTCGGCCAGCGTCTCGGCGCGGGCGTTGATCATCTTGTATCCGATCGCTTCCTCCTTGGCCCACGACGGGATGAGACCCCACTTGTGTGATCTGAGAAGCTTTCCGCCCCCGGTACGCACGACGACCGGCGAATCCTGCCCGGGCGCGATGTTATATCGTGGTGTCACACAGAGCTTTTTTGGGAGATCGACTTCAAATCGCTCTTCAATATCCTCTCCGGCACAAGAGAAACGACCGCACATGAGCGGATGGTACCATCATTTTCCGGTGACGCTCTCCCCAATTCGCGCGGATCTCTCGCTCGTATTCCTCCGGGCCGAGTTCTTCAAGGAGTTCCTTCTTCATCTTCTCGGTCAGGTTCGGATTCTCTTCCGACGAAAAATGAAACTCCTTGAATCCCATTTCCGAATCCGTACAGGCGCGGTAGAAGTATTCACGCCGGCCGGTATGAGGGTGAGGGACCTCGTTGGAGGACACATGACTTCAAAATGATTCATGAACCGATGGAGATGGCGACACGCTTGGCGTGACCAGGTAGCCGGCGATCGTTTTCGCGGCGGCGCCGGCCATGTCCTTTCGATTGTCGTCGTAACGGAGGATTGTGTCCATGTTTGTATGTCGAGCGAACCTCTGGGCCAAGCGAGGATCTTTGGTCACGTCCAACACGTGGGTGATCGCCGCATGACGGATTCCGTGCGGCCGTACTCTCATCCCGCATTTTGCCCCCAGTCCGCGAATCACGGCGTAAATCATGTCGTCGCTCATTCGGTTTCCAGAAAAGGCGCCGCGAGCCACGTTCGTGAACAGCGGGCCTGATCGGCGGTCACCCAACCATGCGCGGAGTGCTTGGATCGTTTCAGGCGGGAGACCGATCTTTTCCTTTTGAAGTCGCATTTTGCCGAGAACCCAAATGAACTCCCCTTCGAAATCGACATCCGAAACATCCAAACGCACGACCTCGCCTCTGCGAAACCCCAAATCCCAGAGAACGCGAAGCAAGGCGACATCGCGTAGTCCCCTTGGTCCGGGTTGCCTGGCGGCTTCGTTGATCATCTTTTGCACGCCTTCAAGACCCGGGCCTCGCGTATCGCGAAGCGACAGGTAGGGAAGACGCCTGAGCGAAAATTTCCAGTTGAGGATCCCGGCCATGCAGGCAAAGGTCGAGAACTGCCGAATCGCGCTGATGTGGCCGTTGATGGTGCCGGACGAGCGCCCACTTTTCAGCAGATGATTTCGGAAATCTAAGAGCATGACGTGCGCCTTCCCCGCCCCGACTCGGTAGAGAAGGCCGAGGAGTTCGGAAATCGTGCGTACGCCCACAAAGGCGCAAAACTGTCGCAGAGCGTTGGCATATCCGCGCTGGGTGTTGGGCTGCAGATTGCCGAAAAAAGTTTCTGCGATTTTCCGCAACTCGTCTCTTGTCAGAGCCGTTTCCTGAAAAGCCGAACGCTTCACCAGGCCAACCGCTTCATCCTCGATGTCAAACCCAAGGACGGCCTTGACTGGAGATACACGTCGTCGTTTCACACGGGATTCAACGCGGATCTGTTCGATTTTCATTCTAAGCGTGTTCTAAGCCGACATGGCAAAATTCGGCTTTTTTCGGCGAATTGTGGAAAACCTCAAAGTTGTAAGTCGAAGAAACTAAATCGGGGCGGCGTGATTTGAACACGCGGCCTCCTGCTCCCAAAGCAGGCGCTCTTCCAAGCTAAGCTACGCCCCGGTCTAAGACTTACGTATACCACACCAACCGTTGGTATACACGTCGTACATGTGGTGGTGTCATTCGACGCCAAGTTCCAGGACCACCGGCTTGTTTACGGGGTCGTAGGATGCGTTGCAGATCGAGGCGTTGACGAAAATAGTCCGCGTGCCCTTGCGCTTGTGCACGCCGTAACCCTCATGGATATGACCGAACACGTGAATTCTTGGGCGTATCTTCAGCACGGCCCGCGACAGGTCCTCGCAGCCCGCCTGTTCGCCCGCCTCGGTTTTGTCCCCGATGCCGTGCGGCGGGCCGTGCGTGATCAGAATGTCCGTGCCGGTGGGGATGAGATCCCACTTGGCCTTGAGCGGGGCGCCCCGTTGGAGGTTGAACGCCCAGTCCATGAACCACGGTTGCCAGGGAGTGCCGTAAAACTTCAGCCCGTCGACCACCGCGGCCTCGTCCTCAAGGTAGACGACCCCTCTGGCCAACTTGCGGGCCTGCTCGGCGCTGAGTTGAAACAGCCAGTCGTGGTTGCCGGCGATCACCAGTTTGCGTCGATGCGGAAGGCGCCGGAACCAGTCGAAAAAATCTGAGAGCTGGTCGGCTGTTCCGGAGCCGCTCATGTCTCCGGCATGGACGATCATGTCGCCGTCCGGAACTTCCACGTTCCAGTGTTCATTATGCGTGTCCGCCAGAAATACGATTCGCATGGTCAGGATGGTATGATCCGATAGAGAGATTGCAAAGGCCGATGGCGTGGTCTGAGATCGAGGGTTCCGGAGAAACCGGTATGAAAGTTGCGTTTCTGTTGTCCCGGCAGCTGCGGGTTGTCGCGGCCGACACTTGGTGGCTTTGCGCGGCGCATGCGGCGGCGGGGTGGGCCGCCTGGCAGGGCTGGACGCTTGTTTCCGGATCGGGGATCCTGCCGATCGATTTTGTTTGTTGGTCTTATCGCCAACACGGAGGTGCTGTGGCGCCGGTGTCCATCACGGGGGCCGGATCCAATCGGCGTGAGCGGATGCGGGATCGAGACCGGGATGTGATCGCAGCCGCGGACGTGCTCGTGGGGATTGCGATCCGTCGTGGCGGGATCATGGAGGAGGAGGGGAAGAGGGCCATCCGTCAAGGCAAAGTGGTCCATGTGGCCGTGCCACCCTTCAAACAAAAGGCAACGTTCGGGAATTTTGAACTTCTGAACCTGGGTGCCCGGCCGCTGGAATTGCCGGAGTTCGATTGCAAGCAAGCGGGACTCGTGTCCGGGACCGGAGCCCGCACTTCTCAGAAGCGCCGCTCCCTGGTCTTCATCTGCCCTGATGGCGCTTCATCCGCACAGCCGCCCGCCGATTATCTCTGGCACTACACCCGCGCCTGTCCCGGGCCTTGGCCGGGCCAGACCCCGGATGAATATTTCCACAGCCTTGTCCAGAACGATCCCGGATGCGGGCATACCGGGTTTGACACGCTGGCGAGAATTCTCGCCGGGCAAAAAATCCGCGCGTCCGGAAAAATCATTCGCGGCCAATATGAAGTCGTGTCGTTCAGTTCCGCGCCTCCCGAAGATCTCCTGGCGCGCCGGCGGTTTCGGTCCACTCTGGCCCGATGGGATTTCGAGCCCTATGCGGTTGGGGTGAGGATGGCGGCCGCCAAGGCGCTGGGCGTCCGGCCGGTTTCGTATTTGCCCTCGTCCGATTTCGCGCGCCTTTCCACCGAAGATAGGCCGTTTTTTCAAAGGTCGGACGAGGATGCGCTGGACTGGCGGCACGAAAACGAATGGCGGCACATCGGCGATTTCGATCTTTCGGCCATGCTGCCGGCGGACCTTGCGGCGCTCGCGCCGTCCGGGGAAGCGGAACAGCTCCGCCGATTATTGACACGGTGTTGAGCGGAACATAAGGTTTGCGGCCATGAAACACGCAGTCATGGATTTACTGGTGTGCCCGCTCTGCAAGTCCGCCCTTCATCTCAAAAGTTTCGCGGGAGATTCGAACTGGACCCAGGAGGGCGTTTTGGAGTGCGATCGGGGCGACCGGTTTCCGATTGTGGAAGGGATACCGGTTTTGATTGAACCGCATCTTCGTCAGGACGTTCTGGGCGGGGAGGAGGACCGATTCTGGTCGAAATATCCCTCGCACCGACCTATGGGATCCGCGGCGCCGGCGGTCGAGCAGGTGCGGTCACCCAAGAAATCCGCGGCGGAGGTGTGGGGCTACCAGTGGCAGTATTTTCATGAACTCTGGAAGGACGAAGCGAGCGAGGAGCAGTTTTACCGGTGGATTCAGCCGCTGCGCCCGGAGGATCTGAAGGGCCAACTGATCCTCGACGCCGGATGCGGGACCGGGCGGCACGTGTGGTTTTCCGCGAAGCACGCCCGGACCGTCATCGGCATCGATCTTTCCTTCGCCACCCGCGTGGCGGAACGGCTGTCACACGATCTTCCGAATGCCCACATCGTGCAGGCGGACATCTACCGGCTGCCGTTCCGGCGCGCGGTGTTCGACCGGTTGTTCTGTCTGGGCGTGGTCCATCACCTGCCGGACCCCAAGGGCGCCTATTTCAGTTATCCCGAGTACGTCAAAAAGGGCGGCTCAGTCACCATCTGGGTCTACGGGCGCGAGAACAACTGGTTTGCGGCCTGCGCGCTGGAGGTTGCGCGGTCTGTCGTCACGCGCCGGCTTCCGTTGCCGATCCTGAAAACTCTCTCCATTATTCCGGCAAGCGTTCTGCGCTTGGTGATTGCGTTCATCTACGCGCCGCTGAACCATGTGGCGCCTGCGCTCGCGAAAAAACTTCCCTACAACACGTTCTTCATGCTGTTCCATCGGCTGTCATTCCGAAATCTCTGGTCGATGGTATTCGATCAGTTGAACGCGCCGATCGCGCATTACTATCGGGGCGCGCTGATGGAGGAGTGGTTGAAATCTTCCGGGCTGGCTCGAACCCAACTGAGCCACACGAACGACATGAGCTGGACGCTGCATGGGATCAAGGAGTGACGAATAGCGTGCCGCGATCTCTGTGCGTCCCTGTTGCTTTAGATCGGAGGGTTCGCCATCCTTGGCGAACCTTGAGCTGAGGCAACAGGGACTGTACATCCCTGTACGCGCCCAAGAGGAGTCGAACCTCTGACCTTTGCCTCCGCAGGGCAACGCTCTATCCAGCTGAGCTATGGGCGCACGCGGGTTGATTCACGCGCGATCATCCTACAACATTTTCCCGAATGCATCAATCCGGCCGTCTGGATTTTGCGGGGGGACTGGGTTATACTGCAACCGATAACATGAACAGCCAGGAGAAACTTCAGGTCGAATTGTCCGAGTGCCTTAAAAACGGAAAGGCGGTCGCGGTGGCCACGGTGATTGCCGCGGACCTGTCGACGCCGCAGGGGCCGGGCGCCAAGATGCTGGTCTATCCCGACGCCGCGATCTCCGGCACGGTGGGCGGCGGGCCGGTGGAGGCTTTCGTGAAGAAGGAAGCGCTCGAGGCGCTGCGCGAGGAAAAGCCCCGCCTGACCGAATACCGGCTGGTCATGTCCGAAACCGGGATGTACTGCGGCGGAAAAATGCAGTTCTTCATTGAGGTGTATCCCGCCAAACCGGCGCTCTACATTTTCGGCGCCGGCCACGTGGGCCGGGCGACCGCGCGGCTGGCCGAATTTCTGGGCCAGCCCGCCGTGATCGTGGACGACCGGCCGGACTATGCGGACCCGAAACTCTATCCAACCGCGACGGTCGTGTGCGAGGCGTACGATTTCGTGTTTGACCGCCTGCCGGTCCGTGAGCGGGACTCTGTGGTGATCGTGACGCGCTGTCACGCGCACGACGAGGTGTGCCTCGAGAAGGCGATGAAGACGCCGGCCGGTTACATCGGTGTGATCGGCAGCCGCACCAAGATCAAGACGCTGTTCGGCCATCTCAACAAGCGCGGGATCAAACCCCAGTCGGACCCGCGCGTGTTCGCGCCGATCGGGATGGATCTCGGAGACGAAACGGTCGAGCAGATTGCGCTGTCGATCCATGCCGAGATCGCGAAACTGAAAACCGGCCGCACCGGCAGGCACATGCGCGAGCGGCTGGCGGAGCGAGAGGAAAAGGCCGGTTAACCACCGTTTCATTTCATGCCCGACGTTCTGACCACGCCTGCCTACCGGTGGGTGGGGCACAATCCGCCAAGAAAAGAATCTCTTGAGAAAGTCACCGGATCGGCCAAGTACCTCGACGACCTGAAATTCGAAGGATGCCTCCACGGCAAGACCGTCCGGTCGACCGTGCCGCACGGCCGGATCAAGAAAATCTCTTTCGAGCCCGGCGTGCCCTGGGATGAATTCACCGTCGTGACCGCCCGGGACATTCCCGGAAAAAACGTCGTGAGCCTGATCGAACTCGACCAGCCTTTTCTCGCGGACGGCCTTGTCCGGCACATGGCCGAACCCGTCGTTCTTCTGGCGCATCCCGATAAGGGGATGGCCGAAAAAGCGGTGAAGCGCGTCCACATCGAGTACGAGGAGTTGCCGGCGATCCTGACGATCGAGGAAAGTCTCGCCGGCGGAAATATCCAGTACGGGAAAGACAACATTTTCAAAAAGTATCACATCCAAAAGGGCGATCCCGAGAGCGTCTGGCCAAAGGCCGACGTCGTGATCGAGGGCGAGTACTGGACCGGACCTCAGGAACAGCTCTACATCGAGCCCCAGGGGGTCGTCGCAGTGGCGTCGCCTACCGGTGGCGTGACCGTGTGGGGATCGATGCAGTGCCCGTTTTATGTGCATAAAGGTCTCAAACCTCTTTTCAATTTGCCGGACGATCGCGTCCGCGTGATCTACACCGTGACCGGCGGGGGCTTTGGCGGCAAGGAGGAATATCCGACGCTGCCGGCGGGCCATGCGGCGCTGCTCTCGTGGAAGGCGGGCGGCCGGCCCGTCAAAATCGTCTATGACCGGATGGAAGACATGTGGGCGACGACCAAGCGGCATCCGTGCAAAACGCGGGTGAAGGCGGCATTCACGAAGGACGGGAAACTTCTGGCCCTGAAAGTCGACGCGACGATGGACGGCGGCGCCTACGTGACGCTCTCGACGGTGGTCCTGTCCCGCGGCACGCTCCACGCATTCGGGCCGTACGCCTGCGATCATGTCGTGATCGATACCCGGGCGGTCTTCACGAATTCTCCGCCCTACGGCGCCTTCCGCGGGTTCGGCGCGCCGCAGACGATTTTCCCGCTCGAACTCCATCTTCATCGCGCCGCCTGCGAACTCGGGATCGAACCGCACGAGCTCCGTCGCCGTAATCTTCTGCATCAAGGCGACCGCATGGCCACCGGCCAGGTCATGCAGGAGGAGACGGGTCTCGAGGGTCTCATGTGGAAGGCGATGGACGAGTCGAAGTATCTTGAAAAAACGAAGGCGTATCGTGAGCACAACCGGAGCTCGACCCGGATCAAAAAAGGCGTTGCGTTGGCGCTCTTCTTTCACGGCGCCGGATTCACCGGCAGCGGCGAGGTCTTTCTCGATTCAAAGGCCGGCCTGGAACTGACGCGGGACGGCGCCGTCCGGATTCTCTCGGCCAACACCGAGATCGGCCAGGGGTCCTTCACCACGCACAGCCAGATCGTGGCGGAGGAGCTGCGAATCCCGTACGAGATGGTCGAGGTTGCCGTGCCCGACACCGCCGTCGTGCCGAACAGCGGCCCCACCGTCGCCTCGCGGACGTGCATGGTGGTCGGTGAGCTTCTCCGGCGCGCGGCGTCTGACCTGAAGGAGGTCCTGGTCAAATCCGGCGCGCTGGCCGGGAACGGCCACACGCCGTCCGAGTTTCGAGCGGCCGCGGGAAAATATTTGCAGAGGTTCGGAGAACTGAAAGTCTATTCCAAATACAAGCCGCCTCCGGACGTGAGCTGGGACGACAAAACCTACACGGGCTCCGCCTACGCCGCCTATGCATGGGCATGCTATGTAGCCGATCTCGAAATCGACATGGCGACCTATCAGGCGCAGATGAAGGATTTCGTCGCGGTCCAGGAGGTGGGTCGCGTGATCCATCCCGTGATCGCCGCAGGCCAGATCGAAGGCGGCGTGGCGCAGGCGATCGGCTGGGCGCTGTACGAAGACGTGGCGCTGAAGCAGGGCGTCATGCAGAACTGCCAGTTGACCAACTACATTCTGCCGACCACGGCCGACACGCCGCCGATTCGCGTCTTCTTTTATGAGAACCCCTATCAGAACGGTCCGTTCGGCGCGAAAGGTCTCGGGGAACTGCCGATGGACGGCCCGGCGCCGGCCATTGCGGCCGCGGTCGCATTTGCGCTGGGGGACCGCATCATTCCCCGAATTCCGATTTTGCCTGAAACCATTCTCGACGCGATTTCATGAGCGCCCCGGCCGAAGAAAAGTCGTCGTTTGTCATCAACGGAAAATCCTGGTCCGGCGCCGTGCATCCCCTCAAGCGTCTCCTCGACACGATCCGGGAAGACGTGGGGCTCACGGGAACGAAAGAGGGCTGCGGGGAAGGCGAATGCGGCGCCTGCACGGTCTTTCTCGATGGGCAGGTCGTCATGAGCTGCATGGTGCCGACGTGCCAGGCGGAGGGAAAACAGATCACGACCATCGAGGGACTGGCTGAAAACGGGCGGCTCCATCCCATGCAGGAAAGTTTCGCGCAGGAGGGCGGCGCGCAATGCGGGATTTGCACGCCGGGCATGATCATGGCGGCCGTCGCCTACGCGCGCGATCCCGGCTCCGCGGAGGACATGCGCGAAGCCCTGGCCGGCAATCTCTGCCGGTGCACCGGCTACATCCGGATTTTTGAAGCGGTCAAGAAGGCGATGGCAAAATGAAATCGTCCATCGCCGATTTCGCCGTCATCAGCCCGCGGACGCTGGCTGAGGCATTGGCCTCCCTCCGGCAGACGCCGCCGCCGGTCCCGCTGGCCGGCGGGACCGATATCATGGTCCTGTTGAACGCGGGGCAGCTTGAGCCGGGTGTCTATTTGAATTTGTATTCGGTCCCGGAACTGCGGCGTCCCATTGAAGTGTCGGCCGGCGTCAGAGACGCCGGCACTTGGGGCGCCGGAGGCGCTGACCCGCCCGGCGAAGTCCGGTTGAGCGCGCTCACGACCTATGCGGACGTGCGGCGTCATGCGGAGGTCCGGCGCCTCCTGCCGATGCTGCCGCTGGCCGCGCGGGAGATCGGCGCGGTTCAGATCCAGTCACGGGCGACCTGGGCCGGCAACATCGCCAACGCGTCGCCGGCCGCGGACGGCGTTCCGCCGCTCATGGCCTACGACGCAACGGTCGAGCTTTCGTCCGCCGCCGGCGTGCGTCAGGTCGCGCTGAGCGAATTTTATTCCGGATACAAGCAGACCGCGCGCCGGCCCGACGAGCTGATCACCGGCATCCGGATCCCGGTTCCGGCGCCGGGCAGCATCGATTATTTTCGCAAGGTTGGCACGAGAAAGTTTCAGGCGATCTCGAAGGTGCTTCTGGCCGGCCTCGTGGAGCTGGGCGGCTCGCGCGAGATCCGAAAAATCCGGCTCGTCTTTGCGAGCGTCATGCCGTTCACCTATCGGGCCCGCAAAACCGAATCTGTCCTGGAGGGGCGCAGGCTGGAGCCAGGCGCCGTGTCCCTGGCCGTGGAAACGCTGCGAACGGAACTCAAGCCCATCGACGACATCCGGTCGACGGCTCGATACCGCCTGAAGGTCGCATGCAATTTGTTGGAGGAATTTCTGGGAACCACGATGGGCTGTTAAGAAGTGTTCTGGCATGAATGCCGACGGTTTGATACAATGGGGATGATGGGGGTGAAGGACGTATGAGTAAACCTGTTCGCGAAGTCGAGGTGACAACCACGGAGGAATGCAAAGGCCGGGTGCGGGCGCTCGTCGATTCGGGGTCATATCATACCTTTATCCGGGAGGACAAAGTCCCCGCCGGCGCCCTGGTTGTGAAAATGAAGTCTCCCAAATTGTTCGGGCAGGCCGAATTGGACACGAAACTCGTCGCCATCGGCACGATCTATCTTCAAATCCACATTGAAAACCATGACATCGATGCGCATGCGTTCGTTTCGCCGAAATTGACGGTCGACATGATTATCGGGGCCGGCGACATGCAACGTTGGGACATTTCCGTTGTCAACGATAACGGACATACCTCCCTCCGTATCGGCCACGACCTCAACGACCCCGACGTCCAAACGGTGCTGTGATGAGTATGATGTCCCTTAGATCATAAATGACTTGGGGCTGACTCCGTTCCCGTCTCTGCCCCACCCCCCGCCCGAATTTTTCGCCTACGATCCTTCCAAGTCGATCAGGATGTCAACCCGCCGGTTGACTTCCTTGCCTTCCTCGAAATGGTCTTTCAGCTCATACGTCATGGGATCGAATTCCGCCCGGCCGGAAATCGTGACCCGCGAAGGATCGACCCGGTGCCGGTCCATCAGGTAGTGTCCGACGGAGGTGGCCCGGGCCGTGCTGAGTTCCCAGTTGGAGGGATAGAGTGGCGAGGAGGACGGCGCGTCGTCCGTGTTTCCCTGGATGGTGAATCTGTTCGAAATGAGGTTGAGAAACGATCCGACGCGGTCCAGGACTTCCTGGGCGCTCGGCAGAAGCTCGGCGGAGTTTGGGCCGAAGAGCAGGAGACCCGACACGCGGATCACGAGCATCTTCCGTTTGGTTTCGACGTTGATCCCTTTTGTTCCGACCGCCTCCAAGTGCGACGTCAATTTCAGGCTGACGTCCTGGGACGGCCGGCTGTACGGCAATAGTCCCTTCCCGCTTCCCATCGCCACGGAAATGTGTGTCTTGCTGCCGGCCGGAAAAACTCCGAAGACCCTCGAGAGCGCGACGCCCAGCGATTCGATCTTTTTCTTTTCCGGATTCGAGATGGCCGCGATGACGATGAAAAACACCAGGAGCAGCGTGATGAGATCCGCGTAGGTCAGAAGCCACCGCAGACCCCCGGCCGCGTCATGCCCGCCTCCGCCATGTCCCTTCTTTTTAGACATACGCTACAAGTATATGGCTGCGGAAACCGGATTTCAACCTTCCTTCTCGACCTTCTTCTCCAGTTTCTTCGCCTCGTCCGGCGGCAGATACGCGAGGAGGCGGATCTTGACGATCGCGGGGTTTTCGCCGTGCTCGATGGCGAGGATGCCGTCGATGGTCATCTTCCGGTACAGCATCTCCGCCTTGTGCTTGGATTTCAGCTTTCCGCCGACCGGCAGGAAGAATACGTTGGCCGAGAAGATTCCGAAAAACGTGGCCAGAAACGCCAGCGCAATTCCGGCGGCCAGCTTGCCCACGTCGCCGCCGGATTCTTCAATGCCCCCCAACACGTGGACGGTTCCCATGACCGTGCCGATGATGCCCATGGTCGGCGCGTAGCCGCCGGCCGTGGTCCAGATCTCGCCCAGCCCGCTGTGCCGCTCGTCGATGATGTCAAGCTGGGTCTCCATGATGCTCTTGGTGACTTCCGGTGCGGTGCCGTCCACCACGAGCTGCAAGCCGTTTTTCAAAAACGCATCGGCCAACTGCTCGATGTCCTCCTCGAGCGATATCACGCCCTCGCGCCGCGCCTTCTCAGCCAGGCTCACGATGACTTCGATCAGTTCCGTCGGCTCAAACTTGATCTCGGTAAATGCGATCTTGAGCATCGTCCACGCTTTTTTGACTTCCTCGGTCTTGTGATTCAGCAGTGTGGCGCCGATGGTTCCGCCGAAAATGATGGCCCAGGCCGAAGGGGCGTACAGCACGTGCATGATGTGCAGCCCCTCCATTTTCATCATGATGATCAGGCCGGCCATTGCAATGCCTAAGCCCAATACGCTTGACATGTCCACAGACTCAGTCCCTCCAGAACCGTTTGTCTCTCTTTTCGGCAAATGGCACGAGCAACATAAACTTAGCGCTTCGGCCGACCCACGGTCGGGCCCGGTTCCCATTGCCTTCCGAACGGTTTCGGTTACAATAATTCAAGTATTTCTCTGATTTCAAGGTTGCCGAATCGAGGATGCCTGATGAAAGCGAAAGACATGCTGGAACGCCTGTTGTCTCTGCCAACCGCTCCTTTCCACGAGACTGAGATCATCCAAGAAGTCGAAAAAAGTCTCGGCCGAATGAGAGTGAATTTGAGAACGGACCGGTACGGCAACAGAATCGCGCGGTTGAAACAGGGAGGACCCTCCGGCCCGCCCCTTGCGCTCGTGGCCCACATGGATCATCCGGGCTTTGTCGTCCGGCAATCCCGGCCCGGGTCGGCGCTCGTTCAACTGCTGGGCGGCCTTGGTCACCGGCTCGCGGGCCGGCGTCTGAAATTTGTGTCGTCGCCCGAATGCGTCGGCGTGATCAGCCGGGTTGCCCGCAAGGATGCTTCCGGACGGCCGACGCACGTGTGGGTTCGGACCCCCCTTCAAAGGGGGTTCCGACTGCCGCACGGGACGTTTGGCGTGTGGGACGTGCCGGCCTTTCGCCGGCGCGGGTCGAAAATCCACGCGCGGTCGATCGACGATGTCTGCGGCGTGGCCGTCATGCTGGAAGTCCTGCGCCGGCTCGGCCGGTCCCGGCGGCCGGTCGATCTTTACTGTTGTTTCACGCGCGCGGAGGAGGTCGGATTCGTGGGTGCGGCCGGCCTTGCGCGCACGAACATTCTTCCGCGGCGTGCCAAACTCATCTCGATCGAAATGAGCCGGGAATTGCCGGGAAAGGCTGACCAGGGAAAAGGATTTGTCATCCGTGCGGGCGATCGCGCGAGCCTCTTCGATCCGGGGCTGGTGGGGTTCATGATCTGGATCGCGCGGCGCATGCAGGCGGCCCGAAAGACGTTTCAGTTCCAGACGGCCATCCTGGACGGCGGCACATGCGAGGCCACGCTGTTCAACGCCATGGGTGGCTGCGCCGCCGGCGTGGCCCTGCCCCTGCGCAACTATCACAATCAGGCGCCGGACGGACACATCGCGCCGGAATGTATTGATATGCATGATCTGAACTGCCTGGTGGATTTTCTTGAGGAACTTGCGGGGCAAATGAGAAATTGGGGACAGGATCGCCGGGCGCTTCGATCTCGACTGGACCGGAATTTCAGGACTTGGAGGAAATACCTGTAACCTCCAGCACCGCCGCGCCCTGTGTCTCCCGCCGGCGGATCCGGTCCAGCGCGGTGTTCGCCTCCGACAGATCGTACCGTTCCACGCTCACCCGGATGGGGATGCGGGCGGCCAGATCCAGAAATTCGGTCGCATCCCGGCGCGTGCAGTTGGTGACGCTGCGGATGCCGCGTTCGCCGTAGAGGAGGGCGTACTCGAAGGCCGGGATGTCCCTCATGTGGATGGCATTGACGGCAACCGTCCCGCCTTTTCGAATCTGCCGCAGCGCTTGAACGACGACCGCGCCGGCCGGCGCAAAGACGGCGGCGCAGTCCAGCGGCGCCGGAGACGGATCGCCGGTGTCGCCGGCCCACGCCGCGCCGAGCGTCCGCGCCATCCGGCGATGCGCGTCGTTTCGGGTAAACGCGTATACTTCGCATCCCCACGATCGGGCCATTTGCAGCGCAAGGTGCGCAGACGCGCCGAACCCGAACAACCCGAGCCGGTCTCCTTTTCGGACGCCGGCGATACGGAGCGTGCGATACCCGATGACGCCCGCGCAAAGAAGCGGCGCCGCTTCGAGATCGTCGAACGCGGCGGGAATCGGCGGCGCGAAGTCCGCGCGGGCGACGAGATATTCGGCGAAGCCGCCGTTCACGTGGTATCCCGTGAATCGCGCGCCCTCACAGAGATTCTCGTCGCCCTGCCGGCACCGGTCACATTCGCCGCAGGCGCTGTGAAGCCATGGAACCCCCACGCGTGCGCCAACCAGATGCGCCTCAACTCCCTCGCCGGCGGATTCGACGACCCCGACCGCCTGATGCCCCAAAATCACGGGCTGCCGGCCGGCCGGAATCTCGCCGTCGACGATATGCAGGTCCGTGTGGCAGACAGCGCAGGCATGAACTCGAATCAAAATCTCACCCGGTCCCGGCGTTGGGCGGGTCTGCTCATTCAACGTCAGCCGTCCGGCCTCATACACCATGGCCCGCATCCGCTTCGCGCTTTCGGTCATCTGAAATGCGCCGACCCGAATTTCTCCGGCGCGTGAAACCAGCGGTACGTCGGCGACCAGGCCTGATAGTGATGTTTCCCCTCGATGTGATCGACGCGGGTGAGGTTGAGCCGGAACGTCCCATGGATTTTCGCGGGAAGCTCAGTCAATGGAATCGCGATTTCGCACGTCCAGCTTTTCATGACTCCCGCGCGGCCCCGCCGCTGGACCTGCGCGGCGACCCGGACCGACGCCAGGTCAAACGCTTTCGCCCGGTCAAAATCGATGTTGGGCCCGTACTCGACCCAGCCGTCGTAGAGCGCGCCCCGCGGATTCACCTCGATCTCCAGATACTCCCGCCCCTCTCCGGTCGGGTCCAGGAAAATCTCCACCGCCTCCTCCCGCCACAACTCGTCGTCCCGTTTCGTCATCTCCGCCTTCGCCTCATCATCGGCGCAGAAAAATCCGACATACAGGACATCCTGCCGGCGAATCAACCGGACGATCGTGGGATGCGCGAGTTGTCCGCCCGTGTGGTTGTCCCGGAGAACCACGCGGGCGGCCTCCCGCCAGGACCCTTCGGTCAGGCGGCCATCCACGTGGATCGTCTCCAGCGTCGAAGGAATCCACATGGCGGGCAACGGCTGCTCCCCGGCCTGCAGGCGGCCGGAGAGCAGAAGGAGCGTTAACAGAATGAAGGAGAACATTCCTTTCGGCAACTTTTGTTTCATACGGGTCTCTGATATAGACGTTACTATGCAGGCCAGAAATTTTCATGTCCGTCAGGCCGGTCGCCGGCCCGCCTGAAGGAAAGGCGAGGATCGGCGGCCGTGCGGGACCTCCGCAGGTTTAGAACCCATGTCGAAATCTTAAAACACAGCCACCCGGAACTGGTGGTCGAACTCGCCCCGGAGCCGCCCGTCCAGCCGGCGGAAATTTCCGGCACTGCCGACCAGCCCGTGTTGAAGTGGAACGGCAAGACCATGCACAGCGTCAAATCGCCGGAAGGCGAGGCCCAACAAGTGGCCGATCGGATGTCGCCGGAACCCGCCCGCGCCTATGTGGCGTTCGGGCTGGGGCTCGGCCATCTGGCGGAGGCGGCGCGGAAGCGGCTGCCCGAACGGTCGGCCCTGATCGTGATCGAGCCGGACCTCCGGATTCTGAGGGAAACGCTGACCTGCATCGACCTGCGGCCGCTCCTGTTTGACAATCGCATCCGGTGGGTGTCCGGAAAAAACTGGCCCGAGTATTTTCGGCGGGCTCTGAGACAGGCGGACGAGTCCGGGTGCCGGCCGGTCACGGCCATTCTCAATCTCCCCGCCTACGGAATCTATTTCGGGCCGGCCCTGACGGAGACGCGCGGGATTCTCGCGCAATTTATCAACGAGCGGGACATCGACACGGGCACGCGCAAGGAACTCTGGCACCTCTGGAATGCCAATCTCGCCAATAATCTGCCGGCCCTCCTTTCATCCGCGCCGGTGAGAAACTTCGTTGCGGCGTTTGATCAAATCCCCGTCGTTCTGGTCGGCGCGGGTCCAAGCCTGGACGCGTGCCTGCCGGAGATGCGCCGGCTGAGGGAGCGCGCGCTCATCGTGGCGGTCGATACCGCGCTCGCGCCGCTCCTCGACGCGGACTGCAACCCCGACCTTGTGCTCGCGATGGACGCGCAGGAGGAAAACGCCCGCGATTTTTTGAACCTTCCGAATCACTCGGCACGCCTTCTGTTTGACGCCTTTTGCTATCCATCCATTCCATGCCTCTATCCGGCCGCGGCCCGGATCGCGTCCCAGACCGGCCATGTGCTCAGCGACATCCGGGGCGAGACGGTCGTCCGCAATGGTTTTTTGCCGGCGCTCGAATATCTGCTTGATTTCGAATTCGGTTTCCTGCAAAACGGCGGGTCCGTCATTACCGCCGGATACGATCTTGCGCGCATCGCCGGATGCGCGGCTGTCGGACTGGTCGGAGTCGATCTGTCGTTTCCCGGCTACCGGATGTACAGCCGGGGGACGAACCGGTCGCGATACCACATGTCGATCGTGAACCGCCACGAGACCTGCGAGTCGAAGTTTTTCGACGAGCTTTCCGAAAAGGCCAAGCTGCGGGTGGAAGGGATCGGCGGCAAGCCCGTGTGGTCCGACCGGGTTTTGATTCTGTACAAGCACTGGATGGAAGACGCCGCCGCGAAAACCAGACTGCCCTCCTGCATCGTGGGGCCGGCCCACGGATTGGCGCTCAAAGGCTACGCGCAGGTGTCCGTCGACGAATTTCTGGGCCGGTTTTCATCCTCCCGGGATCAAATCGAGACACGCTTGAACCGTGCAACCGCCGCCCGACCCGAGTTCAACCAACCGGCGGCCCGGGCGCGTCTGGCGGAACTCCGGCGCGATCTTTCCGGCCTGGAAACCAACCCGGCGATCGACAAAATCGGCCCGTTTGATCTCGTTCGCTGGGTCGATATGGCCTCCTACGAGGTGGGTGAGCGGCTCCGGACGGTTTGTTCTGTCGAACCGGAATCCGAACATCTCAAACGGCGGCAACAGGCGTCGCGCGCCTGTCTGCAGTGGGCGCGGCTGTTTCTCGACGGATTGGAATCGGCGCTCGATCAGGTGTAAGGAATCAGGTAACGATACACTCTCGTGCGGCGGCTCGACGACTTCGGGTTTGTTTTTATCTTTGGCTGGATGGCTGCGGAGTGGAGACAGGACCGGGATTTTCGGCGATCCAGCGTTCGGATTTCTTGTTGATGTATTCAATCCGCTCCTTGGACGTCATGCCTTTCATTTCCTGGCTCATTCTGTCCCGGATTTCCCGCATCATTTTGACCGCATCAAAATCCTTCAACGTCTCCATAGCCGAGAACCTCCTTCGGTGAACGAATATCCAGCATCGGATATCCTCGCTTCAGATTCGCCGCATTGAACATTTGAATCCGTCTCAAGTTTACAATGTGCCTGAAATTCCAACTGACCAGCACATTCGCCCGGAACACGGTGGCCGCCGCGATGTGCTGCGCGTCCGTCAAACTGTTTCGCGTAACCACGCCTTCCTGAATGTAAGCCTCGGCCAGCCCGTCGGCCTCATCGTCAAATTTGACCTTCTCGGCGGTTTTCAATTCCGGCCGCTCCAGAAGCGCGCGGACCTCGGCGCTCGGAGCCGCCAAAACCTCGTCAATGGTCAGGTTCGACAGCACCGGCCGCATTTTTCCGCTCGCAAACAACTCCATCAACTTCAGGCTGTCTTCCTGCCACTTCTCCTCGAGACACCCGCTGACCACTGACGTATCAATATATACCCGAAGAATGGGTCCCATGCAAATTACACCTTCTGCAGCGGCAGCCGACCCTTAAAGGTCGGCTTCGAACTTTTTGGGCCACAGCCGTTCTCCTCTTTCAAAGAGATTCCACTTAGGCCTTTCAGATGCAGTCATTATCTCAATAGGCGTGTTCCAAAACAAGGGAAAGGTGAAAAACTCGCCGAACGGATTGAGGTGAGGGGGTGGATGGCGCCGACAAGGGACTGCCGCCTTCACCCCAACCCTCTCCCGCCCACGGTGGGAGAGGGGAACACGACGCGCCGTTTGACGGAGGGTGTGGCGGTTTCATGATTCGGATTTGTCTTGTATTTCGCCCGGAGATTTGTGAAAATCTGATTGTCACAGCTCTAGTCGTGACGGTTTGTCGCCGAGCAAGCGATACCATATCGAACGCACAGACGGAACTGCTCTGCCTACAGTGTGGGCGGGGCGTCCGAAGTGGAACCCGTCTGTGCCTTGCTCGGCGACGACGAAGTTCTGGGCGTCCTGCCCTTTTTTATGGAGGTAGAGACATGCCAAACATCGGCGCTCGACGGTATCATCGCGAAATTTCCGAGTTCCTAATTCGACAGAATCACCAAGAAATTGTGAATTATATAAAAGGCGCGACTTTTTCCAGAAATGCAACCGGGAAACAACGTAGGCTCTTTACCGGTGCAATTTCAATTTTAGGACTGAAAGACGTATTTTTAAGTGAAACAAGGCGTGGTTTACCCGATAACACAGAAAATATCGAATCCGAATTCACCCGCCTTTTAAACAGTTTCAACCATCCTTCAAGACTTGGCGACCCTAGACAATTCTCGGAGTGCAAACAGCATGTCGAGGATTACTGCAGGAAGACTAAATTTCAAAAGGATGATGGACCATCTGTGATAGGGCCTCTTAAAAGAGGAATTCCGTACAAGGTTACGATCATTTTTTGACAAGATGATGAATCGCAAACGAGCATTGAGCTTGGCGGCACTTATCATCATTATCTGCGTCGCTCTGGCCTATGCTTTCCTCACATCGACCAACAACCAGATCACCGAGCCGGTTCTCGATGGCGGCGGCGACACTCTCGCATCCGCCGGACACATCTTCCAGACCTCCGTCGGACAGGTCGGCGTGGATACGGCTTCGAGCGCCGGTTACGCGTTTCGACCCGGGCTGTTTTACATGCGGTTGGGAATTACGGCGTCGGCCACGCGAGGAGACTCCCTCATCGTCGTGAGCGGCAATCACCAGGTCATTGCCAACGGAGAAACAGCGACGTTCGTGATTGACGTCAAGGATTCCGGCACATGCGGGCCGATCTCAAATGCCCGCGTTGATTTTATGGTCGAATACGAGGGAACCGCCGTCGGAACGACCGAGACTGCCGCGTCGGACGCCGCCGGGCGTGTCAGCAAATCGATTGTGCTTGCAAGCGGCGACGGGTTTTATCTCGTCACGGCCACGCCAGCCGCCGCGCCCAATCAAAAAACTCAACTGGCGGTCTACACCAACCAGCGCAAGATTCTGGTGAGCACGGATACGAATAAGAAATGGACGATGTTCGCGCCGTTTGCGAAACCGGTGGCGGGGGTGAACGGGATCGGCGTAAACGGCGTGGCAGGGGTTGGCAGTCTCATCATTTACCGGTGGGACCCGAAGGCGACGCCCGACGCGGCATTTCAACAATATCTGTCCGTTTCCGGCCAGGCATCGCCCAACAATTCGACCGTCGGGACATTCAGCGATTTTATCGCTGGCCGGGCGTATTTCGCGCTGTCCAAAGGTGCGGACGCGACCGTCGGCCTCTCCGCCGGCTCTACCGCGTCGGATTCGCCGTATCAGATTCTCGTTCATCCCGGCTGGAACATGATCGGCAATCCGTTTCAACACTATATCGACTGGACGGTGGACGTGAGGCTCGACACCGATGCGTCGGACACGATGCTATCCAAATCCGTCCAGATGTCGAATCTCGACGCGAACTCCTATCACACGAAAATCTACTGGCGAAAAGAATCAGCGGGCGGCGGGTATGTGTTCGGTCCGGCGACGGGGTCGATCAGCACGGCGCTGACGACGTTCGACACGACGGTGCAGATGAAACCTTGGTCGGGATTCTGGATGAAGATCCCTGACGCCGCGCCGGGGTGCGCTACCGGATGCACACTGGCGTTTTATCCAAACAAGCGTCTGCCGCAGACGACGAACGTGAAAATGCAGGCGCCCACGTATCGAGAGGGAACAGGAACAGTCGATCAATGGATCATTCCGTTAAAGGCGACCGGGCCGAACGGCGCCGTCGATGACTACAATTACGTGGGTGTGGCTCCGGGGGCAAGAGAGGGCCGCGACGGGTACGACGCGTACAAAGCGCCGGCGATCGGTGATTTTGTTCAGGTTGGCATCCGTGAATTGGCGGGAAATCCTCAATCCCCTTTACTGGCGGCGAGCTTGATTCCGCAAATTTCAACAACGGCGGCATGGGATGTGGTGGTGAGCGCCGGCGCCTCCTGGCCGGTGACGCTGGCGTGGGACGCGGGGGCAATACCGAATGATTACGGAGCGTATCTCATCGGGGGACCGGAGGGCGTGGTCGATCTTCGGAAGAAATCGTCGACGGTCGTGCAGTTGAACTCGGAGGCGACGTTGACCCTCGTTGTGAGAACTCCGGAATATTTATCGGCGTTTTTGTCGGCGCCCTTGTCGAAAGAAAATACGTTTGTCTATCCGAATCCCGGCCCGGACGCCTCCGGGAATATGACGTTCAAATACAATTTGCAAAGCGCGTCCGGCGTCAAACTCAAAATCTTCGACGTGGGTGGAAAGCCGGTGAAGGAACTGGCGCAGAGCGGGTCGGCAGGTTCAAACGGCCTGACGTGGGACACTACGAACAAGAACGGGCAGAAACTCGGAACAGGCGTTTACATTTACATTCTGGAATCCGGCGGGGTCAAACTCGTCGATAAATTGGCGATTACAAGATGAGTGTCTTCGTCGCTGCGTTGCGGCATTGCTGTATTGAACCGTTCCGGGGAGGTCGATGTAAGATGAAAAAGTCGGCATTGAGGTTTCGATTCTTGTTGGTTTTATTGTTCAGCATCTGCGCGGCTGACGCTGAAGCGGACGTGCCCAAATTCATTTCATTTCAAGGCGAGTTGACCGACTCGCAGGGCACGCGGATCACGAGCGCCAGGACAGTGACGTTGAAAATATACAACACGGCAACCGGCGGAAGTTTTCTGTGGTCGGAAGTACAGACGGTGACTCCCGCCAACGGCATCGTGAGCGCCATCCTCGGGAGCCAAACAAGCGGCGGCGTGAATCTGGCCTTCGACACCCAATACTGGCTCGGCGTGACCGTCTCCCCGGACGGCGAAATGTCACCGCGTATTCGTTTGACGACCTCCCCCTACGCATTCATCGCCAAGTTCCTCGACACAGGCGCGCAAGCCTACGGTTCGCTCTCGGTGGCCAACACAGTCACAGCAAGCAATTTTGTCGGCAACGGGTCGGGCCTGACCGGCATCACACCGGGACCCAAGGGCGACACCGGACCGAAGGGTGATACGGGTGCGGCAGGTGCGACGGGTCCGCAAGGACCGCAGGGACTCACGGGCGACACCGGATCGAAGGGTGACACAGGTGCGATGGGCGCGGCGGGTCCGCAGGGTACCAAAGGCGACACCGGATCGAAGGGCGATACGGGCGCGGTAGGTGCGACTGGAGCGCAAGGGCCGCAGGGACTCACAGGAGACACGGGACCGAAGGGTGATACCGGGTCCTCTCCATTCACGCTGAACGGGGCGAACGCTTATTACACGGCCGGCAATGTCGGCATTGGGGATACAAGTCCTGGCGGGAAGTTGGTTGTGAAGGGCAATCTCATGATCCGGGACACGATGACGGTGGGAGATACGTTTTGGGTTGTGAAGGAAAACGGTTATGTCGGCATCGGGACTACGTCTCCAAATGCAAGATTGGATGTTGCAGGCGGAATCAAACTTGGGAGCGAGACAATATGTGATACTCCTCATGCAGGAATCCTCAGATACAATTCAAGCACAAAATCCGTTGAGTATTGCAACGCTAACGCGTGGGGTGCGCTTTATGGTAACGGTTCCGTCCCCTCCGGCACATGGTGCGGATTTTACAATCCGCGTAATAGCACTTTGTATGCTTATTGCCAAGGATTGGACCCGAACACCTCATGTCCCACCGGCTACACAAGGATAGGCAGTCCTGACAGCAATGGATATACGATTATCATAACTTGCGTCAAAGATTGACATTTTGGGACACCCCAAAAATTTCGGTAAAGCCGTATACCACGGGTATACCTATCAATCAGTGGATGCCTGCAACTGATTGACGATCTACGAAGGTGATGGTGGCCATGAAGCGCCACCCTCACCCTGACCCTCTCCCGCCGAGGGCGGGAGAGGGGATACCGGGTACGAAATCATCTCTCGCACCGTTTCGCGGCGCCGGTGGCGATCACAAGGATCGCCATGCATAGAACGGCCGTGACCAGCCAGAGCTTCCGCCGGTCAAACGCGGTGATCATTCGCTTTCCGCCCGCGCTTTCGTAATCGGGTGTGAGCGCCTGCCGGGACGCGAGAAGCCCCTCCCGTTCCCGCGCGCGTTCCCGCCAGCCGCAGCGCCGGCTGCCGGCCATCAAGGCGGGGAAGTAGCGTTCGAGAATGCGGTTTTCCATGACCGCGACGTGGAGGTGCCCGAGTCTCTCCTGTTCATCGGCCGTGCCGGTGTCCTGGGATTTCCGCAAATACCGGTCCCGGCGAAAAAGATGCACCCGCGCCTCGTGGATGTAGGGATCCTTCTTCGATGTGTAGGTCCGGAGGAACTTGCCGTAAGACGTGTCATCCGTCGTGTCGATCAGCGCCGCGCCTTCGGCGCCTCGCTCGGCGTCCACGCGGGCGAGGTCCGATTTCGTAAACGCGGACCGGAAGAGGCCGATGTCCGGGTCCTCGATCTTGTACCCGAGCTCGGAGATCGTGTGGATGAAGAGCGCGCAGGCGATGAGCGCGGCGATCCACAGCCCGCCGGCGACCTGGACGTGCCGCCGACGCAGGGCGACGCCCGTTTCGTCGGGAACCCACGCCCGGTGGATCCCGAGGAGTGCAAGCCCGACCGCGAGCAGATTCCACAGCGTGTCGGCGATTTCACCCACGCGCGGGGGACTCAAAGACTGGATGTACTCGTCGGAAAGACCAATCAGGTAGCCGGCGGCCACAACGGCTGCATACGTCGGTCGATTCGGAAACCAGTGGCGGCCGGCCCGGAACATGAGGATCGCCAGGATGCCGTATTCCGGGAAGTGAATCTTTTCCGCCGGTATCTCCATCCTCCACATGAAATACGCATAGACGCCCAGGATCGCCGCCAGCCACACCCCTCGCGCCGCGCCGAATCCCGGGCGCCGGACGGTCTTCCAGGAAAAAACGCCCAAGAGTCCGAACACAAGTACGGCAAACAGCGGGTTGAGAACCGGGTCGCCGCCGAGATTGCGGCCCAGAAACTGCATGAACGGCTGCATGTAGGGAATGGTCGCGTAGATGACCAAGCTCCACAGGATCACGTACAGGATGTCCCGTTTCGCGGATGGGTCGGTCTTGCCGGTCTTGGTTGCGGTCTCGTCCGTCGGCGTCACACCCCTCCCTTATCATATTCCCTTTTTCCTTGACAGCATCCGGCGCGTTCGACATAATGGGTCGATATGGCTACACCTGCGAAAGCGTTTGAGACGGGAATGCAGCCGGCCCCCGCGCCGGAGGCCGCGACCAAAATGAAGGGCGCCGACATTCTGGAAGAGGCGCTGGTGCGCGAGGGCGTCGAGGTGATCTTCGGATATCCGGGCGGCGCGTCCATGGAAATCCATCAGTCCCTCACGCGAAAGGCCCGCATCCGCGTGGTCCTCCCGCGGCACGAGCAGGGCGGCGGGTTTGCGGCGCAAGGGTATGCGCGCGTGACCGGCAAGGTGGGCGTGGCGCTGGCGACGTCGGGTCCCGGCGCGACCAATCTGGCCACGCCGATCGCGGACGCCAAACTCGATTCGATCCCGCTCGTGGCGATCACCGGACAGGTGCCGACCCCCGTGATCGGCAGGGACGCGTTTCAGGAAACCGACGTGGTGGGGTTTTCCAGGACGCTCACCAAGCACAACTACATGGTCACGGACGTGAACGACCTCGCCCGCATCGTCAAGGAAGCGTTTCATATCGCGTCGACCGGCCGGCCGGGGCCGGTGTTGATCGACATTCCAAAGAACGTCCAGCAGGCGCACACGATCCCCAACTTTGACGAGCCGATGGACCTGCCCGGTTACCGGCCGCCCCGGGAGCCGAACCCGGCGCAGGTGCGGGCGGCGGCGCAGGCCATCGCCGAGTCCGAACGGCCGGTCCTTTACATCGGCGGCGGGTGCATCCATTCGGAGGCGCACGACGCGCTGATCAGGCTGGCCGAGAGGTGCAACATTCCGGTGGTGTCGACGGTGATGGGTCTCGGGTGTTTTCCGTCGAACCATCCCCTCTTTTTCGACATGCTGGGCATGCACGGCTCCGTGTATGCCAACTGGGCCGTGAGCCGCGCGGACCTGTTGATCGCGGCCGGGGTGCGCTTCGACGACCGGGTAACGGGCAAGGTTTCGGAATTTGCGAAACACGGAAAAATCATTCACATCGACATCGACGCCTCCGAGATCAACAAGAACAAGCCGGTCCAGATCCCGATCGTCGCCGATGCGCGCCTCGCGCTCGAAGCCATCCTGGCGCTGGCGAAACCCAAGGACCACCGGGACTGGATTTCGCAGATCGAGGAGGAGAAGAAAAAATTTCCGTACAAATACGACACGCAGGAAAAGGATATTCTGCCGCAGTTCGTGCTCGCTGAACTCAACGGGCTGATCGAGGGCCGGAACGTCATCATCACCATGGGCGTCGGCCAGCACCAGATGTGGGCCGCGCAGTGGCTGAAGATGCGCACGCCCCGGACGTTTCTCTCATCGTCGGGGCTCGGCTCGATGGGATTCGGCTACCCGGCGGCGCTCGGCGCCAAGCTTGGCCGACCTAACTTCGAGGTCGTCGACGTGGACGGCGACGGATCCTTCCTCATGAACATCCAGGAACTGGCCACCGCCTACGCCGAGAACATTCCGGTCAAGGCGCTCATCCTGAACAACCGGCACCTTGGCATGGTCGTGCAGTGGGAGGACCGGTTTTACGAAGCGAAGCGGGCGCAGACCTTCATCGGCGATCCGAACAATCCCGAACAGGATTACCCCGATTTCACCGCCATCGCCGCCGCCTGCAAAATCCCCGGCCGGCACGTGACCCGCAAGGGCGACGTGCGGCCCGCGCTCGAGGAAATGCTCGCGGCGCGCACGCCCTACGTTCTGGATGTGTCGGTCAAATACACCGAACACGTTCTGCCGATGATTCCGGCCGGCAAAACGTTTGCCGATACCATCTACGAATAGTTTCTCCCGTCCCTAACACGACTGCGGCTTTCCGTGGCCCCGACCCGCGGGCCGTTCAGGATCTCTTTGCCCGGATCGCGCCCCGGTATGATCTCCTCAATTCGCTCCTCTCGCTGGGACAGGACAACCGCTGGCGGCGCAAGGCGGCGGAGATGGTCGTGCCGGCCGCCGGCGAGCGGTTCCTGGACCTTGCGGCGGGCACCGGCGCGTTTTCTCGGGCGCTCCATGCGGCGCAGCCGGCCGTCCGGATCGTCGCGGCCGATTTCTGCGTCCCGATTCTTCGCCGGATGCCGGCCGGGGTCGCGCATCGCATCGGATCGGACGCGCTGCGGCTTCCGTTCCGCGCCGGCGCGTTCGACGGTTTCGTCGTCGCGTTTGGCGTGCGGAATTTCGCGGATCCCGCCCGGGCTCTTGCGGAACTGCGCCGCGTCCTGCGCCCATCCGGCCGGGGCCTGATCCTGGAATTCATGCGGCCGGAGCGTTCCTGGTTCGGCGCGGCCTATCGGCTCTACCTCGGTCTTTGGGTTCCGTTCCTCGGCGGCCTCTGCTCGGGATCGTTCGGCGCCTACCGGCACCTGACGCGGACGGTCCGGTCATTTTTCACGCGGGACGAGTTCGTGTCGCTGCTGGCCGGCGCGGGGTTTTCGGTGGTGGCCCGGCGCGAGATGACGGCGGGCGCGGCGACGGCGTTTCTCGTTCAAAAAGATTCCTAAAGTTTCAAGGCGATCCGGCCGAAGAGTGGACAAGCGGGGGTGTCACTCTGTCACCTGAGAGGTGAGACGTATGGGCCATCGAACATGGATATACATTGGACTAATCCTTCTTATTGCGAACCCCGCGTTTGCCAAGGTCAAGGACTTCCAATTCATCGAAGATCTTTCCTTCGCCATGCCCGGCGAAATTTCCGTCACGCAGGGCCTCAACAAGGCCGAGGTGCGGCGCCTCGCGTCCAAGACCCTGATCGACGAGGGCATCTGGGCGCAGACCACCAACACCCTAAAAGCCAAATCGATCGTGCCGACCCACCTCACGTACGGCGTGAGCGAGCGGTTTGAGTTGTCTCTTGAAGTTCCCTATGTTTTCTTGGATAATGCCGTGACCGATTTCGACGGGATCGGCGATGTGGTGCTCCAGCAGAAGCTCCGCGTGAGCGATCAGGCCGGAGGCCGGCGCTGGCTGTCAAGCGCTTTCGGGATGCGGGTCGAACCGCCGACCGGCGACGCGTCCAAGGGAATCGGGAACGGCAAAACCGACGTCGAATTTTTCGGCGTCGGGATGAAGGAAATCGGGTTTACGAAGTGGCTGGTCAACGTCGGCTACAATTTTGTGGGCGGCGAAAGGTACGGCAACGAGTTGAAATACAATGGTGGCGTCAACGCCTCGATCCGGCCCGGCGTATCATTTCTCATGGAGTTCAATGGAATCGCCGGCACCAAGAACGAGGTGTATCTCGCGCCGGGGTTCCTCATCGAAACGCGCGGCATCTCGTTTCGCGTCGGCACCCAGTTCGGCATGAGCGACGACAGCTACAAGTACCGTTGGAATTTCAATTTGAGCAACAGCTTCTGACGCGCTGACCGCCGCGTCGAGACAGGGTGGATGGGATGGAAGTGCTGGACAAAGTTCGAGCCTATATAAAAACGAACCCGGAGGCGGCCAAACGGATCCTGATCCTGCTCGTGATTCTGGTCGTCGGTCTGCCCGCAGGGTTGTGGTATATCCGGTCGGCGGAGGAACGGGCGTACGCATTCTTTACCCAGGGCTATTATGCCTATCGCAACCGGAACTACGGGCAGGCGGCCGGGCAGTTCAACCAACTGGTCAGCCTGCATCCCAACTCCAAATTCGCGGCGCTCGGGAGGTACTATCTCGGCATGACCCACTTGGCCAACAACAACGTGGACGAGGCGGCGGGGCAGTTCAAGTATTTCATCGACGAGAGCGGCCGGCACTATCTTCGTGAACGGGTCTTCACCATCTGGATGGCGCTGGAACTCAACGCCGGCCGGACCGAAAACTGCGTCTCGCTTGCCGACCGGTTCCTCACCGAGTTCGGCCGCACCTCCTCTTCGTCGCCGGAGGTGCTCTATCGCAAGGGCGTCGCGCTTCTGAGGCTGGGCCGCGCGGACGAGGCTGGGGCCAGTTTCAAGGAAGCGGCGGAATCGAAGGAGAACAATATTTTCGGGAGCCTCGCGTTTTACGCGCAAACCGCCCGCCCACAGTTGTAACCCCGCAACCGGAGCGTTGAACGATGCCTTGGAAACGGTGGATCAAGTCGCTATGTAAATTTTTGGCTGTGACCTTTCTCGCCCTCAGCGTCACCTGGATCATGCTGACCCGGACGGTCGGACACCGCGTGGTGCCGGCGGTCAAGGGCCTGCAGGAGGCGGACGCGGTCCGGATTCTTGACCGGGCGGACCTCGAGCCGGTGGTTGAGCGCAATTACAGAAAAACCGATCCGGCCGGCGTCGTCTACGACCAGCGGCCGGCGGCCAACGCCAAGGTGCATGAGGGCCGCCGCGTCAAAGTCTTCGTGTCGCTCGGACCGGCCCGCGCCGTCATGCCGGATTTGCGGGGGCTGAGTTTGACGGAGGCGAAAAACAGAATCCGCGCGGTGGGCGAGGAGCGTCAGGTCCGGGGCGGACTCACGCTCGACATGCTCTCGAGAACCTCCCACCCCACCGTCCCGCCTGAACATGTCATTTCGCATTTTCCGCCGCCGGGCCAGGAGGTCGTCATCGGGGACAAGGTACAGCTTCTGGTTTCGACCGGACCCAGCCGCACGACGGTTGTCGTGCCCAATTGCGTCGGCATGACGCAGTCGGCGGCGGAGGAGGAGATGACCAACGCGGGGTTGGCTGTCCAGCGGGTGACGCGGGAGTATTCCAGCCAGGAGCCGGGATTGGTCCTGCGGACGGTTCCCGAATCCGGCACGCCGCTGGCCACGGGCGACTGGGTCAACCTCGTCATCAGCGCGCCCCGTGGGCCCCGGATTTCAACCAAACCCCGTTTCATCCTGATCCGGTATGTCGTGCCGCTGCTCATGGAGCCGATGCCGTTCAATCTCGTCATCGCCGATCGCGAAGGGCCCCGGACCATTTACACAGGCACGCCGACGCCCGGCAAGATCCTCGATTTCGCCGAACGCGTCGTCGGCGACGCCGAACTCAAGGTCTACGTCGACGGCATTCTCTCCAAGACCATCCCGTACAAGACTCCCTGACACGTCTTACGACCGGCCCCCGATTCTGCCGATAAGGGGGATATGGAGAAGTATGCAGAGGTCGAAGACTTCTTGAAGTACCTGTCGGTTGAACGCGGGATGGCGCTCAACAGCGTTTGGGCCTACGGGCGGGATTTGCGGACTTTCATGAGCCACGCAAAAAAGGACGGCCGGGCCCTCGCCTCGGTCGACGGCCAGTGGATCCAGGATTACCTCGCCGCAGTCCAGCAAGAGGGCCTTTCGGCGCGGAGCGCCACTCGGGCCCTGTCAGCCATCAAATCATTTTTCCGGTACCTGGTGTCGACCGGACAGATCGCGGCGGACCGCGTGGCCGAGGTGCAAAGCCCGCGGCTGAGGAAATCGGTCCCGGGATTTCTGGAATTGCCGGAGATCACCCGGCTGATCCAATCCGTCCCGGAGGATTCGCCGGTCGGCATCCGGGACCGCGCGATGCTGGAACTCCTCTACGGCGCGGGCCTCCGGGTGACCGAGGTGTGCGACTTGAGTATCTCCCAACTCGATCTGGAAAATGGATTTGTCACCGTCATCGGCAAGGGAAACAAGGAGCGAACGGTTCCGATCGGCCGGCAGGCCCTGAAGGCATTGGCACGATACTTGAAAGAGGGCCGCGCGAATTTTCTGAATGGAAAACATACCGATCGCGTCTTTCTCTCCGGCCGGGGGCTTGGCTGGACGCGGCAGGGGATCTGGAAATGGCTACGCGCGATCGCGAGGTCGGCGGGAATGCCGAAAACAATTTACCCGCATCTCATTCGCCACACGTTCGCGACGCATGTCCTCTCGGGCGGCGCGGACCTCCGCAGCGTCCAGGAACTGCTGGGCCACGCCGATATCTCGACCACCGAAATCTACACGCACATCAACACGCCGCGGCTCCGCCAACTCCACCGGCAGTACCATCCGCGCGCCTGAGTCGTGATCGGCCGGCTGAACAAAATCCTTACGGCGGAGATGCGCGAGATCATCGCCCGCCTCGGCCGGCTCACGGATGCGCCGCTCTATCTCGTCGGCGGGCCTGTGCGGGATCTTGTGATGAACCGGAAAATCCTCGATCTGGATATGGCCGTCGAAGCCGATCCGGCGGATCTCGGCGCCAGACTCGCGGCCGACCTGCACGGGACGGTGCTGGTCCATCCCCGGTTTCATACCTGCAAAATCACAACGCCGGCCGGCACGGTCGTCGACCTCGCCCAGACGCGGCGCGAATCCTATCCCGAACCGGCCCGGCTCCCGGTGGTCGAACCGGGCGCCTCCATCGCCGACGATCTCGCCCGGCGGGATTTCTCGATTCAGGCGATGGCCATGCGGCTGAACGGATCGGACGCCGGACAGATCGTCGATCCGTTTCAGGGCCGCCGCGACATCGATCGCCGGCTCATCCGTATCCTCCATCCGAACAGCTTCCGCGACGATCCCGTTCGAGCATTCCGCGCGGCGCGGTACTCGGCCCGATTCGGATTTCGATTGGAACGTCAAACCGCCGCCGCCTTGCGCGATCTGACCCGCCGTCCGGAATGGCTGCGCATCGCGTCGGATCGCGTCATGGACGAATGGCATCGGGCGTTCGAGGAGGAGAAGTGGATCGCGGCGCTCCGGGCGCTCGGCCGGATGGGGCTTCTGGCATGGTTGGGCATCCGCTGGCCGGTGGACTTGAAAGCTCTGCGGCGAATGGACGGCAGTTTTAAAACAGTGCGAACCTGGTATGATCCACCGACGCCTTTCCCTCTTTGGGCCTCCCGATTCGTGGCTTTCCTGTCATTGGTCCCCGCACCGGTTCGGCTTCGGATCGGCCGGAGTCTCCCCTTTTCAAAAATAATCAAAAAACCGTTTCAGGCCGCCGTGGACGCCGCACGGCTGGCGACAACCTTGAACGCGGATCTGCGGCCCAGCCGCATCGTCGATCTCCTGGAGCGGGTCCCGCCCGAATGGATGCCGGTTCTCCACGCGCGCGCGGCTGGCCGGGCCCGCCGGCATATCCAGCGGTATATATATATATGGAGAGGCGCCCGGCCCCCGGTGACAGGCGACGACCTCCGGAACTGGGGGGTCCCCCCGGGTCCGGCCTATCCGCGCCTCCTGCATCGCATTCGAGCGGCGGCGCTGGACGGCCGGATTCGCGTCCCGGAAGACATCCGCCGTATTGTGGAGCGGGCCAAAATCTGACATACTTCCGGCATGACCCTGACGCCCGGGACATCTTTAAACGGGTATGTGATCTACAAGAACCAGCAGGATAATCCTGGAAAGTTTGTCGTCCGTGTCCGGCGCAATGTCGGCGCCGACTCGATCGTCGACCCCGTCCCGCTCGCGGTGGTGGACAGCCTCGACTCGGCCCGCCATGCGATCCGGGATACGGACTGCCTTCTGTGCCTGCCGCGCGGACCGCAGGACGACCCGAACGTCGTCGAGACGTGGGTCTAGCCATGTCGAACCGGCGTCTCTGGTCTGCGCGCATCTTTCTGCTCGCCGCCGTTCTTCTTGCGTCGCCTGTCGCCCCTCTTGAGGCGCGGGAGTTTGAACTGGACAGCAAGGAGGACAAAGTCACGTTTCAGTTTCAGCCGAAAGGTCCCGGCAAGGTCGTATTGACCGGCAAATGGGAGGGAACCGCCAAAGTCCTCGATGTGGGGCTTTACATGCCGACCGCTTGGCTGGCGCACCGGCGCACCACGGTGAAACAGAATCCATTCGAAATGACGTGGGACCTGAACGAAAAAGAGTTGGAAGAGGGAACCAATCGGCCGTGGAAGATCGTCCTTCGGACGACCGGCGGCTCCGCCAAGGGCGAGGCGGACGTCACCGGCGACGCGCTCCAGACGGAGGAGGAACGCGCGTCGAAAACGAAAAAAGACGCGCCTCGCTCCGAAGCCGATCCCGGACTGAGCGCGCCGGTCCGAGAGGAAGGCCCCCCCATCGCGCTCGACGATTTTGGGCTTCGGGTCCGCCGGGGATTTCTCGAAACGCCCTATTATAAACCATGGGTGGATAAAATCACCTCAGGCAAAAAAAACGCCAAAATCGATATTCGTCCCCTTGGACTCACCGTCACGCCCTCGATTAGAAAAATACAGACTCGCTACGGCAGCCTCTCCCTCACTGTCCGTAACATCACATTGACGCCCGCGCAGAATGTCTCGCTCGTCGAATCGATCAGCGGCGGCGTTGAAACCCGCATTGAACTGCTCATCCGCGTCGAACTGCCGGGCTGGCATCTTCTCGCGGTCCAGCTCTCGCCCTTTACGGCGTACACCGGCGAGCCGCCGCGCCTGACGTCGATGCAGATCGAAACCCGGTCCCTGTCGCGGGGGGAGGTCATTCCGTCGACGTCCTACCCGCTCGCGAGCGGCGAAAGCATTTTGCTGGTGCCGATCATCCTGTCCCAGCCCGGGGAATATCTCGTTTCGGCGCAGCCCATCGCGCGGGAACCGAGCGAAGTTCTGTTTATTCTTGGTGGAATTGAGCTGTATCGCCTGTCCAATTAATGACGTGAGCACCCTGCCCCGGCATCCGCGCCTTTACGAAATCAACACCCGCGTCTGGCTGCGCGAGAATCGCTGGAAAACCCTGGCGGACGTGCCCGACCCGGTGGTCGACGCGTGGGCCGGCCGGTTCGACATCGTCTGGCTCATGGGCGTGTGGTGGCCGAGCGTCAAGGGGCGGCAACTGGCGCAGACGCATCAGGGCCTGGCCGCGGAATTTCGGGCGGCGCTCCCGGACGTGACGCCGGAAGACGTGGTGTCGTCCCCGTACGCAGTGAAGGACTACCTCGTCAGCCCGGCGCTCGGCGGCGACGACGCGCTGGCGGATCTTCGGCGGCGGATGAAGCAGCGGGGACTCAGGCTTATGGTGGACCTCGTGCCGAATCACGTGGCGCGCGACCATCCCTGGGTTTCGTCCCACCCCGACCGATTCGTGTCGGGAACGGCCTCCGATCTTGCGCGGGAGCCTCAGAATTTTTTCAAAGTCAAAACGTCGGCCGGCATGAAAATCCTCGCGCACGGCCGCGATCCCTATTTCGACGGCTGGCAGGACACGGTTCAAATCAACATCTTCTCGGCGCCCATGCGCAAGGCCATGACGCAGCTCCTGCTCAAGCTCGCCGCCTGCTCCGACGGCGTCCGGTGCGACATGGCCATGCTGCTTCTCAATCAGGTGTTCAAGAATACATGGAAAAACAAGGTGTCGGACATTCCGCCGACGGAATTCTGGAGCGACGCGGTTTCGGCGGTCAAGGCAAAATTCCCCGACTTCATCTTCCTCGCCGAAGCCTACTGGGACATGGAGGCGGAATTGCAGGGCCTCGGGTTCGATTTCACCTACGACAAAAAATTGTATGACCTCCTTCGCAAGGGTGAGGCGTCGCACATCCGGCAGCATCTCAAGGCCGCCGCGGCCTATCAGAGCCGGTCGGCGCGGATGATTGAAAATCACGACGAACTGCGCGCCGCCGCCGTGTTCGAGGGAGATCGCGCCCGCGCTGCCGCCCTGCTGACCTTCGGCGCGCCGGGCATGCGGTTTTTTCACGAGGGACAGTTCGACGGCCGGCGGATCAAGGTCCCGGTCCAGCTTCGCCGGCGCCGGGAGGAATCGGCGGACCGGCCGACGCAGGAGTTTTACGGGCGCCTGGTCGCTGAACTCTCCGCCGATTCGCTCAAGAACGGCGAGGGGCGGATGCTCGAGAGCCTTCAGACGTGGAACGAGAATTCCAGTCACCAGCGAATCTTTGCGTTCTGGTGGCAGGACGGCGATCGTGGCCGGCTGGCGGTCGTCAATTACGCGCCAGATCCGTCCCAGGCGTATGTGAAAATACCGCTTCCCGCTTCGTCAGGCCGGTCGGCCCGGTTCAAAGATATGTTGAGCGACCGGTCCTACGATCGAAACGTGGAGGAGGTCCGGACCCGCGGGATGTATTTCGCCATGACGGGATACGATGTGCATCTGTTCGAGGTCGGGCGGAATGCGGCGCCTTGACGCCCGCCGCATGCTGGGATAAACTTCGGTCACTCTGATGGAGACGACACTCACGCAACCGGTCGAAAAAATGGCGCCCATGTCGCCCGGAGACGGAAAAAGCGTCCGGAAGAAAAAGCCCAAGCAGATCGCTTACATCATGGAGAACTGCACCGGCTGTTCCGGCGCGCCCGCCTGCATCCAGTACTGCCCCATCGATACCTGCATGTACTGGGTCCCGGACCGGGACCATCCGCCGTTCGGCACCATCCGCGTCGATCCCAACCTCTGCATCGGATGCAAAAAATGCACGACCCAGGGGCCCAACGACACCTTCCTCGAAGGCTGCCCGTGGGACGCCATCGTTATGCTCCCCTCCGAAGAATATGAGGCCCGGTTCGGGACGGTGAAACCGTGAGAGCGTCCACTTTTCTGTGTGCGAGTTTGTTTCTGTTCGGAACCGTAATATCGCTTCGAGCAGAAGAGGCGTCCGGCCCGGCATCCGTCGAGGAGGTTTGGCAGGGCATGGATCAGGGCATGAACACGCTGAAGGTCGACGTCAAGAAGCGCGATTTTTCGCGCATCAAGGAGGTCGTTTCCAAAATCAATCAGCTCGCAAGATGGCTGGTCGATCATCCCAAATCGCCCGACCCGGCCTATGTCAAATACCTGCAGGGCGTCGAAGCGCATGTAAAAATGTACGCGGAAACCCTGGACCGCGAGGCGGGGAGGAACAACGGGCCCAACGCCGACTATGCCCTGAGGCTGCTCGGCCAGCAGGTGGACAACATTCGAAACAGTTACAACAGGGTTCCGGAGCCGAAACCGGAAACAGTTCCGGCGCCGGTCGCGGCGGCGACGGAACCTGCGCGGGCCGATACGGAATCCAAATCTTCGGATACGGCGCCGGCTTCGGACACGAAACCCGTGGCCGCCCCTGACACAAAGACGGCAGCGCCGCCCGCTCCGGTCGAAAAACCAAAAGCAACCGCGCCTCGCGACACCGCACCCAAACCGGCACCCGCTAAAAAGAAAAAATAACGGCGTTGGGAAATCCATTTCTGATCTCCGCCGTTTTTCTTGTTGTCCTCCTGGCGATGTCAGGATTAGCCTGGCTGGTGGTCCGCAGGCGCTCGGCTCAGGACCGCGAGGCTCTCACGGCCGCCATCGCCGATTTTGAACGCCGGGTGACGGACTCCGTCTCGCGGGCCGCCACGGACATGGCGGCGCGGCTGGAGCAGGTGAAGGGCGACTTGCGCGCCGACCTGATTCGCGGCCTTCAGGAGGACGCCCGGCAGGCGCGGGCGGAACTCTCAGCGGCCATGTCGCAGCTCAATTCCGGATTGCAGACGAAGTTCGAATCGCTCGAGGGCCGCACCTCGCAGAATCTCGAGTCGATCCGCTCGAAGGTGGACGAGAAGCTGCAAAACATCAGCGACCAGGTCCAGCAGAAACTCGAAAAAAATATTCAGGAGGGTTTCGCGCACTTTCAAAAAGTCCAGGAACACCTCAAGGCCGCCGAGGAACAGCTTCGCAACGTCGGCACGGTCGGGCAGTCCATCAACGAGCTCAACAGCCTCCTCAAAATGCCGCACCTGCGCGGCAGGTTCGGCGAGGCGGAACTCGGGCGCATCCTTTCCGATTTCCTCCCGGCCGACGCCTACGAGGAGCAGGTGGCGATCGTGCCCGGCTCGGCGGAGGCGGTGGACGCGGTCGTCAAGTTTCCGAACGCGAAACTGCCGATCGACAGCAAATTCAACCGCGAGCAGATCCTGCCGTTGTTTGAGACGTCCGATCCCTCGATGTTGAACGAAGCGCGCAAGCAGCTTGCGGCGATCATCAAACAGCAGGCCCGGAGCATCAGCGAAAAATACATCCATCCCGAATACGGCACGTCCGACCTCGCGCTCATGTTTCTTCCGAGCGAGACGATTTATTTTGAAGTCATCCGGAATCTGGAACTCTGCGAGGCGATGCACAAGCTCAAAGTGTTTCCCGTCTCGCCCAATACGCTGGCGGTCACGCTCAAGTCGATCGCGCTCAGCTACGACTTCTACCAGTTTTCCATCGGCGTGGAAAAAACGATGGAACAGATCCGGATGGCGCAAAAGAGCTTCGCCTTCTTCCAGAAAAAATTTGACGCCATCGGCGCCGGCCTCCAGAAAGCCCAGGAGGCCTACGGCACCGCCGCCAACCACCTCAACCGCTACGCCGGCCGCGTAGTCCAGCTCACAGGCGAGCCGGCGCCGGAAATGCCGGAGGAGGAACCGAAAGTCCTCTCACCCTGAGATGTTTTTTCGTTCAGAGGATCGTTTGCCGGCGCTGTCGCCGGCGTCTTGCTCGACCGGAAAAAGTAGTACCAGTACAATCCCGTCCCCGGGATTCCCAGCGCGATGTATTTGCATCCGGTGGCGGATATGCCGGTCCGGATGCCCGGAACGCCGACACTGCCGCCGATGCCGGTTTTGCTCAAATTCAGGCGGAATGGTCCCCCCGCCAGAACTTTTCTCCATCTCCAGTGCCAACCCATGTCAGATCACCTCCGCTTTCCGATTGGCTCGCGTCCAGCAGATGACGCGGCCGTCTTCGCCGCAGGACGCCAGTTTCTCGCCGTCCTTCGAAACCGATATGCCGCGCACGGCGCCGTCATGGCCGTCGAGCGTTCCGATTGTGCGGCCGGTCCGGACATCCCAACAGCGGATCATCCGGTCGGCGCCGCCCGAGATAAGGAAGGCGCCGCTGGGATCAAACGCCAGCGCATGCACAGGCGCGCCAGCTGTGATTTTTACGGCGGGCTTGAAGGACGCCGCATCCCACACAAAGATCACGCCATCGTCGCCGGCCGAGGCTATCCATTTTCCGTCCGGCGAAACGTGGACCGCGTTAACGTCGTTGGTGTGGCCGTGCAGAACCGCATCGCAGGTTCGGTTGGCGATGTTCCATATACGAACGCTCATGTCCGCCGACCCTGAAACGAGCGTTCGACCGTCGGTGGAAAAAGCGACGGACAGGACCTTGCGCCGGTGGCCTTCGAGGCAGGCTGCCGAGGACTGCGCCGCTACGTCCCAGACAATGATGTCTCGTTTGCCCAGGCCGAGGGCGATATATTTCCCACCCGGATCGGCCGCAATCGAATAGAAGCGGGTTTTTGAGTTCAGTACAAACGACTTTTCAACCTCGCCCGACCTGGAGATGGTGTACAGCAATTTCGAAAACTCGTCCGGCAATGTCGCATCCGTATCGGCGAACTCGACAGGTGTGGCGCCCTTGGACGAAACGTGAATGTTGAACAGCAGCACGCCGCCGTCCTTGCTCGCGAGGTTCTTGAGCGCGTTGGCGGGGCTCGTCGGATCGCCGTCCGTCGCCTCTCCGTCCGTGATGTTGATCACGATGGTGGAAAGCCGTTCGGATGCTGGGCGATCCACTCGGTCAGCACTCGCTCGGCCTGCGTCAGCGCCTGGCACATGGGCGTGCCGCCGTTGGCGACCGCGTCAAACCAGATCGGAAATTTCACCGTCTGATCGACCAGCCCGCCGGCGCCGTCGTCCACTTTTTTCGTCCGCTCCTCCATGCGCGCCGGATGGTCGGCGATTTCGCTGATCGGCGCCAGCGTTTTTCCGGAGAGTGAATTGTTGAACGCGGGTCCGACCGCCGCGCCGTAGCCGATGACGCCAACGTGATAGTAGTCCCGGATTCCCTCCGACTTGGCGCACTTGATCGCCAGATTCTGAAGCAGCCGGTTGACGGCGTCCGCCACGCCTTCGGACTTCGGCCTGGCCGTTCCGTTCGTGCCGAACGTGTCGGACATTGATCCCGACTGATCGATCAAAAACAGGAAACAGCTCGGATTTGTTCGACTGATCTCCGCTGTGTACGGCATTCGATCCTCACCTCCCTTTTTTGTGCCCGCCGAGGGCGGGATTTGCGATCCACTTTGAATAAATGCCGCCTTTGGTCGTTTTTCCGGCTTTCGGCGGCTATTCTCAGCTGACGTGAAATATCCGGTCCGTCCACCCCCGGCCGTTTTGTTCCGCGCAGTGCCAGGCCGACTCGTTGTTCATCCAGCACCACTTTTGCTCGTCCTTCCTGTAATACCAGTCGCGATCCTGCAGGTAGTAAATCTGCCGGCCCCGGCGCTCGAGAATGTGACAAATCAGGTTGTCGTGATGGTGTTCCTCGTCGATATCGCTCCGCAGAAACTGCCCCATGGTCGAGTACAGTTCGTTCAATTTTCGCAGGCCCGACTCGATTTCAGGGTCTATGGCTTTGACGTTCAACCCCAGCCGCGCCGCTTCGCGCGCCGTGATCGGATACGAATGGGAAGGATAGGCCGAATTGAGTTCCCGGCTGATTCGCTCCGCTTTCTCACCGTCGGACATGTGATAGCTCAACAGTTCCTTGCAGATGCGGATCGACAGCGAGCTGGCCCGATCCACGGCGCCGATCACCAGCGGATGGATGTACTTGTACACCTCCGGAAACGGATTGCCGTTCGGGTGCTCGTTCCACAGCCTGATGATCCGCGACATTTCGTCGTGGCTGACGGATACGGGATCCTTGTCCGAGTCCGTCGGCGAGAGCGGGTGGCGGAGCGACACGTCGACGGCCGTGAGAAACGAGCCGGGTCCCATGTGAATCTCGTCGCACCCGAGCGCCAGCATCGTCGCCGCCGAGGCGCATTCGAACGGCGCGAACAGAATCACGCGTTTGTAGTAATTCCGGAGAAAGTGAATGAATCGGAGCGCCTCGTGCCCGCTGCCGCCGTCCGACTTGACGGACAGCCCAATGGTGTCGGCGTGGGCCGCTCGATCCACCACGTGCGCCAGCGCGTCAACATCGCTGTGCCCGATTTCACAGTTGGACGAATGCCAGAACGCAATCACGGGATAGCCCTGGATTTCCTCGAGCGCCTCCAGAATGGGTTGCGTCTGCTCCGTCAACACCGGGGACTTCTTCGGCGCCGCATGGGACGCCCCGCGTTCGGCGGTTTTCTTGTTCATTTTTTCTCCTCCTTGTGGATTTTGGGCGGCTCGACGCCGCGAAGGTCCGTCTGCATAAACGGCCCGATTCCCTTTCCATATTGTGTTTTCAAAGATCCCATCGCTGCTCCAACCTGAATAAATGACGCCATCCGCAAATATTCCGGAGGGACGCACAACATTTTCAACCGAAGGCCGCCCTTCCGCCGCCGCATATACTGAAATGGCCCTCCCTCTCACACTGGATCGCCCGGTGGATGTGAGGATCATGTCGAGAACATCCGGGCGGCGTTGAAGGCGGCGACGGTGTTGAGGCCGCGGTAGGCTTCGACGATCATGGATCGGCCGCCGCAGTCCAGATGCTCTCCGGCGATCTCGCCGAAGCGCCGGTTGGAGACCTGAATCTGGCGCGCCGTCGCCCGCACCCCGTAGAGCCGCGCTTCGGCGGGATCCGAGATGAACATGCCCGTGTGGAATGGCGATTGGAGTTTGTGGGCGCGGACAAATTGATCGGCATGGCACCAGATGCAGACGCAAATTTTCTCCCGCAAGTCCGGAACCAGCCGCTTGTCGACGGCGAAATCACCCATCCGGTAGTCGAACAGCCCATCGGGCGAGCCGTGTCCCAGCAGGATGACGCGCGCGTGACGGGCCATGGCGGCCCGCAGAGCCGTTTCTGTCAGCGCATCGGCTTGTCGGGCGACCATCCAGTTTCGCCCCGCGTAGATGCCCGCGAGAAATTCAGTGGAGGGATCGCCCGGATGGACCACCAGTGTCTTCATACCCCATATAAATGCCGCCCCCGGCCAAATTTCCGGGACGGCCAAAAGATCCGAAGTGGCAATCTTGCAATATCCGTTGCCGGCATTCTGAATTTGACTTGCATCTTCTGCCGACCCTGTGCTTGAATCTCATGGGGGGGGAGATGGATATTGAGAAGCTTTCTTTGGATGAGTTGCACGACCTCAACCGGCGAGTCGTCCGGCGGATCCGGTATCTGAACAGCCTCAAAACCGGGCGTGAGCTTGAGAAATTCGAGATCGGCGACCGCGTCTGTTTTCACCCGGACGGCAAACACATGGAGGGAGTCGTGGTTCGCGTCAACCGCAAGACCCTCGGCGTGCGGACGGACAGCGGCCACGAGTGGAGAGTCCACCCGGGCGCGGCCACAAAGGTCTCTTCCTCCACCACGCCGCCTTTCCCCACACGGATCGGGGAAATCGAGATGCCCCCTGCTGGATTTTCCGAGAACTGACACCAGCCATGACGGTTTATACATTGCGTGGAAGGAGAGAGGAAAGGCTTATGGAGAAACTATCGGCGGGTTTGTCGGAGAAAGAGATCCGGCGTGTGCTGACGGGGTCGCTGACCGTATTGGGCAGATCGAAACTCGATCTGCTCTTCGCAAAACTCGGTCCCGAAACCGGTCGATCCCTTCGGCGAATCCTCCATTCGTCCAGGCAAAATCGCGAGTTGCGCCGCAGTCCCGACAAGATCCGGCAGGAATGGACGCGGGCGTGGGAGGAATGGGACGATCGATTCTCTGCCGCCGGCGATGAGCAAGGGCCATACGTGTCCCAGGACGCCGACTGGGAGCAACCCTACTTCGACCACGAATCTCTGATAAGTGACTTGGAACCGATTGCGGCAAAGATGGGGAAACTTCTGCCTCGGGTGTTCGATGAGGGTCTTGATCCGGAATTCAGTTTCGCCGAGGCGGTCAAAAAGAGCGTTGAGGATTTCTCGTCCAGCCTTCCGGAGTGGCTGAATCCTTTCGAAACGGACGGATTCGGGTTGGGTCCTCAAGCGACGGCCTGCCTTCTGGATTGGGAGCGGCGAGCCGACCGCCCGGCCTTTCAGCTCATCGACGATCTTCGGCGGCTGGAGGCCGACATCGGGAATTTTTATCTGGACGAAGGCGCGGTCGTCCGGTTTGTCCGCTCCCTGTCCACGGAGGACAAGAAAGAAATCCAGCGCGGAATGCGGTCGAACCGTCAGGAGGCTCACTGGCGCAAGGCTCTGGACAATGCGCGCTCCACCTGGTTTCGCATCTACAAGGAACTGTCCCGCGGCCACGACCGCGCGGGCTATCTGGAAAACTGCGAGGCTAAAATTGATCAGGATTGGACGTTGGCCCTGCCTGTGATTCGCAATCTGCAAAGCAGGAAGGATCATTCGAAAGTCGTGGAGGTATGCGGGAGGGCGTTGCGCTCAGTATTGGGATCTTGGGATGCAAAGACATGGGATCCGAAAGAAAAACTGATCGGCCTTTGGGTCGGCCGCGCCGCCGACGGCAAGCCGGATGCCGGAGTCATTCAGATTCTGCGCGCGTGGGAAGAATCCGCGGAAGCCATGGGTCAAGCCGATCTGGCCGCGGCGATCCATCTTCAGGCGGATTTGCTTCCGGACTGGCGTAACTGGGATAAGGCTCTGTCGGCATTCCGCCGTCAGCCCATGGAGTCGTTCCCCAAGATGCGGGAATGCCTTTATGAAAAATGGCGCGTCCGGGTTACCGAAGAAAGCATGCAAAGGTGTGTCATCGACTCCATTGAACGCGCGGAAATTTCCCAATGGATCCCTGCGCTTGCGGATGCGGCGCGGAAAAGCGAGAGTGGGTCAACGGTGTTTTCCGATCAGATCCGTCCGTGGCTGCGACAAATGGATGAAGGCCGGGCGGCCGTGCGCATATCCATCAATGACATCGCCCGGCTCACCTTGGATCTGGATGGCGCCTCGTGGCTTCGGCGCGAGTCTCCGACGCTGGTCCGCCTGCTGGCTTACGGCTGGAACGACGATCCGGCCCTGCGCGCCTCCCGGCGCAAGTGGCTGGAACATTCAGGCGGCCCTGCGTTGATCCCCGACCTTCTCGGATTCTGGCGCCGGAATACCGAACGGCTCGTTCCTGACCCGAAAGACGCCGAATCGTCCAACTACGACCGTTGCGCGGACTGGGTTCGCGCCCTGCACGAGATTCAGCCGGCCTCCGGCCGGAAACTTCTCGCCGGCTGGTCAACCCTCCACCGCCGCCGGAAGAATCTGTGGTGTGCGCTGCGCAAGCGCGGCCTGCCCGTTCCCGGCGCGCCCACAGGAAAGATACTCCCCCGGCAAACGGCCACGGCCTGACCGACCATGGCGCGCACGACAGGCCCTGTTTACATCACAAACCTGTTGCATCTGTTTCCGGCCGATCCCGAATCCGTCATTCCGGATAAGGCGCTCAAACTTCGAGAATTTTTGGGACTCATCGTCAGAACGGCCACTGCCGTAATGGCCGAAACCGATATCGCCGCCGGCATCCGATGCAGGAGCAGGATGCATCGGAAAAAGTGTACCGGATTTCTGCTTATCCAGCGCCAGGATGTTCCCGGACCCTTCATCCACTGGGCTTGTGATCGGTGCGGCTCCGGCGGCAGAATTGAGGGATTTGCAGGATCCCCTTATGACCTCTCCCGTTTTCGTAACGGTCTGGGGAGCGGTGATGGAGGCGAACGCATACAAGTCGAGATCACACCTGACGAATACAACTCCCTCATCGCCGGAAAATTCATCCCCTACGACCCCGATTCGGAACGAATCATTTTTTCAGCCCGCTACTACGAAGAAACGGTCCAGCTCGAAGCCGCCGCCGATGACCTCGATACCCTCGGAGACTGCGTTGCCGCCGACGCAAATCATGAGAAAAACCGCAAACGGGCAAAACATGTACAATCCATCTTCCAAAAAATTACAGTCGCGCTCGATATGGATTCCCGCCGATCAAACGGGGACTGCCGAATCCGGTCAGGCTGGACGCACTGACTGTGGGAGAGGGTAACCGATGTCGTATGTGAGGGGCATGTGGCGGCCGTACGTGCCGGACCGGAATGATCCGCTGTACGCGTGCAGCGAGCCGCATACGAAGGTGTCCTCCATGAGGGCGTAGTAGGATTTGACGGTGTTGCGGCTGACGCCCAGCGCGCTTGACAGCGTGCTGTAATTGACGATTTGCCCGTCGTACGCGCCGGCCACCATGAGAAATTTTCCGAATGTTCCGATGATTGAAACCAGATTCTCCCGCCGGATTTCATTTTCCACGTACGTGGCCGAGTAATTTTCCAGCAGTTCAAACGCGTCCGCATCTTTGGGCGTCAGGCACTGTTCTGAATGTCAGGCATAGGTTTATTTGCCGGCGAGTGTGCGGAGGCTCACGTCAGAATGAAGCGCTCCGATTTCGACGTTGCCGCCATCCGGTCAACCAGGGACTGGGGCGTGTCGGCACGAACGAGGGCGCTGACCGCATCGGTATCGAACAGATACATAAGGGCCTAAAAGCGCACGGCCCGCGGCTTGTCTTTGCGGCGGCCCGACACGATCGAATTCATCGTCCGGAAAAATGGATGTCCCGGGGCCAGCCAGCCTTTCCAGTCCCGCGGCCAGCGCTCATCCTCCACCCGGATCAACTTCGCGACCGGCCGGCCGCGGCGCGTGATTAGAAATTCCTCGCGACCATACGCCACCCTTCCGAGTAGAGCCGACAACCGCTTCTTGGCCTCCGCAACGCTGATCGACACCATGGGTCACATCCTCCTTTATAGGTCATTATGACCATTATAGGCCATATCCCCTGCGGCCTCAAATTCATCGATCCGGCGCATTGTCCGTCCACTTCGCCTTTTTGGCGTCCACGAGCCGCATCGGTTCGATTCCCGCCTTGAGCGCCCCCATCACGATGCGCGCGCAGGCTGTGGCGTCCGACAGCGCGTTGTGATGGTTCAGCCGGATCCGGAATCTGCGGCATACATCGGGCAACTTGGAGATTTAAGGCCATTCGATCATTTTGCCGGAGTCCGGGTGAATGGGATTGACGCTCCAATATTTTTCAAAATGGCGCATATATTCTTTGGCCCGGGACTGTGGGATAGTCACGAGGACCACGGCGAGGTTCGAGGCCCGAAGCCGACCGGCGGCGGAGACGGCAAATCCTCTGTCCCGCGTCAAGAGAACCTGATATTTTTCACAGGCTTTTTCGACCAATTCGCCGTTGGTGATCTCATCCCACTTCTCCTGTCTGACGGTGGAGCAGGAGATGCCTTTGGCGCTGAGCCACTCCGCCAACCGGGCCGGCATATTGTGGTCAAGCAGCCAGTTTCGGATCGGGTTGGCTGAGTCGGTCGGCTGCATACTGTAGAATTTCGGGCAATGCTTCGGGCGGGAATCCTGGATAATCTTGAGCGATTTCCGAAGCCGTCATGCCCTCGGAAATGCACTGTATGACAAAACTCACGCTAAGCCGAGTCCCATTGACCCGCGGCTGACCCCCCAAAATATCCGGATTCTGAACGATCCATTTCATGCCCACAGTATACTGCGGCCCGGCGACGGAAGCAACCAGCAGGCGCGCGACCGTGTTCATCTCGAAGCCGATGTTCCTTCCGAGCGATCTTCCCATTCTCCACGACCACCACCGCGCACGCGCTGTCACGGCCATGATCGGCCGTCTCAAAATCGATGGCGGCGAAGCGCGGGCGGCCGAGCTGATCCTCAGCCAGCGCGTTCATGGGATAGACAATTTTCATGGGGACGGAGATTGAAATTTGACATTCCGGGCCGTGCCCCATCTTTTGTGGCCGTTCTCCGAAAGATTACACCGTGAGAATCTCAAATCTCACCTCCGTCCCGGAATGAATTCGATAGACTAAGGTTTTCATCGTATTCGTTGCCGTCGACCGTTCGTCCAGCCTTAATGAACGGAAACAGATTTGTGGCGAAGACATCATCGAGATTCAGATGGTATGTCAACCCCAATAAAGCTTTTAGATAATAGTTGGTTTGCCTGGTCGGTGTATATCCTAAGATTTTACTCGGCTCGTTTCTGTATGCCTGTTTTCGTCGCATGTCGTCGGTTGACGTCCAATCTTGCAAGACAATCACAATCGGAGAATATTCATTGTGAGCAGATTTTGTGTATGGCGATACGAACTTTGAATCCCAAAATCCATTTCGGAAATAATGAAAATTAAAATACCGCCTGTCATCGGCATTTGGGGCATTTCTTCGTTTTCTCCCAATCGCCAAAATTTTCTTCATTACGGGTACGGTGACGGGTACGGTGGGGTACGGTGTCAGGCATACGTTTATTTGTTTTCCAGGCTGGACTTTCACCGGATGGTCATCATCATCAACACGTCAGAGGCGACGGCGGGCGGTTTCCAGCGCCTGCAGGTGGTCGTCGTAGCTGATGGGCGCGGGGATGCCGAAGAGGGCCAGAAAATCGATGGTTTCGCTGAGGGACATGCCAAGGGTTTGGCTGAGGGTCGCGATCGAGGCGTTTCCTTCCCGGTGGGCGAGAAGCATCTTGAACTTCTGGCCATCGGTCATAAGTTCCGGCGCCATTCCGGATGTTTCCACGTCATCCTCTTCGCTATTCATCAAGGCGGGCTAGGCGACCTTGCGGGCGAGAAGTTCGCGGACGTCCGGGACCAAATGCTTGGGGATCTCCATCACCGCCGCATCCGCTCGTGAAAACGCGATATCGTCCTCCGCGGCGGCGGCTTCGTCACTTTGCGTTTCGTAGTGGCGCAGTACTTTCTTGACCCGTTGCTCATTCCATCCGGCCGGAAACTTATTTTTTCCCATATCTTTTTTTCATCCTCCGCCTGAACGCTTTTAACGGCGCGTCCGTCAGTTGAAACGCCGTGATCACAAAAATGTGCTCGTCGGGTTCCGGGACGTAAATCACCTTCAACAAGCGACCCGCCCCTGTCCTTGCAATAGCCACACGCGAGTCGTCCCGGGCGGTTCGGTCCTCGAATTTTCACTTGAATAATATCACATAAATCAATTCGCGGCAAAAGCGAAAAGTTTGCTCACGTCACTTCCGGCCGTTTGACATCCACGAGGCGCGTCAGATCAAACCCCGCCTTGAGCGCCCTCATCACAATCCGCGCGCAGTCCGTCGCGTCCGACAGCGCGTTGTGATGGTTCAGCCGGATCCGAATCTGCGGCACACATCGGGCAGCTTCGTCGGCCGGATGTCCCACGTGCGCCGGGCCAGTTTCACCGTGCAGAGAAACGGCTTGGCAGGCGTGCGGCGCCCGGCCATCTCACAGCACGCGCGCAGGACCGCCCGGTCGAACGACGCGTTGTGCGCCGCGATGAAATCTATGTCCTTGATCAGCCCCTGTAAGTCCGTCCAGACATTCCCAAATGCCGGCTTGTGATGTCAGTATTCACGATCTGTGAAGGATGTGACCCCTCGCGCGAACCGGAACAAGAAACTGTAATACTGCGGTCTGCTACTGAAGACACTTTCGATCTCTGATCTTTCAAAGTTTCAACCTACGGCCCCCATATCCTTACTACGCCGCCGCGGTTGCCAAGCGTTGGTTCACAAGCCGCCAGAAAGTGGTTACGGATTTTGGCCGATCATCAAAGAAATCTTCAAAAAAACCCGGATTGTTGAATGGGGGCGGATACGCGTAGCGCTCGCCATCGTCGCCTAATTCGGTGATCCAATTCGCCGGTTCACGTGTGTCAATGATTTCAAAAAGGCGGGCTGGGTAAAGATATGGCCGGCCGTGATCGTTCAGGATCCGGTAATCGTCAGCCTCGATCCCGATGACCACATAGCGTTGCCCTGCCGTCAGGTCCGGGTATCGCCTGCTTTTGCGCCGTAGCCGAATAATCATCGTCTGTTCACTCTCTTGCGCTTCCGTTCAACCCGGCTCATGCCGGGATAGGGTTCGGGATGAGTTGGATCTGCGGACAGGGCCTGATGGAAAGATTTGACGGCCTGATCGATGCGGCCGGCCCGTAGGTGGATGCCGCCCTGCATGAGCGGGACGTAGCAGGCGAGGGTTGCGCGATAGTCAGCGGGGCGGCCACGTTTTTTCACGATGTCGTCAATTGTGTCTCCGGGCATTTTGTTCCTCCATTTGAGTCTGTCACCATCCTTTCGCTTGAGATTTATCTGAACGCATTCGTCAGCGTCAAGCGTTCCGGTTCGGGAACCGGATTCGAAACCGACCATTGAGGCTCGAAAAATCGAATTGCAAAGCCGTGAACGGAAACGTGCCCCTGCCCGAAATGCTCTTTCCGGGCACGTTCAGGTTCACGGGAGGTGGATTGATGACAGACCCTCTCGCATGAGATAGTTCGCGGTATGCTCGAAATTGAATATGAAAAGGAATGTGCGCCGCAACGGAGGTGAATCGGATGGCCGGAAAGAAACAGAAGTCGCAGGCGTGGATCGACGCTCGCAGGCGATTCCGCCTGACTCACGCCCAGGTGCAGATGGCTCGCGAGCTGGGGATGAATCCGGGCAAGCTCGGCAAATTGGACAACCACGACCAGGAACCGTGGAAGATGCCACTACCGCTGTACATTGAGCGCCTCTACTTGAAGCGGTTCGGCAGGGAACAACCGAATGTGGTTCTGTCGATCGAGGAGAAAGTCCGCCGCGCCGAGGAGAAGCAGGCCCTAAAGCGCGAGGCGAAGGCGCTGCGCCGGCAGACCGAGATGGAGGAGTGTAAGTGAATCCAGTAAGACGGAAAATCCTTCTCGTCGGCGTGAGTTGCGTGGGCAAGACCACGATCGGCCGGCTGCTTGCCGGACGGCTTGGCCTGCCGTTTTTTGACTTGGGGGAAGAAATCGAGCGGTATTTCGAAACATCCATTGAGCGGCTGCAATCCCGATTGCTGACCGGCTACTCGTACCGGAAGGAGACTGCCGTCGTCCTGAAACACATCCTTGCGGAGAACGACAACTGTGTGATCGCGCTTGCGCCAAGTGGCCTTCGGGACGCGTACCTGCGCGTGATCAAAACAGTGGACTGCGTCACCGTCGCCATTGATGACAAGCCCGAAAACATCCTGCAGAGGATCACCTTCTATGACATCGACTCCCGGCTGATCGAAAAGCGCCTGACCCCCAAGGAAAAGAATTTCTATCTAGAGGATATCAGAAAAGACATCAATTTCTTTAAACGATCCTACCGGCGGGCCGACCTGCACGCAGACATCAACGGTCTTGACGCGCAGGCCGGCGCAGAGAAGATTGCAGGGCTGTTGGCCCCTTTTGTCGAAAGATGACCCCGGCACTTCCGGAGTGTCAAAGGTATTTTTGCCTGGAAAGGGGAAGGCTCAGGTCAACCAATTTTCCGTTTTGAGTCCTGAAATGCGGGAGAAATGCCGGATGTTGCCGGTCACGAGAGTCAGGCGATGGAGGACGGCGGTGGCGCCGATCAGGCTGTCGGCAAGTCCGATGGGGATGCCGCGGTTGTCGAGCGAAGCCATGAGATCCGCGGCCGCCACGGCGACGGTCGAATCCACCGGAAGGCTCTGCATCTGAGAGATGATTTTCCTCTCGATTTTTTCGAATATCCCAGGAGGCGCCGCTTTGCGCTGCGAGCCGCGGCGAAGTTCCAGCAACGTCACCACCGAAATGAAGCGCTCCGATTTCGACGTTGCCGCCATCCGGTCAACCAGGGACTGAGGCGTGTCGACACGAACGAGGGCGCTGACCGCATCGGTATCAAACAGATACATGAGGGCCTAAAAGCGCACGGCCCGCGTCTTGTCTTTGCGGCGGCCCGACACAATCGAATTCATCGTCCGAAAAAATGGATGCCCCGATGCCAGCCAGCCTTTCCAGTCCCTCGGCCATCGCTCATCTTCCGCCCGGATCAACTTAGCGACCGGCCGGCCGCGGCGCGTGATTAGAAATTCCTCGCGACCATACGCCACCCTTCCGAGTAGAGCCGACAACCGCTTCTTGGCCTCCGCTACGCTGATCGACACCATGGGTCACATCCTCCTTTATAGGTCATTATGACCATTATAGGCCATATCTCCTGCGGCGTCAAATTCATCGATCCGGCGCATTGTCCGTCCACTTCGCCTTTTTGGCGTCCACGAGGCGCATCGGATCGATTCCCGCCTTGACCGCCCTCATCACAATCCGCGCGCAGGCGGTGGCGTCCGACAGCGCGTTGTGATGCTGCAGCCGGATCAGGAATCTGCGGCACACATCGGGCAACTTCGTCGGCCGGATGTCCCACGCGCGCCGGGCCAGTTTCACCGTGCAGAGAAACGGCTTGGCCGATGCGCGGCGGCCGGATCAGCCGATGCTCTGTTTTTGTTCTGAGCGTCATTGACACCGTGGTCACAGTTGTGGATAATATTTTTGTGGGACGGTCAGTGACACGCGACTATCAGATGTCGGAAGATGCGAGAGCGCATTGGAAATTCTTCGATGTATTTGCCCGGCAGATAATTCTGGATGGCGTCGATGAACAGTTGGTCGATGATGACCCTCTTCGCGAGACGTATCACAAGGGACCGCTGAAACGGCCGGTCGGAGAGGCGAATCACAAGTTGGATATCCAAAAATGGCGCATTCTTTACAGCGTTGCAGTTGAAGAAACTCGGGTTATGTCGACGATCTATGTGGTCGGTGAAAAAATTCGAGAGAAACTCCACGTCATGGGAAAGGAATATCAGACATGAGGACAGCGACGATTCGGGACGTCAAACAAAATTTAAGCCGCTATATCCGCAACATGGACAATCGCGCCATCGTCATAACGAAAAACGGAAAGCCGTGCGCCGGGTTGGTCAGACTGGAAAACAACGACTCGGATATTGACGACTTTCTCATGGCCAATGACAGAAAACTGGTCGAACTGGTACACAAAAGCGCGCGAAGCGGATTTGTATCGAGCGCGTCGCTCAAGCGGGAACTGGCCGCCGATCTGCGCCGCGCGCAACGCAATGACCGCAAACGCCGAATGTCGCAGTAAACTTTTCCTGATTCACGATTTCCCCACGCGGCCCGGAACAGGAAACCGGAATTCGGCGTACTGCTGCTGATGATGGCGGTTTCGATCATCGATCTTTCAAATTTTCACACACGATCATCAGGTTTCCAGTTTTGCCTCATCGGTCCGACCATCCACACAACCAATTCTACGGGTATTTCGTATAACTTGCCCGCATCTATACGCACGCGACGAAATTGCAATTTAAACTTCCGCAGATACTCCTCCCATTTTCCTCCGGCTACCTCTATCATCTTATTCGGCACTTCATATTTCTGAAAGCATTTACGAATCTTCGCCGCATGAGAAAATCTAATATAGCCGTCATATTTTCGTGGTATGGACTTTAAAGGAAGATTTGCAATCATGATAAAGTAGAGTTCAGGTCTCGTATTCGAAAAATTCTTCATAATGTGGAAATCATCGATTAGTTTGTCTGGGTACCTGCCTACTTGTGTTATAATGCTGCACGCCCCCATTTGGATCAGCGACACAGCTGGTTTTGCGGGTGTCTTTTTCAGTATCCCAATATCTATCTCTTCACCATGGCCCTCGTGTTTATAATCGCGTGCCACAAAATATTTGCCTCGAAGTTTCTGGTGAATTCCCCATGCCAATCGATCTCTCAAAGGTTCTTCAACTTTTCGAGTCAAGGCTAAATATGCAAGCTCGTCTTTGCCAAACAGCCGCCTTAGCCTGACAATCTCATTCCATATAACGTCGCTAATATTCATTAAAATATCCTCCCTAATTTTTTTCGGAACGTCCCGTTCCCCTTTCAAATCTTTCAATCCGACCTTTTAAGCGTATCACAAAAATTGTTCCACCACTTTCTGTCTTCCGGACACAGAACCGGGCCTCGTCCGGGTTGCCGAGAGCGAAAAACTGAAAAAGTTCCGCGCAGGCAGTAACCCTATCCGAGTCGCTGCCCGGCACTTCAACAGTAGCATATCAAAAAAACTCATCCGCAACTTCACGTACTACACAAACGCCGGGCGCGGGTCGTCTAGGAAGGCGAGGCGGCCGCCGTAGGTGGGGGGGCGCGGCGGAGATTTGGAGATCGGGCGGATGAAGAAGACTTCCGGTGAGAGACCGAAGCCTTCGGGAAGATCAGCCTCGGGCTGGCGCTCTGGGTCGGATGACGGGGCGGCGGGACGGCGGCGTTTTTCGGACTTGCCCATCGCGCGGCGGTAGTGGTCGAGACTTGCGGCGGCGCGGCGCTTGTCGCCTTGCATCTCGTAGGCGAGGGCCAAACCGCGGTGGGGTTCAGGCTGGAGATCGTCTTCGGCGAGGGCGTTGTAGAAATGGCGGATGGCGGACTGCGGCCGGGCGGCGCGAAGATCGATTCCGCCCAGAAGAAGCTCGGTGTAGCACGATAATTTACCTCTGAAATCTCCGGCGCGGCGTTGTTTGCGCTGCAGGTCGGCGCCGGCAAGAAGCACCCAGCCGAAATCGATTTTGCGGTCGATGCGGTCGATGCGCCGCGCCATGCTGACGGCGCGGTCGATCTCGCGTTTGGCCACAGCTTCGTTGCCGCGAAAGATCTCGATATTGGCTTTCAACAGGCGAGCCGGGATGTAGTCGGGGTTGATTTTCAGACAGCGGTCCAAATACATCTCGGACTTGGCCGAGTCGCCCATCACCAGGTTTAGAATCGCGACGCGCCGCAGGTTCGTCGGGTTGGTCGGGTTCGCCATGCAGGCTTTCGTCATCCACTCAAGCGCGGTGTCCGGGCGGTTCATCGACAGATACACATCGGCGATCCGGCGGAGGAGGTAGACGTCGTGTTGATCATTCGCGTAGTTTTCCATGAGCCATCGGAGCGCGGTCTTGTACTGTTTGCGAAGAACAAAAATGTCCGATATCCACTGGAGCGTGTATTCGTTTTTAGGGTTGATCCTGTACGCTCTCATCAAATATTTCAATGCGTCTTTGAGATTCCCCTTCCATCGGTAGATGTACGCCAGCCGCTGGAGGGTGAAGATATTGTCAGGAGCAATATCCAGCGCACGGTGCATCCATGCCAACGCATTCTTGTCGTCGTCCATCGCCTTGTACACATATGCGATCTGGCGCATGGTCCAGACATCGCGCGGGCGCAGAGCCTGCGCGGCCTGCAGAAATTTCAGCGCCCCATCATATTTTTTCATCACGCGGCAGGCGTTGCCCAGCCACTGGATCGGCGTTGGGTTCCAGGGATCAAGGCTCCGCGCGCGCTTAAGGACGGCCATCGCATCAACCGGCCGGCCGGCGGAAAGCAGAGCCTCTCCGAGAATGGTCAGCGCATCGGCGTCAATCGGCCGGAGGCCGGCCTGTTTTTCGGCCAGATGCAGGGTCGCCTCGTGATCGATCCGTTTCATTTCCATGATCGCCGACCGGTAGAGGTACGGGTCGGACGATTTTTCATTTCTGGCTTTCGCCACAAACGGCCCGGTCATATCCAATTCACCGCGGCGGCGGTGGAATTTCGCGATGAAAAGATTGGCGTAGAAGGCCGTTTCTTTTGAACCGGCGAGGTCGCGCAACATCGGCAGGGGATCGGCCTCTTTGGTAACCGCTCCGGTGAGAAGGCTCATCGCGTAGCCGAGTTTCCAGCCCCGTGTAAGCACATGCCTATTGGATTTTTCGAGGAAATATTCCCGCGCTTCCTTCATCCGGGTGGACATATTCATGGCTTTAAGGAAAAGCATCATCGCGGGCGCGTAGGGTCCATGCCGGTCGAGAAATTTCCGGAGTCTCGCCGATGCGCCCGCGAGATCCATGGCGTTAAACATTTTCACAGCCAGCCTGAAATCGATATGCTCGCACAAAATCTTTGCGGCGGGGCGTGCCGCGCTCCATTTCTGGTAAAGATCGAGAAGCATGTTTCGGCGGCCGAGGGGCCGTTGAGCCAAGGCTTGAAATGCGTCCCGCGCCAGAGGGTCGGCCGACTGCGCGTCCCGTTCCTGCCGCACGATCCGGCGGTCCGTCGGAATCAGGATGGGCGGGCCGAGCCGGGCGCGTTGAACCTCGCCGAGATCAACGGCCTCGCCGCCGCGGGCGATGAGCGCGGCAATCTGGTCCCGAACGGCGGAGCTGATGGCGCCTTCGTACCGGCAATTCACTTTTCGAAATGTTCGGCGCAGCATGGGCCAGCGGTTCCAGCATTGGACGGCGAACGGCCGGACGAGGCTGGATTCGGCGGAGGACACGAGGACATCGCGAGTGGCGGCGGAATCGAGGTCGAAACTGATTCCCGCGCACCAGAGGATGGGATCCCCGGGCAGAATGTCGGATGATTCTCCCAGGACGGCAAAAAATGTCTCACTATTTTTCCCGCGCCGCGCCGACCAGATTTTCCCGGCGGCGAATCGGCCCGTTCCCAGCCCCAATAACATCAATAACAGCAGCATCACATCCTGCCTTTCACTCCGGCGCCCTACGCCTCATCGCATCTCATATAAATGCGGTCATGCCGGATTATTCCGGCTGCGGACATGTTCGTGGCATTTGATCAGAACGATCCGCAAAATCTTTTCGAGGTAACGCATGCCGGTCAGAGAAATATCGAGGCTTTTTTGAATAGTCGCGACGATCTGTTTGAATTTGGCCGACGCATTTTCCAGATGTTTCGCCACCTGCGTGTCGCTCTTGCCGATCATCTGGGCGATATCGAGATTCGTCATTGCTCTTTCATCGCGCGGATCTGCGGCGCCGCCGGGCCGACGTTTCAATTCGCCGGTCGCGGGGTCGCTCATGGCGGTCAGCACGGTCAGCTGCATCGGCGTAAATGCGGTCCCGACGTCGATCATCCGTTCGACGAACTCTTCAACCTCCCCCGTGTCCGCTTCTTCCGGCGCATCGGAATCGGACTCCGGTTCCGCGAGACGCAGTTTCCGTCCGCCCTTGCGTCTGAGACCCCGACGGCTCTCGACATCCACGTTACCCTCGACATCCGCGCCACGGTCGCCATCGTCGGTCTCATGGGATCGGCCAAGATCGACCTGCTTGCGCGGAACGAAACCGAGGACAATCGAAAACGTGTTGGAGATATCAGAAACGGCCATGGCAAGGGGCGAGGGGTTCATTTGTGTCTTCTCGTATCCCTCGCTGAATTTAAAACTGACTTTCACGGCACGCACAGCTTTTTGGGGCGGAAACCGGTCGCCGCGCCATTTTTGCAGGTCGACCCACTCTGATATATCGTGAAGCAGGAAACGCAGAATGACCCGATCGGGCGCGTTCCAGCCGGTACGTTTCCGGCGGCGCGGCAGGTAGTGGTCTTTCATTTGGGTATCCCTGAATTCGGCGCCGACCATGACGTATGTTCTGGTTTTCAGCGCAGTCCGGACATTGTCGAAGACGCGGTATTTCTCCTGCAGATGCTGTTCGATGTGCCGGGTGACGTCATTGTAAATGATTTTGTTGAGCTGGAACGCGAAACTCTCGGCAGGCGTTAGATGGCTAAATTCGGGTCTGTCGGGCCGCTTGTTTCTCTTTTTGTACAGCCGGTCGAGAATATCGTCCACGATTTTCTCGATATCGAAGACCGACGTGGCGACGACCTTGCCGGGCGTCTTCGACAATCGCCAGCCACCCGTCTTCGACAATCGCCGGCGGATTATTCCTTCGATCACCTGTCGAAGACTCTCCAAGTCTTGAGGAGATATTCGGTCGGCAAAATACGCCTCTAACCACTCGACCCTTTGATCCATCGCAGACGGCTTGGCCACCTTCGTTTTCACGCGGGCAGTTTCCTTTAGCGCTCCAGGAAAATCAACAGAGTTTCAAACCTGCCCGGAATTTATATGACCGCGACCCCGGAAGAAATCGAAATTCGGCTGTTTCATCGAGCAGGGCCAAAAATTCCGGGCGGGTAAGACACTATGACAGGAGAAGGGAAGAATCGAATCGAGGATTTTACAGGCTATATCGTCACGATCATTTTGCGAAGCAAGAGCGATCCGTCTGATTTCAGGTTGGAAACGATCCAAATTCCCGGCTTGGAAGTCAAAGACCGGGCGATTGAGAAATTAATGGAAGAATTCGGTGATCAGGATGTGGAACTATTTGATACCGAAGTGGTCAGATTTCACACCAGGTGTTTGGTCACCCCGTTGCCCAATGAAAAGAGTCTGAGATCCTCCAAGGTAACCAGTCAGACTATTGTCAAAGAGATCCAGCCCTTTTCCAAGGACAGCGACATTACTTATGACGCAATCCTGGACCGAATCGTGGAGGATATGACGCGGTGGGAACTGGGGAGGTAGATGCAAACGGGAGCAGAAAATGCTGCGTAGGATTCAGGGGGTCGATGGGTATTCGTCATTCCCGCGGGAATCCAGGGCTTTCCCCAGAGAACCAGACTGGATGCCCGCTTTCGCGGGCATGACGACCCAAAAAAATACCGGTAAATCCGAATCGGCCTCCAGACCCGGAAGAAATCGAAATTCGGCCATTTTATAGACCAGGTGGCAAAAGAGAACGATGGAGGTGGGGGCGATGCGGAAGGATGCGAACGACGGGATGTTTTTTGTGATCGACCGGAATTCCATGTTGGGCGAATGCCGATTCCTAAGGGGTCTGGAACCCGGACCCGGTCCGGTGTCCCGGTTCGACCTGCAGGATGCGTCCCGGATCTACCGGGAGATGACCGGGACGGATTTGGACATACAGGCGACCGGGGAAATTCTGCTTCGACGCGGGTGGGATGACGAATGATGGTCCTGGTGTGTCTCGTCATCGGATTTCTCATCGGCTGGTTTTCAGGATTTTCCGCCGGGCAGGAGGAGACGCGCAGGCGGTTCCAGGCGTGGTTGCAGAGCCAAACTCAGGGACCGCCGGCCGAGGAGGCTCGCCGGGTGCTTAAAGAAATGGAAAGGGCGTACCGGGTGTTTGCCAATTACGGGGAGCGCGAGCGGCAGAAACAGTTGCGGGAACTCTGGTACGAGGAGCACAAGGATGGGTAGCAACGTTCGCTCCTTCAGGCGGCGAGATATTTTTTCGGCCAGAGGCGGAATTTGGCCCGGAACCGGTATTAATACAGATTAGACAGGCGATCTTTCAAATTCTATTCACAAGGGGGGTGTCCGTATGAAGGGCTATCTGGTGGCGTTGGTCTGTCTGGCTTTGGTAGTGCAATCGTCGGAGCAGGCTCATGCCGAACTCCGTAAGCGCGTCCTGATCGATGTCCGGATGCCCGATACGACGGCCCGGGGAGTGGTCGAAGGCGTGCTGGCGAAGGAGCTTGGCCGCTACAAGGATATCCTTGTGATTGACGAGCGATACGAGCAGAGTTTTCTGCCGTTTATGAAATACAAGGCCCACGTGATCGTTCAGGTCGAGGTCCTGCAGATGTACGCCGACGACATTAAAAAAGTCCCTGGATTTTTTCGGCGGTTTGGCGGCGGGGTCGGCGATGCGGCGCTTGTCGCGCTCTGGCTCGGCACCCTGGGGTTCGCCGAATCCGCCATGGACGATTGGGGCGAGACGGGTGGCAATCACATGTCCCGCGATGTTGAAGGCCACTTCGTCGCCAACATCACCCTGTTTGACATGTGGACCGAACGATCGTTCGCCCGCACCCAGACCAATTTCAAGATTCGGGTCAAAAACGCCCATCACGACGACGAAAAAATCATGCTGACGTGCATCGCCGAGCGCGGATTCAGGGATGTCGCCCGATGGATCCAAAAGGAGACCCGGACACGGGACGGGCAGACGTGGGTCTTCGCGGAAAACGCAGACCGCGTCTTCGTCAACGCCGGGTCCCTCGACGGCCTCAACAAGGGCAGCCGGCTGAAAGTCTATCGGCCCCAGCCCATTTACGCGCCGCGCAGCAAAACGGTCCTCGGCCATTCGGCCGTTTACGAGTGCGACATTCGCATCGTGCAGGTAGATGAACTCTTTTCGCTCGCCGAGCCGGTCAAACACGCGCTTTCGGGCGAATACATTTCAAAATAAAGGGGTGGTGAATATGCGGTACAGAACAATTCTTGCAGGAATCGCGGCGATGGCGATCGGAGCGACCGTTGCCGGATGCAAAATGCGCGTCAACACGGCCGTCCCGCCCAGCCCCGGCGAGAAGATTATCTGGAAATCACACGACCGCCGGCCGGAGTGGGTTCAGGTCCAGCAGGGGGATCGCGGTGGATTCTACTACGCGACCGGACTTTCCGACCGGTTCACGACGGAGCTGGATGCGCGGGAGCACGCAATGTTCAAGGCCCGGCAGGCCATCGCGGATTACGTCTTGGGATTCGTGCAAACCGAGTACAAGGAATCTCGGACCCGAGCCCACACCGCCGGCGACGGGGCCGATGCGCAGGTCGAGGCCGGCCATACCGTCACATCGACGGCCCGGGTGGCCGTGTCGCAGGTCAGGCCAAAGGAGTGGTATCTGGAAAAAGTCCAGACGGAGAACGGGAAAGTCCTGTGGACGGCGATCGTGTTGGCGGAGGCGCCGCGCGATGTCATCCAGAGGGAGGTGGCGCGGATCGGCGTCGCCTTGAAAAAATTGGAGCAGGACACGCCGGCCACGGAGGGAGCCAAGACGACCCGGCAGGACTTTTGAGGCATGCCATGGCCATATGGAAACCCGTTCTCACAGCGCTCATCGCGTTAATATTTTCTGTTCAGGTGAATGCGACAGCGGATTTACGCGCACATCGGCCCGCTTGGGTCGTTTGTGAGCCGGCGCCCACGGACGCGGAATATTTTTTTGTCGGCATATCGGAGCCGCAGCCAACCGAGTTTTCGGCCCGGGAAGGCGCCCGGCGGCACGCACTGCGGCAGGCCGCCGACTTCACGGGAATTCAAGTGTTTCACTCCACATCTGAAGACCGGTCTCGAAAATCCGAGGCGGCTGCCGGGATCGTTCATATGGACAATGTGGCCGTGGCCGAAACCGTTTCGGATTTTTTCGTTCGCCGGCTCAAGGCGAAAGAATGGTTTCTGGAGAGACAGTCCGGTCCGGATTCCCACCGGCGGCGATGGGTCGCGCACCTGCTGGTCGCGATCCCTCGCGTCGAAGTCGATAAGGCGATCGAAGCGGAGCAAACCCGGCGCGCCGACGCGGCGAACCAGGAGCGCCTGTATCCGGATGGCGCTGTCGTGTGCGTGGAGGATGCCCCATCGCCGTTTTCCGCGATTTTGAAAACAGGGATCGAACAGCATCTTTCGAAGTTCCATATTTCCGTTTTCGATCAGGCTTCGTCAGCGCTGCCCGATATTCCGATTCTGCGCTTGTCCATAGATGTCGACCGGGAACACACCATTTACGATCGTCAATTTGTGCTGGCCAGGATCGTCTGCCGCATCCAGCGCCGGATGGCCGACGGGACGACGGTGACTGAACATTCGGTAGGAGGCTCCAATAGGGCCTATGCGCGCACAATCGAAATCGCGACGGAAACGGCGGTGGACGAGTTCCTGGGAGACGAGGGCCGCAAGCTGATCCGTGCAATCCGGGGATGGTGAGAAGAATGGACAATCACGGAGAAAATAGAAGCGAAAAGAAATAGCGTTTAGCGTTTAAGCAAACGTCCCTTCCAGATCGAATAAATCGCCGGATAGACCAACAGCTCCATCAGAAACGACGAGAAGATGCCGCCGACCATCGGCGCGGCGATTCGTTTCATGACGTCCGCGCCGGCTTCGCCCAAGCCCGCCCACATGATGGGCAAAAGGCCCATGAACGTCGTGCCGACGGTCATCAGTTTCGGCCGGATGCGCTTCACGGCGCCTTCGCGAATGGCGGCATCGAGGTCCTCTTGCGTTTTCATCCGCCCGGATTTGACGCGGTCGGCGTAGGCCATTTCCAGGTACAGGAGCATGATCACGCCCGTTTCGGCGTCCACGCCGGCCAGCGCGAGAAGGCCGACCCAGACGGCGACGGACATGTTGTAATCGAGGACCCAGAGAAGCCAGAACGCGCCGATCAGGGAGAAGGGAACCGCCAGCATCACGATGGCCGTTTTCACCGCTGATTTTGTGTTGAGGTACAGCAGGAGGAAAATCACAAACAGCGTGAGTGGGACCACCCATACCAGCTTCGCCTTGGCGCGCTCGAGGTACCGGAACTGCCCCGCCCATTCGAGCCGCACGCCCGGCGGGAGGTTAATTTTCTCCTGGATCACGCGCTGAGCCTCCTCGACGTATCCGCCCAGGTCCCGGTCCTTGACGTCGATGAAAATGAACGTCGCCAGCGATCCGTCCTCATTGCGGATGTCCGACGGGCCGGTCTTGAAGCGGATGTCGGCAAACTGGCCGATGGGCACCTGCGCGCCGGTCGGGGTCGCGACTTTGACGCGGCTCAGTTTGTCGAGATCGTCGCGAAAATCGCGCGGATAGCGGACGTTGATCGGATACCGCTCGCGGCCTTCGATCGTCGTCGCGACGTTGGCGCCTCCGATCGCCGTTTCGATGATCTCCTCGACTTCCGCCACCTGCAGGCCGTACCGCGCGGCCTCGCTCCGGTTGATTTCGAAATCGATGAAATTCCCGCCGGTGACGCGTTCGGCGAAGACCGACCGCGTGCCGCGGATGTCCTTGAGTGCCGCCTCGATGCCGTTGGCGGTCTGCTGGATTACTTCGAGGTCGGCGCCCATGACCTTGATGCCCACGGGCGACCGCACGCCGGTGGTCAGCATTTCGATCCGGGTCTGGATCGGCATCCACCAGACGTTGGGCATTCCGGGAAATTGCAGATGCGCGTCCATCTCCTCCTTCAGCCGCTCGACCGTCACGCCGGGCCGCCACTGGTGCATCGGCTTCAGGGTGATGATCGATTCGACCATCATGATCGGCGCGGGGTCGGTGGCCGATTCGAACCGGCCGATCTTGCCGAAGACGTGCTCGACTTCGGGAAACTGCATGATGATCTTGTCCATCGAGTGCAGGACCTGGCCGGCCTGCGTGATGGACATGCCGGGCAGTCCCGTGGGCATGTAGAGGAACGTTCCCTCCCAGAGCGGCGGCATGAATTCCGATCCAAGCTGGAAATAGATTGGGATGGAGATCAGCATCAGCGCGACGGCCGCAAGGATCACCCCGCGCCGGTGCTTCAAGACGAACGTGACGCACGGATCGTACAGGCGATGCAGAAACCGGCTGACGGGATGGGTCTCCTCCGAGTGGAATTTCCCGCCCCAGAGCAGGTTGGCCAGCGCGGTTTTCCATTTCGATGCGAAGGCGTATTCCTTCCCGGGCAAAAACAAGGTGAGGAGGGCGGGCGCCAGCGTGATGGCGACGAGCGCGGCGAAGGCCATCGAGAAATTCTTGGTGAAGGCCAGCGGCTTGAAGAGCCGGCCCTCCTGGGCTTCGAGCGTGAAGATCGGCATGAAGGAAACGGCGATGACGAGGAGCGAAAAGAAAATCGACGGGCCGACTTCCTGCGCCGACTCGATCAAAACGTCCACCGCCGGACGCTGCCGGCCTTCGTGGTTCCACGTCTCGAGGCGCTTGTGCGTGTTCTCGATGATGACGATGGAGGCGTCGACCATCGCGCCGACCGCAATGGCGATCCCGCCGAGCGACATGATGCTGGCGGTGATGCCCATGTAATACATGGGGATGAACCCCAAGATGACCGCGACCGGCAGCGTCACGATCGGAATGAGGGAGCTTCGGACGTGCCAGAGGAAAAACAGGATCACCAGCGCGACGACGATCATCTCTTCCGTCAACTTGTTCTTGAGCGTGTGAATGGCCGCGTTGATCAGGGTCGAGCGGTCATACGTGACGACCACGCGCACGCCCTCCGGCATCGACGCTTCCAGCGATTTCAGTTTGTCCTTCACGCGCGCGATCACGTTCAGCGCGTTTTCGCCGTAGCGCATGATGACCAGACCGCCGACGGCTTCGCCCTTGCCGTCCAGTTCCACCACGCCGCGCCGCATGTCGGGCCCGAGATGGATCCGCGCGACCTGTCCAAGCAGCACGGGCGTGCCGCCATGCACGGCCACCGGGATTTTTTCGAGGTCGGCCGTCGACCGGACGTAGCCCCGGCCGCGGATCATGTACTCGCGTTCGGCGATTTCGAGGACGCGCCCGCCGACGTCGTTGTTCGACCTCCGGATGGCGTCGATCACGGTTTTAAGCGGAATGTCGTAGGCCAGGAGCGCGTTCGGGTCGACCTCCACCTGGTACTGTTTGACAAACCCGCCGATCGACGCGACCTCCGCGACGCCTTCCACGCTCGCCAGAGCGTAGCGCAGGTTCCAGTCTTGGAAACTCCGCAGTTCCGAGAGGTCGTGCTTGCCGCTCTCGTCCACCAGCGCGTATTCGAATACCCATCCGACGCCGGTGGCGTCCGGCCCGATGGACGGCCGCACGCCGGCCGGGAGCTTCGACAGCGACTGGTTCAGATATTCGAGGACGCGGGACCGCGCCCAGTACATGTCGGTACCTTCTTCAAACACGACATACACAAACGAAACGTCAAAAAATGACTGCCCGCGGACGAACTGGACCTTCGGCGCCGACAGGAGCGACGTGACGATCGGGTAGGTGATCTGATCCTCGACGAGATCGGGTGACCGGCCGTCCCACTCGGTCAGGATGATGACCTGCACGTCGGAGAGGTCCGGGATGGCGTCCAGCGGAAGCCTCTGCAGGGACCAGAGTCCCGCCAGGACGAAAAAGATCGTCAGCGTAAAAACGATGAAGCGGTTTCGTGCGCACCACGCGATCAGCCGTTCGATCAATGCCGATGCACCCCCTTGCCCTCCGCCGCTTCCTTCCCGCCGTAGAACGACATGCCCGAAATTCCGGCGCGCAAGCGGCTTTCCGAATCGATCAGAAAATTCCCGCTGACCACGACCTCCTCGTTTTCGCTCAGGCCTTCCAGAATCTCGATCTTGCCTTCCGCCTTTCGCCCAATGCGCACCCGCCGCGGCTCAAACCGGCCGCCGCCCCGGTGCACGAAGACGTGCTGTTCGCTTCCGGAATTCAGGACCGCGTTTTCCGGCGCGGTCAGGGCGTCGCCGAGGCTGGAACGGATCAGCACGTTGGCGTAAAGATCGGGCTTGAGTTCGCTCGCGGGATCGTCGATCTCCGAACGGATTTTCACAGTGCGGGTTTTCGGGTTGAGGACGGGGTCGATTGCCAGGATTTTCCCCGAAAACATTTTCCCCGGATAGGCGGTCGCCTCGATCGTCACGGTCTGGCCCACGCGAACCAAAGACAGATCGGATTCGTAGACGTCCGCGTAGACCCAGACCTTCCCCGACTCCTGCGCGCCCAGGAGAAGCTGCGGGTCGACTTGCCGGCGGGCCCGCAGGCGCTGAATTTGCGCGTCGTTCAATCCGAGCAGTTTCAGCCGGGTCTCGGCGGCCTTCAGCAATTTCCAACTGCGCTCCCGCGACGCCGGCGGGGCCTCGCTCGACAACTCGACCAGGTCGACCGCCGACAGGTATTCCTCCTGCACCTGATAGAGATCCGGATCGTACGCGACCCGGCCGTAGGCGCGGATGATTTTCTCAAGCGATCCGCGTTCGACTCTCCCGAACCGCACGCCGATCAATTGCAGTTTCTCCGTGGGGATCGTCACCATGCCCCGGCCTTGGACCGTCGACCGCGCGCGCTCTGACTCACCCTCCGGCTGCGTGCCTCCGCCGATTTTGGTCAGCGTCATGTTGCAGATGGGGCAGCGCCCCGGCTCATGCATGTGGACGTCCGGATGCATGGAGCAGGTGTAGTAATCGTGGGGCTTGGATTCGTCGATCGGCGTTTCGCTGAACCTGCCGGCGGACCGGCTCAAGTACATCCATGCGCCTCCGCCGGCGAGCGTCGCGACAAGCGCGATGGATGCGATCTTAGTGAGTCTGGTCATGGCTTGTCCCTCCTGTGTCTCGTTGATCGTTCGTCATTCCCGCAACGGAAAGTCCCGTCACCCGGTCGAGAATCGCGCGCGCTTTGCCATACTCGGTCAACAGGTTCACGTAGGCCAACTCCTCAAACAGCAGTTGCTGCTGCGCGTCCAGAAGATCGAGAAACCCGGCCCGGTTGGCCAGATAGCCGCTCTCGACGACTTCAAGCGTTTTGCGGCTGCGCGGCAGAACCGACGTGCGGTAAATGTTCGCCATCCGCGCGGCGTTCCGGATGTCGGCGAGCGCCACCCGGAAATCGACCGTCACCTCGTTTCGCATCCGCGCCCATTCGGATTCGGCGTGCCCCAGGTCCGCCTCGGCGGCGCGCACCTGGGCGCGCTGTTTCCAGAAATAGAGCGGCACGTTCAGGAATAATGAGGCGTTGTAAACCTTGGGCATGCCGTCCTCCGTCATGCGCGCCCAGCCGGCGGTGAAATCGGGCAGAAAACTGAGTTTGGCCTCCTTCAACAAGAAGCGGCTGTGCTCGATATGATGGTGGGCGGCCTTCAAATCCACGTTCGACGCAATCGTCGCGGCCTCCAGCCCAGCGCCGTCAGGAGCGGCGAAGTTCACGCGCGGTTCCTCCGGAATACCCGGCGCGGAATCGGCGGGTCGGTTGAGAAGCGCATTGAGCCGGGTCTTCACGGCCGGCAGGCGTTCTTCCAGGTTTGACAGCTCGACCGAGATCTTGTCCGCCTCCGCCTGCGCCCTCAGAACATCCCTCTGCATGACGCGGCCGGATGCGTACTGCCGTTCGGTCACGTTCGAAAACCGCTCGAGAATCCGGGAGTGCGCGCGCCTGATCCGGAGACTCTCCAAAAGCTGCCAGTACTCATAGTACGCGGCCGTCACGTCGGCTTGGATTTCGAGGAGCGTCCGAAGGTACTCGTACTGGGAGATCCTGGCCGCGTGGATCTGGGCCTTCTTGCGGGCCGAAAGTTTTCCAGGAAACGGGATATCCTGCTCGACCATGTACATGTCGGTGCCCGCGTTTTTGGATTTCGGGGATTTCCCTCTCCTGATTTTCTCGAGGTTCAGACCGACTTTTGGATCGGCCGGAAGCCTGAACGCGTCGATCTTGGATTTCTCCGCTTCCCACCTTTGCCGCATGGCCAGAACGCCGGGGTTTCGGCGGCTCGACTCGGCCAGTAAATCGGACAACCGGAGCGGCGCGTTCGAATCCGCGCGGACCTCCGCAACGTTGAACAGAGAGAGGAACATGAACAAGTACGAATGAGAACGTATCTTCATGGTCAACCGACCTCCTTTAAGCAGTGATGCCCGGTTCGGAGACACCGCGCTGCGGCTTTGGCCGAACGGAGCGAAACGTTGCGCTGGAAAAAAAGACGCCGGGGCGTCGGGTCGGTTGTTAAATCAGAAGGGTCTGGAGTTGGAGAAAAATCTTGAGAGGAGAGAAAAAGAAGCTGAGGGATCGCGCCGGCCCAAACCAGATCTCTGGACGGTCTGCGACTATTTCCCCGCCGGCTTGGGCAAGAGGCGCAACGGCGTCAGGAACCGAAACGGTGTTTGGCACGGCCGGCGGAACGGGCATCGACGTACACTCCATGCCGGGATCGCAATCCGGGCAGCACGGCATGTCACAAGCCACCGCGCCGGGCAGCGTGCCCGCCAAGAGGAGTAGCGCAATCATCAGACTCACCCACACGGTTCGTTTCACAGTGACTCCATTGTATGGCAAACCAAAGCTCGTGTCAAATTTTCATTTTAAGACGCTCGAACGCCGCGGTTTCTTCCGGCGTCGCCGGGCGCTTGTTCAGGAGCCGCAGGCGCAGCAATGTGCCGCCGGCGTCTTCGGACGAAAATTCGTACATCACGCCTCGCGCGACGTATCGCATCTTCGATTCTCCGGTTTTCAGATTTCTGACCGTCGCGGCGTCAAACATGCGTTTGATATGAAGAAGCAGATGAAACGGGGTGTCGGTCACCGGTAGAACGTGCGCGCCGTTCTTGAACCGGATCTCCATCCGCCACTGCCGGAATTCAAATTCCAGTGTGTCCGCCTGCCCGCGGTCCAGATAGGATAGAAACGTGTTGACAAACTGCTCATACGGCGCCTCGGCGCCCACCGCCGGGACGGAATCACCTTTCAACCGCGCCGCTTCCAGGAACGATCCCGCGCGCTGCCAGGCGATAAAGGCGTTCGCGGCCGCCAGCGCCAGGAGAAGCCCCACCAGCGTCTGAGGCTGCCAGACGGCGGATACCGCGAGCGCCGCCATGCTGACGGCCAGCAATCCTCCCGCCAGACGGCGATCGCCAGGCCGGCCGGGCCGCGCGCGAATGCGGCGGTCGAGGAGCAGGACCGAAACGAGGATGACGAAACCGACGCCCGTCAGAACCCACATGACGGTATGGTATCCAAATCGTGGTCCGAAATACAGAGCGTCTTGCGGAGCGCTCGCGGGGGAGATATTCTGAAAAATGGACATTCGATGTCGAATACGGGGCCGCCGTGTTTTCCGGGTGCTCATCGCCTCTCTGTTCGCATGGATTTTCTGGACTCCGGACGCGTTGGGCGCCAAGCCGCTCGTCGGCGACTCGCCTCAGCTCGAGGTGATCATGATGGACGTGGGGCAGGGCGACGGCATTTTCTTAAGGACGCCGGGCGGAAAACACATCCTGATCGATGCGGGCCCCGACGCCCGCCGAGGCGTCCTGCCCTTCCTGAGATCCCGGCAGATCAAACGCATCGACTTCATGGTCCTCAGCCACCCCCACGCCGATCACATCGGAGGCGCCATCTCGCCCCGCAACGACTACCCGCGTACCGTGAATTCGGTGCTCGAGTACTGCGAGGTCGGGGAAATTCTGGACAGCGGCAGGAATCATCCGACGCCGGAATACAGGAGCCTCCTCGAGGAAATCAAATCCCGCGGGATTTCCTACCGCCAGCCCCGCACGGGCGAAAAACTCAACTGGGATCCGGCCCTCAAAGTGACCGTGCTCCATCCCGACGCGCCCAAATACGAGAACGTCAACGATAATTCCATCATGCTCCGCATCGTCTATCGGCAGGTTTCGTTCGTCTTCACCGGGGACGGAGAGGAAGAGGCGGAGCACGCGGCCGTGTCCGAGTTCGGGTCGAGATTGGGATCGGACGTGCTCAAGGTGGGCCACCATGGAAGCCGGACTTCGACGACGCAGGAATTCCTGGACGCCGTCAGCCCTCGATACGCGCTCATCTCCTGCGGATACCGGAACAGTTTCCGCCACCCGAGAACGGAGACGCTGGACAAGCTCGACGACATCGGCGCGCGCGTGCTCAGGACTGATCAGGACGGATACCTCAGTTTTAAAACCGACGGAGAGAATATCCGATGGACGCGATCGCCTGTCCCCTTCCCCAAGGCGGAACTTGCGCGCATGGAACCGATCGATGTTTCATCCGACGAATGGCGCGGCAAGGGCCGGCAGGACGGCGGGGACCTCGAACTGTCGGCCGAGCCGGGCCAGAACATCTGGATTGGCGAATCTTCGGCGCCGACCCGATCCCGCCCCATTCCCGCCGACCTGCCGTGGACCTTTGTCGTGTCGGTCCGGCCGCCGGAAGGGGAGAAAATGGAGGCGGGGGTGATGCTGTTCTCGGACCGCAAGAATTTCCTCTTGTTCGGAATTCAGGATGAACGGATGCTCAGCCTGACGGTGGTCCGCGACGGCAACCTGATCCTGGGTCCCGAATTGATCGTCTCCCAGCCCTCACGGATCGGCCTCCGGCAGACTGCGCAGGCGATCGAAGCGCTGGCGTACGACGACGACAAAGAAACCTGGCGCGTGCTCTGGTCGCTTTCGAAACGCGAACAGCCGGGCCTCGATGACCGTTCGCGGCTGGGCGTCTATGTGAAAAGCTGGGGGCGCGAGTCCGGAGCGGCCACGTTCAGAAAATTCATGTTCGGAGGTGGAAACGGATGATGCGGTTCGTGTGGGTGATGTGTCTCGGTTGCCTTCTGGTTCCGAACGCTGGGTTCTCCGCCGAGCGCGAGGACGAATGGCTTCGGACGGAGGACGCGCTTCAAAAGGCCGGCGAGGGAACGCCGATCCGGCCGGAACAAGTGGGCGTGAACCTCGGGATGTCCTTGGCTGAACTCGCGTCGGACCGCCGCTTGCTGGACGAATCCCTGGATCAGATCGCGGACGTCGGCGCCCGGTGGGTCCGCGCGACGCTCGCATTGGATGAATCCTTGGACTCGTCGAAACATCGGTTGGACGTCACCGCAGTGGTCGATCGGTTCCGCGACAGCGGCATTTCGATCCTCCTCGCGCTGGATGCGCCGGACACACGGACGAGGTTCGTCTCGACGGCGGTGGGCCTGCTCAAAGGGAGGGTGACGCATTATGAAATCCTGAATGATCCGGCAAGCCTCGACAGCCCATCACCCGCTTACGCCCGTTTCCTTCTCGCAGCGTCCCGCGCAGCCAGATCCGCGGACTCGACATGCGTCCTTCTGGCGGCGCCTGTCGATCGCGTCACTGCTCAGGACTTGAAAAAATTTGAGGCGTTCCTCAAGGAGCTGGGGAAGGCCCGCCCGTTCGACATTTTGGCGCTCCATGTCGACCGTGCCGCGACCGGCCCCGGCGATCCGAACCGTGAAGGCCTGACGCTTGCGGAGGAGATCGACCGCGTCAGGACTCTATTGACCCGCAAGGGCTTTTCGGACGTTCCGATCTGGCTGACCCGCGTGGGATGGCCGGCTCGGGCCGCCGAGGATTCGGACACGCCGGCGGCCTCAACATGCTCTGAGGAGGATCAGGCAAGATTCCTGACCGAGACGTTCGCGCTTCCCCGAACGATTCCTGAATTGCAGAAAGTCTTCTGGTCGGATCTTCGGGATCCGACGCCGGCCGGCGGCGTCCGGTCTGGCTACGGCTTGTTTACCTCCGCCGGATTGCCCAGGGCGTCGTACCATGCCTGCAAGAAGTTAACGTGGTGATGATGGATCGTGGATTTCCCCCTCTCCCGCCCTTGGCGGGAGAGGGTCGGGGTGAGGGTGGCCGTTCGGTCGCCATGCCGATGGACCCCCTCACCCTGACCCTCTCCCCCTTTCGGGGGAGAGGGGAAAATCGTTCCGGACTTGATGATCGTTCCACTGTTGACAAACCAATTACGAACATGTGATGCGCATTCGTTCGGATGAATTCGAGGAGGAAATCGGCCGGGCGATGGATCGGATGCCCAAGTTTTTGAAAGAGGCGTCGCAGTCGGCCGGTGTCGCGGTGCTGGCGGAAGACGCGCCCGCCCAGGCGCCGGAGGATCGGTCCGGCGAGCCGCTCTTCGCGGAGTTTGTCGGCCCCACGTCGGTCGAATTCGACACCGGCGAATCGCCTTTCCCGCCTACCGTCGTCCTCTACCGGTCCACCTTTGAGTCGGCCTGCCGGTCGAAATCAGAGCTTCGCGAAGAACTCTACCGCACCCTCGTTCACGAACTGGGACACTTCCTCGGATTCGACGAAGACGCCCTCGAGGACGTCTGACCGCCGTCCACCTCAAAACTCTTTTGCAAATGCCGCCCGCATTATATACCATCACCCGTAGTGATTGATCGCCGGTGTGGCGGAACGGCAGACGCACCAGGTTCAGGGCCTGGCGGCCGCAAGGTCGTGGGGGTTCAAATCCCTCCACCGGCATACATGGATGTATCGTCCCTGTTGCCCCAGACTCAGGATTTTCCAGGGATGGAAAATCCCTCAACCCAAGCAACAGGGACATGCTGGATGATATATCGAAATCGATAATGCCATGAAAAATCCATTTCTCAGAATGCTCTGCTCGCTGCTGTTGGTCGCTGGCCTGTCGCTTCGTGACGCCGAAGCAACGGACACGCGCGTGATCCTGTTCATCGTCGACAGCGTCAGCGCGGACCTTCTCTACGAGATGCTCGCCGCGGGCGATCTGCCGAACATGGCGGCGGCGTTGAAAGAGCGTGGCGTTCGCGTGGACGAGGCGATCGCGCCCTTTCCCACCATCTCGTTTTCGGCGCACGCGTGCATCCTGACCGGCTGTTTCTCCGACCGCCACAACGTGCCGGCCATTCGATGGTACGACCACCGCACCGGGCACAGCCGGTCATACGCGGGATTCGGGTCCGAGCTGATCGACCGCGACATGGATTCGGCTGTGCCGACGATTTTTGAATCCCTCGCGGACTTGCACACCGCCGCGATCGGCTCGGTCGTCCATCGCGGCGCGGACGAATATGTCCGGCCGTGGCTGCCGCCGGACGGGCTTCGCATGCGGAGTTTGCTCAAACGATTTCGCCGCGCCGACCCCCCGCGCCTCTCGGTCGTCGTCCTGACGGGCATCGACTGGCCCGCGCACCGGTATGGGCCAAAATCGGAATGGGTCCGGATCGATTTGCGCAAGCTCGACCGCCGCATGGGGGAGATGTTCGAACTCCTGCGGCGGCGGGGACTCGACCGAAGCACTTACGTTTTTTTTACGGCCGACCACGGCCACGCGCCGCGCGCCGGATATGTCGATCTCTACGCCCTCCTCACGCGGCTCGGGTTTGACCCTCTCGACAAATTCCTCTATACCGGCCGGACCGACGGATTCACGTCGTACGACGCCATTCTCTGGATGGCGGGTGTCGGCTACTCGTTTCTCTATCTTCCCCATCGCACGGACACGGCGATCGACTGGCGGACCCGGCCCGGCGTTGAGATGCTTCGTTCGTATCCGGTGGGCGGCCGGCGGGTCGATCTGATCGGCGCTCTGACCGCCCGGACCGAAATTGCCTTTGTTGTTGTGCGCGATCCTCGCACAGGCAGGGTGCAGGCGTTTGACGCAAATGGCGCGATCGATCCCGCCAACGACCTCGCCGACTATCCGGACGCCGCTGTCCAGTTGCCGCGGCTGATGGCGGGCGCGCGCGCTCCGGACATTCTCGTCGTGACCCGCGATGGATACGAAACCGCATGGAGCTGGCATCGCGGCCGGCATGGCGGCTACAGCCGCGAAGAAATCGTGGTCCCGCTCATCGTCTGGGGTCCCGGTGTAACCCCCGGCCGCATTGCCCGCGCGCGCACGATCGACATCGCGCCGACGATCCTCCGTTTGTTCGGACGATCCATCCCGCCGGGCATGGATGGCGTCCCGCTCGATCTTCAGATCGCCCCCCACCATGGTCGAGCGCCCTGATCTCGACGCCGAAACGCGCACGGCCCTCATCCGCAAGGGCAACGAGTACATGAACCGCGGGGAACTCGACTTGGCCGAGCGCATCTTCCTGACGGCCGGCTACAGCGACGGCATCCGCAGGTTGGCGGATTATCACTTCCGAAAAAAGAAAAACGTCCGAAAGGCCCTCGAACTCTACCGCGCCATCGGCGGCAAGGAGGAGGAGGCCCTCTACGAACTCATCGCGATGGGCATCAAGCGGCTGCTCGCAGAAAACTGAGACTAACCCCACACTTCCCCGACGACCTTCTCCATCTCCTCCCTCTGCCCCGCCATCGACTCGTAGAGGAACAGGCATCCCTTCGCTCGCGCAAGATTGTGCGCCGGCCGGGACGCGAATCGCGCCGCGTCCCAGCCGAAGTAGCGGTCTTCCAGCGCGTCTCTCAAAAAACGCGACGCCAGCTCCAGCGTGATCAGCCGGCACGACGGCGCGATCAGCGGCCGTTCGGCGCCGCTAAGCGGTGCGTCCGACTGACGGTACCCCTCGCAAAACGCGCGGAACCGGTCGGCCAGAAACGGCGTCGCTTGATCCTCCGGCCCCTCACGGCACCACGATCGGACGGCGTCGCCGATGTCGACCAGGACCGTGTGCCGCGCGCACGAGTCAAGATCGATCAGCCCGACGGCCCGGCCGGTCGCGGGATCAAAGAGCACGTTGCTGATTTTCGGATCCCCGTGCACTACCCGGCTCGCCCAAGGGGTCGGCAGAAAATGCCGCGGTAGATCGGTCGAGACCTTCTCCGCAAGCGGACCGACCTCGCCCATCATCGGATGATTGCGAAACTGCCGCAGCGCGGATTGCAAGAACTCCAAATGTTTCGGCGAATCATGAAGTGGCCGGCCCGCTTGGAACTCGTACCGGAAATCCGCCATCGCGGTGTGGAAACTTCCCAGCATGAGCGCGGCCTCCTTGACCATCCGGGTGTTCTTCACACAGTCGTATGATTCGCCTTTCAAAAACGTTGTCAGCCGGTATCGGTCGCCCCGAACGTCCGCCGAAGGGTTTCCTTCGCCCGTCAGAATCAGCCGGGGCGCCGGAAAGGATTGGTCCGCCAGATGGGCGGTGACGGCCTGATAATCACGCAGATTTGAATCGGAAGAAAGATCCGGATGCAGGCGCTGCACGATATACATGCCCGTGGCGCTTTCCACCCGATACGTGCCATGAATCAGGCCCATCGGGATATGTTCGACCCCGACCCTGTCCCCGATCGGATAGTGCGTCAGCGCCTGCTCGACTTGTTTCGCCCGCTCTGCATCATCCCGATCCTGCATCCTCTGAAGCGTAGGAGCGTCCGGCCGCATCGTCAAGCGCTCAATTTTTATGTGCGTCTGAAAACATTTGTGGTACGCTAAGGCGATGGCTCAGCATCCGGGGTGGGGGCGCTGCCCTGTCGCAGTTGCAGGACTCATATTGGGGGCTCTCTTGTTCAGAAGCGGGCCGGCCGCCGCCGAACCGATCGGCGCGATGTCCCGGTATCAGATGGGACTCGAGGCCGAGCGGGGCGGCAATCTCGATGCGGCGCTGCAGCTCTATCAGGAGGCCGTGCAGATCGGCGGGGATGAGCGGGCCACCGTCGACGCGCTGACGCGCATCGCGCACATCCAGATGCTGCGGCGCGCCGACGCCGACGCCGAAAAGGCCATCCTCGGCGCGCTCGAACGCGACCCCCAGCATTCGGAAGCCCGCCTCGCGCAGGCCCGCCTCTGGCTCCTTCAGGACAAACCGCGACTGGCCATTCGGAATTTCGAAGACCTCTCCAAACGGGAACCGGTCGCGCTTCCCTCCCTCCTCGGCCTGATCGAAGCTGCCCTCGTACGCAACGATGAAAAACTCTTCAAACTGTCCCGGACCCGCCTCGTGGCATGGATCGGTCAGCGGTCGGAATTCCGCCAGAAGGCGGCGATCCAGGCGCGCGGCGATGCTGAATTCTTCGCGGCGGCCGACAAACCCGATCTCGCCCTCCAACTGGCCGAACTCTCATTCTCAATCGATCCATCCGGGTCCTCGAAACAGTTTCTCGCACAGACCCTTTACCAGGCCAACCAGCTCGACGATGCGGCGCAGATGTATCAGGAACTCCTCCCGGATCCGGAATTGCGGGAGTGGGCGCAGATCATGCTCAAGCAGATCGAAGTCCAGCGCGGGGAACTGCAGCTCGGAACCAAACGGGCCAGACTCCGCGAACTTCAGGCGCGCGCCCGGGAGGCGGAAATCGAAGGCCGGCTTCCGGACGCGATTTCCATCCATGAGGAAATCATCTCGTTCGGCAAGGGGGTCTTTGATGTGGAAGTCCGGGATGCGGAGGCCAGGCTGGGGTCATTGCAAAAACGGCATGTCGAAAAAACCGCAACGGACGCGCGCGTTCAGGCGTCGGAACTCATGCGAACTGCCCGGCACCGCGAGGCCGCGGAGATTCTGAAACGCGCGAGGTCCGTCGTCGGGACCGACCTGGTCCTCGACGGCATGCGGGCCGACGCGCTCCTCAAGTCTTCCGATGAGTTGCGCGCGGCGGAGAAGGAATCGGCGTTGCGGGAAATTCTCGAGATCGAGGCCGGACTGGAAGCGGCGGCGTCGGCGCTGCGGTCCGACGTCCTCGCACAGACCCATGCACAACTGGCGCGCATCCTGGAATCGAAACGTCTGTGGGCCGAAGCCGCGGAGCATTATCGCAAAGCCCTGGAGATGTCCCCGGGCCTTCCCGGCGTCTCCCGCCGCCTGATGACGGCGCGCCTGCGGGCCAACCTGCCGCGTCTCTTGATGATCGGCGCCGTTCTCGCCGTCGCCGCCGGCATCCTCTATTTCCGCCGGCCCAAATTCTATCACAGCGCCCTGGCGTACCTCCGGTATCAAATCGCCGTCCGCCAAAACAACCGCGAGGGTGAATATCACGCCCTGACGGCGCTCGCAGCCCTTCGCCCGCACCGCATCGACTGGCGCCGGCGGCTCGCCGCGCTGGCGCTGGAAAAAGGCGACCAGGAGGTCTGCCTCTATCTGCACGAACAGCTTCGGAGAGAGCGGAGTCTGGACCTGAAGGGAATGTTGAACCTGTATGACATCTATGAGCAGCGGCGGGAGGCCGGCAAATTGTATGATCTCATCCTCGAAATGATCAAGGAATCTCCCGCCGAGCCTGTCCGGTCCAGAATTCTCGAAACCAAATTCCGCCTCGAGATGGAGTCGCAAAAATCCAACGACGCGTTCCTGACCGGCCGCGACTTGATGGCGGCGAAACCCTCCGCATGGGTGGCCGAACAGATGGTGAAATTGATTCGGACACGGTCCGCCGAGCCGGATCTTCGCATGTTGCTTTCGACCTACCGCGTCTGGCTGCGCCTCCAGCCTGCGGCCGCCGACCGGATCATCGGCCAGGCGGAGGAGATTCTGCGGAAGGCCGCATCCGACCCGCCGGCTGCACCGGCAGAACCGGCCCGGCAGGATGTCCAGCCGCTCACGCAGTTTGTCCTCGACGCGCTGCAGAAAAGCGGGGATTTGAAACGCGCGGCGGATCTGCTCGAGTTCGTCCGTTTGTCGGAGAAGGACCCGGTGACGACGTTGCGCACGCTCCTCAAACTCTACTCGGCCCTCGGCGATCCGGAGGCGGTCTTTCGGACGACCGGCCTTATGCATGAGGCGTCCCCGTCCAATTTCGATTTCGGGATGAATTACGCGCAGCTCCTCGAGAAACGCGGCGACCAGGCGCGCGTCGAATCCGTCCTCCTGACCCTCCTGCCGCACCATCCCAACAGTGTCGAGCTGGTCCGTGCATTGACGGACCGCGCCCGGGCCCTCTACGAATCCGACCGGCCCGAAGATCCGGAGCGGGCCATCGAGCTTCTCCGCGGCATTCTCGGCCGGACGTTTCTCGACAACAAGGAAATCCGGCTGCTGCTCGCACGCTGCCTCTTGAAAAACGATCGCGCGGATGAGGCCATCGCGATCCTCCAGGCGGTCGAAGGCGGCGGATACCCGCGCCTCCGGGCCCAGGCGGTCGCGGCGGAGGCGTTTCTTCGTAAAAATCAGCCGGGGCTCGCCGTCGATATCCTGTCCAAAGTCAATTTCCAGGATCCGCAGATCACGGAGGATCTCTTCAAGGAAATGCGATACCTCCAGTCGTTGGCCCTCGAGGCCGAAAACCGTCTCGAAGAGGCTGCGGCCATTCTCGACGAACTCATCCTTCGCGACATCACGTTCAGGGACGTGAAGGCCAGACACGAGCGGCTCGCGCCGGTCCGCCGGCCTCAGCCAAAGGAAGAGTGCCCGGCCTGTGGTAAATCCAGCCCCGCGGGGTCGCGCTTCTGCACCTCGTGCGGCGCGCCCCTCGGCGTGGACTCCACCGGTTGACTGTGAACGCTCCCGCGCTTACACTCGGCCGGTGTCTATCTCGGAAGAGGTGTGGACCATGAGCATTCCTGTTCGGCGTTTCGCCGCGGCCGCCGCCTGCCTCCTGATCGGCTGCACCCCGGAGTCCAGAAACTTGACGGTCCCCGAAGGACTGCGGCAGATTCACGTGCGAACATTTGAAAACAACACCTACGAACTGGGCATCGAAGATCTGGTCACGCATAAAACAGTGGAAGCGCTCCTCAAGGACGCCCAGGTGGCGGTGGTCGAGGAGGCCCATGCCAACGCCGTTCTGCGCGGGAAAGTCCAAAAGTACATCCGGGAACCGATCGCATTTGACCAGAACAACGTCGCAACGCTCTACCGCGTGTATCTGGTCGTCCAGGCGGAACTCTACGACCAGAAAACCCAACAGAGTTTCTGGGTCGAGCCGCTCATCGATCATCAGACAACCTATTCCCCCATCTCCCCGCCGATCGAGACCGAGGCGATGGCCAAGGAACGGCTGGCAGGACTCGTGGCCACAGATCTTTTGACCCGGGTCACCCAGGGCTGGATCAATCTGAAAAAATAATCCCGACGCCCCGCGGATCGCATGGCTCCCTCAGCAAAAACCCCCATTCCCGTCGTCGCCGTCCGGCCGGACAAGGCCGTTCAGATGGTCACGTCCGGCGGCCGCCAGCCCCGTTCGTGGCCGGCCTGGATCATGATCCGATGGGAGGAATCATTTCTCTTTAAACGGCTACTCGATCAGCTCTGGGCCGGCCTCGGCAATCTGGATCAGGGCGCCGAACGCGTGGTGCTCCATGTCAAGGATTCCGCGTCGGCGCAGGCGTTCTTCCGCGAAATATCGTCCTCGTCCCTGCTCGCCGAAACACGTCTCGTCATCGCACACGTGTCACGGCCCATCAGGCGCTTCATCGATCTGGACGTGTTCGGTAGAGAACTCCTGACGGCCTCCGAACGGACATTGCCCGTTCTCGCCGTCGAGGGAATGGCGAAACTCGATGAGGAAAGTGCGCGCCTCGCCCTCGCGTCCGCCGGATGCGGCCGGAAGGGAATGGAGATCGCGGTGTGGCGCCCCTATGATCGGGACCGGGCGCTCGACATCGCCCGGGAAATTATCGGCGTGTGCGGCGTGCGGGCCGATGACCTGACCCTGAATTTCTGGCTGGACCGGCTCGGCTCCAATCTGGATCGCCTTCAGTCGGAGGCCCGGCGGATGAAGATTCTGTTGCAGAACGATGAAGTGACTCAGGAGCGTCTGGAGGAGGTTTTCGAGGTCCCGCACGTCCATGACGAAACCGTCTGGGACATCCTGCGTCATGTCCTGGACGGCGACGGCTCGAAGGCGGCGGCGCACCTCAAGGCGTTCCTGCAATCGACCGACGCGTTCCTGGCCGCCTCGGAGCTGACAAGAATCCTTCTCTGCCTGCAGGCGCTGTCCTTGGCGGCGCGGGAGGGCGCCTCGGCGACGCCGGCTGAAACATTCCTGCGATTCGAAATGAAAGGAAAACGTCGTCAGGATAAACTGCTCGGATTGGCGTCCCGCTTCGACGGCTCGTCCCTTCCGATCCACGACCTCGCGTCGCGGCTTCTCGCGCTCGATCTTGCCGTCAAGCAATCAAAAACGGCCGGCGCGCGTCAGGAAGTCGTGGTGCGGACGTTTCTGGCGCTATGCCGCGAGCCGCAGCCGGCGGCTTAGGCGCGCGATTTTTCGGGCCGCCGTGTTTTTGTGAATGACGCGGCGCTTGGCCGCCTTGTCGACTGCGCTCTGCATCTCTCTCAACGCATTCGTCGCTTCTTCCCGGTTCTTCGCCTTGAGCGATTCCAGCACCTTGCGCGTCAGCGTGTGAATTCTCGTTCGGTAGCGCCGGTTGTCCGCGTAGCGCCGCACGTCCTGCCGCGCTTTCTTGATCGACGATTTAATGTTCGGCACGTGCTCACCTCCTTGGCGCGCACTCTATCTTCCGCGCACCCCACCGTCAACCGGCGATGGGTGGCCTGGGCGGTCGGCGTTGGAATGGCCCTCTCTATTGCAACGCCCTGCGCCGCAAGAGAAATGGGACTGATCAAGCTTCGCAGTTCCGGGGCGGTCGATATGTCCTTCGACGAGGGTCGCAGGCTGGTCAGGTTTGGTGACAGCGTGGCGTTCGATTACGGCGCCTACGACCTCGTCGCCGGCCGATTGACCCTGGATGAGGCGGTGGGCCGGGCCTGGGCCGAAGGAGACGTGAAGCTGTCCGGCCCCGCCGGCCGGGCCCGCGCGACGAAAGTGTGGCTGGACCTGGCGACCGAACGGATCGTGCTGGAGGACTTGGAGGCGAACGTGGGGCTCTGGTCGGCGCGCGCGAAAAACGCGGAGATCCTCGGAGATCGCATCGTTCTGAATCATGCGCTTGTCACCCTCTGCCCGGCGCCCCACCCCCTCTACTCCCTGCGCGTGCGCCGGATGTCGAAAGAGTCCCGGACACGGTACGTCGCGCATGGCGTTGTCCCTTATTTCTACTTCGTGCCGTTTTTTTATCTCCCTTGGTACACCTATGAGCTCGAGGAAACGGAGGAGGGCGGACCGCTGGTGCCCAGCCGGCAGGGATTCGAATTCAATCCGGGCCGGGGAAATTTCACCGGTCTGTTTGTCAAAACCTCCTGGCGGAAAAAATTCTTCGACCGCCAGCTCCTCTCCGTCAGCAGGCTTGATTACTATTCCAAACCCGGGCTCGCGCTCGGCCAGGAGATGCATTTCAAGTCCAGGACGGCGGAACATTTCACGTTCCTCTATTACATCCGCCAGCGCGTCATCAACCGGAACAACTTCTCCCGCGCCGACGGCCGCGACTCGCGCTGGAGGCTGTGGCAGGTCTGGAATAAGAATTTTTCGTTCGGGCATTTCAAATCCTTTGTCAACGAGGTTTCCGACAGCCATCTCGAAGACGATTATCGCTTCAATCTGGATGAACGCAGGCTGCCGGAACGGGAGATCAACGCCGAATTCGTCTATGACCGGCCGCAGTTCAGAATGAAAGTTCTTGGCGAAAGACTGCGGACGCTGAATCTCCACGGCGCGGAGGAATACCGGGTCGAGCGGCGCCGGGCCCCGGCGCTCCGCTTCCTGACCTTTCCGTTTCTCATCCTTTCCGGAAACGCCGCCCCGGACCGGCGGGGCTGGGCCTTCTACGGTCAGGCGGAAGGACTTGGGGGAAGGGGCCGCGACCGGTTCGACCGGCCGGACGGGGCGTTCGGCGACGGCCGGATGGCGGCGCTCTTCAGCGTTCCGCTCACCGCCGCGCTCTCGGCAACCTCCGAACTCGGCGCTCAAACAGAATTTCGCCGCAACCGGATCGCCGGCGAGTCCTCCTCCACGACGCCGGCGGGAAATTTCCGCCTGACCCTTCACCGGCCCTGGTGGGGCGGCGATATTCAGAGCGACGCGGGCTTCACCTACCGGAGGGCCTTCGCCAATAAATCCGTTTATTCCTCCGGCGGCGTCATCGAGGATCTCCTCTTCGTCTCGCTTCGCCGGTTCCGCCCTCGCTGGAAAACGTCCCTCGACGCCGGGTATGACTTTCGCCCGGCCCTCCGCGGGCTCTCGACAGTCGATTTCCAGACGCGCTGGGGAGACGACCGCCGTGAGGTTTCATCGATCGTCCGCTACGATCCTCAAAAATCGAGGACCCAGAGCGTTTACACAAATGCCTGGTTCAAGATCGGTGACGTACTTCACGCCGGAATGGGATTCCAGACCGTCCAGACGGATACGGAAATTCAGGTGCAATTCACGCCCACGGCCACATTCGAAACCCCCGGAAAAAAATACCGGATTGGCCTGAACGCCTTCTATGACGCCAAACTCAAAAAATGGCGCACGACGGACCTCCGCCTCGGCCGGACGTTCGATTGCGTCGAAATCACGCTCAGACTCTCCAAACGCGACAACGACTTCAGATTCTCCTTCAGCTTCGACCTCGCCGGATTCGGCCAGCCACAGGACCTCTTCAGACAGGAGGACGCCCTTAAATAAACGGCGCTAAAACAAAAATATCATCCGGTAAAAAAAGTACCCCAGCACCAGAAGAAGCGCATTCGGCGACCACACGGTCGCGCATGCCAGCTCGTGGGAGGTCGAGTGGAGCGCTGACGCCACCGCAAGAAGAATGTAATACCCCGCCAGGATGGTCAGCGTCAGCAAAAAGCCCAGAACGCGGTTCCCGCGCTTGATCAGCATCGAAAGCGTCGCCGCGAACACGGCGAAAAAAAACGGCGACAGCACCAGCGCGGCTTTCTTGTGAAATTCAAAACGCTCCGGTTCGCTCAGGCCGGCGGTCAGAGGCGTCATCTCCAGCAGGCTCTTGTCTTTCGCCCTGGCCTTCGACTCGGACCGGCCGGGGACCGGCAGGACATGGGCGGCGGTTTGGAATTGGACCGAAAGATGTTTCTCGGCGTCGGTCCAGAGAATCTGGCCGTTTTCGAAAACAAACCGGGCCTGGCCGTTCACCCGCTCCACCTGGGCCGTTCGGGCCAGGATCCGGAAGCCGGGCGAATCGGAGTACTCGAAGAAAACGTTTTTGAAAAGTGGGCTTACGCCGACTTCCAGCTCCTGGCACGAGAATTTGATCGGCCCGTGCGTCAGAAGCTGGCCCGGAACGATCAGGTTCTCGATCCGGATGTCCTTCCGCGCGTCCTGCAGCTTGTCTCGAAACATAAGACGCGCCGGCGGCGCCAGCCACGCCTCGTTGACGAACAGCAGCCCCGAAAGGGCCACGCCCAGAAAAATGGCCGGCGTCAACAGCTCCGCCGGAAACACGCCCGCCGCGCGGATCGCCGTCAGTTCCTCCTGCTGCGCCATCTGGCCGTAGCCGATCAGAATCGCGAACAGCAGGCTCATTGGAATCGCGTACGAAATGCCCGTCGGAAACCACAGCGCCACGATCGACAGAATGTTCCACAGCGCCGCGCCCTCCTTCAGCACCAGCCGCAAGAGGTTCATGACCTGCCCGAGAAGCAGCAGGCCCGAAAAGAAAAACAGGGCGGCCAGGAACAATTTCAATTCCTCCCGCAGACAGTACTTCGTCAGGATTCGCATGGGCCATATTTACATTTTTCTCCGGACATTTTAAGTTGTACCTCATGTCCGGTCATTCCAAGTGGGCCAATATCAAATACCGCAAATCCGCGCAGGACGCACGCAAGGGGCTCCTCTTCTCCAAACTCGCACGCGCCGTTCTCGTGGCGGCCCGGCGCGGCGGAAAAGATCCCGAAGTCAACTTCGACCTCAAAACCGCCATCGGCAAGGCCCGCGACATGGGACTGCCCAAGGAAAACATCCAGCGCGCCATTGCGCGCGGCGTCGGTGAGGTGGAGGGCATCGTGCTGGAGGAGATCACCTACGAGGGGTTCGGCACGGGCGGGGTCGGGATCGTGGTCGAGGCGGTTTCGGAAAACCGGAATCGCACGACCTCCGACGTCCGCCATCTGTTCTCCAAGTACGGCGGATCCCTCGCGACGCTGGGGGCCGTTTCCTGGAAATTCAAACGCATGGGGCTCATCGTCGTGCTTTCCAAGCGGAAGGAAAAATCCCTGACCGAGGACATCGTGCTGGAGGACGCGGCCGAGCTCGGCGCCGCCGACGTGAAGGCCATCCAGGACGGGTTCGAGATACTGACGCCGGTCGATCAGTTCGGCCGCATCCGCGGCGAACTCGATAAAAAATCCTATTCCATCCGCCTCTCCGAGCTGACCCTCATCCCCACCCTGCAGATCCCGCTCCAGGGGGACGAGGCCCGGCAGGTCTTTGACCTGGTCGTGGAGCTGCAGGACCTGGAGGACGTTCAGAACGTGACGACGGACGCCGACCTGCCGGACGATCTCTTCGTGCAGGCCGCATGATCCACCATCTCCGGGGTAAATTGCTGAAACGAAATCCCACCCTCGTGATCGTCGATTGCGCCGGGGTCGGCTTCGGGGTTCATATCTCCCCCAAGGACGCCGAACGGATCGGGGCGCCGGGAACGGAAGTTGCTCTCCATATATATATGCACCTGTCGGAGGGCGATGTACGGCTCTTCGGGTTCCTGGACGAAAAAGATCTGGAATTCTTCCTCCTCCTCTTTTCGGTGGATCGTGTGGGCCCCAAAACGGCCATGGCGGTGGTCTCCGTTCTTCCCCGCGATGCATTCTTTGTGGCCGTGTCGGCCAAGGACACGAATGCGCTTCTCAGGGTGCCCGGGATCGGCCAGAAAACGGCCGAACGGATCCTTTTCGAGCTGCGCGAAAAAATCCCGGCGTCGGTCGCCGCCCAGGGCGCCGCCCCGATCGATGCGCAGGCCATCGAGGCCCTGCTCTCGCTCGGATTCGATCGCCGCTCCGCGGAAAAAGCCGTCGCGGCCGCCAGACGCTCCGGCGCGGCCTCCCTCGAATCCCTCGTGACGGCGTCCCTCCGCAGTCTCGGCGCCGCCGCGGGCGCCGCGTAGCGCCTCCGGCTCTTGTCAAACCCGCATTCCTCCAAGTAGGGTAGTCGCCGTGGCGCGCGTGCTGGTGATCGACGATGACAAGGATACGATGCGGATCCTTGAAGCCAAGCTGACCGACGCGGGGTATCAGGTGCTCCAGGCGGCCGACGGCCGGGAAGGGTTGGAGAAGGCAAAGCTCACGAAGCCGGACCTGATTCTTCTGGATGTCATGATGCCCGAAATCGACGGTCTGTCGCTTTTGCGCCAGTTGAAGTTCGACGCGCAGACCGACAAGATTCCGGTCGTCATCATGACGGCCAAGGGAGAGAAAATGGAGAAGTTATTTGAGATGGAGGGGGCGGAAGCGTACCTGACAAAACCTTTTGTGTTCGCCGACCTCCTCGACCGGATACGCGCGAGCCTTGGCGACAAGGCGGAGCCGTCATGATCGAGGCCAAGTCCACCATCGCGGAATTTCGATCGCGCTTGAAGTCCGCCGTCGGGCGCAGGATTGTCGGCCAGGAGGAGGTGCTCGATCAGATGACGGTGGCCTTGATCGCCGGCGGGCATGTCCTCCTCATCGGTGTGCCCGGGCTGGCCAAAACGCTCATGGTTCAAAGCCTCGCCTCGGCCTGCGATCTCTCCTTTTCCAGAATCCAGTTCACGCCCGATTTGATGCCCTCCGACATCATCGGCACGGAAATCCTCGTCGAGGACGCCGACCGGCGGAGAGAATTTCGATTCCAGCGCGGCCCGGTCTTCCATTCCATCATCCTCGCCGATGAGATCAACCGCACGCCGCCCAAAACTCAGGCCGCGCTCCTCGAGGCCATGCAGGAACGCAAGATCACCGTCGCCGGGACCGACCATCCGCTCCCCGATCCGTTCTTCGTCCTCGCCACGCAAAATCCCATCGAGCAGGAGGGAACCTATCCGCTCCCGGAGGCGCAGCTCGACCGGTTCCTCTTTTCGATCCGCGTCGGATATCCCGGAGAGGAGGAGGAGAAGCTCGTGTTGACGCGGGAAAGCGCGCCGGCCGACGCGCCCATCCAGCCCGTCGTTTCGCTGGAGGAGATCAAGCACTTTCAGCGGCAGGCCCGCGAAATCCTCGTCGCCGACAGCCTCGTCACCGCGGTCGTCCGCATGCTTCGCGAAAGCCGCCCCGAAGGATCGTCCATCCCCGAAGTCCGCCGCCATGTGCGGCTGGGCGTGGGTACGCGGGCCGGGACATTTCTCCTGATGGCCGCCAAGGCGCGCGCGCTTCTGGCCGACCGGCCGCACGTGACGCCCGAGGACCTCCGCGCCGTCGCGCCGCCGGTCCTTTCGCACCGGCTCCTCATGGATTTTACGGCCGAGGCCGAGGGTGTCCGGTCGGCCCAGCTCATCGACCGGCTTCTTGATTTGTTGGCTTGACCGCGCAAGACCTCCAGACCGTTTCCCGAACCCTCTTTAACGCCGTGACCGGCTTGAAAGTCCGCCCGCGGTTCTGCCGCGCCGAGGGACCTTCGGGACTTCACCGCTCGCCCCAGCGCGGCGAGACGGTCGAATTCTCGGAATACCGCCCCTATGCGCCCGGCGCCGAACTGCGGTTTCTGGACTGGAAGCTCTACGCCCGGTGTGACAGGCTGTTCGTCAAGTCCTTTTGTGATGAACGGGCATCGAGGTTCCTCATCGTTCTCGACGACAGCCCCTCCATGGTGTATCCGCTCGAGGGATTCACCAAACTCAACCTCGCCTGCGAACTCGCCATGGGGATCGCTTACCTCGCCGCGCATCGGCAAAAAGACGCGGTCAGACTCCTGCCCCTGTCCTCCGTTCCGGCGGGACCGAACGAACAGCATCAGGCCCTGGGCCACATGATGCTCGAATTGCAGAAAATATCGTCGTCCGCCCGGATCAGCGCGGCGGCGCGCGTTCCGTCGGGCATCGCGGACAGCCTGTCGAAACTGGAGTTTCGCCGTCCCACGACCGTCATCTTCATTTCGGACCTCTATGAACATCCGGCCGAACTCCAGAAATTGAGTCTCCGTGCGCGCCGGCAGGGACACGAATACTGGTTTCTGCATGTGCTCTCAAAAGAAGAAATCGCGCTTCCCTACGAATCCCTCCATAATTTTATCGACGTCGAGTCCAACCAGCGCATGCAGCTCGATCCCCGCGCCATCCGCGCACACTACAGCCGCGCGGTCCACGACCACATCTCGGCCCTCCGGACCCTGGCCGCCCACGGACGATTCGTCCTCGGCATCGTGGGCCAGGACCCGGCGGAAATATTGAAACGGCTTCTGCAGGACTAAGGAGCCGCGAAGCAGAATGATTTTCTCTTTCCCGACTCTTCTCCCATGGCTCGCGGTGGCCCTCCTGCCGTGGGTTCTGCACCTCTTTTTGTTTCGCCGGGCGGAATCCCTCTATTTCCCGTCCCTCTTTTTCCTCAAACAGTGCCATGGCTGGTCCACCCGCCTCCAATTGCGCCGGCTCCTGCTCTTGCTGACCCGCTCCGCGCTCATCCTCTACTTTATTCTTGGCATGCTCGATCCCCGCATGGAACGCGCCGCGTCGACCAACGAAGGCCGCCGGGCGGCCGGACCCGTCCTCTTCATTCTCGACGACCGGCCGGCCATGCGGATGAAACTCCTGGCCAGAACGGAAACGCTCTTCGATTCCTACCGGCAGGCCGCCCTCGAGGAGCTGGCGCGCCGGTCCGAATCGCAGGAGGTTGCGGCGATCTCTCTCTCCGATCTCGCCCTGCGGTCGCCCATTCGATTCGGATCGCCCCGGGACGCGGCCGCAAAAATACGGAATGCATCGATCCAGTCCCTCACACCGGAAGTTGTGGCCAACCTCCGGTTCGCCCTGGACAGAGTTCACGCGCAGGTGCTGTTTTACAGTCCCTTCCACCTCGCGCTCAAGGACCCCGACCTCTCCAGAGTCGGGCCTGCGCCGGCCTGCGAACCCAATTTCTCGCTCCTCTCCTTGAAAGCCCCCGACCGCATCGCCCTCGGCCAGCCTCTGTCGGTCCACGGCGAGGTCACCGATTTTTACGGCCGACCGGCCGAGGTCCCTGTGCGGCTCTCGGTCGATGGCCGGGAGGCCGCGGTGACCGGCGCGGTCCGCGGCCGGGCCGCGTTTCTTTTGACGGACATCCCCGCGGGCCGCCACTGGTTGAAGGCCCAGATTGTTCGCCCGGGGTCGGACGGGTATCCCGACGACGATGCGAGGACACTGCAAATTGAGGTGGTGTCCCGCCAGTCGGTCGGATTTGTCACAGACCGACTCCCGGCGTCGCTCGATGCGGCCCTCAGAGCCTTTGAACAGCGCGATCAAACGGTGCGGGGATTGTTGAAAACGCCGCAGGATTGGGAATCGGTCCGGCGTGCCGTCGCGCTCGACCTCCGGGCAACTTCGCTCGATCTCGCCCGGAAACACGTCGAGCGCGGCAACGAGCTCGTCATCTTCGCGGATGCCTTCAAATCAAAAACGGACGCGGACCGGATCGCGGCGCTTTGGAAAATTCAGCACTACTCCGATCCCGACCTCGCCACGCTGCCAATCCACGAGCTTCTCGCGCTCGGCAACGGGCGCGCGCATGCGCCCACAGACATCGAACCGCAGGATCCGAGGTTCGTCCAGATGGTCCGGCAGATCCGATGGGTGGCGCAGCCCTCGGACGTTGTGCTGGCGGCCTTCTCGGATGGCAGTCCGGCGGCCCTGCGCCGCGCGGTCGGCGCGGGGTCGGTGGTCATGGTCGCCTTCTCAGTGGAGGATCCCATGTTGCAAACGGACCCCGCCTATTTGTTGTTCGTCCAGAGTCTCTTGGCAGCGCCGGATCGCCCGGATGAATCGGCCGGCAAAACGCGCGTCGACGCTGTCGCAAAATATGTTGAAATCCCCCTTCAAAAAAATTCGTCCATCCCCATCGGTGCATCCGCCCCGCAGGCGGCCGTCCGTCTGGTTTCTGAATCGTCCATGACCACCCTCACGCTCGGTTATGCGCAGGGCCGGTTCTTCGCCGAAATCCCGTCTCCCGCGCCGCCTCCGGGAATGTATCGCCTGGTCATGGGCAGCGAGGAAATGGCGACGGTATTCCTCTATCCCACGCCGCCGGATCCGCTCGCCCTTCCGGAAACCTCGAAGGAAATGCGGCGGAGCATGCCGTTCGAGTCGTTTTTCTTCTGGATCGCCGTCCTCCTCATGGCCGTCGAACTCCTGCTCCTCCGTCAAATGCGGGCCCCCGCTGATGCGGCTTGAATTTTTCGCCGACCGGCAGACCTTCATCCTCGTCCTGGTCGCCCTGGTCACGCTGGCCATGCTGGCGACGGGCTTCGTTTATCCGCGGCCGTTCTCCCGGCGTCTCTCCGCGCTGAGACTCGCCATCCTCGTCTGCTTTTTCGCGGGCGCGGTGTCCCTCACCCTCGTGTATCCGGCGCCCTTCGCCCGGTCCTCCACGCTCTTTGTCCTCGTCGACCGGTCTCTCAGTATGGATCAGAAGCTTGCGCCGGATGGAAAGACGCGCGGACAACTGCTGGACGATATTCAGGCGAAGTTGGAGGCGGCCTGTGAATCGGCGGCCATTCAGATGAAATCCGTTTATTTCGCGGAAGAGGCGTCGGATCAGTCGGCGCGGATCGGAGACCGCCGGACAACGCGCTTCTCGCCGGCGCTTTCCCTCCTCCTCGAGAAAATCTCCGCCGCCGATGGGAACCCGGCTCGAACCCGCGCCCTCTTGATCTCCGACGGCGCGGCGGCGGACGAACCCATGATCGATCCCTACCTGAGCGCGTTCGTGGGGCGCGGCGTTTCAATCGACGTCTGGTCGGTGGGCGGAACTTCGGAGGCGTCGCTTCCAAAAATTTATTTCCGTATTCCGCCTCCGCCGGTCGCCACAGTGGGCGAAAGCGTCCCGCTCGATCTGGGCGTCATGTCCCCGGCATCGGCGCGACTCACCGTTTCGGATGGCGTCAGAGTCGTCTCGGAGGCGAAATGGTCCGGACAGGCGGATCCTCCGCAGCTTTTCTTCTCGCCTCATATGCCCGGTCTCCGGCGAATGACCGTGACCGCTGAGTCGGCGTCCGGATCCTCCAAATTGAATTTCAGAATCAAGGTTCTTCCCCGCCTCCTCTTCGAAATGTCCGGCCGGCCCTCTTGGGACGCCCGGTATTTCATGGTCGCGGCCTCCGAACAACCGGCCATCCAGATTCAAGGCCGCTGGTCGGCCGCGCAACCGTCCGCCCCGGCCTCCGGCAGAATCCACGTCGTCTTCGGCGCGGCGTCGCGCCCCACCCCCGCGGACGAGCCGGTTGTGTACTGGCCGCAATCGGACATGACCGGCACGGATCGCGGGATTCGATGGCTGGGCCGCGAAGCCGGTTCGTTCTCGACCGCCCGCCCCGCTGAATCTCCGGCGCCCCAAGTGCCGGCGTCTCCGACGCCGGCCGGGCACCCGCCGTTGACGGGGCGTCAGAAAGTTTCTCTGGATTTGAGCTGGAGGGTCCTGGAGCGGTATGGCGACGGAACCGTTTTTCTCGCCGAGCGGACCGACTCCCTCGCCGCGCCGGCTTTTCTGGTCAACGGCGAAGGCGTCTGGCGCTGGTGGGTCAATCCTCTCCTGTCCCCCGCAAAGTCTCCCGCCGCCGAATACGAACGATTCCTCGACCGAGTGCTGTCCTGGGCGCGCCAGACTTCCTTTCCGCCGGCCGAACTTTTTGCGCTCCAGGAAGAGGGACAGATCGGCGCGCCGATGGATCTGATCGCGCTCTTCTCCACGCCCCAGTCGTCCGTTCCCGGTCTGAAAATTATTTCGCCCGATCAATCTGAACAGATCATCTACGGCACGGGAGGAACGACGGTCCGGTTTTCCTTCGTTCCGAAAACCCCCGGCGCATGGCGCGCGGAACTTTCAGGAGCGTCGCGGCAGCCCGTCCAGACAGAATTCGTAATTTCGGATGCGCCCTTCGACCTCACCCATCCCGAACCCCGGCCCGATCTCCTCCGGCACATCGCCGCCCGAACCGGCGGCCGGCTCCTCGCGCAGGACGAGGCCGCCTCCGGCATCCGGCAGGCGGTCGCACACTTGATGGATGCCGCGCATTCCCCGGCGGAGCGTATCGAGGAAAAGAGAATCCGGCTGTCTCACACGCCCGCCTTCTTCCTCGCGGTCTCCCTCCTCTTCGCGCTCCTCTGGACCCTCGAATCCCGGTGGCTCCGGTGACCCTCCCGCGCGCCGTTCTCTGTCTGTGCCTCCTCCTCCTTCATGGCCCGGCCGGAGCCTCGGAACTGCCTGGCTTCGCGCGGCTCGCCTATGAGGGCGGTGGCGATTGGTACAACGACCCGGGAATATTGCAGAATCTCCATCGCTTCGCGCAAAAATCAACGGGCCTTCCCTTCGACCTTCAGGAACCCGTCGTTCGGCTGACCGACCCGGACCTCGCGGAACATCCGTTCCTGTATCTGACGGGACACGGCGACGTCCGCCTCTCGGACGACGGCATCGCTCGCCTTCGGGCCTTCCTCCTCGCGGGTGGGTTCCTCTACGCGGACGACGATTACGGGATGGATGAATCCTTTAGGCGGGAAATGAAAAAGGTCTTCCCGGAAAAATCATGGGTCGAATTGCCAAAATCTCATCCGCTCTTCTCGATCTTCTTCCACTTCCCCGCCGGCGCGCCCAAAATCCACAAACACTACGAAGGCCCCCCGCGCGTCCTCGCGCTCATGGAAAAAGACCGCATCCTCGTCCTCTACACCTTCGACACCAACATCAGCGATGGCTGGGCCGACCCGGAAGTCCACCAGGACCCCCCGGCCCTCAGGGAAGCGGCGCTTCAGTTCGGCGTGAACATCCTCCTCCTGCCCTTCCTGCAGTAGCCCCGGTCGCCCGGGTGTTCGTTGCTCATTGCTTCATTATTTCATCGCCGATTTTTCCCTCTTGTCCTTCTCCGTCTCCCCGCCGCCTTTCCGAATGAGCTTCCACGGATGCCGGCGCACGTCCGTAGACAGCGCCTTCAGATTTTCGCTCGTCGCGTTCAGATTCTTCACGATCTCCTGGATCTCCGGCCGGTTCTCCGCGCTCATGCCTTTGAGATGGTCCGCCAGCGCCGCCAGCGACTTCGAGGACTCCTCGATCCGGCGCACCGCGGCCTCGCCGCTTTTCATCATGCCCGGAAAATGGTCCGTCCCGGCCGAGAGATTCGTCAGAATCCGGTCGATGTCGTCCCCGTTCTCGGCGCCGATCCGGCGCAGCGTCGAAGTGAAAACGTTCAGGTCCTCCGTCAGCTTCACGATGTTGTGCGTCACCTGCCGGATGTTCCCGGAGGTCCGCTCGTCGAACATCGTCCGCACCTGATCGAAAATCCGCGACAACTGCACGGGGTCCGTCCCCCGCAGGACCGCGCCCTCCGCCGGCGGCGTCCCGCCGGCCGCCGGCATAATTTCGACAACTTTGTCGCCCATGAATCCCGTGGACGCGATGCTGACCTCGGACGCGGTTGTGATCGGCAGGTCCCGCGGCACTCGAATTGTCGTGAGGAGCATCATCGGCGCGCCCGGCTTGATCCTGACCGATTCGACCTGCCCCACGCGGTAGCCGGCATACTGCACCGGCGAGCCGGCGCCCAGCCCGTCGACGTTGCTGAATTCCACCGTCACCGTCCGGGACGGCCCCGTAAACCGCTTGAGATTGAAAACAAAAAATGCAAACAACACGATTCCGGCGGCGATAAATAATCCGACGATAAATTCTTTACTCCGTTTCATCGTTCACCCCTCACGCTTTGGAATGGCCATTCAGCATGCTCCTCACGTACTCGTCCCGGTTCCGTCGAAGCGGAATGGGGCCGTCCGGCAGGCCGTCGATGAACTGCCGGATCAGCGGGTCCAACGATTCGCGCATGTCCGCCGGTCGGCCGTCGGCCACGACCACGCCCTCGTGCAGAAGTATCATCCGGTCGGCGACGGCGAAGGCGCTTTTCATTTCGTGCGTCACCAGAATGGTCGTGATCTTCGTTTTCTTTGCCAGATCCAGAATCAACTGGTCGATGGCCGCCGACATCACCGGGTCCAGGCCCGCCGACGGCTCGTCCATGAACAGGACCTCCGGGTCCAGCGCCATCGCCCTCGCCAGCGCCACGCGCTTGGCCATCCCGCCGCTGATCTGCGAGGGATAGAGATCGCCGAACCCCGTCAGGCCTACCATGTCCAGCTTCATTTTTACCATGATGTCGACGACCTTCCCGCCCAGAGTCGTATGCTCATGGATCGGAAACGCCACGTTCTCCCCGACGGTCAGCGAGCCGAAGAGCGCTCCGCCCTGGAAACAGAAACCCCACCGCTTCCGCAGCCGGTCCAGATCCTCCTCCGTCATCCGCACGATGTCCTGCCCGTTGTACAGAACCCGGCCGGCGCTCGGTTTCTCAATCCCCGACAGCACCCTGAGAAGCGTCGACTTGCCGCACCCGCTGCCGCCCATGATCACCATGGTCTCGCCCGGCGCCACTTTGAAGCTCACGCCCCGAAGCACCGCCCGCGGCCCGTACCGCTGCTCGATGCCTTCCACGGCAATGTCCATCGTCAGGCGAAATAGAACAGCGCGGTGAACAGAAGATCCGCGATGATGATCGCCACGATCGACTGCACCACGGTCTCCGTCGTCGCCGTCCCCACGCCCACGGCGCCGCCGCGCACGTAGTAGCCCTTGTAGCAGGAGATGAGTCCGATCAGCACGGCAAAGATCACGCTCTTCGCAAAGCCGGTCAGAAAATCCTTCATCACCAGGCCCTCGATCGCCACTTTGTAAAACAGGCTCGGCGCAAGATTCAGATACGCCCAGCCGATCACCAGTCCCCCCAGAATCGCGACGGCGTCGCCGATCAACGTCAGGATCGGCAGCGAAATCACCAGGCCCGCCACGCGCGGCACCAGCAGAATCCGCACGGGATTCAGCGCCATCGTCCGAAGCGCCGTGATCTCCTCTGAAACCGACATCGTGCCCAGCTCCGCCGCCACGCCGGCGCCCACACGTCCCGAGACGAGAATCGCCGTGATCAGCGGGCCCAGCTCGCGCACGACCGACACCGACACGAGCGACGCCACGTACAGCGTCGCGCCGAACTTCGCCAACTGGTATGCCGTCTGCATCGCAAGGATCATCCCGACGAAACTGCAGATCAGACACACGATCGGCACCGACCCGATCCCCATCCGGTACACACACCGCACGACCTCCGACAGCTTCGCAAATTCCCCGCGCAACGGCCGCACCACGCCCCGGTGAAAAATCTCGCCCGCCAGCAGGCAAAACCGCCCGAACCGCTCCATGCCTTCGATGAATCTAGTCGACAATCTCGAATACCTCCGTCAGATGCGCGATCTCGAATACCGCCTTCACTTCCGGTTTCATCGCCTTCAGTATCAGCCGGCCTTTTTTGGCCGTCAGCGTCTGGAGCATCTCCACCAGCGTCGCGATCCCCGACGAGTCCATGTAGGTCACGCCGGAAAGGTCCACCGTGACCTTCTTCATCCGCTGCGCCTCGGACGATTTCAAAAGATCCCGCAGTTTGGGCGACGTGTTCATGTCGATCTCGCCTTTCACGTGGATCACGGCCTCCTCCAGCGCGGTCACTTCGCTCCTGAGCTCCATCATCCCACGCGCTTCCTCATCCGCAGCCGGTTCCCTTCCGCCGTGTCGTCATACGAAACTTCGTCGAATACGGTCTTGATGAAATGGATCCCCAGCCCGCCTGGCCTCACTTCCTCCAGCGGCCGGCTCACCAGACTGTCCGGATCCACCTTCGGCCCGTAATCCCGCACGACGATTTCAAACATGCCTCCCAAGAGCGCCATCTCGATCTCGATCGACTGCGTCTGATCGTTCTTGTACGTGTGCCGGATCACATTGCTCACGGCCTCCGACAGCGCGACCTGGATCTCGGAGACGACTTTCGCGTCGCCGCCTGCTAGCAGCCGGCCGGCCGCGCTGCGAACGAGACTCAGATACGCCGGATGCGACCGCATCTCAAAGGCGGCCGTCCGCGAGGCGCGCACATCGCCGAAGACGACCAGCGTCGTGTCGTCCGCAGGCTCGGCGCCGCCCACGAACCGCTCCAGGTCCAGACATATCTTTTCGCAGAGGACCCCCGGCGTGAGATTCGTCCGGGCCAGCATCCCGTTCAGGCGATCCTGGCCGAACATCCCGCCCTGCTCGTTCCTTGCCTCCGTCACGCCGTCCGTGATCGCGAGAATCCGAAACCCGGCCGGCAACTCGAACGTCTCGGTCTCGTACCGGCGCCCGGGCAGAATCCCGATCGGCGGATTGCGGCCGATCCGCGTCTCCTCCCACCGGCCGCCCCGGTAAAATAAAAATGGAAGATGCCCGGCGTTCGCCGCCACCACCGCCCGCCGCGCCGGATCCAGCAAAAACAGGATCATCGTCACAAACATCCCCCGCGTCGTCTGATCGCACAGCGCCTCGTTCACCCTCGACAACGCGTCCGACGCGGTCTCCCCGCGCTTCAGGCCCGCCCGCAGCTCCGTCAACAGCCGGCACATGTAGAGCGCCGCCGGAAGGCCCTTCCCGGACACGTCGCCGAGCAGGATCGCGGTGTGCCCGTCCGGAGTCTGGAACGCGTCATAAAAATCACCGGAGACCTGCCGCGCCGGCAGAAGCCGCCCCGCGAATTCATATCCGGCGACCTCCGGAAACTGCCGCGGGATGTAACTCTCCTGCACCTGCCGCGCCGCCAGGATCTCCTGCCGCATCTTTTCCTCGTCCAGGAGCTGCCGGTGAAGCCTCGCGTTTTCGAGCGCCACCGCCAGCGTGCCCGCAAAGACCGAAAACAGCACCAGGTCCTCCTCTGTGAAACTCCCGCCGTCCGCGCGGTTGATCGCTTGCGCCACTCCGATCAGCCGGTCATGGCTCTGAATGGGAACGCACAGCACGCTCTTCGTCTGAAACCCGGTCTTCGAGTCGAAATAGGCGTTGAACCGCTTGTCCTTTCGCACATCCCGGATCAAGAGCGGCGCCTTCGTCCGGCCCACATATCCGCAGATGCCCTCGCCGATCCGGATCCGGTGGTTTTTCAGGATGTTCTCCGCATCCCCCAGCGCCACCGCGAACTCCAGATACTCGCCGGTCGGATCCAGCAGCAGTATGCTGCCGGTCTCCGCGTCCACCACGTCCCGCTCCAGCTCCAGGCTCCGGCGCAGCACTTCCGTTATGTCCAGGGTCCCGGCCACAGTCTGATTGATCCGCAACAACTTCTCCAGCTTGCGGGAAAGTTCCGGCGTCTCGGGCGGCGCGTCCGGGGATGAGGTCATGCGCCCAAAATACGTGACTCGGGCCCGATCTTCAAGAAAAATTTGCCTCCCGGAGGAAAATGATATAAAATCCATTTAATGAATGCCGCGACCGTTGCCAGGTTCCTGGACTACGTCCGTACCAGCGGGACGTTTGACGATGCCAAAATCCGCAAGGTGGTGCATCAATACCGGTCCTTTGATCGCCGCATGGGCCAGCTCGGATGCTTCCTCGGATATATCCAGCCTGAACAGATCAACGACGTTTTGTTGGAACAGGCCGCGCGCGACGGATCCTTCGGAGATTGCGCCGTCCGGTTGAACTTGTTGACGCCCCCGCAGATATCACGACTCGCCAACCTTCAGAAAGACCACCTCTCCATCTTCGCGCAGGCCGTCGGAATTCAAAAGGCGCTTACCCCGCTCGAAATTTTCTCCGCGCTCGATGAGTATGTCTCCCGGCATCCCGAGGCCCTCCGGCCGGCGGATGCGGTCACCGAGGTCGATGAGAATCTCCGCGGGAAAGTTCGCGTCGCCCTCCAGCGGGTCCAGCATATCGCGCCGCTGCCGCAGACCGTCGAAAAAGTCGCCTCCATGCTGCAGGACCCCGAGGTCGACCTCGACGCCGTCGCGGAGGTGCTCCGCATGGATCCCGGCCTGACCTCCTCCATCCTCAGACTCTCGAACTCCGCGTTCTACGGCCTGCGGTCCAAGATCGGCAGCATCAAGAAGGCCCTCTCGGTCGTGGGAACCACGAAACTGCGGCAGATCGTGATCGCCGCCGGCATCATGCAGAAATTCCAGGAAATCCCGCAGGACACCGCCGCACGCCTCTGGGAACAAGCCCTCCGCGCCGCCGAGTGCGCCAAGGAGCTGGGCAAATACTGCCGGATCGCCGAACTCGATGAACTCTTCGTCTGCGGGCTCCTCCACAACGTCGGCGAAATGCTCATCGAGCAGTACTTCCCGGAGGAGGCCGGGCAGATTCGGGATAAACGCAATTCCAAACCCGCGCAGATCGCCGCCGAACGGCAGCTCCTCGGCGGCACCCACGCCGACCTCGCCGGAGTCCTCCTCCACATCTGGAATCTTCCCCGGCCGACGGTCCTCAGCGCCATGTTTCACCACCACGACTGCAATATCCTGGTCCATACGCCCGGCGTCCCGGACGAGGTCTTCATCGTCCACATGGCCGCCACCATCTGCGACCTCCCGACCGGCCTCGACGCCTTCTCCTACAGCAAGGCCCTCGATCTCATCTCGGTGATTTACCGGGAACGGCTCAAATACCCGGAGATCCTCGATCTCACCACGCTGGTGGCCCACGTCGACGCCAACATCGAACAACTCGATCAAAAGTATTTCCGCTGATCTTGTAACTCCCCCGGCCGTAGGATATATCCGTTCCATGGCCAAAGAACGCGAAATCATTTTTCAGTTCCGGCTTGACGACGATCCGGCCAAAAATAACGCCGCCATCGAGCGATTCTTGCGCGAACTTGAGCGCACTTGGGAAAAAAATGAGGAGGTCCGGACCGAACGCGAATCGATCCGCGCCGAGGGCGGGACCTACGAGGTCCAGTTCCGGCTCTATGTGCCGAAACTGTCCACGGACTCCAGGGGCATCGAGATCGTCGGCACGGGGGAGGAGGAGTACGACCAGCTTTTTGAGCTCGCGATCCTGGTGCTCGAAGAGCGCCTCCAGAAAAAAGAAATCCCCTACATCATGCGCGCCTCCAAGGAACGGTTCACCGCCGGATTCGAGGACCTCCACATGAAACTCGACGAGATCGACGAGGTCCTCAAGGAGAAGAAGCTGACGGAGGCCGAACGCAAGGAGATCGTCGCGGAACTCTCCGGGATCGTGTCCAAACTCGATTTCCTCGCGCTCAACATCCGCCTCATCGAAGACCGCATCGTCGAAATGATGAACCGATACGAGCTGGAGATTCCCAAGTCCCCCCCGTCCGCGGCTTCCCCCGCGCCCCAGCCGGCGGTCGACTTCGCCATCAACCGGCCCCGCGACGATTTCGTCCAGCATTTCTCCGCCGGCAGCGGCTATTTCGACCTCGGCCTCTACAAGGAGGCCGCGGAGGAATTCGCGCGGGCCATCGCGATCGACAAAAAGGATTTCGGCGCGCGCACGAACCTCGCATGGGCCTATCTCCTCGACAACAAGATCGACGCGGCCATCGACAAGTTCCACGAAATCCTCAAGGCCCGGCCCGACTACGTCCACGCCTACAACGGGCTCGGCTACGCGCTCCTCCGCGCCGACCGGCTCTTCGAGGCGCGCACGGCCTTCCAGAAGGTCCTCGAGTCGCCCGCGGCCGATAAAAATACGCGATACTTCGCACACATCAATCTCGGGCTTCTCTACGAAAAGGAAAACGACCCCGACCGCGCCATCCGCGAGTTCGAAAAGGCGGGCGCGCTTTTGCCCAACAATCCCGACGCCTATTTCAATATCGCCAATGTCTATTACAACCTCGGCCTCTACGACGAGGCGGAACGAAAATACAAGAAAACCCTTGAACTCAAACCCGGGTCCATCCCGGTCAAACATTATCTCCTCGCCGCGCAGGCCCAGATGGCCATCCAGGACCGCAGCTTCGACAAGGCCAAAACGCTCTACCAGCAGATTCTCGCCGACAAGCCCGCCGAACCCATCTTTTACAATAATTTCGGCTCCCTCCTCGAAAAAATCGGCGATTATCACGGCGCGCTCGACGCCTACAAGGACGCCACGCGGCTCGATCCCTCGTACGCCATCTCTTATTTCAACCTTGGGTACATCTGCGACCGCATGATGAACGCCCGACGGGCGATCAGCTACTACAAGAAATTTCTGGAGTTCCACCCGGACGACAAAATCGCGCTCAACAACCTTGGATGGGACTTTTTCGTCCTGGGTGAAAATGATAAAGCCATTTACTATTACAAAAAAGCCGCCGCACTCGACGATCAGTTCACCTATCCGGTGAACAATCTCGGCTGGCTCTACATCAAAACCGGAAAGTATGAGGAGGCTGCGACATGTTACGCGCAAGTGTTGAAGAAGGATCCCAAAAATGCCCTCGCTTACAACGATTTGGGATACCTCTATTACCTCAAGGGCATGTACGACCATGCGATCGTGGAACTGAAGAAGTCGATCAAGTTCGCCAAGAAGGACGACGTGGCCTACGTCTACGCCTACTACCACCTGGGCCTGGTCTATCACACGATCGGCAAGGAGGATCGTGCCTTGGAAGCGTTTACTCAGGCCCTCGCCACGGACGACAAATACGTTTCGGCCCACGAGAAAGTGGGCGAATTGTACGAGTCGCTTGGGAATTTCAAGAAAGCCCGGGAGCATTACAAGCGCTGCCTGGAACTCTTGGATACCAGGAGCTCAATCCGGGAGAAAATCCACAGCAAGCTCCAGAGCCTGTCGTCGAAAGAGAAATCCAAAGGCGCCCTGTAAGGCCGCAGGGCGGGCACGGCGCGCACCGGCGCCACCAGGACAATCGGTCCCTCGTACGCACCGTCCGGTCCCAGCCCCCGGCAAGGCTCCGCGACCAGCGCTTGGCGATCCTCGTGGACGTGCAGAACATGTTTTATTCGGCCAAGTACCAGCACAACGCCAAGCTCAATTTCTCGCGTCTCAAGGACACCGTCGTCGGCGGCCGGCAGCTCATCCGGTCCATCTGCTACATCGTCCAGACACCGGAAATCGACCAGACCAACTTCATGAAAACGCTCGACGTGCTCGGCTACGAGGTCAAGAGCAAGGACCTCAAGCTCCGGCAGGACGGCTCGGCCAAGGGCGACTGGGACATGGGAATCGCCATTGACGCCATGTCGATCGCCCCGCGCGTCGATGTCGTCGCCCTCGTCACCGGCGACGGCGATTTCGCCGAACTCGTCTGGCACCTGCGCGGCCAGGGCGTCCGCGTCGAGGTCTATTCCTTCACGCAGAGCACCGCCGAGGAACTCAAGCGCGCCGCCACCGTGTTCTGCCCGCTGACCGAACACGTCCTGATGTAAGCCCGGTCGCGGTCGGCGGAATGAAGCCCGGGTCTCTCAACGAAGAGGCTCTGAGCGTCCTCTCGGACCTCCGTCTCTATCTGCACCAGCGGTACGGGGTGCCTCTGGGTGTTGCCCCCTCTCCCCCTCTTGCATTTCCCCTTGTATTTCCCCCTCTCCCCCGTGAGGGGGAGAGGGTTGGGGTGAGGGGGTCTACGACGCCGCCCGCCTCAGAAATCCCAGCTTCGGCGCGAACGCTCGAAGAGGTGCGCCGGATTCTGGGCGACTGCCGCCGCTGTGGCCTCTGCGCGGGCAGGACAAACATCGTTTTTGGAGACGGCCCGGACGCGGCGGGCCTCATGATCGTCGGAGAGGCGCCGGGCGCGGAAGAAGACGCCCAGGGGAAGCCTTTTGTCGGCCGCTCGGGCCAGCTCTTGAGCCGGATGCTCAAAGCCCTCGGTCTCGAGCGCGAACAGGTTTACATCACCAACGTGGTCAAATGCCGCCCGCCGGAAAATCGAAATCCCAAAGTCGACGAAGTATCGGCCTGTTCGCCGTTTCTCACGGAACAGGCCCGGCTGGTTCGCCCGAAGGTCCTCCTCGCCCTCGGAACCTTCGCCGCGCAGACGCTCCTGCAAACCAACGAGCCCATCATGAAACTCCGTGGCAAACCGTACACGTATGCCGGCCTGCCGCTCATCGTCACGCTCCATCCCGCAGCCTGCTTGTACAATCCGGGCAATAAAAAATATGTCTGGGAGGACATCAAGGGCATCCCGGAGATGCTGAAGATGGACCCCGCTTGAGTTCCGCCCTCTGCCAGGTCGTGGTTAACGCGCCGCTCGGTAGGAAACTGCTCGCCTACGAATGCCCGCCCGCATCCGGTCCCCTCCGGCCAGGCGACGCGGTGGTCGTCCCGCTCGGTAGCCGCGAATGCGCCGGCTGGGTCATTCGAACGGACATTTCCGTGTCCGAACTCGAGATCGCAGGCCCGCTAAAATCAATCATCGAAAAAATCGAGGGCGGCGGAGTCCGTCCTGAAGATCTCCGGCTTTGCGAAGCGATGCACGCCTGGTATGGAACAAATTTTCCCGATATTTTGTCCCTTTTTGTTCCACCGGTGGCGCCCAAACTCGTCCGCCGGATCGTCCAGGTCCTCGACGCTCCCCCCACGGGTCTGTCTCCCGCCGCGGCGCAACTGGCGGAGTTGGTCCAACAAGCCGGCGGGAAAATGGACGTGCGCAGAGCCAAAACGGCATTCGGCGCGAAACCGGCGTCCGCGTTTCAGTCCGCCCTTCAGGAACTGACCTCAGCCGCAGCGTATGCCGTTCGGCCGGAATTGTTGAGCACAACGCCCAGGCAAAAAAAATTTCTAGGTCCAGTGCAACTTCCATCGGGCCGGACCGATCTTTCCGCAAGCGAAAAAATGGTCCTGACGCTCGCCGATCAACATCCCTGGCAATACGGCGTCGCGGAACTCGCCGGACTTGCTCAAACCTCGACCCACGTCGTTCGTTCGCTGGTGGCCCGGAGGCTTCTTCTGGAACGCGCAAGCCGGAAATGGCGGACGCCCCTCGAACGGGACGATGTGGCGCAGGTGTCCGCGCCCGAAGTCGTCCCGACGCCCAGCCAGGCCCGGGCGATCGGCGAGCTGGTCCCGGCCGTCCGGGACCAAACCGGAGAGTTTTTCCTTCTGTATGGACCCACCGCTTCCGGTAAGACGCACGTGTATGAGGCGGCGGCCAAGGAGGCTCTGAGGCTGGGCCGGCAGGTGCTGCTCATGGTTCCGGAAATCGCGCTGACGCGGCCCTTGATCGAGCGCATCCGCCGCACGATCCACGAACCGGTCGCGGTCGTTCACAGCCGCCAGACCCCGGCCGAACGCAGGGACGAATGGGAACGCTCGTCGACGGGCGAAGCGCGTCTGCTCGTCGGCCCGCGGTCGGCCGCGTTCGTGCCTTTGCCGGAGATCGGCCTTGCGATCATCGACGAATGCCACGACGCGGGATACAAGCAGTCCGAATCGCCCTATCTGGACGCGCGCCGCGTGGTGGAAGAAAAGTGCGCCATCACGCGGGCGCCGCTCATCGTCGGATCCGCCACGCCCGCGGTCGAACAATGGCACGAGGCGGAGGCTGCGGGAGGGCCTCGGTACAGGCGGCTCGATCTCACCGAGTTTCCCACCCGCGTCAGCCGACCCGTTGTTTCCATCGTCGATCTTGGAAAGTTGCCGGCATCGAAACCGCAGACCGACCTGGACCGCGTGTGCCGGCAGAGTTTCCTGTCTCCGGTCCTCCAGGGCCTCATCGAAGAAACGCTGGCCCGGCGGCAAGCTTGCGTCCTCCTGATGAATCGCCGTGGATTTGCGCCGCAGATCCTATGCCCGGCCTGTGGCCACACGGAAACATGCGGCGACTGCCTCATGGCCATGGTCTACCACGCCCAGGACCGCCAAATCTCTTGCCACGGCTGCGGCGCCCGCCGCAACCCCCCGGCCGCCTGTCCGGCCTGCGCGTATGCCCCCCTGGGATATATGGGCGCCGGCACGGAGCGGATCGTGGAGGCGTGCCGGGCCAGGTTCCCGTCGGCGCGCGTCGCCCGGCTGGATCAGGATTCTTTTCGGAAAAACCGCCGGAGGGCCTTCGAAACCCTGGAGGACCTCAAAAATGGCCGGCTGGATATTTTAATCGGAACTCAGATGATCGCCAAAGGGTTGGATGTTGAGCACGTGTCCCTTTCCGCCGTGATTCTCGCCGATGTTGGCCTCAACATGCCCGATTACAGGGCGAGAGAGAAAACCTTTCAGCTTCTGGCGCAACTGATCGGCCGGTCCGGCCGGCACGGAATCCCGGGCCGCGCCGTGCTTCAGACGTTCCAACCGGCATCTCCCGCGATCGTACTCAGCGCACAGGAAGAGGCGCCGCGGTTCGTTGAGAGCGAGCTGGAATCGAGAAAAGCGGGCCACTGGCCGCCGTTTTTCCGGATCCTCCGGATCGTATCCCAAAGCTCAAACGCGCCTAGGGCACTGCAGGTCATCAGGAAGATATATGAGCATATGACAAGTATGGACTTCCTCTCCCCCCGGAGGGGGGAGAGGAATGAGGTGAGGGGGGTGGACGGTGACGACGAGAGTCTGCCACCCTCACCCCAACCCTCTCCCGCCGGAGGCGGGAGAGGGGAGGGCATGATTGTATCCCCCCCCCTGCCTTGCGTTAGAGCGAAATGGAAGGGCGAATACCGGTTTCAGATCATCGCCCGCCTTCCCTGGCAGGCGCCCGTGCCGCATGGACTGCTGGACGAGATCGTGAGCCGTTATCGCACGGCCGGCGTGAAAATCATGACGGAGCCGGATCCCGTTTCGCTCCTGTAGAACCCTCTAAAGGCCTTTCTCACCTAAAACTGACCTAAAGGCGGCTCCCCGGATCGCCGAAAAAGACGGTAATGAAGTGGGTCATTTTATCATAGGATTTTTAGACTTGACCAATTTATCAGGAACCATCGCCCCACGTGGGTCATTTTATCATAAGCTGATTACTTTTTGCCTGTTAAGTCAGGTTATCCACATGGTTTGAGAGTAGCGAGGCAAACGTAACAACCAGACTTTCAAGCTATAGAATTAAAGGGCTTGAGCGCTGACAGGCAAAGGCACAGATTTTGCTTGCTTTTCAGGTATCATAGCGATTTAACGAACTAATTTTGTTGATATTACGTGATGCAGGGAGAGAGGATGAATCTCAAAATTGCCGCTGGATTGATCGCTATAACTGCCATTGTGCTGACTGCCACCATTGCAGGCGCGGAAGATCCTACGTTTATTGGGGCTTACGGAACGTTTTCCAACGCCAACCTTGCGATCGACGGGGACCCCGCCACATTCGCGGAAACCTCCAAAACCTACCGTAATGAGTATTTTCTGATCGTCCGATTCAACGCTCCTTCCGTCCTGCGTAACGTCAAGGTAAAGTTTGAAGGCAAGAAGCCCAAGGACTACCTCGTCGAAATGAGCATGGACGCTGTGGCTTGGAGGTCTTACGAAATTGGCGAGAAGACGCTGTACATCCGGGTGAGAGTTCCCGGGGCCACGGACAACGATGTTTACCGGATCGCCGAGATCGAGTCCAAGTCCGACGTCGCCGGCTTGGAGCCTTTCGAGATGGTGCGCATGAATATCACCAACGTCGAAACCACGACGGCCACCTTGGAATTCACGTTCAATAAACCGGCCCGGCTGTCCATGTCATACGGGTTGGATGCCAATCCCAGTAATCACAAGAATTTCACGGAATACACCTCGTACATGACGAACTACACGCTCCGCCAGACGGACCTGATTGAGGGCGCGGACTACTATTTCCGGATCAAGGCCATCACGGCCGAGGGCGAGGTTTTCGTGCCATCTGAAACTGAGGCCTTGCCGCACTTCCGAACCCTCGGGACACCTCCGCTTTCTTTGCTATCCGTGGGTGTCGGGTATGTCAGCCCCTTGTCGCTGTCGATCGTCGTTCGGACCAATATTCCCTCCAATTGCGTTTTCTATTTCGGCGAGCAGGTCTATTTCACCGACGTTCGGAGCAAACCCACGTTCGACACCACGCACGTCTTTGAGTTCAAGGACCTGGTGCCGAATCATCTCTATTCTTATATGGCCTTCCTGACCGACTTCCGGGGTCTGAATGTGAACATCCAAAAGCGGTTCATCACGACAACCGCCGTGAACATCGCCAGGAACAAGCGCGTGATCGCCGGGACCTTCACACAGCAGCGCGAGTCCAATTTCCAGGGCGGCGGACTCGTGAAGGGCGACACGACCATGCAGAAATTGACGGACGGCAAGAACGACTATTTTAACGGCATGGCGCATTCCGAAAACCTGATCAAGTACGACCAGTGGGCCGTCATCGATCTCGGCAAAGTCTATACTCTGGAAAGCCATGCGACCGTGTGGCGCACACTCGCGTATCCTTACACCTACCAGCTCCTCGCGTCCGAGGACAACAGAACATGGAAGCAGGTCTTCACCATGAATCCTCAGCGCATGGGCGCCGGCGAAAAAATCCGGTCCGGCGGTGGCGACCCGCTCCTTGTGGCGGGGGGACCCCTGGAGCAGGCGAAGGCCCGTTACGTCAAATTGTTCATTCCGAAGGGCACCGAATTCTTCAAGCGTCACAAGACTTGGTACAACGTGGACCTCGCGGAGATCATGATCTATCCGGGCGGAGACTACGCCGAAATCAAACGGATCGTCGAGGAGGAATGGCAGCCTTGAATACATTATTCGGAAATATCCTGAACATGTTTCAGTTGTTTCAGTATCCACACCACACAATCGGCTCGCCTGACGGCAGCCTGCGCATAGATCAAGACTTGTCCGGGCGACTTTCGCACCGGATGGGCGAAACTCTAATTTAGGAGGCCAAGAAGTTATGAAATCTTTCGTCAAAGGATTAATGCTTGTGGCGATCATGGCGTGGGTGATGCTCGCGCTGTCGGATATGCCGGCCATGGCATGGTTTGACGCCGACACAGCATCGCGCGTTGACACCTCGTATGCCGCCACCGACATCGACACCATCATTCAAAGCGGTATCCCCGGTGACGGTCTGGAAGGCGCCGCCGATGAAACCAGTGCGGGACGTTTGTGGGTTACCTATGTCAAGACCAACGGACAGAAGACCAGCGCCCAGAAGACGGGTACGCAGTACGACACGTATGTGTCCGACACGGTGCTGGGTGTGCCGACAGGCATGCTGAGCATTCAGTGGGCCTATGACAATGACAGCCGCCAGCGCCAGTTCGCCCCGCCATTGGAGGGCTTTACCGGATGGGTCGGCAACAACACGAAGATGGAGAAACTGCCGCGTGACACGCAGTGGGTGTTGCCGGAGAGCGGCGAAACCGTGCCGCTGGATGACCAACTCTGCTTTTTGGTCATTGAAACCGCCGACACCGGGTCGGTCAAGCTCAACATCGTCAACACCAGCAACTACGCCTGTTCGTTCGTCCTGCTGGTCAACTTCCCGGACACCGATTTCAACGTCGGCCAAGTCCCGCAGGGCGCGAAATGGCTCACGGAGGGATCGAGCCTTCGGGACCGCTTTATTGTCAGCGTCGGCCAGAATGCCGACTCCGGCAACGGTCTGGACGGCAACCGCCTGGACACCATCTCGGTGCAAGGCACCGTCGTGAAGATTGACGCGCACATCAACAGCGTGCTCCTGGCGGAAGAAGCGGAGACACAACTCTGGTTGCGATTCGCCGCCGATACGAGCGCCGCGGCTCGAGACTCGATGAGCGTCACCGTCCAGCTCATTGGTGACACGGAATACGGCGGCCTTCAGTGGGGCACGAGTCGCCACACCCGTATCTTTCACGACAGCGGGTACTACGGCGACAACGACACCCACTACGGCGAAGGCGGCTCCTCGGATTCGGTGTCGATCTTCGTGCTGGTGGCGACCGCGATCGTGCGGGTCAAGAAGACCGACTCGGTCTTCGCCCCCACCAGTTATGTCAACGTGACCGCAAGTAGAATTTTCGGAGACACGGCCCAGCGCGAGCGCGACACAGTGCCCGGCGCGACCATCATCTACGAGATAACCTATGATAACGATGGAAACCGCCGAGCGGACACCGTCGACATCATAGACTTTTTGGACAGCAACGTCGACTTTGCGATCGACACGATCAACTCCCGGTGGGATACGACGTATTTCAACACCGGCGTCGACACGCGTATGACGCATGCGCGGCCCGCCAACGCGGACACGTATGTCTACGTTGCGTTCAGTTTGCGCGGAACGCCGTCCGTGTTCGGCGAAACGCAGGTCAACTTTAACGCGATTGGCAACGGGAAATCCACCGTTGAGACGGTCGCAGCCGTTCGGATTCGCTGGAACCCAGCGACGAACAACGATGCGGCTCTCAGGCGCGACCAGATTGACGAGCCGGCGGGCAACTCGACCGCCACGTGGGATCCGCTCGACAGGGTGGAGAGCTGCACCATTTTGACCACCGCCAACAGCGACAGCGGCGACTGCGGCCGGATTCGCTACCACGTAGTGATCCGGTAATCCAGCATGGAGGAGACGGTATCGACAGAGCGTAGAGCATAACCACACGCGTCGTTCGAAAGCGACAGGCCAATGCGCCCCAAAAGGGCCGGCCAGGCCTGTCACGCGGAGAATGGACGCAGAACGGAGCGGCAAAGATGGTTCCAGTTGGAGATCGATCACCCTCGGAAGGTGGTGATGGGCCGAAAGGCTGAAGGACAACCGAGGGCGTTGGTTGAAACGCCGGGAGAGAGTGTCCAAGACGGGGATGTTCCAGGCCACGAGGTCGGTAAGCGCCTCGCATGCGCGTGGAGTGTCCACCCCGTGGGCTCTGTAGACCCGGCACAACGACGGAACCTGTTTTGTGTTGCTTCGATCTGCGCAAGCAGTACATTCTTCCACGCTGACAGGGCTGTGGACGGTGCTAGACCTAATTTAACCGAGGGATCGGGGTCGGTGAGTACGATGGACCCGGTTTCCGGAGCGACGACGGACACGCGGAACATCCGTGTCCCAGCTTCCATTACCGCCGGCCAAGCCTCCGGCCGGGCGGTAGGGTATGAGTTTCGTTCCGAACGTCTTGATCAATGTGAGCGTTCAGCGATGGTCCAATCCCATCGATCCACGCTTCGAGATCGGGCGGCGCGGACATCCCGGAGGTATTTTCCCCGCCATCTGTTTTACCTTCGATACCGCCTCAGACAAGCCATGACTTTTGCTCATGGCATGGGTCTGGGATCTCGTCGTGGTTTGTCCCTGGGGGCAACGGGGGCGGAAACAGAGAGCGGCCTCATGGAGAGAGGTGATGTGAGACTGCGATAGAGGATGCCGGCCGGCGAGATGCGGCCGAGAAAAACAAATACAGGTACGGCCTCCTAACTTGGATGTATCAAGGGTTCAAATCCCGAATACATGCCGTAGGGGAGAGGAACCTAGGGAATATTGCTGGCCCTGCGACGCAGGTTGGAACGCGGGGAATATTCCCAACATATTGAGAGCGTAAAAGCTCTCAGCGAAGTCGGTGAGGTGAGGCTGCGCGTTCGGTAGGTCTGCGCAGCAGATACCAGGCCGCAGTCGATGTGGATAGTTTACACGCAAAGTCCTTCAAGACTTTGAGCGGAGAGAGTCTGTCCCCAACGGCTGACGAGACTTAGCAGGGTAAAGGTCTTGCCCCTGATGGCGGGCAAGGTGAGCGAAGCGATTGACCGCTTTGCATAGGAAAGGTGTTGCCCAATGAGATTGACGAAGGCGAACGATAATAAGGAGGAATATAAGGGTTTGTTAAAGTTATTCCTACAGCGGAATAACTTCACGCCCCTCGTCTGCCTCCTCGCCTTCGGACTTGTTTCGCTCTTCATCCTTCCGGCGAACGCCGTTTTCTTCAACTACAGCTCCGGCAGCACCGGCGCCTACAACACCGACTCCGGCACAGCCATTCGCAGCGAGGGCCAATCGAGCGCGATCACCCCGACGCCCGGATCGTTCGGCCTGACCTACTACCGCGCGAACGTCAAGGTTGCGGCCAACACCGACACGCGCTACGGCGTCGTCGGGCCGGCGGATTCGAGCAGTCCGCGGGTCAAGGCGATCTACGGCGATACGCTGTCCGTCCTTTCCGGGCCTTCCACGCCGAACGACACGGTCGTCATCGCCGGCACGTCCGACTTCGACACCGTTTACCTCACGGCCGACACCGCCGTTTCCGGCGATGTCCTGACTTACGTCCTCGCCGTCACCAATTACGGCAACGCCGCCGATACCATCGGCCTCATCGTCGACAGCGCCTGGACCCGCGGCGCCGGCACCGATACGTCCACCGGCCGGTTCAGCTACCAGTTCTTCGACCGGACCGGCGCGGCTCTGACCGGGATCCTGACGCTGGCGCATCAGGACACGGCGAAGGTCGCGCTCAAGGCGGACACGGGCGTCGAGACCGCGAGCCTGAAGATTTACACCGCCGGCGCCTCCAACGCCGACACCGTCCGGATGTTCGTCCGGGCCTTCGCGAACAACGGCAGCGGCCGGGCCATGGCGACGAGCGGCGAGGTCGCGCCGTATGTGGGGTTGAACGGCGTCAAGTACGGCGGGAGCGGCAACGCCTCGACCTTCTTTGAGGTCACCGTCAGCGGGCCGCTGGTGCGGCTGGCCAAGTTCGACACGGTATTCGCGCCGGTGTCGCTGGGCGGCGCCACCGGCGCGGCCGTGGATGACACGCAGCACTACGTGCCCGGCGCGATGCTGGTCTATACGATCTGGTTCGACAACGACGGCAACGACACCGCCGACACGATCGTCATCGAGGACTGGATCGACACGCGGCACCTGCGGTTTGACAGCGCCGGCCTTTCGCAACTGCGCGGCGTCGCGCAGATCGCGGCCTCCGGCGCGCTTGCGGACTCATTCTACGGAAACATTTATGCCGACAGCAGGATGCCGAACATCGGCGGGGCGGTCTTCAGCATATCGATCCAGTATTCCTCCGGCGGCGACTCCTTTGCCGGATTGACGGAGGCCACGCCGCTCGAGTCGGTCGGCCGCTTGCGGTGGACGATCGGCCGGGTCGGCACGCGGGGCGTGGTGGGCGCGAACAACGGCGACGATGTCGAGGCCGTCGACCTGCCGCCGGTTGCGGCGGGCGCGGCGTCCGACGTGGACATGGGCTACGTGCGCTTCGCGGTGGTGATCCGATGATGGCCCTGCTGCGAGTCCTGATGGCGTCGATTGCGGTCGCGTTCGTGTTCATGACTGCGTTCGTCGGCGCGCCCGTTTGGGCGGATGACACGGCGAGCCTGTTCGGCCCGGTGCAGAAGACGACGCCGGGCGGGATGGGCCTGACGGCGACGGTGGCCGACGGCGTCGCGGTCACGACGCCGACGCAGGCGGGCGCGTACTACTTCAAGATCAGCACAACGCTTGATTCGACCTACGCCCTGCGCACGGCGCTCAGTTCCTACGCCGCGCGCGTGGACACGATTCCGTACATCCGGCGGGTCGACACGATCTACAGCGACACGATCGGCCTCACGAGCGAGAACGTCGCGAGCGATCCGCTCAAGGACACGGGGCGGACCATCTTCAAGGGCGACACCGCGACCTACATCCTGGCGCTGACGAACCTCGGCAACTCGACCGATTCGATCGGCCTCGTGATCGACACCGCCACCGTCGACAGCTACGCCGGCGTGAACTTCGACACGATCCCGAACTGGTCCGCGCACTACTACGACTCGCGCGGCGTCCTCATCGGCAAGGCCTCCGGCCTGGACCGCGACACGGTCTTCATCCGCCTGTCGGCCGGCAAGTCGGAGACGGTCACGGTCAGGATCTACAGCGACTCGGCCGCCTGGGACACATCGTCCATTCAGCTTACGCTCGGGGCGTTTGCGGCGAACGGCAACCGGTACAAGTTCGCGGTTCGGGCCTACCGCGGATTCACGGGCGACACGTTCGGCGGGGATGGGCACGACTCGATCACGCTGTATGTGAAACTCAAGGCGACGACGGTCCTGCGCGTCGCCCGCGCCGACACGGCGCTGTCCGTGTCGCTCGGCAGTCACGCGTCGGACGCGAACATCACCGACACGCAGCATTTCGTGCCGGGCGCGATCGTGGTGCGGACGATCTGGTTTGACAACGACGACAGCTCGCCGGTCGACACGCAGGTGGTGGTCGAAGACTGGATCGACACGCGGTTCCTGCAGTTCAGCAGCGCCGGCGCCGGGGCCTTGGGCGCGGGCCAGACCGCCGCGTCGGGCGCGCTCGTCGCCGGCCAGTACGGAAACATCTTCGTCGACAGCGGCATGCCGAACAACATGACCGGCGCCACTCAGATCGACGTCCGCGTTGAATATCTAACCGGCGCCGGCTGGACGCAGCTTACGCAGGCGATTCCGGCGTCGAGCGTCGGGCGGCTGCGCTGGACGATCACGCGCGTCGCCGGGACGGGGGCGCTGGTCGGCGCGACGAACGGCGACGGCGCGCTGGCGATCGATGCGGCGCCGGCGGCCTTCGGCGCGGCCACCGATTCCGACATGGGGTACGTCCGGTACTCGGTCGTGATCCGGAGCGACAGCAGCGCGGCGAAGGGTCCGGGGCGGCCGGAGTCGGGGGTTCTCGTCGGCATCAATCCGTCGGCCGCCGGGTTCGACTCGGCCTTCATCGAGCCTGACACGAAGGGTCTGAGCGCGCGGACAACCTTTGTGTCCGCACTGCTCGCCGAGTATCTGCCGAACGTCGACATCGTGCCGGAGACGCTGTCGGCCCAGAAGATCCAGCAGACCGCCGGCGACACGTTCTACTTCCCGCACCGGATTGGCAGCCACGGCAACGCGCCCGACAGCTTCGCGGTGAGCGGCACGACCACGATCGACGCCATCGGCGGCCGGGTCACGTTCCTGCTTGACATCGGCAACGCCGGGTCGTTTGACGGATTCGAGCCGAAGCTCGATACCTTCACGCTCAACGGGTCGATGACCGACTCGAAGGACGTCCTGGTCGCCGTGTTTGTGCCCGCGGGATACTCCGGCCATGACACCGCCTATCTGCGGGTGGCGTCGGTCCGGAACCGCGCGTTCTACGACACGGGCACGGACGTGTTCCGGGTGGTCGGCGCATCGCAGGTGGCGCCGGACACGGCCCAGCCGCAGACGGTGGGATCGGGCGATTCGGTCTCGTTCACGTTCTTCCTGAACGTTCCGCCGACGGAGGACACGATCATCCTCGTTCTGGATTCGCCGCCGCTTGGCGGCCCGGCAGCCGACTCGGTCGTCATCACGATTACCGAGTCCGGTACCGTGAAAGTGTCGGACAGTTCGGTCACGGTGACGCTCGATACGACCACCGGCCAGCTCACGATCACGTTCACGGAAACGCCGCGGTCCGACACGTACGTGTGGCAGGTGACGGTCCAGGAGACGGACAGCGGCTCGATCAAGGTCACGTTCAGTGACAGCGGCCAGTTCATCATCGACACCGTGCCGCCGTTCGTCACGGACACGAACCCGGCCCGGCTGTTCATTGTGGACACCACGCTGGTGGGCGCCGAGACGACGATCAGCATCCGGATCATGGATACGGCCCTCGGCGACACGACGACCGGGATCGATTCGCTCGTCATCACGATCCTTGACACGGCCGGCACGGTGGTCCGGGTCGACACGATCGACGCCTACACGCTGTATCAGTTCCCGTTCGACACGAGCGGCGCCTTTACCGTGCAGGTCGTCGCGATCGACAACGCCGGCAACACCGTGGCCCTGCCCGACTCGCTGCCGGTCGTGATCCCGGTCAAGCGCGTGATCGACCTCGTGGCCGCCGACAAGTTCAGCGCGGAGGAGAAGGACGACGTGGCGAAGGGCCTGACGGCGCAGGGGATTGTGCGGGTGAAGGATCCGGGCGCGAACAAGGACGGGACGAGCTTCGACCGGATCGAAGTCACCATCCTCTCGGACGCCGACCTCATCGGATTCACGCTGCAGCTCGACGAGACGTCGATCAACAGCGGGATGTTCCAGGGGACGCTTGGATTCACCAACGGCGTCACCAACGCCAACGCGAAGAAGATCAAGGTCCGCGACGGCAGCGTCATCACCGCCAAGTATGACGCGGATGGCAGCGCCGGGCCGGTCGTGTTCATCGCGGACCAGATCGCGTGGCAGGGCGAGGTCATCAAGGATCTGGACCGCGTGCGGACGTGGCCCAATCCGTACAACCAGTTGACCGATCCGTGCGCCTACTTCCACAACCTCCCGTCGGATCCGCACATGACGATCGAGCTCTACAACCTGAACGGCGAGATCGTCATGACGCTGCGGGTCGGCCAGGAGATCACCCACTCGGCGAACCAGAACCTCGGATGCTGGGACGGTCGGAACAGCCGCGGCCAGATGGTGTCCAGCGGCACGTACATTTACCTCGTGCGGTCGAGCGCCGGCACGAAGGTCGGAAAGATGACGATAGTGCACTAATGCCCGCTTGGAGCGGGATAGATCGGGCCAGGAAAACGAAAGAGGTGATGTGTATGAACCAGGGGAAGAAGTTGAAAGGGGCACTGAGGGAGTACGGCCTGCTGTGGACGTACTATCTCCTTGTATTAACAGTGCTGATTGTCGCGTCGCGGCCGGCGATGGGGGCGTCGACCGGCACGACGGGCGCGCCGTTTCTGAAGATTTCGGTCGGGTCCCGGCCGGCGGCGATGGGGTCGGCCTACACGGCCGTGGCGGAGGAGCCGTATGCGCTCCATTACAACCCCGCGTCGATCGGCCACATGGACCGGTGGGACCTGTCGGCCATGCACCAGGACCAGTTCGGCGAGGTGAGCTTCGACTATTTCGGGCTTGCCGCGCCCGCGATCAAGAACCGTTCCGGCTGGGGGATGTCGTTCGTCCGCATGGCGGTGGACGACTTCTCCCGGACGGAACTGGACGACGGCGTCAAGTTCACGAACGCGGACATGGCGCTGACGGCGACGTATGCGCACCGGATCTTCAAGCCGCTCAGCTTGGGCGTGAGCGGCAAGCTGATCAAGCAGACGCTGGCGCAGTACACGGCGAACGGCTGGGCCGTGGATTTTGGAGCGCATCTCAAAGTGAACCCGCGCCTGTCCCTGGGCGCGTCCATTATGAATATCGGCCCCGACATCACCTTCATCGCGATCGGCGATCCCCTGCCGACGACCCTCCGCGCGGGCGGCGCATTGAAGCTCCTGCCGCGGGGAAACCTCCTGGCCACGATGGATTACTGGATGCCGAAAGACGACGCGAAGGGATTCGGCATGGGCGTCGAGTATCGTCCGAGCCGGTTTCTGGCGTTTCGCGGCGGCTATCAACTTGGCACGTCGTTCCGCGGATTCAACGCGTCCTCTTTTGGATTGACCTTTGATTTTGACAATTTCGGAATCGAATACGCGTTTGTTCCGCGCGAGAAGCTGGGCGACGTGCATCGCGCGGGTCTGAACGTTTCGTTTGGCGGGAAGAAGCCGGAAGTCATCGCGCAGCGGAAGCGGGATGTGCGCCGGAAGGAAACCGTGCGGCGCCCGCAGCGCGAGCCGGCCGTTCAGTCGGTGTCGGTGCGCGCGGAGAAAGCGCCGGCGCCGAGCGTGCCGGTGGCGGCGCCGGTGGCCGCGCCGGTTGAGCAAGAGGTACCGGCGTGGAAGAGCGTGCTGGCGGAGAGCGGAGAAGGAACGTGGGCGGTGGCGGCGCAAGAGGAAAGATCGGCGAAGGAATCAGCGCCGGCAGAGGCGCCTGTCTCACCGGCGCCGGCGCAGGAGGAAAGGCCGGCATCGGCGTCCACGGAAGCGATCGTTCAGGAGAAACTCTCGATCGCATCAGGGCTGCTCCGGGATCAGCGGTATGAAGAGGCGGTGGCGATCATTCGCAGCGGACTGAAGGAAGATCCTCGGAACGTCCCGCTCTGGTACCTGCTGTCGGAGAGTCTGTACAAAATCGGCGAGTATGACGAGGCGATGGAAGCGGTGAACAGGGCGCTGACCCTGATTCACAGCGGACGGGGTGGCATAGCTCCATAAGCTCAAGAGTTCAGAACTAAGTACTCGAAGCTTTCTTCGAAGAGAAGAAAGATCGCGGAAAAAAACGTTTTCGATGAGGTGGGTCATAAAGAAGCAGGGGTGGGTAAAAAAGATGAAGTGGGACCAGTAGAAAGTGGGAAATTCGTAAGGAGGTGGTGGATCAAGGGTAAGTGAGGTTCGGTAGAGTGGGTTCCAGAAAAAGGCGGTAAGCTGATCTTCAGGAAAAAAGCAACTTCCTGAAGGCGTGGTAATTATATCCCATCTGTCAAAGATTTTCATTGACAGAGGCTGTTTCCAACTGTATAATTTGGGAACGGGATACGATTATAGGCACATAAGGCTGAAAAGTGAATTTCAGCCCGAAAGTTAAAAAATTTTTTGGAGCGAAACGTCATGATCGAAATGAAAACAGAAGTCGAAAGTCAAACAGATACGAACGAGGTCGAAGCGGTTGTTCAGGATCGTCGCACCGTTTTGGCGCAGGCCATCGGGCGCACTACGGCCGGCCCGGCCTGCGATAAACCCGCAAGACCGAGTTCAACCACAGCGTGTGGCTATGCTCTACGCTCAAACACGCAGGGCGACCCTCCGATGGCCCGGAGCGAGATGGTTCCAACCCATCCGGATTGCCTTATGAAGGGTAACTGAAGCAACGGCGGAAACGCCGAACAAAGAAGGAGGTCAACACGGTGGGGTGTTGGCGGAACAAGGTGGGGTTGAATTTCATAGTGGGGCTCGTTCTGGCCACGATGATCGTGTGCCCGGCCGAGGCCTATCCGCCGAACCAGACGGACACGTGGGCGGGCGCCACGAACATGGATTCGTCCATCATCAACGGCGTGCCCGCGGATCTGAACACATCGGCCGACAGTCTTCCCGGGCGATTGTTTGTGGGTTACACGAAAGGCAACGGCGTGCGGACGAGCGCCGCGCAGGCGGGAACGCAGAGCGACACGTATGTGTCCGACACGGTGCTGGGCGTTCCAACGGCCGAGCTGACGATCGAATGCATCTACGACGTGGACAGCCGAAGCCGGCAGATCCTGCCGGGTCTGGAGGGATTTGGCGGGTTTTCCGGCGTATCGGGCGAAACGTACCCGCGGTGGCCGCTCCCGCTCGAAAGCGGGGACACCGTTCCCGTGGTGGACAGTCTCGCGATCGTGATGCTGGAGACCAACGACACTGCGGCCGTTCTCATCAACATATACAACACGAGCAACTATTCGTGTTCCTTCGTCATCCTCATTAATTTCCCCGACACGGATTTTCACGTTGGCCGGCCTCCGACCGGCGGGACCTACGACAGCGAGGAGGCGGTTTTGCTGGACAAGTTCATCGTGGGCTTGGGCGTGAATCCGGAGACGGGCGTGGGTCCCAACGGCCGGGTCGACAACATCACGACGGCGAGCAACGGCGGCTCGCCCGTCGTGGCGTATCCGCACGTGTTGAGCGTTCTGATCGCCGAGGAGGCCGAGACGTCCTTTTATCTGCGAATCGCCTCGGACACCAACGCCTTCGCGCGGGATTCGCTGTGCATCACGGTCTTGTGCATCGGCGACAGCGAGTACAACAGCGTGGCGTACGGCGGCCGGCGGCACACGCGGATCTGGGACGACAGCGGGTACTTCGGCGACAACGACTCGCACTATGGCCGGGGCAGCTCGCAGGATTCGGTGTCGATCTGGGTCCTGGTGGCGACCGCGGTGGTGCGCGTGAAGAAGACCGACTCGATCTTCGCGCCCATCGGCTACCGGATGGCGGTGCAGGGCGGCGCGGGGACCGACACGAACGCGCGCGCGCGGGACACGGTGCCGGGCGCGACGATCGTGTACGAGATCACGTACGACAACGACGGCAACCGGCGCGCCGACAGCATCTTGATCATCGATTTTCTGGACAGCAACGTCGATTACAACGTGGGCCCCTTCTACAACGCCAACGGCAGCGACTCGTTCTACTCGACGAACGGCGTCGACACCCGGATGACGCATGCGCGGTGGATGGCGGACAACGTCGACACGCAGGTGATCGTGGAGTTCAGCCGGCGGAACGCCATGGACGAGTTCATTCAGGAAACGACGATGCTGGTCCAGTCGACCGACTCGATCATGGACTCGGTGGCGGGCATCCGGATCCGGTGGTCCGTGGCGACGCTGAACGGATCGCTCAAGCGGGACCAGGCGGACGACGGCTCGTATTCGGGATCGGTCCTGGACGATCTGACGACGGTGGACGGTTGTGCGATCACGACGGCGGCGTCGAGCGACAGCGGCGACTGCGGCCGGATCCGGTTTTCGGTGGTGATCCGGTAATGGCCTCATCTGAAACGGTGGAAGGAATTCTGAGCGGCACAGGAGTCACCGCAACAATGGGTCTCACACCCTCTCCCTCTCTGCGAATGAAGAGAGAGGTTGAGGGTGGAGGACTTTTCGATAGATCGAAATGGGTTACGGCGATTTTCGCCGTAGCAGAAGTCTGAATCAGGGGGTTAGAGGTATGAAACCGATTGTAAAAGGGTTGATTTTGGCGGCGTTTCTTGCGGGGGTTTTGGCGGCGTTCATGGCCACACCGGCCATGGCATGGTATGACGCTGACACGGCATCCCGTGTGGACACTTCGTATACCGCCACGGACATCGACACGAGCATTATCAACGGTATCCCCGGTGACGGTCTGGAAGGCACCGATGATACACAGGCCGGACGTTTGTGGGTTCGCTATGTCAAGACCAATGGGCAGTTGACCAGCGCCCAGAAGACGAGTACGCAGTATGACACGTACACGTCCGACACGGTGCTGGGCGTGCCGACGGGCATGCTGAGCATTCTGTGGGCCTATGACAACGACAGCCGACAGCGACAGTTCGCTCCGCCTTTGGAGGGCTTTACCGGCTGGGTCGGCAACAACACGAAGATGGAGAAACTGCCGCGTGACACGCAGTGGGGGCTGCCGGAGAGCGGCGAAACCGTGCCGTTGGATGACCAACTCTGCTTTTTGGTCATTGAAACCGCCGACACCGGGTCCGTCAAGCTCAACATTGTCAACACCAGCAACTACGCCTGTTCGTTCGTCCTGCTGGTCAACTTCCCGGACACCGATTTCAACGTAGGCCAGGTTCCGCAGGGCGCCACATGGGGCACAGAGGGATCGAGCCTTCGGGACCGGTTTCTCGTCAGCATCGGCGAGAGTGCCGACACCAGCTTGGGCCTGAACGGCGCTTCCCGGGACACCATCTCGACGGAAGGGACCGTCGTGCGGGTCCAGCCCCACATTCTCGGCGCGCTCCTGGCGGAAGAAGCGGAGACGCAACTCTGGTTGCGATTCGCCGCTGACACGACCGCCAGCGCCCGGGATTCGCTCAGCATCACCGTCCAGCTCATTGGTGACACGGAATATGGCGGCGTTCAGTGGGGCACGCTTCGCCACACCCGGATCTGGCACGACAGCGGGTACTACGGCGACAACGACACCCACTACGGCGAGGGCGGTTCCTCGGACTCGGTGTCGGTTTTTGTGTTGGTGGCGACCGCGATCGTGCGTGTCAAGAAGACCGACACGGTCTTCGCCCCGACGAGTTACGTTCGTGCCACCGCGGCCGCAATCTTCGGAGACACGACCTCGCGCGAGCACGACACCGTGCCGGGTGCGACGATCCTTTACGAGATCACCTATGACAACGATGGAAACCGCCGAGCGGACACCATCGACATCATAGACTTTCTCGACAGTAACGTCGACTTCAAGATCGACACGTTCAACGACCGGTGGGATTCGTCGTATTTCAACACCGGCGTGGACACGCGTATGACGCATGCGCGGCCCCGCAACAAGGACACGCTTGTTTACGTTTCGTTCAGTTTGCGCGGCACGCCGTCTGTGTTCGGCGAAACGCAGGTCAACTTTAACGCGATTGGCAACGGGAAATCCACCGTTGAGACGATCGCGGCCGTTCGGATTCGATGGAGCCCATCGGCGAACAACGACGGGTCCCTCAGGCGCGACCAGGTTGACGAGCCGGGGGGCAACTCGGCCGCCACGTGGGATCCGCTCGACAGGGTGGAGAGCTGCACCATTTTGACCAGCGCCAACAGCGACAGCGGCGACTGCGGCCGGATCCGGTTCGCGGTGGTGATTCGGTAAGAGGCAGCGTGAAGAAAGGGGTGGTGTGATCGGGATGCTTGGGATCTTACACTCATGCGTCACGTGATCCCATGCAGCGGGCTTTAACCCTCTGAGGCAGGCGGCGGTCCGACCCCGCCGCGCAACACGCCGCCGAGGCCGCGGGTTTGATCCCCGCCGTCAAACGGACAGAGGGAGGCTCATGCCCGTCCGACTACATCTTGGGGAGATCGCCTCTGGCTCGGAGGAATTCGTAGAAGAGCCGGACGCCGATGCCCGTGGCGCCGGGGGGCCGGCCATCGCGGCCCCGGGTGTCCCATGCTGTGGCGGCGATATCGAGGTGGGCCCATGGGACGTGTTCGTCGGCCAGGAATTTTTTGAGAAACATTCCGCCGATGATGGTCCCGGCCAGCCGTCCCTCGGGGATGTTCTGGACATCGGCCACGGAGCTTTTGATGAGCCGGTCGTATCCGTCGTGGAGGGGCAGTCTCCAGAGTCGTTCGCCGCAGGTTTCGCCGGCCTCCTGGAGGGACTGCGCGAGCGCGTCATTGTTGGAGAGGATGGCGGCGTAGACATCCCCGAGCGCGATGGAACACGCGCCCGTGAGGGTGGCCATGTCGATGACGGCTTCGGGCCGGAAGCGGCCGGCGTAGAAAAGCGCGTCGGCGAGGATGAGGCGGCCCTCGGCGTCGGTGTTTTTGACCTCGATGGTCTTGCCGGAGAGGCTTCGGACGACGTCTCCCGGCCGGGTGGCGGCGCCTCCGGGCAGATTTTCCGTGAGGGGCGCAAGGCCCACGAGCGGGACGCGCGGTTGGAGCGTGCGTGCGGCGGAAAAGATTCCGATGACCGCCGCCGCTCCGGACTTGTCGTGTTTCATCTCCTCCATCTTGTCGGAGGGCTTGATGGAGATGCCGCCGGAATCGAAGGTGACGCCTTTGCCGACGAGGACGATCGGACGGCCCGCGGTCGGAGATTTTGGATTTTGGGTTTTGGATTTTGGATTGTATTGAAAAACCAGAAAGGCCGGGGGCTCGTGGCTGCCGCGGGCGACGGCCAGGAAGGCGCCCATGCCGAGCCGTTCGCAGGCGCGGCGGTCGAGGACTTGGACGCGGACGGCGCCGCCGGAAAGTTTGCGGGCGCGCCGGGCGAGTTCGGCCGGGGAACCCATGTTGCCCGGGAGATTGGAAAGGTCGCGCGCGAGATCGACGCCGTCGGCGACGGCTTCGATGTAATGGAGGAGGGACCCGATCCGTCCGCGTTCGGCGGCGGACCGGCACACGATGGCAAGGGATTCCAGTGGTTTGTCTTTGGGCGCTTCGGAACGAAGAGAAAACCGGTATTGCGACAATCGGACGCTTTCGGCGAAGATTCCCGCGGCTTCTTCCGCATCCGGCAGGGGCCATGCGTCCGTTTCAAAGGTCACGTGCCGGACGCCGCGGCCGGCGAGTTCCTGCGCGGCTTCCGCAGAGGCTTTTCTCAGGCCATCGCGCTCGAATTTGTCTTTCGGGCCAAGTCCGACCGCGAGCCGGTGCGCGTCATCGCCGGGCAGGAAGAGCCGCTCGCCGGATTTTCCGTGAAAATCGGCGGCCGGCGTCGGTTTCTGACCTTCAAAGAAAAATCGGATGCTGCATCCTTTGCGAGGCGGCCTTCGCCCGCCAACTTCCGCGAACAATCTCACTTGATGACGACTCTGAACCGGATCCGCATGGTGTCGCCCGGGAGGAAGGGCTGGATGGGGGTATCGATCTGGACAAACAGCGAATCGCTCGTGGCGGTGGCCATGACGAATTTGACGTGATCGCCGTCGTTGGTGTCGGTCTGGGTAATGAACCTGTGCCGTGTGTCGATGTCGATGTTCGAGACCACTTTGGTTCCCTTGTACTCCGTGTTGGTGGGCACAAAGTCCACGATGCGGACATTGTGGGCCGGGGTGTAGCCTTCCGTGTTGGAGACGGTGATGGTGTAGACGAGGGTCGCGCCCGGAATGGTTTCGCCGGGGCGTTCGCCCTTGGTGGAGACGCTGTCGGCGAGTTTTCGGACAAAGAGGAATTCGGCGCCGATGGAGTCGCCGTAGCCGGTCAGAAGTTCCTGCTGGTTGTCCCAAGTGTCGATGGCCGTGATGTACCAGACCCAGTAGGTGTCGATCCGGGGAGACCGTTCGCCGGGCCCTTTGCCGACGTGGGTGTCGATGAAGCGGAACTGTCCGAGTCCTGCGTTGTAGTAGTAGTTGTCCGGTTTTGAATCATCCCCTGTGACGGCCCTGGTGACATTAATGAAGAGCTCGGTGTCGTTGGGCGGATATCCGGAATCGCGCCAGACGACGTAGTATTTGGCGTAGGTGTCCTGGTACCAGGTGAATCGCACCGTGTCGGTCTGGTCGGCCTGCGCGGCGATTGTTTCCGGCGGTTCGGCGAGGACCGTGCGAATGCCCATGGGCGTGACGATGGTTTCGCCGAGGGTGGCGCCGGTATCGGCGCTGAAGACGCGGATGCGGAGGCGCGTATTAGGGATGAGGGTGTCGGGCACGTCGGCCCGGACGTTCCAGCGGGCGCTGTAGGTGGACCCGGGCGTGAGGCAGGTGTAGCGGGGCGTGGAGTCGCCGTTTCCATCGAGCGGCCCGCGGTTTTGCGCGCCGCCCTCGTTGGTGTAGAAGGTCATTGAGTCGTAGGTGTCGTCGACATAGGTATCGTATTCGAAAATCACCGTGCAGGAGTTGACGCCCACGTAGGACAGTTTGAACCTGTAGGCGGCGCGCCGCCCGCCGACGGTGTCGTTGGTGACGAAGTCGAAGAGTTCGACCGTATCGTCCGCGCGCGCGCAAGCGGGAACCAAGAGCATCCCGATCCCAAACAAAATTCCGAACCAGCGAAAATTTGCCATCCGGTGCTATTCTATCCTGAATCTTTTGCGCGTCAAAGTTTTTTTATCGCACGACGACCCGGAAGCGGATCCGGGCCGTATCGCCCGCATTGAAGGGCTGGAGGGGCGTGTCGATCTGGAGGATGAACGAATCCTGGTCCATCTTGTACGTCACATGATCGCCGTCGGCCGTGTCGGTCTGGGTGATGTAACCGTGGCGTGTGTCGAGGTCGGTGTTGGTCGTGACCTTGGTCCCGCGGTAATCGGCCAAGGCGGGGATGAAATCGATGACGCTGACGTTATACGCCGGCGAATATCCTTCGGTGTTGGAGAGATCGATCCGGTAGATGATGGTGGCGCCGGGGATGGTCTCGCCCGGAAACGCTCCGCGCGTGGAGATGCTGTCGGTGAATTTTCGCGCATACAAATACTCGGCGGAAAGGGAATCGGTGAATTCCGTCAGGAATTCCTGCTGGTTGTCATAGGTGTCGACGGCCGTAATGTACCAGACGAAGTAGCTGTCGAACCTCGGCGACCGTTCGCCCGGGGGCTGGCCGACGGCGGTATCGATCAGGCGAAAGCGGCCGAGGGATGCGTTGTAGTAGAAATTGTCCGGCCGGGAGTCCAGTCCTGTCAGGGCGAGGGTCACGTTGACAAACCGTTCGGTGTCGTTGGGCGGATATCCGGTATCGCGCCAGACGGTGTAATATTTGGCGTCGGTGTCGTGATACCAGGAGATCATGACGGTGTCGGTCGGATCGGTTTTGGCGTCCGGCGTGTCCGGCCGGTTGGCGAAGATGGTCTGGATGCCGACGGAGTCGAGGGTGGTGTCGCTCAGAAACTCTCCGGTGGCGGCGTTGAAACACCGGATACGTATCTGCGTCCGCGGGATGCGGGTATCCGGCATATCGAAGCGGACGTTCCAGCGGATCCGGTGAAGTTCGCCGAAGGTATCGGACGCGAGCAGGGGCGTGGAGTCGCCGCCGGCGTCGAGGCCCGGCCCGCGCGCCTGCGCGCCGCCGGAGTCGGTAAAGAACGTCATCGAATCGAACGGCGGGTCGCTGCCGACCGTCGTATCGTACTCGATGATCGCCGTACAGATCGTGGCGCCGGGATAATTGAGGCGGACATCGAAAACAGCGCGCCGGCCGCCGACGGTGTCGTTGCTGTTCGGCGAGACAATCATGAGGCGCGTGTCTTTGTAGAGGAAGATGCTGGCGTATCCGGTGCAATAGGCGTCGGCCACCGTGAGGGTGATCGTGTCGAAGGCGTCGACGATGCTGATGATGTAGTTGTTGAGGACGCCGTTGGTGAAGGTGCTGTCCCCGCCGAGGCCGATGAGTGTGCCGGTGGAGGAGGTGATATCGGCCCATGCCTTGCTGCCCGTATAGTGCGGAACGATCGAGTCGTAAAAAGGCGTGCCTTCCCAATTGTTCAGTCCATTCAATTTCCCGAATTTGATGTGCGCGGTGCAGGACATGGAGAACCGCGTGCCCACGTTGATGAGCGGGGTCGCCGTGCACTGAAACGCCATGCGGTCGGTGAAGCCCCGCTTGCGGTTCAGGAAGCTCTGCGGGTCGGTGGTGCGCGTGTCGTGATAGAGGTCGGAGTCGCCGAGCCGGTTGATCATGCCGCCGCCGCCGAACACGGGGCTGTCGGACGCACCCGCTTGGCGATAGTTCAGGAGGACGACGGGCCGGCGGAAGATGAAGACGGCGCCGCCGCCCCACGCGAGCGGCGACGTCTCTTTTTTGTCGCCGTGATAATTGGTGGCATCCGAGAGCGCCCACCAGTCGAGGATGGGTCCGCCGGACCAATAGAGGGAGACCGAATCGATGGTATTGGCGATGGCGTCCGTTGCGGCCATATCGAGCAATTCGTTCTCGGCGGTGCTGCCGTCGCCGACGAACAGGAATCCAAAAGGGCTGATGGTGTCGTTTCCGGCGAACGTGATGATGTTTCCTTCAGCACCGCCTTCGAGAATCAGATTATTGAGTGTGATCGAGTCGGGCGTGGGATTGTAGAGGATGAAGGCGTCGTCATTGGCGGTGCCGTTGACGCCGTTGATGGCGGCGAAGATGACGATCGAGTCGGCGATCATTTTGGCGTCGGCGGCCGGCGCAAGCGCGGTCAGGAGCAGGACGAGCGAAAGGGCGCGGGTCGCGCACCTCAACGCTGGCCCCCTCACCCCAGCCCTCTCCCCCTGCGGGGGAGAGGGGGCTGAATAGTTACAAGCCAGCCTGAAGAGGCCGATCATTGTCTATAGTGTACCAAAAGGCCCGCGGCTCCTCAATGGCGTATTTGCAACCGGTGCGAAAAGCATATATATATATGGAGAGGAGGGGGGCGCTCATGGACGTCATACCAGCCATAGATTTGTCGGAAGGCGCTGTGGTGAGGCTGCTTCGGGGGGAGTTTGGAAAAAAGACCGTGTATTCGGACGATCCTGTGGGGACGGCGCGGAAATTTGTCGCGGCCGGGGCCAAACGTCTGCACGTTGTGGACTTGGACGGGGCGAAATCGGGGGCGCCCGTGCATTATGACCTGATCCGGCGGATTGCCGAGTCGGCCGGGGTTCCGGTTCAGGTGGGCGGAGGGATGCGGACGGCGCAGACGGCAAAAAGAATGGCGGACATTTCGAATGTCGAGCGGATCATTCTTGGAACCGCCGCGGTTGAGAAGCCGAGGGTCCTGAAACAGATTCTGGGGGTATTGGGAGATCAGCGCGTGGTGTTGTCGGTGGACGTGAAGGGCGGTGTCGTTGCAACGCGGGGATGGCTGGCGGAGACGGAGGGGGATCCGATCGCGTTTGGGCGGAGCGCGTACGAAGCGGGATTGCGGATCGCGATCTATACGGACGTGAAGCAGGACGGGACATTGCGGGGTCCGAATTTGGAGGCCACGACCCGATTTGCGCGGGAGACGGGCCTCAAGGTGATCGTGGCGGGCGGAGTCTCAAGTTTGGCAGACATCGAGATGATCAAGGGAGAGTGTGATGCAGGTCTCATCGGCATCATCGTCGGCCGGGCGATCTATGAGGGTGCGCTGGATCTGGCGGAAGCCGTGCGCGCGGTTGCCTGAGATGCTGGCCAAGCGTGTGATTCCGTGTCTGGATGTGGATGGCGGGCGCGTGGTGAAAGGCGTGCGGTTCGTGAACATCCGCGACGCCGGCGATGTTGCGGACTGTGCGGCGGCCTATGACGCGGCCGGCGCGGACGAGGTCGTATTTCTGGACATCACCGCGTCTGCGCATGCGCGGGCGATCCGGAAGGACTGGGTGGGCCGGGCCGCGGAGTCGTTGTCGGTGCCGTTTACGGTGGGCGGAGGACTGCGAAGTCTGGAGGAGATGCGGGAGGTTCTGGGCGTGGGCGCGGACAAGATCTCGATCAACACGGCGGCGGTGGAGAACCCCGCGCTGATCCGCGCGGCGGCGGAGGCGTTTGGATCGCAGTGTGTGGTGGTGGCGATCGATGCGAAAAGGGCTTCAAAGCGGTGTGAGGTTTATGTCCATGGAGGGCGGACAGCGACGGGGCGGGATGCGGTGGAATGGGCGGCGGAGGTGGCGGCGCTGGGGGCGGGGGAAATACTTTTGACGAGCATGGACCGGGACGGCACCAAAGAGGGATACGATCTGGAGCTTTTGCGGGCGGTGGTTGCGCGCGTGACGATTCCGGTGATCGCGTCCGGCGGGGTGGGGACGCTGGCGCATTTGAAGGACGGGTTGGAGGCCGGCGCATCCGCGGTTTTGGCGGCGTCGATTTTTCATTACGGGGAGCACACGATCCCGGAGGCGAAGGCGTATTTGAAAAAATGCGGGATTCATGTGAGGATCACGCAATGAAAACTTTAGATTTTAGGAAAGGCGGGGGGCTGATTCCGGCGATCGCGCAGGATGCGCGTACCGGCGATGTGCTCATGCTGGCCTACATGAACCGGGAGAGCCTGAAACGGACGCTGGCGACGGGTTACGCTCACTATTATTCGCGGTCGCGTCAGGAGCAGTGGAAAAAAGGTGAAACCTCCGGGCACGTGCAGCGCGTGAGGGAAATCCGGGTGGACTGCGACCGGGACACCCTATTGCTCAAAGTCGATCAGACCGGGCCGGCCTGTCACACCGGCCGCGCGAATTGTTTTTTCCGGCCTGTGGGAAAAACAAGAGCGGGTCAGGATCGGGGAGGATCGAACGGGCTGGGCGTGATCCTCAACCGATTATTTTTGACCATCGACGACCGTCTCCGCCGGCGGCCGCGCGGATCCTACACGGTGAAGCTGACGAGGCCGAACCGGAAGAAGAACAAGACCGGCCTGGACAAGGTCCTCGAGAAAATCGGCGAAGAGGCGACGGAAGTGATTCTGGCGGCGGTCCGCAAGCCCAAATCGTATGTCGTGTCCGAAGTTTCCGATCTCATGTTCCACCTCATGGTGATGCTCAGGTTAAGAGGCTTGACGCCCGATGAGATAGCGAGGGAGCTGGAACGCCGGGAACGCGAATAACATCAAAAAGACGGAGGAGGATATATGGAAACTGAAATTCAACTGATTGTCCGGTGGATTCACGTGATTGCGGGAGTGGCGTGGATCGGCCATCTGTATTTTTTCAATTTTGTGAATGTCCCGCTGCAGGGCGCGCTGGACGACGCGGGCAAGAAGGCGGTGAACCCGCAGCTCATGCCGCGGGCGCTGTGGTGGTTTCGGTGGGGCGCAATGATCACGTTTCTGGCCGGATTGGCGCTCTTTTATCTCATGTACATGCAGGGCGGCCTGATGCGGGAGGCCGACGGCGCGCTGTCGCTTCGCGCGAAGTGGATCATGGGCGGGATGGCGCTGGGGATTATCATGTGGTTCAACGTGTGGTTCATCATCTGGCCGGCCCAGAAGAAGCTCCTGGGCGGCACGGCCGGAGAGGCCGCGCCGGCGTTGCGCAAGCGGGCGATGCTGGCGTCGCGGACCAACACGTATCTGTCCGCGCCGATGCTGGTGGGGATGGTGGCGGGATCGCATGTGCCGACGAACTCGGCGGTGATGTGCGGCGTTGCGGCGGTGAGTCTCCTCGTCGTCTGGCTATGCATCAAGGCGTCGTATGGGGTGGGGAAGACGGTTTAGTCTGGGAGAAGACAGAACACAGAATACAGAATACAGAAGAAACAGAAGAAGGCGGGATCGGGGATGAGTGAGTACGATCCGCAGAGGATTGAGACCGAATGGCAGGAGGCGTGGCGCCGGCGGGGGTTCTGGCCGGCGCCGGCGCGTCCGGCGCCGGCGAGGAAATACTATTGCCTGGTGATGTATCCGTATCCCTCGGGGCGGATTCACATGGGGCACGTGCGCAACTACGCGATCGGCGACGCGCTGGCCCGGTACCGCCGGCAGGAAGGCTGTGAGGTGCTGCATCCGATCGGATGGGACGCGTTCGGACTTCCCGCCGAGAACGCGGCGATCGATCGCGGGATTCATCCGGCGAAATGGACCTACGACAACATCGCGCACATGAAGCGGCAACTTCAGCGTCTGGGGATCTCCTACGATTGGAGCCGCGAGGTGACCTGCTGCGCGCCCGACTATTACCGGTGGGGCCAGTGGTTTTTCCTGAAACTTTATGAGAACGCGCGGGCCCTGGCCTACCGCAGCGAGGGTTTGGTGAATTTCTGTCCGAGCTGCGAGACGATTCTTGCAAACGAGCAGGTGGAGGAGGGCCGGTGCTGGCGGTGCGAGAGCGTGATAGAGCTTCGGCGGCAGAACGAGTGGAAACTCCGGATCACCGCCTACGCGGAGGAGTTGTTGGGGGGGCTGGACGATTTGAAAAAGGGCTGGCCGTCCCAGGTGCTCGAAATGCAGCGGAACTGGATCGGCCGGTCGACCGGCGCGCATATTGTGTTTCCGGTTGTGGGGGAGGAAGCCGCCGCGTTGACCGTGTTCACGACGCGCGTGGACACGCTGTTTGGCTGCACGTACATGGTGCTGGCGCCGGAGCATCCGCTGACCGGCAAGCTCTGCGATCTGGGACGATGTTCGGCGTCGGGGCGGCGCGAGATCGACGAGATGATGCGGACGTCGAAGGCGCGGCGGACGGATGAGTCGGCCGAGAAGGTGGGGGTCGACACGGGCGCGCGCTGCGTGAATCCGGCGACGGGGGATCAGATTCCGATTTATGTGGCGAACTACGTGGTGATGGACTACGGCACGGGCGCCGTGATGTGCGTGCCGACGCACGACCAGCGGGATTTTGAATTTGCGAAGAAGTACGGGCTGCCGCTCAGGGTGGTGATTGAGCCGCCGGGCGTAACGTTAAAGGAGAGCGAGATGCGCGCCGCCTATGAGGGAGACGGTGTCCTTGCCCGATCGGGTCCCTTTGACGGCCTGTCCAACCGCGAGGCGATGGAGAAAATGGCCGGGTGGCTGAAAGACCGCGGGCAGGGCGGCCCGACGGTGACGTACCGGCTGAGGGACTGGGGCATTTCGCGGCAGCGGTACTGGGGCAATCCCATTCCGATCGTGTATTGTGACGGGTGCGGGATTGTTCCAGTTCCGTATCCGGATTTGCCGGTGCGATTGCCGGAGCAAGCCGTTTTTTCAGCGCACGGCGGCAACCCGCTGAACAAGGCGGCGGATTTTGTGAATACGGCCTGCCCGTCGTGCGGCAAGCCGGCGCGCCGGGAGACGGACACGATGGACACGTTCGTGGACTCGTCGTGGTATTTCGCGCGCTACACGGACCCGACCAACGCCGAGTCTCCTGTCGACCGGGACAAGGCCGACGCGTGGCTTCCGGTCGACCAGTACATCGGCGGTATTGAACACGCGTGCATGCATCTTTTGTACGCGAGGTTTTTCCACAAAGTGATGCGCGATCTCGGCCTCGTTTCGAGCGACGAGCCGTTCGCGCGGCTTCTCACGCAGGGCATGGTGCGGAAGGAGACGCATGCGTGCGCGCAGCACGGGTATTTGTATCCGGAGGAGGTGACCGCCGCACGCGCCTGCGGGAAGTGCGGCGCGGAGGTGTCCATCGGGCGTGTGGAGAAGATGAGCAAGTCGAAGAAGAACGTGGTGGATCCGGACGAGATGGTGAAAAAATACGGGATCGACACGATCCGCCTCTTCATCCTTTTTGCGGCCCCGCCGGAAGGGGACCTGGACTGGAGCGAGTCCGGGGTGCAGGGGTGTTACCGCTTTTTGAAGCGGGTCTGGCGGCAGATCGATCAGGCCGGCGAGCCGGGGGATGCCTCCGGAGAAGATGCGCCCGCCGATCGGGTCGTTTATGTGAAGCTGCAGCAGACGATCGCGAAATTTCGTTCGGACATTTCCGGCCGGTTTCAATTCAACACCGCGATCGCCGCGTGCATGGAGCTTCTGAACGTTCTCGAATCAAGCGATGTCCGGCCCGCGATGCGTCGCTCCGCGATGAAGGCGATGCTCGCCCTGCTGTCGTCCCTCGTCCCGCATATTGCGGCGGAGGGCTGGCGCCGTCTCGGATTTCCGGGCGAAGCCGAAGCCGCGCCGCTGCCGGAACCGGACAGGTCCGCGCTGGTTGCGGAGCGGGTAACGATCGGGGTGCAGGTGAACGGCAAGATCCGCGACCGGATCGAGGTGGCCGCGGATGCGGACGAGTCGACGGTGGCGCGCGCCGTGCTGGCGCTGCCGAAGGTGGCGGAGATGATCAACGGGAAGCGGATCGAGAAGCAGATCTACGTGCCCAAACGACTCTTTTCGGTGGTTGTGAGCTGATTCGATCTTCGTTTATGTCGCGCCATCGTTCACGGCCCCCCTCACCTCAATCCTCTCCCCCCTGCGGGGGGAGAGGAGGTGAGTAGACACATGGCGTCCCTTTTCACGGTGACGGCCGTGATCCATTTTCTGGCGTTCAGCCTTTTCTTCGGCGCGTTTCTTTTGCGACTGGCCGCGGTCAAATTCCGCCAGCCACTCGGTGAGCCGCGCGCGGAGTGGGTCCGGAAGGTGGATACCGTTTATTTCAACATCGGCGGGATCAGCATCATTGCGTTGTTCGGCAGCGGGATGATGAACGTTTTTTCGAACATATTCATGGGGATGCCGGTGGACCGGGGATACCTCGTGACGCTGGGCTGGAAGCTGGGCGTGGCGCTTCTGGTCATTTTATTTTTCATCGGCGATCTCATGATGTGCCGCCGGGAGAAGCATTCGCTTCCGATGCAACTGACGCAGGCCCTCCTGTTTTTAGCGACGGGGATTCTCGGATTTTTTCTGATCGAATGGCGGGCGAGCTGAAGGACCCCGAGGGCCGGGCGCACCGCCTGGCGGTATCCGCCGTCTCGGGCGGCATTCTGGTATCGCGGGTGCTGGGATACGTGCGGGATGTCGTAATCACGGCGGTGTTTGGCGTCGGCGGTGTGACCGACGCGTATCTGGTGGCGTTTCTCATTCCGAATTTTTTCCGTCGTCTGGCCGGCGAAGGGGCGCTGGGGGCGAGTTTCATTCCGATCTTCGCCGAGAAGGACAAGACGAACCGTGATGACGCGGAGCGGTTTGCGAGCCGCGCCATCAGTTACGTGTGTGTTGTTCTGACGATCGTGTGCGTTTTCGCCGCGGTCGGTTCATCCGTCCTGGTTTCGGTGTTTGCGCCGGGTCTTCGTCAGACTCCCGCCGTCTTCGACCTGGCCAGCCGGCTCCTCGCCGTGCTGTTTCCCTACCTGCTGTTGATGAGCCTCTACGCCGTGATCAGCGGGATGCTGAACAGCCGCGGCCATTTTGGAATCCCGGCCGTCGCGTCCGCGCTGGAGAACATCTCGGTCATCACCGCCGCCCTGGTTCTGGCGCCGCGGATCGAGGGCGGCCCGGAGGCGCGGATCTGGGGCCTGGCCGCCGGCGTGCTGGTGGGAGGCGTTTTGCAGGTGGGCCTTGTGTGGTGGACGCTGAGCCGTACTGGGTTCAGGTTTCGGCCATCCCTTCGGCGCAGCCCGGAGCTGGTCGAGATGTTGCTTCTCATGGTCCCGGCCGCCGCGACGCTTGTGGTGTATCAGCTCAACAACATCATCAGCCAGGGAATTGCCTCGTTTCTTCCGCGCGGCACGATCACCGTTTTGTATCTCGCCTACCGCGTCATCGAATTTCCCTCCGCGCTCTTCGGCACCGCCGTCGGCACCGTGACGCTGCCGAAAGCGGCGCAGGCCGGCAACGCGGAGGAGTTCCGCGCGATCCTGGACCGGTCGGTCCGGCTGTGCCTTCTGTGGATGGTCCCGTCGATGACGGCCTTCATATTTTTCTCCGAGCCGCTGATCCGTCTCATGTTCGAATACGGCAAGTTCACCGCGGACAGCGTGTCGGGCGTGTCGGCCGCGCTTCGCGCATACGCCCTGGCTCTTCCGTTCATCGGGTTGTCGAGGATCCTGAGTTCCGCCTGTTACGCGGTCAAGTCACCCGGCGTGCCGATGCGCGCCGGCGCGCAGGCGGTGGCGGCGAACGTGATCCTGTCGATTCTGTTTGTCTGGGCGTTTCCGTCTCCGTACAAAGCCTGCGGGATCGCGCTTGGCATGAGCCTCGCGAGCATGGTGAATCTTGCGCTTCTGATCCGGCAGACTGCGCGGTCCGGGATACTGCGGGGATTCCAGTTGAATGCGTTCCCGACGCCGGGCGTGCTTTTTCTCGCGTGTTCGCTGGTCTTTGCGATCCCGCTGTATTTTCTGACGCCGCACGTTCTGCGGCTGGCGCCCGGCGCGCTGAAACTTTCGACGGCCGTGCTCGTGTTCGTGTCGATCGGGGTTTACTTCTTGTGTGTGAGGCGGCTTGGGGCAGGTCAAAAAAAGTAACCCCCCACCCAACCTCCCCCACAAGGGGGGAGGGGGTGAAAACAGAGCAATTCAAAAACATTGACACCCCACCGTGTTTTGTTACAGTGCGCGTTGTATGAGTGATCCATCGGGCGCACAAGCGCGGAATCCGCTCTACCGGGCCGGGTTTGCCGTGACGGAACGCAGGGACTTGTGGTGGATGGAGCCCCTGCTGACGGTTCTGGGTCTTGGGGTCGGGTTTGGGTATCTGACGTGGGCTGCCTTCCTGGGGAACCCCGAACATGGGCATTACGGGCCGTATCTTTCCCCTGTCTACTCGCCGCCGGTGTACGAGTGGTTTCCGTCGATCATGACGTATCTGCCGGCGTTCGTGTCGCCGGCGCTGCTGATCCTGTGGGCGCCGGGCGGATTTCGCGCGACGTGTTATTACTACCGCAAGGCGTATTACCGGTCTTTTTTTCTGAACCCCGCGTCATGCGCTGTCGGCAAGCCGTGGGAGAAGTACTGTGGCGAGACAGAATTTCCGCTGGTCGTGCAGAACATTCACCGGTATTTCATGTATCTGGCCGTCGTGATTCTGGCCTTTCTCTGGTACGACGCGTTGAAGGCTTTTACGCGCGATGGCCCCAAGGACTATGTGGCGGGCGCAGGCAGCGTTGTTTTGCTTCTGAATGCGGTGTTCCTGTCGCTGTACACACTGGGCTGTCATTCCCTGCGTCATTTGATCGGCGGCTATCTCGACTGTTTTTCCACCTGCCCGACCTCGAAACTCCGGCACACGGCCTGGGGCGGCGTGACGTGTCTGAACGAGCGGCACATGCTGTGGGCGTGGGTGAGTCTGGGGTGGGTCGGATTCACGGACCTTTACATTCGTCTGGTGTCGTCCGGCCGGCTGGCCGATCCGGTGTTGTTTTAAGCCATGGACAAATACGAAACGCACGAAAGCGACGTGCTGGTGATCGGCGCGGGCGGTGCGGGATTGCGCGCGGCCATCGAGTCGTCGGCGCAGGGCGCCCGGACGGCGCTCGTGTGCAAATCGCTTCTGGGGAAGGCGCACACCGTGATGGCGGAGGGCGGCATTGCGGCGGCGCTGGCGAACGTGGACGCGGAGGACGACTGGCGGGTGCATTTTCACGACACGATGGCCGGCGGCAAGATGCTCAACAACTGGCGGATGGCGGAGCTTCACGCGAAGGAGGCGCCGGATCGTGTGTACGAGCTTGAGCGCTGGGGCGCGGTGTTTGACCGGACCGGCGACGGCAAGATTCTCCAGAGGGCCTTCGGGGGCCACCGGTACAAGCGGCTGTCGCACGTCGGAGACCGCACAGGCCTCGAGATGATCCGGACGCTTCAGGACAAAGGCGTTCATCAGGGGATAGACATCTATATGGAATGCACGATCACGCGCCTGTTGAAGGACGGTGACCGGATTACCGGGGCGTTCGGATACTGGCGGGAGAGCGGCCGGTATGTCGTCTTCAAGTCAAAGGCCGTGGTTCTCGCGACCGGCGGGATCGGCAAGTCCTACAAGATCACGTCGAATTCCTGGGAATACACCGGCGACGGCCACGCGATGGCGTACGAGGCGGGCGCGGAACTGATCGACATGGAATTTGTGCAGTTTCATCCGACGGGCATGGTGTGGCCGCCGGGCGTGCGGGGCCTTCTGGTGACGGAGGCCGTCCGGGGCGAGGGCGGGATATTGCGGAACTCCAAGGGCGAGCGGTTCATGTTCAAATACCTTCCGGAAGCGAACAAGAAGGATTTTGCGGAATCGGACGAGGAAGCGCGCCGGTGGGTGGACGAGGTGCTTGCGGGAAAGAAACCGACCGTGCGCCGTCCGCCGGAGCTGTCGACGCGCGACAACGTGGCGCGGTCGATCTACACGGAGGTAAAGGAGGGCCGGGGATCTCCGCATGGCGGCGTGTTTCTGGACATCAGCTACCAGCCGGCGGAGCGCGTGAAGAAAAAACTGCCGAGCATGTATCACCAGTTTCTGGAGCTTGCGGACGTGGACATCACGAAGGAGCCGATGGAGGTGGGCCCGACGTGTCATTACAGCATGGGCGGAGTTCGAGTGGACGCGGACAGCGGAGCGTCTACCGTTCCGGGCCTGTTTGCGTGCGGGGAGGTGTCGGGCGGAATGCACGGCGGGAACCGGCTGGGCGGAAATTCGCTGTCGGACCTCGTGGTGTTCGGCCGGCGGGCCGGGCTTGGCGCGGCGGACTATGCGAAGTCTGCCCCGTCGCCCCGCCCGGACGGCCGCGAGATCGAGGAGGCCGCGTCCATCGTATCGGCGCCGTTTGACCGGCCGGATGGCGAGAGCCCGTACGACATTCAGCGCGATCTGCAGACGGCGATGAGCGAGTTTGTCGGAATTTTCCGCACGGAGGCGGACTTGGAGGAGGGGCTGCGCCGGATCGAGACCCTGAAGGCGCGCGCGAAGACCGTCGGTGTCGCCGAGGGAACGCGCCTGTACAATCCGGGCTGGCACCTGGCGCTGGATTTAAAAAATCTTCTGATTGTGAGCGAGGCCATCGCGCGCGCCGCGCTCCTGCGCAAAGAGAGCCGGGGCGCGCACAGCCGGCTGGACCATCCCAAAACGGACTCTCATTTCGGAAAAGTGAACCTTGCCGTCCGGAATGTGGGCGAGCGGATGGAAGTCCGGGAGACACCGCTCTTGGAGATGCCGGCCGAATTGAAGAAGGTCTACGACGAAGTCGAGACCCCAAAAGCGGTCAAGGTTCCGTAGCCTCGATGCCGGAACAACGATCCTTTCGAGTTTTCCGCGGGGACGCGGGTGGCGGCCAGATGAAGGAATACACGGTGGAAACAGGCCCGGGCATGGTCGTGCTGGACGCCGTCCATCAAATCCAGGCCACGCAGGCGCCGGACCTGGCCGTGCGGTGGAACTGCAAGGCCGCGAAGTGCGGATCGTGCAGTGCGGAAGTGAACGGCAAGCCGAAACTGATGTGCAAGACGCGCCTGGACGATCTGCCGGCGGACCGACCGGTGGAGGTGCGGCCGATGCGGACGTTTCCGTTGATCAAGGATCTGGTGACCGACGTTTCCTGGAATTATGAAGTGAACAAGAAGATCCCGCCGTTCACGCCGAAGCCGAACGGCGAGTGGCGATGGATGCAGGAGGACGTGGACCGCGTGCAGGAGTTCCGGAAATGCATTGAGTGTTTCCTGTGCCAGAACGTCTGCCACGTGTTGCGGGAGCATCAGAAGCAGCCCGAGTTTTTCGGCCCCCGTTTTTTTGTGCGCCTTGCCGCGCTGGAGATGCACCCGATGGACGCCGCGGACCGGCTGGACCTGACCCATCGGCAATCGGGGGTCGGGTACTGCAACATCACCAAGTGCTGTACGGAGGTCTGCCCGGAGGACATCCACATTACGGACAACGCGATCATCCCGCTGAAGGAGCGCGTGGTGGACCGCTTTTACGATCCGGTCCGGCGACTCCTGCGGAAATTATTTCGGCGCTAAGGATTGACAATCATTCCTCAGGTTTTATAGGATACGTGGTATTGGAAGGGCGTTCTATTCAAATTAGCTAAAAGTTCATAGCGACCACAACTTGGGAAGACATGGATCGAGCATCGGCGCGCCGCGCCGGATGCCAACGGAATCGATCATCCGACTGATCGAGCAGGGGAGATTTCTACACGGGAGGCGGGTTTCTTGGGCGGAAACAGCATTTTTGTCGTAGATGACGAACCGGACGTGCTTGAACTGGTCAAGGACCTGTTGACCATCAACCGGTACCGTGTGTGGACGTTCACGAGCGCCAAGGACATGATCGCGGGCCTGCGGGAGATCCGTCCGGACCTGATCGTACTGGACATCATGATGCCCGAGATGAACGGATACGAGCTGTGCAAGTTCATCAAAGGAAACGACAAGCTCAAAGGGATCAAAATTTGTTTTCTTTCCGCCAAATCCGCGCCCGAAGACATTCAGAAGGGCAAGGAGATGGGCGCGGACGAATACATGACGAAACCTTTCGAAAACCGGAACATGCTTGCGAAGATCAAGGCCCTCATCGGTTCGGCTTGGGAAGAGGCGGCCCCCAAACCCCGGGATGCAAAGCCGACCGCGTCGGTGATGACGACGAGCACGTTGAAGAAGCATAACGGCAACGGCATGATGTGACGTTTTTCCTCGCGCGCCGCTTCTTGTTTTCGCGCCACCGAAGCGGTTTCGTCCGGCTTCTGACCTATCTCTCCATCGGCAGCGTCGGGCTGACGCTGGGCGCCTTCGTCATCGTGATGGCCGTGATGAACGGCTTTGACCGGGACCTTCAGGCGCGGATCATCTCGGGGACCGGCGCCGTGCGCGGGTTTCCACTGTCCGGATGGTTGAATTACACGGAAGACATTCAGCGCGCGGTTCTGGAGACGCCGGGCGTGACGAGCGCGTCGGCCGAGCTGCAGGTTTCCGGCCTGATGCGTCCGATTCCCGGCCGGCCCGGTCTTTCGGGACTGAGCGAAGCGGCCGTCACGGGGGTGGATGTATCGCAAAAGGCGCTCACCGGAACGCTTCGCCGTCAGTTGCAGGCGCAGTCTGTTTTTCCCGCCGACGAAGAAATCCTGCTGGGGTCCGCGCTGGCCGACAAGCTGGGCGTTGATCGTGGAGACAGTGTCGAGGCGATCCTGGCCATCCCGGCGTTGACGTCGAGCGCCCACGGTGGACCCGGTCCCATCGTCACCACGTGGCGTGTGAGCGGAACGTACCGGACCGGCTATTACGAATTTGACGCGAGCGGCGCGATCGTTCCGATCGGAACGCTGCGCCGGCATCTTGGGTTGTCCGATGATCTTGTTCACTCCGTAGAAATAGGCGTATCCGATCCCGGCGCCGCCGATGCCGTGAGCGCGAGACTGCAGGCGCGCCTGGGCGCGGAGGGCCTGTATTTTCGAAGCTGGCGCGAGATGCGGGAGCCTCTGTTTCGCGCGGTGCGGCTGGAAAAGCGTGTGATGGCCATCATTCTATTTCTGTTTGGTCTCGTATCGGTCTTCAGTGTCCTGTCGGCGTTGACCGCGACGGCGGTGGAAAAGCGCCGAGAGCTGGCCGCGCTGCGCGCGATGGGCCTTCCGCGGCGGCGCGTCGCCGGGCTGTTTCTGACGGCTGGCGGCATCTGCGGCGGCTTGGGCCTGCTGTTGGGCAGCGCCGTTGCGGCCGGCGGGCATCTGTTGATCACGAAGAGCGATCTCTTTCGGCTTCCCTCGGAGGTTTACGATCTCGACCGCCTGCCGTCGGAATGGTCGACCCCGCTGTACGTCTGTTCCGCGGCCATCTTGTTTGTTCTTTCGCTGGCGGCCGCAACCTTTCCCGCCCATGTGCAGTCCCGCAAGCCGCCCTCGGAGGCGCTGCGGGAAGAGTAGGCCTCTTTCAAAACCGCCGGAGAGAAGATAAAAGGAATCATGATGTCCGATTCGAGCAAGATCGAGGATGTTCAGGGCCAGGCAGACCAGCGAGGCGTGATGATCGAGCAAGTCGGCATTTCGGAGGTCAAACTGCCGATGGTGGTTCAGGACCGGGAGCGCGGCCGGCAGCAGGTGACGGCGACGATCCGGATTTCCGCGTCACTGTCGCCGGCCGAGCGCGGCACGCACATGAGCCGTTTTGTGGAGCTGCTGGACCGCTTCAAGAGCCGGCCGCTCAACCCGGAGATTCTGGAGGTGCTTCTGGAATCGGTGGTGGACCGCCTGGGCGCCGAGCGGTCGTATCTGGATGTTTCCTTTTTGTATTTTCGCACCAAGCGTTCGCCGCTGACCGCCGAGCCCGCGCTGATGGGTTACGCGTGCCGGCTGGGCGGCGACTGCGAGAAGAACGGGGAGAAGAAGTTCCGGAAGATCGTGGAGGCCGACGTGCCGATCCTCACGTTGTGTCCCTGTTCCAAGGCGATCTCGGAATTCGGCGCGCACAACCAGCGGACGCAGGTGAAGGCCGCCGTCGAGATGGCCGAGACCATCTGGATCGAGGAGCTCATTGACCTCGTCGAATCGGAGGGCAGTTCCGAAGTGTATCCGCTGCTGAAACGCCCGGACGAAAAATTCGTAACGGAAGCGTCCTACCGCAATCCCAAATTCGTCGAGGACGTGGTCCGGGACATCGCGCTGAAATTCGACGCCGATCCCCGCGTGGCCTCCTACAGGATCGAATGCGAGAGCCTCGAGTCGATCCACTCGCACAACGCCTACGCGATCATCTCCTCGGGCCCATTTCCGTGCTACTGGCGATAGCGTCCTGACCGTACCGATCGACCCCCGCCTGAGGCGCCTCGTACAGGAGGCGCTCCGGGAGGACGGTGCGCGCCAGGACATCACGTCCCGCGCGATTCCGTGGTCGATGCGGGCCGTCGCCGAAATCGTCGCCGAGCAGGACATGATCGTGAGCGGGACGGCGCCTGCCCTTATGGCGTTTCGACTCTGCGATCCGCGGGTTCGCGTGTTGAAGTCCGTCCGTGACGGGCGTCGCGTCGGTCCGGGCCGGCCGATCCTTCGGGTGAAGGGCCGTGCGCGGTCGCTGCTGTCGGCGGAGCGAACCGCGCTGAATTTTCTCAGTCGACTCTGCGGCGTCGCGACGCTGACCCGGCGGTTTGTCGATGCGGTTCCGGCGGGCGCGCGCGCCCGCGCCCGCGCCCGCGCGCGGATTCTGGACACGCGCAAGACCACGCCGCTTCTCAGACATCTTGAAAAATCCGCCGTCGCGCATGGCGGCGGAAAGAACCATCGAATGACGCTGTCCGAGGCGGTCCTTCTGAAAGACAACCACGTTCTCCTTCTGGGCGGCGTTCTTCCGGCGATCCGGGCGGTCCGGCGCCGGCTTGGGAAGTCCGTCGAGATCGAAGTCGAAGTCAAATCTTTCGCCGAACTCCGGGAAGCGCTGTCCGAAGGCGCGGGCCGCGTTCTCCTGGACAACATGACGGACCGTCAGGTCCGCCGCGCGATGCGGATGGTCGGAGGCCGCGCGAAGGTCGAGGTTTCCGGCGGCGTGGGTCTGGACCGAATTTCGAGGCTTGCGCGCCTGGGCGTCGATTACATTTCGGTGGGCGCACTCACGCACTCGGCGTTGGCCGCGAAGATATCGATGGACGTGCGGCGGGCGTAGACCGTGTCGGTTTTCCGCGTGGACTCGGCGATTCTGACGGGCCTGGAGGTTCAGAGGATCGGCGTCGAGGTGGATGTCCGGCGGGGCCTGCCGAACTTCACGGTGGTCGGCCTGGCCAAGGACGCGGTACGTGAAAGCCGTGACCGCGTGATTGCCGCGATCAAGAACGCGGGGTATGAAATGCCGACGATGAAAGTCACCGTCAATCTGACGCCCGTCACCATGAAAAAGGCGTCGTCGCATCTCGATCTGCCGATCGCCGCCGGCATCCTGATCGCCAGCCGGCAGATCCCGCCGCCTCCGGCCGGCGCGGTTTTTTTGGGCGAGTTGTCCCTCGACGGAACGCTGCGTCCCGCCGCCGGCGTCCTCGCGCTCCTCGACGGCCTGCGGGACGCCTCGGCGGTGGTCGTTCCGGAGGGAAATCTGGAGGAGGGCCGGTTGTTGAAGGAAACCGCGCGCCGCGTTCCGCCCATTCGGGGGCTTGCGCATCTGTCCGGTCTGGTGTATCCGATCGAAAAACTGAAATCGGCGTCCGGCCGCCGTCGCCGGACACCGGAACCGCGGGACCGGCACGAAACAGATTTTTCCGAAATTCGCGGTCAGCATCTCGCGCGCCGAGCCGCCGAGATTTCCGCCGCCGGCGGCCATCATCTGCTTCTCGTCGGCCCGCCGGGCACCGGCAAGTCGATGCTGGCGCAGCGTCTGCCGACGATTTTGCCGCCGCTGTCGACGCAGGAATCGCTCGAAGTCACGAAAATTTACAGCGTGGCCGGACTTCTGGACGAAACCCGCCGCCTCACCGTCCGGCCCTTCCGCGCGCCGCATCACACGCTGTCGGCCGTGGCGCTGATCGGCGGCGGCCCGACGAGTCTACCGGGGGAGATATCGCTGGCGCATGGCGGCGTGCTTTTTTTGGACGAATTCCCGGAGTTCCCCCGGTCGTGTCTCGAATCGTTGCGCCAGCCGCTCGAGGACCGGCGCGTGCAGATCAGCCGCGCCGCGGCCAAGGTGAGCTACCCGGCCGATTTCGTTCTGATCTGCGCCATGAATCCGTGCCCGTGCGGCTATCTGAACCATCCGACGCGCGCGTGCCGGTGCAGCGCGATGGACATTCGGAAGTACCTGAACCGGGTGTCGGGCCCAATTCTCAACCGGATTGATCTGCATGTGGAACTTGCAGCGGAAAGCCCCGCCGTGATTCTTTCCGGCGCATCCGGCGAATCCAGCGACGGGATCCTCAAGCGCGTTCGGGCGGCGCGGGATCGCGCGGTGGCGCGAAACGGCGGGGAGGATCGCGTGAACGCGCGGCTGAGGCCGTCGGAGGTCCGCGCTCTGTGCCCGCTTTCGGACGAATGCCTCGCGATTCTTCAGGCCGCCCTTCGGAAGATGAATCTGTCTCCCCGTTCACTGGAAAAAGTGATCAAGGTCTCGCGAACGATTTCGGATCTCGCGGGCGCCGCGGACATCCAGCCCGAGCACATTCTGGAAGCAGTACGGTATCGGGCCATGGACCAGGCATAAGAATTGATCCGGCTGCATGTGCCGTCCACTGTGGCGCCGGCGGTGCTTTTCTGGGTGACGATGACCATGGGAAACGCATGGGCGTATCCGGGACCCTATCCGGGTTCGCGGATCCTGGGTGGCGGGGGAGTCTGCGCGGTTTTCTCCGAATGTCCGGAACGGGTTACCGAGGATTTCGGGATCACCCATTACTACGTGGACGATTACACAAACGACTATGTGCGGGCGGCCTACCTGAAATTTCGTGTCGGCGCCGAGTGGGAGCACGCCCTCGGAACGACGATGAGGAAGCGGCTGCGGAAGGATCTCATGTTGTCGGCCGGACCTTATTATACGACCACGGAGTTCCAATCGTTGAGCGACCCTGAGGTGCGCGTTACCTACCGCGTTTTTTCAACGCCGTCCGGGACCGTCGTTTTCGACGCGTCGGTTTTGAATCAGGGAACGAAGGCGAAGGAGGTGCGGATTCAGTCGGTGGTCAAATTCCGGATGCCGGCCGAGTTTGTTCATGCGACTCCGCCGGATTCTCCGGGGATGGCGGTGGCGGCGTTTAAAGCGACCCGCCTCGGCATCGCCTTTGTCGGAGGCCCCGCGACGATCGCGGCGCCGGCGACGCCGGATGCGTTTCCCGAGTTGTGCCGGGACCTCGAGATCCCGCCAGGTCAATCGCGGAATGTCCGGTTTGCGGTTATTCCACGGGTGCAGGAAGGCGGGGTGGCTCCGTCTTTCGGTGAGCTGACATGGGATGCCTGCCGGGATGCGTGGGACCGGTGGCTGTCATCCGGCGCCCGGTTGGTGGCGGCCGATTCGGCGCTTGGGTCGGCCTATGAAGCGGCCCTGATCGCGCTGGCGGCGACATCGCTGAACGGCGCCGTGCCCGCGGACATGACAGGCCAGTTCCTGACCGAAGGCCGTCCACAGCTCTATCCGCGGGACGCCCTCATGACGGCGCGGGCGCTCGCCGAAACCGGGCACTCGGATCTTGCGGCGCGGATTCTGGAATTTTGGAACGCGAAAATTCCGCAGAAATCGCGAGGCGAGTGGTACGCGCGGTATGACGCGTTCGCGCGGGCGACGCCCGGCGGCAGCGGCGCGGCCTTTGATGTGCCGGAGTGGGATTCGAACGGCTACTACGCGTCGCTCATGCTCCTGTTGTTCCAAAAAACGGGCCGATGGTTCGGTGATTTCGAACTCATGAAGCAGCTTTTGGATTTTGTCGTTTCCAAACAGGGTCCCGACGGGCTCGTAAGAGAGGGCGGCATTGTCGAATGGGAAGGGTACCTCCCGGCGACGAACATGAACGTGGCGGCGGGTCTGCGGCACGGCGCGCTGATTTGCGAGATGCGCGGCGATGCGCGGCCGGCCGTGCGGTATCGTCGGGCGGCCGAGGCGATCGAACGCGGGCTCGATCGCATGTTCTCGCGGTCGCGCGGCTCCTACATGGACCTTCGGGATGATCGCGAGCAGTTCAACACCTCCGCCAATTTTGGGTACGTGTGGGGCTATCCCGACCATCTGGAACTCGCCGCGACCAACGCCTGGTATGGGCGGCACACCGTTCAGCTCGGCGGGGGCGTGCAGTATTTCGAAGCCGAGGGTTACGGCACAGATATGTTTGGTTTCACCACGGCGGCCGCCGCCCAGTATCATTTTCTGGCGGGCGAACCGGACTTTGGCCGTCGGGCGGTCCGCTGGATGATGGAACATTCGAACGTTTACGGCATGATGCCCGAGCGGATTTTTTTCCCGGACGGCAAAGACGTGAGCCCCGCGTCTCCGCTGTCCTGGTGCAACGCGGAATTTGCAGTGGCGGCGATCACGGCGGCGCGGGTGGCGGACCCGTTGACCGGCGGTGACACGGATTACGCTCTCGGCCATCTGGCTGTGAGTTTGAAGGAGTTTCATCGAATTCTGGCTGCGATACCGCCGCGCGGTTCCACGTTTCGTGATCTTTTGGAGGCGGCAGAGGCCGGCACGTCGGCGATTGGGGCGGCGGGCTCTGTGGAGACGCGTCTGCGGGAGTTTCGCGCCGCGCTGGATCGAATGGCGGCTCTGATGGAGCGCGGAAAGCGGAAAGAACCCTGCTTGGCGGATCTTGCGTTGTTGGCCGCGCGATTGAATGACATTTGCAACAGGGTCGTCGCCAATCTTTCGAGAGCGGAGCTGCTCGTCCTCGTTCCCGATCCCGTCGCGCCGCTGGGGCGGCCGGTTGAAATGTCCGTGGATTTGAGCGCGCGCGAGCATCTCGTCTGGACCCGGCTGGTGATTGAAGGAAAAGACGGCAACGTCAAGCCGTTCCGGCAGGAGATGGGAGGAGAGGAAGGGCGCTCCGCGAAAGCTCTCCTGCGCGTTTCGTATGACGAAGGGAAGCCGCCGTACGAGACAAGCCTGCGGGTGTCCGCCGACGCGAACTGGATGGGAATTCCCTTCCGAATGGCGCGGACCGCCCTGATCCGGATCATCGACCGCTTCGACATCAAGACGACCGAATCGGCCGGTGGCGTGCGATGGTCGGTTCAATCCAATCTCAAGACGCCCGGGCTGCATCTTGCGGTCGGCGCGCCGAAAGGGTGGAAGGCCAACCCCGTTACGCGCGCGGTGGGCGCCAAAGAGCAGTGGGAGTTCGACCTCGTTCCTTCAGCGGCGGTCCAGCCAGGATTCCATACGTTCCGTCTGACGGTTTCGGGGCCGATGAAGGAAAGCCGTACCGTGCGCGTGCCGTATCAAATGACGGTTGATTTACGCGGTTCGTGGGAATTCCGAACGGGAGACGATTCCAGTTGGGCTGACCCGGCCGTGGCGCCGGGAGGCTGGAAACCGATCGATGTGCCAAAGACGTGGGAGGACGGCGGATTCGCCGGATACGACGGCTTTGCGTGGTACCGGAAGGAGGTGGATATCCCGGCCGCTTGGCAGGGTCGGGAATTGGAGTTGGTTCTCGGCGCCGTGGACGATCAGGACTGGACGTTCTGGAACGGGCAACTGATCGGACATTCAACCGTCTGGAACGCCGAGCGGAGATACCGAATCCCGCGCGGCGCGGTGCGGGCCGGCCGACCCAATCTGATTGCCATCCGTGTTCTGGACTTGGTGTTCGGCGGCGGCGTGTGGAAACCGCCGGTGAGAATCGAGATGCTGCCGTGAACCTTAAGCGGCGGTGGCGGGGCTGGACGTCAGGAGGCGCCGCCAGTTGGAAGGATGGAACGCGATGCTGGACCCGATGGCGCATTCGAACGTACAGGCGCATCCCTTGTTCTGGATGAATTTCCGGATGGCCAGCGCCTTCGGGCTGCTCAGCGCCTTGGGAACGTCGTAGTCAAACGCTCGGACGTCGCCCAGCCACATGTCGTCGAAATCCTTGGGCCGCGCCTTGCCATCTTTGATCAGGGTCTCGAGTATTTCGCAGGGAAAGAGATTCCCGTATTCGTTCAACTCGATGAAACTTTCGCCGGCCTGGCAGGGGAACGGCATGACCTCCTTTTTTTGCACATCCAAAATCACGGCCTCCACCGCCTCGCGGAGCCGCACGAACACGCGCGAGATGAGCGGAAACCGGTACCGTTTTTCCTTCCGGCCAAACACATTCTGAATCAGTGTCTTGTATTTTTGCTTCTTCGGAACGATTTTTTCCGGTTCGCGGATGGCGCCGCGTGCGTAGAGAATGGTGTGGTTTTCGATTTCCATCCGGCTTTTTACGAAATCGACCAGCCCGGGAACATGATCTTCGTTGAGTTTTGACAGAACCGAGGTCGCGTCGATGCGCAGATTGTCGACGCGGCGCGCGAGCGAATCGAGGAGCCGGTAGGTCTCCATCACCTTGTCGAACGTCCCCTCCTTACCGCGGACCAGGTCGTGAATTTCGCCGATGCCGTCGAGGGACAGCGGCACGCGGATGACGGCGTAGGGACACTCGCGGCATATCCGCTCCACTTTTTCAGCGATTCTCTCCGGGAACGTGCCGTTGGTCGTGAACGTGAAAAACCGGGTGTTGGAATTGCGGTAGAAGAGGATCGCGATATCGTCGATGTCCTGCCGCACAAAGGTCTCGCCGCCGGTGCAGGTCAGTTGAAGGAGCCGTGGCAGGCCCTTGGAAATCTTGTCATATTCCCAGAGCTTGAGTTCCCTGTCCTTGGCGGCGCTCTCGATCTCCTCCAGATAAAAACAGTGCGGGCACCGCAGGTTGCACCGGGCCGTCACGAAGAGAATCATATAGTGCGGGTCGCCGTTCAGCAGGCACCGCAGATAATGATACGCGCGATTGACGTTCTTCAGCATAGCCGGATTATATCAATCCGATGGGGTCAAAACAAGAAATCAGATTCCCAGGCGGGCGGTTTGGAGACGCTTGCGAAATGCGCGGTTTCGTAATATCTTTTCGGCGGTTCGGCGGTTGTGTTTGCGCCCTTGATTTCGGCGCTTTCGCCCTCGTGTCTCCGGCGAAATCCCGAAATCAAGGACGTGTACATCCATGTACGCGGGTGTAGCTCAGTGGTAGAGCATTTCCTTGCCAAGGAAAGGGTCGTGGGTTCGAATCCCATCACCCGCTTTTTTTTTTGAATCCAGCGGGGCTGTAGCTCAGTTGGGAGAGCACTTGCATGGCATGCAAGGGGTCAGGGGTTCGAATCCCCTCAGCTCCATTTTTAAAACAGGAGGTCCGGTGAGATGGGCATGCTGCGATATGCGATGATTTTCATTTTCGCCGTTACCGTGGGCTGTTCGGCCCGGGTGATCGCCAAAAATCCGGATCAGCCCGTCCATTATGATCAGGATTACGATTACACCGACCTCCACGAATTCACCCGCAAGCTCGTTCAGTCGATGCTTTCGAAGAAACCGATATCCGAGACCGCCGACGCGCCCATTGTCGCGATCTACGGCCTCACCAACCGCACCGACGAGCACATCGATCTCAAATCGGTCTCCGACGCCCTTCGCGCCAAGCTTCACGATTCCGGCAAAGTCCGCTTCGTCGCGAAGGACCAGCGGGAGATGATCGACAAGGAGGTCGAGTACATGATGAACAGCGGGAAGGTCGATCCCGCCACGCACATCAAGCTGGCCAAACAGGCCGGCGCCCGATACATGCTCACCGGCACCCTCTACTCGCTCGCCAAGGAACAGATCCCGCAGGTACGGTTCAAGAAGCGCGAACTCAAATGGTACAAGCTCACGCTTGAACTCACCGATGTCGAAACGGCGCTGATCGCTTGGACCGACGAAGCGGAAATCGCCCGCGAGGTCAGAAAACCGTTCATCGGGTGGTAAGTTCAAGGCCGGCCCTCGGATTTGGACTCCTGCTGGCGTGCGCCGGATGTTTTCCGGCCGCGCAGGTTCATACCGCACAATACAATTATTATCAGCGGCGGTTTGAGGATGCGGTCCGGCATCTCGACGATCCGGCCATCCCTCGGCGGGACCAGCTTTTGGCGCTCCTCGAAAAGGGAATGGCCCTGCAGGCCGCCGGGCAGTACGCGGAGAGCGCGGAGGCCTGGCGCGCGGCGGAGCCGCTGATGGAGCGGCAGGACATTTTTCATCTGGGCGAGGCTGCCCTGAGCATGGTCTTCGACCAGAATGTGCTCGCGTACCAGCCGGCGCCGTATGAGAAACCGTTTCTGCACGCTCTCCTTTGCCTGGACTATCAACAGATCGGCGATTGGCAGGCCGCGCGGGTCGAGGCGTTGAAATCCCTGAAGGGACTGGATCGCCACGAGTCGGTGGTCGGCCCGATCTGGTTCGTGCGGTACGTGGCGGCGCTGGCGTTCGAGGCGGCCGGCGACTTGAACGACGCCTACATCGAATACAAAAAAATTTACGGGGCCGGGCACACGGATTTACTACCGGTGCTCATCCGCATGGCCGACGCGCTGGGATTTCACGACGAGAGCGTGTGGTATCGTTCGGAATGGCCCGATACGGGTATGCCGGAGAGTAAGGTAGGCCGGGAAGTCGTGATGTTTGTGTTTCTTGGAAAATCTCCGCGCAAGGTGACGTCGGAGGTGGTCCTGGAGGACGGCTACCGGATGGTCCTGCCCGTGTATCAGACGCAGGCGAGCGCCTTTATTGGCGCGACGTTTTTTTCCAAGTCGGGTCTCCGCCGTCCGGGCGCGACACTGACCTCGGTCGAATCGCTGGCCGCCACCTACTCGGGAAAACTTTTCGCGCGGGAGCTGCTGAAGGAGATCGTCCGTCGAAAGGTCAAGAAGAATCTGGTTCAGAAGGCCGGAAAGAAAATGGGTGACAGCGCCGAGCAGCTCCTGAAGACCGTTCTGTTTTTCGCGCCCGAACCCGACCTCCGCACCTGGGGGAGTCTGCCCTCGGAGGTCAAGGTCGCGCGGCTGCCGTTGGGCGACGCCGAGGTAGGGGTCGAGTACACGCCTGCCGCCGGCGACGCCGCCCGGTTCATCTCGCCCGACACGTCCTACGATCTGTCCTCGCGGCCCCGGCCGATCGTGATGCTGCGTGCGTGGTGAGATGTTGATGAGGCTAGAGGCTGCCGCTGCCTGATTTCCTTCGAAACCACTTCCTGACGAATTCCTTCGAGTACCGGATCCCTTCCGCGCCGCTGAGGAGCCCGCCGAGTCCGAACGGGATCCAGCTTGCCGCGTATATCCACGCGCCGATCTCGGCCGCGCGCCGGCCGTAGGGGATGGCGAGTGCTCCGCCCACGAACAGCGCGCCCCACCCGATCACCGAGGATGCGACCAGAAGCCCGACTCCCCACCAAAACCGGTTCATGATACATGTCTATACCATGTTGAAGCTCAAGACGGCCACGTCTCCCGAATGGGTCCGGGCGGTCCCTCCGGGCCTGAAAATATGAGTTGCACTTTTGCCCGCGAGAAGCAAAACTAGCCGGATGGCTGGAAAAATCTTTCTGAACGGCAAGTGGGTAGACCACGATCAGGCGGTGGTGTCGGTTTTCGACCACGGTCTTTTGTACGGCGACGGCGTCTTCGAGGGCATCCGGTCCTACGGCGGCAAGATTTTTCGTCTGACCGAGCACGTCGAGCGTCTGTACGATTCGGCCAAGGCCATTCGTCTGACGATCCCGTACGATCCGCGCCAGATGTCCGACCACATCAAGTCCTCGGTGCGCACGAACGGCCTGAAGGACGGCTACATCCGCGCGGTGGTGACGCGCGGCGCCGGCGATCTGGGTCTCGACCCGGACAAATGCCAGACCCCGACCGTCTTCATCATCGCCGACTCGATCACGCTGTACCCCAAACAATTCTACGACGAGGGCCTCTCGATCGTGACCGTCCCCACGCGCCGCAACGTCCCGGAGGCGCTGAACCCCCGGATCAAGAGCCTGAACTATCTGAACAACATACTCGCCAAGATCGAGGGGAAGCTGTCGGGCTGCGTGGAGGCGCTGATGTTGACAGACTCGGGATTCGTATGCGAATGTACGGGCGACAACATTTTTTGTCTCCGCCAAAATGTTCTTCTCACGCCGCCGGTGTATCTCGGGGCGCTCAAAGGAATCACGCGGGGCGTGGTGATGGATCTTGCGGCGGCGCGCGGGCTCACCGTTCAGGAAACGCCTTTTACGCGTCATGAGCTTTTTACGGCCGACGAGGTTTTTCTGACCGGCACGGCGGCGGAGATTGTTCCTGTGACGCGGCTGGACGGCCGCGTGATCGGTTCGGGCCGGCCGGGTCCGCAGACACGCGCGCTGACGGCGGCCTTTCGGGATCTGGTCGCGCAGGAGGGAGAGGACGCGTATGCTGTGTAAGCGATGCAACAAGAACGAGGCGAAGATACATTTCGCCAAGATCATCAACAACCAGACCACGGAGTTTCATCTCTGTGAGCCGTGCGCCAAGCAGATGAACATCATGAGCGCGAACCACGAGTTCAACCTCGAAAACCTCATCGCCGGCCTGGCGCCCGAGCCCGAAATGCCTGCCGCCGAGGAGTCGAAGCTCGCCTGTTCCTCCTGCGGCCTCACCGCCGGCCAGTTCAAGCGTTCCGGCCGGCTGGGCTGCCCGCGTTGCTATGAAACCTTCCATGACGAACTCATCCCGCTTCTCCGCAAAATCCACGGCAGCGCGCACCACACCGGCAAGATCCCCGTCCGGCAGGGGGAAGGCTCGACCCAGATGCGGGTGCGGGACATCAAGAAACTCCGCCGGGAGCTTCGCGACGCCATCTCCCGCGAGGAATACGAGCGCGCGGCCCGGATCCGGGACGAGATCAAAACGGTGGAGGCCGAGATGAAGGTACGCGGAGGGGAGGCGTAGCCATGGCGCTTCCGATGAACCTCGAAAACACCGGCCGGTGGATGCGCCAGGAAGGCTCGCCGGACGGCGACGTGGTCGTCTCCAGCCGCGTCCGGCTCGCGCGCAACATCAGCGGGATCGCGTTCCCGCACGTCGCCAACGAAATCGGCCTGAAATCGGTGCGGCAGCAGGTGACGGCCGCGACGGCCCACTGCGATCTGTTGAAGGGCGCGAACGTCATCCATCTGGAGACGCTGACCGACACCGAAAAGCAGGTGCTGGTCGAGCGCCATCTCATCAACCAGCGGCTGCTCGAATCGAAGGTCGCCTCCGTCATCGTCGAAAAGGATGAGGTCCTGTCGATCATGGTCAACGAGGAGGACCATCTGCGGATCCAGGCCCTCGAGCCCGGCCTCGCCATGGTCGACACGTGGCGTGTCGTCGACACCCTCGACAACGACCTCGAAAGCCACATCGACTACGCCTTCCGCCCGGACGTCGGCTTTTGCACGGCCTGCCCGACCAACGTCGGCACCGGCATGCGCGCCAGCGTCCTCGTCCATCTGCCGGGCCTGGTCGAGACCAAGCAGATTGACAAGGTCCTGAAGGCCGTGTCGCATCTCGGTCTTGCGGTCCGCGGCTTTTACGGCGAGGGCACGGAGCCGATGTCGAACTTTTTCCAGATCTCCAACCAGATCACCCTGTCCCGCGCCGAGGAGGAGATCGTCGACAACATCGAAAAAATCACGAGGCAGATCGCGTCGAAGGAGCGCGAGGCCCGCAAGTGGCTCTATTCCGAAAACCATCTGCATGTCGAGGACTCCATTTTCCGCGCCTGGGGCATTCTGCGGCACGCGCGGCTGCTTTCGTCCAAGGAGTCGATGAGCCATCTCTCGATGCTCCGCCTCGGCGTCTACTACAAACTCATCCCCGACATCACGACCCAGATGCTCAACGAACTCTTCGTCCTCGTCCAGCCCGCGCACCTCTGCGTGTCGGCCGGCAAGGACCTGCAGGCCGAGGAGCGGGACGTGGCGCGCGCCGAGCTGATCCGAACCCGGCTGCGCCTCAAACCCGCCGGCCCATGAGCTACAAATTCACCGCGCGGGTCCAGAAGCTCCTGTTTCTGGCGCAGCAGGAGGCCGAGCGCCACAAGCACAACCTGATCGGCACCGAGCATCTGCTCTTCGGCCTGATCAAGCTGGGTTCGGGCGTGGCGCTCGAGATCCTCAAGGACCTCGGCATCGACCTTCAGGACCTCGAGAACGAAATCCAGAACGTGATGAAAAATCAAAAGCGCATCTCCGAGGCCTCGGGGCTGGACTACTCGCCCAACGCAAAGAAAGTCCTCGAGATTTCCTCGGACGTCGCCAAGAGCCTCAAGAATGATTTCGTCGGCACCGAGCACCTGCTGATCGCGATTCTGGAGGAAGGCGAAGGCACGGGCGCGCAGATTCTGAAAAAATATCACATCGACGTCGACGACGTCCGGCTCGCCCTCTACGACCTTTACGGCCTGGGCACCGACGAGATGCCGGAGGGCGCCGGCGCGGGCGGCGAGGCTCAGCCCGTCGCGGCCCAGCAAAAGGGCGCGCAGCAGCAGCGGAAGGGCGTTTCAAAAACCCCGCTGCTTGACGAATTCGCCCGCGACCTCACCAAGCTTGCGCGGGACAACGAGCTGGACCCGGTCATCGGCCGTGAGAAGGAGATCGAGCGCGTGATCCAGATTCTCTCGCGCCGCACCAAGAACAATCCCGTGCTGATCGGCGAACCCGGCGTCGGCAAGACCGCGATCGTAGAGGGTCTGGCGCACAAGATCGTCGGCGGCGACGTGCCGGAGCTGCTTCTCAACCGCCGCGTCCTCGCGCTGGATCTGCCCAGCATTGTGGCCGGGACCAAGTACCGTGGGGAATTCGAGCAGCGGTTGAAGAAGATTCTCGACGAGATCAAGACCAGCAAGAACTGCGTCCTCTTCATCGACGAGCTCCACACCCTCGTCGGCGCCGGCGGGGCCGAAGGCGCCATTGACGCGGCCAACATCCTGAAGCCCCCTCTGGCCCGCGGGATTCTCCAGTGTGTCGGCGCGACGACGATGGACGAGTACCGCAAATACATCGAGAAGGACGCGGCCCTGGAGCGGCGGTTTCAGCCGATCATGGTCAACGAGCCGAACGTGGACGACGCGATTTTGATTTTGCGCGGCCTGCGCGACCGCTACGAGGCGCACCACCGGGTCAAGATCACCGATGGCGCGATTGACGCCGCCGCCCGGCTCAGCCACCGCTACGTGTCCGGCCGGTTCCTTCCCGACAAGGCGATTGATCTCATCGACGAGGCCGGCTCCCGCGCCCGCCTCAAGACCACGCTCCTTCCGCCTGAACTGCGCTCGCACGAGCAGGAGCTGGAAAAATTGCTGATCGAGAAAAAGGAGGCGGTCGTTTCGCAGGAATACGAAAAGGCCGCCAAGATCCGCGACGGCGAGAAAAAGCTGCGCGACCAGATCGAAAAAATCCGCAAGGACTGGAACAAGACCCGCGGCCAGTCCGAGTCGGTCGTCGACGTCGAGGACATCGCCGCCCTCATCTCCGACTGGACCGGCGTCCCCCTCACGCGCCTGACCGAGGCCGAATCCGCGCGGCTGCTCAGGATGGAGGAGGAAGTCACCAAAAAGATCGTCGGCCAGAACGAGGCCATCGCGATGATCGCCAAGGCCGTCCGGCGTGCCCGCACGGGCATGAAGGACCCGCGGCGTCCCACCGGGTCCTTTCTGTTCCTGGGTCCGACCGGCGTCGGCAAGACGGCGCTGGCGAAATCGCTGGCCGGATTCCTGTTCGGCGACGAGACCAACCTCGTGCGGATCGACATGAGTGAATACATGGAGAAATTCAACGTCTCGCGCCTGATCGGCTCCCCGCCCGGCTACGTCGGCTACGAGGAGGGCGGCCAGCTCACGGAGCACATCCGGCGCAAGCCCTATTCGGTCGTGCTCTTCGACGAAATCGAAAAGGCGCATCCCGACGTTTTCAACATTCTCCTCCAGGTGCTCGAGGAGGGCCAGTTGTCGGACAATCTCGGCCACAACGTCGACTTCAAAAACACCGTCGTCATCATGACCTCCAACCTCGGCGCCCGCGACATCGCCATGGGCAAGCGGCTGGGCTTTACCGGCGACGGCAAGACCGAGCTGTCGTACGAGCAGATGAAGGACCGGGTGATGGACGAGGTGAAGCGCAAGTTCAACCCGGAATTTCTGAACCGGATCGACGAGGTGGTTGTGTTCAAGACCCTGGACCATGACGCGCTCCTCAAGATCATCGACATCATGATCGAGGATGTCGTCAAGCGGCTCAAGGAGAACAAGGTCGAACTCACCGTGACCCCCGCCGCCCGCGAGTTCATGGTCGACAAGGGTACCGACACCAACTACGGCGCCCGCCCGCTCCGCCGCACCCTCCAGCGGTTCATCGAGGACCCGCTGTCGGAAAAACTCCTGATGTCGGAAAACAAGGACCGCGCCAAGGTCGCTGTCGACTGCGCCGACAACGAACTCAAATTCAGTTTCGAGTAGGCGCACCCGTGAAGCGGTTGGCGCTGCTGGTCTGCCTGGCGGCGGTCTGTTGGCTGTGGCCTGTGGCCGGGTGGGGCGCGGACATCGCCCGGGATTTCAATACCGGCGTGTATCTCTACAAGCAGGGCGATTACGAGCTTGCGTCCAAGACCTTTGAGCTGATCCTCACCAAATTCCCCGGCGACCCGCGCACCGACGAGGTGATGTACTGGTACGGAGAGTCGAAGTACCATCTGGGCAAGTACGCGGACGCGCTGGGCATCTACAAGAAACTCGCCGCCGAGTATCCGCAGTCCAAATTCGTGAGCAAGGCCGTCTTTTCCGCCGGCTACGCGGCGATGAAGCTCGGCCTCTACAGGGACGCCGCCGCGTTTTTCCAGAACGTCGCCGCCGATCCGGCCGCGGACAAGGACATCGTGGTGGAGAGCCGGATCGTGATTTCCGAATGCTATCTGAAAATGGGCGACGACCAGCAGGCCGAGAAGGCGCTCCGGGAGCTTCTCGCCATCCCCAAACTCCCCGCCGACCGCCGGCAGGAAGCCGAGTTCGAACTCGGAAAACTTCTGATCCGGCTGGGCCGGACGGCCGAGGGCCGCGCCACGTTTGCCCGCGTCGCCGAAAAACCCGGGCCACACCAGGCCGAGGCTCTCATGGCCCTGGGCGACGCCTCCTACAATGAGCGCAAGTATCGTGAGAGCCTCGGGTGGTACGAAAAGATTTTCCGGAAGGTCCGCGGCGTTTCGGCGGAATTCCGGTCGCGGGCCATCTACAACGGCGCGTGGTCGTATCTCGCGCTGGGCGAATTCGACAAGGCCCGGGCGCTGTTCACGGAGGTGATGGAGGACAAGTCCGCGATGCCGGCGGTCCGGGGCGACGCGGCGCTGCGGCTGGCGCAACTCTACCGCGAAAAAAACAATTATACCGCCGCGGACGAGATGGCGGTCGCCGCGGAAAAAATCGCCGACGAGCACAACCAGCCGCGCCTCAAGGACGATGTGCTGATCTTCCGCGCGGAAACGGCGTACTTTCTGAAAAAATTCGACCAGGCCCTCGCTTTTCTCGCGCGCACGGCCGACAAGGGCTTCCGGGTCCAGCGGCTGATGGGCCAGATCTTTTTCGAAACCGGCCGGCCGGCCGACGCGGTGCTCTATTTCGAGCGCGCGGCCCTCCTGGCGGAAAACCGCGACGCGCTCAACCTGTGCCTGTTCGACGTCGGGCAGAGTTATTTCGCCGCCGGCAATTTCGATTCCTCCGTCACCACGCTGGGCCGGATCAAGGACGCGAACGCCGAACTTTCGTGGCGGCTCAGGCCCTTCCTGGCCGACGCGTACCAGCAGGCGGGGCGCTACAAGGAGGCGGCGCGGCAATACGAGCGTCTGGCGGCCGACTTCTCGGACGACACGCCGGCGGCCCAACGCTACCGGTACTTCGGCGCCCTGTCGTCCTTTCAGGCCAAACTGTACACGCAGTCGTCGCGGCTCCTCGAATCATTTCTCTCCGCCCTCCCGACGTGGGCGCGGGCCGGCGACGTGGCCGGCGATTCGGTGGCCGCCGCCGCGTTGATTCTCGACGGCGACATCAAAACCGCGCGCGGCGACGCCGAAGACGCGCACGCCGCGTACCTGCGCGCGATCCAGGCCGCGCGGACCGTCGCCCCGGACAACGTCTTTCTCGCCTACTCGCATCTGATCGATTTCGCCCTGAAATATGCCGAGGACCGGCTCGTCGAACATGCGGACGCCTTCGTCGAGTCTCTCGGCGACACGCGGACCTACGCCTTCGTCATCGACCGGCTCTATGATGCGGGCCAATACAAGAACCTCTTGAAATACACGGAGGAAATCATCCGGAAATTTCCGACCTCCGCCCAGGTGTACGGCAAGGCCGCCTATTACCAGATGATGGCGCACTACAAGCGCGGCGAGCTGGCCGCATCGGAAACGACGCACGATGCGCTCGTGAAATGGGTGGCCGCCAACCCGAACACCGAGATCGCCGAAGAGGCGCATTTCTGGAAGGCGCGCTTCGCCCAGGCGCGGGCCGGCCGCGCGGAGGCCAAGAAGGCGTATCTCGCCTACATCGATTTTTTTCCGACCGGAAAATATGTGAGCGAGGCCCATTTCAACATCGCGCTCATGGCCCTCGAAGACAACTACGCGGCCGAGGCCGAGGCGGAAATCATGCGGCTTCTGGCCGGTAAATCCCAGGAGGACATTCTCGCCTCCCCGCTCCTCGCCAACGCGCAGTACAACCTCGCGTCGGTCCGGATCCTTCAGGGCCGGTATCCGGACGCCGCGCAGATCCTCGAGCCGCTGGCGGCGCACAAATCGTTCAAGTCCGATCCGGCCTATCTCTACAAGCTCGGCTACGTCAAAGTATCTCTGGGCCAGTTGCCGGAGGCCGAGGCGCTGTTCCGGGATGTCCTGTCCAAGCCGAAGGTTCAGGCCTCGACGCTCGACAACACGATCTACGCGCTCTTCAATCTCCTCTACCGCGCCGAGCGGTACGAGCAGCTCGAGTCGGATTTCAAGCGCTACGCGGACCGGATCCGGGACCGGGTGATCCAGGCGAGGGCCCGATTTCTGATGGGCATGACCCTCTTCGACGCCGAGCGATTCAACGAGGCCATCCCGTATTTCCGGTCCGTCAAGCCCCCGGCCGACACCGAAATGGTGATCGAAGCCACCATGCGGCTCGCCGACTGCGACTACAATCTCAGGCGCTACAAACCCGCGCTCGACCGGTACGCCAAAATCTCCGACGACTATCCGGCCACGCGGTGGGGCCGCGAGGCGCTCTACGCCTCGGGTCTCTGCAAGATCAAGCTGGGGTTTCCGGAGGGCGCGCTGTCCGGCTTTGAGCGGTTCCTTCAGCAGAATCCCGACGAGCCGCTGGCGCGGGACGTCGCGATGGAGGCGGCCCGGCTGTATCTGTCGCGCGGCGACATCGACGCGGCGGAGCAGAAGATCGATTTTCTGGAGAAGCGGAACGTCGAAGGCCCTTTTGTAGAGGAGTCGATGCGGATGCGGATCAAGATATGGCAGCGCCGCGGAGACGCCGACAAGGTCCTGACGCTCGCCAAGTCTCACCGCGGCGCGTACGGCGCGAACCCCGACATCGCCATCGCCGCCGCCGAAGCCGCCATCAAGCTCGGCCGGCCGCAGGAGGCCATCGGCGTGCTGGAAGGATTCGACAGCACGAAGGTCGACACCGGCGCGCTCGCCTTCATGGACTTTTATCGCGCCGAGGCGCTTCAGAAACTCGGACAGACCGGCGCCACCGAACTCTATCGCCGGCTCGCCGAGTTCCCCGACACCGAAATCCGCATCTCGTCGCGGTTCCGATACGGGCAGCAGCTTCTGGACGGCAAGGAATACGGCCAGGCCCGGGAGATGTTCGCGTCGATCCTGGCCAGCCCCTCCGCGCGGACCTTTCCGTTTCATCAGGAGGCGGTCCTCAACGCCTTTACCGCCGCCAAGCTCGGCGGGTCGCCGGCCGAGGTCACGAGCCTGTACGAGAAATACCGGGGGCAGATCGTGGAGGAAAAGGACAAGATCACGGCCGCCGAACTCAACCTCTGGGCGCGGCTTGCACTCAAGGACCCTGAAAAAATCCAGAATGCGATCGACGACCTCCTCGCGCTCAGCCTCGAATCACGACGCCGCACCGAAGTGCGGCTCGTCTCCGCGCAATTCCACGAAACGACGAAGAATTTTTCGCAGGCCGACGCCATCTACACCGGCATCCTGAACAATCCGGAGGCCGACGCCGATCTCAAGCAGGTCGCGGAGTCGCGCAAAGTTCAGCTTGCCATCTCGCGCGGGCCGGGCGGCGCGCCCATTCTGGAGGAGTATCTCGCGAAGGGCGCGCAGGGCGAGTGGGCCCAGCGCGCGGCCGAGGCGCTCCTGGCGTCGGCCGTCCAGGAAAAGCGGTCTGCCGACATCATCCGGCTGGTCGATCACATGCACACCAAACTCGCCGCCACGCCCGCCGCGCGGTACGCGGCCGCCCTCGCGCGGCTGGCGCTGTCGGACACGATCGGCGCGATGGCCGAATTTCGCCGCGTGGCCGATCTGCCCTCGCCCGACACGTTTTACATCGCGTGGTCGGCCTACCGCATCGCCGTGGACGAGCTGGCGCTCCGGCGGATCGCGGAGTCGAAACCCTATCTGCGGCTGGCATGGATCAACCGCGCCAATCTCGATTCCGCCGCCGCCCTCAACACCTATCAGCAACTTGCCGAAATACTTTTTGAAAGCTCCGATTTCGAAGGCATGCAGGCGCTGGCTTCCGATCCGCCGCCCGCCGGGATGCCCTCCGAACCGCATCTTCTCAAGGGTTTGGGGGCGTGGTGGGTCAAGGACTACGCGACCGCGAGCCGGCACTTGAAGGAGGTTGCGAACCCGTCCGAGCAGATCCGCATGATCTATGCGCAGTCCCTCGCCCTCGCGGGAGACACCCCGTCGGCCATCGCGGTCTACGAGCGGCTCGGCGAAGGTCACGGCGATGTCCCGGGCCGGGCGCTTCTGTCGGTCGCGGGCCTCCTTGACGCGATGGGCAAAACAGAGGAAGGTTTGATTCAATGCTACAAGGTCCTTGCGGTCTACGAATCGGACACCCAGCTTGAGCTGGCCGCCGACGCGCTCCTGCAGATCGCGAGGCTTTACGCGAAGACCGGAAATCTGGAAAAATCACAGGGCACGGCCAAGGACCTGATCAACAAATATCCCAACAGCCGCGCCGCGCGGGAAGCGCCCGCGCTGGCCAGCGGCCAATAATACGTGAGGTGGACGACATGAAGAAACTTATGACAGTGTTTGCGGCGGCGCTCGGCGTTCTGGCGCTTGTGAATGTGTGCCTGGCCTTGCCGGCCGGCGCGGCCGAGCGCAAGGAGGAGGCGACCGTGGTCGGCAAGGACCGCTCGGCCCAGGCCGGCGAGGTGCCGTCCGACACGCGCGCCGTGGCGACGGAGTCGAAAATGAAGAAGGAGGAGGCGCCGGCCGGACTCAAAACCGACGCGCCCGGCGTTCGCACCGCCGAGAAGATGGAAAAACCGAAATTGCCGGAGCCGGACCGCAAGAAACCGGAGCACCGGCGGGGATTCGGCGACACGCCGATCTGGATATGGATCCTGGTTGCGGGGATCCTGGTGGCGGTGGCCGGATAAGGACGATTGACCCTATCTTTGAACAAAGGAGCCTGACGATATGACCGCGATTGCGGAATTGACGGAAAAAGGCGGGTTCATGATGTGGCCGTTGTATGCGACCGCCATCGCCTGCCTGTTTTTCATGTTCGAGCGCGTCCAGGCGCTCTGGAAGTTTCGAAAACGCGAGATCGCGTTTTTGCAGGACGTCGACGCCGAAGGCCTGAGGGTGGCGGCGGGCCGCGCCGACCAGTTCGGTCCCGCGCGCGTGATCGCGGCCGGCCGCGGGGTCGACGCGACGCTGGCGCAGTTGACCGAGGTTCTGGAACGTGACCTCGGCCGGTTTTTGCACGCCTTTGCGGCCATTTACAAGGGCGCTCCGCTCATGGGACTTCTTGGCGCGACCCTCGGGATCATCAAGGTATTCCGGAAACTGTCAGTGCAGGGACTGGAGCAGATGGAGTATTTCGCCGGCGGCATCTCGGAGGTTCTCGTGGCCACCGCCACCGGCCTGGCCATCGCCATCCCCGCGCTCTTTTTCGCCTTCTACCTCAACGGCCACCTCGCGCGAAAAATCAGCCAGTACGAAACGCTCTACCTCGGCGAATTGGAAAAGGAGCGGACTCGCTGATGGTCCTGCCATCGCGCGCGCCCGGCCGCCGGGAGGGGGAAGCGGAGGAGGGGAGGCTGCGCCGTCGGAAGAGCCGGATGTTTCAGACCGATCTCGACTTTGAGATCGTCCCCTTCATCGACACCATCATTCTCCTCCTCATGTTCGTCGTCGTCACCACCTCCTTCCGCGGGCAGCCCGGCATCAAGGTCGACCTGCCCGCTTCGGCCGCCACCCCGGCCGAAATCCCCAAATTCACGGAGGTCGCCATCACACAGGAGGGGAAGCTATATATCGGAAAGCAGGAGATTCCCACCCTCGCCGAGATCGGCCCCGCCCTTCAGGCCCAGGCCGCCGCGTCGCCCTCCAAAATCCTGCTCGTGCGGGCCGACCGCAACACCCGGCACGGGCTGGTGGTCGCCGTCATCGACGCCGCCAAACGCGCGGGCTTCATCGAAGCGACCATCGCCACCATCAGCGCGCAGGAATAACCCGTGCCCAGCGCCGTCTGGACCGACCTCTGGCAGCGGATCGTCGAGCGCGCGCGGCTGTATCTGTCGGTGGAGCAAAACCGCCGGGACGCCCAGAGCATGGCGGCGTCCCTCGTTTCGTTTTTCATTTTCCTCTGGATTGCCGCCGGCGGCTTCATGCCGTCCTATCTGTTCATCGACCGGCCCGGCCGCGCCATCACAGTGAAGTTCGAGGCGGCGCGGGAAACGGCCTTCGCGGAGATCGCCCAGACGCGGCTCCAGACGGCGGCAGGCCGGCCGCGGCCAAGCACGGTTCAGCCGCCCAAGTCCAATCGGCCTTTCCCGTCAACGCTTAGGTCGATGGCCGCCGGCCGGCCGGATTATTTCGGCCGGCTGCCGCTCCAGCCGCCTTCCGACAAGAACCGGCCGGTCATGCCGGACGCGCCGGTCCAGTGGCAGGAGCATCGCACGACCTCCGAGCCGGCCACGAACCGGCCGGTGTACGGATCCGGGCCTGTCGATTTGCCGTCTCCCAGGATCGGCACGCCGACCGGCCAGGGTCCGCCGACCTCCGAAGTGACGTTTGATGTCCCCGTGTCCGGCGGCGCCAAAGGCGGCGCCGATTTCATCTCGCTCTCCGGTTCCTCCCGCCCGTCGTCCATCGGGCAGCCCGGCGGCAAGGAACTGTCGACCCGCCGGCCGATCAAGCACAAGCCGCTGCCGACCATCCCGGAATGGTTTGAGCGCAAGGGCTTGGATAGCATCGTGACGTTCCGCGTGGTGGTCGCGGCGTCGGGCCGGGTCGAATCAGCCGATGTGGAGCAGACGAGCGGGTTCAAGGACATTGACGCGGAGGCCCGGGCGCACGTCCTGCAATGGGTCTTCGAGCCCACCGGATTCCGCGAAACGATCATCGTTAAACTCAATTACAGGCTCCGATAATCGCGAGGCAATCCGCAATGAAACTCCTCCCCTTGGGTGGGGGACGAGCGTTGCTCGGATGCGTTTTGTCCATTCTGACCTTCCTGTCACCCGCCGCCGCCGTCGAAGTGTACCGCGTCGACGTGATCGATTTTCAGGGCAACCGCGTGCACACCGCCAATGAGCTTCGCCTGTCGGTCCAGCTCTCCGAGGGCGTCACGCTCTCGAAGGAAACGCTGAAGACCGCGGCCGGCGACGACGTCCACCGGCTCTACGCCACCGGATTCTTCTCCGACATCCGCGCCGACATCCAGTTCCGCGAGGACCGCACGGCCTTCGTGACCTTCCTCGTGGTCGAACAGCCCCAGATATCCGACGTCGTCTTCTCGGGACTCAAAAAACTGGATGAAAAATCCCTCCGCGACGTCCTCCCGACCAGTTTTTCAGCCGGAAATTTTCTGAACGAGTATCTGCTCAAGCGCGCCGAAAGCGCGATCCTGAACCGCTACTACGAGGACGGCTACTATTTCGCCAAAGTCACGGTCGTGAAGGAGCCCGTGGAGGCCGACCGCGTGCGCGTGCGGTTTGATGTGGAGGAGGGCGACAAGCTCAAGGTCGGCCGGTTCGAGGTCGAGTTCGACCGCCGGATGCCGCCGTTTGAGGGGTGGCGGCGAAAGATGCAGATCAAGTGGCATTTCTCGACCGGCAAGGGTGCGATATACTCCAGGGAACTCCTGAACAACGACGTGAAACGCTTTGTCGACGTCCTCAAGGAAAAGGGGTACCTCCTGGCCGCGATCGAACCCCGGACGGAAATCGACTCCAAGCGGCGCCGCATGAACGTGCGGCTCATCGTCCATGTCGGCCCCCGCATGCGCGTCGGGCACATCTCGTTCGAAGGCAACAAGGTCCTGCCCGAATCGGACCTGCGGCCGAAACTGGCGTTCGCCTCCGGCGAGTTTTTCACCCTCAAGAAATTCTCGCAGTCGATGGAGAGCATCCGCAAAGCCTACGAGAAAATCGGATATCTCGAAGCCGAGGTCCTCAACCGGCCCACCATCCTCGAGGAGGCAGGGCGCGTCGATTTCACCATCGACATCCGCGAGGGCCAGCTCATCTATGTCGAGCAGATCCTCGTGGAGGGCCTGACAAAAACCCGGTCCAAAATCGCACGGCGGGAAATCGTGCAGAAAGAAGGCGAACGGTACGACGGCGAGCTGGTGGACCTGTCCAAGCGAAACCTGAACAACACGGGATATTTTGAAAACGTCATCGTGTTGACGGAAAAAGGATCCAAGCCCAACGCCCGCGTCCTCATCTTCCGGCTCGCCGAGGGACGCACCGGCACGCTGCAGATCGGCATGGGATTTTCGTCCCTCAGCGGGTTTGTCGGATTTTCCTCCATCTCCAAACGCAATTTCGACCTGTTCGACCATCCGTTCAAGAAGGACAACAAGAGCCCCTATTTCACCGGCGCCGGCCAGAACATCTCCACGTCGGTCGAGGTCGGCAGCAAGCGCACGAATTTCGACGTCTCATGGACCAACCCGTGGATCAACGACCGCTTGAAATCCGAACGGCCCAGCCCCCGCTTCCCGACTTCCCTCACCACGCGTGTCTTTCGGTCGGGACAGGATTACGACCAGTACCACGAAAACCGAAACGGCGTGAACTTCCAGCTCGGCCGGCGATTCGGCAATTTCCTCTCGGGCTTCATGGGCTACCGCTGGGAGGGCGTGCGGCTTTCGGACATTCAAACCGGCGCGCCCGCGTCGATCCTCCTCCTCGGCAACCGGGACGATGCGGTCTCGGCCTTTTCCTTCGGCAGCACCTACGACCACACCGACAATGTCTTTTGGCCGACGCGGGGCGTGCGGATCGCGTTCGAAGACGAAATTGCCGGCATCGGCGGGAACGTCGAGTTCAACCGCCCCTCCCTGGACCTGCGCGCGTTCCGGTCGGGCGGCTGGAAAAACGTGGTCGCCTTCCGGATGAATTTCGTCACCGTCTCCAATCCATTCAGCAGCGACGTCCCGCCCGACTATGAGCAATTCTATCTCGGCGGGCCCAACAGCGTCCGGGGATACGACGACCGCGAGATCAACGTCCGCAGCGTCGCCGGCCAGAAGGAGGGCGGCCGCACCGCCACCTACTACAACCTCGAGTACCGCATCCCCGTCCTCGAAAATACCTTCAGCATCCTCCTCTTCCACGACGCCGGCATGGTCAGCGAAAGCCCCTACGCGCTGAACGGCGACGTCAAAACGAGCGCCGGCCTGGGCCTCCGCGTCCAGAGCCCCATGGGACCCATCCGCCTCGATTTCGGCTACCGCTTCAGCGACACGTACCGGGGCGCCAACGACAAGGGCCAGTTCGAACCGCACTTCTCGTTCGGACAGCAGTTTTGAAGAAGAGAATATGAGAAGGGTTCGAGGGTTCGAGGGTAAAATCGGCGTGACAGTTCAAGTAACCCTTTCCTCTCGCGAAGGCGCAAAGGTCGCGAAGAATGGATGAGAACGAGATAGGGAGAATAGTCGTAGATGCGGCCATCTGCGTCCATCGTGAACTGGGCCCGGGTCTTCTTGAAACCGTGTATGAGGTTGTATTGGGAAGAGAACTCGAAGATCGCGGGTTGAAAGTCGAGAGACAAGTTGCTGTTACCATTGAGTGCCGAGGAATCCGGTTTGACGAGGGATTCCGAGCCGACATCATCGTTCAGCGCAAAGTCATCTTGGAGCTGAAGTCAGTGGTTAAGGTGACAGATGTTCACAAGAAACAACTGTTGACGTACCTGAAATTGTCCGGGCTACGCCTCGGATTTCTTCTCAACTTCGGTGAGGCTTTGATGAAAGACGGTATCACCCGTACCGTGAATAGACTGCCGGAAGGCTGATGATCCGCTTGGCGTGCTTTGCGTCTTGGCGAGAGAATAGGCTGAATAGTTAGTGCGCCGTGAGAATGTTGAAGGAGTTGATTCGCTCTCTTGAAGCTTGACAGGTTTTACCCTCGAACCCTTGAACCCTCGAACCCTCCTAAACTCGCCTATGTGTTGTGCGCCGGGATCGGCAAGCGGCTCCGGCCGCTGACGATCCGGTATCCCAAGGCGCTCCTGCCGGTGGGGGGGCGGCCGATGGTGTTTCACGTGCTGGACGCGCTCTGTGCGGTGGGCGTCCGGCGGTTTCTGGTCAACCTCCATGCGCATCCGGCCGTCCTGCGGAGGGAACTTCGGGCGTACGGCCGCAGGCACAGGGTCCGGTTCATGTTTCTATATGAAAAGAAACTTCTGGACACGGGTGGGGCGCTCCGAAACGCGGCCGAACACCTGATCGAGCCGTTCTGGCTCGTCAACTGCGATTTTTTTCCGGCCGGATTCTCGTTCGCGGCGATGGCGCGGGCGCATGCCGCAAAGAAGGCGATCGTTACGCTGGCCATCCGGCCCATGTCCCGGGGCGAGCCTTTCACTCCGGTCGGCCTCGACCGGCGCGGCCGGATCATCCGGGTGTCGGGCGTCTTCGGCGCCGGCGGAAGGGACCACGTTTTCCTGGGCGTCCACCGGATCGACCCGGCGGCGCTCGCGCATCTGTCCTTCAAGAAGATTTTCCCGATTTTCAGCGGTCTCTACCGAAATCTTTTCCAAACCGGTCGCTCCATCCACGCCTTCGTCTGCCGTCCGGCGTTTACATTCGATCTGGGAACGCTCGAAGGCTATTACTCGGCGAATTTCGAATTCATCCCCCCTTGAAAAGGGGGGAACGAGGGGGGTTTCCGTCTTTCACCGATCTCTGACCGAATTTCATTCAGCCGTCTTGAACCCTCGCGCGTGCTGTGGCACGCTCGCGGCCATGAAATTCCGCGTTGAAACGGATTCGCTCGGCGAGGTCCGCGTGCCCGCCGACGTGCTCTGGGGCGCGCAGACCCAGCGCGCGGTTGAGAATTTCCCGATCAGCGGCCTTCGGATCCCGCGCCGGATGATCCGGGCGCTGGGGCTTTTGAAAAAGGCCGCGGCCGTTGTCAACCGCGCCTCCGGCCGGCTGGACGCACGGCGCGCCCGGGCGATCGTGCGGGCGGCGGAGGAAGTGGCGGCGGGCCGGTGGGACGCTCAGTTTCCCGTCGACATTTTCCAGACCGGGTCCGGCACGTCGTCCAACATGAACGCCAACGAGGTCATCTCCAACCGCGCGATCCAGATTCTCAGGGGGAAAGTCGGTTCGAAACGCCCCGTGCATCCCAACGATCACGTCAACATGGGCCAGTCCTCCAACGACATCATCCCGACCGCCATCCACATCGCCGCCGCCGAGTCCATCCAGGGCGATCTCATTCCCGCGCTCGAGCGGCTCCATCAGGCGCTGGCCGCCAAGTCCCGCGAATTTGATTCTGTCGTCAAAATCGGCCGGACCCATTTGCAGGACGCCGTGCCGGTCCGGCTCGGGCAGGAATTTTCCGGATACGCCGCGCAGGTCAAACAGGGTCTGCGCCGTGTCCGGACCGCCCAAATGGCGCTCCGCGAGCTTGCGCTGGGCGGAACCGCCGTCGGAACCGGTCTGAACGCGCGTCCGGATTTCGCGCCTGCGGTGATCCGGCGGATTTCAAAGGAGACCGGCATCGCCTTTCGCCAGGCGGAGAATCTCTTTGAAGCGCTGGCGTCGAAGGATGCCGTGGTCGAGGCCAGCGGCGCCGTCCGGACGGTGGCCGCGAGCCTGACCAAAATCGCCAACGACATCCGCTGGCTGGGCTCGGGCCCGCGCTGCGGCATCGGCGAGCTGATCTTGCAGGACCTCCAGCCCGGCTCTTCGATCATGCCCGGCAAGGTCAACCCCGTGATGCCCGAGATGATGCTCATGGTCTGCGCGCACGTCATCGGAAACGACGCAGCCGTCACGGTCGGCGGCCTGTCCGGAAATTTCGAGCTGAACGTCATGAAACCCGTCATGGCCTATAATCTTCTCCAGTCAATCGAAATCCTCGCGCACGCCTCGGACGCGTTCACCACACGCTGCGTCCGCACCCTCCGCGCCAACAAGGAGCGCTGCGCGGAGCTGATCGAAAAGAGCCTGGCGATGTGCACCGCGCTCGCGCCCAAAATCGGATACGACGCGGCGGCCGCGATCGCCAAGGAATCCTACAAGACCGGCAAGACCGTCCGCGAAATCGCGCGGGAAAAACGGCTGATGTCCGACAGGGAATTGGACAGGATCCTCGACGCGAGGCGCATGACCCACCCGGGCATTCCGGGCTGAGCATTCGTCGGTCCCCCTCTACCGACCGCTTTCTCGCTCCTTTGTGATTACATCAATTGACAAGTCAATACAAATACAGTTAAATACATACAGGAGGTGATCCAGATGAAGGCGACGACGATGACGTTGAAGCTGGATCGGAAACAGATGACGGAACTCGAACGGGTGTCGGAGGCGACTCGCATTTCCAAGTCCGAGCTGGTGCGGCAGGGCATCGAGATGGCGGTGAGGAAATACACGGATGGATCCATTACCCGGGAATTCCGGCGGCAGGTGGACCAGAATTTGCGCGCGGACAGGAAACTTCTCGGTCGGCTGAAGGACGCTTGAACTATCTCTATCCGGACCAGGTCCTCTACATTCACGACCAGGTTGTGGCGGTCAGCGGCGGATCGCTTGGACTGCGGGACCGGTCCATCCTCGAGTCGGCCGTTTTTCGGCCGCAGTCCAGTTTCGGCGGCCTGGACCTCTATCCCGATCTCTTCACGAAGGCCGCGGTCCTGTGCCATTCGCTCATCCTCAATCATCCTTTCGTCGATGCGAACAAACGCGCGGCTTACGAAACCCTTCGGGTGTTCCTCCAGATCAATGGCAGAGATATATCGGCCAAAGACGGCGACAAATTCGACATGCTCTTGGCCGTCTCGGAAAAGAAAATGACGGTCGATCAGATCGCTGCCTGGCTGGAGGCTCATACCAAGCCGTTGAGATAAAATAACCTATTTCTTTCCTCAGGCCGTTTGTCCGTGTGAACGAAATGTGTTAAAATACGGCATGCAGAGAGTCACGGAGTTCAAAACGGGTTCATTCGCGGATGCCCGGTCGTTTGACGCCAGGTTCTGGCGGCAAACAGGTTCCAGCAAACGCTTTGCGGCCGTCTGGCAAATGGTCCGTGAATACCTGAAACTAAAGGGTAAGAATGGAAATCAGCTCCGATTACGAAGATCTGTTCAAAATATTAAATCGTTTTAAGATCAAGTACCTGGTGGTCGGGGCTTACGCCGTGTCCTACTATGCCGCCCCGCGATTCACCAAGGACCTGGACATCTGGATCATTCCGGACATGAACGAGGCCGGCCGCATTTACCGCGCGCTCAAAACATTCGGGGCGCCGTTGCGGGAAATCTGTCCGGACGATTTTTTGGACAAAAACATGATCTACCAGATCGGCGTTGCGCCGGTGCGCATCGATATTCTTACCCATCTGCCCGGCGTGCCGTTTAAACAGGCGTGGAAAAACCGAAAGCGCTGCCGGTTCGGCGGGACCCCCATTCAGATCGTCGGCATTCGCGAATTGATTCGGGCCAAGAAAATCGCCGGCCGGCCTCAAGATCTGCTTGACCTCGCCAATCTCAACATCTCGCCCGTCCGGAAAAAGCGGCATCAAAAAGATTTTCAGGCCGCGCTCGATAAGGCCAATCGCCTGCACGGCGGAACACTCCGCAAACTTGCGAAATGATCGAGCGCGTAGCCGACCCTTAAAGGGCGGCTGCGGGGTTGCTCACGCTTTGGAGGAAACTTTTCCCTTGACGAATCCTCCGGCGCGGAATACCATGCCTCTCTTTATACACACATATATATACTAAGGGGTGGCTGATGCTCGGAACTCGCGGGGGCGGGGGGGGCGGTCGTGAATCTCGTCTGTCAGGTGCGGGGGGTGCGTATGTCCGCGCGGCTGCGCGTCACCGCCCAAATAACTCAATAACTCAATACTTGGCACTGATTATGCTGTTTCTGGTCCTGCCGGCCGCTTCCTTTGAGGCGTCGGCCGCTGTCTGGTACGTGAATGACACGTCCACGACCGGCGACTCGTACACGTACGCTGCCGGGTCGGACACGCAGGGGGGGACGACGACCCTGCCGTTCAGGACCCTCAAGCAGGCCATCGATTCGGCGTCGGCCGGGGACACCCTTTACGTCGACGCCGGGATATACGACTCCTACGTTTACATCACCTCCACCGAAACCGCCGCCGTTCACATCACCAAGGATTCGATCGCGATCATCGGCAAGGATTCGGCGTCGACCATCATCGACCCCGCCGGCGAGAACACCATCACGACCATGTACGGCATCTACGCCGACACGCAGGTCAACCTCACGATCAAGAACCTCGCCGTGACCGGCGCCCAGCACGGCGTCTATTTCGTGAACGTCGATGCTTCGACTCTCACCGGCGACAGCGTCAGTTCGAACGGGGCCGCCGGGATCAAACTGGACGCCGGGTCGGATTCAAACACCATCAGCAACAGCCTCCTCTACGCCAACGGGTTCGCGGGCGCCAATGTCGTGTCCTCTGCGGGAAATACGCTGACCAACAACCTGATTCAGGGCAACACCGCGATGGGCGTGATGATGGACCTCTGTCCGAGCGGCACGGTGAGCAACAACACCGTGACATCGAACCCGCAAGGCTTGGAGGCGTCGGCGTGTACGGGGATCATTTTCACGGGCAATATGGTGACGGCGAATTTGGGCGACGGCCTGACGGTCTTTTCGTCCGCCAACTGTCTCGTGACGAACAACGTGTTTCGCAACAATTCGCCGGGGATCAGCCTGTTCGGGGCCGCCGGCAACGTCTTTGTTCAAAACACCCTGGATTCGAACGCGAACTACCAGATCAGCATTTCGGGCACGTCGTCGTCCGACACGTTCATCAAGAACAACATTACGCCCAGTTCCAGCAATCCCGACAGCGCCATCACCAACAGCTCATCGGTGACGACGAACAAATTCACGATGACCCGCAACTGGTGGGGCACGACGGATGAAGTCACGATCCGAAAACGCCTGTTCCACGACGGCGGCGGGGATTCGGTGACCTTCAGCCCCTACCGGCTGGCCGTGGTCGATACGTCCGCCGTCGCCGACACGACCGCGCCCCTGCCGCCCATCGGCGTTACCTGCACGGCCGCGACCGGCTACATCACGGTCACGTGGGCGATTCCGACCGTGGACGAGGAGACCAACGGCGGGTCGTTCGCGTATGCCGGCGCGAAAATATACCGGCTGACCAACACGGCCGACACGAACAACTGGGCCAACTCCGCGAATCTCGTGTGGACGGCGTCGTCGACCGCGACGTCGTGGAACGACACCACGGTGTCGTCCGGGAGCACGTACTATTACAGGCTGTCCTCGTTCGACGCCGCGACGTTCGTCAACCACTCGGCCCTGTCCGACACCAAATCCGCGTCCGCGTCCGGCGCCACCGCCTGGTACGTGAATGACACCTATTCGTCCTCCACCGACTCGTTCACCTACTCCGCCGGATCCGACACGGGCGGGTCCGGTACGGCGGCCAGTCCGTACCGGTCGGCCGCCAGGGCTCTACAGTCGGCGAGGTCGGGCGACACGATCTACGTGGACGCGGGCGTGTATGCGGACACGTACGTGCACGTCTCATCGACCGAGACGGCCGCCTTCAAGATCGACACCGACAACCTCACCATCATCGGCGCCGGATCGGAGAAGAGCGTGATCGATCCGCCCGGGGCCAACGACATCACGACGATGTACGGCATCTACGCCGACACCCAGTCGGGACTGAAGATCCAGAATCTGGGTGTGAGGGGCGCGTACGTTGGGATCAAGTTTGTAAACGTGGACACGTCGACCCTGATCGGGGACAGCGTCAGTTCGAACGGCCAGCAGGGGGTCTATCTTTTAAACTCCTGCGATTCCATCACAATCCTCGATGACACCGTGTCATTCAACGCTTCCAGCGGCCTCCTGATCGAGTCGAGCCGCAAAAATCACGTCGGCGGGAGCGTCGTCAGCGCCAACTCGTTCCACGGCATCTACCTCAACGCAAGCACCGGGAACACCCTGCGGGGCAACACGGCGAACTCGAACGCGGTGATGGGCATGATGGTGGAATTGGGGTCGACCGACAACTTGGTGGAGAGCAACACGCTGAATTCGAACGCGGTGCTCGGCCTGGAGCTGTCGCAGGGCGCGGACAACAACCAGGTGGTGGGCAACACGATGAAGGCAAACTTGACGAGCGGGATAACGGTGAATGCGAGTTCGTGGAACACGTTTGTCGGCAACGTGGTGGCGTCGAATTTAACCGCCGGAATTGAGCTTTCGTCGTGCACGGCCAACGTCTTTGCGCAGAATACCCTGGATTCGAACGGGAACTATCAGATCAGCATTTTTGGTACATCTTCCTCGGACACGTTTTTCAAGAACAACATCGCGCCATCCTCGAGCTTCCCCGACAGCGCCGTCACGAACAGCTCGACGATCACGACGAATAATTTCACGATGACCCGCAACTGGTGGGGCACGACGGATGAAGTCACGATCCGAAAACGCCTGTTCCACGACGGCGGCGGCGATTCGGTGGTGTTCAGCCCTTACCGGTTTGGCCCGGCCGACACCGCGGCCGGCGCAGACACGACCGCGCCTCTGCCGCCGATCGGCGTTACCTGCACGGCCGCGACCGGCTACATCACCGTCACATGGGCGATCCCGACCGTGGACGAAGAAACCAACGGTGGGTCTTTCGGGTACAGCGGCGCGAAAGTCTATCGGCTGACCAACACGGCCGACACGAACAACTGGGCCAACTCCGCGAACCTCGTGTGGACGGCGTCGTCGTCGGCGACATCGTGGAACGACACGACGGTGACGTCCGGGAGCACGTACTATTACCGTCTCTCGTCGTTTGACACGGCGACGTATGTCAACCACTCGGCGCTGACCGACACCAAATCCGCGACGGCGACTGGCGGGTCGTCGAAGTGGTACGTGAACGACACCGCCACGTCGGCCGACTCCTTCACCTACGCCGGCGGCGCGGACACGGCATGGGCTGACGGGTCGGCGTCGAAACCGTACCGGTCGGTCCGCAAGGCGTTGCAGTCGGCGAAGGCGGGCGACACGATCTACGTCGACGCCGGCCTTTTCGGCGACACCGGCTACGACACGTTCGCCGGGTACACGGAAACCGCCGTGATCAAAATCGACACGGACCTCATCACGATCATCGGCAAGGATTCCGGCTCGACCATTCTCGACCCGCCCGGCGTGTCGACGCTGGCCGGATCGTACGGCGTCTATGCGGACACGCAGTACGGGCTTGTGATCAAGAACGTCGGCATCACCGGCGCCTACGAAGGCGTCCATTTCGAGAATGTCGACTCGTCGGTCCTGTCGGGCGACAGCGTCGCCTTCGCCGCCAATTACGGCGTGTATTTGCTGGGCAACTGCGAGACCAACACGATCACGAACAGCGTCTTCAACAGCACCACAAGCTTGTCCGGCATGTATCTCTACAACGGCTCGCTCCGCAATTTTCTTTCGAACAACATCGTCAACGGCAATGGCCAGGTCGGCATCTATCTCAACACCTCGGCCGAAACCAACACGATCACCGGCAACACCGTGAATGCCAATGCCATCTACGGCATCTATCTCATCAACGACTGCAATTTTAACACGATTTTTGGAAACGCCGTCGGGGCCAACACGCAGCTCGGGATCTACCTGAACGGGCGGGCCAACAACAACCTTGTTTCAGGCAACAGCGTCGACACCAACAACGCCGCCAACACGACCGGGATCGACGACCGCGGCGGCATCGTGATCGACCAGAGCCGGCTGAACCTCGTGACGGGCAACGCGGTCCGCGCCAACGGCAATCACGGCATTTACGTGACCGACAACAGCGAAAGCAACCTGGTCCGAAACAATTTGGTGAAGGACAACCTCCAGTACGGCGTCGGTGTCAGCAACTCGCGCTGGAATGTGATCGAGCAGAACCAGCTCGACTCGAACGCCATTTACCAAGTTTACCTCACCAACGCCGCCAACGCCGACACGTTCTCGAAAAACAATTTCCGGATGTCGCCCTCGAATCCCGACAGCGCCGTCTTCAACAACGTGTCGGGCCAACTGTTCGTCTTCACCCGCAACTGGTGGGACACGACGGACGAAGTGACGATGCGCAAGCGCGCCTCGAGCGTCGAGGGCGGCGACTCGATTGTGTTCAGTCCCTACCGTCTCGGCCTCGCGGACACGACGGCTGACGCCGACACGACGGCGCCTCTGCCGCCGGTCGGCGTCGCGCTGACGCCGGACACGGTCGGCCAGATCAAAGTCTCGTGGACGATCCCGACGGTGAATGAGGAAACGAACGGGGGGACGGTCGACTATGGGGGGGCGTACATCTATAGGACGAATATGCCGGATACGACCGATTGGGCAAACCCGGCCAACCTCGTCTGGATCGCCGGGTCGTCTGATTCGTCCTGGACCGACACGACGACGCTGGCCGGCAACGTCTATTATTACCGGCTGACATCGATCGACACGCGGACGATCGTCAACCAGTCATTTTTCAGCGACACCGTCTACGCGCGGGCGACGCGGTCCGTATGGTACGTGAACGACACGTACTCGTCGTCGACGGACTCGTTCACGTACGCGGCGGGTTCCGACACCGGTTCCGCCGCCGGCTCGCCCTCTAAGCCGTACCGGAGCGTCGCGAAGGTGATGCAGTTCGCGAAGTCGTACGATACGATTTATGTGGATGCGGGGTTGTATGCGGACACGTACGTGAACGCGACGGGCTCGACGGATACAGCGGCATTTAGAATAGATACTAATTACATCACGATCATCGGCAAAGACTCAAATTCAACGGTGTTTGACGCGCCGGGGGACAGCAAACTCACCACATTGTACGGCATTTATGCGTCTGGTAAAGCGGGCTTGGTTATTCAAGGCATTGGCGTCAGGGGCGCGTACTATGGCCTGTATTTTAATGATGTCGATTCTTCAAAAATTATATCGGATAGCGTGTGCGACAATTATCTGACTGGCATTTACATGACCAATGCGGATTCGAATGTTATTCAATACTCTGTCGCGGGTTCAAATAATGGCGAGACGCAACCCGCACATTTATTAACAAGTTTGTCTGCTTCAGGTATATATGTCTCTGGCAATAACAATTTAGTTACGAATACCGTCAGCGAATCAAATGTTTTTGGCATTCGTTTTCGCAACACCTCAAACACGTTAAGCAATAGTTCGATTCGATCCAATTCGCAATACGGTGTTTATCTTGATGGCGCTAGTGCGTCGAGAATTGAAAATAATGTAGTCGCCAACAATTTGACGGGTGTTCAAGTGGGTATCACCAGCTCAAACAACCTTGTGGTGAGCAATATCGTAACTAATAACGATTCGGGTGGAGTCGCCATCTCTGTATATTCGAATACTAATATGATCAGCTATAATGACGTTTCCTCGAATGATTCTTATGGAGTGTATATATCGTCAAGTAGTTACAACGTCGTGTCAAGCAATAGTATCGATTCAAACTTGGGATATCAGATTTACGTGACCCATGGCGTTTACTTCGACGGTTCGCCGGGAACGAGTCCTGATTCAAATATTATTTTTAAGAACAATATAAATGCTTCAAACACATTTCCTGAAAGCGGTGTCTTCAACCGAACCGGTTTCCTGAACAATCAAGGCAATAACTTTGACTATGGAAGGAACTGGTGGGGAACAACCGATGAGCTGAGAATAAGAACGTTAATTACTGATACGTCGACCGGTATCAAACTAAGCCCCTATAGATTGGGCATTGTCGACACGACATCCGGCGCCGACACGACGGCGCCGCTGCCGCCGGTGAATGTTTCCGTCACCGCCGATTCGACCGGCCAAATCGCGTTGTCGTGGACGATTCCGACCGTGAATGAGGAAACAAACGGCGGCGCGGTCGGATACAGCGGCGCAAAAATCTATCGCCTGACGAACACGGCCGACACGAACAACTGGGGTAATACGGCCAACCTCGTCTGGACCGCCGGCTCCAGCGCCACCTCTTGGACCGACACCACGACGCTGGCGGGCAACACCTATTACTATCGCCTCACGTCGATCGACGGCAACGGCTTCGTCAACCAGTCGTTCTTTACGGACACCAAATGGGCCACCGCCACGCGCACGGTCTGGTACGTGAACGACACGTACTCATCCGCGACCGACTCATTCACGTACATCGCAGGCTCCGACACAGGCTCCGCCGACGGCTCGCCGTCCAAGCCGTACCGGAGCGTCGCGAAGGTGATGCAGTTCGCGAAGTCGTACGACACGATCTATGTAGATGCTGGCCTCTACGCTGATACGTATGTCGTCGTGTCGGGTACAGAAAAGGCTGCGTTTAAGATTGACACGGACTATCTGACGCTCATCGGGAAGGACTCGAGCTCCGCAGTGATTGATCCGCCCGGATCTCTTAGCGGCTCAGGTTCCACGAGACTAATCGGTATCTATGCTTCGAATCGAAAGGGTGTGGCTATACACAACATCGGAATCGTCGGAGCCGATTACGGCATATATTTCGACAATGTTGATTCGTCGTCAATTGTCTTGGATAGTGTGTCAAATAGTGTCGTCGGGTTTTTCTTGGCTAATGGTTCAGATTCAAATGTGTTTCAAGATAATTTCACTTCCTTCAACAATCAGGGCCATGAGGGAGGTGATGAAAAGGCCGGCTATGGTTATTATCTCGATGCCTCCGGCAAAAATATGCTTTTGAACAATGTTTCGAATAGTGATTCGGGTGGAATTGCGATTAGGTTTAGTTCCGGTAATTATCTTTACAAGAATAGAATTTCGAGAAATACCACCGGGTCAGGAATAGGCCTTGCTGGGTCCGCCAGTAATGTTCTAAGTGAAAATACCATCGAATCAAAGTCTGTGGGCATAAGTATGGGTGTCGGGTATGCCGGAAATTATCGTGCTTGTTCCAGTAACATTATTGTAAGAAACAAATTGATCAATAATGACACATGTGGAATCTACTTAGTAGTCATTGATGTTGATAGTAATGCGTTTGTCCAAAATGAAATCTCAGGTGCCGAAACGGGTATTCTTATTTCTAATTATTATAGTGGCACGCCTCCTCCCAGCAATATTTTCATAAAAAATAACATATTCGCATCAAAGGTTAGGGATGTCTATAGTACAGCACCTTCTGCGCAGTACTTCTCAAGAAACTGGTGGGGAACAACTGACGAAGTGACAATAAAATCTAAATTTCTTGATACCATTTCAACATTCATTCCCTACCGAATCGGTCTCGTTGATACAAGTATTGGCGCCGACACCACCGCTCCCGGCCTACCGGCGAGCGTGACGCTCGACACGGCCTCTCCCGGTTTGATCAAACTCACATGGACCATCCCGACCGTGGATGAGGAGACGAACGGGGGGTCGGTTGGGTATGCCGGGGCGAAGATTTATCGTCTCAAAGGCATTCCGGACACGACGCAATGGGCGAACAGCGCTCTCCTAGTGTGGACCGCCGGCTCTTCGGACACGACGTGGACGGACACGGGGGCGAAGGAGGACACGACGTATTATTACCGGCTGACGTCGTTTGATTCGGCGACGTACGTGAACCAGTCGTTTTTTACGGACACGAAGTGGGCGAAACCGACGAGCGCCGGGGTTGTGCGGTTTTTTGAGGACACCGGATTTACCGACGAGGTCGACACGTATCTGACGCGCGATTACATTCTGATCGAGGTGCGGGACACGGACGAGAACCGCAACTCGAGCGCGAGCGAGACCGTGACGGTCAAGGTCTACGTGGGGAACGGGACGACCGAGGGGGACTCGGCAGGGCTGGTGCTGGACACGGAGACGATTCTCTTGACCGAAGTCGGTCTTGCGTCGGGCATCTTCCAGTGTTCGCCTGTCATTGTGACCGACTCCAAGGTTCCGGCGTCGGGTGACGGAATCATCAGTTGGGGCCGCGGGGACACGGTCTACGTCATTTACACCGACTCGAACGACGCCAACGACACGGCCATCGACACCGCGCTGGCGATCGAGATCGCGTCCACATCCCGCGTTCAATTCTACGACGACACCGCCTTCACCGACGACGTCGACACCTACAAGACGCGTGATGTTTTGTACGTGGCGGTCTTCGACACGGACGAGAACCGCAACCCCCAGAGAAAAGATACGGTTTCTGTCACCGTTTACGTCGGCCTCAACACCTCCGGACTCATCACCGATACCGAGGTGATCACGCTGACCGAAAGCACAGAAACGAGCGGCATATTCCTGCTGTCGGCCGGGATCAACCTGACCGATACCGCCGCGACGACGTCGAACAACGGGTTTCTGACCTGGGCCACGAGCGACACCCTGCAGGTGGACTACCTCGACGTGACCGGCGGCACGACCGACAGCGCCTCCGACACGGCGCTGCTGGTCGACACCGACGTCCAGTCCTATTCCGGGCCCGTCTGGTATGTGAACGACACCTCGACGACCGGCGATATTTACACCTCGGCCATCGGCTACGACACCTCCGCCGGCGTCGGGTCGGCCTCCGCGCCGTTCAGGTCCGTCTCGATGGCCCTCCGGTCAGCCAAATCCGGCGACACGATTTACATCGACGCCGGCCGGTACGGCGATACGGGATATGACACCTTCGCCAATTACACCGAAACGGCCGCCTTCCGGATCGACACCGACTACCTCACGATCATCGGGAAAGACTCAAACGCGACGGTGATCGATCCTCCGGGATCGAACACGACCGTCGGTCTCTATGCCATCTATGCTGACAGCCAAATCGGACTTGTCATCAAGAACCTCGGAGTGACGGGCGCCTACGACGGTATTCATTTCGTGAACGTCGATCTGTCAACGATCACGGGCGACAGCGCAAGCTCAAACAGCAGCAGCAGCGCCGGCGCGGGCGTCTATCTTCTGAACGGCTGCGACACCAACACGGTGAGCAACAACACGGCCAATTCGAATTTCATCGGCATCCTGGTGGATACTGGTTCGAACAATACGATCAGCAACAACACGACGACTTCGAATTCATGGGCCGGCATCCTTCTGGCCTGGGGTTCGAACAACACAGTGGGCAACAATACCGCCAATTCCACGACCCAGGGACACGGCATCGATCTGGAATACACCTCCAGCAACCGGGTGAGCAACAACACGGCCAAATGGAATTCGTGGGACGGCATCGTTCTGAACGGGAGTTCGAACAATGTTGTTGTTCAAAACATGCTGGATTCCAACGCGAAGTACCAGATCTATATCGACGGACCATCCTCATCGGATACGGTTGCCAAGAACAACATCCGGACATCGCCGACGAATCCCGACAGCGGGGTGTTCAACGGGACCAACAACGCCCTTGATTTCACCCGCAACTGGTGGGACACGACGGACGAGGTGCGGATCGGCAAGATGATTTACGACACGGCGACGGCAGTGAAAATCACGTGGCGCCCGTATCGCCTCGGCCCGGTCGATACCGCATCCGGCGCCGACACGACCGCGCCCGGGCTGGTCGCGGGCGTGTCGCTCGATACGAGTGTCGGAAACATCGTCAAGCTCACGTGGACGATCCCGACCGTCAACGAGGAGACGAACGGGGGGACGTTCGCTTACAACGGCGCGCGGATTTACCGACTGCGCAACACGGTCGACACGAACCACTGGGGCAACCCGGCGAACCTCGCGTGGATCGCGGGCGAGTCGGACACGCAGTGGAGCGACACCGGCGTTGTGGGCGGCGAGACGTACTATTACCGCATCACGTCGCTCGACTCGGCGACATACGTCAACCAGTCGTTTTTCACCGACACCCAATTCGCGAAGGCCGATTCGGCCTACGCCGGGCCGAAGTGGTACGTGAACGATACATACTCGTCCTCGGCCGACTCGTTCACGTACGCGGGCGGGAATGACACGAGCTTGAGCGTGGGCGACGGCTCGACCTCAAAACCGTTCCGCAGTGTCGCCCGGGCCTTGCAGAAAGCCAAATCGGGCGACACGATCTACGTCGACGCCGGTCTCTACGCGGACACGTACGTGTGGGTGTCGAGCACGGAGACGGCGGCGTTCAAGATCGACACCGACTACATCACGGTCGTCGGCAAGGATTCGGCCGCCAGTGTGATCGACCCGCCGGGCGATTCGATGAACCGCCGGGTCTATGGCGTATACGCGACCGGCCGGGTGGGCCTGACGATCAAAAACCTCGGCGTGACAGGCGCCGGATACGGGATCAACTGGCTCAACGTCGACTCCTCGACCCTCTCCGGCGACGGCGTCAGTTCCTGCGGCTTTTACGGCATCGCGCTCGGAAGCGCGTCCGACTCCAACACCATCAGCGGCAACCTCACGTATTGGAACGACAGTTACGGCATTTATCTGGAATCTAACCGGAACAACTCCGTGACCAACAACCTATCGAGCTGGAACGGCATCCAGGGCATTTTCATGAACTTGAGTTACTCCAACACCGTCTGCAGCAACACCCTGAAGGCCAACTTCTTTTCCGGCATCTACCTCGAATCCTGCACCGGCAACAGCATCTGCGGCAACACGGCGGACTCGAACAACAACTACGGCATCGCGCTGACGAACGCGTCCAAGTCGAACCAGATTTACAGCAACCTCGTCACGTCGAACGGCGAGTACGGCATCAAGATCGATTCAAGCGCCGATAACCTCGTGCGGAACAACCTCGTGCGATCCAATTTCCGCGTCGGCGTGCAGATTCTGAACTCCGACACGAACACGGTCACGCTGAACGACATCGCCGGCAACGACACCGGCGTGCGCCTGCAGGGCGTCTCGCGGAACAACCTGATCACAAAAAATAATTTCCTGTCCCGCATCAGCGCCAACGTCTGGAACGCGTCGGCGCAGACCGACACGATCACCTTCAACTGGTGGGGCACGACGGCGGAGGATTCGATCACGGCGCTGATCGCCGACACCGCGTCCAACGCGTTCCGGCCCTACCGCATCGGCGTCATCGACACGACGCCGGGCGCCGACTCGACCGCGCCCGCGCCGCCGGTGGGGGTGGCGCTGGACACGAACACATACGCGGGCCGGATCGTGGTCACGTGGACGATCCCGACGGTGAACGAGGAGACGAACGGGGGGACGGTGAGCTGGGCGGGGGCGTATGTGTATAGGACGAATAAGACAGATACGACCCACTGGGCAAACACAGCAAATCGAGTATGGATCTCGTCGTCGACGGCGACGTCGTGGACCGACACCGGCGTCACGGCAGGCGAGACGTACTATTACCGCCTGACGTCGATCGACGGCTCCGCCGTGCCCAACCAATCGTTTTTCACCGACACCAAGTGGGCGATCCCGCAGGCCGAAACGCAGGGCCGCAAGTGGTACGTGAACGACACGTACTCGTCGTCGACCGACTCGTTCACGTACGCCGCGGGATCGGACACCAGTTACGGTGACGGCACCGTCAACAAGCCGTACCGGTCGGTCGCGAAGGCGCTGCAGGGGGCGAAGTCGGGGGATACGATCTACGTGGACGCAGGCCTGTACGCGGACACGTACGTGCTCGTGTCGTCGTCCGAAACGGCTGCGTTCAAGATCGACACCGATTACATCACGATCATCGGCAAGGACTCGAACGCTACCGTGTTCGACCCGCCGGGGGCGAAAACGGTGGAGGGTCTGTTCGGCATCTACGCCGACACCCAGACGGGTCTGGTCATCCGTGACCTCGGGGTGACCGGGGCGCTGGCCGGCATCGCGTTTTTAAATGTCGACTCCTCGACGATTTCCGGCGACAGCCTGTGTTCCAATGACGTGGGCGTCTATTTCGCGAGCGGTTCGGACAGCAACACCGTGACCGGCGTGACGGCCCGTTACAATGGGATCGGGATATATCTCGATTCAAGCTCGTCCAACGCCATAAGGAACAACATGGCTGATTCGAATTCAAATTTCGGCGTCTATCTCAAGACCAGCGCGTCCAACACGATCAGCGGCAACACGGCCGATTCGAACTCCGTCGCCGGCATCTATCTGAATTCTTCCTGGAACAACACGCTGGAGACCAACGCCGCCCGGTTCAATGCTTCCGCCGGCATCTATCTTGCGTCATCCCGGAGCAACACGCTCTACGGCAACGCGGCCGACTCGAACGCGACCTACGGTTTTTATTTCACCGCGTCGGACACCAACACCCTGTCGGGCAACGCGGCCCATTCGAATTCGGGCTTCGGCATCCGGCTGGTGTCGAGTTCCTACAACGTTGTGACCCGCAACGCCACTGATTCGAACGCAACCGCCGGGCTATCCGTCGACACGGGAACCTACAACACCGTGTCCGGCAACCGGTTCAGCGGCCGTTCGGCAAGCAACCAGTCCGGCATCCTGCTGGCCGGTTCGGATTCGAACGTGATCGCGCAGAACGACGTGAGCGCCAACGCCTACGGGGTTCTGCTCAACAGAACGTCCAGCGGCAATACGATCACGCGCAACAATTTCACCGGGAACACCACTTACCATGCGCTCAATCAGGCCGGCCTGTCGCAGGCCTTCACGCGCAACTGGTGGGACACGACGGACGAGGTCACGATTTCGCAGAAATTCGCCGACACCGCCTCGGCTTTCATCCCGTACCGGCTGGGCAAGGTCGACACGACCGCCGGCGCCGACACCACCGCCCCCGGCCTGCCCGCGAGCGTGTCGGTCTCCTGCACGAGCGCCGGCTGTTCGGTGACGTGGACGATCCCGACTGTGAATGAGGAGACGAACGGGGGGACGGTGGGGTATGCGGGGGCGATCATCTATAGGACCAATACGACAGATACGTCGAATTGGGCGAATAAAGTCAACCTCGTGTGGACCGCGTCGTCGTCCGCGACGTCGTGGATCGACACGCAGGTGACGGCCGGCAACACGTACTATTACCGGCTGACCTCGTTCGATTCGCCGTCGGCGACCAGCCCGTTTTTCAATCAGTCGTTTTTCACCGACACGAAATCCGGAACTGTGTCCGCGACGGACACGACTGCGCGCGCGTGGTACGTGAACGACACGTACTCGTCTTCGACCGACTCGTTCACGTACGCGGCTGGCGCGGACACGAGCTACGGCGACGGCTCCACCTCCAAACCCTACCGCAGCGTTGCGAAGGCGCTCCAATCGGTCAAGTCCGGTGATACGATCTTTGTGGACGCCGGGTTGTATACGGACACATACGTCATGACCTACTTGGGAGAGACGGCGGCTTTCAATATTGACACCGACTACATTTCAATCATCGGCAAGGACTCCAACTCAACGGTCATCGATCCGCCGGGGTCCGCATCGGTCTTGTTCAATAAAGTGACCCACGGAATTTTCGCCGACAGCCAAGCAGGGCTTTTGATCAAGAATCTGGGAGTCACCGGCGCGTATGACGGCATCCATTTCGAAAACGTCGACTCCTCGATCATCACCGGTGACAGCGTCAGCGGCACCGTCAACAGCGCCGTGACGCTGCAATACGGATGCGAAGGCAACACGGTCAGTTCCAATCTGATTGTTTCGAACAGCGGCGCAGGAATCTGGCTCTATACATTGAGTTCAGGAAATCTTGTGGACAACAACAGGGTTGATTCCAATCTCGGGGGTATCGCGCTGGATAGCAGTTCGAGTAATATTGTGAGTAATAACACTGTCAAATCCAACACCACAGGCATTGACCTGAAAAAATCTTCCAATCAAAATATACTTCGGACCAACGTGATCAGTTCAAATCTGGCGGACGGCATTTCCCTGTCATCGAGTTCCGATAACTTCTTGGTTCAGAATACGCTGGATTCAAACGCCCAGTATCAGATTTACATCACGGGTTCCTCATCTTCCGATACCGTACTGAAGAACAACATCCGTACATCGACCCGCAATGCGGATAGCGGCGTGTTCAACAGCAGCGGCAACACGTTCGATTTCACCCGCAATTGGTGGGACACGACAGACGAGGTCAGGATTTCGAAGATGATCTATGACACGGGCGCGTCGACCAACATCAAGTTCAGTCCGTATCGTTTGGGCGCTGTCGACACGACCGCCGGCGCCGACAGCACGGCGCCCGGCCTGCCTGCGAACGTGACGGTTTCGTGCACGAGCGCCGGCTGTTCGATGAGCTGGACGATCCCGACCGTGAATGAGGAGACGAACGGCGGGTCGGTGGGATATGCGGGGGCGAAAATTTACCGATTGAAGAATACAGTCGACACGACGAACTGGGGGAACCCCGCCAATCTCGTCTGGACCGCGTCGTCCTCCGCGACGTCATGGGTTGACACGCAGGTCACGGCCGGCAACACATACTATTACCGGCTGACGTCCTTTGACGCCGCGACGTTCATGAACCAATCCTTCTTCACCGACACCAAATCCTCGACCGTCGTGTCGGGCGGCGTGACGGTCGACACCGTTACAGTCGTCAGCGGCAACCACCAGATCACGACGATCTCGTCGCGGCTGTCCTCGGCTCTCCGCGTGCGCCTGACCGATTCGACCGGCGCCGCGATCCCCTACGCGCGGGTGACGTTCGCGATCGCGTCGACGCCGTCGACGACCGGCGGGTATTTCCGCGACTCGTCCGCGCTCACGTCGAGCGATTCGGCTTGGACCGACTCCGACGGCTATGTTCAGGACACGTTCACGCTCGGAACGACGCGCGGCGTGTATCTGATCACGGCCACGTCCGATTCGAACACGTCCAAAAAGGCGCTGTTCTATGCCTACGCCGACGGCGTGGATATTACGGCGAGCAAGTGGAGGATGGTGGCGACGAACAAGACGGCCGCGACCACGTTTGGCACGATCACGGCCGGGATGACGAGCCCGGTAGGATACGGCTGGAACGAGGCCGCCGGGGTGAGCGCCGGCGTTTCGGAATACTCGCAGCTTTCCAGCAGTTCGGCGATCGACACCGGGCGGTCGTACTGGGTGTACACCGCGTCGTCCGGCGGCTACGCGTACGTGTCCGGCTCGACGGCGTTGGACACCGTGCGCGTGGCGCTGACGGCCGGGTGGCACATGATCTCGTCCGGGCAGTATTTCTACGTGGACTGGGATTCGGGCGTGTGGTTCGACACGAACGGCGAGAAATATCTTCCGGCGAAGGCCGATTCGCTCGGGATCATCAAGAACACTTTGTTCTGGTACACCGGCTCCGGATACTACTGGGGTCCGGACCCGCTGACGGCGCAGGTATCGCACGTGCAGATGAAACCGATGACGGGGTTCTGGCTCTACACGCCGGTTGCATGCACGATGTGGGTGGGTCCGTACCCGGCGAGCCCGGCGGAGACGTCGACGTATATATTGCAGCAGGCGCCAAATTATAAATCTGAAGGGATTGTCCACGAAGGAGCACGAAGGGGCACGAAGGAATACGAAGGATCTGTCATGGCCGCGCAATATGTGAACGGAGGAAGCGATGTTGACTGGGTGGTAAGATTGACGGCGGCCGCGGGGGATCAGGTGGATTTTCAGAATTATGTCGGCGTCAAGCCCACGGCGCAGGAGGCGGCGCGCTCCGCGGTGTTTGATCCGCCGGCCGCGGCTGGGAATTTTGTGGCGGTTGGAGTGAGAGCGGGAGAGGGAGCAGGAGGAGGGTGGTTGGCGGCGTCGTACGCTGAGCCCGTGACAACCGTGAAAACATGGGAGGTCAGTCTGGCGACGGACATGGACTCGCCCGTCGTGCTGTCGTGGGAGAATGTCGCGAGCATTCCGCCGCAGTACGACGCGTACCTGATCGGCGCCCCGACCGGTCCGGCGAATTTGCGGCAGGTTTCATCGCTGGTATTGCAATCCGCAATCCACAATCCGCAATCCGCAATCACATTGGCGGTAGGGTTGCCCGAATACTTGGCCGCGTTTCTGGCCGGCAACCTCGACCGGACGCAGACCTTCGCGTACCCGAACCCCGGCCCGGACGGGGCGACGGGGAACGTGACGTTCAAGTACAATCTGCAGGCGGCGCAGGACATCACGGTGCGGATCTTCGACGTGGGCGGCAGACTCGTGCGGGAGTTGCGGCAAAGCGGCGTCCCGGGGTCCAATCTGCTCCCGTGGGATACGGCCAACCGATACGGGCAGAAACTCGGGTCGGGAGTCTACATTTACATCATTCAGTCCGGGGGAGAAAAACTGGTGGACAAGGTGGCGATCGTGAGATGACCTCTGATATCCGCGAAGAATCGGAAAGCGTGTCCGAGTCGGAGGTGGCGGACAGCACAGGCATGGATGACGCGCGGCTGGTGAAGAAACCTCTTTTATATAACGAAGAGGTCTTCGAAATTATAGGGGCTGCGATGGATGTCCATCGCGAGCTCAAGTCCGGATTTAAAGAAGAGGTCTACCAGGAAGCTCTGGAGATAGAAATGACCGACCGCGGCATCCCGCACGAGCCGCATAAGCTATTGCGGATTCGATATAAGAGTCGAACCTTGAAAAAAGAATATGCGCCCGATTTGGTCTGCCACGGCAAGATCATCGTTGAAATTAAGGCGCTCAGCAGGCTCAGCGGTACTGAAGAATCGCAGGTGTTGAATTATCTCAAGGTCTCAGGTCTAAGAGTCGGGTTGCTTGTGAACTTTGGCAGCATTGGGAGACTGGAATGGAAACGGTACATCAATTGATGGAAAAACAAGAAAAAGAGATTCTTGACGGGGAATTCGTTTATCCACGAAGGAGCACGAAGGAGCACGAAGGGGCAAAGGGATCAGGAGAGATGCTTCGTGTCAGCTTCGTGTCAGCTTCGTGGATAAAACGGTTTTCTGTTTGCCTGTCGGTTCAATTGGCTCTATGTTCGTACCCCGCTTTTTCTCAGATGAGCCAGGAGGAACTCCGGCGCGAGCGGCAGGAGACGTATGAGGAGCTGCGGCGGACGCAGGATGTGTCCGGCGGGTCCAATTTCATCTGGCGAGGGCTGTCGAACGCGACCGGGTGGGAGGTCGATTATGGCGGGTGGTACGCGCCGCAGTACACCGGCGGGGACAACGGGACCGACCGGGACAAGGGGACGCCCGACACGCTGGAGCACACGTGGGAGCATGACTGGCGGTTTTTCCTGCGGATCACGAGCGCCACGAAGAAGACCAATTTTTACGCGCGGCTCAAGACCACGATGACCTACAACAAGGCCAACACCCCCGCCGTCGACGCGAACGACTGGGCGCTGCCGACGTTCGACATGTTCTACATGGATTTCGTCCGGACCGGCCGGACCTTCAAGCACACGTGGACGTTCGGTCGGCAGTACGCGCAGGTCGAGCGCGGGATCGGGTTCGGCATGGTCGCGGACGGCCTCCGGTACGAGATGGCGTCGCGGCGGAACGAGATGCAGATCTTTTTCATGCGCCAGCAGCCCGGGGACGACAACGTGGACGCGACCGCCGCCGGCTGGAGCACAGGGCGGACGAAGCGGTGGTTTTACGGGCTTGAGTGGAAGTGGAAGCTTCATCCAAAATTCCTCAACACGGGCCTGTCGGTGCTCGGCAACATCGACCAGAACTTCGAGCACGCCGACGGCGGCGGCCAGCGGCACCAGCTTGACTCGATCTATTACGGGCTGGGCCTTTCGGGGAACCTGACGGGGCGGATGAGTTACTGGACGCAATATATTATGGAGAGCGGCAAGACCTACGAGAGCGGGACCTCGCGGAAGATCAATCTCGACGCCGATGCGCTGGACGCGGGGCTCCGGTATTTTTTCCCGACCGCGCTTGCGCCGACGCTGTACCTCGAATACGCCGCCGGCAGCGGCGACGGCGACGCTGCGGTCGGGACGTCGACCACGAACGGCAGCACAGCCGGCAAGGACGAGCGGTTCATCTCGTTCGGCGGGCTCTCGCTCGGTTATGCGATGGCGCCGCAGCTGATCAATCTGAAGGTGTGGAAATTCGGCGGGAGCGTCAAGCCGTTCGGCTGGAGCCGCAGCCGGCTGTGGCAGGAGCTGGTGGTGCAGCCGACGTATTACACATACAGCAAAGACAAGGCGGGTACCGCGGCGTTGCCGGTGCCGGTGCCGGACGTTGTGGCCACCAATCCGTCGAAGAAGCTGGGCAGCGAGCTCGACCTGACGGTTGCGTGGCGATTGGCGGGCGATCTCAAGTACCAGTTCAAGTGGGGCCGGTTTCTGCCGGGCGCCGCGTATCCGACGCGGTCGGCGGAATCGTACGTGCGGCTGAAACTCTCGTTGGATCTGTGAGGAGAATATGAAGCGCAAGTGGTCAGAGCATGTGAAAAAATTATTTGTCCACGAAGGGACACGAAGGAACACGAAGAACCCCTTTTATAATTTATTGAATATCTTGGTACCCTTCGTGTCAGCTTCGTGTCCCTTCGTGGATAAGCGGATGTGTCTAATTGTTTTTGCGTTCTGTTTCATGGCGCCCGCCGCGCATGCGCAATCGTCCATGGACTTTTACCGCGAACTTGCGCGCAAGCCTCAGGCGACGATTGGGGATGCCGTGCATGCCGTGGCGCGGGCCGAGGGGTATGCCGGGCCGGTAAATTTGTGGGGGGAACTCGTGTGGCTGCACAAAGAGCGCGGGGTGACGTTCCGGCGGGACGTCGCGGCCCTCGAAAATGTGGCGCTCACGAAAGGCAACGCCGCGCACATGCTGATGAGCGCGCTGGGCGTGAAGGGCTGGGTGATGCAGCGGATTTTCAAGGGCAGCCAGCGATACGCGCTGCGCGAAGCCGTCTATCAGAAACTTCTGCCGGCCGAGAGCACCGTGCACCAGAAGATGTCGGGCAACGAGCTGCTCGGGTTTCTGTCGCGCGTGGTGGAGCACACAGAACGGCGCGGGATCGCCGGGAGTTTGTTGAGGGACAGGGAGTGATGGAGATGAGGAAGATGGACAGCGGCGGACGGATCGTCGCGGCATTGTTGTATTTGTCCATGCTCGCGCTCCGCGCCCAGAGCGCGGACATTCTGACCGGGAAGCTCGCGGACGTGGCGGGCGAGGTGGAGGTGCAGAAGCGGGGGTCAGCGTCGTGGACGCCGGCGCGCAGCGGGATGGCGGTGGGTCCGGGGGACCAGATCAACACGGGGCTGACCGGCAAGGCGAGTCTGGTGTTCACGAACAGCGTGACGGAGATCCAGCCGCTGACGCAGTTTGTGGTGGGCCGGGCGTTCGAGGACAAGTCGAGCGTGACGACCGAGCTGTTCTTGCAGGTGGGCAAGGTGGTGTCGAACGTCGATCCAAAGAGCGCGAAGGCCAACAAATTCACCGTGACGACGCCGACCGCCGTCGCCGGCGTCCGCGGCACGCGGCAGGAGTGCCGGTTCGACCGGGGTTTTGGCACGGAGGTCAAGATCAGCGAAGGCGCCGGGTACATGGCGCCGGTGCGCGCGGAGAAACTGCCGCCGGCGGTCCAGGCGATGCTGGGCATGGCGCCGGCCGGAGGCGGTCGCGAGGGCGGTGTGGGCAGGGGCGACGAGAAGGGCGGAAAGGGTGGCGAGAAGAAGGAGGCGCCGAAAACGGTGTCGGAGGCGGTCGCGGAATTCAACGCGTGGATCCAGCAGGCCGAGCAGAGCCTCGGCGCGCCGGGCGGCGGGGAAGCCGCGCCGATTTTGGACCCCCAGACGCTCGATTTTGTCGTGCCGATCGCCGACGGCCTGTCGGCCACGATCCAGAGCGCGACGGATCCGAAGGGGATCACGGACGCGACCGCCGGGCTGGTCCAGTCGGTGGCGCCGTCGGTGTTGCCGGCGGGCACGAGCGCGGCGGAGGAGAAGGCGGCGCAGCAGAGCACGGAAGTTGTGGACGCGCCGGTGACCGTCACGGTCGTGGAGGCGAAGGAGGCGGTCAAGGCGGCGGTCAAGATACAGGAGACGACCACCCTGACGACGATCACGACGACCGTCACGCCGCCGAACCGGCCGGCGCTGGGGCAGGATCAGGGGAAGTGATTCATAAAAAAACATTTGCTTTTTGGGATTGCTTTTGGTACAGTTAACAAATTTGCTAGTCATTGTTTGTGAAAGGAGGTGAAGCGGTGCTATGAAGAAGACAGCGATTTTCGCTATGGCAGTTGCACTGTGTTTTACGTTTACAGTTGGCGCATACGCCGCGGAGAACAACGCGATCGGCAAGCTGACGCGCGGCGTGATGAACGCCGGATTCGGCTGGGTTGAGTTTTTCGGCGCGTTGAAATCCGAGGGCGGCAGAGGGCTGGGAACCGGTATTGTCAATTCGGTGAAGCGGGAGCTGGTGGGAGCAGTCGAGATTGTGACGTTTCCGATCGGCGTTCCGAACGAGGATTTTTCTCCGTTGATCGAGCCGGAATCTCCGTTTGACTCGTGGAAGTGACACAGTAGATTCGCGAATCGACTGTAATCGTCAGATCAAGATAGAACACGATCGAGGACACCCGATGAGGGTGTCCTTTTTTTTCTGCTTCGCTACTGCCGGAAGGCCATGCCCGGTTCTTCCTGGTGGGCAACGGCCGGGGCGGCTGCGAGTTCGGAGCGGATGCGGCGGCTCATCATGCGCAAAAGGCCCATGGAGATTTCCGGGTACTGCCCGAGGAGCGCCACGAACCGGTCGCGGTCGATCCTCAGAAACTTGCAGGGCGCCACCGCCTTGGCCGTGGCCGAGCGCGGTTCGTCATCGATGAGGGCCATTTCGCCGAAGGCCTCGAAGGTCGAGAGGGTCTTGACGGGCGTGCCGTCGGCGAGGACGATCTGGACGCCGCCTTCGATGATCATGTACATGGAATCGCCGGGCTCGCCCTGATTGAAGACGATTTCTCCCTGATCCTCCTCCGTTTCCTCAACGATGTCGGCGATCAGCCGGAGTTCCTGGATATTAAGCCCGGCGAAGAGGCTCACCTGTTTCAATAGTAAGATTCGTTCAAGGGTCAGCATGGGTTTTTAACCCCCCATCGGTTATTTGCACGGCCGCTGCGTGTTCGCGGACGAGCGCGGACGAGTGCGACCGCAGAGACGCGACGAGGTCGCGGCGGGCCGGGTCCGGGTTGTCCTTCCACACGTAGAGGATGGCCGAGATCATGTATTCGTAGGGCCGGGCGACGAGGTCCTCGAGGGTGCGGCCCACGTCAAAGTGGGCGTCCGGGACGTGCTTCAAAAACTCCCTGCGGGCCTCCACCATCGCGCCGTTCAGGACGGGCAGGAGGATGCCGGTCCAGGGTTTGAGGTCCCCCATATTTTCGAGCGCCTCCAGCGCGAGGGCGCGTTCGGCCGGCGCGCCGTGGACGGCGTTCCGGTAGACGCGCTGGAGGGTGAGCCGGTCGGAGAGAAATCCGAGCTCGATAAACACGAGCTTGCACGCGTCCCGCGCCTCCTGGTCGAACACGTAGTTCGTCACGTCGCGCGCGCGGTCGGTCCGGCAGAGTCCGAGAAGATGTTCGCGGAGGGTTTCGATTCGGATCCAGTGTTCGATCTCGCGTTTCAATATTCGGACCGCCTCCTCCGCCGGGAGCCTGCCGTCGATGCGCTGGGCGAGGGACACGACGCAGAGGTCGCGGATCGCAGGCTCGTCGGAATGGATCTCCTGGAGCAGGAGGTCGGTCGGGTCCCATTTCGTATTTCGCGCGATGGCGGCGAGAAACCGGAGTTTGACGCGCCGGCGGCTCACCTCCTGCCGGTAGGCCAAAAGGATTGTGGTTCGGAGATGCTCGCCGCACGAGGCGAAATACCGCTGCACGTGTGGAAAGAGAATGTCGTCGCGGAGGGCGTCGACCAGCGCCGGGATGACGCGTTCGTCCTTGAAGGCCGTGAGGGAGCGGACGGCCGCCCGCGAGATTTTCGGATTGGCGTGTCGCGCCATCTCCAGGAGCGTGGGTAGAAAAGATTTGATGCGCAGCCGCCCGAGGATGGACGCGAGGAGTTCCAGCTCGCGGGGGTCCTCGCTTTTGGCCCAGCGCTTGAGCATCTCGGCAGTGGAAAGGATGCCGTCGAACCCGCCGATTTCCGCCTCGGTTTCGACCGCCTCCGCGACCACGCCGATGTCGGGATGCATGCGCAGAATTTCGAGCGCCATGATCTGTTCCTCCGACCCGAGCCTCCGGAACCCCGCGAGCGCCTCGCGGACCACATCCGGGTGCGGATCGCCCAGGCGGTCCTCCAAGTGCGTCAGCATGTCGCGTCCGCCGATCTGCCCGATGGCGCGGCAGGCCATGCGCCGGACTTCGGGGTTGGCGTGTTCGAGGAGCGGCACACAGAGAGCAGCGGCGGGTTCGTATTTGATGAAAAGGAAATACTCGATCGCAAACGAGATGTCCTCCTGGTTGGCGGACTTGAGCCGCTGTTCCATTTCGCGGACCGTCGCCTCCGCGTTTTCGATCGACAGCGCCGACAGGACGGGCACGCCGGCCTGCGGCGCGGCCTGGAGGTTGGAGACGACGGCCTTGAGATAATTCTTGCGGAGCAGGATCGTCGCGACGAACCAGACGGCGGCGAGTCCGAAGTTGCAAGCCGCGATCTGGGCCGGCTCCAGTTTCAATTCGACCAGCAGCAGCAAGGCCGCGCCGGCCAGACCCATCGAAAAGGGTTTGATGTAGCCTTCGACAAACGCCCGCGCCCGTCCGCGCTGAGCGGGCGGGATGGGGTTGAAGAGAAGCTGGTAGGCGACGTCGGTGGCCGTGTAGAGCAGCACATGATCGCCGAACTTGGTGACGCAGGCCGACGCGAACCCGAAGGAGACGATCATGCTGCCGATGGAGAAGAGGAGAAATGCGGGATGCAGCGTCATCGCCCCGGTCACACCGAGCTTGCGGATCGCCAGGGGCGTGAGGAATATCTGGAAGAGGAGGCAGCACGCGCCGGCCCAGCTTCGGAAAATTCCGAGGAAGGACGTCAGGGCGTCCTTGTCGGTCATGGCCACGCCGTTGACCTCCTTCGTGAAATTCGCGCGCGCGACTTGGCTGAACTGGTAGTCGATCAGGGTGAAGACGAGCCAGAGCGCAAGAATGAGGACGACCATGTTGACGAGGAGCGGCGTGCGCCGGACGTTCCGGAAGCCTTCGAGGAACTGCTGCCACTGGCTGAGCTTGGGCGCCTTGCGGGCCGCCTTGCCCGGCGGCGCCTTGGGGCGGTACCGCGCGAGGGCCGCGACGACGAGGAGTCCGGCGCCGAGGAGTACGGCCCACGCGATGAAGAGTTTTTCGGTGCCGAACGTTTTGACGAGCGGTTTGGCCACGAGCCCCGAGGTGATCATGCCGACGAGCCCGCCCATGCCGACGAGGGGAAAGATGCGTTTGGCCTGGACGGCGTCGAAGAAATCGGCGGCGAAGGTCCAGAACATCATGAGGGACATGAGCCACACCACCTGGATCAGCGAGTAGGTCGCCCAGTAAAACCACATCCATTCGGTCTTCAGGCCCAACACCACCGTGGCGAGCGTCGCGATGAACAGGATCAGGACCGCCCGCACGAATTTGAATCGGTCGAGCTTGTCGACAAACATCGCGTAGACCGCGGCTGACCCGATGGCGATGACGGCGTTGAGCATGTACGCGTAGGGCAGTGCGGCAAGGCCGACCTTGACGAGGAAGATCGAGTCGCGCGCGTTGCGTCCGAAGAAGATTCCGTTGACGAGGAGGAAGAAGAGGAGCGCGAGGAGGGACGTGCGCGCGAATTCGTCCTCGGAGAGTTTGAGTTTGGAGAGGAGGAAGGCTTTCAACGCAATTGAATCACCAGTAATCTTCAGTGAAGATATGTTCCGGCGCGGTCCAGCCTTGCGCAGTGATGGCGGCCTTGGCGTCCGCGATCATGTCGGGGTTGCCGCAGAGGAAGAAGGCGGTCTGTCCCTTGGGCATGCGCGCGACGAGCGCGTCGCGTGTCTGGTGGGCCGGCAGGACAGGATCGACCTTGCCCTGTTTCGGCAGGCCGAGGAGGAGCCGGAACGTATCGTTGACGCGGCCCTTGCCCATGGCCGGGCTCCATCCGGCGTCGCCGTCGGGCCGGCTGACGGTGGGCAGGTAGACGAAATCAAGGTCGGCGTCGACTTCGCAGCCACGAAGCTCCTCCACGTATCCCATCTCCTTGCTGGTGCGGTTGCCGAACATGAGCGTGATGGTTTTTCCGCGTCCCTGCCCGGACGTCTTGAGGGTCCGGAGCATGCTGATGAAGGGCGCAAGTCCGGTGCCGGTGCACATGAACACCATGCGGGTGAGGGCTGTGCGAGAGAGAGTGAATTTGCCCTTCGGCCCCATGTACCAGACCTGCTCGCCGATTTTTTTCCGGAAGAGATGTGGCGTGAATTCGCCGCCGTCGACTTCGACGATATAGAACTCGACCGAGTCCTTGACGAGCGGCGAGGATGCGACCGAGTAGGGCCGCGGGACGAACTTGACGCCGGCGGCCTGCTGGACGTCGTCGCCGATCGTGAGGTACTGCCCGGCCTCAAAATCGACGATGGGTCCATCGGTGGGCTTGAAATGAAAAACGGCGAGGCCCGGAAACCCGACCTCCTCCTTTTTCGTCAAGATCAGCGGCTTCATGCGGTCTTTCAGCGCCATGGATGAATTCCTTTATATGATTTCGGCGCGCAGGTCAACGGTCGACCGGAACGATCCGGCTGTAGGCCGGGTCGAGCCGGAGTTTCATGCGGCCGGCGCGGCGCGTTTCCGTGTCGGTGCGCCAGAGGGCGCGGCCTTCGAGGAGGATGGCGCGGGCGGCCGGGAAGAACGTGGAGTGGGCCGCCGTGGCGGAGGCGCTTTCGGTCCGGATGTCGGGCTCCACAGCGTCGATGCGGTCGAGCGAGAGGGGGCCGGCGGCGGCCGCCGCGCGGAAGGAAAGGGGCTCGCGGTCGAACCGGACGGCGTCCCGGGCGGACCAGGCGCCTTCGCCGAAGGAAATCTCCATCGACGATGCCGTAAAGCGGCCGCCGTAGTACAGGCGTCCGGAAATTTCCTTGAGAGAGATTCGGCCGGAATCAGGCGCCTCCATGCGTGCCTGGCCGGCGCGGGCGATGAGGTTCAGGAAGACCAGGTTATTCCGGTAAAACGCCACATCCACCGAATCCATGTCGACGCGGTCGCTTCCCCAGAGCGCCGCCGTTTCGCCGTGGATCTCGACAAACCGCTCCTCGCCGGTCTGGTACCGCAGGACGTACTGATGGAGGCGGGTGTGACCCGCGTCCGGCGCCGCCGGCTCGTGCCCGGGGCGACCGGGGCTCGATCCGCAGGCGGCGAGCAAGAGAAGCGGGAACAAGAGAACAACTCGATCAAGTCTCACCATCGTGAAACAATAACCCAAAAGAATCCGTGCGGCAATGTGGGCGGTCAGGGAACCGTGAACGCCGCCGTCCGCGTGTTGTTGAGTTCGTTCGATTCATGGACCCAGTTGAGGGAATCGACCTCGACGGTGACCGTGTAGAACCCGGCCGGGAGTCCGGCGTTAAAGAGGAAATTTGAGTACGTTTCACTTCCGGGCGAAAAAATCGAGTTGATGCTTTCGGACTTCTCTCCGATCTGGACACCGTCCCGGTATATCCGGCATCGGGCCGCGATGCTGGACGACGGCCCGGCGCCTTGGTTTCTGTATACCGCCCGGAGCCTGAACGCCGACCCGGCCGCCGGCGTCTGTGGATCGAGCGCAAGCGACGTCACCGTCCAGTCGGGTTTCTCCACCGCGGGAACCACCGTAAACGCGGCTGTTCTCCGGTTGTCCGCCATGTTCGCCTCCCGGCCGATGTAGTCTCCTCCCAGAAGCAGGTCCGCTTCGAACTCGTAGTTTCCCGGCTCATGAAGGACGAGGTGAACCGCGCCCGAGGGCGGACTGATCTCGCAGGTGTCTCCCGGCGCGAGCGGCCGCATCAGGTTGTAGGAGAACGCGCTCGACTGCAAATCCGGCTGGCCGGTCTTGCGGTACTTCCATGCGACAGACACGCCGCACGGATTGAGCGTTTCGGTCCCCACGTTCCGCATCACGATTTGGACGGCGCCGTTCTGCAGTACCTCGATCGTCGACGGCACGACCGCCAGCGTCGCAAGCGCCACGTCGGGCGGCACGAGGACGCTTCCGCCGGCGCTGGTTCGGAATGTGCCGGACCGCGAGTTATTGGACTCGTTCGATTCCTGGACCCAGTTATCCGAATCGACCTCGACGGTGACCGTGTAGGTCCCGGCCGGGAGTCCGGCGTTGAAGAGGAAATTAGAGTACGTTTCACTGCCGGGCGAAAAAATCGAGTTGATGCTTTCGGACTTCTCTCCGACCTGGACGCCGTCCCGGTATATCCGGCATCGGACCGCGATGCTGGACGACGGCCTTGTTCCCTGGTTTCTGTATACCGCCCGGACCCTGAACGCCGACCCGGCCGCCGGCGTCTGTGGATCGAGCGTAACCGACGTCACCGTCCAGTCAGGTTTCTCCACCGCGGGGACCACCGTAAACGCGGCAGTTCTCCGGTTGTTCGCCATGTTCACCTCCCGGCCGATGTAGTCTCCTCCCAGAAGAAGGTTCGCTTCGAACTCGTAGTTTCCGGGCTCATAGAGGAAGAGGAGGAACGCGCCTGAGGGCGGAACGATCTCGCGGGTGTCCGCCGGCGCGAGCGGTTGGAGCAGGTTGTAGGAGAAGAGGCTCGATTGCAAATCCGGCTGGCCGGTCCTTCGGTACTTCCATGCGACGGACACGCCGCACGGATTGAGCGTCTCGATCCCCACGTTCCGCATCACGATCTTGACGGTCCCATTCTGCAGGACTTCGAGGGGCGCCGGCGTGACGGTCAGCGTCGAAAGCTCCACGTCCGGCGGAACGAGGCGGGCAGGCGTGGGTGAATCCTGGGTTCTTGATCCTGACGTATCCTGCGCGACGATCAGATTCATCGTCCTGACGGCGTTTCTCATGTAGGCCGGCCGCGCCTTGTTCCCGATGTCGGCTTCCGCCACCAGCCGATACCGGCCCGCCGGCATGCCCGTGGGGATTTCCAAGTTCAAAGTGGCGGATGCCCCGTTGGCCAGGCGTTTCCGGACCGGTTCCTCTTTTGCGGCGACCACCCTCTGACCCTTGTACATGGACAGCCGGTTGACGACGAGATTCGGCTCAACGGCGTTCGATCTATTCACGAACAGGGCGCTGGCGGTAAAGGGCGCCGAGGCCCTCGGATTCGGCGGCGTCACCCGGATTGATTTGGCTTCGATCGAGTACTTGCCCGTGACGGTGACCTTGTCCGTTCGGGCCTCCTGGATCACGATGCGGCCACTCGGACCTCCAACGCCCTCAAGCACGATCTTGCTTGCCTCGATCTCAAAGACACCTGTCTTTGCAAACACGATCTCATCCTTACGGAACGGATATGACCGGACTTCAGAGGGTTTGAGGCTCTCGGCCGCATAGAAGGCGGCCTGCCCGGCGGCGATCCATTTGCCGCCCGCGGGCCTCACTCGCATCGAAACCTCGGCACGCACAAAAGAAACGGGCTCTTTGCCGTGGTTGGCGAGGGTCACCATGAACAGCAGTTTCTGACGCGGCTCGACGCGATCGGGTGTGACGGTGAATCGCTCGAAGTCAATGACGGGCGCGTGACTTGCGGCGGCCTGAATCGGCGCTGCGAGGCAGGCCAGTAGTAGAATGACGGGACTTATTTTCATCTGAGTGCTCCTCCCTCGTTTTCGTAATACAGTCCGACGGCATATCTTCCCGGCGCGCCGCCCAGCAGCCAATCACGGAAAGTCCGACAGGCGCCGAGCAGAAACATGGAATCAAACGAGCGCGAGATGACGCAAGCGCGCGCGCCGGGGATTTCCGGCGCGGCCGGTTTTCCCGCGGTCTTTGCCTGCGCCTGCGCCGCCTGGTACCTCAGCTTCAAGGACACCTTGGATCCGGCCGGGAAATACTGCACCTGCGATGTCACGATCTTGAGCACGCCCTCCACCGGAGGATTGTCAATGCCCGGCACGGCGGTGTTCAACAAATTCAAATATCCATCCCGCGTGGCCCATGCGCCTCTTATGGCCTCGACCCGATTGTCGGGCGTCTGGACCTCGCCCCGGTAATCTTGATTGGATCCATTGAAACCATAGAGTTCCCACATATAAAGCGGCGCGGCGGTTGCCGCGGTGCCGGAAAACAGGCACAGGCAAATCACGGTTACTAACATTGCGCTCCAATCTCGCTTCTTCATTGTCATCACCCGCTCTGCCTTCTCCCTCCTGCGAGGGTTCTTGATATGACCTACCATTCGCGCCGCGAACTGAACGGAACAGTGGCAATCGCCGTGCCAGATCGTCCGGCGCGGCTGCATATTTTCTAAGTAGCAGAGCCGAAGTCGATTAATCATTCACACAAAGTCTGTGATCCAGATCACAAAGATGTTGAACGTTATAGATTTATATACGTGGGCGGATGAATCTTCAGACGGATGCACAGTTCAAAACAAACGCATTGACAACCGGCGGCCGGGCGACTAAAATGCGGTTTACTTTATGCAACTACACTCACGAAGCGCCGCAGACCGGATCGAGGGGAAGATCGATCGAGGGGATCGGCTGGATTTTGAAGACGGGATGGAGATTCTGACGAACTTTGACCTCTTGCGGTACGGCCGGCTGGCAAACCGCGAGCGGGAGCGGCGGCACGGGGACCGGGCGTACTACGTCATCAATTTTCATTTGAATCCGACGAACATCTGCGTCTACCGGTGCATGTTTTGCGCGTTCCGGCGGGACGAGGGTGAGGCGGGTGCGTATTTTTTTGAGGTACCGCACGCGGTGGAGCACTGCGTGGAGGCGCACCGGCGGCTGGGGTTTACGGAGATTCACATGGTCGGCGGGATGCATCCGACGCGGCACTGGGAGTATTCGCTGGATCTTCTGAGGGCGCTGAAAGCGGCGCTTCCGCAAGTGCACCTGAAGGCGTTCACGGCGGTCGAGATCCAATTTTTCGCGCGGGTGACGGGTCTGCCTGTGGAGGCGGTGCTGGAGCGCATGGTCGACGCGGGATTGGACAGCCTGCCGGGCGGCGGCGCGGAGATTTTTGCGCCGCGCGTGCGTCGCGCGATCTGCGCGGAGAAGGCGAGCGCAGAGGAGTGGCTGAGCGTGCACCGGCTCGCGCACCGGATGGGATTGAAATCGACGTCGACGATGCTGTACGGCCACATCGAGCGCCCGGAGGAGGTCGTCGACCACATTCTGCGGATCCGCGACCTGCAGGACGAGACGAGCGGCTTCAACGTTTTCATTCCCCTGGCCTTTCATCCCGAAAACACGAATTTCGAATCGACGCGCCGGCCGACCACCGGCCTCCGCGATCTCAAGATGCTCGTGCTGTCGCGGCTATTGCTGGACAATGTATCGCATATCAAGGCCTACTGGATCATGCTGGGCGAGAAGCTTTCGCAGGTCGCGCTGTCCTTCGGCGTCGACGATTTTGACGGCACCGTCGGCGAGGAAAAGATCACGCACATGGCCGGCGCGACCACTCCGCAGGAGTTGCCGACCGAGCGGATCCGCCGGATCATCCGGGAGGCGGGCCGGGTTCCGGTGCAGCGGGATTCGTTGTACGATCTTCTCGAGATGGCCGGGGTGGCGTGATGGCGCGGCTGAAAATCGGGTCGGTGCCGTATTTGAACGCGCTGCCGCTGATCGAGGGGCTGGAGGACAAGGTCAGCGTCGATCTGACCTTCGCGTCTCCGGTCCAGCTCGAAGTGGATCTGGACCGGGGCGTTCTGGACGCCGCGCTGGTGCCGGTCATCACGCTCTTCGACCGGCCGCACCTGTCGATGTTTCCGTTCGCGGGGATCGCGTGCGAAGACGAAGCCGGCAGTGTCCTGTTTTTCCGCCGGCCGGGGTCGGAGTTGAAGCGGGTGGCGTATGACCGCGGCTCGCGTTCTTCCCTGACGCTTCTGCGGGTGATCCTGGCGCATGAGGGCCTGAGGCCGCAGTGGGTCCCGATGGACGCGAATCTGGACAAGATGCTCGCCGCGGCCGACGGCGCGCTTCTGATCGGCGATGCCGCGCTGGCCGCGCGCGGCGATCCGCGCCTCGTGTTTGATCTGGGTGGGCGGTGGCGGAAGCAGACCCACATGCCGTTCGTGTTCGCGGTCTGGGCGGCTCGGACGGACCATTTGCGTCGGACCGACCTGGGGCATCTCTTGACCGACGCGTCGGCGCAGGGCCTGAACAAGCTGGTGGCGATCTCGAACCGGGTGGCCGGCCGGGCGGGCATGTCGGCCATGGACATTCTGGTCTATTTCACGAAAAATCTACGATACCGGCTGGGGATCATTCATCTGGACGCGCTCGATCAGTTCCGCAAGCTGAGCGCGGCGCTGCCGCCGATGTCCGAAGTTCTCGCCAGCGAAATCCCCGCCTCCCCGGCCTCTTCCAACCCCGGCGCGCCCCGTCCGGTCAAGATTCTGTGACCGCCGCCGTCGCCGTCGCTGCGCGGCTGTCGGTGGACGACGCCGTCCGGCTCCACGAGCGCGCGTCCCTGCCGGAACTCGGCGAGATGGCGTTCGCGCGTCGCCGCGAGCTGCATCCGGACGGCGTGGTGACCTACGTGATCGACCGGAACATCAATTACACAAACGTGTGCGTGACCGGTTGCAGTTTCTGCGCGTTCTTCCGATACCCGCACGAGACCGGCGGCTACGTGCTGTCGCAGGCGGAGATGGACAAAAAAATTCAAGGGACGCTGGACCTCGGCGGCACGGGGATTCTGATCCAAGGCGGGCTGAACCCGCGGCTGGGGTTGAACTATTACGTGGACCTTTTTTCAGACATCCGCGAAAGATTCCCGGAGATCCACATTCACGGCCTGTCGGCCGAAGAGATTTTCTTCATCGCGAAGATATCCAAACAATCGTTCGAGGAAGTTTTGAGCGCACTCCAGGCCGCGGGCCTCCGGACGCTGCCGGGCGGCGGCGCGGAGATTCTGGTCGACGAGCAGCGCCGGAAGGTCCACCGGTCGCAGTGCACGGCCGACGCGTGGTTCGAGATCCACCGGACCGCGCACCGGCTGGGCCTCCGGTCGACGTGCACGCAGGTGATCGGATTTGACGAAGCGGTCGAGCAGCGGGTCCGGCACCTGGAGCGGCTGCGGGACCTGCAGGACGAGACCGGCGGATTTACGGCGTTCATCACGTGGACGTACCAGCCGACCGATGCGCGCGGACTGGGCGGCTCGGTGACGGGGCCGAACGCATATCTGAAGCACCTCGCGCTGTGCCGGCTTTTTTTGGACAACGTGCCGAATCTCCAGTCGTCGTGGCCGACGCAGGGCGAGAAGATCGGCCAGCTTGCGCTTTTTTTCGGCGCGAACGACATGGGCAGCACGATGATCGAGGAGAACGTCGTCGCATCGGCCGGAACGATCTATCACATGAGCGAAAAACGGGTCCGGGAGCTGATCACCGATGCGGGATTCATGCCTAAGAAAAGGACGCACCTCTACGAGCGCCTCGAATAGGGTGCCTCGAAAAACCAAACCCAAGGCAAGTCCGAAATCCGTTACAGCCGGTCGCCGCCGTGCGCGCCCCTCCGGTCCTCCGACGCTTGAGCGGCGGATTATCGACATTCTGTCGGACTTCAAAGCCGAGAACATCCAAACCGTCCCGCTGGAAAACCATGTCGCAGATTCGTTCGTGATCGCGACCGCCACAGGCGTGCGGCACCTGCACAGCCTGGCGGAAAATCTGCTGGAGAAGATGCAATTGCAGGGCGTGCGCGCGCACCACGTCGAGGGCTACGGCGCGTCCCCGTCGGCCCGGTGGGTCCTGGTCGACTACATGGACGTCGTCGTCCACCTCTTCACGGAGGAGGGCCGGCGGTTTTACAATCTCGACCGACTGATGGAGGAAAGGCGCCCCGCCGCGTAGCCGACCCTTAAAGGGCGGCTACGGAGTTTTACCAGTTTTGAGAAATATCTCGACGTGTTTCAGCGCGGATTTTCGGTTGACCGGAACAGGCCGGCTCAACTTTTCGATCGAGGTCTTGGCGGATTTCACGTCCTTCAGGCCATTTCCCGAAACAAGGCACAGAACCGACGCGGTTCTGGGGATGCAGCGGTCCCGCGCGGCTCGGCGCAGCGCCGCGGCGGCGCAGGCGGCGGCCGGTTCGGCGAAGACGCCGGCCTTGCGCGCGAGGTACGGGATCGCGGCGAGGATTTCGGCGTCGGTGACTTCAACGGCGAACCCGTCCGACCGGCGGATATAATCGACCGCGAGGTCTCCGTCGCGCGGGAGGTCGACGCTGATCGAATCGGCGACCGTTGTCGCGCGCACGGGGCGCAGCCGGCCGGTCTTGAGCGCGCGCGCGATCGCGTTGCTCCGGGTGGATTGCGCCGCGATCATGCGGGGCACGCGGCGGGTCAGTCCGAGGGTTTTCAATTCGAAGAATCCCTTTGCGACGCCTGAAATGATGTTGCCGTCGCCGGTGGCGACGATGACGTACTCAGGCACGTTCCAGCCCATCTGCTCCGCGATTTCGTATGCGCATATTTTTTTCCCTTCCCGCGTGAAAGGATTCAGTCCCGTGTTGCGGTTGTAGAGTCCGAACGTCTCCGTGGCCTTCACCGAGAGATCAAATGCGTCGTCGTAGGTGCCGTCGACGGCGAAGACGGTTGCGCCGAACACGAGGAGCTGCGCGATTTTGGCTTCCGGCGCGGCCGCCGGGACGAAAATCAGCGTGCGCACGCCCACGGCCGCCGAGAGGCACGCGAGCGACGCGGCGGCGTTGCCGGTCGACGCCGCGACTACGCGGCGGCGGTTCAGGTTCAGCGCACGCAGAATCGCGACGGAGCTGGCGCGGTCCTTGAAGGACGCCGACGGCAGCCGTCCGTCGTCCTTGACCATGACCCGGCGAAATCCGGTGTCCTTCGCGAGCGCCGCCGAATCGTACAGCGGCGTATCGCCGATCAGGAGCGGGATCGAGGGCGTGTCCGCCCGCAGGGGCAGGACATCGCGCCAGCGATCCAGGCCGCACCCGCGCCGGGCGCGGACGCGGCGGGCGAGCGGCTTCGTCAGGTCAAAAACGACTTCCAGATTTTTCCCGCAGGAAGGACACCCATACACGATCCGATCCGGCCGCGGTTCGGAAAAACCGCAAAACCGGCACGACCGGCGCCAAGCCGGATTCAATTCAATACCGCGGCACAGACGGGTCGACGTCGGTGCTCCAGGATTCGATGCCGCCTTTCATGCTTTTGATATTCTCGAACCCCTGCTCGCGGAGGAAATTGGCGGCCTTGAGGGAGCGCATGCCGCGGTGGCAGAAGGCGACGATCTCGTCCCTGGGATTGAGCAAATTGAAGTGTGTCGGAATCTCCCCGAGCGGGATGTGCATCGCGCCGTCGATCCGGCAGATGGCGAGTTCCGAATCTTCGCGCACATCGACCATCACCAGTTTCGGATTCTTTTTGCGCAGGTCCGCGACCTCCTCCGCCGTCAGTTCCTGGACGCCGTTGGCGCCCGCGGCCGCCTCCGGCGCCGCGGCCTCGCCCCGGCCCAGTCCGCAGAACTGTTCGTAGTCGATGAGCTGGTGGATGGTGCGGTTGGCGCCGCAGACGGGGCACTCGGGATTCTGGCGGATCCTGACCTCGCGGAACTTCATCTCCATCGCGTTGAAGAGGACCAGCCGGCCGATGAGGGGGCTGCCTTTGCCGAGAATGATCTTGATCGCCTCCGTCGCCTGGATCAGCCCGATGATCCCGGGCAGAATTCCCAGAACGCCCCCCTCGGCGCAGCTCGGCACCGCGCCCGGCGGCGGCGGTTCGGGATAGAGACAACGGTAGCAGGGACCCTTGCCCGGATAAAACACGGTGGCCTGGCCTTCGAACCTGAAGATGGAGCCGTAGATGTTGGGTTTCCCGGAGAGGACGCAGGCGTCGTTCATCAAGTACCGCGTCGGGAAATTATCGGTGCCGTCGATGACGATGTCATGGTCGCGGATGATGTCCATGGCGTTGTCGGACGAAATTTTCGCAACGACCGTGTTGACCTTGCAGAACGGATTGATCTCGGCGATTTTCGCCTTGGCGGACTCGACCTTGAGTTTCCCGAGGTCGGACGTGAAATGGATGACCTGCCGCTGTAGGTTCGACTCGTCGACGCGGTCGAAGTCGACCAGCGTCAGCTCTCCAACGCCGGCGGCGGACAGGTACATCGCGAGCGGCGACCCGAGCCCACCGGCGCCGATGAGGAGAATTTTCGCCTTGAGCAGTTTTTCCTGCCCCTCGACCCCGACTTCCGGCATGATGAGGTGCCGGCTGAACCGTGCGATCTGCGCTTGTGTTAACGGCATGCCGGTATTCTGCACCTATTCGATATAATTTTCAAGTTCACGGAGATTGCCGATGAGGACATCCGGCCCGGCGGCCTCGAGTTCCATGCGGTCGCCGATACCGCACGTGACGCCGACCGTCATCATGCCCGCGTTCCGCCCGGCCACCACATCGGTCGAGCGGTCGCCGACCGCGCAGACGAGGTCCGGTGGAACGCCGAGGAACCCGGCGGCTTTGACGAAACTTTCCGGATCGGGTTTCATCCGCCGGACCGATTCGGGCCCCCAGACGAGTTCAAACCGGCCGCTGACGCCCAAGCCCTCCAGAATTTTTCTCGTGAAGGCCCCCGGCTTGTTGGAGATCACGGCCAACTGCTTGGACGAAAACCGATCCAGCGTTTCGCGCACGCCGTCGTAGAGAACGGTCGAATCGAGGCAATGCGCGTCGTACCACGGATTGAAATCCTCCGCCGCCGCCCGGACCGCCTCCGCGTCGTCGGTCTTGAGGGCCCGGCCGAGAAGTTTGGCCAGTCCGTCGCCGACGAAGGTCCGAACAACTTCCTGGGCCACGCCCGGCCGGCCGCGTTTTTCCAGGACATGATTGACGGCGGCCGTCAGGTCAGAAATGGAATTGACGAGGGTGCCGTCGAGGTCAAAGATAATCGCCTCAATCTGCCGCTTCGTTATTACGGACATCTCAAGCGTGCCGGAACCGGACGTCGAAGAAGAGCCGGGCGACGGTGCGGATCATGTCCGCCGTGTTTTTGATCGTGAAGGCCTTGGACCTTCCGTGGGGCCGCCGGTGCTGGCGCGCGGATATTTCGAGGGAGGAGCATCCGGCCGACGCGAGGCGGATCAGCAATTCGGCCAGAAAGGCCGTGCCGCCGCCGCGGAACGTGTGCGACGCAAGGACCGCCCGCACGGCCTTCGTCCGGTAGACCGCCGGGCCGTTGTAATATTTGAAGTTCAGCCCGAAGAGAAGGTTCAGCATTTTCGTGTAGAGGTCCGAGACGAAGCGCCGTGAGATCGTCCGATACCCGGGATTGGCGATGTAGGAAAGAATCACGTCGGCCTCGCCCATGCGTTCGAGCATCGGCTGGAGCGACCGTTCGTCCGGGCCGTTGTTTCCGGGATACCAGAGGAGGAACTCGTGCAACGCCAGGCCGAATCCTTCCCGGAGGCTGAACCCGAGACCCATGCTCGCCGGATGATGGATGACGCGGATCCGCCGATCGCCGGCCGCCATCCGGTCCGCGAGGGCGCCGGTCGAGTCGCGGCTGCCGTCGTCGATGATGAAGAGTTCCACGGCTTGCGCGAAGGATCCGGCGGCGTCCAGAGCGGCGCGGACGGCCAATTCGAGATTGCCGGCCTCGTCCCGGGCCGGAACGACGATCGATACGGTTCGTTTCTGATCCGACGGCATGCGAATGGCTTATAGCATCGCGTATGGGATTGTGCTACTGTTTGCGCCATGACCACCCAGCGGGAAGATCGGATCGGGGGTGCTGAGGGAAAACTTCATGAGTTTCCCGATGAATGGAAGGAAGGTGTCTATCGCGCCATCTATGCCCGGCGGGACATCCGTTCGCAGTTCAAGCCGGACCCGATCGCCGAAGACGTATTGGCGCGGATTCTACGTGCCGCCCACCATGCGCCGTCGGTCGGGTTCATGCAGCCGTGGGACTTCATTCTCATCCGCGACGTTGCCATCAAACAAAAGATCCGCGAGGATTTCGAGCGCGCCACCGAGGAGGCGGCGGTGAAGTTCGCTCCGGAAAAGGAGGCGGTGTACCGCAAGCTGAAGCTGGAGGGCATCCGTGAGGCGCCGATCAACATCTGCGTGACCTGCGACCGGCGCCGGTTCGGGCCGGTCGTCATCGGCCGGACCTCCCAGCCGGTCATGGATCTGTTCAGCTCGGTCTGCGCCGTCCAGAACCTGTGGCTGGCGGCCCGGGCCGAGGGCCTGGGCGTCGGCTGGGTCAGCATTCTTCATCCGCGGGAACTCAGGCGAATTCTGGCGCTTCCGGCCGAGGTCGAGCCTATCGCATACCTATGCGTCGGCCACGTCACAGAATTTCCCGACCGGCCGGAGCTGGAGAGCGCCGGGTGGCTGCCGCGGATGCCGCTCGGGGACGTGATCCGGCTCGACGGCTGGGACACCCCGATTCAAAACAAATGGGAGGAACTGGAAGCTGAGCTGTGAGCGGCTGATCCGGGCCTGCGCGCCGGCCGCGCCCGTCGCGGTCGCGGTCACACTGTTGATCTTCGGCGGTCCCGCAGAAGGAACCTCCGACACGGTCCCGCCGGCCTTGCAGTCTCTCTATGTTGAAGCCGATCGGGGCGATCCCGCGTCGCAGGCGAAACTGGCCGGGGCGTTCCGGCGCGGCGAGCACGTGAGGCGCGACTATCGCCGCGCGCTGGAGTTGGCGACCCGCGCGGCGGAGAGGAAACATCCGTACGGCTGGTTTGAACTTGCCGTGATGTATCGAGACGGCTTGGGTGTGGAGAAAAATTCCGAAAAGTCGATGGAGCTTTTCAAACTTTGTGCCGGCGGAATCAAAAAAATGGCGGAAAAGGGCGACCCCTACGCCCAGGCGAACCTTGGCTGGATGCACGACCGGGGCGTTGCGGTGCGGCAGGATGGCAAGGAGGCCGCGAAGTGGGCGCGCCGCGCGGCAGACCAGGGATATGCGCGGGGGCAATTCAACCTCGGCGTGATGTACAGCCAGGGCAAGGGCGTGCCGTTGGACGATGCGGAAGCCGTGAGATGGTATCGCAAGTCGGCGGACCAGGGATTTACCCACGCGCAGCTCAATTTGGGATTCATGTTCCAGAAAGGCCGCGGGACCCATCAGGACGACACCGAGGCGGTGTCGTGGTATCGGCGCGCGGCGGAACAGGGCATGGCGGGAGCGCAGTTCAACATGGGAGTTCTTTGCATGAGCGGCTTGGGCGTTGCGGGAAATGACACGGAGGCGGCCGGATGGTTTCGTTTGGCCGCGGACCAGGATGAAGTGCAGGCGATGACCGCGCTGGGTGAAATGTACGCCGCCGGCCGCGGTGTGGCCCGGAACGATACGGAATCGGCGGTCTGGTACAGGCGTGCGGCTGAAAAATATCATGTTCTTGCGCAGGCTCGGATGGGAGTGCTGTACGAACGCGGCCAAGGCGTGCCGCGGGATGACACGGAGGCCGCCCGGTGGTACCGGAGGGCGGCGGTCCAGGGCGACACGGTGGCGCGCTACAATCTGGGAGTTCTACAGGATCTCGGCCGGGGCGTTGCGCGGGACACGGCGCAGTCGGTGAAATGGTATCGGTCCGCCGCCGAGCAGGGGTATCCGCCGGCGCAGTTTCAACTTGGCGTCAAGTATCTCAAGGGCGAAGGCGTGGCTCGCGATCCGACGGAATCCGGCCGCTGGTTCCGAAAGGCGACCGCGTCGGGCGACGCGACGATCCGGTACCGGCTGGGCCTCATGTACGCGACCGGCGACGGCGTCCAGAAGGACGACGCGCAGGCGATCCGGTGGTTGTTGGATGCGGCGCAACTCGGGCATGCGGCGGCGCAATTTTCCGTGGGAAACCTCTACGCCCGTGGCATTGGCCTGCGCAAAGATCCAAACGAGGCGGTCAAATGGTATCAGCTCGCGGCCGATCAGGGATACGAGGAGGCGGCCAAGTCCCTCCGTGAGATGAGCCGGCCGGCGGACGTAGATCCGAAAAAACTCGAGGCCGAACTTGTCAAGGCGTCGAAGGCGTATCTGGCGGCGAGATCGAAGTACGAGCGGCGCGCCGGGGATCTCAAGGCCGTCCGGACCGGCGACACCGAATCGCAGTACGTGGAGCTGATGCGCTTCGCGGCCGACGAAGTTCTTCCGGCGACGACGCGATTCGGCCGTCTGATGGCCGCGTACCAGAAACAGTTCGGCCGGCCGAAGCTGGTGGATCTCGCCGCGCGGCACGGCTTCCGGGACCTCCTGGGCACGGCGGAGGGCCGGGCGGCGTTCTGACATGCAGAATCTCGTTTCCTTCTGCGGCATGTTCGTTCTGATCTTTCTGGCCTGGCTCATTTCGGATAACCGGCGGGCGTTTCCGTGGCGCGTGGTGGTGTGGGGGATCGCGCTGCAGATGGCGTTCGGGTTTCTGGTGCTGTGGTGGGAGCCGGGGTCCCGGTTTTTTCTCAAGCTCAACGACGTCTTTAACGCGCTCTTGGGGTTCAGCAAGGAGGGCGCCGTCTTTGTGTTCAACTCGGTTGGGTTGGCTGACCAGACCGGTGGAATCCCGCCGTCGCTCAAGGATTATCTGACGCGGCTCGGCGCCGAGTCGAAGGATCCCGTGGTGCAGCTTGCGATCCGGACCGGCACCGTGCCCGGATTTTTCTTTGCGTTCCAGGTGTTGACGACGATCATCTTTTTCAGCGCGCTGATCTCGGTGCTCTATTACCTGGGCGTCATGCAAAAAATCGTCCTCCTCTTCGCAAAGATCATGGCGCGCACGATGCGGGTGTCCGGGGCCGAGTCGCTGTCGAACTCGGCGAACATCTTCGTCGGCCAGACCGAGGCGCCGCTCGTGGTTCGGCCGTACATCGAAAAAATGACGAAATCGGAAATCATGGCCATCATGGTCGGCGGGTTCGCCAACACCGCCGGCGGCGTGCTCGGCGCCTACGTCATGATGCTGTCCGGGTATTTTCCCAACGTCGCGGCGCACCTGATCTCGGCGTCGCTCCTGTCCGCGCCGGCCGCGTTCATCTTCGCCAAGGTCATGGTGCCGGAACGCGAGGATCCCCTGACGATGGGCGAGGTGCGGATGGATGTGCCGATCGAGGACGCGAACCTGATCGACGCCGCCGCCAACGGCACGACGGTCGGCTGGCAACTGGCCATCAACGTTGCGGCGATGCTGATCTCCTTCGTCGCGCTGATCGCAATGGCCAACCTCGGCGTGACGTGGGTGGGCGGATTCTTCCACGATCCGGCCGGGTTCGTACACTTCAACCTGATGGCGGCCGCGGCGATCGCGGCGCTCCTGGCCGTCGAGCGCTACGGCCCGCAACGTGACCTGCACGTGTGGGTCCTCTTTGTCGCCCTCGTTCTCGCCTTCTTTTTCGGCAAGGCGCTCCTGCCGGGCGATACGGCGCGCAAGCTGGCGCTGATCGGTCTTGCTGCGTGGCTGCCGCTGTTTCTGCAGATGTACCGGAAACGGCCGTACGGCGCGTGGGGCTGGGGCAGCCTTCTGGCGATCGCCGTCGCGGCGGACCTCGTCTATTTTCTGAAAGGCCCGCTGGGGCCGGACACGAAACTTTCCCTGCAGCTCATTCTGGGATGGATGCACTGGCCGATCGCCTTCTGCATGGGCGTGCCGGCCCAGGACTGCCTCGCGGCCGGAAAACTGCTGGGCGAGAAATTGATCCTGACCGAATTCATCGCGTATCTCGACTTGTCGAGCATGTTGGGCGCCGCGGGCCGCGGGGAGATTCCGGCGATGGACCCGAGGTCGATCGTGATCGTCTCCTACGCGCTCTGCGGGTTTTCGAATTTCGCCTCGATCGCGATCCAGATCGGCGGCATTTCGCCGCTCGCGCCCTCCCGGCGCCACGACATCGCGCGGCTGGGATTCAAGGCGATGGTGGGGGGCGCCCTCGCCACTTTCATGATCGCCTGCGTGGCCGGCACGTTCTACACGGGCCGGTCGATGCTCGGGATCATTGAATGAGCCTCATCGCCATCGGCCTGACCGGCGTCGGGCTTCTCCTGGCCGGATACTGGATTTACGGCCGGTTCATCGCCGGCGTGTTCGGCCTCGATCCGGCGCGCCGGACGCCCGCGCGGGAGATGAACGATGGCGTGGATTTCATCCCGACGCGGCCCGTGGTTCTCTTGGGCCAGCATTTCGCCGCGATCGCGGCCGTGGGGCCGATCGCCGGGCCGATTCTGGCCGGGACGAAATACGGGTGGCTGGTCAGTTTCGTGTGGATCATCTTCGGCGCGATTCTGATCGGCGCCGTCCACGATTTTTCCGCGCTCGTCGCGAGCGTCCGCCACAAGGCGCGGTCGATCGCGGAGATCGTGGGCGCCTACATGAATCCGTGGGCGCAGAAATTGTTTCAGGTCTACATCTGGCTGTCGCTCGTGTACGTGATCGTCGTTTTCACGGACCTGACGGCCGCCGCCTTTGCGACGCGGCCGGAGCAGGGCGCGGAGAATTTCGGTCCGGGCGTGGCGTCAAGCTCCTTTCTGTATTTGATTCTCGCCGTCGTCATGGGCTTTTTGATGTACCGCCGGCACGCGCCGCTGTGGGCGGTGACGGCCGGCGGCGTGCTGTTGCTCCTGGTGTTCATTCAGCTCGGCCAGTCGATTCCGGTTCATCTGAGCCGGGAATCCTGGCACATGGTGATTCTGGGGTACTGCTTCATCGCCAGCGTCATTCCGATGTGGATCCTGCTTCAGCCGCGCGGGTATCTGGGCGGATTCATTCTGTACGCGAGTCTCTTGGCGGGCCTGCTGGGTTTTATTTTTTATTCGGAGCCAGTGACGGCGCCGACGGTGTCGCCCGACACCCACTGGGAGATTTTCCCGCTCGGCGCCGGGCTCTTTCCGCTCCTCTTTACGACGATCGCCTGCGGCGCCTGTTCCGGATTTCACGGCCTCGTGTCCGCCGGCACGACCGCCCGCCAGCTCGCGGACGAACCGGACGCGCGGCTGGTCGGGTACGGCGGGATGCTCCTCGAGGGATTCGTCGCACTGGTGGCATTGTCGACCGTGATTCTCTTCGTCTCCAAGGGCTCGACCGGGCCGTCGACGCCCGACGAAATTTACGCGCGCGGACTGGCGACCTTCCTGCAACTGGTCGGGATCCCGTTCGCGCTTGGCGTGGCGTTCGCGAAACTTGCGTTCGCGACGTTCATCTACGACACGCTCGATGTCGCCACGCGGCTGGGCCGGTACATTTTTCAGGAGCTGACCGGCTGGTCCGGCCGCGCCGGAAAATACATCGGGACGTTTCTGACCGTCGCCGTCCCCGGGTACGTGCTTCTGACCGCACCGGCCGGCGGCGCGCCGCCGTGGAAAACATACTGGCCGCTCTTCGGCACGTCGAACCAGCTTCTCGCGTGTCTCACGCTTGCGGCGGTCACGGTGTGGCTCAAGCGCGAGGGCCGGAAGTGGTGGGTGACCGGCGTGCCGTGCGTGTTCATGGCGCTGGTGACATTGACGAGCCTCGTGGCGATCAATCTGAAATGGATCCGGGCCGGCGAATCGGTCAGCGCCGTGAGCGTCGCCAGTGCGGCGCTCTTTGCGCTTGCGGTGGCGCTGCTCGTGACGGCGCTCCATTATTTTCGAAAGCCCGTCGCCGCCTGACATGCTGGTCCCCGACTTGAAAGGCCAGGTCGCGCTCGTGACCGGCGGCAACCGCGGGATCGGCCGGAGCGTCGCGCTGGCGCTGGCGCGGCAGGGCGCGACGGTCTGCATCACGGGCCGGAACCGCGAGACGCTGGCCTCGACCGCCGAGGAGTTGCAGGCGGCCAGCCCGGACTCGTTCTGGATGGCGTGCGACGTGCGGGACGAGAAGCAGCAGCAGGCGGTGTTTCAGGAGATCCTGAAGCGGCACCTGCGGCTGGACATCTGCGTCGCGAACGCGGGCGAGGCGGCGCTGGCGACGGCGACACGGACGACGCTGGAGGACTGGCGTCGCGACATCGACACGAACCTCACGGGCCTCTTCATCACGACGACCGAGAGCCTCCGGATCATGATGCGCCGGAAATCCGGATACATCATCGGCATTGTCTCCAAAGCCGGCACGACCGCCTTCGTCGCCCGCGCGTCCTATTGCGCGTCGAAATGGGGCGCGCGCGGGTTTCTGAAATGCCTGGCGATGGAAGCCGAGAAATCGAACGTCAAGGTCACCGCGCTGTGCCCGGCGTCGGTCGCGACTGATTTTCAGAAAAACAATCCCAAGGGCACGGACTGGATGATGGCGTCGGAAACCGTCGCCGACGCGGTGCTGTACCTCTTGTCGCTCGAAAAAAACGCCTACATCGACGAGTGGCTCATCTCGGTCTGGATCAAACCCGAAAAGCCGAACCCCGACCAGCCTTCTCTGATTAAACCGCCCGGCTGATTTCTTCGAGGACCGTTTTCATCCGGCGTCCGTATGTGTGCCGGGCGCGGATCATCTCCTGCATCCCGCGGATTCCTTCGGCGCGCCGCTCCGGTTGCCGGACCGCGTCGTGGATTCGCCGGACCAGTTCCTGCGCCGTGCCGTACTGCGGGACGCGCAGGCCGGGCAGGAGGTCCCGGATCGCGGGCCGGGCGTCGGTGATCAGGAATCCGCCGCAAGCCGGCACGTCGAGCAGCCGCTGATTGCAGCCGCGGGACATTTGCGCGTGGGAAATATTCAGCGTGATGAGGGATCTCCGGTAGACCGTGCTCAGGCCCGCGTAGTACGGCACCGGGCCCTTATAGTGCGCCGTGCCGTCCAGCGCTTCCTTCCAATCCTCGAACCCGTACACGTTCACTCCGACGGTTTCGAGCGCGCGGACCAGATGCAGTTTGCACCGGATCGTCGCCAGCCGCAGGGCGGCGTGGCGCACGCGCCCGTCCGGATCGGCAATCTCGGCGCCGGCCTCGCGAAGGAAATCCTCCCACGCGAGGCAGCACCGCTCGCATCGCGCCTCCGCGTACTCGCGCGCCAGGCGGGCCGCGCCCGCGTCGAATTCAGAGAGCATCCCATCGAAGATCGGGAGGCTTGCGAGATCGAGATTTCCGACGAACGTGACCGGCGCATCCGGCAGGTTTGGAACATCCGCGGCGCCTTCGGCCCACGCCGGGTTTACGGCGTGCGGCAGGTATACGGCGTTGCGATATCCGCGGGCTTTCAGGGACTCGACAAATGTCTCATCGACTGCAAAAAAAAAGAGCCGCTCGTAATCGCGCGCGGCTGGTCCCAGCCGCCGGTCCGCGTGCCAGGGCGCATAAGAGTTGAAGGGATCGTCGACGTACCAGAGGGCGATCGTCTTTTTCAACCGCATGAGGTCCGCCGCCATGATTCCACCGTCGTCGAGGCCGTCCCCGTTGATCGCGAAAAAAAAGTCGTACCGGCCTTCCCTCACGGCCTCCCGGAGCGCGGGTTCGGAAAAAAAAACTTGCGGATCGGCGGCGTTCCGGCGCACGGCCGGATAGCGCACGGCGCATCCGTTTTCCAGAAATCCTTCCACGCAATCGTCCATGATCACGTAGTAGACGCCGGTCAGCGCCGTCATCGCGCGCCCGGCGCCGGCCGGATCCAAACGCCGGATCAGGTCCAACGCGTTCGGAGAAACCAGAACGCCAGCCAGCCCAGCCCGAAAATCCCGAAGACCCAGCCCAGCTTGACTTCCCGCGGGTCGTACCAGAACACAACCTGGCTTGCGCCGGGACCGATCTCGACGCCACGGAACAGGTAGTCGGCCCGCAGGACCGGCTGTTCAACGCCGTTCACGCTGGCCCGCCAGCCGGAGCGATACCGGTCCGTCAATACGAGCACGCCGCCCGTGCGGGTTTCCGCCGCGATTTCGATCCGGCTCGATTTGTATGAAACCGGCCGGGCGGTCGGCGTGTCGGCCTCCCAGTCCGTCCGGGAGGCAGGCCGGTCGAGGACGGCCACCGACTTCACGTCCTCTCCGAGGCGTTTCAGCGCCTCCAAGCCGGCCTCGCCGGGCGCGACGACGGTTTTTTGCGCGACGAAGATTCTGGGCAGGCGCTTTTCGTTTTCGTACAGATAGACCGTGCTCTTCTTGTCGAAAATCAGGTCCATGTAATTGACGCTCCGGTAGACGGGGTGGTCGGTGTCGCTCATGACGAGCCGGTGGCCGGGCGTGTCCACGGGCGCTTCGGTCAGGAGGTACCGGACGCCGAGCAGATTGTAAAGCGGATGGTCGATATGCCGGATCCCCTCGATCTGGCCGATGAGTTCCTTCCGAAACGAGGCGCCCTCGATGACTTCCAGGTAATTCATGTAAATCCGCTCGTTGATCCCCATCCCGCCGTTCACGTCCTGCCAGCCGTACTTGAGGGAGGTGTCGATGGCCCACGCGCCGGCATAGCCGTTCAGCCGCTCGATGCCGATCGTGTCATTAATATATTTGTATATACGTGAAGTGGGGAAGTAATGCTCGAGATGGCCCGGGAAAATAAATTTCCCGTTTGCGACCCAGACGTCCAGAAAGACGAGCACCGGCAGAAGGATCACCCCGACCCGGCCGAACCGCGCGACTGAGAAGACCCATCGGAAAAACGCCAGCATGATCAGGATCGACACGCACGCGGTCGTCACCGCGCGCAGGATGGCGGAATACACGCGCGGGATATGTCCGTAATAATACTCGATCGGGTTGGCCGGGCCCCGCGCGCGCGCATAGTAATAATCGATGATCCTGACGCCGATGGGCCGCACCTGCTCGTAGATCGGGTCGCGAAACGCCCACACCACGGCGGGCGCCGCGAGACACAGGACGGCGCAGGCCCAGAGCATCCGCCGGGCCGTCCGGCCGGCCACGAGCGGTTCGGCCGCAGCTCTCTGGCGCATCATCTCCTGCCAGCCCAGCGCCGCGAGCACGCAGATAAAGAACTCGGCCACCGGGATGATTTTGTAAGTCATCCGGAACGAGGAAAAGAGCGGCAGAATTTCTCTCAGCGCCGGAAACACCGGCGTGTAGCCGCCCATGGCGAGAAGCAGATAGACGAGGGCGAAGCCGCCGAAAAACCGGGCCACGGCCATCGCCGGCCCCACGCCGCGCGCGGCCGCCCAGAGCGCTCCGAAAACCGTGGCGACGCCGAGATACGGAAACGCGCCCCAGATGCTGCTGACCGGACCCCAGAACGTCCCGTCAAACGGCGAGCCGAACACGTCCGGAAACAAATAGAGGAAGAGGTACAGCGGATGGAGCGCGGAGGCTTTCGAGTCATAGTCGACGTCCGCGATCACGCGCGTGCTTTCATTCAGAAGCTGCCATGCCGGCATGCTCTGAGGCAGGGCCATGAGCGCGGCGGACACGCCGTAGACGGCGAGGCCTTTCGCGGCGAACCAAAACGCCTCGCGGCGGGTCCCCGCGCCTGAGCGCATCCATGAGCGGATGAGAACGTACGGCAGGAAGGCGTTGCCGAGGAAGATCGCGTACTCGGCGAATCCTGTCAGAACAGGGAGCGCGTTGAAGAGTCCGGCGAGCGCGAACCACACAAGCCTTCGGTGTCTCAGGCCGCGTTCGATCGCCCAGAAAAACCAGGGGATCCATGTCAGCGACTGAAGGACGCACGGCAGGCCGCCGACGATCCTCATCATGACGTTCCGGCCAAGCGCAAACGCCAACCCCGCCGCCAGCGCGCAGGACCGGCCGGCGCCGAGGTCGCGCGTAAACAGATAGACGCCCATCGCCGCGAGCGACAGATGGATCAGGTAGTCGATGAGGAAATACTGCGGCCAGGGCGCGCCGAGAAAAAACGGCCAGTTGAACGGATAGTAGACGCCGGTCATGGAATGGATCCATGGCTGGCCGGCCCATTCGGCCGTCGTCCAGTACGGAAACCCGCCTTCGAGGATCAACTGCCGGGTGTGGTAGGGAAACGCGCCGAGCGAGGAGAAATCGAAAAACGAGAAGGGCATGAGCTGGGGACTGTCGAGGACCGGGAGAAAGAAAACCGCGAGGGCCGCGAGCAGTCCCAGGAACGGCGCCGCTTTTTTCACGACTGGTCCAGCCCGACGATTTTGCCGGCCTTCTGACCGACGGCCAGATCGTAGATTTTTTTTGCCAGCGCGATGTCCAGGATGGCGACGCCGGTCGAATCGAACAGCGTGACCTCCGAATCGGCGGTCCGGCCCGGTTTTTTTCCGGCCACGATCTCGCCCAGCGTCGCGTGGATCCGGTCCGGCCGGTAGAGGCCCTTTGCAATCGGCACGTTGATCTCGCCGCTGTGGGCTGCCTGCTCGCGGCTGTCCACCACGACCTTCGCGCGCGACAGGATCGCCGGCGGGAGTTCCTGTTTGCCGGGCGCATCGGCGCCGATGGCGTTGACGTGCGAGCCGGGTCGGAAGGCCTCCGCGCCGCAGACAGGCCCTTGGCCGGGTGTGGTGGTGACCACGATCGGCTCGCCGGCCGGTTCCTGCGCGGCTGCGGCCACGGTGGCGCCGGATATCCCAAGCTGCCGGGCGTACTCGCAAAAACCCTCGGCCTTTTTCCGGTCGATGTCATACACCTGGATGGAGCGGATCGGCCTAACGCGCATGAGGAACTTGAGCTGCTGGCGCGCCTGCGTGCCGCCGCCGATGAATCCGGCGCGTTCGGCGTTCGGCGGCGCGAGGAGTTTCGCGGCGAGCGCGCCGGCCGCCCCGGTGCGGATGGCGGTGAGCGCGCTGCCGGCGATAATCGCGAGGGGTTGGCCGTTCTGCGGATCGTTGAGGATGACCAAGGCCATCACGGTCGGCAGTCCCGCCTTTGGATTCTCCGGATGGGAATTGACGACCTTGACGCCCGCGGCGTTGAGGCTCGGCAGATACGCCGGCATGGTTCGCAGATCGCCGTGATATTCCGAAAAGGTCAGATAGCTTTTCTCAGGCATCTGCACCTGTCCAAGCCCGTCCAGCCGGAACGCCTCTTCGACGGCCGACATGACGAGGCCTTCTTCGGCGAGCCGCCCGACCTCGGATTCGGCCAGAATCAAGACCTGCATGATTCGTTGCTCAAATGAAAATCAGACTTCGCCAATGCAGACCGCGTCCAGTTCGATCCGCACCCCCTTGGGAAGGGCGGCCGCCTGGAGGACGCTCCGCGCGGGTTTGTGCGTGCCAAAAAACGTTTCATAGAGTTGATTGAACTTCGGGAAATCGCCCAAGTCCGTCAAATACACGGTCGTCTTGATGACATCCTTCAGCGAAAACCCCGCGGACTCGACGATGCCGCGCAGATTTTCGAGCACGCGCGCTCCCTGGTCCTCGATGGTCTTGCCGACCACTTCGGAGGTCCTGGGATCCAGCGGGATCTGCCCGGAAATGTAAAGGTGCCCGCCCCGGAGAAGCGCCTGACTGTAGGGCCCCACCGGTTTTGGCGCGCGATCTGTCGTGATGACTTCCATCGGCGAAGAGGCTAACAGCGCGGCCATGGGCCGTCAACGGACGCGCCGCGTCTCTGCACTTTACAATCCCGGCCAATTTGAACTACTATCCGTCGCCATGGATACGACAAAATCCTCGGACATCCGGATCTGTTCGAGATGCGTGATGGATTCGAACATCCGGACGATCCGGTTCGACGATCAGGGGATCTGCAATTACTGCAAGCTCCACGACGAACTCGAGAAGGAATTTCCTCTGGACGAGCGAGGCCGGAAGGAATTGGACGGCATCATCGAGCGCATCAAGGCGGAGGGCGCCGGCCGGGAGTATGACTGCATCGTGGGCATCAGCGGAGGCCGCGACAGCACCTACACCCTGTATCTGGCCAAAAAACAGTGGGGACTGCGCCCGCTGGCAGTCCATTTCAACGACGGCTGGGGCAACCCTGTCAGCGGCGCCAACATGAAACGCGTGACCGAGCAGTTGGGCGTCAAGATGCTGACCGTGTCGTCGGACTGGCGTGAATCGAAAGACCTCAAGATCGCCTGTCTCCAGGCCTCCGTGCCGGAAATGGATCTCGGCACCGACATCGGATACACGGCGGCTCTCTATTCGGTGGCCGCCGCCAAGAACGTCAAAAACATCGTGTTCGGCCATTCATTCCGGGCCGAGGGGATCGCGCCGCTCTACTGGAATTTTCAGGAGGGCAATTATCTGAAAGAAATTCACAGGCGATTCGGTTCGCATCCGCTCAGGCCCTGGAAGGCAACGGATGCCGGATTTAACTTTCAGATGCGGCATATTTTCTATTACACGGTCATTCGCCGGATCAGATTCATCCCGGTCCTCAACTACCTCAAGTACAACCGGAATGAACTCGGCGAGTTCCTCACCAAGGAACTCGGCTGGCAGGACACGGTCGCGCGATATTTCGATGACCTCTACCACGGGTTCATGAGCAAGGTCCTCAGGGAAAAATTCAGCATCGATCTGCGGAAGCTCTCCTACGCCGCCCTTGTGCGCACGGGATACATGACACGGCAGGAGGCGCTGGACAAATTGAAGGAAATCCAGATTTCCGAGCGGCCGGATATCATCAACCTGTGCATCGACCGGCTCGGTGTCACCCAGGCACAATTGGACGAATGGCTGAGCCGGCCGGTCAAAACGTTCAAGGATTATTCCAAGGTATACCGGTGGATGATCCTGTTGAAATGGCCCGCCTGGCTGTTCAGCCGGGTCCATCTGATCCCGGGGCATGCATACGCCAAATTTTATAAAGCTTGACCCCGCATTGACTTTTTGCTGACTTTTAGTTTTTCTTCCACCCCATGATCAACGGGCGCAAAACTTGTGGTTTGACGGGAAGAATTCTCACATCGGCGCTGATGTGGGCGGTAACGTCCGCGGCGCATGCGAGCGAGGCGGAACTCGTGCTGCCGGACCTCGCGTCCCAGTCTTTCCTGGGCGTGACCGGCCACCACCTGCTGCTGATCGGGCTCCTCATCTGCATTCTGGGCATGGGCTTCGGATTTGCGATGATGGCCAAGGTCCGCAATCTCCCCGTCCACAAATCCATGCGGGACGTCTCCGAATTGATTTACGAAACCTGCAAGACGTACCTCATCACGCAGGGCAAGTTCCTGGCCGTCCTCTTTGCGTTCATCGGCGCCATCATCGTCATTTATTTCGGGATGCTCCGACATTTCGAGGCGGCGCAGGTGATCGCCATCGTGGCCTTCACGATCGTCGGGATTCTCGGCAGTTACGCCGTAGCGTGGTTCGGGATCCGGATCAACACCTACGCCAATTCCCGCACGAGTTTCGCCGGCCTCTACGGCCGGCCCTTTCCGACGTACGAGATTCCCATTCAGGCCGGCATGTCGGTCGGGATGCTTCTCATCAGCGTGGAACTGGTCATCATGCTCGCGATTCTGCTCTTTATTCCAGGTTCATGGGCTGGTCCCTGCTTCATCGGGTTCGCCATCGGCGAGTCGCTCGGCGCGGCGGCCCTGCGCATCGCGGGCGGCATCTTCACCAAAATCGCCGATATCGGGTCTGACCTCATGAAGATTGTCTTCAAGATCAAGGAGGACGACGCGCGCAATCCCGGCGTGATCGCGGACTGCACCGGCGACAACGCCGGCGATTCGGTCGGCCCGACCGCGGACGGCTTTGAGACCTACGGCGTCACCGGCGTGGCGCTCATCACGTTCGTGTCGCTGGCGATCAACGAGGCGGTCGCCGGCCCGGACTATCAGGCCGTGCAGGTCCAGCTTCTCGTCTGGCTCTTCACCATGCGCATCGGCATGATCGTGACGAGCGCGCTCGGTTATTTCATCAACCAGGCCATCGCGCGGGCGAAGTACGCCGGCGCCGCCAAGTTCAATTTCGAAATCCCCCTGACGAGCCTGGTCTGGATCACGTCCGTCCTTTCCATCGCGATGACGTTCCTGTTGTCCAGGCTCCTGATCCCGGACGTCGGCGGAAACGTTACGCTCTGGTGGAAGCTCTCCGCGATCATCACCTGCGGCACGATCGCGGGCGCACTGATCCCCGAGCTGGTCAAGGTCTTCACCTCCACCAAATCGCGCCATGTGCGGGAAGTGCTGTCCGCGTCCAAGGAGGGCGGGGCGTCGTTGAACATTCTTTCGGGATTGGTCGCGGGCAATTTTTCCGCCTATTGGATAGGCATTTCCATCGTGGCCCTCATGGCCGTCGCCTCCGCCGTCAGCAATCAGGGCCTGGCCGACGTCATGCAGTTTCCGGCCGTGTTCGCGTTCGGGCTGGTCGCGTTCGGATTTCTCGGAATGGGCCCCGTGACGATCGCCGTCGATTCGTACGGCCCGGTCACGGACAATGCCCAGTCGGTGTACGAGCTGTCGCTCATCGAACACCTTCCGAACATCCAATCGGAAATCAAGAAGGAATTCGGGTTCGATCCGGCGTTCGACAAAGCCAAGGCCTTTCTCGAGGAAAACGACGGCGCGGGCAACACCTTCAAGGCGACCGCCAAGCCGGTGCTGATCGGCACGGCCGTCGTCGGCGCCACCACGCTGATTTTTGCGATCATCATGCTCTTCATCCAGCAGTTCGGCGAGCAGGAAGTCTACCGCAGTCTTTCCATATTAAATCCGCTTTTCATGCTGGGCCTCGTCACGGGTGGGGCGATGATCTACTGGTTTACCGGTGCGTCCATCCAGGCCGTCGCCGCCGGCGCGTACCGTGCGGTCGAGTTCATTAAGAAGAACATCAAACTGGAAGGCGTCGAGCGGGCCTCCGTGACGGATTCGAAACGTGTGGTCGAAATCTGCACGCAGTACGCGCAGAAGGGCATGTTCAACATTTTCCTCGGCGTTTTCTTCGGCACGCTCGCCTTCGCCTGCGTCGACCCGTTCTTTTTTGTCGGGTATCTCATCTCCATCGCGATCTTCGGCCTCTACCAGGCCATCTTCATGGCCGACGCCGGCGGCGCATGGGACAACGCCAAGAAAATCGTCGAAACGGAACTCGACGCAAAGGGCACGGACCTTCATGCGGCCACGGTCGTCGGCGATACGGTGGGCGATCCCTTCAAGGACACCTCGTCCGTGTCGATGAACCCGGTCATCAAGTTCACGACGCTCTTCGGCCTCCTGGCCGCCGAGCTGGCCGTTGCGATCAAATGGCCCGCCGGCGCCACGCTCCACTCCCCGGACGCCTCGGGCGCCGTCACGACCGTCATCCTCGCCGCCGTCTTCGCCGCCATCTCGGTCTTCTTCGTCTATCGTTCCTTCTACGGCATGCGCATCACTCAGGCGAAGTCCTAAGGCTCGGGCCCGTCCTGTTTGAACAGCCGCAAAATGTCCTTCCCCTTCTGATTGACAAATTTTGAAATGGCGGAATGGATCGCGCCGTCGACGCTGTTGCCGACGCCCAACACCGGCAATCCCGTGTCGACCTCCAAGGATTCCCGGCGCTCAATCACCGCAATCTTGTTTTCACCCATAAATCGGATGAGAGATGATTTGAGGGACTCATAGCGCTCTGCCGGCTCGACGCCATCGTCCACGATAAAAACAGACCCCTCATGCGACGCGTCCCAGATGCCCGCAACCGTTTTGCCGCGAAGTTCCTTGTTTTTTTCGCGCGCCTCCTCAATTTCGCTCCGAGGCAGGGACACCAGCACGTGTGACTGCCAGACTTATCCCACGGTCTTGCTTCCGGACTGTTTGGCGAATTTTTCCGTATACCAGTCGATGGCCATCATCCCGGCCAGAAACGCTCCGGACCTTAAAACGTGGATAAGTTAGCAGCCGAAGTTTGGCGAGGGGCAAATTTCGTCGACGGTGTTCAAATCAGAGAGCAAGAAAGGATCGCCGCTTGATCATGCGATCCACAACATTTGACAATATCTCGGTCGCCTCCGACACGACCCAATTTTGTTGCGGTCTTTTATTGAACACACTGGACTTCCTTTCCCGGAATGGGAGCAGTGAAATTAAAAACACTGGAGTCAATAAGCACAAACAGGTCCAAATTCTATCTGGTTTTCCAGTAATCCGGATCGCGGCGCAGGTGCATGACGGCCATGACAATGACTTGGCGTGGTTTGTCTCTGAATAGGATGCCAAAGGGAAATGTCTTCGTGAGGCATCGGCGGACGTCAATGTCTACGACAGGATATATTCGAGGATTGAGGAGGACACGATTGATGGTGTCCTGAACGGAAGCAAGAAAACGGTGACCGAGTCCCTCCTGCTGTGCCTCATAATACGCCGCCGCCGCCGCAATCATCTCGGCCGCCGCGTCAGGATGGAATTTGACCCTCTTCACGCAATAGCCGCACGTGCCCTGGCAAAAACGGTGTTGGCATCGCGAAGTCTGACCATCCCCCGATCCAGTTGCGCGCAACGCCGGCGGATTTCCCGTTTCCACTTGGCTGATAATCTCGGAGACGTCGGCGCATCAAGACTCTCAATCAGTTTCTCCGCGACAAACGCCCGCAATGCCGGCGGAAGTTCCAGCGCCTCCGACACAACTTTCTCTGCTGTGCTTTTCATGCCACCATTATACTGATTTCGAACCGGATATCAACGGCGGCGGTCGCATGTTCATTCAATAAGTCTATAAGTCTATGTCCGGCACCCAAGGCCGGAAATTTGACAGAAATACAGATATATGGAAATCTGTATACATGAAAACCACCTTACAGTTGCCGGACGGGCTCTACCGGAGTCTCAAGGTGACGGCGGCGTCCGAGGGGCGGACGTTGACGGAGTTGATCCAGGAGTGTCTGAAGAAGGGGCTGGCCCTGATGCGGTCGACTTCAAAACGAAAACATGCGCCCTATCGCCTTCCGGTTATTCGCAGTAAACGGCCCGGCGCGTTAAATCTGACATCGGAGATGATGGACGCCCTTCTGTGGGACGATCCGGCCGGCGTGAAGCGCAGATGAATTTGCCGGACGCCAATGTCCTTCTGGCGATGTGCGCCGAGCGCCACGCCCACCATTCCGTTGCGGTGGAATGGCATCGTCTGGCGGCGGTTCGGGGAGAAGGGTGGGGCATGTGCCGGCTCACGACCTTGGCGCTTCTTCGAATGCTGACCAACCCGGCGATCATGGGTACCGATGTCCAGTCATCGGCGGCGGCCTGGAAATGCCTGGAGCAATTGGAGTCGGACCCGCTGTACCGTTTTCTTGAGGAGCCGGCCGGCTGTTGGCCGCTCTTTCAAAATCTGACGCGCACCGTGAAGGAGGGCCACCGCCATTGGACGGACGCCTATCTCGCCGCCCTCGCCGAATCCGCCGGCTGCCGTATCGTGACCTTCGACCGGAATTTCAGCGCCTGGCCCGGCGTGACGTCTACGATTCTCAAGCCTTGATTTATTTGTCCGCTATTCCGACCGGATCAGCGCCAGCATCAAAATAAAGTAGATCGTCATCAGTGCCAGGCCGATCGGCGCGGCGAACCTTGCCCATGCGCCGCTCTTGATGTCGAGTTTCGCCGCGCAGATGATGTTCGGGATATTGCCGGGGATCAGCATGCCGCCGGCGATCAGGAGGCCCATCAGCAGAAACTCGATGCGCGCCAGACTCATCTTCGGCGAGATTTCCGCCGCCGCCAGCGTTGCGTTGTCGAGTACGGCTGACACGCTGTTCACCCAGTAGAGGGCGGATTTGGGCATCTCGATCAAGTAGCGGTCGGCGAACGGCTGGAAGCCGCTGCCGAGCAGGACGAGCGCCGCCACGAACACGTAGACTTTCGCGGTCCGGCTCAGGACGTCGACCCATGTTTCCGGGCGGTCCTCTTCCAAGCCGCTCTCTGAGCTGCTGCCGGCCCGCCGGACGGCCCACACCGCCATCACGCCCAGCGACAGGATCCCGCCGATGACCCACGGCCACAGCATCCGGAACAGAAAAAAGAAACCGGCATGATGGGGTTCGCCCGACAGCTTCGCGGTCGCGATCGTCGACAGCGGCTCGCCGATCGGCGTGAGGGCCGCACCGAGGCCGATCGAATAGCAGGAGAGGATGACGACGCGCCGTTCCCGGTCCTTGTCCCACTGCAGGCCCGAGATGATCTCCGCCAGCGTGAGCGCCGCCATGATGGCGGTGATCACGCTCGACAGAAGGCCGAGGCCGACCACCAGCGCAAAAACGAACCCGGCCGGGCCAAGCCGCCGCACCCATTGATTCACATGGTCATGGATGGCCGCGCGGGTGAGCCGGAAGATAATCCCGAAAACGAAAACGGCCGCCGTGATCTTGAGCGGCTCCGTCAGCGCCTCTCCAATCAGATGCCGGCTCCAGAGGCCGCTGATCGTCACGGCCGCCGTGCCCATGACGAGCAAAAACGCCTCCAGCTCCTCCTCGATCCGGCGGACCGTGAACGGCAGGACCAGGACGAGCGACATGACGGCGCCAAGGCCGATCAGCACATGGATGTGTTCCATTCTTTGGCCCCCCGTGGCCGGATTGGTTCGGTTACTTGGTCTGTTCGGCTGGAATGTCGGGCAGGGCGAAGGGCACGGACTTGCGAAGGCGCGTCATGTAAATGAGGCCGCCGCCCGGCCGGTCGATGTTCGCGGTTTCGTGCATGAGATCAAAGAGTTCTTCGGATTCCTCGCCCTTCACGGTCACCGTCACGATTTCCTTCTCCACTTGTTCGGGTGATCCGCTCTTGCCGGTGGGATCGCCATAATCCGAACCCCGCGAGAAGCAAAGGTTGGTCGTGGTCACGCCCCGCTTGTGGATGGCCTCCAGAAGCGGCAAGCCGGCGCCTTTCGGCAGGATGCAGGTAATGAGTTTGCTGCCGGAATCCGCCTGCATGGTCGAATGCCTCCCCTACGCCTTGTGCGCCTTGGAAAGTTTTTCGATCAGGAACTGCGGGATGTAGGTCGCCGCCTTTTCAAGCTCGGTCATATAGATGAATCCCATGCCGGGCGTGTCGAGATTTCCCGCGAGAAACATCGCCTCGAAAATCCGGTCGGCGTCGTCCGAGCCCACGACGATGTTGATGATTTCCTTTTCCGCCTCCACCGCCACGCCGAGGATTCCAAGCCGCTCCCGAATGCCCGTGCCGCGCGCGAAAAACACCGTCGCGGCCTGCGCCCCGGCCTCCGTCGCCGCCTTCACGATCTTGTCCGCCACCCCGCGCTGGACGATGCACGTGATCAGCGTCACGTCGGTCAGCACGGTAATCTGTCGCTTGGTCATGCCACAGCTCCTCCCGCCGCCACCTGCGCTGCCTGCGCGGCCTTTTGTCGGTTTGTCCGCCATTGAACAAACAATCCCACCGCCAGCACCGAAATGATCGGACACACCGACGCCATCGCCAGAATGCCGAATCCTTCCGCGGCGCTGACCGCGTTGCCGAATCCCAATCCCATGGCGAGCACCAGGGGAACCGTCACGGGTCCCGTCGTCACGCCGGCGCTGTCCCAGCCGATGTTCACGTATTCTTCCGAAGAGAAATGCGTCATGATCAGCAGCGGGATGTACGACCCGATCAGCATCCATGCCAGCGGCCAATTGTACAGAATCTTCAGTATGCCGATGGAAATGCCGGCGGCCACCCCGACCGCAACAGAGTACATGAGCGCCGATTTTTTAAATGCTCCGTTTGAAAGATTCTCGACCGTGAGGCCGAGGGCGTTCAGGGCCGGTTCCGCCAGCGTCGCGCCAAAGCCCAGCGCGTAGGCGAAAATCATCGCCAAGAGGACGCCGACGAAATAGGCATACAGCGGCGAGGATGGAATGGTGTCGAGCCGCATGAACGCGGCCGGAACGATCTGTCCCGACTGGTCGCCCAGCTTGGCGAGACCGTAGGTTAATCCGATATTGAAGAGAATCATCCCGATGATGGACAGCGTGATGCCGTACGTCAGAATTCCGGTATTTCGGATTTTTTCCCGCAGGACGAAAATCAACACCATGAACAGAAACGCGATGAGCGGCAGGATGGCTCGAAGGGACATGACAATCTCAAGCCCCGGGCTGGCCTGGTACCAGGTCGGCTCGCCTGAGGCCGCCGCCGCTTCGGCGGCCGCTTTCGCGCTCGCCAGAATGGTCTCGGTCGGAACAGTGAGGTAGATGAAAATACCGAGCCCCAATACCATCAGGATCGGAAAAACGGATGCCAGCGTCACGATGCCGAATCCCGACAGGCTCCCGCCGCCCTTGCCGACGGCCGTCGCCACGCCGATGCCCAGCGCCAGCACCACCGGCACGGTGACCGGCCCGGTGGTCACGCCGCCGCAGTCCCAAGCCAGGCCGATGACGGCGCGCAAATTAGGATTGTAATTGCAGTAGGCGGTGACCGCCATGGTCGGGATCAGGGAGGAGTAGATCAGAGGTTTTAGACTCCAGCCATAGACGAATCTCAAGGTTCCCAGCGTTGCGGCGATGCCCACTCCGATCCCGACCATGACGACGGTCCACTGCGCGTAGGTGTTCAAGAGCGCATACAAAATGGGAGCGCTCTCCGGTTTGACCAGTCTCCCCGCGTACTGCAGGGCGCCGATGGCGGGTTCGGCGTAGGTGACGAGCACGCCGAGAACAAACGCGATCAAGAGAACGACCGGCAGCGGCCGCTTGGTCGGCAGCATGTTCCCGATGACTTCGGCGAACGGCATGATCCCGAGTTTCAGGCCTTCCATGTAAAACATCAGCCCGAGGATGACCGCAAGAAGCCCGCCATTGATGACGTAGGGGTCGGCGACACCCTGCCGCAGAATGATCAACTGAAAGAGCACGAGGTACACGCCCAGCGGCACCACAGCGCGCAACTGCTCCGCGAGCCGCGGCGTCACGTACGGCTTGAGTATCCGCGCCGTCTCCTTCGGCGTCACCTTCAGTTTCGCGGGCTTGTAGGGAATGGGCTTCCCGTCCGGCCCCTTCTGGATTTTGGGCATGAGAAGATTGTAGCTGAGCTGACTCTGCTGAACGGAGACTTCCCGTGCAAATTCTCCGAATCGAACTGCCTTTTCCATCTTTTACACTTTCACCTGACCGGTCGTGGGCGCGCGCATGGCTGAGTAAAATCGTTACTATGCAGGCGCCGTGTTTGCAAGACCGCGATGACTATTTGGCGGCGGCCTGATGAAGTACCCGCTGCGGAAACGGGATCTCGATCCCCTCGCGCCCGAAGCGCTCATGGACGCGCTTGATGAATTCGTGCGTCGCCAGGTGCTGGTCCTCGAATGCCATCACCCGGAGCAGGATCATGAAATCGACGGATGACTCGCCGAAGGCCTGATACCGCAGAATCGGTTCGAAGCCCGGGATCGCGCCCGGAACCTCCCTCTGCACGCCCGCCGCCACCTCCAGCGCCACGCGCTCGACGCGGGACAGATCGCTCGCGTACGAAACGCCGAGCCGCACGGGAACGGAAAACTCGCGTCGCGGGAGATTCAGATTCGTCACCACCGCCTGCGCGATTTTGGTGTTTGGGATCAGGATGAAATTGTCCGCCCGGTCGCAGATCGTGGTCGACCGCCAGCCGATGTCCCTCACGAATCCCTCCGCGCCGCTGTCGAGTTTGATGTAATCCCCCAGGCGGATCTGGCGGTTGACGATGATGTAGATGCCCGAAAACAGATTTGACAGCGTGTCCTGCAGCGCCAGCGCGACGGCCAGGGAGCCGACGCCGAGCGCCGTGAGGAGCGGCGCGATCGAGATGTCGAGGTTGGCGAGGATGAGCAGGAGGCCCATCCCGTAGATGACGAGCCGCGTCAGGTTTTCGAGGAGCGTGGTCGTGCCGAGCGCCAGCCGCGTCGCGACGGAGTGGATCCACACGACGGCGATCCGGGCGATGGCCAGCGACACCGAGAGGACAAACAGGACCATCAGCAGGTGGTCGATGTGCCGGATCCAGAGCGGATGCAGGCCGCGCAGCGGCGACAGCCGCAGGCCGACGACGATGCCGGCCAGCGTGAACCAGAACGGAATGTGCCGCCGGCCGGCCGCGTACAGCACCTCTTTCATCTGCGGCTCGACTTTCTCGAAAAACCGCGCGAGGGGCCGAAGCAGAACGGCCGGCGCCAGAAATCCGGCGATGGCGGCGGCCAAAAAGATCAGAATGGGTTTGAGCCACGGTCCGGCCCATGCAAGCATTGGGATGTCCATTGATTATTATTTCGTCACAAACGGGCGGAATCTTGTTGAAAATTTACCGGCGGCGCCGTCTCCAGCGGGCGATCAGCCTCCTCAGAAACTCGGTCACCTCCGACGGATCCTTCAGCCGATAATTCCCGCCGGCCGGCCGGTGTCCGACGGCGATGCCGGCGCCCCGGCCGCGCACGGCGCGCAGGAGATCCGCGTCCGTGCGGTCGTCGCCGATCGCGATGCAGAAGTCGCGTTCCACCGGCCGCTCCCCGCAGAGCGCCGTCACGGCGAGTCCCTTGTGGGCTGCGACGGCCTTTGCCTCGATCGCGCCTTTCCCCCGCATCACCCGCAAGACGCCCTTGTCTACGGGGGGCCGCAGCAGGCTCAGGAAATGCCGGCACACGGCCCGGCGCCGGCCGGGGGCGGCTCGCCGGTAGTGGAGGGACACGGCGAATTTCTTGTCTTCGACGGAAAACGTTTCGTCCGCGACGCCTCGCATGCCTGCGAGAATCCTGCGGACGGCAGGCCGCGCTTCGGGCGCGTCGATCAGAAGCCGCACGCGGCCCATTCCCCGCGCGCACTCGGCGCCGTGCGTTCCGACGTACCACGCCCGCCGAAGCGGCATAAGGCTGCGCATGCCGCGAATCGACCGCCCCGTCACGATCGCCAGGGTGACGCCGCGCGTGCGAGCGATTCGGCGCATCAGCGCCACCAGCGCGCGTCCGGGCACGGCGTCTTCCGGCCGGGGCGCGATGGGCTTGAGCGTGCCATCGTAGTCGAGAAACAGCACGAGCCTTCGGGCGCGCGCCATCCGCCCGGCGATGTCGCGCAGAATTTTTGCGGGTGTCGTAAAGCGCATCATCTGCGCGTTGTACCTGTTCGAGCCGGCCTGTCAAGCCGACGGATTGATCGACCTCCTTCGCGATGGTAATAAGATGAAGGAAATGGTGGCTATAGCTCAGCGGCAGAGCACCTGACTGTGGCTCAGGGGGTCGCGGGTTCAAATCCCGTTAGCCACCCATCTATTTGCCAACCGCGCGTTCCCATCGTCGATGTTTCAGGATAAGCTCATCTCACCATGCGCATCAGCCTTCGTCTGATTGTCTCTTTGGTGGTCGCCGTGTCCGTGGTGGCCTGTTTCTTCGCGTATGTCCAGGTCGGCCAGGAGAAGGAGCGGCACAGCGACGAACTGGACCGCCGGTCCCGGCTCCTGGCGGAAAGTCTTCAGGAAACGATTGGCCCGCTGATCGAGAAGGGACCGTCCGGCGATTTGGAACGGCTCGTGGAGAAATATGGAAACCGTGAACGGCTGGCCGGAGTGGCGGTCTACGACGCCAGGGAAAGTCCCCTCGCCGTCACGGCCAGCCTGTCCGCCGCCCTGCCCACGCCTCTGCCGATGGTGGGCGAGGCGATGCGGGGCGACGTCGATGTCGGCCGGTTTGAGACATTCGGCGGGAGGGAAATGCACGTCTATGCCATGCCCCTTCGGATTGGAGAAAGTATCGCGGGCTGCCTCCTGATCTTTCATGACGCGACGTTCATCCGGATTCAACTGTCCCGAATCTGGCGCCAGACATTTCAGCGGTTGCTGGTGCAGATGGTGCTGATCGCGATCGTGACCTTGCTGATCGTCCGCTGGAGCATCGCAGGACCGATCGCGCGGATGGCGGACTGGATGAAAAATCTCCGCGCCGGAGACGTCGGCGAGCCGTTTTCGGCGCCCAAGGAAGACCTGTTTTCACCCATCGCCAAGGAAGCCTCCCGCTTCGCCCTGCATCTGACGATTGCGAAGCAGGCCGCGGAGGATGAGGCGCGGCTTCGTCAGGAGGCGTCGACCCTCTGGACGCCCGATCGGTTGAGAGAACATGTCCGGTCGAAATTGCAGGGCAGCCCCCTGTGTGTGGTTTCCAATCGCGAGCCTTACATGCACATTCGGCGCGGCCGCAAAGTCGAGTGCATTGTTCCCGCCGGCGGACTCGTGACCGCCTTGGAGCCTGTCCTGCGATCCTGCAGCGGCACCTGGATCGCCCATGGTTCCGGCGACGCCGACTGGGAAGGCTTGGACGAAAAAAATCGCATCAAGGTTCCGCCCGATGATCCGCTCTACACGCTGAAACGGGTGGCGCTCACCAAAGAGGAGGAGAACGGATATTACTACGGGTTTGCCAACGAGGGACTCTGGCCGCTCTGTCATATCGCGCATACCCGGCCGGTCTTCCGGGCAGAGGACTGGGCGTATTACCAGAAAGCCAACCGGAAATTCGCCGCCGCAGTACTGGAGGAACTGAAGGACGTGGCGTCGCCCTGCGTTTTGATCCAAGATTATCATTTCGCCCTCCTGCCCCGGATGATCAAGGACGAACGGCCGGACGCGCGCATCGCGCTCTTCTGGCACATCCCCTGGACCAACCCCGAGGCGTTCGGCATCTGCCCCTGGCAGAGGGAGCTTCTCTACGGAATGCTGGGTGCGGATTTGATCGGCTACCACACGCAGTTCCACTGCAATAATTTCCTGGACACGGTCGACCGCGCGCTCGAATCCCGCATCGATTGGGAGCGATTCGCCGTCAAGAAAGAAGGCCATACCACCCTCGTCAAACCGTTTCCCATCAGCGTCGCCTTCCCGGAAACGTTTCAGGACACCGCCGGCGCGGACCTGGTGGACCGCGACGCCCTTTTGAAGGAACACGGGATCAGGGCCAAGTATCTGGGGATCGGCGTTGAGCGGATGGATTACACCAAGGGCGTGCTGGAGCGGTTCCGGGCGATCGAGCGCTTTTTGGAAAAAAATCCCGCCTACCAGGGCGAGTTTGTCTTCGTCCAGATCGGCGCGCCCAGCCGCACGCACATCAAGCGGTACCAGGACTTTCTGTCGGAAGTGGAGTCCGAGGCCGACCGGATCAACTGGAGGTTTCCGCCCAAGGATTACAAACCCATTGTTTTTCTAAAGAAGCACCACAGCCATCAGGAGATTTTGCCCTTTTACAAAGCAGCCGACCTCTGCATGGTCACGTCGCTTCATGACGGCATGAACCTCGTCGCCAAGGAATTCGTGGCGGCCCGGGATGATCAGAACGGCGCGCTGATTCTAAGCCGTTTCACAGGCGCCTCCCGGGAACTTCGCGACGCGCTCATCGTCAATCCCTACGATATCGAACAAATGGCCGAGTCCATCCGCTACGCGCTGGAGATGGATCCTGAAGAGCGGTCCGCGCGGATGGGCCGGATGCGAGAAACGGTTCGGGAACACAACGTCTACCGCTGGGCCGGCAATCTCGTCGAAGAGCTCACCAAAATCCGAATTGACGAACGGCCGGCTCCCGCCGGCGTAGGCACAAATTAGAGCTTGACGATCGGCGCCGATAGGGTATACTCATTGTAGACACCACAGGAGGCCTTTCAATGACTACAACCGTTCAAAAATGGGGGAATAGCTTGGCTCTTAGGATACCGAGCGCTCTCGCCAAGGACGTTCATCTTCATCGGGGATCGGAAGTTGAGGTCGCAATTGTTGCAGGCGCAATGGTGATCAAGCCAAAGGGTCGGCGTAAATATTCTTTGCGCCAATTGCTCAAGGGAGTTACGAAGGAGAATCTTCATAAGGAACAGGATTGGGGCGGTCCTGTGGGGCGGGAAATCTGGTGACTTCCGGCCCCTATTGTCCAAAACGCGGCGATGTCGTTTGGCTCAACTTCATTCCGCGGGCCGGCCGTGAGCAGGCGGGTCGCCGACCGGCGTTGACGCTTTCGCACGAGGCATACAACCGAAAGGTTGGACTTGGGGTCTTTTGCCCGATCACGAGCCACGTAAAGGGCTACTCCTTCGAGGTGGCAATCCCGGAGGGGCACAAGGTTTCCGGGGCCATTCTTTCGGATCACGTAAAGAGCATGGATTGGTCGGCCCGCAGATCGGAGTTTTATTGCCGTGTTCCAGATGCGGTATTAACGGACGTCGTAGAAAAGCTTCAGGCACTATTTGGAGCGTAGCTGTGCCTCGCCGCGTTTATAAATAGACGACATCTTTGCCCGGATGATCGAGCGACAGAAACAGCATCAGGTACTCGCGCAGGTGGCGGGTCAGAAGGAAATTATCGCGGACGTGTTCCCGGCCGTTTTCGCCGAGTTTGCGGGCGAAGTCCGGGGACTGCAGGAGCTGTTTGAGCCAGTAGGCCGTGCCTTCGACGGAATGCGTAAGAATGCCGGAATGTTTGTGCGTGATCTGAAGCGGGATCCCGCCGACCGCGCCCGCGATGACCGGTTTGCCTTTCCACAGCGCCTCCGAGACTGTGAGGCCAAACCCTTCCCGGATCGATTTTTGAACGATGATGTCGGACGCCCGCTGGATCGCGTTGATCTCGACGTGGCTGGTGGGGGGAAGACAGAGGATGAGAATGTCCGGATCGTCCGCCGCGCGGTCTCTCACTTCCGCAAGAACCTTCGCGCCCTCGGGATCGTCGTCCGCCGATCCGCCGACGAGCAAAAGCCGGCAGTCGATCCGTTCTCTCACCATGCGAAACGCCTCGATGACGCCGACCGGGTCTTTGAGGTAATCAAACCGGGAGACCTGCGTGATGAGGGGTCTGTCCCGGGGGATCTGGAGACGGTCGCAGATGGCGGCAACTTCCTCTTGCGTCAAGTCCCTGTTCTTGTCGCTCAAGGGATCGATGGACGGCGAGATGAGCACCTGTTGGATGCTGAGGACCTGCGAAAAAGCCGGCGCCGAAAAAACGCTTGCGTCGTAGCGTTCCACGACCGGTTTCAGGGCATTCCAAACCGCCAAATCGGGCGAGGAGAGATCAATGTGGCATCGCCATATCCACCGGCCCTTGCCCGGGGTTTTTTTCACGATCAACCCGGCTGGCTGGGGATCGTGGATGAAGAGGATATCGGCGTTCAAATCCATTTGAGCGGCGTTCAGTTCCTGAGTCTGCCAGTACAGGTCCCAGTCCGACGGCGAGAATTCCTGCGTTGCGCCATGCAGGGCGTTGTGGATTTTTTTGGTAACGGCATAAAACTGTTCCCCGCCTTTGATGACATCCCACCGGGCGTCGACTCCCAGTTCCTTGCACAGCGGCACCATCCGGTTCAAAATTTCGGCGACCCCGCCTCCGACAGCGGTGGAGTTGACGTTCCGGACCACCCGGCCGGCAAGTTTTTTCGCGATCAGCCGCAGATCGTCGATGACGCCGGCGCCGACGATGGGGGCGTATTGCTCAAGCATGGTGGGACTCCGCGGATTCGATCATCCGATTTTCCGCCAGCGTGATGAGGCGCGATCGCAGACCCTCGAGTGTGCAGGTATACGGATCGAGCTGGGCGATTTCGACGGCCAGCACCATTTCCCCAAGTTCCTCTTCCAGCCAGCGGGAAAAATCATTGACGCCGTGCTCCAGGCGGAGCCGGGCCTCGAAGACGTGGTGATAAATCGAGTGGACGGAGACTTTCCGGAGCGCCTCAGAGAATTCCCGAAGATCTCCGGCCTGATAGGGAGTGGGCAAAATAAAGCTCACCGATTTCATGAAATGGAACTCCATCCCCTCCGGCGCGTCCGCCGCCGTCTTCCGTTTCGCCATCCGGTCTTCGATGATGGCGACAATTTTTTCGCGCAGTTCCCGAAGGGTTTTGAAATTGACGGTGTCGACCGCCGCGAGCCGTTCCGCCAGCCTGGCGTCCTGCATCGCCTCCGCCGCCCACCAGGCGAAATCGTTCGGCGGCTCGGGCGAGAGATACTGATGTTGTTTGAGGAACCGGTGCGTGTGGTGATAAATCACCGAGCCGGGAACCGCCTTCAGGATGTCGGCCATCTCCCTGAGATTTCGCGCCCGGAGTCCCGTCAGTTCCGTCAGGTCGACGTGGGTGAAAAATCGGAATGAATGTTTGGCCCGTGGAAGATGGGATTGATCCATTTGCGGGCAGACTATCACCGGTCGGCGCGACGATCCAGCCACAAACCGGCGCCTGAGAACCGGATTTGCCTACCCGCCCATTACCCCAAGAATGGGCACAGAGCCTCTACCCATGAAATTCGCCCCGCGCGGATAGACGGCCATCGCCTCCTGCCGTCGTCCTTCCCGATGGAGGCTGTGCGCCAGAAGGTAATTCAACATGGAGTTGCGCGGGGAGTCGGGATATCTGTTTTGGTAATCTCTTGCCTGCGGAATGAAGGTGTCATCGTCATTCAGATAATAGAGGTTGAGGAGGCTGAAGTAATCTCTTTCTTCTGGAAAGAGAACACCGGCATGTTTTGATTGTTTCAGCGAATCGAACAACCTCTGAGCCTCGTCATAGCGGCCCACGATCTGCTTCAGGCGGACGTCTCGAAGGATCTCAAGAAACGGAGCATGGCGTTTTTTGAGAAGGCGCTGCATATCGGCGTAGTAGTAGCCTCTTAACCAAAACGGAAGCTCCCAGCCTTTGATGTAGATGTTGAACGTCGGGATCGCGACGGTGGTCGCCATTGATATCTTATGCAGGATGCTCTGGGTTGTCTGCTCAATGTCGGCCTCCGGGGCGCCCGGCTTGGCCAGGTCGGCGACGGTCTGCCGGACGGAATTCCCGATGTCAAAAAACATGAGTTGGTCCGGGATGTACATCCGGCAGATCATTTCAGCCAATTTCATCACCGGCAGGAGAGACCGGATGCCGACCGAATTCATCATCAGGAAGGCGTTTCTAAACTTCTCGTCGGTCAGAGACAGGTCGGCCACGCTTTTCGGGTAGATGATGTTGCTGAAGGGATCGACCGCCAGCCACCGGTGGTTGACGCGGATCTGCGAGATGGTGTGGAATGAGACGAACTTCGTTCTGCCCAACGGGTCCGGTCTGTTTAAATACACAACCTGCCCGTCGAGGCCGGCATGACGGGCCAAGACCGCCAAAACAAAGGCGCTGCGATCGCAGTCGCCCATGCCTCTTAACATGAGTTCGAGCGGGTTGTCGTTCCAGTCTTTGAGGAATTCGTTGTCAGGCGCCGCCCGCTCAAAATGGTTGGACACGTTGACAAAAACCCAGTCCATGAGCGCCTCGAGTTTCTCAACGTCCGTCCGGTGGCCGCCGCCCGCCTGCGCGCGCGCGACGTCCTGGTAGATCAGACTGCGCGTGACATGCCGAACGGCGCCGGGCGAGAGCCGATCCGCAAGGATGTCGGTTTCAGAAAATTGGAATGCCTTTTCCCTTGCCTTTTCAAAGTCGAATATCTCCTTGGAATCGGGATAGAGCGACTGCGCGGCCACGGTCATATTTTTGATGGCGGAGTCCTGATTGGGCGTATATCGGGAATAGGTCGCGAACTTCACATTGCCGGCCAGCATCCGCGCCGCCCGTTCATTTCCACCATCCGCGATGGAAAGCGTCATGGACCCGGACGGTTCCAGCCGGGACACGATATCTATGATGTCGCCGTCTGTACGCAGTTTGACGTGATCGACAACGATGGAAACGTGGCGGGCAATCCATTGGGCCCGGTCCTGGTGGGAGAACGCATGGAATTTTTCAGGAGGCAGAACAAACCGGATTCGATTGCCCTCGAATTCGACGTCCCCGACCCTTTGGACGGGCTCGCGGGGGCCGGTCCACTCCGCTTTTGTCTCCGTCACGGGAGGTTCCGGCCGTTTGGCGGGCCAGAGCCAGAAGAGGAACCAGACGAGAAGGCCGCCACCCAGCAACGGCCAGAAGGACTTGAGGAGGCGATAAACGGATGCGGAAACGGTTCCGGCTCCCATGCGTGCATGAAATCACAAGGGGGAGGCGCGGGTCAATCCGGATGTTGCTTGTGGGGTTGAATACTGTCAAGATTGTGTATAAGTCAATGACCAGAAAGCACGGGGAATCAAACTTGAAAAATACCAGCGTCATTTGTCTCGTCCTCGCATTCGGCGTTTCCTGCGCCACGCCGGTGAAACTCGCCGGCAAGGCGGCTTGGTCAGCGGTCAAACTCGGTACCGGGCTTACATGGAAGATTGTGACAGGGATCGGGAAAATCGGCGCCAAGGAAGCGCTGCATGCGGTGGATCTGACGGCGGACGTGTCGATGACGATGCTGGCCCGGCAGGAGTCTCAGGCGCTGGTCAAGGCGTTCTGGGATTACATGCGGGGCGGGACGTTTGTGTCGGCGTACGGGCTTCTGTCGGATTCCCTTAAAAAGAATTTTCGGAAACGGGACTTTCTTGACTATGCCGGGGACTGGGCCCCCGGCATCGCCGGGGTTGAGGTTCTCGACGCCGATGTCCGGCAGTTCCATGTGGAAATCCCCGCCCGGCTTCATGTCAATAAAGAAGGTGCGGCGGCGGATGTCCGGGTGGTGATCTACGTGTCAAAAATCCGCGACCGGTGGCGCATCACGGGCTGGGAAGGCATGCCTGACCGGTAGTCCCATTAATTTTAGTCGACCACTTTAGGCATGGTCCCTTTCTCTCGATAAGTCATAGTACCGGGAGCAGTCTCTCCCGGTCGCACTATCATCCATGAGGAGGGTGAATCATGGCAGAAGTTTTGGTTGTTACCAGCAAGATAAAAAAACTGATCAAGGAACAGGGCATGCGGACCTCGGCGGACGTCATCGAGGCGCTAAGCCAGATGGTGGAGGCCAAGGCCAAGGAAGCCGTGGAGCGGGCCAAGGCTGCGGGCAAGAAAACGGTTCAGGCGTCCGATCTGGCCTGACCGTCCTGCCTGACTGACCGGTGGTTTTTTACCAGAGCCGTGAAATCTATCTGACCGTCACGTCGTTTGATCTCCTGGGCACCCTCGCCTTCGCGATCTCGGGGGCGCTCCTTGGAAAACAGAAGCAGTACAATTTCTGGGGCGTGCTGACCCTCGCCTTCTGCGCGGCGCTCGGCGGCGGGACGCTCCGGAACATGATGGTCAACCTCACGCCCGATGTCCTGTCGCCCGACGGCTGGATGTACATCCTGTGCGTGGTGGCCGCCTCGCTGGTGATTCATCTCGGCGCCGACATTTTCCAGTTCCGGAGCGGCGCGGTTCAGGTGTCGGCGAACCGACTGCTGGCGCGGGCGGACGCGGTGGGACTGGCGGTGTTCGTGATGATGGGCGCGACGGTGGCGATGCGGGTGGGCCTGCCGTTTTTCGCGGTACTGGCCTTTTCGGCCCTGAGCGGCGCCGGCGGCGGAGTTATCCGGGACGTGATTGCCGGAGAAAAACCGTATGCGTTCCGCGGCGTTCACTACATCACGTGGTGCATCCTCGGCGGCACGGTCGCGGCGCTCCTGAACTTCTGGCGCCCCGCGATCGAGGCCGCGACGGGTGTCATGGCCTACAAGGGAATCTTCGCCCTCCTGCCGTCGAGCCTGGTAGTCGTATTGAGATTCCGGGAAATCAACAAGGAATTTCCCCTGCCGGCCTGACGGTCAATCCGTCCGTCTTCCTTCCGCGTCAAACGTGTGAATCCGGTCCGCCGGAAAGCGGACATGAAGCGTCCCGGACACCGGCCGGGTCAGCGCCACGAGCGCGCGGACCTCGACTCCGTCAATGGCCAGCGTCAGCAGCTTCTGCGCGCCCAGCGGTTCAATGAGCCGCAGCGCCATCGGTCGCGTATCGGCGCCCGGTTGATCCAGAACCTGAACATCCTCCGGCCGGATGCCTGCGGTCTTCACGTGCGGATCGAACCGGCCGATACACGCGGCCTCGAGGAGGTTCATCCGCGGGCTCCCGATAAATCCGGCGACAAACTCGGTGGCGGGAGATTGATAAAGTTCCAGCGGCGCGCCCATCTGCTCAAGCCCGCCCTGCCGCAGGATCGCCACGCGGTCCGAAAGCGTCATCGCCTCGATCTGGTCATGCGTGACATAGAGGACGGTTGCCTGGAGGTCGCGAAAGAGAAGCCTGAGTTCCGCGCGCGTTCGCTCGCGCAGGACCGCGTCCAAGTTGGACAGCGGCTCGTCCAGCAAAAACGCCTTCGGCTGACGCACCAGCGCGCGTGCGAGCGCCACCCGCTGGCGTTGTCCGCCGGACAAGTGCGCGGGCCGGCGGTCCAGGAGATCCATCAGGCCCAGCCGGGCGGCGGCCGATTCCACCCGCTCGCGGATGGCCGGCGCGGAGATATGCCGGAGTTTCAGCGCGACGGAGATGTTCTCCCGCACGTTCATGTGCGGATAGAGCGCGTAACTCTGAAACACCATGGCGACGTCGCGGTCTTTCGGATCGCGGTCGTTGACCGATTCGCCGCCGATCAGGATCTCTCCCGTGTCGGCGGTTTCAAGTCCGGCGATCAAGCGGAGGAGCGTGGATTTCCCGCAGCCGCTCGGGCCCAGCACCGTGAGAATCTGGCCGTCGGGAACGTCAAGGCTGACGTCCCGGACGACCGGGGTTTTGCCGTCGTAGGATTTGGAAACGTTCCGGAGCGAGACAGACGCCATCGATCAGCCCTTCACCGCGCCGGCGGTGAGTCCCTGAATGATCCGGCGCTGAAACGCGAGTACGGCCGCGACCACCGGGAACGTCGTCAGCACCACGGCGGCCGATATCTGGCCCCACGGAACTTCATAGGCCGTCGCGCCGCTGAGCATCGCGATCCCGACCGGCACGGTCCGGGTCGAGTCCCGGGTCATCAGGATGAGCGACACAACGAATTCATTCCATGAAAAAATGAACAGGAGGATCGCGGTCGCCGCCAGCGCGGGCGCCGCCAGCGGCAGGACGATGGCGCGCAATACGCCCAGCCGCGTGTAGCCGTCGATCCGGCCGGCCTCTTCGAGTTCCACCGGAAGCTGCCGGAAAAACGCGGTGAGCATCCACACGGCGAACGGCAGATTGAGCGCGGCGTGGATGGAAGCAAGGGCGAGATAGGAATTCGACAACCCCAGCGTCCGCGCCGCCGACGTGAGCGGCGCGAGCAAAACCGCCGCCGGAATCATGGAAAAGGCCAGCATCCCGAGTTCGAACGTGCGTTTGCCCCGCATCCGGAACCGCGCGATCGCATAGGCCGCCGGCGCGGCGAGGAGCAGCGCGAGCAGCGTAGATCCGGCCGCCACGATGAGGCTGCTCCGGATGTAGAGTCCGAACGGCCGCTGCTCGAACATGCCGGAGTAATTTTCGATGGACCATGCCGCGGGCAGGTAGGTGAGCGGCCGGGAAAAAATTTCCGCATTGGTTTTCACCGACGTGAGCAGCGTCCAGAGGGACGGGGCGAGGCTGAACAGGATGAGAGCGCCGAGGCCGATCCCGAACGCCGCTCGTTTGATCATGCGCGCCGGTCCTGCATGCCCATCGACAGGACGGCCGCGAGCGCGAAAACGGACAACATGAACGTCACCGTGATGACCGCACCGTAACCGGGGTCCTGGTAACGGAACAGGTTGTCGTAAATGTACAGCGAGACCGTGTACGTGCGTCCCGCCGGCCCGCCGCCGGTGAGGACCCACACGAGATCGAACACGCCGAGCGCCTGGATGAGCCGGAACGTCAGCGCGAGCGCGATGGCCGGGCGGAGCATCGGCAGCGTGATCAGCCGGAACCGGCTCCATGCGCCCGCCCCGTCGATCCGGAGGGCTTCGTACAAATCCTTCGGAATCGATTGAAGCCCTGCGAGGAGAATCAGCGTCACAAACGGCGTGGTCTTCCACACATCCGCAAGGACGATCGACGCAAACGCCGTCTCCGGGCGGCCCAGCCATGCCACCGGCGCGTCGATCAGGCCCAGCCGCAAAAGGACGTCGTTGAACACGCCGTACGTGTCGTTCAGGATCCATCGCCAGGACATCGCCATGACGGCGGTCGGCAACGCCCACGGCAGAATCACGATGGCGCGCGCCCACCCCCGGCCGCGAAACGGGGCATTGAGCAGAAGCGCGAAGACGAGGCCCAGCGCGAGTTCCAATGCGACGGACATCAGTGAAAACGCCAGCGTGACCCGCACCGATTGCGCCAGGATCTCGTCGCCGGCCATGCGGGGCACGGACGCCGCGCCCGAGACGGCCGTCCAGAGCGTGTGCGCGAGCGGAAATCCGAGCACGCACACCAGAAACGCGCCGGCCGGGAGCAGATACCGGTGGTTCTTCATTGCAACGCCTGCCGGATTTTTTCCGCTGCGTCCTGAATCGCCTTCTCCGGCGTGAGCTGGCCGACCAGGGCCGCGCTCACGTGGCGCTGGAGAATGTCCGAGATGCGCGAATACCGGGGATGCACGGGCCGGGGCCGCGCGGCGAGGAGCACCGTGTAGAGTTCCTTGAAATGCGGACTGCCCTTCAAAATGTCCGCATCGTCAAACAGAGACTTTCGCGTCGGGATCGCGCCGGTCCGGAAATGGAAAACCTTTTGTTGCGCTGCTTGCGTCGCGAACTCGATGAACGACCACGCGGCGCCCGGGTGTTTCGAATACGCCGAGATGCCGTAGCCCCAGCCGCCCAGCGTCGCCGCGCTGGTCTTTCCGGCGGCGTGGACCATCGGCACGATGCCGATCTTGCCGCGCACCGGCGATCCCTCCTTCTGGCACAGCGTCCACGCGTAGGGCCAGTTGCGCATGAAGACGGCCCGGCCGTCCTGGAACATCTGCCGGCATTCCTCCTCCTGATAGGTCGTCACGCCCGGCGGCGCAAGCCGGGTCGGCAGGCCGGCCAGCCATTCGAGGGCGCGGACCGATTCCGGAGAATCGAGCGTCACGCGGCCCTCCGCGTCGATCACGTCGCCGCCGAATCCCCAGAGGACCTCCAAAAACGCGCACACGAGGCCTTCGTATTGCTGGCCCTGAAAGACCAGCCCCCACCGGTCCGGCGGCGATTGCAGGGCCCGCGCGAGCTCGGCGAGTTCCTCGACGGTCCGCGGCGGCACGCGTTTTTCGGCGTCGAGCAGGTCCTTGCGGTAATAGAGCATCCCGGCGTCGGATTGCATAGGTACGCGATATATTTTGGTTTGATAGATCGATCCGCTGATGTCGCCCGGTAAAAAATCAGCCCGTTCCTCCGCCGGGAACCGGTCGTCCAGCGGCAGGATCCAGCCGGCCGCCGCGAACTTCGGAACCCAGATCACGTCCATGAACACGACGTCGTAGGCGCCGTCCTGCGCCATGAACGACGCCGCATACATGTCCTCCCGCGTGTTCGTCGCGGCCGGCCCCTCGACCAGCTCCACCCGGAGGTCGGGCCGCGCGGCCTCGAATTGCCGGATGATTTCCTTGAAGCCGCCGCCGGAATCCGGCCCCGTCAAGAGCCGGATCACCGGCCGCGCGTCCTTCGTTCCGCACCCGCCGAAAAATCCGGCGGCCACGACGCCGATCAGCGCCGCTCGAACAGCTTTCGTGAGCATCCAGACCGCCTCCTACAGATATTTGAATTTTATATAAGCCACCGCCAGCGCCGCGTAGGCGAGGGCGGAAATCGTCAGAAACGCAAGCGACACGCGGCCGGGTTTCAGCGGCGCCGGAAGAACGGGGCGCAGCCGGCCGTGGATCAGGACGATGAGCGCGGCCGTGAAGAGGCAGGTGCCGACAAACCCGATCAGCGCCGACATCACGATGAGCTGGCCCGGCTGTTTCAAAAACATCGTGAGGCCGGTGACCGCCGTCAGAATCACGATCATCACGCGGTACCAGCGCCCCTCGTCGACGGCCCTCTCGCGGAAAAAATAAAACCGGATCATCTCCACGTGCACCTTCGCCACCGCGTCCGCCGTCGACAGCCATGTGTCGCACAGAAACGCGGCGGAAATCAGAAGAAACAGCGCGCGGCCGGCCGCGCCCCACGTGACCTCGAAAAACCGGCTTTGCTCCGCCGCCAGCCGCCAGTCGTCCGGAAGGATACCCTTCGGAAACAGGATCGCGTAGGCCAGGAAACAGGTCATGTACGTCGTCAGAAGATTACCGAACACGCCGATGCCCGTGTCGACGAACAGGAAGTTCCGCCAGCGCCTGCCCTCCTTGGCAAGATCGCCGTCCGACGCGCTCGGAATCCGGCCCGCGTTCACAGGGTCCTTCGCGCAGGCGACGCCTTTGCCCAAAATCCAGTAACTGTAAAACAACGTCCAGAACCCGCCGAGCCCCGCAAACGTGATCGCGGTGAGCAGCCGGTCGGTGTCGGAACTTTCCCAGGGCCGCGCCAATTTGTCCGGTACGATGATCGCCTTCAGAAACGCCGGCCACTGCGGCCGCAACTCGGGGCTCAGACAGCTCACGACGAGGCCCGCCAGTGTGACGAGCGACACCGCCCACATGATCTTCTCGATCAGCCAGTACGTCCGTTTCTGCGTGAGGAGCGCGAACATGAAAAGCAGAATGCTGAGGCTCGCCCAGAACAGGCTCCGGCCTCGTTCCGACAGGTCCGGCCAGTCGACCAGCTTCGCGAGCGCGGTGCCGCCGGCCGACGCGAACGCGCCGAACCAGAGGAAGGAAAGGATCATCAGGATCCACAAGAAAAATCCAAACGCCGGATGCAGCCGCACAAATCCACGCCAGATGCTCTCGCCGGTCAGCGCCGAATACCGGCCGATCTCAAACGTCACCGCGTATTGGAGCAGGCACGCGGGCGTCAGGAGAAACAAAAAACCGAGCCCGTACTTGGCGCACAAATACGGCCACCAGATCAGCTCGCCCGACCCCTGCGCGAGCGCCATCCACACGATGCCGGGCCCCAGCGCAGCGCACCAGCCGCAAAACACGGGAAGGCGGCTCGTCCCGTAAGGCGCCGGCGGGCGGAAGTCGGGTTTCATCCGTCGGAAGGTGTCAAGAACCCCCGCCCGACTTTTCCTTGGACTTTTTTTCCTTCTCCTCGACCTTCTTCACTTCGGCGTCGATCTGTTTCCGCAGTTCCTGCACGTCCGCGTCCGTGTTGCCCTCGCTCGTCAAATCGTCCTCGCTCATGAATGCCTTGTCCTGCGCGGCCGAGACCACCACGTATTTGTCGGCGTCGTATTCGCTGATCGACACGCCCGATCCCTCGTGATGGAGGCGGCCGTTCATGTAGAGACGGTAGGGCGTCTGCCAGTAATCCTGGCCGGGATCGCGGCCGGACGCCGAAAGGTTCGACCGGCAGAACTCGTCCATCCGGATCGAGGCGCTGGAGCTTCCGACCAGCTCGTACCGGATGAGCCGGTGGATTTGTTTGAGCTCGAAGGTCGTCATCACGCGCTTGGGAAGGGCCGCCATGCTGTCGACCACTTTTTCGGCGCTCTTCAGGCTGTCGGCCGCGCAGTAGCCGATGATCGCGACGGAAAGAACTTTGCAGGCGCCGCTGATCATGCGTGCAGTTCCTCCTTCCGGCGCTGTACCGTCTCCTCGACCCAGACGCCCGAGAGGACGTTCGTGCGGAGGATTTCGAAAAAGGCGCGCCGGGGCATGGCCAAGATTTTGGACGCGTCCAGCGCCGTCACGGTCGCGACCCTGGGCGTGTCCTCAAAGAGCGCGATCTCGCCGAAATAGTCGCCGGCCTTCAGGGTGGCGATCTGTTTTTGCGCGGACCCGCCGTAATTCTTCCAGACGGCGCCCGCGCCGTCCCTCAGAATGTAGAATTCCTCGGCCGGGTCGCCCTCCCGGATCAGCACGGCGCCTTTTTGGACGTCCCGTTCCTGAATTTCCACGATGACGCGATTCATGACCTCGGGCGGAACGTCCGCGAACATCGGCAGGTCTTTGAGGAACGCCGAAAGCTGGATGACCTTGGTGATCTGATCCCGGTGCTCGGTGTGGCCGGCAAGGAACTTGTCAAAAAAATATTTGCGCAGCGTCAGGCAGACGAGCGGAGAGGTCGCACGCACGGTCGCGGTCCTGGGCGAGTTTTGGAGCAGCGCGATTTCGCCGAAGGAGTCCCGGTCCGTCAGGCGGGCCACGACGGTCCGAAGGCCGCTGGGCGCTTCGTGGATTACTTCGGCCTTGCCGTGGAAGATGATGTAAAAGGAGTCGCCCTCGTCACCCTGCCAGACCACCGCCCGGCCGCCGGCGAAAAATTCGACCGTCACATATTCGGCGAGTTTGGCGCGCCGGTCGGCCGGGAGCGCCGCGAAGAGGGGCACGGCGCCCAGAAATTCGAGAATTTCCTTTTCGGTCAGGCGCCGCATCTGCCGCGCCAGGAAGACGGCGCGGTTCCGGAGACGGTCCAGCGGCTTTTCGAACATGCCATACACATTCGCGGCGACAAACCGAAGGACGCCAAAGACGATCAGAAGGAGCGGAAAGAACATCGCGGCCGCGAAGACGGCGGCGGACAGCCGGTCCACCGGCCGGCCGGCATGAAGGACCGTGTCGATCAGCTGGTTCAGACTTCCGGCCGTCGCGTCTCCGACGAACCGGTAGGCGGCGTACAGCCAGAGGACGGCGAACATGCCGTACCCGATGAGGGGCGTCTCGAATTGGAACGTCGACCGGAACGACAGGATCCGTCCGATGAGTTTTCGGCGGACAAAGTGCCGGAGTGTCTCCAGAAGGCGCGTCCTGCCGGACAGCCGGTCCAGGCATTTCAGCAGTTCCCCGGGAAGAAACGGCGATCCGTCCGCAAACGAGTACGCGAGGCAGGCCGCCATCCATATCCCGGCGGCGGGCCATGCGCCGGTCAGAACCGCAACGGCGCCGATGCAGGCGAGCGCTCCGGGAAAGATGAGGGCCGCAAGATGAAACCTCAGCGTGGCGGACCACCCGCGCGTCAGAATGCCGGAATCGTCGAGCGCAACCCCGGGAACGCCGCCCTTCAGCGTCAGACCGGCCCGCGGGGGATCGGACAAGATGCCCGAGAGGAAAACATATTTGAACAAATTCTTGGACGAATGGATGACCAGGAAACTCAGGAACCAGACGCCGAGCGCGGCGCCCTCCCGGCCGCCGATGGTCAAGAGGTCAAAGCGGTCGAAATGGGCGAAGAGCACATAAAGGGCAACCCCGGCCGGCGCGACCAACAAACCGACAAATAAAAAGGAGTCCATCCATTTCGCGATCGGGCGCAGGAGCCGCGCCGGTCCCGCCGGAATCTCGATCGCCGGGCGGCAAGTGGGCTTGGGCGCGTACGGCCGGAATACCGCGTGTTTCAAAAGCGCCGATTCCGATTCGGCCGGCAGGAAAGAATGTTCGAGCAACCGGAAAATGAGGTCAAACACTTTTTTGTAGGCGTATGTCCCATGACGACTGTGGTACGCCTGCAGAAGCGCCGCCGCGCTCTTCGGCGTTCTCAGATGCTCGATCAGCTCCAGTTCCTCGGCATCCACGAACAGGAATTCGCCGCCCTCGGTCCGACGCACGACCGAGTCGTTCCGGAACGGCGAAACAGTGAACGGCCGGACGCTGATCGGTATATCCTGGACCGTCCTGAGATCGGTCGTCATGTCACAGAACTACTATCTAAGCCCGCGTGCTCCGGCAACCCGCCCGGCGCGATCGCCCGTATATCCTTAACCGTCTCGACGCTCTCTTCAAAGCATGGTACACGGGCGCCGATGAACCTTTCGCGGACGTTGCTCGGCTTGGCGGCCGCAGTGATCTGTGTTCTGGCGGCGCGATCCCTCATCACCAAGGGGCGTTCTGTTTCCCATGAGGTTGAATTCGCAGGGAATGTCATCACATTTCATCCGGGGACGGACAAATTTCGCGGGCTCTCCCATGAAGAACGAGCGGACCATCTGGCCCGGCTGGCCGAAGAGGTTCTTGGATACGCCCAAACACAAACCGGACTTCAAAGCGCCGCTGATCTTGTCCCGAGGCTGCGGCCGGGCGGTCCCGGAGAAATACTGATCGGCGGGACGGCCGATGCGAGCGCGGCAGAAACCCTGAGAAACAATGAACGCTTCGGCCAGTCCATCCCTGTCAGCGAAAAATGGAAATTTCAGATTTCAAGCCTGGTGGATGAGATCACGGAAAGAGATGGCCGGCCCCACGGACGTGCGATCTCAAGAGACGGCGCGGTGATCCGGCTGGCCGGGGTTTCAGATACGGAATTCCGGAGCCTGCGCCTGTCGCAGGAAACCCGGCACTACATGGCCCGGGCGATGATCTACAGAGACATCGTCCTCGCGGCGGGCGCGGGGCCGAACATCCCGGACCATGAGAAGCTTGAGGCCCTGCTGGACTGGACGTTCGTGAATGTGTCCGCGCACTTCGAACGGGAGGTCCCTCCTTATCCCCGATTGGTCGACTATAACGACGTCCCGCTCGGCCTCATGTTAAGAGGCATGGGCGACTGCGACCGGAGCGTGTGGGTGCTGGCGACCCTCGCGTGGCACGCGGGATTCGAAGCCAACATCGTCTACCTGCACCGGACGATCGGCGCCATCTCGTTCCACGCCGTGGCCGAAATCAAGCTGAACGGGCGGTGGCGGGCGGTCGATCCGTATAACAACAGGTTGTACGATGAATCCGTCATCGAGCTTTCAAAACACGATCCGGATTTCAAATACGCCCGCGTGATGTTCAATCCGTTCGAGCCTGAGGGACTCCTGCCGGCCGTGAAAGTGGCCGAGATGATCGGCCGCTTCTATGCGCCTGGCCAGAGGCTTTTTTTTGATATCCAAAAACCGGTGAAAACATTTGTCGCCGACCATTTCTCCGGAAAAAATCCGCAAGAATACATCGACCGGACAACGGCGCAAATCCTCTTGCATACCTCCCGCGGAGAATTGGTCAGGCTTCCGGGCGCCGACGTTTTCATCCGCAGATGGGATCATCCATTTCTCTTGCGGGTTTATTACTATGAGGATATGTGGCGCTTGAAAAAAGAGGCGGATTTTCCGTTCATGAAGACACTCCGCCGCCCGAGGATTGATCAATTGACGGGACGATACAAAGAAGCCGCCCTTGCTTTCGCCTCGCTGTCCCGGGACGGGGGAGACACAGGTTTGTACGGCGAGGAGCGCGAATATTTCATGATCCTCAACGAGTATGATGAAAAGGATTTCACCTCGGTGGAAAAAAACGTCCGGGCATACAGAAAAAAATATCCGCTAACTCCCCGCAACATCATGCTCGGATACCTGCTGGCGCACAGTCTGCACGCCCTCGGCCGACTTGAGGAGGCGGTCGGCGAATACCCCGCGGGCGCCAATTTCAAATGGCGAGGCGTCCCGCGAGGCGTCCCGCCGTCCAATTGACACGCCCCGACGCGGTTGGCATACTCTGTGCACATGAACACCGGGCTCAAGTGCCGGGAATGCGGGCGGGAGTATCCGAATGCGCCGGTCCACGTGTGCGAGTATTGTTTCGGCCCGCTCGAAATCCGGTACGACTATGACGAAATCAAGAAGCGGCTGACCCGCGAAACCATCCTGTCCCGCCGGCCCAACATGTGGCGGTACAAGGAACTTTTGCCGCTCGACGGCGAGCCGACGGTCGGCCAGGATGTGGGGTTCACGCCGTTCTTCAAAGCCGAGCGGCTCGGCAAGGCGCTTGGGCTGTCCAATCTCTATATTAAAAACGACGCGGTGAACCATCCGACGCTGTCCTTCAAGGACCGCGTGGTGAGCGTGGCGCTGTCGAAGGCGAAGGAGTTCGGCTTCAAGACCGTCGCCTGCGCCTCCACCGGCAATCTTGCCAATTCTGTCGCCGCCAATGCCGCCCAGGCCGGCCTCGAGGCCTACGTCTTCATGCCGGCCAACCTCGAGCAGGGCAAGATCATCGGCACGCAGCTCTACGGGGCGCACCTCGTCGGGATCAGCGGCCATTACGACGACGTCAACCGCCTTTGCTCCGAAATCGCCGGCAAATACGGCTGGGCCTTTGTCAACATCAACATCCGGCCCTATTACGCCGAAGGCTCCAAATCCTTCGGGTACGAGCTGGTGGAACAGCTCGGCTGGAAACTGCCGGACGAAATCGTCGTCCCGATGGCCGGCGGATCGCTCATCTGCAAAATTTTGAAGTCCTTTGAGGAGTTCATTCGCATCGGGATCATCCGCGGGCCCGTCGGCACGCGGTTCCACGGCGCCCAGGGCGCCGGCTGCGCGCCGATTGTCTCCGCTGTCAAGGCCCGCATGGATTTTTTCAAGCCGGTCAAGGAACCCAAAACGATCGCCAAGTCTCTGGCGATCGGCAATCCCGCCGACGGGTACTACGCGATCAAGCAAATCCGCCAGAGTGGCGGCTGGGCGGAAGACCCGACGGACGAGGAAATCGTTGATTCGATCAAGCTCCTGGCGCGCACCGAGGGCGTGTTCACCGAAACGGCGGGCGGCGTCACCATCGGCGGCCTGCGCCGGCTCGTGAAGGAGAAGCGGATCGATCCGGACGCGACCGTCGTCGCCTGCATCACGGGCAACGGCCTCAAGACGCAGGAGGCCGTGGCCGGCCATGTCTCGGAATTCCCGGTGATTCCGGCCAAGCTCGACGCCTTCGACGCCTACTTCGAATCCTCCTCCAAGGCGGCCTGATCCGAATGTCCATCACGATCCGCATCCCGACACCGCTCCGGAAGCTCACGGGCGACGCCGAGGAGGTCCGGATCGACGCCGTGACCCTCCGCGACATGATCACGACGCTTGAGCGGCAGTACCCCGGCATCAAGGACCGGCTCTGCGACGAGTCGGGGGAAGTCCGCCGGTTCATCAACGTCTTCGTGAACGACGAGGACGTCCGGTTCATGGAGGGCCAGGCCACGCAACTCAAGGACGGCGACGTCGTGTCGATCGTCCCCGCCGTCGCCGGCGGGGCACGGATCAAGAAAAAATATTATCTGAACGTCCCGCAGAAACTCATCAAGGAGCCCCTGATCTATCAGCTCGTCAAAAAATACGACGTCGTGCCCAACATCCGCCAGGCCAGCATCTCGGACGAGATCGGCGTCGTCGCCGTCGAGATCGAAGGCGAACCCGCGTCCGTCGAATCGGCCACCAAGTTCCTCCAGGAACTCGGCGTCAGCGTCGAACCCATCGAAATCAACGTCATCGAAGGCTGACCGTCCCGCCTATTGCTTCGCGCGCCCGGATGAAATACCTTCGGCGCCATGCGGGAAGATGGCGGGAAGCCTGAGACTCTGAGTTACCGGCGGCTCAAGCTGGAGCTGCTCCTGTACGGGATTGCCGTCGCCGACGAGCGGCTGTCGGAAAAAATCCTGCCGCTGCCGATCGAGGAGATTCCGGTGATCAGCCGGCGCGTCGACCTGACGTTTCCGGACGGGACCCGCGTCAACGCGCCCCTGGAGGACGGCTCGCCCTACCAGCTCCGCCTCCTTCGGCCGGGCGTCGCGGTCCTCTCGGGGAAAGGCATGTCGGTCGAGGCGAAGAGCATCCTGACGTCGGATTTTCACCAGCGCCGGACGTCGCTGGGCAATCCGTTTTCGGAGATCGGCCAGATCTGCGGCGGTTATTTTTTCCTGCCGCTGGCGGGCGACCCGGCCCCTGCCCCGGCCGATTCTCCCCGGCCGCCGGCCGGCCTTGCGGGCATCGCCGTCCAGCATGACCTCCGGGAAGTCCACGAAGTCCTGAAGGCGGCCTTCGATGAGGGGCTGGTCGAAGTCGTCAAGATCGCGATCCACTCGCCGACGGCCTTCGACAAGCCGGCCGTCGAGCGGCTGTTGCCGTATCTCGAAATGGTGAAGAGCAACTTCAAGTGCATGGTGAGCCTGTCGATCTCGCCGCCGAAGGAGTTCGGGTTGCTGTCCCTCCTCTACGCCCGCGGCGTCGACGTGATCTTCTGCGACCTCTTCCTGGTGGACGAAAAACGCTCCGCGCTTCATCTGCCGGCGCGGTCGCACTTTTCGGAGGAGGACATCGTCGAAACGCTCAGCCGGCTCGTTGGCATCTTCCCGCGCGGCACGGTGCTGTCGAAACTTATTCTGGGCTGGGAGCCGATCGAAGAAACCGAGCGCGCGGCCGAACACCTGCTGTCCATCGGCGTCGTGCCGGTCCTCAGCCTCATTCCCGCCGGCCGGGACCGGCTGTCGAACGTGGTCCGCGAAGCGATTTTCGATTTCCTGCTGTCCTTGAACCTCGATCTCGACCGCAACCTCTATTCGCGCTGGCTCCACTCGCATCTCCATCTCATTTCCGACAGCATCACGCCCAACGACAGCCTCGAAATCGACATGCGCGAAAAAGGCGCCTCCGCCTGGACCGACCGGATCCTCATGGCCCGCTGGTCCCGCCGGTCCCTTTCGAGCGCATGGGCCCTGCGGCGGTATTTCAAAGTCATCGAGGGAGGGCCGGCGTCGGATGGCTGACTTCGAGAACATCCAGATCGACCGCCGGCCCCTCTGGGCCGTCCTCATCTCCAAGGTCTGGCGCACGGCGCTTTTCCTCTGCGTGTTCGCCGGCCTCGTCTGGGTCCTTCGGCACAACCCACCCGCGGGTTGGACGCCGGTCAGCTTCAAGGCGTTTTCCATTTTCTGCTTCATCGTGTTCCTCTGGGCCACCGGTCTCATCCCGCCGCCCATCGCCTCGGTCTTCGCGATCGTCCTTCTGCCGATGGCGGGCGTGATCACGTCGAAGGAGGCGTTCGCGCTGTTCGGGAGCGAATCGGTTTTCTTCGTGCTCGGCGCGCTGATCCTCTCGGCCGCGATTTATATGAGCGGCCTGGCGCGCCGTCTGGCGCTGCTCTTGCTCAAGGCTTTTGCCGACACGCCCCGCCGGCTGGTCACGGTCGTCTTCCTGTTCTGCGCCCTCGCGTCCTTTTTCATGCTCGGCAACGGCGTCGCCGCCGTGATCCTGCCCATCGTCCTCTCGATCATCACGGAGCTGAAGCTCGAACGGATCCATCCCAACATTCCGAGAGCCGTGGTCACGGCGATGTGGTGGGGCACGTCGATCGGGAGCATCGCGACGGTTCTGGGCGGCGCCCGCACCATTCTGACGCTGGCGATTCTCGAGCAGGTGACGGGCAAGTTCGTCGGATTCCCGGGCTGGAGTCTGCACGTGCTACCGATCTCGGTGGCCTTGATCGCCGTCGCCCTCTGGATCCTCCACCGGCATTTCGCGCTGCCCGAAACGTCTCTCGAGGCCCTCCGGCCCTTTCTCCAGAACCGGCTCATCCAGATCGGCCGCATGCGCGCCGCGGAGCGGTTCACCGCCCTCGTCCTCGTCCTCACCATCCTCGCGTGGGTCACGCTCGGCCGGCGCTACGGGATGGCGGCCGTGGCGCTTTCGTCCATCGTCGCATTTTTTGTGTTTCGCATATTCAACTGGGAAGAGGTGGAAGGCTACGTCAACTGGGGCGTGATCCTGATGTACGGCGGCGCGGTCACGCTGGGCGTGGCGCTCGTTCAGTCCGGCGCGGCCGCGAAGATGACCGACCTGCTCGGCGCGCACATCCCGGCGTCCGGCGTTCTCTTTCTGACCGCGCTCTTCGCCGTCGTGCAGCTCTTCACTCAAACCATGAGCGCGTCGGCCACCGTCGCTATCTTTCTCCCGGTCGCCCTCAGTCTCGCGCCGGCCACCGGCGTGCTGCCCGCGTCCTGCGCCTTCGCCGTCGGCGCCGCCGCCGGCCTCCATCTTTTGCTTCCGGCCGGCGGACCCAACGCGGCGCTGGCCTATTCGACCGGATATCTCAAGACAGGTGACCTGATCCGGCCGGTGGGCCTCATTTTTGTTTCGAGTGTTCTGATTTTCGCCGCCGTCGCCGGATTCTGGTGGCCCGTCCTGGACGCCGCAAGGTGAGTCCCATGAAGAAAACCTCCAAACCGCCCGTCCTCCTGGTCCTGACCACCACCAAATCGGGGATCCGGTCGGAGTCGGAGGCGATCCGGGAGGCGCTGGATCGCAAGGCTCCGCTCTGCGCCCTGTTCGTCCTCGACCCCGCGCTTGCAACGCCCGCAAGTCAGAAACTTCTCAGCGCCGTCATGGGCCCCGCCGCCGCACGGCCGCTCGGGAAGGAACTTTTGAAGGACTACGAAAACCGCGCGCGCGTGCGGTTCGAGGAGATCAAGGCCGACTGCGAGGAGATCGGCGTCGAATTCGAATCCCGCGTGTGCCGCGGGCCGTTTGTGGACGAAGTCCGGTCCTACGTGCAGTCGCGCGAGCCATCGGTGGTGATTCTCCCCAAACGGCCGAAATCCTTTCTCAGCCGGATATTCATGCGCGACGAGCTGGCCATCATCAAGAGCACGGCGCCCCACACGCTGATTCGGATCATCGAGGAGGAGATATGAGAATCCTGAGGAAATGTCTCGACCGCATGATCGAGCTGGCCCGCCGCGACGCGCCCAACGAGACCTGCGGTCTCATGACCGGCCCTCCAGGGCTTGTCCGCGTCGTTCATCCCATCAAAAACGTTTCTCCGGAGCCCCGCATCCGTTACGAATTCCATTCCAACCAGCATGTCTACATCCTCGGCTGTCTCGAGCGCGAGGGCATACCGGTCCTCGGTGTATATCATTCCCACCCGGAATCGCAGCCCTTCCCATCCCCCACGGACGTGGCTCGTGCCGTGCTCACGGACGGCACGCCGCTTTGGCCCGATTATCGCTACGTCATCCTTTCCCTCGAAACGCCCGAGCGGCCCCAGGCCCGCGCGTTTCGGATCTTGCAAGGCGGCGAAATCGAAGAAGAGGAGCTGAAGATAGAAGACAACGCGCCGTGACGCCCATCCTCCATCAGGCCGGCCGGTTCCTGATTTATTTCTCCCTCCTCGTCATTCCCGTCGCCAACGCGCCGATCACCGCCGACACGCTCGAAATCAAGGCGCATCTCTTCCGAATCCTCGGCGCCGCCGCCGCGCTCCTCTCCTTCGCCGCGGCCGCGACCGGCCGGCCCCGGCATCCCGACGCAGTCGACCTGGCACTCGCCCTGTGCTGGACGGCGCTGGCCGCAAGTGTCTTCGGCGCGGACAGCCGGCCGGCGGCCCTGCCGGGCGCTCTGGACGTGGCGGCGTCCCTGGGATTTTTCGGTCTGGCCCGCACGGTTTTTTCCGGATCGCAAAGCCCGCTGCCATCGGCGCAAATCTCAAACCGGCTGATGTGGGTGGTGGGCCTCTCGGCCGTCCTTCCCGCCCTGCTTTTTTTGGGTGAATACAAACGGATCGGCATTTCAGACACGCTGGGCAATCAGAACGTGGTCTCGCACTATCTGATCCTGTGTCTCAGCGCGCCACTTTTTGTGCTTCTGTCTTCATCCCCCCATGCATTGGGGGGAAAGAGGGGGGTCTCCGCATTTCTGTTTTTTCTCGCCCTCCTCTGGGTGATCTGGCTGACGGCCGCGCGCGGCGCCGTGGTCGGCCTTCTGGTGTCGGCCGCTGTCGTTGCCGTTCTCTGGACGGTGCGGGCGTGGCGCCGGATCGCGCGTCACATGCGACTCGCGCTGTGCGCCGCCTGTGTCATCCTCACGCTCGCCGCCCCCGCGCTCCTGTACCGATACGCCACCACGACCGACTTCAACGTCTCGGTCCGGTTCCTGAGCTGGAAATACTCCATCTCGCTTCTCTCGGGCAATCATCTCTGGTTTGGATGCGGCCCGGGAACGTTCAGCGCCGCCTTCGAAAAAACCAAACTCTGGATGACGGACCGCGACGCCGAACTTTTGGGCCACCTCAGCGTTAATTACGCGCACAACGACTACGTGGAATTCGCGGTCGAACAGGGAGCGCTGGGTCTCACGGCGTTTTTGTTTCTGGTCTTCGCCAGCCTCTCGCCCCCCGCATCGCGCTGGATCGCGGGGCGGCCGCATGCCGCCGCCGGAACGGCCATGCTGGCCGCGCTCGTCGCGAGCCTGTCCCAGGCGTTTTTTGATTTCCCTTACCATGTTCCGCCGCCCCGCATGCTGTTCTACATCCTGCTTGGCGCCGTATCGGCGCCGCCCCGCGACGCGTCCGAGCCGGAGACCGCGCCTGAAACGGCGCGGTCGTGGATGGCGGCCATCGCGGTTATGGTTCTCTCGATTCTTCCCGCGTTGCCCGTCGCGCCGGTCTACTCGGCGTCGATGCTCTCTCGCGTGGCCGAATCTCCCTTCAAGTCCGGCCGATACCAGGAAGTCCGCCACCTCCACGCGATGGCCCAATTCGCCGATCCGACTCGCAGCCTCTACGCATTCCGGCGGGGTCTGGGGGAAGAGCAGGCGGGGATGCTTCAGGAGGCCGTCCAGTCCTTCAAGTCGGCGCTCGAACTTCAGCCCTATTTTCCCAATCTCTACTTCCATCTCGGTACCTCGGCCCTGAACACCGACCCGTCGCGCGCCGCGACGGCTTTCTACGCGGCGACGGCCTTCGGGGTCAATACCGTCGCCCTTCATAATCTCGCGGCCATGGGACTTGCCTTGGGCGACAGCCCCGCCGCCGCGGCGATTTACACCGAAATCGCCCGCATGAATCCCGAGGACCATCAGGCGCGTCGCAACGCCGAGGTTCTGCTCATGCGGGAACACCGCGCCAAATCCGAAACGTTTCGGCGCGCAAGCGAATTCTACCAGCGCGGGCAGATGGACCTCGCCGAACCGGCCGCGGAGAGGTACCTGAAAGAACAGCCGGATGATCCCGACGGCATTTTCCTCTACGCGCGCATTCTCTTTCACCGAAACCGCCAGGAGGAGTCCGGCCGGTTCTTGAAAAAATATCTCGCCCTCGTCCCGGACGACCCGGAAGGATATTATTATCTGGGGAACGTCCATTTCATGGCGAACCGGTATCCGGAATCCCTTGGCCTTTTCCTGAAGGCCGCCCGGCTGAATCCCGAATCGCCCAAAATCCATTACAACCTTGGCGTGAGCTATTTTTCTCTCGGTGACACCCAGTCGATGAACGACTGCTTCGACACGGTCCTTCGGATCAATCCAAATGTTTCGACCCGGCCGAAAATCGAGGAAATCCGGCGCGCCGCGCGGCAGGGCCGGCGGCCATGAGCCTTCGATCGGCCGCGCTCGCCTTTTTCGTTCTGCTCGGCCTCGTTGCGGCGGCGCTCGGCGCGGCCTCTCGCATGATCGTGCGGCGTTCCGTGCCGGTCGAACCGTTTCTGTCGGCGGCGCGCGCGTCCGAGTCGCGGGGTGAGTTGGACCTCGCCGGGCGGCTGATGGTGAAGGGCGTCTTTTATTCGGCGGAACCGGAGCGATTCATCCAGCTCGCCGCGCCCAAGTCGGCGTTTGCCGATTACCTCAACGGCCTTCTGGCGATTCGCCGCGTCGACCTGTCCGGCGCGGAAGGCTTCCTGTCGCGCGCCGCCGCGTCGGGCGCGCCGCTCCTCGCGACCCGGGCGAAGCTGCGGCTCGATCACGTGCGATACGGAACCGGCCTGCCGCACATGGAGGAAATCCCATTCTGATGGCGCGCTTCGCCTTCCCGGGAATTTGTCTCCTTTTCTTCGCGGCCATCTTCGCTCAAGCCCTCACGGTCTTCATCCCGATCGTTTCAAGACTTCTGTTCGATCCCGGCCCGTCCGGCCAGGCCTTGCGCCAGGCGCTGAAATGGATATCTCTGCACCTCGCCGTCCCCCTCGCCGGCGCGATCGCCGGCGGCGCCGTCGTTGTGTTTCGACAGCGTCGAAGCTCCAGGTGAACCTGCGACTCGCCCGGTCCTTCGAGCGCGTCCTCGACTGGATCCGGGAAAACAAACCGCTCGAGGCCACCGCCCTCGGCATTCACGACCAGGATCATCGCGTCGATCCGCTCGCCCGCGACCGCCGCGAACCGGCGGAGCGTCTGTCGGACATCCGCGCGGCCGTCCCCGCCGGCGGGCCTCCGGACGACGCGCTGGACGCGGGCGCGCTCCGCGCCTGGCTGTCCGAGATCGCGCTCACCGAGTACGAATTCGATCTCCCGGCGCGCTCGGCCGGACACATGCTCGAAGATTTCTTGACCGCCCTCTTCCATCAGGTCAACGGAACCTACGCGGCGCCGGTCGAACGGTTCGGCGCGCTCCTCTACCGGCTCCGAGAACTCCAGCGGCTCCTCGGGCAGGTGCTCCTTGTGCTTCAGGAATCGGCCGCGCGCGGGATCGTGCCCACCGCATGGACGGAACACGGAATGGACGTCGCCGAAGACGGCGCGAAATATCTGCTGGCCATCCGGCGCGAACTTCCGCGCTGGCTCCCCTCCAAAGCCGTCGCGCCGCTGCGCCGCGCGGTGGCCGAAGAGCTGACCCGCGCGTCCCGGGCCTGCATGGAATTTCGCGCTGATCTCCAAAAACGCATCCTTCCCAAAAGTTCGCCCCAGGCCGCCCACGCCGGGCCGAAACTGTTCGGCCGGATTTTGGTGGAGGCCCACCGGATGCCCGCGGATCCCATGCCGTTTGTGAGGGAGGCGGAAGATGAAAAAAACGAGATTCTCATGCGGCTCGAAAAACTGTCTCTGAACATCTGCGGCGACGCCGACTGGCACGCGGCCGCCGACCAACTCGCCCGGCATCATCCGGCGGCTGGCGAACTCATCCCGGCCTTCCGGCGCGAAACCGGGAAACTTCTGCGCTTTGTCGAAGCCCGCAAGATCACGGCCATGCGCAGCGACAGCTCGCTCGAGGTCATCGAAACGCCGCCGTTTGAACGCGCCAGCATCCCGTACGCCGCCTACCAGGGCGCGCCGGCCTTCGAACGGCGCGAACGGCTCGGATATTTTTTCGTCACGCCGCCGGATCCCCGCGCCTCCGCCGCCGCGCGGCTGCGGCACCTTCGAGAGTTCCCCACCGCGTCCATCGTTCTCACGGCCGCGCACGAAGGCGTTCCCGGCCACCATCTTCAGCATCTCGTCGCCCACGCGTCGGCGCGGCCGATCCGGTGGATGGTGTGGGATTCGTTTTTCGGAGAGGGCTGGGCGCACTATTCGGAAGGTCTCGTGTTCGGCGCCGGTTTCCCCTCGGACGAGCGATCGGAGTTTTTTCTGCTCAAGGACCGCCTCTGGCGCTGCGTGCGCGTCAAACTCGACGTCCAAATCCACACTCGGAATCTCCCACTCGCCCAGGCCGCCTCCATTCTCGCCAGAGAGGCCGGACTGTCCCGCGAGGGCGCGTGGGGGGAAATTGTCCGCTACAGCCTCGAACCGACGCAACCGATGTCATACTTCGTCGGCCGCAAGTGGTTTGAGCGGCACGCAAGGGAATCGCGCCTGAGCGCCAGAGGCGGCGATGAGCCCGCCGCATTCTACGACCGCGTTCTCAGCTTTGGCGCGGTTCCGCTGCCGCTCGCGGAAAAACGCCTGTGTCAAAAACCGTGAACGTCGATCAGGTCCGGGCCGGCATGGCCCGCGAGATGCACTCGATGCCGTCGGCCGCCCGCCGGGAGATGGTCGAGACCCTGCGGACGCTGGCGATGCGGCGCAGCATCACCTACGAATACGACAAATCGAGCGGAGAAGAGCCCATCCGGATTTTGTTCCCGCCCGTCCTCCTCGATCAGGCCGATCTCAGGCCGATCTACGACGTCAGCCTCCGGATGTCTCACGCCTGCGAGCGGGCCCTCGGCCTCTTCCTGGAACGTGAGGACGTCCGGAACATCCTGCCGCTGGAATATGAAGAAGAGCGCTTTCTGTTCGGCATTTCCCCTGAGTCTCACGCGCGGTCGCCCGCGATCTGGCAGAGGCTCGACGCGGCGATGGATCCGGCCCGGCCCATGGACACGCTCCGATTCCTTGAAACCAACATGAATTCCGTTGGCGGCGTTTACTACGCGCCGGCCGTCGAAAAGCTGTCGATGGAAGTCGTGTTGCCCAAGCTCCTTCACCCGCCGCAACTCGACCGTGTATCGCCCCTCGATGATCTCGAAAAACTTCTGTACGCCCTTCTCTGCCGCCACGCCCGCCGCCTCGGGATTTGGTCCCCGGCCGAAGCCCCGTTTCCGCACGTCCCCCTGCGCGTCGCGGTGGTCGAAAACGATCCCGGCGCCGAGGGGCCCACCGAGACGCCCGCCGCGATCGAGGGACTCTGCGCCATGGGTGCCGACGCCTTCGCCGCGCGCCCCGAGGAGTTCGAAATCCGCGGCGACCAGCTCATTCATCTCGGCCGGACGGTCGATCTCGTCTACCGGCTGTTCGAAATACGCGAACTCATGGAAATGAAACCGATCGAAGCGCTCAAGCTCGCCTTCGCCGGCAACCGCGCCGTGTCCGGCGCCGGGGGCGAGTTCGACCACAAGAGTGTTTTTGAATTGTTCACCTCGGCGGCCTTCGACCGCCTGTTCTCGGCGGAGGACCGCCGCGCGTTTCGGGCCCATGTCCTCTGGACCCGGCTGCTCAGGGAAACCTTCACCGACGCGCCGGACGGATCCAAAATCGATCTCCCAGAATTCGCCTTCCGCGCCCGCGACGCGCTTGTCCTCAAACCCAACCGCTCCTACGGCGGCGACAGCATCGTGATCGGAAGAGAAACAGACGACGGGACGTGGCAGTCAGCCGTCGATCGCGCCATGTCCCAACCGGACCGGTTCGTCGTCCAATCGGTCTGCCCCCTGGCCGAGATGCCCTTCACCGTGATCGACCCGGCCGGCGGCGCGGTCGAGGAGCGCCTCAAGGTCGTCTTCGGCCTTTCCTCCACGCCCGACGGATTCGGCATCATCGGCCGCGCCTCGCGGTCCTCCGTCGTCAACGTCGCCCGGCACGGAGGCCTCACGCCGGTCCTCCAGGCTTCTTAACCGGTGTAGGCGCGACCGGGCGGGTTCCCACTTTCTATCGGTAATCCTTCCTGGCTCCACCCCTTCATGGCAATAAACCCGGATGGATCACGTGTGCCGCCGTAGCCGCCCTGAACATTGGCCAGAGACTCAAACCCCGCGGCTTCCAGTATCTGGCACGCCTTTTGCGACCGGCCGCCCGCCATACATCCGATCACCAAGCGTTTGGTTTTTGGGAATATCTTCTCCACCTTTTCCTTGAAATCCGGGTTTGGAACCATCTGTCCGGATTCATCTCGAACCATCACCGGAACATTGTACGCCCCTTCCGGGTGCCCCGCCTCATATTCCTCCACGGTGCGAACGTCCAGATAGATCGCAGGATTTGTTGAATCTTCCATTTGTTCAGACGCGATCCCGGGGGTAATCTGTTCGATTGCCATTTGACTTCACCTCCACGATTTCTATGTTGCATTCCATCCTAGCATGGCAATGGCATTAAGTTGAATACGTAACGTTTTTATCTCCCGATTCCGACAAGTACAGTATGGACTCCCTCTTTGACCAGAACCGCCGGTTTCTGCAGTCGCGGTTTCCAAGCGCTTTGGAAGCCTACCAGAAGGCCGTGCCGCCGCCGGCGAGCGGGCCGGACTGGATCGAGCTTCCCCTGCCGCTGCCCGGCGCGCCCAAACTCAGGTTGTCGGCCGGGCATGACGCGTTTGTGGAGGAACATCAGAGAACGCTGGCCGGCGCCGCGAAATTCGCGGGCGCCATGGTCTGGGGCGTCCGGACGGCCGACGATCTCGAATTCTACTGGCATTCCCTTCCGCGCCGGCCTTTCGTCTATCTCGAATCCGACCCCGCCGTCTTCGCGCGCGTTCTGCAAAAGGTCCGGCTGGACCGGCTGTTCGGCGAGTCCGGCGCCCGCATCGCGTTCGCCAGCGACTGCGGGGAACTCATGTCGGAAATGGCCGTCGCGTTCGGCGAGGAGGAGTTGACGGCGTCCCGGATCGGGTTTCTCTTCGAACCCTCCCTCTTTTCCCGCCTGCTCGCCGAGGACCATCCGATGGGGCGATTCGTCAATCTGATTTTAAAAAATGTTTTTCTGAACCGCAGCGAGGAGGAAATGATGCAGGCGAAGGAGGGGCTCAAAGAGAAGCAGTTCATCGATAAAATATTTCCGCCCGCCTACCTCTACCAGTCGATGCAACGCTTCCTGAACCTCCTTGCGGTCGCGTCGCCCGGGATCCGCACCCTCTATCGCGAAATGACCCGGCCGGTGGACGCGCGGGCCGTTCTGCCGGTGTCCATCGTCATCCTCGCATGGAACCGCTGGGACCTCACCGAGCGGTGCCTGCGGGCGCTCTGCTCCCATCCGTTGCCGGCCGACAGCGAGATCATCGTCGTCGACAACGGCTCGACCGACCGCACGCCGGAGATGCTCAAGGCGCTCGCCGAAAGGCTCCCGCCGCTCCGGCCCCTGACCCTGCCCCGCAACCTGGGTCCGGCCGGCGGCCGGGACGAGGCGGCCAAGATCGCGCGCGGCAAAACGCTCGTGTTCCTCGACAACGACGTCGAGATCAAGCACGAACGCTGGCTCGACATTCTGCTGGAGCCGTTCCTGTTTTACCCCCGCGTCGGGTCCTGTGGGGCCTTCGGCGTCATCCACACGCACGACGAGTCCGAGACATGGTCGCAAAAAATCGTGTTCCCCGGACTGGTCGTACCGGTCTCGTGGATTTCCTCTTTTTGCCTTGCGGTCCGAAAGCAGGCGCTGATCGAGTGTGGCGGCTGGCGGCCCGATCTCTATCCGCTCTACGGCATGGAGGACGTCGCGCTCGGGTATGCGCTTCGCGAAGCCGGCTGGATCTCCGTCGTGCCGGGACAGTTCGTCCCCGTCACCCACGGCATGAACCACAAGGACGGGCACTACGACTACGATTTCGTGGACAGCGGAAAACGCAACTCCGAAATCTTCTCGAAAATCTGGGGCCCCCGCCGCCGCCTCCTCAACGCCGCACGCGGCAACCGGACCCTCGCCACCATCGTTTCCTCCCCTGCGGCGTAATAGTTCAAAATCGAAGATGCGCCGGGAGGTGGTCGTGGTCCTCCCCTACGCCGGCGGCCGAGTGCTCATGCACCTGAGGGACAGGAATGCGAAATACAATCCGGAGATGTGGGGATTCTTCAGCGGCGGCGTTGAACCCGGCGAAACGCCGATGGAATGCGCGCTCCGGGAAATCGAGGAGGAAATCAATTTGAAGCCGGCGGCGATCCATAAACTCGACAGCCGCCAATCGGAGGACCTCACCCACGTCGTTTCGCACGCCTTTTACTGCGCCCTCGATGTCCCGCTCGATTCGCTCATCCTGCGGGAGGGCCTCGATTCGGGACTGTTTACGGTGGAGGAAATTGAGAGCGGGCAACTGTATTCCGGGAAATTCAAACGGCCTTTCCCGGTGGCGCCCTTCCGCTACATTCCGAACACCGTAAAAAGACTCTTCAAACGTCTCGAATAAAACTCCGGAACCTGACTTTCGTCAGGACGGCCGTCAGGCGGGATTGCCCGTGTGCCGCGCGTGCACCAGGCAGTCGGTCTCCATGGTGTAGAGCCCGAAGAACCACCGGCCCTTCATGCTGCTCCAGTCGGGATTCAGGGTGTCCATGTCCACCGGATTGACGCCGTGCGTGACCGTTGGGTAATTGATGACGGCGTCGCCGACCCGGGTCCTTCCCTCGGACGTGACCTCCCGGCCCTGCTGGTCGATGAAGTAGAGGCCGCCGGATCGAAAGTCCACGTCGAGCTGCGTCATCTGAATGCTCATGATGGTTCTTTGATGGCCCCACGGGTCCTGGTGCCGCTCGATGTAGCCGATCCCCGCGGGATAGTGCGCCACGACGATCCGGTCCACCAATCCGTCGCTCGGAATGTTGCGGACGCATTCGTCCGGGTCGAACCCGCCCCACTTCTTTGTGTAGGACCAGAACTCGTTGATCATCGGCCACACGCCGAACGGGTCCGGATTGTGGCGGAAGAAGTAGTAGTCATGGCGCGGATACTTCAGCGCGTATTTCTTCACAATGTCCGGCGTGATGATCCGGTGAAAATTCGGGATGCCGTCCTGAACCTTGTGGAAACTCGGCTCGACGGTCTTGCCCCACTCGTGCAGCTCTTTCCGCAGCCTCCGGAGCTTGTCCTCCGGCACGACCCCGCGGATGATGTAGGCGTCGCCGGCGAACATCGACTCGGTGAATTCCCGGTCGTAACTGTCCACCCGCTTCTTGAATTCGGAGAATGTCACCTCCCGAAGCTCCCGCATGAACGCGGGCGCGTGGGAGGGCGCCTTTCCATCCGGCGGCACGCCGTTGAGACTTTCGAGTTCCGCCAGATACTTGTTTCCCCCGCCGCTCCAGTACCTCTGAGAGGTTCGCAGATCCGCCATGAAGTCAACCCGCCTTTCTTCGGAAATTAAACTTGGACGGTGGCTGAATAGATGTTGGGCGCGAAGTAGGTGACCCGGGAACCGTTTTTCCCGGTGCTCATCGCATTGAAAACCCGGCTGCCACGCACATCCAGATAGTATTTCAAAAACCGGTCCCGCGCGCCGTGGGACGGCAACATGTCTTCCACCTCATATACGAAGTGCCCCTCTTCCAGCGGCACGCGCCGGCCCTCCGACATTTGTTCGACATAGTCGGGCACGTCATGCTGAAGCGTCAACGTCGGCGTCGGCGGGCCTTCCCAGTGCGCCAGAAAATGGCGCTGGGTCTTGAAAAGATCCGCCATCATGGTCTCCGGAACTTCGACGTTCCGCCGCTTCAGATACTCCCGCAAGAGTTGCTCCATCTCGCCGAAAAAGTCGTTCCGCCACGCCATGGTGATCAGGTACACCGCCTCCGACGCCGTCCAGTGGGCTTCGTCAAAGCCCGGGATCACGTTCAAGTAATCCCGGTTGTCGTTGAGCAGGCCGTCGATCCGCGCGTCCAAATACCGCATGATCCCCGCCATCTTGGGGTACCGGCCCGAGGGCGCCTCCGCCAGACAGTAATCGGCAAACCCGGTCACGGGAACGCTGTATTCGTTTTTCAGAAACATGAGCGGCACAAAGTAGCTCCGGTGGTCGTACAGCGCCAGCGTGAAAAACGCCGTCTTGTAGGCCTTCCGCCACATCTCATGCGGCATGGTCTTGGTCGAGATCACCACGTCCTCGAATTCCTCCACCACCTTGTCGGAGCCGGCCGTGCGGTAAAACCCGAAGGGGATCCGGCGCGTCTTGATTTCGTGCTCCCGGATCTGGTCCGGCAGGGCCATCTCTGTGTTTTCGAGAATGGAGGCCAGATACACGAAAATATGGTCGTCCAGAGAATTCGTCAGCATTTCTTCTATTCCCGACAGAAACGTGTCATAGGTCTCCTCCGGCAGGGGCAGGATGAGTTCGGTGTAGGTGGGCATGTCCTCCCGGCTGAAGGCCTCTTTCAGTTCCCGGTACGTGCTGAGCTTGATGTTCGAGCGCTTGACAGCCTTCAGGGTCTTTTCGTTGGTGCTCTGCAGGGACAGCCCGACTTTAAAGCCGACGCCGCCCTTCCGGAGCGTCTTGGCGTTGCCCATCACCTTCATCGAACTGTTCTTGACCCAGCTCACCGACAGGTACCGCGGATTGCCGTATTTTTCCTTGACGGCGACCAGCATCTCGGCGATTTCCTGGTCGCGCATCTTGATCCCGAAATTCGCATCGGCGCAGTTGATGTAGGAGATGCCGTTCTTCCCCATCCACTCCAGTTCCTCCCGCAGGACGTTGATGTCAAAATACCGGACCTCCATCCCAATGGCCGTGCCCCAGTTGCAGAACGTGCAGGAGAAGGGGCATCCGCGGTTCGTCTCCCAGATGACGCCCGAAAACCAGTCCTTGTGGCGCGTGTACAGATCCGTGAACGTCCCGTCCAGAAACGGCGAGGGAATCGCCGCCAGGTCCTGAACGAACGGCCGCTCGCCGGTGAACACATGCTCTTTCCCGTTCCCGACGCCGGCTCGGTACGAAATCCCCTTGACCGCCGACAAATCCGGCGTGGGGCTCCGCAGGTACGCCAGCGCCAAATCTTCGAGCAGGACTTCGTCGCTGTGACACAGAATGTCCACGCACGCGTGCTTGCGGAAAAATTCCGCCTTTCGATCCTCCAGGTTCGGCACCGAAGGACCGCCGAACACCACCACGGCCTCGGGATATTCCTGCTTGACCAGCCGTGCCACCGCCAGTGTCAGTTCAATGTTCCACATGTAGACCGAAAAGGCAGCGATGGTCGGATGGTCCATCCGCGCTACGATCTTGGCGGGATCCTCCCTCAAAAACAGGATCTCTTCGAGTCGGTACCCTTTGACAATGTCCGGATTTCGGCGCAGGACAGAATAAAGCCGTCCCGCCGAAAGAGGCATGAGGTTCTTGGAAAATCCCGTCGCAAACTGGCAGAGCTGGATGCCCGGTTTCTCAACTCGGGCGAATGCCGCAGGCGCCATGTCCCGTCCCGGGGTGCGTCCGGCTAGAAGCCGAAGCTGACCGGGGTTGTCGCTTTTTCCCGGCTCATCTCGACCCCGGGATAGGTCTGTGCGCCGGGAGACCGGTGATCGCCGTGGTGTTCCACCTCGGTCGTTTTCGAGCCGTTGTTCCCGTGGCCGTTCTTTTTCTCGCGCATTTTCATCAGATTGTCCTGGACGCTCTTGAAGGTGCTCGTCCGGAGACCCTCCAGTTCATCCAGCGTGATGCCCATCATTTTGGAGAGCTTTTCCCGCTTCTTCTGGGTTCTGAAATTAATCCGTTCCCATTCATACGCGCGGATGATCGTGATGTCCTCGGGGGTCCACTCGTTGGACACGATCTGGGTGGTCGACCAGTTCATGTCCTTCATCTGGCCGCTCGTGTCCGCGTGGGTCGCCAGGAGATTGTTCTCCATCGCCATCTTCGCAAGCTCCGTGCCCTCCAGCGGCGTCGCGATGAAAAACTTGGCGTAGTCCGGATCGATCTCCTGCGCGAACGCGAACGTCTGGCGGATCTCCTCCCAGGTTTCGGTGGGGAAGCCGATGATGAAGTTGGTGATGAGGTCCATCCCGGCCTCCTTGATCTTCATCGAGACATGCCGCGCCGACTCCAGCTTCACGGGCTTGTGGATGATGTCCCGCAGCACGCGCTCGGTCCCCGATTCAACCGCGAGCGCCACCGAACAGCAGCCGGACCGCGCCATCAGATCAATGATCTCGTCGTTCATGTGAAACACCGCCACCGCGTGGGCCTTCCAGCTCAGGTTCATTTTCAGGTCGATCAGCTTGTTGCAAAATTCCTTGACGCGCGGCCGGTTGATGAAAAAGTTGTCGTCGTCCATCATGAAGGACTTGATCCCGTAGTCGGCCTGCAGCCACTGAAGTTCCTTGATGACATTGTCGACGCTCCGGTACCGGAAGGGCCCGCCCGTGATGAGTTCCACTTCACAGAAGGTGCAACCGATCGGACAGCCCCGCGACGTCATCATGCGGGTATAGGGGTAGAGATAGGGGTGATCCACGGTGACCTTACCAACCTTGTTCGAGTACTCTCCATAATTGACCATGTCCCAGGCCGGATACGGCAGGGCATCCAGGTTCTGAATGAAGGGGGCGCGCTGAAGCTTGTCGGGAATCGTCTGCTCTCCGTCTTTCCGGCCCAGAAACCCGGCCGGCGGAAATGAGCCGCGGCCGTTCAGATACTGGAGAAGTTCCTGAAAGACATACTCCCCTTCGCCGACGCAGATGTAGTCAAAATTCTTGTCGTTGTAGATGGTCTTGTACGAAACCGTCGCATAGACCCCGCCCACCACGGTGATGATATCCGGACTGATTTCCTTGACGTATTTCGCGCCAAGGTGAACCGACTCCCAGTATTCGTTCGTAAGAAGGGTCAGGCCCACGAGGTCGGGATCCAGGTCTTCGATGATTTTCTTGAACTGTTCTGGAGTATAGTCATGCGCGTTCCCGTCCACGACCGTTACGTCATAATCCTTTCGGATCATCGCCGCCAGCAGACACAAGTTCATCGGATGGACATCCCAACTGGTTTTCCAGTTCCAGTCGATCCATTTCATGTTCGGCTGAACCAGCACGATCTTCTTAACGCCAGACATAGGCTCCCCTCCTCATCAGGGTTTAGAGTTTTTCATCTATACGTATAGACTTGTAATTCTATTCATATTTCCGAGACGTGTCAAGAAAAGACGACAAAAAAATCAGGTATTAGGTAACCCCCAGAACCCGCTTCAACAACCCGATCGCCTTCGCCTGCAGAAACATCTGCGACCGGCTGATTCGGTAGATCCCGGCGCTTTCGCGCAAGTAGCCGGCGCCGACCAGTTTGGCCAGACGAATCTTCAATATCGTCTCATCGCTGTAGGCGTCGCGCAACTCCGCAGGCGTCGCCGAGCCGCCGGGCCGTTTGTCCAGCTCCAGCAGGATCCGGATCCGCACGGCCGCTTCGCCCATGCCGAAGACCCAGGACAGATAATGGAGGGTGAGCAGGGAATAAACGGCCGGCGTGGAGAGACCTGCCAGCCGGCGGGCAGCGATCGTATACTCGGGAAAAATCGGCGCCGTTCCAATCAACCCCCACGCCCCTGCGCAGGCGGCCATAAAGCCGCACGCGAATGAGAACGCCAGCGGCAGCGTCAATTGCCGCGGTCTCAGATACCGGAACACAATCACATGAACGACCAGAAACAAGACAAAGGCTGCTGCGGCCGCGCCAAAGACATAAAGGTCAATCCCGTGGATCCCCGCCCCCATGCCTCAGCCCCCTGCCTCGAGCCGAAACAACTGCCGGTAGGCTCTCATCAGCCGCGCCACCCGCCGGCCGCCGGGTTGAAGCGTGTACCGGGCGCCATCGAATGCGATATACCCGCTGGCGACAAGGTCGTCCAGCCGGCTCTGAACGATTCTCTCGCCGGTCAGATAGTCTTTCAACTGCACATGGCTCGCTTCCGCGCCGGCCGACCGGTTCACGAACTCCAGGATCTTCATCGACGGACTCCCGTACGGAACAAGGTTGCATTCCAGGATGTAGCAGAGGCAGAACAGAAAAAAGAGCGCCATCGACGTGAAGGCCAGCGGCACGTTCCAAAATCCCGTCCCGGCGGGCATCCCTCCCCCGACGGCCCACACCGCCCCATACACCGCCAGCCACAGGACCGCCAGTCCAAGGAGTTTCGGAAGCTCCACGCACATGACACCGGCGCGGGCCAGAAGGATATGGGTGGCCACAAACAGGAGGAAAAACAGAACCCCCATCGCGAGCCAGAACATGCCCGCGTTTCTACCGCCGCCGCCGCGTATTGTCAATACGCCGTCCACCGCCGCCGCGCGGGGCCGGTTTGACAACTGCCGGCCGGACGGATATAGTTGGCCTGTGAAGGAGACACGAGGATGAACCTGAATCCGGCGCTGATTGAGAAGTATTCGGTGATCGGCCCATACTATTCGAGCTATCCGCCCCTGGGCGAGTGGAAGGAGGATTTCCGGACGGCCGACTTTGAGCAGGCCCTCGGCCGGTTCTGCGCGGAGGACACGCCCGCCGAGCCCAACACGTACGCCTTCTATGCGCACTATCCGTACTGTATCCAGCTCTGCTATTTCTGTCTCTGTAACATGCGCGTGACGCAGGACAAGGCCGTGAAAGAGAGGGCCCTTCGCGCGCTCGCCCGCGAGATCGACTACTTCCGGCGATTCATCGACGCCCAGCCGCGCCAGCCCGTCTGCAAGGAAATCCATCTCGGCGGCGGCACGCCCTCCTTCATGGACAACGAGGATTTCGACGGATTCATCGCCGCCATCAAGTCCCTGGTCGACACCTCGACGGTCGAGGAATTCGCGATGGAGATCGACCCGCGGACCGTGACGCCCGAATCGATCACCCACTTCGCGACGAAAGGGATCAACCGGATATCGTTCGGGATACAGGATTTCAATCCCCGCGTCCAGGAGGCCGTCAACCGCGTCCAGCCCCTCGACCACGTCCGGGCCCTCCTCTCGCCTGAAATCCGAAACATCTACAAGAGCGTCAACTTTGACATTCTCTACGGTCTGCCCCTCCAGACCCGGCAGACGTTCCGGGAGACGATCGGGATCGTCAAGGAACTCATGCCGGAACGCATCACCCTCATCCGCTATGCCCACGTGCCCGGCATCAAAAAACACATGAAACTCCTCAACGAGGCCGACATTCTCTCCGAGAAGGAAAAAGTCTGCATGTTCATCGAAACGGTCGAAAGCCTCCTGGACGCCGGCTACGAGCACGTCGGGATCGACAATTTCGCCAAGCCAACCGATTCGCTCGGCAAGGCCTTCCGGAACAAGACCGTGTGGCGGAATTTCAGCGGGTTCACGCCCGGCCGCGTCAAAAACATGATCGGCGTCGGCCCGTCCGCCACCAGCATCTTTTCCGGCATCTACTCCCAGAACATCTACGACATCGGCGCCTATCATCAGACCGTCGAGCGCGGCCAGTTCCCGCCGCTCGAACGCGGCTACCGCCTGCGCCGGGATGACCTGATCCGGCGCGAGGTCATCCTGAGGATCGCCTGCGACAACGACCTCGACTTCGACCAGATCGGCGAAAAGTTCGGGATCGAATTTCACACGTATTTCAAGGATGAACTGCAGTCGCTGGACGAGTTCGTGAACGACGGCCTCGTGGAGCGGAACGGCCGCAGTCTCACTGTCACGCCGCTCGGGCGGTTTTTCGTCCGGCACGTCTGCAAGGTCTTCGACGGGTTTCTCAAGAGCAAGACCTATCAGATACACGGGACCTGAGCCGGGCGTGACATGGCGGGTCCGTCCGGCGAGGTGGAAGTAACCTTTTTTGTTCCCTGCCTGAACGAAGAAAAGAACATCGTTCCCTCCATCGAAACGATCCTGGCCGCCGTCCGCATGGCCGGATGCACCTTTGAAATCATCGTCGTCGACGATCATTCCGCCGACCGGTCCGTGCCGGTCGTCGAAGACTACATGGCCCGGCATCCGGACCTGCCCATCCGCATCGTCAAGAACAGCCGGCGACAGGGCCTGTCGCGCAATTACACCGACTGCGCGTTTATCGGCCGGGGAACCTATTACAAATTTTTCGGCGGGAGCAACATGGAATTGGCCAACGATGTGGCGGCCGCGCTCAGGCTCAGGGGGACCGCCGACATGATTGTGCCCTATCCCGTCGATGACAAGCGGACCCTCAAGAGAAGGATCATCTCGAAGCTCTACGCGAACATCGTCAGTTGGATCACCGGCTACCGCCTCCGGTATTACAACGGACCCATCCTCCACAGGCGCTACAACGTCATGCGCTGGCATGCCGACTCCTACGGCTACGGCTACCAGGCCGAAATCATCACGCGCCTCCTCAACGAGGGCGCGACCTTCGTCGAGGTCGCCATGAGCAACTCGGACCGGGCCGCAGCCGTCAAATCGAATGCCTTCAAGCTGCAAAACGTGCTGTCCGTCACGCACAGCCTCCTGCAGATATTATTTCGAAGCCTCCGCCGAAGGTGGTTTCACGTTTGACGGCGGACGTGGTGGTGATTCTCCCGTACGTGGAAAACAGGGTGCTCCTCCAGCTCAGGGATTTCAATGCAGGCATCGTGTTCCCCGGCATGTGGGGCTTTTTCGGCGGAACGGTAGAAGCGGGCGAGGCGCCGAAGGATTCGGCGATCCGGGAACTCGTGGAGGAAATTGAATACCGGCCGGCCGAGATGCGCCTTCTGGAGACCGAAGTCGTCACGGAACTGGACAATCTCGTTTCACATTCTTTTTTCTGCGCCCTGACCGCGCCGCTCGAAAAGCTGGTCTTGCACGAAGGACTCGATTACGGCCTTTACACGCTCGACGAAGTCCTGTCCGGGCAACTCCATTCCAGGAAATTAAACAAGCCCATGCCGGTCATCCCCGTGTCGTATGTGCCCCGCGCCGTCCGGAAATTGATGGCCCGGCTGGGCGTTATCCGGTAATCGGATACGCCTGCCGCCGGCGCGACACGTAATAGACGGCCTCCCCGAGTCCCGCGCGGCGCGCCAAATCGACGGCCTCCGGAATGCCGGTCCCGAACTGCGCCGGCGCGTGGCTGTCCGACCCCAGCGTGACGCACCGCCCTCCGAGCCGCACGTACTCGCGGATCGTCGGTTCGGCCGGAAAGGACTCCCGAAAGGCGTGGCGGTAGCCGGACGTGTTGATCTCGAGCGCCATTCCGCTGCGCGCGACAGCCGACAGGATTTGCTCGATCTGGCCGGCGTGCGGCGCCAGCGTGTACGAGCCGTAGACCGGGATGCTGTACCGTTTGAGGTGGTCGAAGTGGGCGAGAATGTCGAACAGCCCGGACTCCACCGTTCTCTCCACTTCCTCGAAGTACGCCCGAAACGCCGCCTCGGCCGTCTTGCCGCGGAAATACCGGTCGCCGTGATGGAAGGGGCACCGCGCGACGAAATGGACGGCGCCGATCAGGTAGTCGAAGTCCTTGCCGGCGAAATACCGTTTGGGGGCGTCCGAAAATTCCCGCTGGTAGCTCACCTCGATCCCTTTGAGGATCGTCAGCCGGCCCTCGTATTTTTTCCGCACCGCGTCGATGTCCCGGCTGTAGCGGTCGTAGTCCAGATACCCGCAGCCGTCGTCGTCCGGGTCGAACTCGAGGTGGTCGCTGAACCCGATGCCCTGGTATCCCTTCGACAGCGCCAGTTCCGCGTAGGCCTCCATGAACGCGCCATCGTGCGAGTCCGGCGAATGGACGGTGTGAATGTGCAGGTCGTACATGGGTTGGAAAATTATTTCAGTTTGCGCCGGGACGCAATACCCAGCGGTTTAAAGAAACCCACCGGGCGTGCCGATAGGTGGACAAGAAAGACATCGCAGAGGAGGTCGGAAGGGCATGGAAGCCCAATTCCTGAAGATTCGCGGCCGCGAACGGATTTATCCCGTGGCCCGCATCCATTCGGACACACAAGAAGTGGTGGTGGAAACGGAGATCGGAGAATTACCGTTCCCGATCGCCAGCGTGGAGTTCGTGTCCCTCGAGGACTTGAGGCCCCGCGTGCCGCAATCGTTTGAGGACCGGCCGACGTCCGAAGTGGACCTTCACGGCCTGACCGTCGAGGAAGGACTGAGCGTCCTCGACCGCGCCGTCGAAAACGCCGTGGCGGCCGGAAGCTCCCATCTGCTCGTCATTCACGGAAAAGGTTCCGGAACGCTCCGGCTCGCCGTATGGGATTATCTCCGCAAGGACCCCCGCATCGGCCGGTTCGCGCTCGACCACACCTCCCTCGACCCCACCGGCGCCACGCGCGTCGACCTCCTCTAGTCCGCGGCCCGCCGCCCCAAAAATTTTTCTTCCCAAAAAGAGGATTTTCAGGCATGGTACGGTATTTATCCTAATGGTTGGGGGATGATAGGGGTGGATCTCATACAGGAGATCAAATCTCGGGCGGACATCGTGCAGATCATTTCGGCGCACGTGCCGCTCAAAAAAGCCGGCAAGGATTACAAGGCGCGGTGCCCGTTTCACGCGGAGAAGACGCCGTCGTTTACGGTCAGCGCGGAGAAGCAGCTCTTTTATTGCTTTGGGTGTGGAACAGGTGGAGACCTGATCCGGTTTGTGTCGCTCATTGAAAAAATCGATACGGCTGAAACGATCCGCCGGCTCGCCGACCGACTCGGCATCGAGCGGCCCAGCCGCAGGGCCGGGCCGCCGGTGGAACCGCTCCGGCGCGTGATGGAGATGGCGTGCCGGTTTTACGAGGCCGCGCTTCAGGCGCCCGTCGGCGCCGCGGCGCGCGCGTATGCGGCCAAACGGAAAATGCCGGCCGATGTGTCAAAGGCCTTCCGGATCGGATACGCGCCGGACCGGCCGGACGCGCTGACAGCGAGACTTCTGTCGAAGGGCGTTCCGGAAAAGGCGCTGATCGAGGCGGGGCTGGCCGCGGTGGATGAGCGCGGCGAAAAACGCCTCCGGGACCGGTTTCGGGACCGGCTGATGTTTCCGATCGTGGATGGCGCGGGGCATGTCGTCGGGTTTGGAGGACGCGTGATTCGCGACGGCGACCGGCGGCCAAAATATCTCAATAGTGCGGAAAACGAGCTCTTTCACAAAGGCAAACTGCTGTTCGGGTATCACGCGATCAAAACGCAGGTGTCCGAATCTTCGCCTCCCGTCCTCGTCGAGGGATATCTCGACGTGCTGTACGCGCAGAGCGCCGGCCTTTCGGCGATGGCGGCCCTCGGCACGGCCCTGACGGACACCCAGGCCGACCTCTTGTCGCGGTTCCGCCTGCCGGTCATGCTCGCCTACGATGCGGATGCGGCGGGCCGGAAGGCCGCGGTGCGGTCCGCCGGATTGCTTCTGTCGCGCGACGTAACGGTCGGCATCCTGTTGTTTCCGGAAGGCCGGGATCCGGCGGAGATGGTGGAGCGCGGAGAGGCCGAGAAATTGCGGCAGATCGCGGCAGGCCCGGCGGACGTGTTCCGGTACCTTGTCGACGCCGCCCTGTCGATGCATCCGCAGACGCTCGAAGGCCGCCGTGCCGCGCTCGCGATGATCTGCGAGACGGGATCGGCCATACCGGAGGGGCTGATCCGGCAGAAGCTCGTCGATGCAATCGCCGACGGATTTGGCTTGCCGCCGCAGGCCGCCGCGAGAATGGTCGGGCGCGGCGGACGCGCCGTCTCCGACGCGGCCACGCCGCAGAGCCTGACCAGTGGAAGGACCGAAGCGCTGCTCCTGGGCGAGGGCCAGAGCCGGCTCGACTGGACGGTGATCGGCGTCACGCTCGCCCGGCCGGACCTTCTGGCGCTCGCGTACGCGGAGGTCGGCGAGGATTTCGGCGATCCCGCCGCGCAGCTCGTCTGGAACGCGATCGCGGCCCAGTACGAGCGCCGGCACGAGGTGGACTTGGAGGAACTCTACTCGGCCTTCGAAGACCGGCCGGACATGATCGACCGCCTGAGCCGGATGCGGATCAAGGCGCCGCAGGAAGCGGGCCTTGCGCCGGCCGGGTTCAAGGATATGCTCCGGCGGTTCCGGCGCGCGAGCGTCCGGCGGCAGATCGATGCGCTTCACGCGCGGCTCAAAGCCGCCGAGGCCGGCCGGCAGGAGGACGAGGTGAAGCGGCTGCTCGAAAAGGACCGCGAATTGCAGCAGCTCCTGAGCGCGACTGAATAAATATAGAGGGTTCAAGACAACGAAGGAGGATGACCAACTGTGAGTCTGCTGAAAATCAAAGGTGTTCGGAAACTGCTTGAGATTGGCCGAAAAAAGAAAAAACTGACGTACGACGAGATCAACTACTTGCTGCCCGAAACGGTGGCGAGTTCCGATCTCATCGACGATATTTTCGTCCTGCTTCAGAAGAACGGGATCCAGATCGTCGAGGATGTCGATGCGGCGGCCTTGAGCGCCAGCGATGAGGAACTGCTGGCCAAGGTCACCCGGTTCGGCGACACGGACGACTCGATCAAAATGTATCTCCAGGAGATCGGCCGCATTCCGCTCCTGACGCCCAAGGAGGAGGTCGAGATCTCCAAGCGGTTTGACACCAACCGCAGCCTCGCCTACAAGTCGGTCCTCGGGACCTTCATCGCGGCCGACCTGTTCGAGCGCGAGGCGATCGAGGTCCGCAAGGACAAGTCGCGGATCAAAAAGCTCGTGGCAATCAAAAAGACGGAGAAGCTTTTCCCCGAGGAACTCTCCATGTGGCGCCGGCGCGTCTCAACCGGCCTCACCAAGATCAGCTTGCTGAAGCGCCGATACGTGCGCGCCGCGGCGAAATACCTGACCGAGGACGGCGAGCTGAAGAAGGGCGTCGAGATTCCGAAGGAACTCAAGGCCATCGCCGACAAAACCGGCGACGCCCTGCTGGAGGTCAAGCTCAACAAGTCGATCATCTACCAGGTCCGGGACATCATCGCCGGGATCCTCGAGGAACACGACCGCGTGTCCCGGCATTCCCGCGGGATCGCCATCCGGTTCCGCACCGCGCCTGACCGCCTCCTGCGCCTGTACCGCGTGGGGTCAGATGTCGTCAAGTCGCGGGCGTCGTTCGTCAAGCGGCTGAACCTGGACGACCGGCGGGAGATCGACGAGAACCTGAAGGAGCTGGCGTCGGCGCAGGAAAATTACCAGAAGAAGGCCCGGTACCCCGTCGAAGGCCTGCGAGAGACCCTCAAGACCTACCGGTTCTACAACCGGGAGGCGCTCGAGGCCCGTGACGAAATGGTCGACGCGAACCTCCGGCTGGTCGTGTCCATCGCCAAGAAGTACACGCACCGCGGGCTCGGCTTCCTCGACCTCATCCAGGAGGGCAATATTGGACTTATGCGCGCGGTCGACAAGTTCGAGTACCGGAAGGGATTCAAGTTCTCGACCTACGCCACCTGGTGGATCCGGCAGGCCATCACGCGGGCCCTGGCCGACCAGAGCCGCACCATCCGGATCCCGGTCCACATGGTCGAGCAGATCAACAAGGTCATGCGCGAGTCCCGGAGGCTCCTGCAGAAACTCAACCGCGAGCCCAAGCCGGAGGAAATCGCCAAGGAACTCAACTGGCATTCCGGCCGGGTCCGGCACATCATGAAACTCGCGCAGGACCCCATCAGCCTCGAAACGCCCGTCGGCGAGGACGGCGATACGTCCCTCGGGGATTTCGTCCCCGATCAGACCAGCGTGTCGCCCCTCAAGACCACCGTCGATACGCTCCTGCGCGAGCAGCTTGAGGCCGTCCTCAAGACCCTCAACGCGCGCGAGGAAAAAGTCGTCCGGCTGAGGTTCGGCCTGGACGACGGCCGGGAACGGACGCTGGAGGAAGTCGGCAACATGTTCAACGTGACGCGCGAGCGGATCCGGCAGATCGAGTGCAAGGCGCTCAAGAAACTGCGCCACCCGGTCCGCGCGAGGCTCCTGCGGGATTACCTGAAGGCCTGACCGCCTCTCTATATTATATAGCGGCCGCCACAGCCTCCGCCGCGGCCTCGCCGCTCCGCACGGCGCTTTCGATCGTGCCGGGCCACCCGGTTTCCACGTAGTCGCCGGCCAGAAAGAGGTCGGGGTGGCCGGAGTCCCGGGGCGCCGGCCGGACGAGATCGGGGCGCGGCGGGAACGTGGCGTTTTTTTCAATGAAGGACACGCTCTGAACCAGTTGCGCCGCCGTCCCGAAAATCGACCGGACCTCCGCGTCCGCCGCGATGGCCAGCTCCCACTGGGACTGTTCCGCCTCGCGGTCGGCGGCGCTGATGACCGCCTGGAGATGCTGGCGGCCGTCGTAGACCCCTTTGTTGAAAATCCACTGGATCATTTTGCCCTGAACGAGACAAAATCTGAGGTCCGTCAGGACGCGGTCGTACAAGAGATGAATCGAAATGATCGGGGAGCCGAGCGTGAACGGCCCGAGCCGTTTCGCCGTCTCCTCGACGCCCGTCGTTTCCTCCAGTATGTGTTTGGCGGCGGCCGGGCCGGTCGCAAGAATCACTTTCCTGGCGTTCAGGGCGCTCTGATCATGCAGATGTACGACGAACCCGTGGGGCCCCTCCAAGCTCAGGCGCAAAATCCGCTTGGCCGTTTTCAGAACGACGCCCTCCCGCTCCAGCGCCGGCCGGATCCGTTCGTTGAAAAGTTGAATCAGAGGCATCCTGGGAAGGCCGATGTTCATGCCGTCGCGACGGAGGAACGCGTCCCGCACAATGTGCCGTACATGGTCGGCGGCGCTCTGCGCCGGATCGAAGTTCAGGGCGCTGACCAGAAACGGGCGCCAGAACCGCCGCTGGATCTCCTGCGTCTGGCCGAGCCGCGCCGCAAGTTCTCCCCACGTTTCGCGTGACGCGCCCGAGAAACTCAGCCGCAGCATGGCCCACGCGATCTTCGCGCGGTCCGCGAAACCCAGTCCCGGAAAGTCTCTCAGAAACGGAATGAGATGAAACGGCGGAAGAACCGGCCACGGGCGTAGCGCGTGGATCCCGCCGACGCTGTTGGCCACCGGCAGGGTCCGGCGCCAGTCGACCGCATCGGGGGCGCCGAGCGCTTCCAGAAACCCGCGCGTCCGGTCGCAGCATCCGAGCAGGACGTGCTGGCCGTTGTCGAGCGGCGCCGGCCAGTTTTTGATCTGGTAGGACGTCGCCCGGCCGCCCAGATGCGCCTTGTATTCGATGAGCGCCGTTCCCACGCCGCGCTGCGCCAGGCGGAGTGCCGCCGCGCAGCCCGCAAATCCGCCGCCCAGAACGGCAACGTCGATATGCTTGCTCTGGTTCACCGCAGGTCCGGTCTGGCGGTGCGCGGGATCGGATAGGTGGGGTTGAAAAGCACGCTGAGGAAAATAAATGTTTTCTCAAGTCTCGACAGGGCCACGCGCCGTTCCAAAACCGGGAATCCGCCCGATTCGATCTTCACCAGAATCCTCGCATAGAGCGACGCCATCATCGCCACCGTCCGCCGCGCGACCGCGGACAGGTGCGTGAGGAGGGGATAGGCCATTTCGTAGTGCTGCCGGGCCCGGGCCGCGTTGATCGCGCACACCCGCAAAAACGCCTCCGTCGGCGTCCCGTTCAGAATGTCCGACTCCCGGCAGCCCGTCGTCGCCAGGTCCTCCTGCGGCAGGTAAATCCGGCCGCGCTGCGCATCCTCCTGGACGTCCCGCAGAATGTTGGTGAGCTGAAGGGCGATTCCGAGATTTTCCGCCATCTGTTTCGCCTGCGACTGCCGGCAGCCGAAGAGTTCCAGACAAATCAGGCCAACGCTCGACGCCACCAGCCGGCAGTAATCCTTCAACGCGTCAAAGGTCACGTAGCGGTTCACCGTGAGGTCCCGCTCGGCGCCGTCCAGAATGAGTTCGAGATATTCGGGCGTCAGCGAGAATCGCGTCACCGTGTCCGCCAGCGCCGCCATCGCCGGATGCAGGCCCGACGTTTCGCCGGCCAGCGCCCGGCGCAGGTCACTGCGGAGTTGCCGGAGCTTCGCGAGCCGGTCGGGCGGATCAGCGCCTCCGGCGCCCCAAGTGCCGGCGTCTCCGACGCCGGCCGCGGCGGTCCCGGTGTCGGCGCCGAGGTCGGCCAGATCGTCGGCCTGACGCGCAAAGGCGTAGACGGCGAGCATCCCGTTTCGACGGGGTTGCGGCAAAAACCGGAATGCCCAGTAGAAGTTGCCGGCCTCCGCGCTCGCGATCCGGTCGCAGTGAAGGTAGGCGCGAGACAGCGCAAGCGATGTCATGATCTGGACCACACGACTTTCAAAAACTCGAACGGAAGCCGCAGGCGGCTCGCGAAATCGCCCAGCGTCGGACGCGGCGCGTTCGCGCGGGTTCGCTCCAGGATCGTCGTGCCGCCGGCGGCGAACATCGCCACCGGCCAGCGGTATCGCCAGGACAACCGGCCGATGAGCTTCCATCCCTCCCGCATCATCGCGAGCGTTCGACGCACTTCATCATCGATCAACTCCCGCAGCGCCGGACATGCGGCTGGCCCGCCGGCGTTTGGCATATCCTCCTCGGACACGCCGAACCGCCGCAGATCCGTCCCGGGAATATAAATCCGGCCGCGATCCAGATAGTCCGACCGGACATCCTGCCAGAAATTGGCGAGCTGAAGCGCCGTGCATATCCGGTCCGACAGGCGGAACCGCTCGTCGTCCCGGTATCCCATCAGCATCAGCACCAGCCGGCCGACGGGATCGGCGCTCCGGCGGCAGTAGTCCAGAACCTCGTCGAATGTCTCATATCTCGTTTTCGTCACGTCCTGCTCGAAGGCCGATAGAAGATCCAGAAAGGGCGCGTCGGGCAGGTCGAACGTGTGAATGGTTTCGCCCAGCGCCTCGAAGACCGGGTCTCCTCCGTAACGTCCCTGCTCGATGCGCTCGCGCATCCCGGCAAGACCCGATTTCGCATGCGCGACGTGGCCATCCGAACGGACGCCTTCGTCGGCGAAGTCGTCCGCCGCGCGCGCGAACGCATAAACAGCGGCCACGTGCGGCCGGAGCCGCCGGGGCAGCACCCGGGACAGGACGGGGAAATTTTCGTAGTGGGTTTGCGCGATGCGAATGCAGTGCTCATAGGACATCAGAAAAGGCCGAGTTGCTCTTTCTCCACCAGCGCGTCCCGGTCATAGTCGAAGGTTTCCAGGACCCGAAGATACGCGTCGCAGAGCTTGTCACGGTAATAGTGGTAATCCGGCGTGTGGGAGAACGGAATCCCGTCGATGTACGGCTCCACCTGCTGGGGCGTGCGGCGGCTGTTCGTGACGATCCACGAGACTTTCATGCCCGCCGGGACGTAGACGCCGAACTTCTCGGCCTTCTTCACCGCCTGCACGTGCGGCAGGCGGTCCTCGGCGCGGATCTCCTCGCCGGTTTTCTTTCTCCGCATGACCTTGTACGAACTCTCGTCCAGCGCTGTCTTCGAAATCACCAGGTCCTCCAGCTTTACGTCCCCCTCGGCCACCCGCTTGATCTCCCGGCGGCAGAGTTCCACCGCGCCCTCGATGTCCTTCTCCATGATCCGCTCAAACAGCGCGTCGAGCGTTCTCGAAAGGAGCGGAAAACTGTCTCCCCGGCGCGTCTCGTAGCCGCGCACCACCACCTCCTGAACAGGATGCACGATCCGCCCGAAATACCGTTTCTTCATCTTGCCCAGGAAAAACGGCGACACCACTTTTTCGAACTCCAGCGTCAGCGCGCCCTGCGTGAACCGATCCGACAGTTTCTCGGCGAACCGCACGGTCCCCTCGATCGTCTGCTCGGGCGACACGACGAAAATCGAATCGGTGTCGGAATAGATGACCTTCAGGCCTTCGTCGCTCAGCTTGCTGATGATGCCCGTCGTGTAGTTCCGCGCCAGCGCCGTGATGCTCCCGCCGATGCGCCGGTCGGTGAAACGGTAGAAGCGGGACGCGAAGACGCCGTAGTGGGCGTTGGCGAGGATTTTCTGGGCGTTCTGGACGCTGTTGTAATAGCCGCGCTCCTCGGGCGACTTGGCCGCCTTCATCTTATTCTTGCTGTCCCGCCGCGCCGTCAAGAGCCCCTTCATCACGCGCGGGAGAATCCCCTCCTTGGTCGCCGGATCGAGAAACTTCACGCCTTCCGGCGTCACGATCGTGCCCTGATCGGAAATGGTCGTGAAGCAGATGTTGTTCTGGATGATCACGCTCGGGTACAGGGACGCGAAGTCAAACACGACGACGTTGTCGTAGAGGCCGGGGACCGGCTCATGGACGTAGCCGCCCTCGATCGCCTCGGCGTCGTCCCCGTGATGGTTGTTCGGCACCACGACCTTCTCCTTGTCGGCCGCGCGAATCAGCAGGCTGTCGATCAGGATGGAGTTACGGTCGAGCAGGCAGTCGAAGAGCGGGAGCTTGGCGACGTCGGCGATGGCCTGGTACTTTTCAAGGACCCGGATCTTCGACAGAATCTCGTGCGACAGGCGCGTGTCCTGAAGGCAGTATTCTTTGACGCGGCCCGGGTTCGTCTGCCATTCCTCGTCCATTTTGGAAGTGTCGACGTCCAGTTTCTCCTTGCCCAAAATCAGGTGCGCCATCGCGCCCAGCGATTCGCGCTTGGGGCGCTTTTCCTTGCGCGCAAAATACCAGGAATCGGCCACCAGCCGGCCGGGAATCTCCACCGTCGTGTTCGTCCCCTTGTCCACGTATTTTTTCCCGCCGTCCTTCGCGCCGTTGCCGTCCCGGCTGTCCATGCCGCGCCGCCGGATCACGACGTCGCGGCCGTTCCGGGCCCATGCCGTCGACACGCCGTTTTGCGCGCAGCGGGCGGCGATCAGCGGGATGTCGTAGTTGCAGATGTTGTATCCGGATACCACGTCCACATCGTCCTCGACCACGATCCGGCGGAATTTTTCCAGAATCGATTTTTCGGCGCCGTCCAGAATCTCCTCCTCGATCTTGCCCTCGAATTCCCGCACCAGACCAATGCAGATGATCTGGTTGTTCCTCAGGTTTTCGATGTCGAGCGACAGGATCCGCAGCGGCGCAAAAAATGCGTCGACCGGCGACAGCTTCGACGCGTCGATCACGAGGTCGGTCCGATAGGGCTGTTTGGTCTTGCGCTCCTCGCCCTCGGCGCGGATGTGGCTGCCGAGGTCGTTGTCGTACAGAAACCGGCTTCGAAACACGATGTCCGCGGCCGTCGCGCCATAGCGGTCGCGGTAGACGGGCGTGTCGCCCGGCCGCGTGATGGTCACTTTGTAGGCGGTGATCGGCCGGCCTTCGCGGAACAGGGTCCGGGGCTCGAGACTGCGGACCTCGGCGTCCTTCGCCAGCGCGTCCAGCGTCGCCTGCGGCGGCTCGATCAGGTAGAAATACGGAAAGAACCCCTTGTAGAGGACCGCGATCGACTGGCCCTCCCGCGTCCGGCCAAACATCTCGATCAGCGGAAACCGCTCCCCGTTCTCGTCGCGGTTGGTATAGGTCGCGTACAGCAATTTAAAGTCGTGCTGTTCCATGCCGGCCTATTCTAAGTAATCGCGGGGCCTTGGGCAAGTGTCCGCGCTCACACGCGGATTGTAGGGAGGACAGTTGGAGGGATTAACGTGTGATCCGGTGTCTTGAGCCGGTTCGAGGTCGGAAGGATCAGACACGATTGGACACCTCTGTTTTTTTATCTCCATCGAGATGTTTGACCAGCAATAGATCGGGGGCGCCTTTTCCATTCAAGACATATTTGTATTCATCGACGAGGGATTTGATCAGATGTATTCCGTAGCCGGATCGGATTCTATTCTTGACGGCCTCGCGGACGGCTGTGGACGATGGATACCGTTCCAGGTCGAAGGGACCGCCAACGCCTTTAATGAGGACTTGGATGCATCTATTTGTGGCTTCGATCTCGAGCGACAAAGGCCGCGCATCCCGCCGTGCGTGGCGAATGATGTTGGAACACGCCTCTTCGACTGCCAGCGTGATCTGATAGACAGCCGATGGATCGATGCGAAGCATTTGGGTATGGGCGCCGATGGCCTGCCGGACTTTCGCAAGGTTGACGAGGGCGGGAGCAATTTCCATTGTCCACCGGGAGGGAATTTCAGGCACGGGCTTGACTACCTTCTTTCTCGTTCTTCAGGAATTCGATGATTTCCGTAATCCCCAGCATATCGAACGATTCATAAATATCCTCGGGGGCATTCATGACTTTTAGAAATCCCCCGGCGCGTTCCACGGCGCCCAGGATGACCATCAATACCCCGATGCCGGCGCTGGAAATGAAGTCAAGGTCGGCGCAGTCGAGAATGACGCGGGGTTTGCCGGAGGCAACAACGGCCAGGGCCTGTTGCTCAAATTCTGGTGCCATCGTCGAGTCGATCGATCCGTTGAGGCGGATCACCGTGATGCTGGGATCCCACGACGCCGGATTCGCGCTGAATTTAAAGTTCATCTTGAGACACCACGATGGATTCGGACCACCTCACCCCAAATTTGTGGAGGCGCCTCAGCGTTCGAGAGCGTAGAGCACGGCTTTCGCCGCCACACGTGTGCATCAAGGGCCGGCCGGGATTCTGCGCCCTGTATCGCTTGTGAATTCATCCACGCTCCTTCGTTCGCATTTATTTCAATGCCTGCTCTACGGTTTCACCAAGTTTTGTCAGCTCGAACGGTTTTGTGAGAAGTTGGACGTTTGTTTTCTCGATGAATTGGCGCGCCGACGGTTCCATATCGGAGCCCGTCATCAGAATAAATTTATTGACGAGGTCGGACCGATGTTCCCGGACAAAATTGTAGAGGTCTTCGCCGGTTTTTTGCGGCATTTTGTGATCCGAAATAATCAGGTTAAATTCTTGTTCGGTCAAATATTGGATGGCGTTATCAACCGTGGCTGCAATGAAAACACGGTATCCCTTCTGATGCAGGAAACGTCCGATGACTTGCCGGATCGAGGGTTCATCATCCACCAGAAGGATGTCTTTTCGGACCGTCGACAACGATTGGTTATTTTTTGTCGATTGACCATTGGGTATATTGGAGATGACTTTTTCCAACGCCTGTAGTTTTTGGTCATCTGAAAAATTTTGCTGCGGATTCGCCGTCATGCGCTGCCTCGACAAAAAGGGCGAGACGCCCAGAACTTCGTCGTTGCCCTGGAAGGCCTAGACGGGTTCCCTTTAGGACGCCCCGCCCGTGTATAGGCAGAGCAATCCCGTCCAGGCAACAAATCGAATATGGCTTCCAGGGCAACAAACTTTGCGGCCAATGCCGCACCGGGCGTATTGACTCATACAGCGTGAGGAAAGACAAGGTTCCCAAGGCGCGCGCGGATTTGCCCGCATGGGCTTGCGGTTTGTGGGTTCGATGGCTGGTTCGTGGTGTAGTTGTTCGTCGACAGCGTCCGCCCTTCGTGTCAATTGGACGGCAAAATAGAGCATCGGAAATCCGCGGACGATGCCGTAGATATGGAACCGTCCCTGTTTTCGATTCAACGCGTTGTGTTGACTTTGTCATACATCCATGGGACACTGTGCATCGAGAAGGCGAAAGGCGCATGAATGAACATCCTCATCACGAGAAATGCGGCCATACATATATTGAAACACGCCGTCGCCGCGCGGGAAATACGCCAGGCCGAACGTGATCCGGCCCGCGTCGTGGTCCGGGCCGGCGGCGCGTTCTACTTTGTTTATGCCAGAACTCATTCCGGCCGTCTGCTTGCCGTCCTGATAGAGCGCCGGCCGGCCGGCCTGTTTTTGAAAACGGCGCGACCCATGGCATCGTGGGAGAAACGGCTCTACAGAGGGAAAAGGAAGATAAGGAGACACGATGAAACGGACGAAAAAGAAGAGACTGCCTGACTTCAAACCCATGACCTCCGAGGAGGCCGTTAGGTGGTTTGAGTCGCACGACACGGGCATGTATATCGACGAGGACGACATCATCGATCTCGACGACGACAGCAATGATGCCATGCTGAACGTCCGGATATCGCGCTCCGTCAAGCGCGTTCTCGGACGCCTTGCGGAAACACGGGGCCTCCGCGGCGCCTCAACTTACGCGCGCCAGGTCCTCACCGAGGTGGCAAAAAAGGCCGCCTGACACCACGGCGCCGGCGAGCGGCAGGCTCCATCGTTCGTGGTTCAGTACCTCTTTCCATGTTTGTAGGGCTTGGTCCGGTTCTTGATCCGTTTCTTTTCGATTTCCGTTTCGATGTCGATCCCCAAGCCGCCACAAAGATCAAACAGCCGGATGAACGTATGTTACTTGACTTTTCCCCCGCTTGCGACCAAAATCGCACGCATGGCAGTCCATGGACCCCTCGTGATCGCCCTGGGCGGAAACGCCATCACGCGGCCCGGGCAGATCGGCACCATACCCGAGCAGTATCAGGCCACGCGTGAAACGTGCGAGCACATCGTCACCCTCATCGAGCGCGGCCACACCGTTCTCATTACGCACGGAAACGGGCCGCAGGTCGGAAACGTCCTCCGCCGCGTCGAGTGCGCGCGTGACGAAGTCTACCCGCTGCCGCTCGACGTTTGCGTCGCCGACACCGAAGGTGGCATGGGATACATGATTCAGCAGTGCATGCAGAACGCCCTGATGAACCGGACCGTCCGCCGGTCCATCATTACCGTCATCACCCAGATGGTGGTCAGCCCCGATGACCCCGCTTTTCAGAATCCCACCAAACCCATCGGCCCCTTCATGGGCGTCGAGGAGGCGGAAGCCCGCCGCAAGATGGACCACTGGCAGGTGGTCGAAGACGCCGGCCGCGGATACCGCCGGGTGGTGCCGTCCCCGCGGCCGAAACGAATCATCGAGATCAACGCGATCCGATCGCTGATCCGGGAGCAGTGCATCGTCATCGCCTGCGGCGGCGGGGGAATTCCGGTCGTCGTGAACAGCGACGGCGACATCCGGGGCGTCGAGGGCGTCATCGACAAGGACCTCGCCAGCGCGCTTCTGGCGGGCGACATCGGCGCGCCGACGCTCATCATCTCCACGGGAACCGAGAAAGTGGCGCTCCACTACAAGAAGCCCAATCAGGTTCTCCTCGACCGGCTTTCGGCGGCCGAGGCCCGGCGCCATCTGGCCGAAGGGCATTTTCCGCCCGGCAGCATGGGCCCAAAAATAGAGGCGGCGGTCGAATTTCTCCAAAGGGGCGGGCGCGAAGTCATCATCACGACGCCGGACCAGATCGCCAACGCCCTCGACGGCAAAACCGGCACTCGCATCTTGCCCTGACCTCCCCCGCATTGAGCAATCTCCTGCTTGGCCCGGCGACCGTCTGCACCTTCGGCGACCGGCCGCGCGTTCTGCAGAACGCGGCGGTGGTGGTGGCCGGTGGGATCATTCGGGAGGTCGGCCCCTGCAGAGATCTCGTAAAGAGATATCGTGAGTTCCAACGGTACGACACCGGCGGCGCCGTTCTCATGCCCGGCCTCATCTGCGCCCACCATCATTTTTACAGCACCTTCGCCCGGGGCTTGGGCCCGGCCCGGACGCCCCGGAACTTTGTTGAAGTACTCAAATACATGTGGTGGCGGCTGGACCGCAACCTGACGCTGGAGGACGTCTATTACTCGGCCCTCATTCCTCTCATCGAGTGCGTCCGGGCCGGCACGACCACCGTGATCGACCATCACGCCTCGGCCTACGCCGTCCGCGGCAGCCTCCAAAAAATCGCCGAGGCCGTCCGGGCCGTCGGCGTTCGCGCCAATCTCTGCTACGAAGTCTCCGACCGGGACGGCCCGGACATCGCAGCGGAGGGCATCGAAGAAAACTGTGGGTTTCTGTCTTCCATGTCGAATCCAAAATCTAAAATCCAAAATCTAAAATCTAAAATCACAGGTTCTTTTGGCCTGCACGCCTCCTTCACCCTCTCGGACCGCACCCTGCGCGAGGTGGGGCGGCGGCTGGCGTCGTTCGACGCGGGCGTGCACGTACACGTGGCCGAGGACCTCGCGGACCGGCGGGCCGCGTTGAAGAAGCACGGGATGGGCGTGGTGGAACGGCTGGATCGCCTCGATCTTCTGTGCGACAAGACCCTTCTGGCCCACTGCATTCACATCACGCCGGCCGAACGCAGGATCATCGCGAGGAAAAAATGCATGGTGGCGCACAATCCGACTTCGAACATGAACAACGCCGTGGGAACCGCCAACCTTCTGGGTCTTTTGCGGGACGGGGTCCTCGTGGGCCTCGGAACGGACGGCATGCGGTCGAACATGCTGGACGAGGCCAAATTCGCGCCTCTGGCGCACAGGGCCGCGCTCCGGAACCCGGCGGCGGCCTTCCTCGAGTCGGCGGATCTTCTGGTCAAGGGCAATCCGCGCCTCGCCTCGCGGCTCTTCGGCGGCAGGCTGGGCGTGATCGAACCGGGCGCCGCGGCGGACCTCATCCGTCTCGAGTATCACCCGCCGACCCCCTTGACCGACCAGACCTTCTATGGCCACCTGCTGTTTGGCTTGGCCAATGCCCGGGTGCTGGACACGATGGTGGCCGGCCGGTTTCTGATGAAGGGTGGCCGGCTCCGGCTCGGCGTTTCGGAACCCGACGTTGCCGAGGCGTCCCGGACCCTGGCCCAAAAATTCCGCGCGCGTTTCACCGCCGACCGTGCCCGGCCGGCGTCGGAGACGCATATCCGAGGCGCTGACCCGGCGTCCCGGAATAAAGTGATATCATGATATCATGATAGCTATCATGATATCATGATATCACTTTGTGATTTCACTTTGATGCGGAGAGGAGCCGGGCATGCTGGACGCGTTGTTTGAGTCGGACCCCGAGCTGGCGAAGATGCTGGTGCGGGAGGCGGTCCGCCAGGACGACCACTTGGAGATGATCGCGTCGGAGAATTTCGTGAGCCCGGCCGTCCTCGAGGCGGCGGGGTCGGTGCTGACCAACAAGTACGCCGAAGGGTATCCCGGCCGCCGGTATTACGGCGGCTGCGTGCACATCGACGAAGTGGAGCGGCTCGCGCTGGAGCGCGCGAAGAAGGTGTTCGGCTGCGCTTGGGCCAACGTCCAGCCCCACTCGGGCTCCCAGGCGAACATGGCCGTCTATTTCGCGCTTCTCAATCCCGGCGACTGGATTCTCACGCAGAATCTGGCCCACGGCGGCCATCTGACGCACGGCTCCCCGGTGAATTTCAGCGGCAAGCTATACAAGGTATTTCATTATGGCGTGTCGCCCGATACCGGCCGGCTCGATTATGATTTCATCCGCAAGCTCGCGCGGGAATACAAGCCGAAACTGATCCTGGCCGGATGGAGCGCCTATCCCCGGCAGATTGATTTTTCTGTGTTCCGAAACATCGCCGACGAGGCCGGATCGTACCTCATGGTCGACATGGCCCATTTCGCCGGGCTCGTCGCCGCCAAACTCCATCCCGATCCCCTCCCGCACGCCCACGTCGTCACGACGACCACGCACAAGACCCTGCGCGGGCCCCGCGCCGGGATGATCCTGTCGAACGACGAGGAGATCGGCAAAAAGATCGACAAGGCGCTTTTCCCAGGGATGCAAGGCGGGCCCCTGTGTCACATTGTCGCCGCCAAGGCCGCCGCGCTCGGCGAGGCGCTCCGTCCGGAATTCGCGGAGTACCAGAAACGGATTCTCGAAAACGCCCGCGCCTTGGCCGAAGAACTCATCGCCGGCGGCCTTACCCTGGTGTCCGGCGGCACCGACACGCACCTCGTCCTCGTCGATCTTTCGCCCCGCGGACTTTCCGGGCAGCTCCTCGAGAACGCGCTGGACGCGGCCGGCATCACCGTCAACAAAAACGCGGTGCCGTTCGACAAGCGAAAGCCGATGGATCCGAGCGGCATCCGGATCGGCACGCCCGCCGTCACGACCCGCGGGATGGGCGCGGCGGACATGCAGAAGATCGCGCGATGGATCTTGAAAGTGGTTGAAAAGCCGGAGGACAATGCTACACTTCGATCAGTGCGAGCCGACGTGCGCGAGCTTTGCATGCGATTCCCTTTGTATCCGGATATCATACAACGATACAAGGCCAGGGTTTAGAATAAAGGAAGGCGGGTACGATATGAAATCCCAGAGAAAACCTGTCGTTGGACGGGGAGCTACGAAACAAGTATCTAGACAAGTATTTCTAGAGAGGGCGGAGCATTACCGGGACGACATGGTCCGATTCCTCAGGGACCTCATCCGCATTCCGTCCGAAAGCGCGCAGGAGGAGAAGGTGGTCCGGCGGATCCAGCAGGAGATGGAGAAGCTGCAGTACGACGAGGTCGTGATCGACGGATTCGGCAATATCCGTGGCCGGGTCGGGTCCGGCCGCCGGAAATTCGCGATCGACGCGCACATTGACACCGTCGGCGTGGGCGATCCGGACACCTGGAAGTGGGACCCGTTCGAGGGCAAGGTCGAAAACGGCATTATCTATGGAAGGGGCGCCTGCGACCAGACCGGCGGCATGGTGAGCGCGACCTACGCGGGCCGCATCCTCAAGGACCTCGGGATCGGCGGCGATTATGCGGTGTACATGGTGGGGTCGGTCATGGAGGAGGACTGCGACGGCCTTCCGTGGTTGTACATTTTGCGCGAAGAGAATCCCGGCATCGAGTGCGTCATCATCACGGAACCGACAAACCTTCAGATTTATCGCGGCCACCGGGGCCGGATGGAGATCGAGGTCACCACGAAAGGCCTGTCCTGTCACGGCAGCGCGCCGGAACGCGGCGTCAACGCCGTCTACAAGATGGCGCCGGTCGTCAAGGAGATCGAATCGCTCAACACCCGCCTTCGGCACGACGATTTTCTCGGCAAGGGCACCGTGACCATCAGCGACATCCGCGCGACCTCCCCCTCGCTCTGCGCCGTCGCCGACAGTTGCACCATCCATCTGGACCGCCGCCTCACCGCCGGCGAAACGAAGGCCCTGGCGGTGTCGGAGGTCAAGGACGCCGCGCGCCGCGCGGGCATTCCGGACGCCCAGGTCCGCATTCTCGAATATCAGCGGCCCACGTGGACGAAGAAGGTCTACCCGATGGAGAAGTACTATCCGACGTGGGTCCTTCGGGAGGACCATCCGCTGATCGTGTGCGCCGCCGAGGCGTACCAGCGGGCGTTGGGCGAGCGGGCGAAGATCGGCAAGTGGACGTTCAGCACGAACGGCGTGGCGGTGGCGGGCCTCTGCGGCGTCCCCTGTTTCGGGTTCGGCCCGGCCGAGGAGAGCACCGCGCACAGTCCCATGGACCAGTGCCCGATCGACCATCTCGTCAAGGCCGCCGCCTTTTACGCATCGTTTGTTCCGACCTATGTCGAAACCACGCGCCGTGACCAGATCCGCCTGGACGACGCCAGGCCAAAAGTCAAAAAGTCAAGAGCGGCACTTTCTGCACGCTCCGTACGCTCCGTAACGCGGTCGGGGCGGTAATTGAGTTCACCATGCCGCTAAATGATGTGCTGGAGGCGAAGGTCAAGCTGGTGGGCCTGGACGCCGCGAAGCGTCCGGTCGTGATCCTGGACTGCGGCGAGCGGGTCCTGCCGATCTGGGTGGGCAATTTCGAAGCGATGGCCATCAGTTCCGTCCTGTCGGGTTCGACTCCGCCGCGTCCCATGACGCATGACACCGCCATTAACATCATCCGCGCCTTTTCCTCCAAGCTCGACCGCGCGGTCGTGCACAAGCTTGAGAACAACACCTTTTTCGCCCGGCTCTATGTCAAGCGGCACGACGAGGAGACGCAGCACATCAAGGTCGTGGAGATCGACTGCCGGCCCAGCGACGCCATCGCGTTGTCGCTGCGGATGGAGGCCCCGATCTTCGTGAGCCGAGCCGTCCTCGACGCCGCCGGCGTCAAGAACCTGAAAGTGGACCGCGGCTCCGGCGACGACGCGGCGCCGCCGGAAGAGGAACAGTAGCAGCCGCGTGATCGAGCGGTATTACCAAAAAGAGCCGTATCTCCCGCTTCAGCCAACGCTCCGGAAAAAACTGCAGGCCATCATGGACTCAAAGGAGGCCCAGGAGGTCCGCCGCGCGGCCATGGAGGAGGCCATCCATGCCTTTCCGCTTCTGGCCTTCAATCTGCTCAAGCTTGTGAACTCGTCGGTCTTCAATCTGAAAACCAAGGTGACCGTGCTCAAGCAGGCCGCGTCCCTGCCCACCTTTGATCTGTTCAAAGACATGATTCAGCGCACGCCCGAGTATCCGCCCGATCTGGAGCCGGTCATGACCTTGAACCGGTTCGAGGAACATTCCCGCGCCACCGCCCTGACCGTGCAGCTTTTGGCGACGCTCGGCCGGCGGTTCAGCACGACCGACCGCGAGCGGCTCTTTACCGCCGCGCTTCTGCACGACATCGGCCGGATTTTCCTTGTGATGTCCGACCCGGACGGATACCGGAACATCCAGAAGGACGCGGGGGGATCGGGCTCCGTCGTCGAATCGGAGCGAAAATATTTCGGGACCGACCATGCGACGCTCTCGGCCCTGGCGGTCGAGCAGATCGGCATTGCCGACCCGCTGGTCCTGGACGCCATCCGCCGTCACCACGAAATCCCGACCGGCGCCTCCATCCTGGTCGCCTATGCGGACCGGCTGGTCAAGCGATTCGGGATCGGGCCGTCCGAAGGCGGCGCCATGAGCGAGTCTGCCGCCCACGACGAGGCGCGCCTCAAGGTGGCGCTGGAGGAGACGGTTCAAATGACCGTAGGCGAGATCATGATGCACGTTCTTTCGGAGGTCGACACACTGATGTCTTCGGGCCTGGCGCAATTCAAAAGCCTCACGGCATCGATGAGCATATGAACCCTCCTTCCTCCCGGCCGTCGTCGGAGACGCCGGCACTTGGGGCGCCGGAGGCGCTGACCCGGGCGCGCCTTCGGTTCATGTTCGCTGCTGTTCTGTCCCTCCTCGCGGTCCAGGCCTGCTCGACCCACGAGCTTCCGCCCGGCGGCGTGGCCTTCGGCCGGGTCCACCGGCTGGGCATTGTGCCGTGGGTGATGGACGCGCACCAGAAAAAAGTGGTGGACGCCTTTTTGGAGGCGCTGGCGCAGGCGGGCTATTCGTCGAACACGAATCTGGAAGTGAAAATTCTGGACGCGGGCGGAAGCGTCCGCGCGCAGGAGCAGAACTTGCGGGACCTCCTCCTGTGGCCTTCCGACCTGATTTTTTCCCTTTCGGCCGAAGGCACGCTGATGGCGAAATCCCAGGCTTCTGCGATCCCGGTCGTTTTCAGCGGAATCAGTTATCCGATGGAGATGGGTCTGGTGGAGCGCCTGGAGTTTTCATCCAACCAGATGGTGGGCATCAAGTGTTATGTGCCGGTGGAGGAGCAACTGGCGTTCCTCCTGCGCCTGATTCCCGGCGAGGTCCGGCGGCTGGGCGTGTGCCTGAAGGCGGGGGACCGGGACTCGAAGATTCTGCTGAAAGAAATCCGGGACCTGGCCGTCAAGCAGGGCATGGAGGTCATGCGGATCGAGGCGACCGACGCGACGAGCCTGATGCGCACCCTCGCGGAGGCCGGGCCGCCGGCGGACGCCTTTTATCTGGCCTGCGACGATTTCCTCCAAGGCGAGGGCGCCCGGCTGGTGATCGACCACGCCACGCGGCGGGGCATTCCGGTCATGTCCTGCGGCCAGCGCGCGGTGGAGCGGGGCGCGCTGGCCGGCGCCGTCGTGGACGAAGAGGCGGCGGCTCGGATGGCCGCGGCACAGGCCGCACAGATTCTGGGCGGCCGCACGCCCACGTCCCTCCAGACGCTCACCGCCAGTCCGCCGAAGCTCATGGTGAACCGGTCCGCGGCGAGAAGTTTGGGTCTTCGGATTCCGCCGACGTTTCTGGGCGAAAACGTATTTATATATGAATAGGCCATGCTGACGGATCTGACGAGGGCCAAGTCGTTCCGGTCGCGGGCGCTGTCGTTCTGGGTGCCGGTGGTGATTCTGGAGGCGATCGTCGCGGTGTTTCTGGCCGACTATGTGGCGCGCAAGGGATTGAACGAGCGGATCGAGTCGAGCCTGACGGAGGACGCGAAACTCCGGAGCATCGCGGTCATTCGGGCGCTGGACGAGGTAGAGGAGAAAGCGCGGCGGCTGGCGATTCATCCGGGCATCCGCCGCAGTCTGGCCGGCCGGGACCGCCTGACGACCTTTTTGCTGCTGACGGAAAACGTCCGGATTTTTCCGATCGGCACGCGTCTTGCGGCCATCGACATGCGCGGGGCGCCGGCGGGGGAGGCGACGCACGAAGTAAGCGAAGTGGCCGCGACCGCGCGGAGCCGGCATGAGGAGGGTCTGCCGATGGTAAGCCAGGAGCAGGTCTTCGTGAAGGAAGTCGGGATCAGTTATGTTCTTCCGATTCTCTCCGGCGCCGACGTCGTCGGCAATCTCCTCGTGGACGTTCCGTGGTCGCATGTGGGCGTCGGCCTGAACCTCGGCGGCCCGAGGGATTACCTTCTGGCGGCGGACGGCAAGGTGCGGATCGCATCGCGTCGCGCGCACGCGCAGGCCTGGGAATCGGCGCATCGTCCGGCCGCATCTCCGGCGTCGAGTGGCGAGATTTCGGAGCTTTTCAATCTGGAGAGCGACCTTGCGGTGAGCCGGTCCTTCCGGAGCGGCGACGTGAATCTCGAGATCGTGAGCGTGGCGCTGGCGTCGGAGGTCGAAATTCCGCTGGCGGCCTTGCGGCGGGACCTGATGATCGCGTTCGGGTTTCTGGGCCTGGCGATTCTGGCGGTGACCGTCTACCTCACGAGGCTTCTGTCCCGGCCTCTTGCGGAGATCGACCGGCAGGTCCAGGAGATGGCGCGCGCGGGCGGCATGGAATCGCGGCGCGTGAAGGAGGGCGGGACGGCCGAGACCGCGTCGCTGGCACGGAGTTTCAACGAATTCATCATCCAGATTCAGCGCGCGCGCGATAACGAGGCCCGGCTGCTTCAGCAGCTCGCCCTGCGCGAAAAAATGGCGGGCCTCGGCACGCTGGCGGGCGGCGTCGCGCACGAGTTCAACAACGCGCTCGGCGGCATCGTATCGAACGTCGAAAGCGCCCTGCACGACGTGAGCGACCCGTCGGTCCGGGAGGACCTGGAGCTCGTGCGCAAGGTGGCGCTGCGGGCGAGCGCGATCGCGAAAAATCTGCTGGGATTCGCGCGCCAGGCGCCGGGGACCGAGGCGACGCCGGGCAACATCATCGAGGTTCTCGAGGACACGCTGAACATCGTCAAGCAGATTTTCGCGGCCGACGGCATGAACCTCGTGAAAAAATTCGAGCCGGCGCCCGCGCTCAAGTTCGACCGCGGCCAGATGCAGCAGGTATTTCTGAATCTCCTGACGAACGCGCGCCAGGCGATGCGCCGGGGAGACACGCTGACGGTGAGTGTGCGTGAGGCCGGTCGGCCGGTCGGGGGCCGGGAGCGGCGGATGGTGGAGATCGCGTTCACGGACACCGGCGTCGGAATTCCGGAGGAGAATCTCAGCAAGATATTTGAGCCGTTCTTCACGACCAAAGGCGCGCTGGGCGGCGGGGAGACGCCGGGGACAGGGCTGGGCCTGTCGGTGTCGCACACGATCCTTCGCAACCACGGCGGCGACATCACGGTCACGAGCAAACCGGGCGCGGGAACGACCGTGAGCGTGCAGTTGCCGGTGGACGAGACCGTGGTGCGGGTGGCGCCGGCGGTGAAGACGGCGCCGGCCCCAAAAATCCGGCGGGAGAAACTGAAGATCCTGGTCGTGGACGACGAGGACTCGATCCGGGCCTCGTTGGCCAAGACGCTGCGCCGGATGAACCATGAGGTGGACGCGGCGCCGAACGGTCATGCGGCGGTGCGGATGGTGGAGACGGAGGAGTACGATCTGGTGTTTCTGGATCTACTCATGCCGGACATGGACGGGTTTGGAGTTTTCAGTCAGATGAAGGAGGCGGTGGAGGAGGGCCGGCGGCCGAGAGTGGTATTCATGACGGGCGCGCCGACGCCGCAGAATCTGGAGCGTGCGAGTTCGTTGGGGGCGCTGGGCATCATGGAGAAACCGTTCGTGGTGGAGAGCATCACGGACTTCATCGACCGTACGCTGGCGAGCGTGTAAAGTCTAACCAACACAATAATAAGCTATTACACCACATTTGAAAAAAACTATTGACGATGGGCGCCGACCTGTGAGATAGTGTGGGCACTCGGGCGGAGGCGGATCGCCCGTTTGATTGGGTGTTCTTTCAAAGTCGCATACGGAGACAAAGGCCGAAGGCGGCCAAGGGGAACGGACGCGGGGTGGGTGTCCGAATCCAAGGGGGTGAGGGTGATGACCAAGGTGGGGCGGCGGATAGGGTTGATCTTGTTGGTGTGCGTGTTGAGTGTTCTTTTTTTGTCTCCGGATGCGTACGCGAAACGTAGTTTCAAGTTTACCGTCTTTATCGGCGCCGATGTGCGTCTCAAACTTCTAACTCTGAATGTAATCAGCACGGTGGCCGACACCTCTCTGGCGGACGGGCCTGTGTCCGTCACGCTGATTACTCCCTCCACTTACAAATTGCGTCCCCTCGGTACTGGCGATTACTATTATCTGGACAGAGGGTATACTCTGACCAGCGTCCCCGGCTTTCTGAGCGGCAAGGTGTGGATCGTGGGGCGGGACGACGACAAGCTCAACAACGCGGACGGATTTCTGCAATTCGAGATCAGCGACACGGCCCGGGTCTATGTCTTCTATGACGGCAATGCGCCGAGCCTGCCGGGATGGATGACGACTTTGGGATTTGCTCCGGCGGATCAGACCATCACGACCAGCAATCCCGTGGCCGACACGCTGGTGGGGTATCTGAAGATCATGACGAAGGGCGTTGTCCGGCTGGGCGGCAATGACGGGACGGCGACCGGTGCGCAGTGCAATTATGTGGTGGTCGTCCGCCGGCCGGTCAATGGGGACTTGGGCGATCCAACGCAGCTGGCCACGACACTCATGCAGTTTCCCCGGATGGGCCACCGGGTGGTGGCAATGAACACCGGCCGTGTTCTCGTCATGGGGGGGATCGACACGTCCAACACGCTGGTTGCGAAATGCGAACTCTACGACACCGTCCCGCAGTCTTTCAGCATCAGCGGCATGATGGTCCAGCCTCGGAACAACCCGGCGGTCGTGACACTGAACGACGGCCGGATCCTGGCCATCGGCGGGGATCTGGACGGCGTGGTGACGGTATCGAGCGGGGGCGGCAGCGTCACGGGGATCACCGCGCTTGAGAGCTGCGAAATATACGACCCGTCAACTCAGTTTTGGACCGCGACCGCGCCCATGGCGCACAAGCGGCGCCTGCCGGAGGCGATCACGCTGGCGGATGGCCGGGTTTTTGTATCGGGGGGGGTCGACGACACGTATGGGTTTGGGATTCCCTACACGGAGGTGTACGACCCGGGAACCAACACGTGGACCGCGGGTCCGACCATGCTCAGTCTGGGTCCCTATAACTCCGGTTCATATCCGTTTGCCGCCGGCATGCGTTACGGCCACCGCATGTCGCTCTTGGCGGACGGCCGGGTGCTGATCGCGGGGGGAATGTGGCATGGCCCGGACATGGTTGACTATGCGATGGACGCCTGCGAGATTTACGATCCGGCGAGCAACGCAATCTCGATGGCCGCGCCGATGACGGCGCCCCGCAGTCGGTTTGGCATGGTCGATTTGGGCGGCGGAAAAATCGCGGCCTTGGGTGGGCTGTTCTACCAGGCGCCTTCACCGCCGATGACGTCGGCGACCTACGTGTCGACATCGGACGTGGAGATATACGACGCGGCGACCAACACATGGTCTCCGGCCGCGCAGCTCCCCCGGGGGATGTATGATTTTGCGTATGCGTCGCCAGCCGCCAACCGTGTGGTCGTGTTTGACGGATACGATGTGACGGGCACGGACGCCGGGGACATTCTCCTGTACGACGGCGTATTCAACACGTGGTCGCTGGTGGGCAGTCTGGTTAAGTCCCGGAGTTTCCCGTTCTCGAACGGCGCCGGCATGGTGACGGACGTGGGCGGCAAGGACTATTTCCTGTGCGGCGGCGTCCATCTGGACGAGGCGGCCGGCCAATCGACGATTCTGTCATCGGGGGAAAGATTCAAGTACTGAAAAGCGGCAACCCCCCCCTTCCTCGCTCTGCGGTTGCATGATACGGTCACCGCGCCATGACGGGTTCTTCCAAACGGATTGCCATCGCAGTCATTTTGTCGACATTGGCCGTCGCCTGCGCGGTTGCGCTGTTCATGTGGGTCCGGGCCGGGCGCGATCAGGCCTCCCGCGAGCCCCGAACGCTCCTGTCGCCCCAGGTGGAACGGACCTGGCGGCGCGCACGGCTGGTTCACATGGGAAAATTGCGTCTGCGGTTGACCGAATATCTTTCATCGACGGGCGCCTTGGGGCATGCCAGCGTTTACGTGGAGGATTTGAACAGCGGCGTCGACATGGGCGTGAACGAACGCGTTCCGCATGAGATTGCCAGTCTCCTCAAAGTCGGCGTGATGATGGCGTGGCTGAAGCGCGACGCGGAGGAGCCGGGCCTTCTGACGAAAGCCGTGTGGGTCGACTCGTCCCACCTGACGCCCAACGATGAGATCGCCGAGAAAATGACTGCGCCGATGCCGCCCGGGCAGTATCGGATCATCACGTTGATCGAACGGATGATCATCTACTCCGACAATACGGCCGTGCAGGCGCTCAAGTCCGCAGTCTCGTACGCGTGGATGCTGGGCGTGTATGATGACCTCGGCCTTCCCAATCCATATCACGAAAGGTTGGCGGGGGACACCTCTGCCCGCGTGCGCATCCTTTCGGCCAAGCAATACTCCCGCATCTTCAAGGCGCTTTACAACGCCTCCTATCTGGACGAGGAGCACTCCGAGTTGGCGCTGAAGCTATTGACGCAAACCAAGTTCGATCTGGGATTGCGCGCCGTCCTGCCGGAGGGAACCCTCGCGGCCTTGAAATACGGCCTGCTGACGGACGCGCTTCATGAGAGCGGGATCGTGTATGTGAAGGACAATCCCTATCTGGTCGTGATTTTCACGCACGGCTACCGGCCGGACGAGCCTGTCGAAACGCCGCTCGGGCTGATTCGTGGGTGTGGAAAGATCGTCCATGAGTTTTTTCAAGACCTAGCGATGGAGGAGCGTCAATAGGTCGGATTTAGACGTGTGTTGTGGCAGCCTTCCTAGAGAAATTGGTTAATCACAACAAATTCAGAAAATTAGCACAACAACTATTTCTTGACATTTTCGTAATGTAAGGTAATAATATGATTGTTCGTAAAGAACGTCAAGTTTGCACCATTACTATATATAAGGAGTATACGTAAAATGAACCAGCGCGAATACAGTAGTGAAGATGCGGCGAAGATATTGCATGTGACGCGGACCACGATTGGGACGTGGATCAAGGAGGGGAAGCTGAAGGCGTACAAGCTGCCGGGGGGCCGGCACCGGATACCGCATGAGTTTATGGTGGAGTTTATGAAGGAGTACGGGATCCCGATGCATTATCTGGATGCGGGGCGGCGGCGGGTACTGATCGTGGAGGACGACGAGGCGCTCTTGCGGGGGTTGCAGAAGGCGTTTGAGCGGGACGGGCGGTATGAGATATCGACGGCGTCGACGGGGTTTGACGCGGGGTTCAAGACGAAGCAAATCCATCCACATGTCATCATCCTGGACATCAAGCTGCCGGATCTGGACGGCCGGGAGGTCTGCAAGATGCTGCGGTCGGACGCTGATTTTTCCGAGGTGAAGATGATCGCGGTATCGGGGTATTTGTCGGAAGTGGAGATCAAGGATCTGGACCAGGTGGGGTTCGACACGTTTTTGGCGAAACCGTTTTCGAGCGAGGAATTGATCACGAAGGTGGCGGAGTTATTGAGCGTGGGCGTGGCGTGATTCTGTTCTCATACTGACTTTTCGTTCACGGTAGGTCCGGTTCGAAGCCGGGGGTGGTTGATGGGAGGCAGTCGGGAGGCGGCAGGCGATCATCAAGTGCGTGGAGAAATAACAAATTCCGCGCCTGCCGTTCTTCGATAGCCCCGAATCCTCCCAAGCGAGCGCACAACACAGCTAAAAGGCGGGACAGGAAAACAAAAAACGCCGGAAAACCAGGTTTTCGGCGGCGGGGGTAGTCTTTGCCTAGTGGGGTTTGGGGTGGGGTCCTAAATTACATAGGGAAATTGGCCGAAATAATGAGAAGCGGCGCAGCTCTTGCCGTGAGCCGCCGCTTCTGTGCATTTCTGCCGAGAGAGGGAACCCCGTCTGTGAGGGAGCCGAGTCGCGATTTTGGATTTTGGATTTTGGATTTTGGATTACGGAATAGGTCTATAAGTCTATGCCCGGCACCCTCTGCCCCCTCTGCCCGTCTGTCCCCCGTCGCGCACGGGGGGACCCCGCCTCAATCGTGTTTGGGATCTTTTACGAAAAAAATCAGATACAGGGCGCCCAAGGTCGGCACCAGCAGGGTCCACCATTCCAGCCAAGTCATTCCCAGCCATGTAGTCATTTGTGATCCTCCTTTCTCGCATACAAAATCAACAACACCATGCCGACCAACACGGCGCCGGCCGGATAAACGAAGTGGAGTTCATGCCGAAAGATCGTCGCTGCGAGGCCGCCTAGAAGCAATCCGCGCCCGATTTCGAAGAGTATCTTGTCTTTTCGAGTCTCCCGTTGCTCGCCACCCACACTCGGTTTGTACCAACAAATCAGGCCCGAGTCAAACGCGGCCCGTTGCCCGTTACGCGTTGCCCATGACCGGCATTATTTTTTTTCTTATATATATAACAAAAAGTCTGACGGCGATTTTGGGGCTGACGAAGTGGACGGGGGCGGGGGAAAATAAGTCAATTAAGTCAATACCCGGCCCCGTTTTCGTTGTTCTGATTCTGACGGCTGTGGTGTATGGGCTGATGCCGGCGGCGCCGGCGGAGGGGTTGCTGTTTTCCGATACGCTGGTGTTCAGCCGGTTGTATCCCTTTCCCGGGCCGTTTGGGAGTGATTTTGAGGACGACGCGCAGTACATAGAGCTGTACAATCCGACGCCACGGGTGGTCAATCTGGGCTCGTTTGAAATAGATTTCAGGGCGACCAATTGTGGTGACTTGGATGGCACCCAAAACTTAAACTCCATGACGGCCGGGGACACCGACGCGATTGGGGCGTTCGGCTATTATGTGATCGGCAATTTTGACGCGGGCGACGGCGTCAATATCAAGGGCCAGAATTTTGGTGTGGGTCCGGCGTATCTGGACGCGCTGGCGCTTTCCATCGACGACGGCGATCTGGTCAACACCGACAATATTCTGACCGGGGCCGCCAACGACGGGACGACCAACATTCAGGATGACCACCAGCCGCTCCTGCTGGAGAACGTCGGGACGAACAATCCCGTCGATTCCATTTACATTGCCGACGGCGCCGGCACGGTGCGATATTTGGGCAACAACGAGATGAACGGCTACGAGGCGGTGGTGCGCCTGCCGGGCCGCCGGGGATTTCACAAGCAGCACACATGGCGCGCGGGCGCGGGCATGCGGGTGTCGTTGACGAATCCGGGCGCCATTCTGACGGACTCCACGGCCATCAATTTCGTCTATGACACGAGCGGCACCAACGGTTATGCGTCGAACATTGATTCGCAGCCTCACAATACGGCCAGCCCGCGCGAGCGGCCGATTTTCCTGGTCACGCCGCTTTTGCCGACCGTCTACATGAACGACACGTTTGTGGTGGCGGTGACGGTGGTGGGCCGGTACGAGGTGTCGACGGACGCCGACTCGATGTGGCGGTTGTGGGCGTGGCCGGACGGCGCCGCGCCTGGATTTGACACGGTGGTGCAGGACTACTCGGCGGAGACGTTCGGGCGGTTTGCGTTTTCGAACGTGAAGTTTGCGGGGGGCAACACGTATTTATACAGCGACGCCCTGGGGCGTTCCCAAGACACGAGCGGCGCGCAAGGGGATCGAAGGACCGAGTGGTGGTTCAACTCGGGTGTCTGCACATCTACGATGAAGCTTTTTTCGCGGGGGACGCCGGACTACGACACGTGGACGAGGACGCCGGCGGACAGTGTGAACAGCAATCATTTATTGACGTACGAGGACGGGTACTGCACCGGCTACGCGTACATTTTTGTTCAGACGCACGCGAGCGCGCGGTTCGTGCAGCGCGTCTGGACGGAGAACTCGGACACGACGAAGGCCTATGCCGGCCGCGCCGTATACATTCAGGTGGACGACACCGACCAGGACATGACGACGGGGCTGGACAACCTGACGGTGATCGTGTGGTCGAAGCTGGGCGGCGACACAGAGCGGTATGTACTGACGGAGCACGCCTCCGGTACGGACGGCACGTCCAACCAATTCGTCGACTCCTTCGGGCTGTGGCTTTCGGCCGACAAGGCGACAGGCGGGCTGCAGAACGACAGCATTCTGTTCGTGTATGAGGCGGACTCGGTATTCGTGTGGTACATCGACCCCAACGACCCGATGGGCGACACGCTGTGGGGCGACACGGTTCATGTCGAGTATTCGACGTGCACGGTGGACTGGCGAAACGCCTCGTACAGCGGGGGCGCGGACACGTACACGCAGACGCTGGATTCGGGCCACATCGAGCTTCGGGACATGAACGCGAACCGGACGCCGTGGCTGAGGGACACGATTGCGGTGATCGTGCGGAGCGACACGACCGCGGACAGCATGACGGTGGTGCTGATCGAGACGACGGAGACGAGCGGCATCTTCCGGATCGACTATGCCGGCGCCAACCGGGTGACGTTTTCGAACACCGCGCCGCTGCCCGCGCTCTACAACGATTCTATTTTGCTTCACGTGCATCTCGACAGCGCCATCGTGGTCTACCGGGACCCCTACGACAGCCAATGGGGCGACGCGAACGACACGTCGAACGACACGGTCCGGATCCACAACTGGCAGCAGGCGGCGGTGACAGGGATGTTCGACGATGCCGCCTACACAGACGGCGTTGACACCTACTCGACGCGGGACTTTCTGTACCTCATCGTCACGGACACGGACGAGAACCGCGAGCCGCTGAAGACCGAGACCGTGGTGGTGACGGTGTGGGTGGGCAACGGCACGCTGGAGGGCGAAGCGTCGGGATTGATCCTGGACACGGAGGAGATCGTGCTGACGGAGGTGTCGACGGCCGCGGGCATCTTCCGGAACACGAACAACCCCGGGCTTCTGACCGACACCGTGATCCCGTCGGCGCAGGACGGGTTTATCTCGTGGGGCAGGAGCGACACGCTTCTTCTGCGGTACATCGACAAGGAGAACACCCACGGGTACACGACGGACACGGTCTTCGACACGGCCCTGGCCATCGAGATTCCCTCGACCGTCGCCCTTCAGATATTCGAGCAGCAGAACTACACGGACGAAGTGGACTCGTACATCACCCGGGATTATCTGTTCATCTGGCTGACGGACACGGACGAGAACCGCAATCCTCAGCGGGCCGACACCGTGTACGTGACGGTGTACGTGGGCAACGGCACGACGGAGGTGGACGCGGCGGGGTTGGTGATCGACACGGAGGTATTGATTCTGACGGAGAGTTCGAACGTGAGCGGCATATTCCGGAGCGACACCGTGGTCTTGACGGACACGGTCTCGGCGCCGGGCGTGAACGACGGTTACGTGAGCTGGGGCATCGCCGACACGCTGCATGTGGCGTACACGGACGTGACGGGTCTGGGCGAGACGGCGTCCGACACAGCGCTGGCCCAGGACAGCCAGTCGACGGCGCGGGTGACGCTGTTTGAGAACCGGGACTACACCGACGACGTCGACACGTATCTCGTGCGGGATCTTCTGTACATCGCCGTGTTCGACACAGACGAGAACCGCAACCCGCAGCGCCGGGACACGGTGGCGGTGACCGTCTACGTGGGCAACGGCAGTCTGGAGGGCGACGCGGCGTCGTTGGTGCTGGACACGGAGCGGCTGATTCTGACGGAGAGCGGGAACGTGAGCGGGATCTTTCAGAGCGACACCGTCCACCTGACCGACACGATCGTCCCGTCGGCGAACGACGGCTGGGTGAGCTGGGGCCGGGAGGACACGATCCATGTGGTGTACAGCGACACGGGCAGCGACATATGGAGCGACACGGCCCTGGCGGTCGAGATCGCGACGGCCGCGCTCCTCAATATATACGATCAGCCCTACGACGACGTGGTGGACACGTTTTCGACGCGGGACGTTCTGTACATCCAGGTGGTCGACACGGACGAGAACCGCAACCCGCAGCGGTCGGACACGATCCGCGTCACGGTGTATGTGGGCAACGGCACGGCGGAGGGCGACGCAGCCGGGTTGGTGATCGACACGGAGATCCTGATTTTGACGGAGAGCACGCAGGTGAGCGGCCTATTCCAGAGCGGCGCCGTGACCCTGACCGACACGGTGTCGGCCCCGGGCGTAAACGACGGCACCGTGAGCTGGGGCCGGTCGGACACGATCCATGTCGCCTACACGGACGCGAGCGGCGCGACCGAGAATCAGAGCGACTCGGCGCTGGGCCTGGAGATCGTGACGACGGCCGCGGTGTCGGTGATCGAGGACATCGGCTTTACGGACATCGTCGACACGCTTATGACGCGGGACATTTTCTACGTCTGGGTGCAGGACACGGACGAGAACCACAACCCGCAGCGCCAGGACACGGTGCAGGTGGTGGCCTACATCGGCAACGGCACGCTGGAGGGCGAAGCGGCGGGCTACATCATCGACACGCAGACGATCGTGCTGACGGAGAGTTCGAACGTGAGCGGGATTTTCCGAAGCGACACCTTCGTGATCAACGACACGGAGGTCCCGTCGACCGAAAACTCGCGGCTGTCCTGGGGCCGGAACGACACGCTGCACGTCACGTACACGGACGGGACGGGCACGACGGAGACCGGGAGCGACACGGCGCTGGCGCTGGAGATCGCGTCGAGCGCGACGCTTCCGCAATTTTACGAGCAGAGCAACTACACGGACGACGTCGACACGTTTCTGACGCGCGACGTCGCGTTCATTCAGATACAGGACACGGACGAGAACCGTAATCCGCAGCGGGCTGACACGATTGACGTTCTGGTGTACGTCGGCAACGGGACCCTGGAGGGGGAGGCGGCGTCGCTGGTTTTGGACACGGAGCGGCTGATCCTGACGGAGAGCACGAACGTGAGCGGGATATTTCAGAGCGGCGCTGTGAATTTGACAGATACGATTTCACCCGCCGTCAACGACGGCACCGTGAGCTGGGGCCGGTCGGACACGGCGCAGGCCGTGTACACGGACGTAACGGGCGCGAGCGAGACGACGAGCGACACGGCGCTGGCGATCGAGATTGCGACGACGGTGACGGTTTCGATCATCGAGGACATCGGATTCACCGACGACATCGACACGCTGCTGACGCGTGACGTTTTTTACGTGCAGGCGCAGGACACGGACGAGAACCGCAACCCGCAGCGCGCGGACACCGTGAGCGTGACCGCCTACATCGGCAACGGCACGCTGGAGGGCGAGGCGGCGGGACTGGTGCTCGACACGCAGACGATCGTGCTGACGGAGAGTTCGAACGTGAGCGGCCTCTTCCGGAGCGACACGTTCGTGATCAACGACACGGAGGTCCCGGCGGCCGAGAACACGCGCCTGTCGTGGGGCCGGAACGACACGCTGTACATCGCGTACACGGACGTGACGGGCGCGTCGGAAACCGGGAGCGACACGGCGCTGGCGCTGGAGATCGCGACGCCGGCGACCGCCGCGATTTATGACGACATCGGCTTTACGGACGTCGCGGACACGCTGTCGACGCGGGACATGTTTTACGTGCAGGTGCACGACACGGACGAGAACCGCAATCCCCAGCGCGCTGACACGATCTATGTGATGGCCTACATCGGCAACGGCACGCTGGAGTGGGACGCGGCGGGGCTCGTGCTGGACACGCAGACGATGGTGCTGACGGAGAACACGAGCGTGAGCGGCATCTTCCGGAGCGACACGTGGATCGCGGTTGACACGCAGGCCGTGTCGGCCGAGAACGGGCGGATCGAGTGGGGGTACATCGACACGCTGCACGTGACGTACACGGACGTGACGGGCACGAGCGAGACGGCGACGGACACGGTGGTGGCGGTCGACATTACGACGACCGCGACGCTTCCGCAGTTTTACGAAAACAGCGGCTATTCGGACGACGTCGACACGTTTTTCGTGCGGGACGCCTTCTATATTCAAGTGCAGGACACGGACGAGAACCGCAATCCGCAGCGGGCCGACACGATTTTCGTTCTGGTGTACGTCGGCAACGGCACGACGGAGGTCGACGCGGCGGGCCTGGTCATCGACACGCAGACGGTGGTGTTGACGGAGAACGGAGTTGTCACAGGCATCTTCCAAAGCGGCGGTGTGGCGCTGACCGACACGGAGTCGCCGTCGGTCGAGAACAGCCGCGTGAGCTGGGGCCGGTCGGACACGCTGCACGCCGTGTACCGGGACGTATCGGGCGTGAGCGAGACGACGAGCGACACGGCGCTGGCGCTGGAGATCGTGAGCGGCGCGACGCTGCCGCAATTATACGAGGAGTCCGGCTATTCCGACGATGTGGACACCTATCTCACGCGGGATTTCATGTATATCACGCTTCAGGACACGGACGAGAACCGCAACCCGCAGCGTCCGGACACGGTTTCGGTTCTCGTCTATGTCGGCAACAGCCAGGGGAACGGCACGGAGGTCGGCGCGTACGCGGGCGCGCTGATCATCGACACGGAGCGGATCATTCTGACGGAGACCACGGACGTGAGCGGCATCTTCCGTCGCGCGTCCATCGCCGTGACGGACACGGTCTCGGCGCCGGGCGAAAACGACGGCGTGGTGAGCTGGGGCGTATCGGACACCCTGCACGTGGTCTACACGGACGTTCTGGGCGCGAGCGAGACGACGAGCGACACGGCGCTGGCGATCGAGATCGTGACGAGCGCGAGCCTGACCATCACACAGGACGCGGGCTACCTGGACGCGTCGGACACGTTCCGGACGCGGGACCTGTTTAACATCGTCCTTGCGGACACGGACGAGAACCGGAATCCGCAGTTGACCGACACGGTCTACGTGACCGTGTACGTGGGCAACGGCGTGGTGGAAGGTGACGCGGCCGCGTACGTTCTGGACACGGAGGTGTTGATTCTGACGGAGAGTTCGAACGTGAGCGGCATTTTCATGGCGACGGTGGTGGTGACGGACACGGTGTCGGCCCCGGGCGTGAACGACGGGGTGACGAGCTGGGGCCGGAACGACACGGCGCACATCGCGTACACGGACGTGAACGGCACGAGCGAAACGACGAGCGACACCGCGCTGGCGCTGGAGATCGTGACGACCGGCCGCGTGATTTTCTACGAGGACGCGGCCTACGGCGACGACGTGGACACGTTCCTGACGCGGGATGTGATGTACCTCGCCGTGCACGACACGGACGAGAACCGCAATCCCCAACGCGCGGACACGGTGCAGGTGACGGTATACATCGGCAACGGCACGGCGGAGGGTGACGCGGCGCGTCTGGTCCTGGACACGGAGATTTTGATTCTGACGGAGAGCACGAACGTCAGCGGCATTTTCCGAAGCGGCGCGGTGAACCTGACCGACACGGTGACGCCGGGCGTGAACGACGGGACCGCAAGCTGGGGCCGGTCGGACACGATGCATGTCGTGTACCAGGACGTGACGGGCACGAACGAGAACCTGAGCGACACGGCGCTGGCGCTGGAGATCGTGACGACGGCGGCGGTATCGGTGATCGAGGACATCGGCTTTACGGACGACGTCGACACGCTGC
>MFPR01000029.1 GCA_001784175.1 Candidatus Lindowbacteria bacterium RIFCSPLOWO2_12_FULL_62_27
TTCCGGTGAATTGTGGAACACCGCTCGGAAAAATATGAACGTCTCGACCGCGTTCGGCCAGAACATCACAAAGGCGAGCGACAATTCGGTGAAGAGCGCAATCAACAACCAGAACTACCAGCTCTCGACATCGAGCGGCCGCCACACCTTCTCGACGTTCTACCGCTACCAGATCACGCAGGAAAAGACGGCGGCGACGGGCGACAGGCGAAACGCAAGCAACGGACTCACGTACGGCCTGAAAGAGATTCCGTGGAAAGTGTTCCTGTATCCGCAGAAGCCGTTCTCGACCGACCTCACGCTGAACGCGACGCGCACGCGCGACAAATCCATCGACGCCGCGGGCCGGTCTCATCAGCGGCAGTATGGAGTCGGCGCGCAGACGAAAGTGAACGACGACGAGCGGCTCAATATCGACTACACCCTCGGCCTCACGGACAACGACAACGTCAACAGCGACATCCGGACGATGAACTGGAAGTGCGCGTACGTTGTGCAGAAGTTCATTCAGGAGGACGGCAGTTTTACGGTGTCCTATTCGTCCAACAAGACCGAGGAAGAGGTCACAACCCAGAACTACCGCGAAGCGGTCTGGCGCGCGGACGCGGCGCTGAAATGGGGCGGCCCGGCGCCGGAGGCGGTGGCGGCGAGGGACGCGGCGGAAGGCGCGGTGAAAGATATCCTGGCCGTGTACGCGGAGGAGGACATCCTGAAATTCATGCAGTTGGTCAGCCCGAGCTTCAAAGGCGACCGCATCGCCTTCGAGAACCATGCGCGCACGACGTTCGACCGCGTGGACGCGATCAAGTACGAGGGCGTGTGGGCGTCGAGTTTTGTTCCGGGCGACAACGTGATTGAGATCACCTTCCGATGGCAACGCCGCTGGCGCGTGTACGCGACGGGCGCCGAGGAGACGGCGACGGGCGTCGCGCTGTTCCGGCTTGAGAAGTCGGGCGACAAGTGGCTGATTCAGGAGATACGAGAGACCTCGCCGTTGTTCTAACCGCGTTGAGTCCCGAGAAATGTTCGAATATCGACGGCCCTGACCTGACGGGTCAGGGCGATGGATTCCTCAACAGGCGCAACGATAAAAGCCGGCATGCGTCGTGGCTCCTTCGACAAGGCGATGAACTGTTCCAACGCCGCGGCCATTACCGGGCGGGGGTGTGAAGACAGTTTACATTCGACAGCGGTCAATCTGCCGTCCCGCTCGATCAGAATGTCCACTTCGTGGCCGCCGGAGGAACGCCAGAAATACAGATTCGGCCGGTATCCCTGATGCAGGTGCGTCTTCAGAATTTCCTGCACGACAAAATTCTCGTATGCGGCCCCGGCCATGGGGCCTTGAAGCAGATGTTCGGCCGTCCGGATTCCGGCCAGATGAAGCGCGAGACCCACATCGACAAAATAGAGTTTGGGACTCCGAATGATCCGCTTGCCGAAGTTTCGGTGATACGGCGGCAGCAAAAATACGATGTGGCTTGCCTCCAGAACGGATGTCCACGACCGGATGGTCGGCCCGGAAACTCCAAGTTCCTGCGAGAAATGGCTCATGTTGAATATTTGTCCGATCCGCGCGGCCGCCAGGACCATGAACCGCCGGAAGTCGCGAAGATTTCCGATATTGTGGAGTCCCCGAACGTCCCGTTCAAGATAGGTCGCGATATACCCCTCAAACCAGGCTTCGGCATCCAGACCGCGCATCACAGCCGGTCGAGGGTAGGCGCCCTTCAGACAGCGCGACAAAAAAAATGTCCGGGCCGAAGCTGGGCGTTCTTTGGTCGGCCACTCGGTTGCGTCAAAGGGCATGAGATTCAAAATGGAGACGCGGCCGGCAAGCGTTTCAGCGAGGCCGCGCATCATCTGAAACTGTTGAGAGCCGGACAGCACATATTGGCCGGGCCGTTGCCGGGCCTGGTCCACGCGGTGTTTGATGACAGGCAGAAGCGCCGGCAGATTTTGGATCTCGTCGATCACCGCCGGTGTCCCCAAATTCTCCAAAAATAATTCCGGATCCGCCTCCGCGCGGGAAAGCACGGAGGGCAGTTCCAGCGACACAGTCCGGGCCTTCCTCCCGGGCACCCGCTCAAGCATGGTCGATTTCCCTGACTGCCGGGGTCCCGTGACCGCCACCACCGGAAACTGCGCCATCCGGCGTCTCAACGTCTCCTCCTCCGCCCTGCGCACATACCGGAATTTCGCCATGACCAACCGATACCACATTCCCCGAGATTATGCAAGATTAAATCAACACTTTAAATTTACATATTTGGTATAGGTCAGTCTTCAATCGGAGAGATTCCGGCGTCAAGCGAGAACGTGTGAAAAAATGTCGCCATGTGTCATTTCGAGCGCAGCGAGAAATCTTAACTCGCTGAGATTCAAGAAAGATTTCTCGGCGCTACGCGCCTCGAAATGACAGCCGATGGATTTTTTCACACGTTCCGACCGATTACCCGCGCATCAAATTTGTCCTTGACCCCCCCCCCCCCCAGGATTTAGACTCCCCTGTGATTTTCCGATTTACTGATCCTGACGTATTGCCTCCATGGGATGTGTCGTGGTCAATACTGCTGATTGACGAAAGGGGGGTCTCATGGAAATGGGCGAGGCGACGAACGGCGGCGGTTTATCCTCAGCCTGCGGGTTTCGTATACCCACACATCTCTCGCGCTCCCTCTGTGCGCCCGTCTCCCTGTTTCTGATTTTCACGTTCGCTGTTGCCTGTTGCCTGTTCCCTGTTGCCTCTCCGTCCGCCCACGCCGCCGAAATTCTGAAGGGTACGCTCGCCGATGTTCGGGGCGACGTCAAAATCCGGCGCGTGGGATCGACGCTCGAAAGCCCGGCGGCCTCCGGCGCGCGCGTCGAACCCGGCGACGCCGTCATCACCGGGGCCTCCGGTCGCGCGGCCATCCGGTTTGAGCAGGGCGACATCGAAATCGACAACGCCACGCGCCTTACGATTCTTCGGAGCATGTCGAGCCGAAGCGAGGCATTCAGTGAAATCGCGCTCTCGGACGGGTCTGTCACGGCTGTTGTTAATATGGAGAGGGAGAAAGAGCTTTGGTTTGACATCTTCACGCCCACCCAGCGTTCGCGCGGCCAATCCCACAAAAAAAATGTGACCCGTCTGACGGTCTCGCACCGCGCGGGCGGAACGACCGTCACGGACAGCGAAGTCGGCCGGTGGGAATATCAGCCTCTCATCCTGACGGACCAGCCGGCGGCGGTTCAGGCTGCGCTGACGAACAACGCCCAAGCGTCGGCCCTGCTCAAAGATTATCTCACGACCGCCTTGAGCGACTCATCGATCCGCGCCTACGAAGTCCAGTCGAACGCGGGCGCGCCGGATATCAGCAATGTCGGGGCGCCGAAAAACACTGCGCCGCCCACGATCAGCGGCAAAATCAAAATTGGCCAGACGATTACGTACGACCCGGGCGCGTGGTCGGGCAAACCGTCGCCGACGTTCACGTACCAGTGGCTTATCGACGGAAAAGAAATCACCGGCGCGACAGCGCCTACCTACACCATTTTGGAGTCGGACGGCAATCACAAAATATCGTGCCGCGTCATTGCGACAAATTCGAATGGCTCGACCTCCGCGACGACGGCCGAGGTGGTCGTCGAGGTCGAAAAACCGTCCTCGACCGCCGCGCCGTCGATCAGAGGAAGGGCCAGGATAGGCAAATCGGTCAAATGCGATGCGGGCGCGTGGGCCGGCGATCCGACGATCCTCTACCAGTACCAGTGGGTTCTGGACGGCAAGAACATTTTGGAGGCGACCGATCCGTTTTACATCATCGACGTGGAAGACGGCTTTCATAACCTGTCCTGCCTGGTCACCGCGTCGAACGGCGGCGGCCGGACCGCCGCGTCGTCCAAGGAGGTCCGGGTCGAAATCATCAAGCCATCGAACACCGCCCCGCCGGCCGTTGTCGGCAGTACGAAATTTGGCGGTAAACTTGGCTGTATTCCGGGCAAATGGTTCGGCGATCCGAAATTGGATTGGAAAGTGCGGTGGCTTCGGGACGGCAAGGAAATTGCCGGCGCGTCTGGCATGGCGTACACCGTGGCGGAATCGGACGGCGGCCGCAAACTTACCTGCGAATTAATTTTCTCGAACAAAGCCGGCAGCGCGTCAGCCGCCGCGCCGGAAGTCGAAATCCCCATCGACCCGCCCCTGCCGATCGTCCCGCCGCAGATCGACGGCGCCGGGCGCATCGGCGCGAAACTGACGTGCAAGCCGGGGCAGTGGGACGGTTTTCCGACGATTCAATACGCCTATCAGTGGCTCCGCAACGGCGTCGAAATTCCGGGCGCGACCGGCGAAGTCTACGCCGTCACGGAGGCCGACGGCCTTCACAAGATCTCCTGCCGCGTCACGGCCACGAACAAGGCCGGACCGGTTTCGAGTGCCACAGATGAGATCGATATCGAGGTGATCCCGCCGAAAAACACGAAGCCGCCGGTCATCGCCGGCGTTTCGAAAATCGGCGAGAACCTGACATGCGCGCCGGGCGAATGGACCGGCGATCCGACGATCACTTACGCGTATCAGTGGTTCCGGGGCGAACAGGAAATTATCGGCGCCACAGATGGCGCCGCCCCCGCCGTCAGCGCAACCATGGATGGCGGAGCCGGAAGCGGGGGCGGCGCGACAGGGCCGGCCTACAAGGTCGTTCTTGCGGACGCGCTCCATCCGCTAGTCTGCCGCGTGACGGCCGCGAACAAGGGCGGGCAGGCTTCGATGTCGGCCATGATTCAGAGCGACGTCCACCCGCCTGAAAACAAGCGGCCGCCGGCCGTCACCGGCGCTCCGAAAATCGGCGGGAACCTGACGTGCGCTCCGGGCGAATGGACCGGCGATCCCGTGATCGCATACGCGTATCAGTGGCTCCGTGGCGACCAGGAAATTTCCGGCGCGACGATGCCGGCCTACACGCTCGTCGATGAGGACGCGTTCCAGTCGCTGACCTGCCGCGTGACGGCCCGCAGCCCATTCGGGAAAATGTCGTTGACCGCCGCGCCCGTCCTTGTCGATGTCGCCAAACTTTCGAACGTCCACCGCCCGGCCGTTTCCGGCGACGCGAGCGCCGGCGCGACTCTGACCTGCTCGACCGGCAAATGGTCCGGCGATCCGATCATCAGGTACGCCCACCAGTGGCTGATGGAAGACCAGGAAATCCCGGGCGCGACCGCCGCCTCGCTCTTGCTCGGACCGGAACACTCGATCCGGAAAATCGTCTGTCGCGTCACTGCGTCGAACGCTGCCGGCCCGGTCGCGGCGGTCAGCGATCCAGTCTTGGTGAAACCCCGGTATGAAGTCAGCGGGATCGCGACCTACAAAACCCTGTTCGTCGTCGGCGACGAATCCATAGTCGACGGCGAAATTTCCGTCAACAATCCCGCCAAACTCGCCCTTCCCTTCACCGTCGATTTGACGGTGACGGATCCCGCCGGAAATGAGATCGCGAAGGTTTCGGGCATTCCCGGCGCGGCTTCGAATCGCGCGGCGCTGGTCGTCCCGTACGGATTCAAGCTGCCGGCGGCGTCGAAGGCCGGCCAGTATCGGGCGCGGGCGGTTGTGAAAATCAAATGGGCCGGCAGCGTCGAGGTCATGCCGATTTCCCGCGACTTCAATCTGTTGAACCTCTCTCCCGCCTCGCCGTCGGCGGGCCGGTGGATCATCGCAGATGTCCGATCCGACGACCGCATCGCCTATCCCGGCAGGCCGACGAGCGGCAAAATTCTGGTGGACGCGTATCCCACCCAGCTGGAAAACGCCGTCATCGTCATGACCATCTCCGGCCAGTCCGGCCGGGTGATATTTGCGCTGAACAAATCCGTGACGATCCCCGCGAGCCAATCGCCCACGCCGTTCCAATATCAATTTGACCCGCCGGCGGATGCCGAGATTGGCGTCTACACCGCGACGGCGCTCTTGAAGGACGCGCAGGGCGCGGTGATCTGCCTCTACAACTCCGGCAATCCGGTGGATATTTTCGAAATCAAACAGACAAGCTCGACGGCGGCGAAACCGCAGGTGCAACTCAAGCCCCTCATCAGCGGGACGCCCAAACTCGGCGGGAAATTGACCGCCAGTAAGGGCACGTGGACGGGCGCCGCGCCCATCGAATACAAATACCAGTGGACGAAGAATGGCGTGGACGTAGCCGGCGTGACAGACGCGGACTACGTCGTCGTAGCCGAAGACGCCCTGCAGAAAATCCGATGCCGCGTGACCGCGTCCAACGCCGGCGGGACCGTCCACGCCGTGAGCGACGAGAGGACCGTGACGGTCGAAAAGCCGTCGAACCGGACGCCGCCGGCGGTTTCCGCCGAATCGCCCACCAGCATGAAACTGACGTGCAAGATGGGCGACTGGACCGGCGATCCGACCATCGCGTTCGCGTACCAGTGGACGCGCGACGGCGTGGACATTGCCGGCGCGACTGCCGCGTCCTACGCCGCGCCGGGGTCGATGTCGGCGCACCAGTACGGTTGCCGCGTCACCGCGTCCAACCTCGGCGGCGCCGTCGCGGCCAACAGCAACGCCGTCAATTTCGACGCGGCGAAACTCAAAGTCGCGGCCATCTTTGCCTATCGGAACGTCTTCGTCACCAAATCCACCGATGAGGTCAACGGCGAGATTACCGTCCAAAACCGCGGAACCCGCGACGTCGATTGCGCGGCCGGCCTGACGGTCACGGATCCGAATGGCGCGCAGGTGGCCAAACTGACCGGCCTGACCGGCTCGATCCCCGCCATGGACGCGGCGGGCGTGACATTCAAATTCAACCTCAATGCGCCCATCGTGATCGACGACGGCCGATCCAAGGCCGCCGCCAACGTCTTCGTCGGCCCCGCATCCGCGCCGGAACTCGCCGCAACGTCCGGACAATACATACTGTACCGGATCATCAATCCGCCGCCGCATTTCGCCGCCGGATCGCTCTTGATCGGCGATGTCTCCACGACCCTCAAGGCGATTTATCCGGGGTCGAAAGTCACGGGCAATATTTTCGCCGACGCGTATACACGCAATGAGGTGCCCGTCATTTTTGATGTGTCGGTTTTCAGCCCGTCCGGGAAAACAGTCTACACGGGTCAACTGTCCGGGCGAATTCCGTTTTTCGCCGGCATGACTCCGTTCCCATTCGAGTTTTACTTGAAAGACGACGCTGAAATCGGGCTGTATTCCGTCAAGGCAAGCGTGAAAGTCGACGGGCCCAACAATTACTTCTTGGCCAACAAATCCTTCGCCTACAATTACGCCGACAAAGCCGACCTCTTCACCGCCCTCGAGTTTGACGCGTCCGTCAAGAAACCCGCGAACACCGGCTCTCCCGCCATCACCGGCGCGGCGCGGGTCGGCAAGACCCTGACGTGCGCCGTCGGCCAGTGGTCGGGCGATCAGCCGATGTTGTTCCATTACCAGTGGCTTCGGGACGGCGTCGTCATTCCCAATGCTCGAACCGCCGACTACGCCGTCATCGCCGCCGACGTGAACCACGACCTCTCCTGCCGGGTCTCGGCCTTGAACGCCGGCGGGAAAGCCACGGTGACGAGCGGAACGGTCAAGGTCAACCCGTCGCGGCCCGTGAACGAGGCGATGCCGGAGTTGTCCGGCGCGACAGCGGCCCGGATCGGGTCGACGCTGTCCTGCAGTCAGGGCGACTGGACCGGCGATCCGGCGATCACGGTCGCGTACCAGTGGACGCGCGACGGCAGGGATATTCCTGGCGCGGCCGCGGCGTCGTATATTCCCGGGTGGGACGACGCCGGCAAGTCCCTCACGTGCCGGGTCACCGCGGCCAACAATGTTGGACCGACTTCCGTGTCGCCGCCGGCGATCCCCTTGAAAGTCTATAAGCCCTCGACCGCCGCGCCGCCGCAAATCACCGGCAAGGCGGCGATCAACTCCAAATTGATGTGCTCATCCGGCATGTGGTCCGGCGATCCGGCGATCACGATCACCTATCAGTGGCTGCGCGGCGGCGTGAACATCTCCGGCGCGGCGCAGGCGTCGTACGTCGTCACGGAGGAGGACGGCCTGGAGGCCCTCACGTGCCGGGTCACCGCGACCAACAAGGCCGGCTCGACTTCGGCGACGCCGGCGGCGCTCACCGTGAACGTCGAGAAACCGTCGAACACTTCGCCCCCTCAACTTGCCGGCACGCCGGCGATCGGATCGAAACTGACGTGCAGTCCGAGAACGTGGGCCGGAGATCCGACGATCAAGTTCACCTATCGATGGCTCGTCGACGGCAAGGCCGTATCCGGCGTCGTGTCGCCTGAATTTACTCCGACCGCAACCCATCTCGGCGGCAGTGACAACTCTCTCGTCACATGCGAGGTGACCGCGCAAAACCTCGGCGGCAGCGCGGTGGTGGAGGCGGAGCCGGTCGAAATCCTGTCGGGGTCGGCGTCGGGCGCGGACGCCACGGCCGGCGACCTGAAGGTCTACACGGCCGGCAGTGTCGTTTCCGGAAAATTCAATGTCCTGAACTCCAAGTCCGTCCAGCGCAACTTCACGGCGGCCCTGACCGCCTCCGACCCGTCGGGAAAAATAGTCTTCACCAAAAATGATTTCGCAGGCCCCGCCGCCGCGAACGCCTCCGTCGCCGTCCCCTACACATTCACCCTGCCGAAGACCGCCTCCGGCGGCGTGTACAAATTTAAGGTGTCGGTGACGTGGCAATGACGATCGGCAAAAATATGTTCCGGATCCTTTTGTCATCGGTCATTGTTCATTGTTCATTGGTCATTTCAAGTTCCGCCGCCGATCCGACCATCCGCAATCAGGCGGAATTCTCGGCGTTCAACCTCGTGCCGCCGAAACTCCAGATTCTCTCGGCGATTTCCGACAAGGCCGAATACGATCCCAACAAGAAGGTGACGCTCGAAATCAAAATCAAAAATCCGGAGGCCGCGGACTTTGACATCGCCGTCGATGTTACGGTCACTGATCCGGCGGGGAAAGACGCCTTCAAGAAAACAGGGACGGCCGTGACGATCAAGGCAAACGGCGAGGTAACGGTCACGCAGGACTTCACGCTCTCCAAAACCGCCGCGGCGGGCGGCTACGCGCTTAAGGCGGTCGTCACATTCAACAAAAACGCCGTCGCGACAAAAGATGCCGCCAATGTCTTCAAAGTCAAACAGCCGGCCCCGCTCACCATCTCGCCCACATCCGTGATCGTCGGCCGCGGCAAACAGCAGACGTTCACCGCCGCCGGAGCTCAGGGAAAGGCCGTCTTCTCCATGGAAAAAATCATGCCGCCCAACGTCTATGATTTCACCGAATATGGCAGTTTTACCGGAAAAGTCTTCACCGCCGGCCAGTTCGGCGGCAAGAAGGTGAAGATTATCGTCAAAGACGAACTCGACCGGACGGCCGAGGCGATCGCCGAGGTGAGCAGTGAAGTGGAGATCACGGCGCCGGGCGGAACCGAAGTCGAGCCGGGCGGAAGACTACCGCTGGGATACGCCGGCGGATCGGACGGCGAACAGGTGACGTTCTGGATCAAATCCAATAAATCCGGCGGCAAAATCGATGCCCAGAAGTACTCCTGGTACTTTGTCCCCGGCTCGGTGACCGCCGGCGTCGTCGATCGAGTCTGCGTGAAGGTGAACGGGACCTCCAAAGAGTCCTGTCTCGACGTGAAGGTCACCCCCGCCTCCATCGAGCCCAAACTGCTGAACGTCGGTCCCGGACAGAATTTCTATTTCAAGGTCGTCGGCGGAGTCTCGGGCGTTACGCGGACATTCAAGATGAATAAGGGCGCGGATCAATGCGGAACCATCAACTCGTCCGGCAATTTCACGGCGGGCGCGCTCGAGATTTCCGCGGATCAGGCCAAATCCGGAGTGGTCGAGCTTAATAACAAGTACATCAATGCGGTCGTGGCGCAGAGGGGCAATGTGGACTTCTGGAAACGAATGGCGACAAATTCTATCCTCTACGCCGATGTCGCCATCAAGTCGAATCCGCTCCCGCTGACCATCAGTCCCACGTCGGCGGACGCCACGGAGTTTGAGGAGGTCACGTTCACGTTCTCCGGCGGGAAAGGGACGAAGCGGACATTCTCGGTCGTTGAAGGGCAATCGTATCCGGCGATCAAGGTGTACAAGTTCGGCGGGAAGTATATGGCCGGGCACGTGCTCAGTCCCAAACCCGATCGTGTCCGCGTCGAGGATGATCAGGGCGGCAAGGCCGACGCCGTCATTACCGTGAAGGCGCCGGAGGAGGAGGACGAGGGATTCGATTTTGTAGGCAAGGCATGGGACCTCGGCGGGATTGTAGGCGACATCCTGGGAGTGGGCGAGTTGGTTCAACTCGCCAACTTTGGCTACGACCTCGCCATGGGCATACAGGAGGGCAATGAGCGAGAAAATTATGTCAAACAAAAATACAGCGAATTCGGCGGCTCCATCTCTCAGGGGCCCTACAAAAAGGGCGCCATCGTCACCGCCACCAACTTGAACGACCCTTCCCAGACCGTCACCAGCGAGGTCATCGATGATAACGGGCGGTATTACATCAAATGCCCGTGGGACGGCCCGACGAAGATCGAGGCATCGGGGCCGTTCATGGACGAATTCACGGGCCGCCAAACAAAGATGCAGGGCGAAATGTCCGCCGTCGCCAACGGCGTGGACTCGAAATTGGTCGCCTGCGACGTCAACATCCCCACGACCATCGCCGCCGAGATCGTCGACCGCAAACTGGAAAAAATGAAAGACAGCCGCAAAATGTTCGCCGCCGGCCAGATCGACCTCACCAACGAAAAAGTCGGCCAAACGATCTGCGGCAAACCCGGCGTAGACATCAGCGAGGTTGAATTCGGCAATCCGGCCGACCCGAATTCCTCCAAAGTCACAAAATTCCACGTCGCCGTCGCCGCCCTCGCCGGCCCAAACCAGGTCGTCGACGCCGCGAAACAATTCGCCGGCGAAATCTCAACCAACAATCCCGTCGGTTCATCCGGCGGCGTGGTCAGCGCGGCCGACCTCAAGAAAACGCTGGACAAAATCGAATCGGGCGAGCCCTTCAACGCGAAAACCTCCGCCGGCGTCATCTCTGTCCGGCCGGAAGATGTCTTCCGGCGGCTTGCGCGCGAGACCGCGCCGGCGCCTGCGCCGCCGGAACCCGCCGTCGCCGGAGTCGACGAGGCCAAAAAAATTCTGACGGCTATGGCCGACGCGCTGAATCAAAAAAATGCGCCCGGCCTCCTCGCCCCGGTCGCTCCCGATGCCGTCGTGACGATTCAGGGCAGGCGGTCCGACGCGGCGGGACTGCGGCAACTGCTCGCGGCGGCGCTTCCGCTCCTGGACAATGTCCGGTGGACTCCGGAAATCCAGTCGGCGGCGGTCGACCCGAAGACCGGCAACATCCGCGTGCGCGTGACGTCGTCGTACTCGGCCGATCTCATGGAGCCTGTCGGCGTCACGCGCGCGGCGGTGGCGGCGCCTGCCGAGGTCAAGGCATATCAGATGCGGCTCTTGGAATCGTTGCGGGCCACATCCGACGAAATCTATGAATTCAAATCAACTGCGGGCGGCCTCCAACTGGTCGAGATGGTCTCCGGTCTGCCCTTCAGCGCCGACCTGGCCGGCAAAATCGCCCGCCTCATGGCTGCGTGGCGGGTGAAGGTCGCGGTGTTCGGGCTGTTCGATCATCTGGAACAGAACAATCTCGACAAATTCGCGGACCTCGTCGGCGCCGATTTCGTCAACAACGACGATAACGGATTCAAACACAACCGAACCGATTTTCTGGAGTCGGTGAAGGCCGACCTCGATCACTTGACTTCGATCGATCACACCGTCCGCGTAGATGACATTCAGTTCAACGCAGACCTGACCTCCGCGCGGGTCCCCGTCTCATGGGACCGCCGGGCGCGAATCGCGAACAAGAATACGGAGTGGACGATCAAGGACCAGAAGACGACACTGACGTTGCGCCGCGGCCCGGAATTCGGGCTTGTCCAAGTCGAAGGCAAGCCGCTCTTCGGCAATTCCAGCCGGATTACGCGCAAGACGCTGATCGGCGCGGGCGAACTCGACGGAACGGCGATCACGCTGGCCATCGCGATTAGCGACGCGCGCGAGACGGCCACTGCGACGTCGTCCGACTTTCCGGGAGTTTCCTTGAGCAACATTGTCGGGTCCGCCGTCGGAACGTCACAAACATTTACGTATACCGGCGCCGTGCAGACCTTCACGGCGCCCGCGAACCTTAGTTTCACCATCAAGGCGTGGGGCGCCGGCGGAGGCGGGGGCGGATGGGACGTCGGTACTGGAGGCGATGGCGGCGGTGGCGCCTATGCCACAACAACGCTCGTTTTGGCCAAGGGAAGTGTTATTCAGATATATGTGGGCGGCGGCGGCGACTCGGGAGCCACTTCTGTCGCCAATACGGGCGCCGGCTCGGGCGGATTTGGGTATGGTTCGGGCGGTCGGGGCGGAAAAGCCGGAGGGACGCCCAATTCGGGATCGGGCGGCGGCGGCGGCGGATCGACGGCGGTTACGAATCAGAGTGGAACCACATTCCACCTGGTTGCGGCCGGCGGTGGCGGCGGCGGTGGCGCCGGATTTACCAACCCGAATCGTGATGGTGGAGCGGGCGGCGTAGGCGGGCAGAATGGAACGACGGCCAGCGGCGCCGGGGGAGCAACGGGCGCCTCCGGATCAAAAGATGGAACTGATGGCGGCGACAGGGGAGCAGCCGCTGACGGCGGCGGTGGCGGCGGCGGTGGTGGCGGATATACCGCCGGCGGCACGGGAGGCAATGCAGGCTCCGGTGACAATGGCGGCGGAGGCGGCGCCGGGGGAAACAGCACCGGCACCGTCACGGCCGGCAGCGGCAAGACGCCCGGCAATTCGACAGACGCGGATCTGACCGCCGGCCTCGCGGCAGGCGGCAGCGGTTCCACCGGAAATACAGTCGCAACCAGAGCAACCCCCGGCGGCGCCGGGATGGTGAAAATATCATGGTAGTCACCCACCCCTTCCTGCCTTCCTGCCTTCCTTATAAAAAATATCTCTTTTTCTTTTTACTCTTCTCCATTTCCTGCTCCTTCTCCCCCAACCGGGCCGATGCCCTGTCGATCATGTACCCCGGCGAAGGCCTGAAGACCGTCGTGTCCGCGGCCGGCGAGGAAGTGAAGAAAGTATTGGACGCGGACAACGACGTGTCGCGCGCGGCAAAGGGCGCGCTGAACCTGATCGACCCGAACACATGGGCGACGCATTTCGACCAGTTCGACATGGACCTCACGCTCTCGGCCTATCACAACACCATCGACGGCAACCGCACGCGCTCGTTCCTGAAACCGGGGACGCAGACGCAGGAGCAGGCGAACATCGGCGGCAAAAAACGCTACGCGAATTTCGGCGGCGGGGAGTTCGAGTTCAAATCGTCGCTCCGCTCGACGGACGATCGGCAGGTCGACGCGGTGAAACGAACGCGCCTGCAGGGACTGTACGGCACGTTCTCGCGTCCTGACGACTACTCCCTGCGACTCGGCAACGTGAGCGGATCGTTCACGTCGTATTCGTTGTCATCGAGCGCGAATGTGGGGGCGCACCTGACGAAAGAATTGGGCGGGAAAAATATGTTTCAGGAAATGCAACTCTATTTCGGCCGGCCGACGCGGCACATCGAAGGCAGTTCGTTCACGCGGTACGTCGGAGGGATGCGCCTAGCGGACCTCGAAGTGGAGGGATGGGACAAGCTGGACAAATTCGGGCTGTCCTACGTCAAGACGAAAGACATCGTGGACAGCATCAAGGACACGAGCGCGCGCCCGGCGAACGCGGTGGAGAACCAAGTGGTGTCGGCGGACGCGAGTTTCAAATTCGGCGACGACGCCCAGGTAGCGGCCGAGTGGGCGTATTCAAAAACCGACCCGAACACGCAGTCGAATCCCGCGGACCGCCTCAAGGGGTCGGCCTACAAGGTGAACGGGTCGTATCGGGCCAAGGCGCGTTTGGGATTCGACGCGACGAGCGTGACGTCGTCATTCGAGGAAGTCGACCCGGACTTTCGCTCGACCAGCGGCGGCGGATCGCCGGACGCGCGTCGGGCAACGCTGGGCCTGAACAGCGGGATGAAACTCCACGGCAACCTGCCGGACCTCACGATGTCGTACAGCGGCAATTCGAGCCGGAACAACCTCGAAAACCAGATCGCGCGCCGGACGACCTCGACGGTGCACAATTTCAATTTCAGTTTCAAGCCGTACCAGAAAACGAAGGACGTTTCCGGTGAATTGTGGAACACCGC